>NZ_QXJC01000003.1 GCF_003570885.1 Simplicispira hankyongi
CTGCGTTCCACCATGCCATATTCGGCAGGCCAACGCCACGTGTTTCTTCGGCACGATTTGCGGCACGGGCGGGCCGATTACTTCGCTAACCCCACCAAGGCAAACCCCATGAAACGATTCCATGTCCATGTGCATGTTGACACGCTCGCCAAATGGATGCTTGACGATCCTTCCAAAGGCGACGCGCCCGATGACCAGAAGTTTGAAGCCTTCCGCAAGACCGTTCACCTGATCAAGTGCCGGTTTGACCTTTTGATCAAGCTGCCGTCTGGCAAGCTGGACAAGGCTTTGCTTCAAACAACCGCCCGCGAACTCGCAAAGGAATGACATGAGCGTCCAATGTGCGGCAACAGCAAAACGGGCGACCGGCGCCCCCATGAGCGTGTTCGAGCGGTATCTAACCGTATGGGTGTTCCTATGCATCATCGCTGGCATCGCGCTGGGACAACTCCTGCCCAGCGTGTTTCAAGCGGTTGGCCGCATGGAGATCGCGAAGGTCAACCTGCCGGTGGGCCTGCTGATCTGGGTGATGATCATCCCGATGCTGGTCAAGGTGGACTTCTCCGCTCTGGGCGAAGTGCGCAAGCACGTCAAGGGCATTGGCGTAACGCTGTTTGTGAACTGGCTGGTCAAGCCGTTCTCGATGGCGTTTCTCGGCTGGCTATTTATTCGCCACTGGTTCGCTCCACTTTTGCCACCTGACCAGCTCGACAGCTACATTGCCGGACTGATTTTGCTGGCTGCCGCGCCGTGCACAGCCATGGTTTTCGTGTGGAGCCGACTCACTGGCGGTGATCCCCTGTTCACGCTCTCGCAAGTCGCGCTCAACGACAGCATCATGGTGATCGCCTTCGCGCCGCTGGTGGCGTTTCTGTTGGGCCTGTCCGCCATCACGGTGCCATGGGACACCCTGTTGACCTCGGTCGCCCTCTACATCGTGATTCCGGTGATCCTGGCGCAGTTGCTGCGCAAATTTCTGCTGTCCAAGGGGCAATCGGCATTCGACGCCACAATGGCCAAAATCGGACCGTGGTCGATCACGGCCCTGCTCGCCACGCTGGTGCTGCTGTTCGCCTTCCAGGGCGAGGCGATCCTAAAGCAGCCTCTCGTGATTGGCCTTCTGGCGGTGCCGATCCTGATTCAGGTGTTTTTCAATTCCGCGCTGGCCTATTGGCTCAATCGCGTGGCAGGAGAAAAGCACAACATTGCATGCCCATCCGCATTGATCGGTGCCTCCAATTTTTTCGAATTGGCGGTGGCCGCTGCGATCAGTCTTTTCGGCTTCAACTCCGGGGCGGCGCTGGCGACCGTGGTGGGCGTGTTGATCGAAGTGCCCGCTATGTTGCTGGTGGTGAGCATCGCCAACAACAGCAAAGGGTGGTATGAGCGTTCAGAGGTCCAATCGGCATGATCGAAATCGGCATCTATCACAACCCCAAGTGCGGCACACCAACGCTTTAAAGACGAAGTAGCGCTCTTTGCTACTTCATATCGCCGTGGTTGGCGTGACCTTCCATGGCATCCTTGCCGTGGTCGGCAAGCTGTGCGTCAAACCATGTGTGCAGGGCTGCCACCAAAGAGGCATCCGCCGTCCTGTAAGTCAACTGGCCGCCGCCCTTGATGTCTTGGTAGTCGATCGCGATTTGGCCCACCTTTGCCTCTTTGAGTTCGGCGAGACCGGGCATGTCCTGGCCGTGAATGTGCGATGGCCCTGAAAAATCCCCCTTCAAAAACTGCTCGCGAATCTCTTGCAGATGGCCACGCGCCAAGTGGACTTGCGCCGCATCGGTGGCTCTCTTGGCCACCACCTGTTGCACACCGCCCTCGGCGGTCTTGCTGAAGACGTGCGTGGTCGCCGCAAGGCTGAATGGCATCACATCCTTGCCGCGCTCGGCGACAGCGGCCTGGCGCTGAGTTTGTTCCATCATCGTAATATGGGCGGCATCGTCCATGTTTGAATGGTCCATGGCCGTGGAACCCCTCATTTGGGCTTGTGCTCCCGATGCGAGAGTGGCCAGGGCACATGAGGTGATGAGGGTTTTGAACATGGTGTTTCTCTGATAGCGACGCTGCCCCATCCTATGGTTCCATAGCCCTATAGGGTTATGATCCAAATCATATGCAATCCGCCATCGAAAAGCTGGACTGGCCTTCCCTCATTGAGGCCCAACCCGCCGCAGGCTTGATCCCGATCGGCCTGCGCCAACAAGCCAAACGCCTTGATGCACAGGCACACGAGCCACTCTTTCGCATTGGTGATCCCGTCCGTTGCGTCTATTTGGTGGTCTCAGGGGAGGCACGTTTGATTCGATTGGCCCGCAACGGCAGCGAGGTGATATTGCAGCGCTCGCGGGGCGGCTTCCTTGCCGAGGCGAGTCTTGAAGCCCGCTCTTACCACTGCGATGCAATCACGACCAAGCCCACGACCATCCTGATGCTTCCCGTCGCCGCGTTTCGCGCCGCCTTGGAAGAGGACCCCATATTTCGCAGCGCTTGGCAATCGCAGTTGACCAAAGAGATCCGAAAACTTCGGGCGCAATGCGAGCGCCTGAGCCTCAACAGCGCGGCCGACCGCATCAGCCATTACATTGAATCCGAAGGCGCCGACGGTATTTTGACTCTCAACCAATCCCGCAAGTCGTGGGCAGCCGAGCTTGGGCTGTCTCACGAAGCGCTTTACAGAACGCTGAGACGAATGCAAAGCGAGGGGGTGCTTGATGTTGACGGAGTCCGACTTGCAACAAAGTAATGGGCAGGTGCACATTCACGCCAACCCCACGCGAATGGTGGCGATGGTAGGCCTATGCCGCACGAATGGCTCCATTAAAATATCGTAACTTATTGATTTAAAACGGACTTTCAAATTGACATCGCAAGAAAAGGAGCCCATCCCTCATACCCCAATGATGCAGCAGTACCTCGCCCTCAAGGCCGGGTATCACGACACGCTGCTGCTCTACCGCATGGGCGATTTCTACGAGGTCTTTTTTGCCGATGCCGAAAAGGCCGCCCGCCTGCTCGACATCACGCTCACCCAGCGCGGCCAGTCGGCCGGCCAGCCCGTGGTGATGGCGGGCGTGCCCTTTCACGCGCTTGAGAACTACCTGGCACGCCTCATCCGCATGGGCGAATCGGTGGCCATTGCCGAGCAGGTGGGCGACGTGGCCACCGCCAAGGGCCCGGTGGAGCGCAAGGTGGTGCGCGTGGTGACCCCCGGCACGCTGACCGACACCGAGCTGCTGTCCGACAAGCAGGAGTCCACCCTGCTTGCCGTGCACGCCGGCAAGCGCGCACGCTGCGGCCTGGCGTGGCTGAGCGTGACGCAGGGCTGCGTGCTGCTGGCCGAGTGCGCACTGGACGAACTGCCCGCCTGGCTAGCCCGCATTGCGCCCAGCGAGCTGATCTACAGCGCCGGCGCCACCGAGCGCTTTGAGCACCACCTCAAAACCCTGCGCCAGCAAGGCGTTTTTGGCTGCCCGCTGGCGCCGCGCCCGGACTGGCAGTTCGACGCCGCGCTGGGCGAGCGCACCCTGCTCGCGCACCTGCAAGTGGCGACGCTGCAGGCCTTTGGCGCGCACGAGCTGCACGAGGCCCACGCCGCTGCCGCCGCGCTGCTGCACTACGCCGAGCACACGCAGGGCCGACCACTGACGCACATCCACAGCCTGCGCGTGCAGCGGGGCAGCGAGCTGATCGACCTGCCCGCCAGCACCCGGCGCAACCTCGAACTCGTCAAGACGCTGCGCGGCGACGACGCGCCCACGCTGTTTTCCTTGCTCGACACCTGCATGACCGGCATGGGCAGCCGCCTGCTGCGCCGCTGGCTGCTGGAGCCCGAGCGCGACCGCGCCCCGGCCCGCGCACGCCTCTCGGCAACTACTGCGCTGCGCAACGACGGCAGTTGGACGCGCCTGCGCGCCGCGCTCAAGGGCGTGTGCGATGTGGAGCGCATCACCGCCCGCGTGGCCCTCGGCCAGGTGCGCCCGCGCGAATTGCTGGCGCTGGGCCAGACACTACAAAAAACAGAGCTGCTAGCGCAAGCAGGGTATGCGCCAGAGCCCTATTTGACCCATATTTTTTCTGCGCTGACACCGCCCAGTGACTGCACCGCCCTGCTGGCGCGCGCCATCGCCCCCGAGCCCGCCGCGCTGGTGCGCGACGGCGGTGTCATCGCCACCGGCTACGACGCCGAGCTGGACGAGCTGCGCGCCATCCAGACCAACTGCGACACCTTCCTGCTCGACCTGGAAACGCGCGAGCGCGAACGCAGCGGCATCGCCAACCTGCGCGTGCAGTTCAACAAGGTGCACGGCTTCTATATCGAAGTCACCAGCAGCCAACTCGGCAAAGTTCCCGAGGATTACCGCCGCCGCCAGACTTTAAAGAACGCCGAGCGCTTCATCACCCCCGAACTCAAGGCATTTGAAGACAAGGCACTGTCGGCCTCCGAGCGGGCGCTGGCGCGCGAGAAATGGCTCTACGACCAGGTGCTGGTGCAGCTCCAGCCCCACGTGCCGGCGCTCACCCGCCTGGCCGAGGCGCTGGCCACGCTGGACGTGCTGTGCTGCCTGGCCGAGCGCTCGCTCACGCTGAACTGGTGCGCGCCGCAGTTTGTGGGCGAGCCCTGCATCGAGATCGAAGCCGGCCGCCACCCGGTGGTGGAAGCGCGCCTGGCGGAAACGTCGAGCGGCGCCTTCATCGCCAACAGCACACGCCTCAACGCCAACACGCGCATGCAGGTCATCACCGGCCCGAACATGGGCGGCAAATCGACCTACATGCGCCAGGTGGCGCTGATCGTGCTGCTCGCCAGCATCGGCAGCCATGTGCCGGCCGCCAGTTGCCGGCTCGGCCCGATCGACGCCATCCACACCCGCATTGGCGCGGCGGATGACTTGGCCAACGCGCAATCGACCTTCATGCTGGAGATGCTGGAGGCCGCGCAAATCCTGCACGCCGCCACGCCGCACAGTCTGGTGCTGATGGACGAAATCGGCCGCGGCACCAGCACCTTCGACGGCCTGGCGCTGGCCGGCAGCATCGCCACCCAACTGCACGACAAGACCCGCGCCTTCACGCTGTTTGCCACGCACTACTTCGAGCTGACCGAGCTGCCCGCCAAAGCGCGCCACGCGGTCAACATGCATGTCAGCGCGGCCGAATCGGGCAGCGACATCGTCTTCCTGCACGAAATCGCCCCCGGCCCGGCCAGCCGCAGCTACGGCATTCAGGTGGCGAAACTTGCCGGCATGCCCACCGCCGTGCTCAACCATGCGCGCCACGCGCTCGAAGCCCTGGAGGCGCGGGCCGGCGAAGGCAAGCTGCAAGTGGACCTGTTCGCCCCACCGCCGGCGCCCGAAATGCTGGCCCCCAGCCGCGTGGAAGCCGCCTTGGCCGCCATCGACCCCGACAAGCTCAGCCCACGCGAGGCGCTCGACGCGCTGTACCAGCTCAAGGCAGCGATGCCTAGGGCGATGCTGAATAAGTCACCATGATGATGCGCGCCGTGCATCGGGATGGGATGCAAGGCGCAAACCGCAGCCATAGCCGCAGCTATGGCGAGGATTTGCAACGCCGCAGACCGCCCGAGGTGCGGATGCGCGGCGCGTGAGGGACTTGTTCAGCATTGCCCTAGAGCTTGACCCGTGAAATTTCATGCCGCATGATGGCATGACACGCACCAGGAGCCATGCCATGTTGAAAGAAGTGGGCGCCAGCGGCCAGATCTCGCTGGGCAAGAGGTACGCCGGACAGTTGTTCCAAGTCGAGACCCTGGCGGACGGCAGCATCGTGATGCACCCCGTCAAAGTGGTGCCGGCCACCCCCTCGGTGCAGGAAGAGCCGGCTCGCTATGGCACGCAGCCTGCAACCACCGCGCCAACCGCGCAATGGGCAGAGCAGCATGCCGAGCAAATTGCGCAATACAACGCGTGGGCGACTGAGCGCGAACCCTACTCGCAGCGCGTGCGCCGCTGGCGCAGCGAAGGCGTTTAAGCCGTGGCGCGATTCGACATCTACCCCAACCCCATAGAGCCAGACCGGGCCGACTTCCCCTTTGTGCTGGAAATCCAGAGCGACCTGCTCTACCAGTTTGCCGAGCGCGTCTGCGTCCCCCTCGCACGGCCCGGCGCCTTTCCCGGCATGACCGAGCGCTTCAACCCGGCCATCGCGGTGGGCGGCCAAACGGTGCGCCTGCACCCACTGGGTATTGCCGTTTTCTTGCAGTCTGAGTTGCGCCAAAGCTGCAACAGCGCCATAGCGCAAATGCTGGAAATAGAAACCGCACTCGACATGCTGCTGCGCGGCTATTGAGTCAAAACTTGCCCTGCCATGACCCCCCAAGACTTCATCGCCAAATGGGGCACGCCCGGCGGCGTTCCCGGCCCTGCCTACGCGCGCAACGAAGAGCAAGCGCTCTTTGTGGAAGCGAATTGCCCCAAAGGTTCTGGATCACATGTCTTTCGGGCTCGGTAAGAGCATGCCTAGATTGCTTCGAAGCTCTCACGGCTGCAGTTGTAAAAGAACTGCCTGACGTAGAGACTCCCCACAAGGCTGGCAGTGCATCAGATGTATCCCTCCTGTGACTGCATGGCGCGTTCTCAGACGCCCCGACCAGCCTTCACAGCTAAATATTTAGAGCCAAATAGGCCTCTAGCGCATATGGGGCAAGCGCAACCAGCTATCGAAACAATAGTATTGCGGCAGCACGCCACCGCCATCGCCCAGGCCGCGCAGCGCCTGAACGCCCTGCGCGAAGCCTGGCTGAACCCGCCCGAATGGACAGCGCGCGTGCCCGAAGTGGTGCCGCTGGGCCTGGCCGCATCGCCCTACCCCGACCGCACCGTGGCCAAAGCGGGGTTCGAGAAAGAGCGGGCCAAGCGCACGCTCACCCAGCTCTACAACCAGCGCCCCGCCTGGCTCGCCGCCGCCGTGGCAGCGGCCTATGGCTGGCGCGACTACACGGGCGACATGCCTGACGACGAAATCCTGCGCCGCCTGCTGGCGCTGAACCTGGCGCGCAGCGCCGCTGGGGGCGCCTGATTGAGAAACGGAATGCCATGCCGCCACACCCGGACACACCCAACAACAGCGGCAACGGCGAAGACCGGCCCGTGGACGTGCACGCCCCCGAAGTGCCCGCCAGCGTGCGCCAGGCGGTGCTCGCCATCGTGCAGCCCGGCGACCAGCTCTGGCGCTGCCCGCGCCGCTCGGCGCCGCGCGGCGCGCTGGGCATTCTGGGGCTGGGGCCGCGCAGCGTGGTGATCGAATGGTGGCTGCTCGATGCCCAGGGCGCGCTGATCGAAGCGTTCTGGGAACAGTGACCGGCGTGGCACCCACGGCGCCTGCGAAACGCCACTGTCGGTCTTGGCCGACAGCCTTGCCCCGGCGCAAGGTCTAGCATCGTGGCTGCGCCCGGACCGCGAAACGCTCGGGTGTTGCCCGTGTGCCTGCCCACCTTCCCGTGCCGACGACAGCCGCGAACGCGCAGAAAACCACCAGTCGACGCGGAAGAACAGGACGATGGCATGCGACTGGGAATGATTGGTTTGGGACGCATGGGGGCCAGCATGAGCACCCGTTTGCTGCGCGGCGGGCACGCCTTGGTGGTGCACGACCAAAGTGCCGAGGCCGTCCAGCGGCTGGTGGGCCTGGGTGCCACGGGCAGCACCACGCTGCAAGATTTCGTCGCTGCCCTCGCCCTGCCCCGCGCCATCTGGCTCATGGTGCCGGCCGCCGTGGTCGATGGCGTGCTGGACGGTCTGGTGCCCTTGCTCAGCCCCGGTGACACCGTCATCGACGGCGGCAATTCGTACTACCACGACGACCTGCGCCGCGCCGCTGCGCTGGAGGCCAAGGGCATCCACTACCTCGACGTGGGCACCAGCGGCGGCGTGGCCGGCCTCACGCGCGGCTACTGCCAGATGGTGGGCGGCAAGGACGAGGCCGTCGCCCAACTGGCGCCGATTTTCGAGACGCTGGCGCCCGGCGCCGGTGTGCTGACACCCACTCCTGGCCGCAAGGCGGGCGGCGGCACCGCAGAGCGCGGCTGGCTGCACTGCGGCCCACACGGCGCGGGGCACTTTGTGAAGATGGTGCACAACGGCATTGAATACGGAATCATGGCCGCCTACGCCGAGGGACTGAACATCCTGCACCACGCCAATGTGGGCAAGCTCCAGCACGAAGTCGATGCCGAAACCACGCCGCTGCGCCACCCCGAGCACTACCAGTACGCGCTGGACCTGCCTGAAATCACCGAGCTGTGGCGGCGCGGCAGCGTGATTGGCTCGTGGCTGCTCGATTTGACCGCCGAGGCGCTGGCCGCCGACCCCCAACTCGACAACTTTGCCGGCCGCGTCTCCGATTCCGGCGAAGGCCGCTGGACGGTGCAGGCTGCGATTGACGCCGCCGTGCCGGCCCCCGTGCTGAGCGCTGCGCTCTATGCGCGCTTTGGCTCACGCGGCGAGGCCGACTTTGCCAACCGCGTGCAATCGGCCATGCGGCACGAGTTTGGCGGGCATGCGGAAAAAGCCGGCCCCGCACCCACGAGCGGGGGTTGACATGGCGCACGACGGCACGCAGCCACCCGCCCGCTCCGACGCCCTGGTGGTGTTTGGCGCCACGGGCGATCTGGCGCACAAGAAAGTCTTACCGGCACTCTATGCACTGCACCTGCGGGGCGACCTGAACGTGCCCGTCATTGGCGTGGCCTCGTCGCCCTGGAGCCAGGAGGAGTTTCGCACGCGCGCACGCGCCAGCGTGCAGGCCTCTGGCGCAGCGGCAGCGGGTGGCAAGCTCGACAGCTTCCTCGCGCAGCTGCAGTACGTCAGCGGCAACTACCAGGACAGCGCCACCTTCGGCGCGCTGAAAGCAGCCCTGGGAACCGCCCGGCGGCCGGCGCACTACCTCGCCATTCCGCCCGCGCTGTTCCCGGTGGTGATCCGCAGCCTCGGCGCTGCGGGCCTGGCACAGGACGCCCGCGTCATCATTGAGAAACCCTTTGGCCGCGATCTGGCTTCGGCGCGCACGCTCAACCAGGTGGCGCGGGAAGTGTTTGCCGACAACGCCATCTTTCGCATCGACCACTTCCTGGGCAAGGAAGCGATCATGAATTTGCTCTACTTCCGCTTTGCCAACGCGTTCCTGGAGCCGCTGTGGAACCGCCAGCACGTCAAAAGCGTGCAGATCACCCTGGCCGAAGATTTTGGCGTGCAGGGCCGGGGCGGTTTTTATGAAAGCGCCGGGTGCCTGCGCGACGTGGTGCAAAACCATTTGCTGCAAATCGTCGCCCTGCTGGCCATGGAGCCGCCGGGCGGCCAGCACTTCAGCGCGGTGGAGGCCGAGAAGTTCCAGGTGTTGAACGCCATGCGGCCCTTGCGGCCCGAAGACCTGGTGCGCGGCCAGTACCAGGGCTACCGTGATGAAGGGCAGGTGGCGGGCGACTCCGATGTGGAGACGTTCTGCGCGCTGCGCCTGTCCATCGACTCCTGGCGCTGGGCCGGCGTGCCCTGGTTCCTGCGCTCGGGCAAATGCCTGCCCACCACCGCCTGCGAAGTGCTGGTGCGGCTCGAACCCCCACCGGTGCGGCTGTTTGACGATGCCGGCGCGGGCGGAGACGAGGTGAACCACCTGCGCTTTCGCCTCTCGCCCCATTCGGTGATTGCCCTGGCAGCACGCGTCAAACGCGTCGGCAAAGCCTTTACCGGCGAACAAAAGGAACTGGTACTGACCGAAGAAGAAGCCGGCGAGCAAAGCCCGTATGAGCGCCTGTTGGGCGACGCCATGGCGGGCGACCCCGCCTTGTTCGCCAGCGAAGGCGCCATTGAAGCCGCCTGGCGCGTGGTGGACCCAGTGCTCACCGAGCACATGCCCGCCACACCCTACCCACAAGGCAGTTGGGGCCCCGCCGCAGCCGATACGCTGATGACAGTGCACGGCGGCTGGCACAACCCCAGTGTGCTGTCCCCTCCCGCAAAGGACACCCCATGAAAGCCACGCAACAACTCCACGCGCTCGGCCAGAGCCTGTGGCTCGACAACATCACCCGCCCGCTGCTCGACAGCGGCGCGCTGGCGCGCTACATCACGCAATATTCGATTACCGGGCTGACCTCGAACCCGACCATCTTCGAGCACGCCATCGGCACCTCGGACGCGTATGACGAGGCGATTGCACGCGGCACGTCCAAGGGCCAGGCGGGCGAAGCGCTGTTCTTCGACCTGGCCATTGCCGACCTGCGCCGCGCCGCCGACCTGTTCCGCCCGGTGTTCGAAGCCACGGGCGGCGTGGACGGCTGGGTGTCGCTGGAGGTCTCGCCGCTGCTGGCGCACGACGCCAAGGGCACGGTTGCGGCGGCGGTGCACCTGCACCAGCTGGCCGACCGGCCGAACCTGTACATCAAGATTCCCGGCACGCCCGAGGGCGTGGTGGCCATAGAAGAATCCATCTTTGCTGGCGTGCCGGTCAACGTCACGCTGCTGTTTTCGGCGGCACAGTACCAGGCGGCGGCCGAGGCCTATCTGCGCGGCATCGAGCGGCGCGTGGCCGCAGGGCTGGACGCCAAGGTGAATTCGGTCGCCTCGCTCTTTGTCAGCCGCTGGGACGTGGCCGCCAACAAGCGGCTGCCGGGCGCGCTGCACAACCGCCTGGGTATCGCGGTCGCCGCGCAGACCTACCGCGCCTACCGCGAGCTGCTGGCCTTGCCGCGCTGGCACCGCCTCGCCGCCGCTGGCGCGCATGTGCAGCGCCTGCTGTGGGCAAGCACCGGTACGAAAGACCCTGCGGCGCCCGACACGCTGTACGTCGAGGCACTGGCCGCGCCCGACACCATCAATACCCTGCCAGAAAAAACGCTGTTTGCGTTTTCTGACCACGGCAAGGTGCAGCCAAGCCTGCAGGGCGATGGCAATGGCGGCGACGCCACCATCGCCCAATGCCGCGAGGCAGGCATCGACATCGACGCGCTGGCTGAGCAATTGCAGCGCGAAGGCGCAGAGTCGTTTTCGCAGTCCTGGGCCAAGCTGCTGGACAACCTTGCCAACAAAGCCACGCCTTCCTCTGCGAAGACCGACCCATGACCGATTTCAACGCACCGCGCACACCGCCAAAACTGACAAGCTTGTCGGCGTGGCAGGCCCTCACCGCCCACCACGAGCAGCACCGCGGGCAGCACCTGCACGAGCTGTTTGCCAGCGACCCCGGCCGGGGTGAGCGCCTGAGCGCAGAGGCTGCCGGCTGGTACCTTGATTACTCGAAGCAGCGCATCACGGACGACACCCTGCGCCTGCTGCTCCAGCTAGCCGAGCAATGCGGCGTGAGCGAGCGCATTGCCGCCATGTTTCGCGGCGACGCCATCAACACCACCGAGCACCGCGCAGCCCTGCACACGGCCTTGCGCGCGCCCACGGGCACGCAGATTTTGGTGGACGGCGTCGATGTCGTGCCCGAGGTGCACGCCATGCTGCGCCGCATGGCAGCGTTTGCCGATGCCGTGCGCAGCGGCGCGTGGCGCGGCCACAGCGGCAAGCGCATTCGCACCGTCATCAACATTGGCATTGGCGGCTCCGATCTGGGGCCGGTGATGGCGTACGAGGCACTGCGCCACTACAGCCAGCGCGATCTGCAATGCCGCTTTGTCTCCAATGTGGACGCGACAGCACTGGTCGAGGCCACGCGCGACCTGGACGCGGGCGAGACGCTGTTCATCGTCTGCTCCAAGACCTTCACCACGCTGGAAACGCTGACCAACGCGCACGCCGCGCGTGCCTGGTGCGTGGCGCAACTGGGCAGCGACGCGGCGGTGGCCAGGCACTTCGTGGCCGTGTCCACCAATGCCGAGGGGGTGGCCCAATTTGGCATTGCGCCGGAACACATGTTCGGGTTCTGGGACTGGGTGGGCGGGCGCTACTCCATGGATTCGGCCATTGGCCTCTCACTCATGGTGGCCATTGGGCCGGTGCAGTTTGGCGACATGCTGGCCGGCTTTCGCGCCATGGACGAGCATTTCAAAAATACCCCGCTGGCGCAGAACCTGCCGGTGCTGATGGGCCTGTTGGCGGTGTGGAACACCAATTTCTTGGGGGCGCAGACACAAGCCGTGCTGCCTTATGCGCAGTACCTGAGCCGCTTTCCCGCCTACCTGCAGCAGCTCACGATGGAGAGCAACGGCAAGCACATGACGCTGACCGGTGCACGGGTGAACTACGCCACCTCAGCCATTGTGTGGGGCGAGCCGGGCACCAACGGCCAGCACTCGTTCTACCAACTGCTGCACCAGGGCACATCGACCGTGCCCTGCGACTTCATCGGCTTTTGCCAGACGCTCAACCCGCTGGAGCCAGACGCCAGCGGCAGCGACAGCCAGCACAACCTGCTGATGGCGAACTTCTTCGCGCAGACCGAGGCGCTGGCCTTCGGCAAGAGCTTGCAGCAGGTACTCAGCGAAGGCGCAGACCCCAGCGTTGCGCCGCACCGCACGTTCGAAGGCAACCGCCCCAGCAGCAGCTTGCTGGCCGAGCGCTTGAGCCCGCACTCGCTCGGTGCGCTGGTGGCGCTGTACGAGCACAGCGTGTTCACGCAGGGTGTGGTCTGGAACATCGACCCGTTCGACCAGTGGGGCGTGGAACTGGGCAAGGTGCTGGCGGGCACCACGGCGAAAGAGCTCGCCGCCGTTGATGCGCCGCAACTGGCGCACGACAGCTCTACCAACGCGCTGATGCGCCGTTACCGCCAACTGCGCAAGGAGATGGGATGACTGAACGCGACACCATGGACACCACAACCGCCACGGCCCCCGCCACGGAGCTGGACCAGTTGTGCATCAACACGCTGCGCACCCTGGCCATCGACATGGTACAACAGGCCGACTCCGGCCACCCCGGCACGCCCATGGGCGCGGCGCCCACGGCCTACTGCCTGTGGCAGCGCTTCCTCAACTACGATCCGCACGCACCCGCCTGGCCCAACCGCGACCGCTTCGTGCTCTCGTGCGGCCACGCCTGCGCCCTGCTCTACGGCCTGCTGTTCCTGGGCGACGTCAAGCCCGGCAGCGGCGACGATGCACGCGGTTCGCTGGGCCAAGCGGTCACGCTCGACGAGATCAGGAGCTTTCGCCAACTGGGCAGCCGCTGCACCGGCCACCCCGAGCACGGTTGGGCCACCGGGTTCGAGACCACCACTGGCCCGCTGGGCCAAGGCGTGGCCACGTCGGTCGGCATGGCGATGGCCGAGGCCTGGCTGGCCGCGACCTACAACCGCCCCGGTTTCACGCTGTTCGACCACAAGGTGTATGCCCTGGCAAGCGACGGCGACATGATGGAAGGCGTCAGCGCCGAGGCGGCTTCGCTGGCCGGCCATCTGCAGCTCGCCAACCTGTGCTGGATCTACGACAGCAACCACATCAGCATCGAAGGCGCGACGGACATCACGTTCACCGAAGACGTGGGTGCGCGCTTCGAGGCCTATGGCTGGCGCGTGCTGCACGTGGCAGATGCCAACGCCATTGAGCAGCTGTCTGCCCATCTCGAGACCTTTGCCCTGCAGCCGAGCCTGCCGACGCTGATCGTCGTGCAAAGCCACATCGGCTATGGCGCGCCGCACAAGCAGGACGAGAAAGAGGCCCACGGCGAGCCGCTGGGCGAAGACGAAGTGCGGCTGACCAAGGAGTTTTATGGTTGGGACCCGGACGCAAAATTTCTGGTGCCCAGCGTTGTGCCCCAGCACTTCAAGGCGCACTTCGGCCAGCGTGGAGCAAAGGCGCATGCCACCTGGGAATCGCTTTACCAAAAATACCAGGTGCAATACCCAGACTTGGCGCAGCAAATTGCCCACATGCAGGCGGGCACGCTGCCCGAAGGCTGGGACGCGCCATTGCCCCGCTTTGAAGCCAGTGCCAAGGGGGTCTCCACCCGCGACGCGGCAGGCAAGGTGCAGAACGCCATCGCCAGGCAGGTACCCTGGGTGCTGGGCGGCGCGGCCGACCTGGCGCCGTCCACCAAAACCGTGCTGACCTTCGATTTTGCGGGTGTCTTCGAGCCTGGTCCGCTGGCAGACGACGGCGAACGCGCGAAAGCCGACGCTCACAGTTTCGCTGGACGCAACTTCCATTTCGGTATCCGCGAGCACGCCATGTGCGCCGCCGTGAGCGGCATGGCGCTCGCCGGGCTGCGGCCCTTTGCGGCGGGCTTTCTGATCTTCACCGACTACGCGCGCGGTGCGATGCGCCTGGCCGCCATGATGGGCCTGCCCGTCACCTACATCTGGACGCACGACTCGATTGCGCTGGGCGAAGACGGCCCCACCCACCAGCCCATCGAGCAGCTCGCCTCGCTGCGCGCGATGCCCGGCATGCGCGTGCTGCGCCCGGCCGACGCCAACGAGACGGTGGAGGCCTGGCGGATTGCCATGCAGAGCACCGATGGCCCCACCAGCCTGGTGCTCACGCGCCAAGCCTTGCCCACACTGGACCGCACGCAGTACGCCAGCGCAGCAGGCGTGGCCCATGGCGCCTACGTGCTGGCCGATTGCGAGGGGGGATCGCCCGAGGTGCTGCTGCTGGCCACCGGCAGCGAAGTGGCGCTGTGCATCGCTGCGTACGAGCAACTTAAAAAAGATGGCGTTCGCGCCAGGGTGGTCAGCATGCCGTCGTGGGAGCTGTTCGAGCGCCAGGACGCGGCCTACCAGGAGAGCGTGCTGCCCGACGCGGTGCAGGCGCGCGTCTCGGTAGAAGCCGGCTCCGGCCTGGGCTGGGAGCGCTATGTGGGCCGCCATGGCGCCATTTTGGCCATGCACTCGTTTGGCACGTCGGCACCCGGCAAGGACGTACTGGCCCATTTTGGTTTCGACGCCGCCCACGTGGTGCGCGCTGCGCAAGAGCAACTGCGCCGCCACCAAGCGAAGGCCTGAGCCATGAACCCGCACCAAAGCCCTTTTGCCGGCCAGAGCGCACCGACGTCCGCGCTCATCGACGTGGACCAGCTGCTGGCGGCCTATTTTTCCGAGCGCCCCGACCCCAGCGTGGCCGTACAGCGCGTGGCGTTTGGCACTTCGGGCCACCGTGGTTCGGCGTTCGACGTGTCGTTCAACGAATGGCATGTTCTGGCCATCACCCAGGCCATTTGCGACCACCGCCGCGCGCAGGGCATTGCCGGGCCGCTGTTCCTGGGCATCGACACCCACGCGCTCTCCAAGCCCGCCTGCGACAGCGCGCTCGAAGTGCTTGCCGCCAATGGCGTGGACGTGATGCTGGCGCCGGGTGGAGAGTTCACCCCGACCCCAGCCGTTTCGCACGCCATCCTTGTGCACAACCGTACTGGCAGCAGCGCGCAGGCCGACGGCATCGTCGCCACGCCCTCGCACAACCCACCACGGGACGGTGGCTTCAAGTACAACCCGCCGCACGGCGGCCCGGCCGGTTCGGACATCACCCAGGCTATCGGCGCGGCTGCGAACCGCTATCTGGAGCAGGGCCTGCAAGGCGTACGCCGCATGCCGCTTACAGCGGCGCTGCGGGCCAGTACCACGCACCGCCACGATTTTCTGCGCCACTACGTGGACGACCTCGACCACGCCATCGACATGGAAGCCATTCGCGGCTCGGGGCTGCGTTTGGGGGTGGACCCGCTGGGCGGTGCCGGCGTGCACTACTGGCCGGCGATTGCCGAGCGCTGGCGGCTCGATCTCACCGTGCTGAGTGAGGTGGTGGACCCACAGTTCGCTTTCATGGCGCTGGACTGGGACGGGCAGATCCGCATGGACCCGTCGTCGCGTTTCGCCATGCAACGGCTCATTGCCGCCAAAGACCGGTTCGACGTCGGTTTTGCCTGCGACACCGACCACGACCGGCACGGCATCGTCACGCCCGGCGCGGGCTTGCTGGCGCCCAACCATTACCTCTCCGTAGTGGTCGACTACCTCTTTCGCCACCGTCCGAAATGGGGCGCACACGCGGCGGTGGGCAAGACGGTGGTGACCACCGCGCTGATCGAGCGCGTGGCCGCCCGGCTCAAGCGCGCGGTCTTCGACGTGCCCGTGGGCTTCAAGTGGTTCTCACAAGGTTTACTGGACGGCCGCCTGGGGTTTGCCGGCGAAGAGAGCGCCGGCGCGGCCTTTTTGCGCCGCGACGGGACGGCGTGGACGACAGACAAGGACGGCATTGCCGCCGCCCTGCTGGCCGCCGAGATCACCGCCGTCACCGGCAGCGACCCTGGCCGCTTGTACGGTGCCTTGACCAAAGACTTGGGTGAGCCTGCCGCAGACCGCGTGGAAGCACCGGCAAACGCGCAGCAGAAGCAGGCGCTGGCCGCACTTTCGGCGAGCCAGATCACCACCACCACGCTGGCGGGGGAACCCATCACCTCCGTGTGCACCCAGGCCCCCGGCAACGGCGCCGCCATCGGCGGCATCAAGGTGAGTGCCCCTAGCGGCTGGTATGCCGCACGGCCCTCGGGCACCGAAGACATCTACAAAATCTACGGCGAGAGTTTTCGCGGGGCGGAGCACCTGGCGCAGATTCTGGCCGAGGCACAAAAGACGGTGGACGCCGCCTTGCAGGCAGCCAGCAACTGAGAACGTGTTCACGATCTCGCAGGAGCCGCGTTGGAGCGAAATCGGGATGAGTGGATGCTTCGGATGCGCCGCATGGGCTCATGCCCATGCAAGCAGCCGGGGCGTCCAATCGCCCGATTTCGCTCCAACCCTTTGGGCAGTGGTCTTTGCGGGCGGTCTGCTGCGTTGCGGCGCTTGCCAATAGCGGGGCTATTGGCCGCCCACCGCGCCTTGCATCCCATCCCGCAAAGACCGCTGCGCGGCCTCTGGGAGATCGTAAACACGTTCTGAAAGCTACAGACCCTGCGCCACAGCCCCAACGCGCCCCAGCATGAACGCCACAAACGGCGGCACGCACGGAATGTGGCCAGCCGGAGTGGCTTGGCAATCGGTCAGCGACACCAGATCGCCCGCGCCCCTCTTTTGCATGGCTTGCAGGGTGTTCACTGAGCTGGCATAGGGCACGGTCTGGTCGTCCCGGCCATGGAACAGCGCCACCGGCACCTGCGGGCGCCAGTCGTAGACGCTGCTGTCCTGGGCAATGGCACGTGAGTCGTCAGCAAAAAAGCTGTCGAGGAAGCGCGTGTCGTAGACCACGTCGGCATCGCCCGGGATCAGCTGGCTCAGCACGGCGCGGCGCACTTCGCTCTGCACGCTGCTGCCCAGGTAGCGCAGAAAACCCAGGTTGATCAGGGCCCCCAGAAGCGGCTGTTTGGCACTCACCACAGCAATCAGGCTATCGAGCGTGGTCTGCACGTCGTAGGGCCCGGCGCCGAGCACTGCCATACGCAACTGGGCCAGCTGCGGCGAGCCGCTGGCCTGCAGGTCGCGGTGCGCGGCCATGGTGGCGTAGCCACCCTCCGAATAGCCGGTGAGGAAGAGCTGGCCGTTGTCCTGCACCCCATTGGCGGCACGCCAGTAGGTTGCCGCCGTGAGGAAATCGTTGACCGCCGCCGCCGTGGGCGCTGCCAGCAAATAGGGGTGCGGCGTGCCGCGCGAAACACCAAACCCCACGTAGTCGGGCGCCACCACCACGTAGCCCAGAGAGGCCAGCACCACCGCCACCTCGTTCGGCGCGGCATGGTTGCTGGGCGCCTCGGCGTCATGAAAAATGGTGCCGTGCTGGTAGCTGAGCACGGGACTGGTGCTGCCGGCAGGCTTTTGCGGCACGCTGATGAGGCCGGAGGCACGCACCTCGTGGCCGTCGGCGTCCAGTGTCGTGTATTCCAGCCGCCAGGAGGCCACGACATAGCGCGGCACGACACCCTGCACCTGCGTCTTGTCAAGGGCGAGCGCGTCGGCGATTGCGGCCGGGGCAATACTGCCCAAGGGGCTGCTGGCCTTGAGCTCACCCCGCCCCACCGGGTTGGCCGGGATCGGCGGCTGCACGGCCACGGGCCCGTCATCGTGGCCACCGCCACAGGCCACCAGTGCGGTGAGCGCTGCGCCGCAGACGACTGCGCGCCAGCGGTGGTGGATGCCGTACGGCCTACGGTCGCGCAGTGCGCATGGATTCACATCAGGCATGGTGGACCCCAGAAAACGAGCAGACACCGCTTCATGATAGAGGCATCACCCGCAAGTACAGGCCACTACACTTGCGCCCCTCACGCTCTCATGGCGCACTGCACCCGCTCGCCCACGCAACGCGCCTCCTCTCATGACCCCTATCGTTTTCTCGCACGGCAACAGCTTCCCAGGCGGCACCTACAGCCTGCTTTTTCAGCATCTGCGTGAGCGCGGCTTCACCCTGAGCGCCATCGACCGCTTTGGCCACGACCCGCGCTACCCCGTCACCAGCAACTGGCCGCACCTGGTGCAGCAGCTGGCGGATTTCGCAGCCGATGCGGTGGCCAAGCACGGTGGGCCGGTGTTTCTGGTCGGGCATTCGCTTGGTGGCATCGTCAGCGCGATGACCGCCGCCCTGCACCCGCAAATCGCGCGCGGAGTGCTCATGCTTGACTCCCCTCTCATCAGCGGCTGGCGCGCCAACGCGGTCAACGTCGCCAAGCGCACGCAGATGGTGGGCACGGTTTCGCCCGGACGGGTCAGCAGCCGCCGCCGCAAGCACTGGGCCAGCGATGAGGAAGCTCTGCAGCACTTCGCCCGCAAGAAGGCATTTGCCCGCTGGCACCCTCAGGTGCTCGCCGACTACATCACCCACGGGCTGCAGGACGAAGACGGCCAGCGCGCGCTGCGCTTCGACCGGGACGTGGAGACCGCCATCTACAACACACTGCCGCACAACCTGGTTGCGCTCTTGCGCAAGCACCCGCTGCGCTGCCCGGCGGCCTTCGTTGGCGGCCTTGCCTCGGTCGAAATGCAGCAGGTAGGCATGGCGCTGACGGCGCGCGTGACCGAGGGGCGCATCTCGATGCTGGACGGCACGCACCTCTTTCCCATGGAGCAGCCGCTCACCACGGCGGCTGCGGTGGAAGCGGCGCTGCTCAATCTGGAGAGCGTGGCTGCAGGATCGGTCCGCTAATGGCAGCAGCGGTAGGCAAGTCCCACCGTCACCCCATAGTTGTTCGGCTTGACCACGATCGGGCTGTTGCGCGCATCGCTGCGCAGTTGGCTCAAGCGCACGCCGCCAAACACGATCCACCGGTCGGTAATCGCGCTCTTGACTTCTAGCCCCAAGTCGGTGCTCATCACGCCTGCGCCGGGCGAATAGGCAGGGAACGGCGTACGCACCAAGGCCACGTCGGCGGGTACGCCAAAGTAGCTGCGCAGATAAATCGCGTCGGCCAGGGTGAAACCGGCGGCCAGGCCAATTTCGGTGCGCGGCGTCACCTGCCACTCATACTGCAGCGTCGTCTGCACCGTGGTTCCACCCCTGCGACCCAGCAAGTCCTGGTTAAGCGAGCTGCGCAGACTGAACTCTGGCGTCAGCATCCAGGCTGCTGACAGGCGCGCCAGCAGCGTGCGGCGCACATCGGGCAGGCCGTAGATCGGCGAATCGGCGTCAGGGGTACGGCCACCGCCGATGCGCAAGCCTGCACTCAGGTGAAAACGCTCGGCATCGAACAGCCGCGCGCTCAAGCCAGTGAAGCGCGGCTCCAAGTCGAAATCGAGCAGCGAGCCACCGCCACCGCTGCTGAGGGTGTAGCGCCCAATGTCCACGCCGATGACCGGGCGCAGGCTATTGCCGCGCTTGCTACTCCCTGCGTAGTCGGGTCCATTGGACGCCGCCAGCCCCAACGCCCAGGTATAGCCCGGGTCT
Source organism: Simplicispira hankyongi (assembly GCF_003570885.1). Lineage (GTDB taxonomy): Bacteria > Pseudomonadota > Gammaproteobacteria > Burkholderiales > Burkholderiaceae_C > Simplicispira > Simplicispira hankyongi. The sequence continues at coordinate 19,769 of NZ_QXJC01000003.1, forward strand.
TTTGCAACGGGCGATGCCTGGGCCGCATCAGCCGGCGCAGCCCATGCTGCGCAAGGAACCAGAAGCGTCGCGACGAAAGCGAGTGCTGTGGCATGGGGAAAGAGGAATGGGCGCATGGCCTGCATCATGCCGCGTCCCAGCGCACCCATCCAGCCAAAGAGGTGGCCATTACCACACACCCAAAGGCAATGCGGTACCAGGCAAAGGGCACGAAGCTGTGGCTGCTGATGTAGCGCAGCAGCCAGCGCACACAGATCCAGGCGCTGACGAAGGAAAACACCAGCCCGACCACAAACAGGGGCACATCGCCCACAGACAGTAGCGCACGCTCTTTGTACAGGCTGTAGACGCCTGCGCCAATCAAGGTGGGCATGGCAAGAAAGAACGAGTAATCGGTGGCCGCCTTGCGCGAGAGCCCCATGAGCATGCCGCCAATGATGGTGGCACCGCTGCGGCTGGTGCCCGGCACCAGCGCCAGGCACTGCGCCAGCCCGACCTTGAAGGCGTCGAGCGGCGTCATATCGTCCACCGTGGCCACCCGCGTGGCCACTGGCGCGCGCCGCTCGGCCCACAGGATGATGAAACCGCCCAGGATGAAGGTGCTGGCCACCACCAGCGGCGTGAACAGATGCTCCTTGATCACCTTGCCAAACGCCAGGCCGAGCACGACCGCAGGCAGGAAGCCAACGAACACGTTGAGGGCAAAGCGCTGCGCCTGCCGCGAGCTGGGCAGTGCGACCACGGTTTCGCGGATCTTTTGCCAGTACACCAGGATGACGGCAAAGATGGCGCCGGTCTGGATGGCGATATCAAACACCTTGGCCTTGTCGTCGTCAAAGCCCAGCAGCGCGCCTGCCAGGATGAGGTGGCCGGTGGAAGAAATGGGCAGAAACTCGGTCAGGCCCTCAACCACCCCCATGATGACCGCCTTGAGCAGCAAAACAGTGTCCACGCGTGCGTCCTTTGGCCCCTCGGGGCGTGCTGAAAGCGGTGGATTATCCCGCCCCGCCAAGCGCATGGCGGCACCGGCTGTGTACAGAATGCTTCTGATTCGCTTGCGCAAGTGAGGCAGGTTGCGCTACACACGAGGACTTTTCTCTCTGGAGCAGATTTCCATGGCCCATCGCAAGAGTCCAGCCCGCCTCGCCAAAGACGCCCGCGTAGCATATTTTCAAGCATTGGGGGCCAGTCAGGCGGCACCCCCCACCCTGCCATGGGATGCTGCGGCACGGCTGGAGGCGGCACTGGCGGGGCGCATCGTGCTGCCTTCGAGCCCCGACTACAACGCCGCCCGGCAAGAGTCGAATCCCGCGTTCCAGGCATTCCCGCAGCTCATCGTGTACTGCATCTGTGAGAACGATGTGCTCGAATGCCTGGCCGTCGCACAGCGATACAACCTCTGGGTGGCCGTGCGCTGCGGCGGCCACAGCACCGCCGGCTACTCGGTGAACGACGGCATGGTGGTGGATCTGAGCGAAATGCGCGGCGTGGTGCTCGACCGCCCGGCCCACCGGGTGCATGTGCTGCCCGGCACTGATTTCGACCATTTCAACGCTGCCATGAACCACACCGGCTGGCATGTGCCGACCGGGGCCTGCGGCAGCGTGTGTGTCGGCGGCTTTGTGCAGGGTGGCGGCTATGGCTACACCTCACGCGCGTTTGGCATCCAGAGCGATCTGGTCGAATCCATGCGCGTGGCGCTTGCCGATGGCCGTATCGTCACCGCCAGCGAGCGCGAAAACCCTCTGCTGTGGTGGGCCATGCGCGGAGGCACGGGCGGCAACTTCGGCGTGCTGCTACAGGTGACCTACCGCATGCTGCCGCTCGACCAGGTCTGGGCCTGGTCCATTGGCTGGGATGCTGCCAGCGCTGCGCAGGTGCTTGAACTGCTGCAGCGTCACTACATGCGCACAGGAGCGCCGGATGCGCTGGGCTACATGATGAACCTGGGCATCCTGAACGGGCAACCGGTGTACATGGCACAGGGCATGTTCTGCGGCACGGCCGAGGCGGGCATGCAGGCCATTGCGCCCTTGCTCGCCATCCCCGGCGCACAGTTGCTGGTCAGCAAAACCGGGACCTATCCGGACATGAACGTCTGGCTCGAAGACCACCCTTACACGCTGCCCGACGCCCTGCCAGAGGGTATTTGCGAAACCAAAGCCTGCGGTTACATCAGCCAACCCCTTACACAGGCGCAGTGGCAAAGCATCGTCGACTTCTTCGCCACCTCGCCCAACCCGTGGTCGCTTGCCTACCTGGAGCCATACGGTGGCGCCATCAACCGCTACCCGGTGCAGGACAGCGCCTTCATTCACCGCAATGTGGACGCCGACTTGGTGGTCGATGTGTTCTGGCGCAACCCGCAGGAGCGCGTACAGATGGAGGCCTGGCTCGATCGTTTCATGCAACTGGTACGCCCATTTCTGAACGGGCACGTGTACCAGAACTACCCCGACAGCCGTCTGCAAAATTTCAGCGACGCCTATTGGGGGCCAGCCTACCCGACCCTGCAGCGCGCCAAGGCAGCGTACGACCCAGGCAATTTCTTTTGCTTCGAACAAAGCATTGCCCTGCCAGGCGGCCAAGGGGGCAACGCTCAGGCAGGCATATCGGCGTAGCGCAGGCATCCTTTGCCTTCGCGCTTGGCGGCATACATCGCCTGGTCGGCAGCCCCCATTAGCACGTCGATCTCGCCCGCCATGGGTGGGTGCACCGCCACGCCAATGCTGGCGCCCACGCACAGGCTGTTTCCGTCCACCACCATGGGCTGATTCAGCGCTTCGATGATGCGGTGCCCTATGACATGGGGTTCGTGGAGCGTGAGGTCGCTGTCGAGCATGACGAGGAACTCATCTCCCCCCAGACGCGCCACGGTATCGCCCTCGCGCACCGCACCCATCAGCCGCTGCGCGACGATGCGCAGGACTTCGTCGCCCGCCTGGTGGCCCTGCTCATCATTGACGCGCTTGAAACCATCGAGGTCAATGAACAGCAGCGCCACGCCGCTGCCACCGCACTTGGCCAGCGCCAACGAGATGCCGAGTTGCTCATGAAACGCGGCGCGGTTGTACAAACCCGTGAGCGCATCGTGGTTCGCCACATACTGCTGTTGGCGCGCGATCTGCACCCGGTCCGACACATCCTGCACCAGCGCCATGATGGACGTGACACTGCCATGCGTGTCCGTCAACGCCGAGTTGAACCACTCGGCGTGAATTTCGGTGCCGTCTTGGCGCACCAAACAGGTTTCTGCACGGTTTTGCCCTTCGTGCCCTTGTTGCAGACGCTGCAGCGCCTGGTTCAGACGCTCGTCCACCGACTGAAGCAAATCCGGCAAATAGCGCCCCTCAAGCGTCTCCTCCTGCTCCCAGCCCATGAGTTGAACGGCACGTTCCGAGCAATGCAGCAGGCGCAGCTCCTGGTCCATCTCCAGCACCGCCAACGGGCTGTTGTCCATGTGCGAGGAGAGGCGCTGGTTCGCAGCCCGCAGGGCGCTCATGGTCACCTGCAGCTCGTGCACATCGAGCGCCGAGGTGATGAAACCGGCAATCTCGCCGCTGGCATTGCGCGCCGGCGTCAGGCAGATGGTGCGCCAATCCTCCGCGCCATAGGGGTTGCGCAGCAGGCGCTGGTATTCCATGCGCTCACCAGCTAACACCCGTTCGACAAAAGGCATGAAGCGCAGGCTGTCTGCAGCGCCATAGAGGTCAATGAGGGTCTTGCCCACAATTTGATCGCTCGTGGTTTCGAACCAGCGTGCGTATTCGTCGTTGCAATAGACCACCTGCAACTCGCGATTGATCAGCGCCACCGTTGCGCCAGTGCCGCGCGTGATCACGTCCAGGATGGCGCTGTCTGGCAGCCCCAGTGCAAGTGAACTGGCGGAATGGGGCGGTGGTGGGCAGTCGGTTGTCATGCGAAGACGAAAGCGGCGTCCAAATCGGTGAGCCGTCTGCAAGCGGCGGCACGTGGCATCAAGACAGCCCTTCTCGAATGAAGATTCGTTAGAGCGATGTAACCATTTGTTGAAACCAGCTTATCAGCTTTTGCGCAGGCACGTGCGCCGCCGAAACCGGGAGAAGACCCACAAGGGCAACGCATTTCACGCACCGATAAAGCACTTGGCGGCGGGAATTTCGCATTCTGTCGCAATCGTGTAGCCAGGAAAGGCCGTGGCAGCGAGAGTACGGCCTCCTCGCCAATATTCAAAGGTTCACCATGCTTCTGACCCTCGCCACCCAGCAGCCCCGCATGCTGCTAGCCATCGTCCAGCACACTCCCACCTGGGTGTGGATGCTGCTTGCCGCCCTGATCTGGCTGGGCGCCAGCCAGCTCTTTGCGCGCAGCGCCGGCCTGCGCCGGGTGCTGTTGATGCCAATGACCATGGCGGTGTTCTCGGCCTGGGGCATGGCTTCGGCCTTTGGCGGCGCATCGCAGATCGCCGGCATTCTGGCCGCCTGGCTGGCCACCGCCTGCGCCGTGGCGGCGGTCTCGCTGTGGCTGCACCGCGCGCCACCCGCGGGCGCACGCTACGACGCCACGAGCCAGCGCTTTCATCTGCCGGGCAGCGCCTGGCCCCTGCTGCTCATCGTGGGGATATTCTTGGTGAAATATGGGGTGGGCGTGGAGCTGGCCTTACAGCCGCCACTGGCACACGACAACCACTTTGCCTTCCAGGTTGCCATGCTGTATGGGGCTTTCAACGGCGTGTTTGCGGCCCGCGCCGGGCGGCTGCTGCGCCTGGCAAGAACCGGCACCCCCGCACAAACCATCGCCATCGCCTGAAAGACTACACCATGGCCCGCACCACATCCCCCCTGAGCGCCGAAGCACTCGAACGCTTGGCGCAGCGCCGCGCCAGGGCCAAAATGGGCTGGTACGCGCACGCCTCGGTGTACCTCCTGGTCAATCTGCTGCTGGTCACGCTGTCGGCGAGCAGCGGCCGCCACTGGGCGGTGTTCCCGGCGCTCGGCTGGGGTCTGGGCCTGCTGGTGCATGGTGTGTCCGTGTTTCTGTTGGCCAGCGGCAGCGATCTGCACGAGCGCCTGGTGCAGGCCGAGCGCAATCGCCTGGTTGCGCAAGACCGCCGCTCCTGAGTGCGCTACCCCCGAGAGACAGCTTCATGAAGCAGCTACTGACGGCATCTTGCCTGGCCTTTGCCACCATGGCAGGCCACGCGGGCGTGGGTTTGATGGAACTGCCCGGCGCCCAAGGTGATGGCCCGGTCACCGTGTTCTACCCAGCCAGCGAAGCAGACGAACCCGTTCAGCGCGGCCCCTTCTCGCTGCAACTGGCCTGGCAAGGCACCCCCGTGCAAGGCAATGGCCGGCTGGTTGTCATCTCGCATGGCTCCGGCGGCAGCCCCTGGGTGCACACCGATCTGGCCCGCGCGCTGGTCACGGCCGGATTCGTGGTGGCGCTGCCCGAACATGCGGGCGACAACTACAAAGACCCGTCCAGCCCCGGCCCAGAGAGCTGGAAACGGCGCCCCGCCGAGGTCTCCCGCGCGGTGGATACCGTGGCACGGGATGCCCGGCTGGCGCCCCTTCTGGCCCTGGACAAGGTGGGCATTTTCGGCGGCTCGGCCGGCGGCCATACGGCCCTGGTGTTCGCCGGGGGCCGCTGGTCCCCCGCGCGCTTTGCGCAGCATTGCGAAGCCCACATCGCAGAGGACTTCTCTTCCTGCGTGGGCTTCATTACGCGCTTGCACGGCGACCTGCTGGACGGGCTGAAGAAGGCCGTGGCGCTGGCCGTGATCCGCTACCGCTTTGGCGACGACACCCTGTACGCCTACCACGACCCGCGCGTGCAGGCGGCCGTGGCCAGCGTGCCCTTTGCCGCCGACTTCGACATGGCCAGCCTGGCCGCCCCGCGCATTCCCTTGGGCCTGGTCACCGCCGGGAAAGACACCAACCAGGTGCCGCGCTTTCACAGCAGCGCCGTGCTGGCCGCCTGCCAGGACCGCTGCACGCTCATCGCCCACCTGCCGAACGCGGGCCATGGCGCCATGCTCTCGCCGATGCCCCCATTGCGCCTGCTCAATGGCGTGGAGCGCGAACTGCTGGGCGACCCGCCCGATTTCGACCGCAGCGTATTGCCCCAGGTGGATGCACGCATCGTGGCCTTCTTTGCCGCGCACCTGCAACCCTTGCAACAGCGCGCGCAATGAAGGCGGACTTTGCCCCCGGTGCGCCAAGACCGAACACCCGCCCTTGCCTAAAATCCCCCATGCCCACACCCCTCTCCCCCGAAACGATCGAACAGCTCGCCCGCAGGCGTGCCGGCGCCAAGCTCGGCTGGTACCTGCACGCGCTGGTGTTCATCCTGGTGAATCTGGGGCTCTTCGCCCTGTCGCGCCATGGATTCGGCAGCCGGCCCTGGTCGGTCTTCCCGCTGCTGGGCTGGGGTTTGGGGCTGGCGCTGCACGGTATCTCGGTGTTTGTGCTGGGCACAGGCAGCAGCCTGCGCGAGCGCATGGTGCAAAAGGAGCGCGAGCGGTTGCAGCGCCAGCGCGATGGACACTGACACCGCGACCCAAGCGGCGCAAGCCCAAAGAATCGACTGGATCGACAAGCTGCGGCATCTGCTGCAGACCCTGGCCTTCTGCCTGGCCATCGCGGCCCTTCAATATGCCGTCCAGCCCGAACGGCCCTACGAATTCCCCCTGGTCTATTCGCTGGCCATCGGCAGCCTGACCTGGGCCTGCATCGATTTCGGGCGCCATCTGTTCCCCTCCAGTGCCGCGACCGGTTGGCCCGCCGGTGTGCCAGGCATTGCGCTGCCTGCGTGCGGCATGGTGCTGGGCTACCTGGGCGGCACGGCGCTAGCCGACGCGTGGTTTGGGTTTTCCTCGTGGGATACGGGTGGTCGGGCGCAACTGCGTATTTCGGTGGTCATCACGCTGGTGGCCGGGCTTGTGGGCACGTATTTCTTCTACAGCCGGGGGCACCGCGCCACGCTGCGTGCACAGATGAGCGAAGTCCGTGCCCAGGCCACCGAAACACGGCTCAAACTCCTGGAAGCCCAGTTGGAGCCTCACATGGTGTTCAACACCCTGGCCAACCTGCGCGTGCTGATCGCCACCGACCCGCCGCGCGCCCAGGCCATGCTGGACCACCTGATCGCCTACCTGCGCGCCACTCTGGGCGGTGCCCGCTCCGCGCTGCACCCGCTCGCCGATGAGTTTGCGCGCCTGGCCGACTACCTGGAAATCATGGCCGTGCGCATGGGGCCGCGCCTGGCCTTCACACTGGAGTTGCCCGATGCGCTGCGGGATATGCCGGTGCCGCCGCTGCTGCTGCAGCCACTGGTGGAGAACGCCATTCGCCACGGGCTGGAGCCGCAGGTCGGCGGTGGCCACATCGCTCTGCGCGCCAGCACCCTGCCCGGCCCTGCGGGCACGCTGCTGCGGCTCGAAGTGGTGGATACCGGCGTCGGCCTTCGTGCGTCGCCCGAGCACGCCACGGACCGCCCCGGCAGCCACTTTGGGCTGGTGCAGGTGCGCGAGCGGCTCAGCACCTTGTACGGCGAGCACGGAACTCTCGAATTGATAGCTTGTGGCGCAAGCGGAACAAGCGCTAGAGTCACTTTTCCATTGAATTCACCCACCCCATGAATCTCTCCCACCCGCGCGCCCTGATTGCCGAGGACGAGCCCCTGCTGGCAGCCGACCTGCAGCACGCGCTGGCCCAGGCCTGGCCCGAACTGCAGATTCTGGCCAGCGTGGGCGACGGCCTGTCTGCCGTGCGCGAAGCGCTGGCGCTGCAGCCTGAAGTGCTGTTCTTCGACATCCGCATGCCGGGCCAGAGTGGGCTGGACGCCGCCGCTGAACTGGTGGACGCCTGGCCGGACGGCAACCCCTTCCCGGCGCTGGTCTTCCTCACCGCCTACGACCAGTACGCCGTACAGGCTTTCGAGGCGCAGGCGGTGGACTATTTGCTCAAACCCCTGCAGGCCGGGCGCTTGCAGAAAACCGTGGCGCGCGTGCAGCAACTGCTGGCCGCACGCAGCAGCGCCGCGCTGCTGCCAGAGACCACGCTCGCCCAGTTGCGCAGCCTGCTCGGGGCCGGGCCCAGCCCTGCGACGGGCGCCGCCCCCGCAGGCGGCCTGCTGCGCTTCATCCAGGCCGGACACGGCAGCCGCATCGAGATGGTGCCGGTCGATGAGGTGCTGGTGTTCGAGGCGGCCGACAAATACGTGCGCGTGCTCACCGCCACGCGCGAGCACCTGATCCGCACGCCGCTGCGCGAACTGTTGGCCCAGCTCGACACGCAGCAGTTCTGGCAGATCCACCGTGGCACGCTGGTGCGCGCCAGCGCCATCGCCAGCGCGGTGCGCAGCGAGAGCGGCAAGCTCACCCTGCAGCTGCATGGCCGGGCGGAAGCATTCGCCGTCAGCCGGCTGTATGCGGCGCAGTTCCGGGCGATGTAGCCAGAATTTCAAGCATTTTTGGCCTCTAGCGCAATAGCAGCAAGCGCGAGCAGCTATTATTTCTGAAGCACTTTATGCCGCATCCGGCAGCGCCAGCTCCGCCGCCCAGGGCACATCCGCCAGAGGTGCATCGTGCGCCACCACGATCACGCGATTCGGCTGCTGCGCCGCTTCGGCAATGGCGGCTGCCAGGTAGCGTGCCGAAGCAAGGTCCAGCCCGGCCAGCGGCTCGTCGATCAGCGTCAGCGGCGCGCCACTGGCCAGCGCGGCCGCCAGCCAGGCCTTGCGGCGCGTGCCGGTCGAGAGCATGAAGAAGGCCTTTTCCTGGTGCGGCGCCAGCGCAAAGCCATCCACATGCCGCGCCAGTGCCGCGGCGTCCCAAGCCGGGTAGCGCGCCGCAAGCGCACGCCACCAGTCGCGCACCAGCCGCTTTTCGCAGCCCGCGGCGTCGCGCTCGGACCAGAACACCTGGGCAGGCTGCACGGGGGCGCCGTGCAGCAGAATGCGCCCCCGCGCTGCCGGCAAGGCACCTGCCAGCAAGCGCAAGACGGTGGTCTTGCCGCTGCCCGGCCCACCCTGCACCAGGGCGGCGCCAGCGGGCACGCGCCAGTCGAGCGCAGGAAACGGCGTGCCGTGCGGCCAGTGCACCTCTATCTGTTCAAGGACGAGAGCGGGTTCGATGCGGGTCATGGCGGGCGGAGGGGACAATGCCCCCATGGTGTTGAACTACCTCGATTTTGACTACAGCGAAGACGGCCATGGCAGCGCTAGCTGGGACGCCATGGCCTGCGTGCTGCCCGAGCGCCTGGACGCGGCGCTGCGCGAGGTGCAGGCCGTGCTCACCTGGGCGTGCGCCGAATGGGGAGCGCCCGTTGAAGGGGACGCTGCCGCCGACTGGGACTTCGACCTGCAATGCCAGCAGGAGGATGCGGGTGACCTGAGCACGCGCTTCGACGTCGAGACGGCCCGTCTGCAGCACAGCCCACCGGCCATGGGCGGCGGGCGCTGCACGCTCACGCTGACGTTGAGCGCCACCCCAGCTTTTGGCGAGGCCCTGCAGGAACGGTTCTCAATCGGTTAACGCCTGCTCGGGCCAGCCGCCCCCCAGGTTTTTCAACAAGGTGTTGACCGCCACCAGTTGCTGGCGCTGCAGCTCGATCAGGCTGCGCTGGCCCGCGAGTAGCGTGGCCTGCGCCGACAGCACGTTCAGGTAGCCGACGGTGCCCGCGCGGTACTGGTTTTGCGCCACCGCGAACGCCCGCTGGGCGGCGGCTACGGCAAGCTGCTGCGCCTGTGCCTGCTGTTGCAGGGAGGCGCCGGTACTGAGCGCATCTTCCACCTCCTGCAGCGCGGTAATGACCGCCCCCCGGTACGTGGCTGCCGCCAGGTCCACATTGGCCATGGCGCCCTCCACCGCCGCCGTGCGCGCACCACCGTCGAACAACGCCAGCGCCATTTGCGGCCCCAGCGACCACACCAAGTTGGGGGCCGAAATGAGCGATGCCAGGCTGCTGGCACGGTAGCCCGCACTGGCCGAGAGCGTGAGCGCCGGGAAAAAGGCGCTGTGCGCCACGCCGAGCTGGGCATTGGCGGCGGCCACGTTGAACTGGGCGGCAGCGATATCGGGGCGGCGCTGCAGCAGCTCGGCGGGCAGCGCCAGCGGCACAGCCGGCGGTCGGGGGAGCTGCGCCGACGGCGCCAGCGCAAAGTTGGCGGGCGCCTCGCCCACCAGCGCGGCCAGGGCGTGCTCCCATTGGGCGCGGGTGGCCTGCGCGTCCAGCCACTGGGCGCGTGTGCTCTGGTACTGGGACTCGGCTTGGTCAGCGTCGGACGGCGGGGCCACCCCAGCCTGCACACGGTTGCGGGTAAGCGTGCGGCTTTCGTCGTAGGCGGCGAGCGTGGAGGTCAGCAATTGCTCCTGCGCTTCGGCAGCGCGCAGCGCGAAATAGCTTTGTGCCACCAGCGCCTGCAGCGACAAGCGGGCCGCTGCCAGATCGGCGCTGCTGGCCTGGGCACTGGCCTGGGCGGCATCGACGCTGCCTGCCACGCGCCCCCACAGGTCAACTTCCCAACTGGCGTTCAGGCCCAGCGACTGGCTGTTGGCAGGGCTGCTGCCTGGCGTCGCCCGCGCGCGCTGGCTGCTGGCGGCCAGGCCCAGTTGCGGCAACAGCGGCGCACGCGCACCGGCCACGGCGGCCTGCGCGCCGCGCAGACGCGCAGCACTTTGCGCCAGGCCTGGGTTGCCGCGCTGCGCCTGGTCTTGCAGGGTGTTGAGCACCGGGTCGCCATAGCGCGTCCACCACTCTGTCTGCACCCCCTCCCCCGGCTGCGCCAGGTGCCAAAAGCCGGCCTGGGCCGCAGCGCCCTCTTTCCACGCGGCGGGCACCGGCGCGGCGGGCAATGCCTGTCTGGGGGGTGCGGCGCAGCCAACAAGCAGGCAGACCAGGGCGATCTGAGCCAGTGCGATTCGTGGCGGCGCGAACAGGAACAAGCGGTGCAAAGCCAACATCAAACGGTCTCCAGGCGGGGTACGGCTGCAGGGCGGGGCGGCGTGCGCTGCACCCGCTGGCGCAGGCGCTCAAGCACCATGTACACCACAGGCGTGGTGTACAGCGTGAGCAACTGGCTCACCAGCAGGCCACCGACCACGGCGATGCCCAGCGGCTGGCGCAGCTCGGCGCCGTCGCCCCGGCCGAGCGCCAGTGGCAGCGCACCGAATATGGCGGCCATGGTGGTCATCAAAATGGGGCGCAGACGCAGCGAGGCGGCGCGGTAGATGGACTGGGCAGCGCTGGCATGGCCGCTGCGCTGGTGCGCCAGGGCGAAGTCGATCATCAGGATGGCGTTTTTCTTGACGATGCCGATCAAGAGAAACACCCCAATCAGCGCGATGAGGGAAAACTCGGTGTGAAACAGCATCAGCGCCAGCAGCGCGCCGACCCCGGCCGACGGCAGGGTCGAAAGGATGGTGAGCGGGTGCACCAGGCTCTCGTACAACACCCCCAGTACCAGGTAAATGGTCACCAGGGCCGCAAGAATCAGCAGCGGCTGGCTTGCCAGCGCCTTCTGGAACGCCCCCGCGTTGCCGCCAAAGCTGCCGCGCACCGACACCGGAACGCCCAGGCTGGCCACGGCCTGCTCGATGGCGTCGGTGGCGTCCGACAGCGACATGTTTTGCGCCAGGCCAAAGCTGATGGTGCTGGCGGGCGTGCCGCCCTCGTGGCTCACGGCCAGCGGCGTAATGGTGCTGCGCAGTTTGGCAAAGGCCGACAGTGGCACCTGCTGGCCGGTTTTCGAGATGAAAAAGAAGCCGTCCAGGGCCTTGGGATCTTGCAGGAAGCGCGGCGCCGCCTCCATCACCACGCGGTACTGGTTGAGCGGGTTGTAGATGACGCCGACCTGGCGCTGGCCGAAGGCGTCGTTGAGCGTCGCGTCCACCTGCGCCACCGTGAGGCCCAGGCGCGCGAGGGCATCGCGGTCGATGTCCAGCGTGGTCTGCTCGCCGTGGTCCTGCACGTCGCTGTTGACGTCTTCGAGCTGCGGCAGCGCGGCCAGGGCCTCGCGGATGCGTGGCTCCCAGGTGCGCAGGTCGGCCACGTCGTCGGCCTGCAGCGTGTAGTCGTACGAGCCGCTGCTCTGGCGCCCACCAATGCGGATATCGCGCTGGGGCACCATGAACAGGCGCGCGCCAGGCTCATCCTTGAGCTGGTTGCGCAGGCGGGCAATCACCGCGTCGGACGACTGCCCCCGCTTGAGCGTCATGAACATGGCGCCCGCGTTGCTCTGGCCGCCCCCGGTGAAGCCTGTGACGTTTTCCACCGCCGGATCGGCCTCCACAATGGCGAGAAACCGCTTGATGCGCCGCTCCATCGCCTGGTAGGAACTGGCCTGGTCGGCGCGGATGAACCCCATGATGCGGCCCGTGTCCTGCTCGGGCAGGAAGCCCTTCTCAATCGTGGCGTACAGAAATACGTTGAGCCCGATGACCCCCACCAGCGCGCCGAGCACCAGCGCCGGGTGGCGCAGGCACCACGCGAGGCTGCGGCGGTACAGGCGCTGGCTGCGCGCCCCGAACCGGTCCATGACCTGGCCCATGCGCGAAGGAGCGCGCACGGGCCGCGGGCGCAGCAGCAAAGCGCACAAGGTGGGCGTGGTGGTGAGCGAGACCAGCATCGAAATCAAAATGGCGGCCGACATGACGACGGCAAACTCGCGGAAGAACCGGCCCACCACGTCGCCCATGAACATGATGGGGACGAACACCGCCACCAGCGAAATGCTCATCGAGAGCACGGTGAAGGCCATCTCGCGCGAACCCGCAAGCGCCGCCTGCAGCGCGCTCTTACCGCCCTCCATGTGGCGCGCGATGTTCTCCAGCACGGCAATGGCGTCGTCCACCACGAAACCCGTGGCAATGGTGAGTGCCATGAGCGAGAGGTTGTCCAGCGTATAGCCTGCCAGGTACATGACGCCAAACGCGCCCATGAGCGACGCCGGCACGGCCACGCTGGGCACCAGTGCGGCGCGAAAACTGCGCAGAAACAGGAACACCACCATCACCACCAGCGCCACGGCAAGCAACAGCGCACGCTGCACTTCGCGCACCGAGGCGCGCAGCGTGGGCGTGCGGTCGGAGACGATCTGCACGTTGATGGCCGCCGGGATGGAGGCTTCGAGCTGCGGCAACAAGGCCCGCACGCGATCCACCGCGTCCAGGATGTTCGCCCCCGGCTGCTTGTACACCTGCAGCAGGATGGCCGGCTTGCCATTGGCCACGCCGTAATTGCGCACGTCCTGCACGCCGTTGACCACGTCGGCCACGTCGCGCAGCAGCACGGCGCTGCCGTTGGCGTTCCAGCGCAGCACCAGCGGGGCGTAGTCGGCGGCCACGCTCGCCTGGTCGTTGGCGCCAATTTGCCAGTAATGGTCTTCACGCTCCACCACCCCCAAGGGCCGCCGGCCGTTGCTGCTGGTGATGGCGCTGCGCACCTGATCCAGCGAAATACCGTTGGCGGACAGGCGTGTCGGATCGAGCTCGACGCGCACGGCCGGCAGTGCGCCGCCACTCACCGTGGCCTGGCCCACGCCTTCGACCTGCGAGAGCTTTTGCGCCAGCACGGTGGAGGCGGCGTCGTACATCTGCCCGCGCGTCAGCGTGGGCGAAGTCAGCGCCAGGATCAGGATGGGCGAATCCGCCGGGTTGACCTTGCGGTAACTCGGGTTACTGGGCATGCCGCTGGGCAGCAGCCTGCGCGAGGCGTTGATGGCCGCCTGCACGTCGCGCGCCGCGCCATCGACCGTGCGGCCCAGGTCAAACTGCAGCGTGACGCGGGTACTGCCCTGGGACGAGCGCGATGTCATCTCGGTCACGCCGGCAATCGCGCCCAGCGCACGCTCAAGCGGCGTGGCCACGGTGGCGGCCATGGTGTCGGGGCTGGCGCCAGGCAGGCTAGCAGACACGGAAATGGTGGGGTAATCGACCTGCGGCAACGGCGCCACGGGCAGCAAAAAGTAGGCGACACCCCCCGCGAGCACCAGCGCCAGCGTCAGCAGCAGCGTGCCCACCGGGCGGTGGATGAAGGGGGTGGAGAGGCTCATGGCTGGCTTCTCCTGCAAGATTTATAGTGTTTTTGGCCTCTAGCGCTTATGGGTATTGCGCTGACAGCTATATTTTTTGACTGTTTGTTTTTGCTGAGGACGGAGGCCGGGGTATGCGCCTGGCAGCGTAGGGTGGAATTGGGGTCAGATTCCAATTCTTTGACTAATTTGAGGGCGGGAGCCGGGGTATGCGCCCGGCGGCGCAGTAACTTTCTCTTGGTCGCCAAGAGAAAGTCACCAAAGAGAAGGCGACCCTGCTGTCTGCGTCCCCTTCGCTGCGCTACGGGGCAACCTGCGGCGAAGCACTTGCGGGGTGCGCCGCATAACTCACTGCGCGCCTGCAGCGCTTCGTTCGGACAAATGCGGCGAATCAGTTGACGAAGCATGCGCGCTCCGACGCGCATACCACCCCGCAAGCACTCCGCCACAGGCGCATCCAGAAGGGGGTTGGGCACGACACGGGCCATCGCTGCGCTCGGCCTTGTTTTCGCGGCGCGCAGCGCCTGCCCCAGCGAGGCGGAGCGCAGCGATGGCCCGTATTGCCGGGGTCCCTTCTGGCCGTGCCGAGAAGCGCAGGGCGCGGGGCGGGCGTGTGCCGAAGGACACACGCCTTCGTCATCTGACTCGCCGTGGTTGTTCGAGCGAAGCGCGCCAGCGCGTAGCGAGTTCCACGGCGCGCTCCGCGAACGAGCATCGCAGGCGTTGGATTTTGGGGTCAGAGCCCCATTCCACCGCGCCTTTGGCGCGCCCGGAGGGTGCGGTGCAAAGCACCGCAGTGAAATGGGTGTCTGACCCCAATATTCCATCACGGCCAGCAGGGTCGCCCTTTCTTTGGTGACTTTCTTTCGGCGACGCGAAAGAAAGTTACTGCGCCGCCGGGCGCACACCCCGGCCTCCGCCCTCCAACCAGGCAAAAAATTGGAATCTGACCCCAATTTCAAGTTGCTATGTTTTTCGACTTCCATGCGCAAGCAGGACGTGCGCTTGCGGCCGATTTCGCCTAAAAAATCAGGTAGGTGCATGGCCCGATTCCTTGCGTGCCCGGCGCGCGTGCCAGCGTTCGGCGGCATGCTCAAACGTCAGATAAATCACCGGTGTCGTGAACAGCGTCAGCAACTGGCTCAGGATCAGCCCGCCCACCACCGTGACCCCCAGCGGAAAGCGCAGCTCGCTGCCCACGCCGCTGCCCAGCATCATTGGGAGCGCACCAAACAGCGCCGCCAGCGTGGTCATCAGGATGGGCCGAAAGCGCAGCAGGCAGGCCTCGGTGATGGAGGCGCGGGGCGTAAGGCCCCGCTCACGCTGGGCGTCGAGCGCGAAGTCGATCATCATGATGGCGTTCTTCTTGACGATGCCGATGAGCAGCACGATGCCGATCACGGCCACGATGTCGAGTTCGGCCCCGGCCAGCTTGAGCGCCAGCAACGCCCCCACCGTGGCCGAAGGCAGGGTCGAGAGAATCGTCACCGGATGCACCATGCTCTCGTAGAGCACGCCGAGCACGATGTACATGGTGACCACCGCCGCCAGGATCAGCAGCAGCGTGTTCGACAGCGACGCCTGAAAGGCCAGCGCCGCCCCTTGAAAGCTCGCGTCGACTGCGGCGCCGACAGCGCCGTCGGCGCGTGCCTGCTCCAGCGCCTTTTGCACCTGGGCGACCGCATCGCCCAGCGCCACCCCAGGCGCAGCGTTGAACGACAGCGTCGCAGCCGGCAACTGGCCCACATGGTTGACGGCCAGCGGTGTGTGCCGCTCTTCGATATGCGCCACGGATGAGAGCGGCACCGGCGCGCCGCCCGCCACCCCCGTTGTCGGCACGTAGATGCCGGCCAGTGCCTCCGGGCCGATGGCGAAGCGCGGTGCCACTTCCAGCACCACGCGGTACTGGTTGGACTGCGTGAAGATGGTGGATATCAGGCGCTGGCCGAAGGCGTTGTAGAGCGCGGTATCGATCGCCGCCACGGTGACACCCAGTCGGCCGGCCTGCGCGCGGTCGATGGCAACGTAGGCCTGCAAGCCCTGGTCCTGCAAGTCGCTGGCCACGTCCGAGAGCCCCGGCAGCGCGCGCAACCGCCCTTGCATCGCCTGGGTCGCCGTCTCGAGCGCCGCGGCATCGGGAGACGACAGCAGCAATTGGTACTGGGTGCGCGCCACGCGGTCTTCAATCGTCAAATCCTGCACCGGCTGCACGAACAGCCGGATGCCGGGCAGGCCCTGCGCGGCCGCCAGCAGCCGCTGCTGCACCACGGGAGCCGCATCGCGCGTGCTGTGTGGGCGCAGGTCGATCAGCATGCGGCCGCTGTTGAGCGTGGTGTTCTGCCCATCCACACCGATGAACGAGGAGACGCTTTGCACCGCCGGGTCTTGCAGCAAGCGCTCGGCCACGGCCTGCTGGCGCTCGGCCATGGCGGCAAACGAGATGGATTGGTCGGCCTCGGTGGTGGCCTGCAAAAGCCCCGTGTCCTGTGTCGGGAAAAACCCCTTGGGCACCCAGAAATAGAGCAGCGCCGTGAGCGCCAACGTGGCCAGGAACACCACCCAGGTCAATACGCTGTGGTCCAGCACCACTTCGAGCGTGCGGCCATAGGCGGCGATGGTGCGGTCAAAGAAGCGCCCCGTGGCGTTGAACAGCCGGCCGTGCTTTTTCGGATCGGGCGCGCGCAGCAGGCGCGCACTGAGCATGGGCGTGAGCGTCAGCGACACGCCAGCAGAGATCACGATGGACACCGCCATGGTGATGGCGAATTCATGGAACAAGCGCCCCACCACGTCGCCCATGAACAAGAGCGGAATCAGCACCGCGATGAGCGAAATCGTCAGCGAGATGATGGTGAAACCGATCTGGCGCGAGCCTTCGAGAGCGGCTTGAAGCGGGGTGAGCGGCACTGCCTCGGGATGCTCTAGATGACGGGCAATGTTCTCGATCATCACAATGGCATCGTCCACGACGAATCCGGTCGAAATCGTCAGCGCCATCAAAGTCAGGTTGTTGATGGAAAACCCAGCCAAATACATCACGCCCAAGGTGCCAATCAGCGAGAGCGGCACGGCCACGGCCGGGATCAGCGTGGCGGTGGGGCTGCGCAAAAACACGAAGATGACGGCCACCACCAGCGCAATGGCCAGCAGCAACTCGTACTGCATGTCGCGCACCGAGGCGCGGATGGTGACGGTGCGATCGCTCAGCACCTGCACGTCAAGCGAAGCCGGCAAGCTGCTGCGCAGTTGCGGCAGCAGCGCCTGGATGCGGTCCACCGTGTCAATGACGTTGGCGCCGGGCTGGCGCTGGATGTTGAGGATGACGCCGGCACGGCTGCCCGTCGCCGGTGTGCCAGCCCAGGCGGCCAGGCGCGTGTTCTCGGCGTCGTCCACGGTTTCGGCAATGTCGCTGAGGCGAATGGGGGACCCATTGCGAAACGCCAGCACCAGGTTGCGGTACTCGGTGGCCGATTGCAGCTGGTCGTTGGCGTCGATGCTCGACGCTCGATCCGGCCCGTCAAAGCTGCCCTTGGCCTGGCGCACGTTGGCCGCGGCTATTGCCGCGCGCACGTCGTCCAGGCCCAAACCCAGGCCCGCCAGCGTGGCCGGGTTGACCTGGATGCGCACGGCCGGCCGGCGCCCGCCCGCCACCGCCACCAGGCCCACACCGGACACCTGGGAAAGTCGCGGGGCCAGACGGTTTTCGACCAGGTCGTTGACGCGGATCACCGGCAGCGAGGGCGAGGTGATCGCCAGCGTCATGATGGGCGCATCCGCCGGGTTGACCTTGCTGTAGAGCGGCGGCATCGGCAAGTCGTTCGGCAGCAGGTTGCTGCCGGCATTGATGGCCGCCTGCACCTCCTGCTCGGCCACGTCCATGGCCACGCCCAGTGAAAAGCGCAGCGTGATCACCGAGGCGCCGCCCGAACTGGTGGACGACATCTGCGTCAGGCCCTGCATCTGGCCGAACTGGCGCTCCAGCGGCGCGGTGACCGTGGCGGTCATCACATCAGGGCTGGCGCCTGGGTAGAGCGTGGTGACCTGGATGGTGGGGTAATCCACCTCGGGCAGGGCCGACACCGGCAGCAGGCGCAGCGCCAGCAGGCCGCTGAGCAGCAAGGCGAGCATCAGCAGCGACGTTGCCACCGGCCGCAGGATGAAAAGGCGCGAGATATTCATGCGAAAAGGACCCGCCGCAAGAGACCGGCCGAGGCGATCACGGCCGACCGGCCGACGCTGGGACCGAGGCGGGCGCCGGGGCCGAGGCCGCAGCAGTGGCCGCTTCGACCGGACGGCTGGCCGCAGCCTTGGCCCGGCGCGCGGAGAGGAACGCGCGGCGCTCTTCGGGCGACATCGCGGCCAGCTTGGCGCGCACCTCGGGCGGCAGCGTCGAGGGGTCAAACCGCCGCGCCTTCACCACCGGCGCCACGCCCGGTGCGGCGGGCGCGATGACATTGACCTTGGCGCCATCGCGCAGGCGGTCCAGCCCATCGGTCACCACCTTCGCCCCCACGGGAAGATCCGCCTGCACGCTCAGTCGATCGCCGTCCTGCGGGCCGGCGCGCACCGCTGTCCAGGCCACGGTGCCATCGTCCTTGACCAGGTACACATGGCCATTTTGCAGGGCCGTGGCGGGGACCGTGAGCGTATCTTTCAAGGTGTCGAGTTCAAGCTTGACATTGACGAACTGGTTGGGAAACAGCGCGCCGTTCTCGTTGGGAAAGGCCGCCTTGATGCGGATGCTGCCCGTGGCGGTGTCGATGGCGTTGTCCAGCGCACTGACCACGCCCGATCCCAGGCGCTGGCGCATCTCGCGGTCCCACAGCTCGACGGGCAGCGGGGTCTTGCTCGCCAGGCGCGGTGTGATTTGCGGCAGCAGGCCTTCGGGCACCGAGAACACGGCGTCGATGGGCCGCACCTGCGTGATGGTGACGATGCCGTTCGCGTCCCCCGGGGCCACCACGTTGCCCCGGTCAGCCTGGCGCAGGCCGAGGCGCCCCGAAATGGGCGCCGTGATGCGGGTGTACGAGAGCTGCAGCTGTGCCGCATCGCGCGCCGCGCGGTCTGCGGCCACCGTGCCTTCGAGCTGGCGCACCAGGGCGGCCTGCGTGTCCACCTGCTGGCTGGCAATGGAGTTTTGCTGCTGCAGCTCGCGGTAGCGCGCCAGGTCCATGCGCGCGTTGGCCAGCAAGGCCTCGTCCCGGGTGAGCGCGCCCTGCACCTGGCCGAGCGCAGCCTGGTAGCTGCGCGGGTCGATGCGGGCCAGCAGCGTACCGGCCTTGACCTCGTCGCCTTCCTTGAAGTGCAGTTCGGTGAGTTCGCCCGACACCTTTGCCCTCACCACCGCCGTGGCGCGCGCGCTCATGCTGCCAATGGCGCTGACGCGCACCCGCAGGTTCTCGCGCCGCACCTCGCCCACCGATACGGGCTGTACGGCCGGCCCCGCGAAGCGCCCGCCACGTCCGCCCGGCTTGGTCGCCTCAACACCCTGGGCCTTGCCGGCGCGCTGTTGCCACCACCAGCCGCCGCCCGCCAGCAATGCCGCCAGCAACCCCAGGGTCAGCAGCAGGCCCCAGCGCATGCGGCCGCGCACAAAAACAAGGCGGAAGTGGTGGGGGCGGGAAATTGGCATGGGCAGGCAACGCGGCAAAGCGGGGCAATAGCCTGCGATGGTAGCCAGCCGGCACCCCGCCCACCCGCCACCACGGCAGGTTTTACCAACCCTTTACTGGCGCGTGCCCCCGCCCCGCTTGCAACCGAGCCGGAGCAGCTGCGGCCAAGCCAGTTCGATCGCTATGAATAAAAGAGCTGCAAACGCTTGTGGAATAAGCGCTTGAGGCATATTTTCATCAAAATTTCAGGGCATAGCAACGTGTTGGAGCTCCTACGACCAGAGCACCTTCTTGCGCGAGGTTTCCCATTCTTCAAATTTCGCGGCGTACAGGTCTTCGATACGGTTGCGCTTGACCTTGAAGGTGGGCGTGATGATGTCGTTCTCCACCGTCCAGGGCGTGCGGCTGACCACCAGGCACTGCAATTGCTCGTGCGGGTCCAGCGTGGCGTTCACCTTCGCCAGATGCTGCGCCAGCGAATGCTCGAGTGCCTTGCGCCCCTCGGCCGATTGGGCCTCTGCGGCGGCGTCGGCGTTCAGCATCAAAATGCCCAGCGGCTGGCCCAGGTTGGCGCCAGTGACCACGCAGGCCTCGATGGCCGGGTGGTCACCCAGCTTGTCTTCAATCGGCGCGGGCGCGACATACTTGCCCTTGCCGGTCTTGAACAAATCCTTCACGCGGCCGGTGATGTGCAAGCACTTGTCAGAATCGATGCGGCCCTTGTCGCCGGTGCGCAGCCAGCCGTCGTGCGTGAAGGCATCGCGCGTCTGCTCGGGGGCCTTGTAGTAGCCCTGCATCACCGCCGGGCTCTTCATCTGGATTTCGCCCGTTTCGGGGTCGATGCGGTCTTGCACACCCTCGTAGGCCGGGCCAACGCTGCCCTGCTGGTTCTTGCCCGGCACGGTGATGTGCGAGACGGCGAGGTTTTCCGTCATGCCGTAGCCTTCATTGATGGCGATGCCCAGCTTGCTGTACCACTGCAGCAGCGCCAGCGGCATGGGCGCGGCGCCACCGGCGCAGATGCGTGCCTGGTCCAGGCCCAGCGTCTTTTGAATCTTGCGCCGCACCAGGCCCCCGATGAGCGGCAGGCCGAGCAGGCGCTGGAGCTTGGGCTCAGGCATTTTGTGCTGAATGGCCTGCTGGAACTTGACCCACAGGCGCGGCACCGAGAAAAAGATGGTGGGCCGGGCGCGCTGCATGTCGGTGGTGAAAGTGTCGAGCGAGTCGGCAAAGAACACGTGCATGCCGGTGCGCAGCCAGCCGTGCTCCACCAGCACACGCTCGACCACGTGGGCCAAAGGCAGATAGGACAGCATGCGGTCGTCCTTGCCCATGGGCAGGCGGCGGATCCCGGCGTCCAGCGCCCAGGCGAAGTTGTGGAAGCTGTGCATCACGCCCTTTGGCATGCCCGTGGTGCCCGAGGTGTAGATCAGTGTGGCCAGATCATCGCCACCCCGCACCGGCTGGCCAGCAAGCGGCTTGGCAGCCTTGCACAGCGTGTCCCACAGCGGGTAGGCCTTGCGCGCGGACTCGGGCGAGAGGGCGTAACTGATGCAAGTCATGTCCGCTGGCACGCCGGGTGCCATGGCCTCCCAGCCGTCAAGCTTGCCGATGAAGCAGGCGCGCGCCTCGCTGTGCTTGAGGATGTGCGCAATGGTCTCGGGCGCCAGCGTGGGGTAGAGCGGCACCGAAACGCCGCCCACCATCCAGATGGCCAGATCGCTCATCAGCCACCAGGCACAGTTCTTGGACAGGATGGCCACCTTGTCACCAGGCTGGATGCCAATCGACTGGAGATGCCCTGCCATGCAGCGCACTTGCGCGGCCAGTTCGCCCCAGCTGAAGTCCCTCACCGTGCCGTCGCCCATCGGCTGGGTCAAGGCGACCCTTGTGGGCGCCTCGCTTTCCCAGGCGTACAGGCGCTGCAGGGCGAGCAGCTCAGGGGCAATCTTGGTCGTCATCGGGTCCTCCCACGGTGGTTATTACACCAGTGTAGGAGCCCCTACGGGGGCGGAGCGTGGGGAAAGACCCTCGGATAGAGTGGTATGCCTAGCCCAATGGGCGCCCCCCATTACCGCTTTCCGAGGGCGCCGGCGGCTCCGGTCAGGGCAAGCGCTCGTGCACCTGCTTGGCCTCCCCCACCCCCATGTCGCGCGGCAGGACCACGCCGTTCTTCACCGCCAGCACCTCGGCCATGACGCTTACGGCAATCTCGGGAGGCGTCTTGCTGCCGATGTAGATGCCGATCGGTCCGCGCAGGCGCGCCAGGCTCTCGTCCGTCTGGTCGAAGTGTGTTTTCAGGCGCTCGCGCCGCGCCGCGTTGTTGCGCCGCGAGCCGATGCCGCCGACGTAGAAGGCCTCGGTATCCAGCGCCTGCAAGAGCGCCAGATCGTCGAGCTTGGGGTCGTGCGTGAGCGCCACCACGCAGGTGCGCCGGTCCGGGCGCATGGCGCTGACCACGTCGTCCGGCATGTCGCTGACCACGCGGGCGCCGGCCACGCTCCAGCTGCTGCGGTATTCCTCGCGCGGGTCGCACACGGTGACGGCAAAGCCGGAGAACAGCGCCATGGTGGCAAGGTATTCCGACATCTGGCCCGCGCCGATGATGAGCATGCGGTACTCGGGGCCAAAGGTGTTGACCACCCGCTCGGCGTCGACCACCAAGGTGGCGGGCGTGGCGGCCGGGCCCTGCACGACCGCGCCATCCTGCAAGCGCACGCTGCGCTGCATCAGCTTGCCGGCTTCCAGCGCGGACAGCAGCTCGGCCAAGGCCCCGGCGTCGGGGTCGAACTCAATCAGCAGTTCCAGCGTGCCGCCGCAGGGCAGGCCAAAGCGGTGCGCTTCGTCCGCCGTGACACCGTACTTGGCGAACACCGGCGGGCCGGACACCAGCGCCGCGTCGTCCCCCTCGCCCGCCCAGGCACGGGTGTAGCGGGCCATCAGGTCGTCCTCGATGCAGCCGCCCGAGACCGAGCCCACCACGGCGCCGCTCTCGCACAGCGCCATGATCGAGCCCTCGGGGCGGGGGGACGACCCCCAGGTGCGCACCACCGTGGCGAGCAGCGCCCGCTGGCCGGTACTGCGCCAGTGGCCCAGCGCGCGCAATACGGTGACATCGAGATTGTCCATGTCCCACCTCAGCTCAGGTAAATCGCCACCGCCACCAGCGCCGCGGCAATCGCACCCCAGACCCACATCGGAATGCCGCCCGAGGGCGCCGCCCCCGCGCGTTCCGACGCATCAGCACCAGGCCGGGAATCGAGCAGGACCGTGGCGGCGCCTTCCCGTGCCTCGGCGTCCATCGGCTCGGTATCGGCCGGCGGCTCGGCACGCGGGTGGCGGCGGCGCAATTGCTCATCAAAGCGGCGAAAAAAGTCTTCGGCCATGCCTTTGGCGGCGCCGTCGATCAGGCGCTGGCCCAGTTGGGCGATCTTGCCGCCGACGGTGGCGTGCACGGTGTAATGCAGCTCGCAGCAGGGCTGGCCGAGGGCATCGTCCGCCACGGCTTCCAGCCGTACCTGCGCCTGGCCTTTGCCAAAGCCGGCCACGCCGCCCTGGCCGTCAAAGGCAAGCTGGTAGCTCGTGGGCGGGACAATATCGCTGAGCGCGAGCTTGCCACTGAACTTGGCCGAGACCGGGCCGATCTTGAGCGCCATGCCGACGGTGTACTGCCCCTCCCCAGTGGCTTCGAGCTTGTCGCAGCCCGGGATGCACAACTTGAGCATTTCCGGGTCATTGAGCGCGTCCCAGGCCTGTTGCTGGCTGGCGGGAAGCGCCCGGCTGGCTTGCATTTCCATAGGAAGTTCTCCTCGTCGTTCGGGTTATCGGGTGCGCGCGGGCGCACGCAGCACCTGCGCCAGGCTGCTGGCGAGCTGCTGCAAGCTTTGCAGGTTGTGCACCGCGAGCATGGCGTCAGCCGCGCGGTGCAGTTCGGCTGCGCCGCGCGCGCTGGGCTCGTAGCCACCAAAGCGCAGCAGCGGGTTGAGCCACAGCAATCGCGCGCAGTGGCGCCGCAGCCAGGCCAGTTCCTGTGCCAGCACGGCAGGCTCGCCCGTGTCGAGCCCATCGCTGACCAGCAGCACCAGCGTGCGCCGACCCACCAGGCGCCGGGCGTGCCGGGTGCGCAGCTGCGCCAGCGACTCGGCCAGGCGCGTGCCGCCGGCAAAATCGGGGATGGCGGCGCTGGCCCGCTCCAGCATGGTGTCCGGGTCCTGGTGGCGAAAGGCGGGCGTGAGGTCGGTCAGCGTGGTGCCAAAGGCAAACACGTCGCGCCTGCCTCCCCTATTTGCTGCTCCGCTGCCGGGGGCCGTGGCGGCATGCAAGAACGCCAGCAGCAGGCGTGCGTAGCGCTCCATGGAGCCCGAGACGTCGAGCAGCACCAAGAGCGGCAGCGGCTGGCTTTGGCGCGCCAGGCGCGGCACCTGCACCAGCTCGCCGCCCGTGCGCATCGCGCGCTGCAGGGCCAATGGCCAGTCGGCGCGCGCGCCATGCGGGCCAGGCCGGGTGCGGCGCGCCGCGTAGCGCGGCAGAGGCAGTGGCACGCGCTGGGCCAGGCGCTGCACCAACCGGTATTCGCTGGCGGAAAGCTGGTTGAAATCGGCCGCGTGCAGGCGTTCGCGCTCGCTTGCCGTCATGGCAGCGTCGAAATCAATTTTTTCCTCTTCAGGCTCTGTGGGCGCACGGGCCGCCCGCACGGGCGCAAGCGCTTCAGCCACCCGCGGGCGGCGCTTTACCGGTTCGGCGTGGCTTTCCGCGATAGGCAGCATCTGCGCCAACAATTTTTGCGCGACGTTGGGGTTGCGAAAGTAGGTCGCAAAGAGTTCGCGAAACACCAGCAGGTCTTGCTCACGGGCGACCAGCACGGTCTCCAGCGCGGCGCACAGGTCGGCCCGCGCCAAGCCGACGAGCAGGGCGGCCTCTTGCGCCAGTGCCATGCGGGCAGCGTCCACCGGGACACCGGCGCGGCGCAGGGCCCGGCCAAAGCCGGTGAGGTTGTCGGCCAACTTGCCACGCCGCGCGTCGCCCAACTGGCTGTATGTGGCCCCCACGCTCCCCGCTGCGCGTGGTTCGCTGCCCCCCGAGGGGGCGCGATTCGCCTTGGGGCGGCCCGGCGGCGAATCGGTAGCCCCCACGCTCCCCGCTGCGCGTGGTTCGCTGCCCCCCGAGGGGGCGCGATTCGCCTTGGGGCGGCCCGGCGGCGAATCGGTAGCCCCCACGCTCCCCGCTGCGCGTGGTTCGCTGCCCCCCGAGGGGGCGCGATTCGCCTTGGGGCGGCCCGGCGGCGAATCGGTAGCCCCCACGCTCCCCGCTGCGCGTGGTTCGCTGCCCCCCGAGGGGGCGCGATTCGCCTTCGGAAGCGCGCCCGGCGGCGAATCGGTAGCCCCCACGCTCCCCGCGTACTGCGTGTGCACGTTAGCTCTCCGCATCGCTGGGGGTGAGCAACTCCGCCGCCATGTCCTGCGTCAGCGCTGCGACATCTTCACGCTGCTTGAACAGGATGCCGGCGGTGTCCTGCACCACTTCCGGATCGACCACCAGGGTATCAAGCGCCACCAGGGCCTTGGCCCATTCCACCGCCTCGGCGATGCCGGGGGCGCGCTGGAAGGCATTGGCAAAGGGCTGGCTGCGCAGACGCGCCACGAAATCGGCCACCTGCTCCGACAGGGCACTGCTGGCGCCGGGCACCTGCGAGCGGACGATGGCCAGTTCGCGCTCGCGGTCGGGGTAGTCGAGCCAGTGGTACAGGCAGCGGCGCTTGACGGCGTCGTGCAGGTCGCGCGTGCGGTTGCTGGTGAGCAGGGTGACGGGTGGCACTGCGGCGCGCACCGTGCCGAGTTCAGGGATGCTGACCTGGTACTCGCCCAGGTATTCGAGCAAGAACGCCTCGAAGGGCTCGTCGGCGCGGTCAATTTCGTCCACCAGCAGCAGCGCGCCCGGCGCCGGTGTGCGCAGGGCTTGCAGGAGCGGCCGGCTGACGAGGTAGCGCTCCTGGTAAATCTCGCGCTCAATATGTGCCGTGTCCAGCCCACCCTGGGCTTCCGCAGCACGCATGTGCAAGAGCTGCGCGCTGTAGTTCCATTCGTACAAGGCTTCGCGCTGCTCCAGCCCGTCGTAGCACTGCAGGCGGATCAGCGGCCGCCCCAGCGCGCGCGCCAGGGCCTGGGCCAGCGCCGTCTTGCCGACGCCCGGCTCGCCTTCGAGCAGCAGCGGGCGCTGCAGTTTGAGCGCGAGCCAGGCCGCCGTGGCGAGGCGCCGGTCGGCGAAATAGCCTTCGGCTTGGAGCGCCTGGGCCAGCGCGTCGATGGACGCAGGCGCGAGAACCTGCGGGTCTGCGTTCATTTGCTATTGTTTAAATAGCTGCAAGCGCTTACCCAATAAGCGTTAGAGCCATATTTTCCTTGGAATTTCAAGCGGAGGCAGGCGTCAACCCAGCATCTGCGCCACGGCGCGCTGCGTGAGCACGCTGATGAGCTGCGCGCGGTACACCGGGCTGGCGTGGATGTCGCTGCCCAGGTCCGCAGCGTCCACCTTCACTGCCGCTGCCGAGGCTGCGGTGAAGCTCTGGTTCAGCGCGGCTTCCAGCGCACTTTGGCGGAACACGCTGCTGGCCGCGCCCGTAACGGCCACGCGCACACCGCTGGCGGTCTGGGCCACGAACACGCCCACCAAGGCAAAGCGCGAGGCGCCCTGGCGAAACTTCTGGTACGAGGCCTTGCGCGGAATGGGGAAGCGCACCGCTGTGATCAGCTCGCCCTCTTGCAGCGCCGTGGTGTACATGCCAACGAAGAAATCATCGGCCGCGATTTCCCTTTGGTTGGTGACGATGGTGGCGCCCAGCGCCAGCGCAGCGCTTGGGTAGCAGGCGGCAGGGTCGTTGTTGGCGAGCGAGCCGCCCAGCGTGCCGCGGGCGCGCACCTGGCGGTCGCCAATATGGTCCGCCAGATCGGCCAGCGCGGGGATGGCCGCGCGCACTTCGGCGCTGTCGGCGACTTGCTGGTGGCGGGTCATGGCGCCGATCACCATGTGCTCGCCCTCCTTGCGGATGCCGGCCAGCTCGGGGATGCGGCCCAGGTCCACCAGTTGGCCCGGATCGGCCAGGCGCAGGCGCAGCGAGGGCAGCAGGCTTTGCCCACCGGCAATCGGGCGCGCGCCGGCGGCGGCCTGCGCGGCAGCAGCGGCGGTCGAGGTGGGCGCTTCGTAGGTGAATGCGTACATATCGGTCTCCTGTTAGTTTTCCTGTTGCGGCTGTAGAAGCTCGCAAGCCGTGGAACACGCGCGGGGCACGCCAGCGGCCGCCGCGCAAGGGCCGCCCCGCCGCGCTGGCGGCGTCCCCCTAGAGGGGGAAGGCGCGAAGCGACTCAGGGGGTATTTCATGTTTTGGCGTTCTGGATGGCCTGCCACACACGGTGCGGCGTGGCTGGCATGTCGAAGTCCTTCACGCCCAGAGGCGCGAGGGCGTCGAGCACGGCGTTGATGACCGCTGGCGGCGAGCCAATGGCGCCCGCCTCACCGCAGCCCTTGGTGCCCAGCGGGTTGTGCGTGCAGGGGGTGCAGACATGGCCCAGCTTGAACTGTGGGAAATCGTCGGCCCGCGGCATGGCGTAATCCATGTAGCTGCCGGTGAGCAGTTGCCCGGTTTCGCGGTCGTAGACGCAGTTTTCCATCAGCGCCTGGCCGATGCCCTGGACCAGGCCGCCGTGCACCTGGCCCTCGACAATCATCGGGTTGATGATGGTGCCGAAGTCGTCCACCGCAGTGAAACGGTCCACGCGCACCACGCCGGTCTGCGGGTCCACCTCGACTTCGCAGATGTAGGTGCCGGCCGGGAACGTGAAGTTGGTGGGGTCGTAAAAGGCCGTTTCGTTCAGGCCGGGTTCGAGCTTGTCGAGCGGGTAGTTGTGCGGCACGTAGGCGGCGAGGGACACCTGGGCAAACGGGATTTTCTTGTCGGTGCCCTTGACGGTGAACTCGCCGCCGGCAAAGTCGATGTCGGCGTCGCTCGCTTCCATCAGGTGCGCGGCAATCTTCTTGGCCTTGGCCTCGATCTTGTCGAGCGCCTTCATGAGGGCGGCACCGCCCACGCTGATCGAGCGCGAGCCGTAGGTGCCCATGCCAAAGGGCACGCGGCCGGTGTCGCCGTGAACGATGTCCACGTTTTCCACCGGAATGCCCAGGCGCGCCGCCACCACCTGGGCAAACGTCGTTTCATGCCCCTGACCATGGCTGTGCGAGCCGGTGAACACCGTGACGCTACCGGTAGGGTGCACCCGCACTTCGCCGCATTCAAACAGGCCGGCGCGCGCGCCGAGGGCCCCGGCAATGTTCGAGGGCGCGATGCCGCAGGCTTCGATGTAGCTGCTGTAGCCCATGCCACGTTTGAGGCCCTTGGCTTCGCTGGCTGCCCGCCTGGCTGCAAAGCCCGCCACATCGGCCAGCTCCTGCGACTGCGTCATGCAGGCGTGGTAGTCGCCCACGTCGTACTGCAGCGCCACCGGTGTCTGGTAGGGGAAGCTGGTGATGAAGTTGCGCTTGCGGATGTCGTCTTGCGAGAGCCCCATGTCCCAGGCGCAGCGGCTCACCAGGCGCTCCAGCAAATAGGTGGCCTCGGGCCGGCCGGCGCCACGGTAGGCGTCCACGGGAGACGTGTTGGTGAACCAGGTGTCCACCTCCACGTACACCTGAGGCGTGCTGTATTGGCCGGCGAGCAACGTGGCGTACAGGATGGTCGGCACCGCACTGGCGAAGGTGGACAGGTAGGCGCCCACGTTGGCGTCGGTGTGCACGCGCATGGCGAGGAACTTGCCGCTCGCGTCCATCGCCATTTCGGCGTGGCTGGCGTGGTCGCGGCCATGGGCGTCGGTCAGAAAGGACTCGCTGCGGTCGGCCACCCACTTGATGTTGCGGTTGAGCTTTTTCGACGCCCAGGTGAGGCACACGTCCTCAGCATAGAGAAAGATTTTGGAGCCGAAGCCACCGCCCACATCAGGCGCAATCACCCGCACCTTGTGCTCAGGCAGGCCCATGACGAAGGCCGTCATGAGCAAGCGCTCGACGTGCGGGTTCTGGTTGCTGACGTAGAGCGTGTACTCGTCGGTGCCCCGGTTGTACGAGCCGATGGCGGCGCGCGGCTCCATGGCGTTGGGAATCAGGCGGTTGTTGACCAGATCGAGCTTGGTGACATGCGCCGCATTGGCAAACACCGCATCGACCGCCCCTTTGTCGCCAATCGCCCACTTGAAGCAGTGGTTGTCTTCGGCAATGTCGTGCAGGCCGGCACCTGCCACGGCGCCCGCGGCCGCATCCTGCACGTTGACAACCGCCGGCAGCACGTCGTAATCGACCTCGACACGTTCGGCGGCATCGCGCGCCTGTTGCAAGGTTTCGGCCACCACCATGGCCACGCCGTCGCCCACGTAGCGCACCTTGCCCTGTGCCAGGATGGGGTGCGGCGGCTCCTTCATGGGCTCGCCGTTGGTGCTGGTAATGAGCCAGCCGCAGGGCAGGCCGTTGATGTTGTCGGCCGCCACATCGGCGCCGGTAAAGACACCGATCACACCGGGGGCAGCTTTGGCCGCATCGGTGTTGATGCTGACCACCTTGGCGTGGGCGTGCGGCGAACGGACGAAAACGGCAAAACTTTGCGCAGCCAGGACGATGTCGTCGGTGTACTGGCCAGCGCCGGTGAGAAAGCGGTAGTCCTCCTTGCGGCGGACGGATTCGCCGATGTGCGGCAGCTTGGAAAAGTCGGATGCACCCATGGCTTGTGTCTCCTTCGTTGGTCTCAGGCTGCGGAGGCAGCCATGGCCTGCTGGCCCTGCTGCACGGCTTTGACGATGTTCTGGTAACCGGTGCAGCGGCACATATTGCCGTCAAGCAGCGCGCGGATCTCGGCCTCGCTCGCGCCGGGGTAGCGCTTCACCAGATCGACGGCGGAGAGCACCATTCCGGGCGTGCAGAAGCCGCACTGCAGGCCGTGGCACTCCTTGAACGCGGCCTGCATGGGGTGCATGCCGCCGTCCGCCGTGGCCAGGCCTTCGATGGTGGTGATCTCGCAGCCCTCGGCCTGCACGGCCAGCATGGCGCAGGATTTGATGGCGCGGCCATCGAGCAGCACGGTGCAGGCGCCGCACTGGCTGGTGTCGCACCCTACATGGGTGCCGGTGAGGTGGAGGTGCTCGCGCAGCGCGTGCACAAGCAGGGTGTTGGCGGGGGCGTCGACGCTGGCCGGCCGGCCATTGACGGTGAACTGCACGGGCATCGGGCTGTCTCCTGGTGGGGATTGGCTGGAAAAGAGCAATTGCCATCTTCTGCCCCCCACCTGGGCCGGTGGCTAGGGACAACCCTGAACCCGGCTGGGCCGCTTGGCGATATTCTCAATTTGAAACATGCTGCACCGCAGCGTGCGTCCACTTTCCTTGGCGCCACCGTGACCACCGTCTCTTCCCATACGCCAGACCGCAGCGCCTCTATCGCGCAGGCACGCCATGCCCTGCTGGTGCAAGGCCTGGGGGTGCCCCCGACAGGCATGGAGCCCTGGATCGTGCGCTCCTGGCGGCGCTGTTTGCAGGCGGGTCGCTCGCCGCAACATCCGCTGGCATTTGACGGCGTCAGCGCCGCCGCATTGCGCCGCGACCACGACGAGCATGCAAGCCTGCTGCGCGCTGCCCGGCCGGTGCTGGAGCATCTCACCCATGCCACCGGCGGCATGGGCTATTTCACCCTGCTGACCAATGCGCGCGGTGTGGTGCTGGACGTTACCGGCCCGGTGGACCACCACGACCCGCGCGCCCACGCCATTGGCCGCCGCGGTATTGATCTGTCGGAGGCAAGCGTGGGCACCGCTGCCATCGGTGCCGCATTGACCGAGTTACACCCGGTCTGGCTGCACCGTGGCGAGCATTTTTTCGACGCCAATGGCAGCTACAGTTGCGCCGGTGCACCGCTGTTCGACCCACAGGGTCGCTGCGTGGGCATGCTCGATCTGACGGGTGTCGACGTCCCCGAACGGCCCGAGCTGCGGCATGTGCTCGCCCGCTCGGCACGCGCACTGGAAGACGCCTTGCTGCGCCAGCAGCCCTATGCACTGCTGCTGCGCGTCAACTGGCCCGGCGCCCAACTGGGCAGCGAAGCCGACGGCCTGATGGCCCTCGACGCCGACGGCTACCTGCTGGGCTGCAACAGTGCGGCACGCCAACTCATGCCCATGCCGCAGCAATTGCCTGGCACGTGCCTGCACTGCAGCGACTTGCTGGCACTCGACTGGCCGCGCCTGTTTGACGCATCCACCCGCGGCCAGCGTGTGGACCTGCCACTGTGGTCGGGCCTGCGTTTGCAGGCCATGGCGGTGCGCCAGAGCGCGCCCGGAAGCGCGCCCGCCGCTGCCAGTGCCTCACTGCGAGAAACCGAAACCGAATGGATCCGCAGCGCGGTACGCGAGGCGCGCGGCAACGTGGCCGAGGCCGCACGCAGCCTGGGCATCAGCCGCGCCACCGTGTACCGCAAACTGGGCACACGCAAAAACGGGTAAGGCACCTGGCGGGTAAAAAAATGGGTGATATTCGGCCATTGCGCTTATTGGATAAGCGCTATTAGCTATTATTAAAATAGCAAATCTGCACCGCCGGCCTATCGCAGGCGCGCCAACAGATAGCCCCCTACCAACACCACGAGCGCGGCAAGTGCCGCCCACGCCCAGGCCGGTGTGCCCATGGTTTTGGGCGCCGGCTGCACACGCGCCGCGGGGCGGGCACGTGGCGAGCGGTCGAGCAGCATGGTGGGCGCACCAGCGCGCTCCTGGGCATCCATATCCTCGGGCACGGCCTCCGGTTCGGCTGGCGCCGCACGCGGGTAACGCCTGCGCAACTGCTCATCAAAGCGGCGAAAAAAATGCTCGATCAAGGCCCGCGCAGCGCCCTCGACGAGGCGCGGGTCAAGCAGGGCCATGTTCCCATCCAGCACAGCGTCGACGCTGTAGTGCAACTGGCAGCGCGGATGGCCTGGAGCGTAGTCGGCCAGCGGAATCAGCCGCGCCCGCGCCACCCCCTTGCCCACGCCCGCGACCCCACCATTGCCTTCGAACTGGACTTGGTAGCGATCAGGCTCAAAGCGATCCGCCACCTGCACGCTGCCGTTGAAGCGCACCATGCCCGCGCCAATTCTCAGCTCGAGGTCCACTGCATGCTGTCCAGCCTCGCCTATGTCGAACCTCTCACAGCCAGGGATGCATACCTTGAGCAATTCGGGGTCATTCAATGCATCCCACAGTTCTTGTTGGCCAGCGGCAAACGCGCGGCGACCTTCCATTTCCATGACAGACACTCCCCTAGGTTTGCTCGTGAGGCCCCAATCTCAGGCTTGCACCAGGACCACGGCATTTTCTTCCAGCTCAAGCACCACCCGGCTGCCAGCACGCAAACCGCTGCCGGGTGCCGCAAATCCCACCATCTGTAGACCCCACGGTGCGCTGCCCCACAGCTCGGCCGCGACTTCATCGCCCAATTGTCCACGCACAACGCGCACTGCCTTGGCTTGCAGTGCACAGGCGCCCGACCGCACCACCTCGCCGCCAGTGGCGGCACGCAGAACGCGCACGGCAGTGGCCTTGCACAGCGCCTGCACCGCCTGACCCGCCGCCAAGCCCAGTAACTCGGCACTCTCGCGGGTGATCCGCGAGGTCAGGCTGGGCCACGCAGCAGCATCCTTGTGCCCCCCCAGCTCGCTCCTTGAGTCCGCTTGCGCCGTTTGCGGCACCTCCAGGGTCAGATGCACCCGCACAATCGGCCCCAACGCCTCCAGGCGTTGCACCACGCATGGCAACTGGTTGCGCATGCTGGTGCGCACCGCCAGCCGGGCGAGCGCCTGGCCGGTGTAGGGCCGCGCCTGCCAGTCTGCAATGACCGCACCGCGTGCCTGCGCCATCGCATCGGCCGCGGCCAGCAATTCCCGGCCCGCAGAGGTCAAGGAAGCGCCGCCTCCACCCGCCCCACCCACAGCACGCGCCACCAACGGCACGCGCGCCAGATTGGTCAGCGTATCCACCGCTTGCCAGGCGGCCTTGTAGCTCACGCCGACAGCGCGGGCAGCTTGCGAAATGGAGCCGCACACGCCGATCTCGCGCAGAATGGCAATGCGCTTGTCGGTAAGCTCATGTCCGAGGGCGGCAGGCAGGGCAAGGGGCAAAGTCATAGGGCGCAATAGTGCCTCAGGAAGCAACCGGGCAAGGCTTGAGGAGTGTTGTCCCCTCCCCATACGGTGCAGGACGCCACCGCAAACGCGTTTTCCGGACCGCACCGAGGGAACGCAGGACGCTGCCCAAGGTGCGGATGCGCCCCCAGGCCGAGAAGAATTTGATCAGCGTCGCCCTAATTTTGTCCTAAGACTTGGCGTTGACAATTGCATGTTTGCTCTCCACCTGACCGAAGCTGTAGCCATGTCTCTCAACTCTGCGCTCTTTTTAGCGATCAATGGATCGGCAACTTCGCCGCATTGGTTGACAGCGCTGGCCCTGTTCGCAACCAACCATTTGCCGCAACTGATGGCAGGCGGAATTGCCGGCGTTTTTGTGGCGGGAGACCGCCAGGTGAAGTTGCGCGTGCTGCATGTGTTGATCGCCATGGCGATGGCATGGCTGCTGGCACGGCTGACCCAGCATTTCATTCCTGTCGATCGACCCTTTGTTCTCGGGCTTGGCAAACAGTTGCTGCCGCACGCAGCTTCCCCTAGCTTTCCCAGCAGCCATGCAAGCGTGGCCTTCGGGTTTGCCACGGCTGTCGCACTGACGGCGGGACGTGCGTATTGGGCGTTGCTGGCTCTGGCTGCTGCCGTGCTTGTGGCCTGGAGCCGTGTGTACCTTGGGCTGCATTTCCCCTCCGATGTTCTGGCCGGCGCCTTGGTGGGTGCCACCAGCGCCTGGCTAACATTTCACATCGTCTTCCGGCGTCCAATACGGTCAGCCACCACCATAGGACTTCCATGATCGCCAATCCAGGTGCTGCCACAGTGCCGCAGCATCACGAAGCCGACGCTTCGCCACGCTGCGACGTACGCCACCATGCCGCCCACACCGAAGCACCCGTCACCATCCAGCCACCACCGCGCGAATCCGGCTCTGTCTCTTGTGTTGTTCCCTGCCACAACGAAGCGAGGAACCTTGAACAATTGCTGCCCCAGTTGCGCGACACCCTCCAGGCTTGCTCGCACCCGTGGGAAGTGATTCTGGTGGACGATGGCAGCTCGGACGCCACCAGCCTGGTGCTTGCCAAATGGGCGCAGACACCGGGTTTTCGGGCGCTGCTGCTGTCACGCAACTTCGGCAAGGAGGCGGCGCTTACCGCCGGATTGGAGGCGGCGCGGGGAGATGCCATCGTGATGATGGATGCCGATCTGCAGCATTCGCCTTCATTTATTCCCACCTTCCTGGAGCATTGGCGCCAGGGCCGCGATGTGGTCTACGCGCTGCGCGAAGATCGGCAAGATGAAAGCCTGTTCAAACGCCTGGGCACGCGCGTGTTCTACAAGCTTGTCAATATGGCGGGGCGCTTCGAGGTGCCAGCCGGCGCAGGGGACTTTCGCCTGATGGACCGCGCCGTGGTAAATGCCCTGCTGTCGCTGCCAGAGCGCAACCGGTTCATGAAGGGACTGTACGCCTGGGTCGGCTTCGATGCCCTTGCCGTCCCCTACGTGCCAGATGGGCGGCTGCACGGCAAGACCACCTTCAACCCCTGGAGCTTGATTCGGCTCTCGGTCGACGGGCTGACCGGCTTTACCACCTGGCCGCTGCGTGCCGTCAGCTTCATGGGCTTCGTGTTGGCGTGTTTTGCGCTGCTCTATGGCGCCTACCTGACCGCCGTCTATCTGCTGTATGGCCACGTGATCAGCGGCTGGACCACCATCGCCGTGGGACTGATGGGGTTCTCCGGCATCCAGCTCCTCTCGCTCGGCGTGGTGGGCGAGTATGTGGGACGCATTTTCGAGGAAGTCAAGGCGCGACCTGTCTACATCGTCAAGCGTGCACTGGGCCAGGGCTTGAGGAAGGCCGATTGATGCAGGCACTGACAACCAAGAGAACGCCCACCACCACGGCTGTCACCTTGCTCGTGCTGGCTTGGCTGACCTGGACTGCATGGGCACGCCCCTTGATGCTGCCGGACGAGGGGCGCTACGTCGGCGTTGCCTGGGAAATGCTGCGCTCGGGCGACTGGCTCACGCCTACCCTCAACGGGCTGCCGTACTTCCACAAACCGCCGCTCTTCTACTGGATCACGGCAGCTTCCCTGTGGCTCTTTGGCCACCACGAGTGGGCGGCCAGAGTGGCTTCCTTGCTGGGCGCTGCACTCGGTACGACCGCCGCGTATGCATTCATTCGCCGGTGGTCGGGCGAGCGTGAGGCCCGCACAGGCCTGGTGGTGTTACTGGCGCAGCCTTTGTGGCTTGTCGCTGCGCAGTTTGCCAACCTGGACATGCTGGTGGCGGGCTGCATCAGCGCCACCATCGTGCTGCTGGCGCATGCGACCCTGCTGGCCGAGCATGGCAAGCCCTGGCGTGCGGTACTGACTGGCGCATGGGCCATGGCCGCCTTGGGCGTGCTGGCCAAGGGCTTGATTGGCTTTGTGCTTCCTGCAGGGGTAATCTTTGTCTGGCTCGTTCTGCAAAAACGCTGGCGCAGCCTGTTCGCTCTCTTGTGGTGGCCCGGGATACTGGTTTTTCTGGCGCTGACAGCCCCCTGGTTCGTGGCCATGCAGGATCGGTTTCCCGATTTTCTGAACTATTTTTTCGTCGTTCAGCACTTCAAGCGCTTCACCGAAAGCGGGTTCAACAACGTGATGCCGTTCTGGTTTTACCCCGCGGTGCTGTGCGTGTGCTTTCTGCCGTGGCTACCCTGGATGGCGCGCTCCATCAAGCCCAAGGTCGGCCTGTCAGCCCCACAACAGGCGGTCCGACTGCTGATGCTGGTTTGGCCCGCGATGATTGTTCTGTTCTTCTCGCTGCCCAAATCCAAGTTGCTGGGCTATGTACTGCCGGCAGTTCCACCGCTGGCGTTCCTCGCGGCAGATGGCTTTTTGTCGCAGGCTTTCTTGTCACGCGCATCCATCCGCCTATGGCGCATTGGTGCCGGCATCGGGTGCATGCTGACGCTGGGTATCCTGACCTGGATTGCCGTACATCCAGAGAAATCCACGCGTGCTTTTGCTCAGGTATTGCGCGAAAACCGCCAAATATCAGAACCTGTCGTCATGCTGGACCAATACTATTTCGACCTGCCGTTCTATGCCCGGTTGAATGCGCCCGTGGCGGTGGTGAGCAATTGGGACGACCCCGAACTCCACCGCCGCGACAACGAGCGCAAGGAAATCGCCGACGCCGGCCAGTTCGACAAGGCCGCTGCCGACAAGCGCCTCGTGCTGCCCGCTGCCTTGCCCGCCCTTTTGTGCCACTCGGCCACCACCTGGGTGCTTGGCCCCTCTTCAGCGCTGACCCGGTACCCCTTCCTCGGCGTTGCCACCGACATTCACCACGAAAGCGGAACCACCCTGTGGCGCATCGACACCAAAAACCCTGCCATGCTCAGCGCGCTGGCTTGCGGTTGAAAGCCCAATGGCGGCTCAAAAGGTAGGTGCCACCCGCCACAGCGACGAGCACCACGGCAAGGACCAGGTCGTAGCGCAGACCGCTCCAGTGCAGCAGCAAGGCATACGCGGCCTCGTTGATGGCGAAACCGCTTGCCGATACGGCGAAAAACCGCATGGCTGAGCGCCAGAGCGGTACGCCATGGTCACGGAAGGTCCAGCGGTAGTGCCCGGAAAACGAAACGCCAAAAGCAATCAACCACCCCAACACATTGGCCAGCAAGGGCCGCCAGCCAGCATGCGCCACCAACATCACGACCACACTCCAATGGACAGCAGCAGCAGCGGTGCCTACCAGCACGAACCAGGCAATGCGCCCCCGCAATCTGGAGGGGGGACTGGTGTGAACAAGGGAACGCGTGCGCATGAAGCTGTCGAGCATAGCCGCAGCCTGTGCATTGCTGTAGACGATTTTGGTCTGCATGCCGGCGTCTGTGAGGCGGCATTGCTGCTTGCCTGGCAAGGACGCACGCAGGCCATTGGCTGTATGGTGGGCGCTCCAGCATGGGGACAATGGGCCCCGGAGCTCGAAGAAATTGATCCCCGACAGACCGAGATCGGCCTGCACCTGGACCTCACGCAGCACCCGTTGCTGCTGCAGCCGCAGCAGCTTGGGCCGCTCATCCTGCGCAGTTGGCTGCGCACGCTCGACCGCACCAGTATCCGCAGCGAAATCCGCGCCCAACTCGATGCGTTTGAACAACAAACCGGCCGCCCACCCGCCTACGTGGACGGACACCAGCATGTTCACCAGTTCCCGGTCGTGCGGGGTGAACTGCTGACCGAGCTACAACGGCGGTATGCGGGCAACCTGCCATGGCTGAGAAACACGGCACGCGCGCACATCAACACGCCAATGCCTTGGCGGCAGGCATTCAAGCCCTGGACCATTGAAGCACTGGGGTCAGCCGCACTAACGCGGCAGGCACAGGCGCAAGGCTTCCGCCAGAACGCGCACCTGCTGGGTGTGCACGATTTCAGGGGCAACGAGGACAGCTACCTCAATTGGACAAGAAGGTGGCTGGGGGCGTGCCACAGCGGCGACCTGCTGATGTGCCACCCCAGCCTGGGTATTCACCCGCATGACCCTCTGGCGCCTGCACGCTTGCATGAGTACCAGGTGCTGTCTGGAAGTGCTTTTGGCGAATTGGTACAGGAAGAAGCCATCCGACTCGAACCTCTGGGTCAGACGTTGGCACAACGGTTCTCGATTTAAGAGCCACGGACCATGGGTGCAACGAAGTGCCTCACTATTGGCCAGACCAATGGCAGCGGACCGGGAAGCAGCGCACCAGAGAAGCGCACAGGTACGTCGACAGTCCTCGCCCTGGCACCCTCGCATGGGGACAAGACTCTGGCCTCGGACCGTCGCCATACCGCCGCCAGGGCGCAGGCAGAGGTGGAGCTGCAGAACTGCGCCCAGGATGCCACCCAATTGCCGCCATCACACGCGCCTGGATCGGAAACAATGCTCCCGACACCTTCTAGCGACCGACCCAACCGATGATTGAAAACCGCCCTTCAGTCGCTCCTTCCTCCTGCACCGTTCCGACTGCATTGTTCTATCCCGAGGCGGCTGACGACACAGCGCTCATCGGTCTTCCCACGTTGATGGAAATGGCCTTTCGGGGTCTGGACCTGAATCCGCAGCGCCAGCGCTTGCTCGATCGCCTGCGGCGCGACCCCAATGACGCCAACGCCATGCTGGACCTGTCGTCGGTCATGTTCCTGATGGATCAGGACGATCTGGGGTGCAGCCTGCAACGCGAAGCCCTGTCGATTTCCCGGCATTACACCTTGCCTGCCCGCGGGACCCCTCGCCTGCGCCTGCTGACCCTGATGACGCCGGGCAGATTGATGGCCAACATTCCGCTCGAATTTCTGCTGAGCGGCTCCAACGTGACGCTGGAGATGCTGTACCTGGACCCCAATGCCCCAGCCTTGTGGACCGAACTGCCGCCCCATGACGTGGCCTGTGTTGGGGTCTGCGTGTCACCCGCCACAAAGGGCATGCTGCAAGCCTTGGCAGGCGCGCGCAGCACCCTGCCCCATGCCACGCTCAATGATCCCAACAGGATTCTGGCACTGGCGCGCGAAACCGTCTGGCAGACCTTGCGCGACATCCCCGGCTGCACGATGCCGCCATCCAGGGCACTCGATCGCGCTGCGCTGAACGAGCTGACGGGGCAGCACGTCTCCCTCGATCAAGTGCTGCCGGGAGCTGCCTTTCCCATCATCTGCCGGCCCAACGGCAGCCACGCAGGTCAAGGGCTGGCCAAGCTCACAGGCCCTGCCGACCTGGCGGCCTACCTGTCCAGCGAAAGTGCAGACGAGTTTGTCATTTCGCCCTTTGTCGACTACGTCAGCGCGGACGGGCAATACCGCAAGTACCGCATTGCGTTCATTGGCGGCAAGCCGTTTCCGGTGCACATGGCGGCCTCGGCACGCTGGATGGTGCACTACCTGAACGGCGACATGCTCGATCGCCCGGACAACCGCGCCGAGGAGTGCCGCTTCTTTGACGAATTCACTGTCAGTTTTGGCCAGCGCCATGCATCAGCACTGGCCGCGATAGACGACCGTCTGGGCCTGGATTACGTCAGCATCGACTGCGGTGAAACCCAGGACGGTCGCCTGCTGGTGTTCGAGTGCGATACCGGCGGCGTCGCCCACGCCATGGACCCCCTGCAAGACTTCGGCTACAAGCGGCCCCACATGCTGGCCCTCTTCGCTGCCTTCCAGGACCTTCTGGCCCGCGCCGCGCAGGACCGCAGGCGCCTGAAACCCTGGATCTTGCAATGAGCGCCCTGGCCACCGCACCACAGCGCATGCTGCCGGCCGGTCTGGCCACCCTGCTGCAGGGTGTTGACGACCGCGGGCGCACCCGCTACGGCTTGCCTGCCCTGGCCGACGACAGGCTGGTCAACTTTGGCAGTTGCACTGCCAATCCGATCACACCGGCCTTGCTGGTGCAGTGGCACACGCTGGAGCACCGATCCACAGCCCTGGATCCGCAGCGCCACCTGCAGACCCTCTTTGGCGCCACACAGTGCAGATTGGCCGCCTCGGGCACCGACGCCGAATACAGCTGCGCCCTGGCCATGGGCTCGCAGCCTTACTGCACCGTGTTGATGGACCCACGTGAAATCGGGAGCGGCTGCGAACGCGCTGCTGCGGGCCTGACCCACACCTTGGGCTGCCCCGTAACCGCACCACTGGCGATCGATACCGCTATGGAAAAGGTGCTGCTGCGCGACGAGGCCGGCCGGGTACTGAGCCAGGACCAAATCGATTCGCAGCTTTTCGCCATCGCCCAGCGCCATGACCATCTGCCGCTACTGGTGCACCACGTATCCTGCTCCAAAACGGGCCTGAGTGCCCCCTCGGAGGCCGCTTGCAGACAACTGCAGGATGAACACGCCGCGGGCGTGCGGGTGGTGGTTGATGCATCACAAGGCCGCTTTGCCGCGCAGGATGTGCAACGCTGGCTGGCCCAGGGTTGGGCGGTGATCATCACCGGCTCCAAATACTTCGGCGCACCGCCATTTTGTGGTGCCACACTGTTTCCGGCCGGCTGGCCACAGGCCCGGGGATTCGCGGTAGCGCCCGGTTTGCTCGCTCGCTGGCGACTGGCCTTGGAGAACTTGGCACGACCACCGCAACGCAGCGCCTGGCGAAATGCCCTGCAAACCGCCTTCGTGCCGCAGTTGCCACGCGGCGCAGTTGACAACGATACCCCGCACGACAGGCAGGGCATTCTGAGTTTCGACCTTGGCCTGAACGCCGATCAGACACTCGCACTGCACCGGCGTTTGATTCAACGCGGCTTTTTCATCGGGCAACCAGTGGCAGCCGGCCGACGCAGCTTGCTGCGTGTGGCGCTCGGCGCCCACACCAACCCGGACCAGATGGTGCCCGACCTTGCGCGACTGGCCCGCACCCTGCGAGACGAACTGCGCCATGGCTGAACTGCACACCCGACTCCGCGGGCGTCTGCGCTTGACCGACGAGCAGCCCAGCGCCATCGTCTATGACCTTGACCAGCTAGAGGCCAGAGCCCTGGAGTTGCGCCACGCCCTGCCAAGCTTCCAGCACTGCCTGGCACTGAAGGCGGCACCCTTCGCAGCACTATTGCCCCGATTCGCCCGATGGGGTTTCGGCTTTGAAGCAGCCTCTTTGCAGGAAGGACTTGTCGCACACCAAGCCTGCCCGGGCGCAACGGTACTGTTCGACTCCCCCGCCAAAACCCGGACAGAAATCGCACGCGCCGAGGCCTTGGGCTGGGTGTTGAGCGCCAATAGCCTGGCCGAACTGGAACGCCTGAGTGCGCCCTGCTCCCTGCGTGTGAACACCTTGACCGGCCCCGGCCGCATCGCCCATACCAGCGTCGCCGACGCACGCAGCCGCTTTGGCGAGCCCCACGACAGCCTGCCCGAGGGCCTCGACTGCGCCGGCTGGCACGCCCACATCGGCTCCCAGGGCTGCTCCATTGAGCAATTGGTGCTGTCGGCCAGGCGCCTGGTCGACATTGCGCGACGACACCCCTCGACACGCTGGATCAATCTGGGCGGCGGCTTGGCCACCCAAGACAGCTACGAGGCCTATGCCCAGGCGCTGCGGTCGGCAGTGCCCGAGCTGTTCAGCGGCCGCTGGACGGTCTACACCGAAATGGGCCGCTCCCTGCTCGCGGCCAGCGCGCGGGCCTATTCCCGCGTCGAGTACATCTGCCGCGATGTGGCCACCATCCACCTCGGGGCCGACTTCCTGCTGCGCCGCGTCTACCGCCCCGACGACTGGGATTACCCGCTGGCTGCGCTGGACCCGCACTTCGCGCCGCGCATGGGCGCCTCGCGGCCCCAGGTCATCGCCGGCCCGCTGTGTTTTGCGGGCGACCTGTTGGGCAGTATCGATGCGCCAGCGATCCAGGAGGGCGACATCATCGAAATCGGACTGGCTGGCGCCTACAGCGCCTCGATGTGGAGTCGCCACTGCAGCCGTCGCATGCCACCGGTGTACGGCATCGATGCCACAGGGCAACTCCAGCCCCTGAGCGCTGGCGAAACCGACGCCGATCTTCTCTCCCTCTGGCGCGCCCCCGCATCGATACTGCCCACGGCGTGAACTTGCGGTTGGCAGCCGGCGACGCGTGACCCGAACACCACGCCACCCGGTGCATCACGGCCGAACGCACGGTGGTCGGTCGCCCGGCGCGGCCTCATCGCACACCCTCCTCGGATAACCCAAAATCACACACCATGAGGCGTGGCAGTGCCTCTATGCGTGCGCTAAGTATTGAACGGCACATTCAAGGCTTCTTCAGCCAAGCTCTGGAAGCAAGCGATGAAAACTGCCCCCACAGCCGACTCCCTAAAGAGTCTGTCCAACAAAGTCCCGGAAATCACCCTGTCGTTCTGGGTCATCAAGATCATGTCCACCACGGTCGGCGAAACTGGCGCTGACTTCCTGGCGTTCGACGCCGGACTCGGGCCAACCCTGACCATGGCCTTCATGGGGACATTGCTCGCGCTCGCCCTGTCCCTGCAACTGCGCACGCGGCGCTACACACCCTGGGCCTACTGGCTCACGGTCGTGCTCGTCAGCATCGTGGGCACCCAGATCACAGACTTCTTTACAGACAGCCTTGGCATCAGTTTGACGCTGAGCACGCCAATTTTGGCCGCGGTGCTGGCCGCCACGTTCCTCGTGTGGTATCGCGTGGAAAAAAGCCTGTCGATTCATGCAATCGTCACACGGCGCAGGGAACTGTTCTATTGGGCAGCCATCCTCTGCACCTTTGC
Organism: Simplicispira hankyongi; assembly: GCF_003570885.1. Taxonomy (GTDB): domain Bacteria; phylum Pseudomonadota; class Gammaproteobacteria; order Burkholderiales; family Burkholderiaceae_C; genus Simplicispira; species Simplicispira hankyongi. The sequence continues at coordinate 61,814 of NZ_QXJC01000003.1, forward strand.
CCTGGGCACGGCGGCAGGTGACCTGGCAAGTGAGACCCTCGGGCTAGGCTTTGCCTGGGGCGCTGTGGCCTTTGGCGCGCTGATCGCCATTGCCTTTGTCGCCTGGCGCATGGGCGGCAATGCGATTCTGATGTTCTGGATCGGCTACATCCTCACGCGCCCCTTCGGCGCCGCACTGGGGGACCTGCTGACGCAGACAAAAGCCGCAGGCGGCCTGGGAATGGGCGCGGCGTGGACCAGCACCCTGTTTTTGAGCGTGATCGTCCTCCTGGTCGGGTTTGCGCAATGGACTACGCAGCCCGCCGCAGTAGAGCCGCGTTGATCGCCCCCTTTCACAAGAATTACCACCAACTTCAACCGCTATGAACACCACCACAGGCCAAACTCTCAGCAAGGTGCCGGAAGTCACCCTGCTTTTCTGGATCATCAAAATTGCCGCCACCACGCTGGGCGAAACAGGAGGTGATGCGGTTTCCATGTCTATGCACCTGGGCTACTTGGTGGCCACCGGCATCTTTGCCGCCGTGTTCGCACTGGCCGTGGTGGCACAGATCAAGGCTAGAAAATTTCATCCTTCTCTGTACTGGGTCACCATCATCACCACCACCACCGTGGGCACCACGCTGGCGGATTTTTCTGACCGCTCGCTGGGCATTGGGTACGCAGGAGGATCGGCCCTGCTTCTGACCTTGCTGCTGGGCTCGTTGTTCGTCTGGCACCGCACGCTCGGGTCGGTGTCGGTCAACACGGTCAGCTCACCGAAGGCCGAAATGTTCTACTGGGTCACGATCATGTTTTCACAGACGCTAGGGACGGCGTTGGGAGATTGGACTGCAGACACAGCCGGTCTTGGCTACACCGGGGCAGCCGCAGTGTTTTCTGTATTGCTGGCATTGGTCGTGGCGGCGTATTTCTGGACGCAGGTGTCGCGCACGCTCTTGTTTTGGGCCGCTTTCATCCTGACGCGCCCCCTTGGTGCCGTGGTCGGGGATTTTCTGGACAAGCCTTTGAGCGCTGGTGGCCTGGCGCTCAGCCGCTACTCGGCTTCTGCGGCCCTGTTTGCCTTTATCGTAATCAGCATCGTGGTATTCCGGCAGCGCGCCGCTGCCACAGCACATTGACAGGTCACGAATTGGAGGGCCTATGCGGGTATTGCTGGTCGAAGACGACGCCATGATCGGCGAAGCCATCCAGGCCTCGCTGAAAGACGCAGCTTATGCAACCGACTGGGTCAAGGATGGTGCCATAGCCCTTGCCAGCTTGGCGTGCCAGCACTACGACCTGGTATTGCTCGACCTGGGGCTTCCCGGCAAGGATGGGCTGGAAGTGCTGCGCCACATTCGCGCCAGGGACAACCCAGTTCCCCTACTCATCATCACCGCACGCGATGGCCTGACCGACCGCCTGAGCGGTCTCGACGGTGGGGCTGACGACTACATCGTCAAGCCGTTTGAGGTGGCCGAGCTGCTGGCCCGCATGCGTGCAGTACTGCGCCGAAAAGGTGGAAATGCGGTCCCCTTGCTGGGCAATGGAACCGTCTCGCTAGACCCAGCCACCCGGCAAGCGACGGCTGCGGACGGTACGCCGGTTCAGCTGTCCCACCGGGAGTTTTCCCTCCTGCAGGCACTCCTCGTGCGGCCTGGGGCGATCCTCTCACGCAGCGACCTGGAAGACCGTATCTATGGATGGGGCGAAGAGGTGGACAGCAATGCCGTCGAGTTCCTGATCCATGCGCTGCGGCGCAAGCTGGGCAGCGAGGTCATCAAGAATGTCAGGGGAGCGGGATGGATGGTTTCAAAAAACGCCTGAATGCATCCTTGCAACTCAAGCTCTCTGTCGCGCTGTCGCTGACGATTTTGGTCGTCGCAGCGGTGGCAGGTGTGTTTTCGTTTGTCACCGCATTCAAGCAAGCCCATGAACTGCAGGATGTGACACTGCAACAAGTGGCCACATTGTTTGACCGGCAACACTTGGTCCCCAGCCTGCCCCAGAACGACAGCCTGGCCCGTCGCAATTACCGCGAGACGCGTGTCGTGGTGCAGTTTCTTTCCGAAGGCGCGCGCGCGGTGGGGCAAGGGCATATGGGCGCCGTACTACCGTTGCCCCTGCCCTTAGCCGACGGACTGCAGACAGTGGATGTCGAAGGCGAGTCCTTTCGTGTGCTGGTCAAGACAACCCCTTTGGGTGAGCGCATTGCTGTGGCACAGGAAACCGATGTGCGGGACGACATTGCCGAAATCAGCGCCCTGCGCACCTTGATGCCGTTCCTGATACTGGTACCCGTCCTGCTCCTGCTTGTCACGAGCCTGGTGAGACAGATGTTTCGGCCGATTGCCGCGCTCTCGGCAGAAGTCGACCGCCGTGCCGAAACAGCACTGCATCCGATTATGGAAGACGCCTTGCCCATCGAAGTGCTCCCGTTTGCTGGTGCCATCAACCGCTTGCTGGGCAGAGTGGAACGGTCCATGCAAGCGCAGCGCCGATTTGTTGCCGACGCCGCGCATGAACTCCGCTCCCCGTTGACCGCCATGTCACTACAGGCCGAGCGGCTGGCCGAAACGGACATGTCGGATCTCGCGCACGAGCGACTCACGACATTGCGCTGCGGCATCGAGCGCAGTCGCAGCCTGCTCGACCAGTTGCTTGCCCTGGCGAAGGCACAGACCGCACTCGACCATCCAAAATCGTCTGTGTCGATACAAAACATCTATCGCCGTGTTCTGGAAGACCTGATGCCGCTGGCCGAGGTGAAACAGATTGATGTGGGAATCGAAGGGTCGAACGATGCCCAAGTGTGGGTACACGAGCCAGACCTGATGACGCTGGTGAAAAACCTGGTCGATAACGCGATTCGCTACACACCCGCCGGAGGCAAGGTCGATCTCTCGGTCAGGACGGAAGGCGGTCATGTCGTTCTGCAAATCCGGGACTCTGGTCCGGGTATTCAAATCACCGAGAGAGAGCGCGTGTTCGACCCCTTCTATCGCACACTTGGCACCGACCAAATGGGTTCCGGGTTGGGGCTCTCCATTGTCAAGGCCATAGCGAACCGCCTGGGCGCGGAAATCCAAATAGGTTTCGCGGACGAAGAGAAACAATGCGGCCTGTGTGTCGACGTGCGCATTCAGGCAATTGAGCCGGTGTAAACGACGCGATCTAGTGACGTGAGTTGGAAGTAGGCTGAAAAAGTGAAAGATGTCGAAATCGGCGTCAGGCAAGGCGCAAGCCACAGCGATAGCCGGTGCTATCGCGAGGATTTGCAACGCGGCATGGCGGCGATTCTCGGCAGCTTCCTGAAACGAACTTCCAACTCACGACACTGGTGGCCAGCGTACTGGCATTGCTGCGTTGCGTGGCATCATGAAATTTTGTGCAAGGCGGTCCAGTGAACTCCCCTTCTCCAGCACGCAAGGGCGCATCGCTCGCGCTCATGGCGGCTGCCCTGTTTGGGCTCAGCACCCCTTTGGTCCAGCATTTCGGCCAGGGACTTGGCATGTTCACGACTGCGGGCTTGCTGTACCTGGGCGCGGCAGGCGTGGCACTGTGGCTGCGCCTGCCTGCCACCCGCGAGGCCCGCGTGACACGCAGCGATGCCCCGCGCTTGCTGTGGATGTCCTTTTTCGGTGCGGTCCTGGGGCCCGTTGCACTGGCCTGGGGCTTGCAGCGCACCAGTGGTACCAGCGCTTCCCTGATGCTGACACTGGAAACGGTTTTTACCGCACTGCTGGCCTGGCGCCTATACGGCGAAACCATGGACCGGCGCGTGGTGGCTGCCCTGCTGTTTCTGGTCGCTGGAGGTGCTGTGCTGGTGTTCGACCAAAGCCTCGCAGGCGACAACCAACTGCTGGGACTGCTGGCGGTTCTTGGTGCTACCGCAGCCTGGGGAGTGGACAACAGCCTGTCGCGGCAGGTTGCCGAGCGCGATCCAGGCCAAGTGGTTCTCTACAAATCGGGATTGGGCGCGGCCGTTACCCTCGTGCTGGCTCTGGTCTTTGCCGAACCCATGCCGGCATGGAGCGCAGCCATGGCCTTGCTGGCGGTTGGCGCCACGGGCTACGGCCTGAGCCTGCGTCTGTACCTGTTGGCGCAGCGGGCATTTGGCGCGGGCCGAACGGGGTCGGTATTTGGGTTTGCACCATTTATTGGCGCGCTGGGCGCGTGGATCATGGGAAGCCACTCAGGCACTTGGTTGCTGGCCGTCGGCGGGCTCTTGATGCTCGCGGGCGTCGGCCTGCATCTGCTCGAAAGCCACGACCACGAACACATCCACGCATTGCTGGAGCACGAGCACGCACATTCGCATGACGACGGCCACCATCTCCACCGCCACGAACCGATGCCGACCGGGCCACACAGCCATTGGCACCAGCATCCGCCAGTGCGGCATGCGCACCCGCATGTGCCGGATGCCCACCATTTGCACACCCATGTCTGACGACCCATGCAACGCGTGGGCCTATACTTTCGCTATTCCATAAATGAATAGCGCCTGAGCGCCAGCCACCATGCCGTCCCTTCTCCGCCTTCTCGCAGCCCTTGCCCTGAGCCTTTGTGCCTTCGCCGCCCAGGCCGGCGAAGTGCAGGTGGCGGTAGCCGCCAACTTCACAGCGCCCATGCAGGACATTGCCGCCCTTTTTGCCAAGGAAACCGGGCACAAGGCAGAGCTGACTATTGGCTCCACCGGCAAGTTCTACGCGCAGATCAGCCACGGCGCACCGTTTGACGTGTTCCTCTCGGCCGACGACAAGACGGCTGGGCGGCTGGTGTCGGACGGCAAGGCCGTCGGCACCAGCTTGGTCCCTTACGCTCTGGGCAGCCTGGTGCTGTGGAGCCCGGACGCGGGGATGGTGGACGCCGAAGGCAAAGTGCTGGCCACAGGCAGCTTTGCGCACCTGGCGATTGCCAACCCGAAACTCGCCCCTTACGGCGCAGCCGCGATGCAGACGCTCGACAAGCTGGGCCTGGCCGAGAGCTTGCAACCCAAACTGGTGATGGGCGAGAACATCGGGCAGACCTACCAGTTCGTCCACACAGGCAATGCCCAACTGGGCTTCGTCGCGCTGTCTCAGGTGATGAAGGACGGCAAGATCACCAAGGGCTCGGCCTGGCGCGTGCCGGCCGAGATGCACACCCGCATCCGCCAGGACGCCGTCGTGCTTGAGCACGGCAAGGACAATCCGGCGGCGGCGGCCCTCATGGAGTTCCTGCGCAGCGACGCGGCACACGCCGTCATGGCATCCTACGGCTACGGCATCATCAAATAAGTCGTTTGCGAGCTTCATGGGCTTCACTGAGACCGACCTGCGCGCCATCGGCCTGACGCTGCGCCTCGCGGTGACGACGATGGCGCTGCTGCTGCTGCTGTGCACACCGCTGGCCTGGTGGCTGGCGCGCACGCGCTCGCGCTGGCGCGGGCCGGTGTCGGCCGTAGTGGCGTTGCCATTGGTACTACCGCCCACGGTGATTGGCTTTTACATGCTGGCGGCGCTGGGGCCGAACGGCCCGCTGGGGCAGTTGACCACGGCGCTGGGTCTGGGCACGCTGCCCTTCACCTTCTGGGGGCTGGTGCTGGGCTCGCTCATTTATTCACTGCCGTTTGCCGTGCAACCGCTGCAGGGTGCGTTTGAGGCCGTGGGCGAGCGGCCCTTGGAAGCCGCCGCCACGCTGGGTGCGGGGCCGCTGGACCGCTTCCTGACCGTGGCCCTGCCACTGGCGCGCGGCGGTTTCGTCACCGCCGCCATCCTGAGCTTTGCGCACACCGTGGGCGAGTTCGGCGTAGTGCTCATGCTGGGCGGCAATATCCCCGGTGTGACGCGGGTGGTCTCGGTGCAAATTTACGACCATGTCGAGGCGCTGGAATACGCGCAGGCGCACTGGCTCGCAGGCGGCATGGTGGTGTTCTCGTTCCTGGTGCTGCTGGGGCTGAACCTGACGCGCCGCACGAGGCTGCTGCCATGAATGCGGAAAACCCTGGCATCCAGGCGCGCCTGCGGCTGGAGCGATCCCCGTTCACGCTGGACGTGGACCTGCAGTTGCCAGGGCACGGCTTTATTGCCCTGTTCGGCCCGTCTGGCTGCGGCAAGACCACCTGCCTGCGCGCACTCGCCGGTCTGGAGCGCGCCCACCCTGGCCTGGTGCGCGTGGCGGGCAGCACCTGGCAGGACGACGCGGCCGGCATCTGGCTGCCCACGCACCAACGGGCACTGGGCTTTGTGTTTCAGGAAGCCAGCCTGTTCGATCACCTCAGCGTGCGCGGCAACATCATGTATGCACAAAAGCGCGTCCAGTCTACCGGGCGCAGTGCGGTCGCAGGCGCTGCTGTCGCCGTCGAGCAAGCGGTCGATTTGCTCGGCCTTGCCGGCCTGATGGACCGGCGCCCGGCCACGCTCTCGGGCGGCGAGCGCCAGCGTGTGGCCATTGCGCGGGCGCTCGCCGCGCAGCCGCGCTTGCTGCTGATGGACGAGCCCCTGGCCGCCCTGGACGCCGGTCGCAAGGCCGAGCTGCTGCCCTATCTCGAAGCCCTGCAGCGCACACTGGCCATTCCGGTGCTGTATGTGAGCCACGCGCTCGACGAAGTCGCGCGCCTGGCCACGCACATGGTGCTGCTGGACGCCGGCCGCGTGCGCGCCAGCGGCAGCGCCGAAGTCCTGATGGCCCGCCTCGACCTGCCCCTGGCCCAGGGCGACGCGGCAGCCACCATCATCGAAGGAACACTCGTACGCCACGACAGCGCGGAGCATCTCTCCACCCTGGGCTTTGCCGGCGGCGAGCTGCACGTGATCAGTACCACGGCCCGCCCCCTGGGCCAGCGCCTGCGCGTACGCATCCAGGCGCGCGACGTGAGCCTGACACTGGAGCGCCAGAGCGGCACCAGCATTCTGAACATTGTCCCCGCCACCGTGACCGGCCTGCGCGAAGACAGCCCCGGCCAGTGGATGGTGGCGCTGGACGCCGGCGGCGCGCGGCTGCTGGCGCGCATTACGCAGCGCTCGGTGACGGCACTCGGCATAGCACCAGGGCGCTCGCTGTTCGCGCAAGTCAAAGGCGTGGCGTTGCTCGATTGAGGGGAATGCTATTCAAAGAATAGCTGCATACGCAGACCCTGCTTGCGCAGAAGGCCGAAAACACCTGAAGTTTCTCGGCACTTGGCTTTGGCAGCTTACTTGTCCGCGTTCGGGAAGAACAGCTGCTGCCCGTTGATTTTGTAATCGGCGATGGTGCTTTGGCCCGTGGGGGAGATCACCCAGTCAACGAACTTTTGCGCGTCCTTGAGCTTGACCTGTGGGTATTTGGCGGGGTTGACCACCATCACGCCGTACTGGTTGAACAAGCGCTTGTCGCCTTCCACCAGGATGCCCAGGTCGGCGCGGTTCTTGAAGTTCAGCCAGGTGCCGCGGTCGGTCAGCGCGTAGGCACCGCTGGCGGCAGCCATGTTGAGCGCCGGGCCCATGCCGCAGCCGCAGGCCTTGTAGCCCGTGCCTTTTTCGGTATCGGCAGCCTTCCAGTAGCGCAGCTCGGCCGCATAGGTGCCGCTCTTATCGCCACGCGAGATGAAGGGCGCGTTGGCGATGGCGATTTTTTTCAGCGCCGCAACCACATCCTTGCCAGCAATGCCTGCCGGGTCGGCCTGAGGGCCGACGATGACGAAGTCGTTGTACATGACCGGGTAGCGCTTGATTCCCCAACCCTCGGCTATGAATTTTTCCTCGGCGGCCTGGTCGTGCACGAAGAGCACGTCGGCATCGCCGCGTCTCGCCATGTCGAGCGCCTGGCCAGTCCCCACGGCCACCACCTTGATGTCGATGCCGGTGTCTTTCTTGAACGCCGGAAGCAAGTGGGAGAACAAACCAGATTGCTCGGTGGACGTCGTCGAGGCCATGGTGATAGTGTCGGCCCAAGCGGCGGTTCCAGCTACCAAAGAAATAGCTAGAAACCCTTTACACACAAGCGCTGAAGGGCTGAAAAGCCTGATATTTTTCACAGGGTATCTCCTTTGACGAACAAACGGGCAGCCTCTGGCAAGGGGCCATTAAAGAAATCGTGAACAGGCAGGTCGGCCAGCACGCGGCCCTGCTCCAGGTAGAGCACGCGGGTGGCCAGGCGCTTGACCTGGCCCAGGTTGTGGCTGCTGAACACGGTGGTGACAGGGCCGGCCTGCGCATCCGCCGAGGCCGAGCCAGCGAGCTGGGCAATCAGCGCCTCGACTTCGCGCTTGGCGTGCGGGTCCAGGCTGGACGTCGGTTCATCGAGCAGCAGTACCTGGGCTTGCAGCGCCCAGACGCGCGCCAGCGCCACGCGCTGCTGCTGCCCACCCGAGAGCGTGCGGCCGTTCTGCCGTGCGAGCGCCTCCAGGCCCACACGCGCCAGGGCCCGCAGCGCCTGTGCGCGCGCGTCGCGCCAGGCGTGGCCGCGCAGCCACAGCGCCAGCGCCACGTTGGTCTGCGTGCTGGCGCGCAGCAGGTGTGGGCGCTGAAACAGCATGGCCTGGCGGTGCGGCGCTCCGTGCACCATCTCGCCACTGGAGAGGCGCTGCAGGCCATGCAGCACGCGCAGCAGGGTGCTTTTCCCGCTGCCGTTGGCGCCTATCAGTGCCAGGCGCTCGCCGACATGCACGCTCAGGTTGACTTCTTGCAGTGCGTGCAGGGCACCAAAACGCACGCCGGCACTGCGCAGGGCCAGGAGCGGTGCCGGGTTGGGCATCACGCCGCCACCCCGGCAGCAAGCGTGAGGGCTGCGGCGCCGGTCGCCGCATCGCGCCGGCTGGCCCAGCGCTGCAGCAGCGCCACGCTGCCATGCAGCGCGAGCACCACAGCCAGCAGCACGGTGCCCAGCGCCAGAGCCAGCGGCAGGTCGCCCTTGCTGGTCTCAAGCGCAATGGCCGTGGTCATCACGCGGGTGAAGCCATCGATGTTGCCACCGACGATCATCACCGCGCCCACTTCAGAGATGGCTCGGCCAAAGGCGGCGACCAGGACCGTGAACAAGGCCAGGCGCGTGTCCCAGGCCAGCAGCAGGCTGCGCAGCATGCGCCCGGCGCCGAGCGACTGGAGCTGCTCGCCGTAGGCGCGTTCGGCGTCTTCCACCGTCTGGCGGGTCAGCGCCGTCACCACGGGCAGCACCAGCACGGCCTGGGCCAGTACCATGGCCTGGAAAGAAAACAGCCAACCCAGCCAGCCCAGCGGGCCACTGCGTGACAGCAGCAAATACACCAGCAGGCCGACCACCACCGACGGCAAGGCCAGCAAGGTGTTCAGCAGCAGCAGCAGCGCGCCACGCCCGCGAAAGCGCGCGACGCCCAGCCAGGCCCCCAGCGCCAGCCCCGCGCCAAAGGAAATTGCACACGCCGTGGTGCTGACCGCCAGTGAGCGGCCGACGATGCTCCAGAGCGCTGGATCGAAGCTGGCGATGAGCTGCAGCGCTGTGACGAAACTGGGGTACAGGGTGGACATGCCAATAGCAAAATGGGGCTGCGCTATCGTAGGCGCCCCGTCTGCAAGCCACCATATGAAACACCGTGCATAGGATTCAGCTCCACTACACACTGTCGCGCGACGCCGGCAACCGCCTGATCCGCAACCCACTGCCTGAAATGCTGGCCGCGGTGGCGCAGGAAGGCTCCATCTCGGGCGCCGCGCGCGCCCTGGGCCTGTCGTACCGCCACGTGTGGGGTGCGCTCAAGCGCTGGGAGATAGAGCTGGGCGGCACGCTCGTTGTCTGGGGCAAGGGCCAGGCCGCACAACTAAGCGAATTTGGCCAGAAGCTCCTGTGGGCCGAACGCCAGGCCCAGGCCCGCCTGGCGCCGCAGATCGCCGCGCTGCACGCTGACCTGGAGCGCGCCTTTGCCGTCGCCTTCGACCCAAGCGCCCACGTGCTCACGCTCTACGCCAGCCACGACGACGCCCTGGGGCTGCTGCGCGAAGTCGCTGCGGCGGGCGACCCGACAAGTGGGTCGGTCGGTCAGCCAAGGGCTCGGGGCGCTCTGCACCTTGACATCCGCTTCACCGGCAGCGTGGACGCCATTCGTGCGCTCAATGAGGGGCGCTGCACGCTCGCGGGCTTTCATACGCTGGAGGGCGCCGCGCCAGGCTCGGAGACAGCGCGCACGTACAAGCCGCTGCTCAAACCCGGCCTGCACAAGCTGATCGGCTTTGCACGGCGCACGCAAGGCCTTATCGTGGCGCGTGGCAACCCACTTGGCCTGCTGCGCCTGGCCGACGTGGCAGCGCGCGGCGCACGCTTTGTGCACCGGCCTTTGGGCACGGGTACGCGCGTGCTGCTGGGTGATTTGCTGGAGCGCGAAGGGCTGGAGGCCAGCGCCCTGGGCGCAGCCGGGCAAACCGAGCCTTCGCACGCCGCCGTGGCACAGGCCGTCGCTGCGGGCGCGGCCGATGTTGGCCTGGGCATCGAGATGGCGGCACGCGAACGCGGGCTCGATTTCATTCCCCTGGTGCACGAGCATTACCACCTGGCCTGTCTCAAATCCAGCCTGGACCAGGCACCCACTCTGGCGCTGCGAACGCTGCTGCAGTCGGCCGCCTGGCAGGCGCGCATGGCACAGCTAGCAGGCTACGCACCCGAGTACTGCGGCCAGGTTCTGGCCATGAGCGCTGTGCTGCCGTGGTGGAGGTTTTCCGCGCAAAAGCACGTTTTTCGTTCTAAGCGTTAACCCTAATTGCTATATTTTTAGTAGCTTCTGACGCATACCGCGCCTAGGGAATACACCGTCACGCTGCTGTCAGCCTGCGCCTACAGTGCTTCGTAGAATCGCTCGACTCGAAAAGTTACAAGCGCGCGCCGGGAGACTGTCGGGCTTGGAGCGTCAAAAGCGGAAATGGACCACTGCGGCCCATTTTGCAGCCGACGATTCCCAGCTCCGGCAGACTCCCATGGCACTCCGCCAGCGATTCGTCACCGTCCATTTTTGGAGACTCCATGCAGGCATTACTCAAACTATCCAGAGGCGTCGACTGGCTCAATGAGCGCGTCGGTCTCTTTGTCATCTGGCTGATCCTCGCGTCCACGGTGATCAGCGGCATCAACGCCATCGTGCGCAAGATCTTCAACTACAGCTCCAACGGCTTTCTGGAAGTGCAGTGGTACCTGTTTGCCGCAGCCTTCCTGCTCGCCTCAGGCTATACGTTGCTGCACCGCGAGCATGTGCGCGTGGACGTCGTCTCAAGCCGGTTTTCCAAGCGCACGCAGATCTGGCTCGACGTATTCGGCTTCGTGGTGTTCCTTACGCCGATGTGCGCGGCGGTACTGTGGTTCGGCATCCCGTTCTTCCTCCAGGGTTACCAATCCGGCGAAATGTCCAGCAACGCAGGCGGTCTGATCCGCTGGCCGGTGTACCTGATGATGCCGGTGGGCTTCGCGTTGCTGCTGCTGCAGGGTTGGTCGGAGCTGATCAAGCGCATCGCCTTCCTGAAGGGCCTGGTGCCTGATCCGACCGTCAAATCTGGCGAAAAAACGGCTGAGGAAGAACTGGCCGAATCCATCCGCCGCCTGGCCGAAGCCGCCAAAGGCGATGGCAACGCAGCCACCCAAGCCGATTGAGCGGAGACACATTCATGGAATTCTTTACCTCTAATCTGGCCCCGATCATGTTCGCGGGGCTGATCGTGTTCCTGCTGATGGGCTTTCCCGTGGCCTTCAGTCTCGGGGCTTGCGGTCTGTTCTTTGGTTTCGTTGGCATTGAACTGGGCCTGCTGCCCGAAGCACTGCTGCAGGCATTGCCGCTGCGGATCTACGGCATCATGCAGAACGACACACTGCTGGCGATTCCCTTCTTCACGCTGATGGGGTTGATCCTGGAGCGCAGCGGCATGGCGGAAGACCTGCTGGAGACCATCGGCCAGCTCTTCGGCCCGGTGCGAGGCGGTCTGGCACTCGCCGTGATCTTTGTGGGTGCGCTGCTCGCTGCAACCACCGGCGTGGTCGCCGCCTCCGTTATTTCCATGGGCCTGATCTCGTTGCCCATCATGCTGCGCTATGGCTACGACCGGCGCATTGCCACCGGTGTCATCGCCGCCTCCGGAACGCTGGCACAGATCATTCCGCCCTCGCTGGTGCTCATCGTGCTGGCTGACCAGTTGGGTCGCAGCGTGGGCGACATGTACAAGGGCGCATTCATCCCCGGTTTCATGCTCACGGGTTTCTACACCGGCTACGTGATTCTGCTGGCGATTTTCAAACCCAAGTGGGTGCCGGCGTTGCCGCCAGCGGCACGCACCATCCGCGAAGACAACGGCAGCAGCGGTCTGCCTTCGTTGCTGATCCTCACCATCGTCTCCGTGGGCGCCTCGCTGTTCTTCGCGCACCACATTGCCGACATTCACACCTGGTGGTCAGGTGAAACCGTCACCAGCGTCGCCAAGGACGAAACGATCGTCGTCTCCATGTGCGTTGGCGTGGCGCTGGCTTTTGTACTCTCCATGCTCAACAAGATCACGCACCTGGGCCTGCTCTCGCGTATGGCAGAGCGCGTGACCTTCGTGCTGATTCCACCGCTCTTGCTGATCTTCCTGGTGCTGGGCACCATCTTCCTCGGCATCGCCACCCCAACGGAAGGCGGCGCCATGGGTGCACTGGGCGCGTTCACCATGGCAATGGTTCGCGGGCGCCTGAATTTCAAGCTGCTCAAGCAGGCCCTCATCTCGACCACACGCTTGTCCACCTTCGTGGTGTTCATTTTGATCGGCTCGACCGTCTTCAGCCTGGTGTTTCAGGGCGTCGAGGGGCCGCGTTGGGTGGAACACCTGCTCACCGGCCTGCCCGGCGGCCAAGTGGGCTTCCTGATTCTGGTCAACCTGCTGATTTTCTTCCTGGCATTTTTCCTGGACTTCTTCGAACTGTCCTTCATCGTCGTGCCGCTGCTGGCTCCGGTCGCCGACAAGCTGGGGGTTGACCTGATCTGGTTTGGCGTGCTGCTGGCGGTGAACATGCAGACTTCATTCATGCACCCGCCGTTTGGCTTTGCGCTGTTCTACCTGCGCAGCGTGGCACCTGCCACGGCCTACACCGACCGCGTCACCAAGAAGCTGATCCAGCCCATCACTACCATGCAGATCTACTGGGGCGCCGTGCCGTTCGTGCTGATCCAGGTGATCATGGTCTCGTTGATCATCATCTTCCCAGGCATCGTCTCCAGCGGCCTCGACAAGAAGGAGGTGTACGATCTGGACAAGATTCGCCTGCAAATGGAATCCCAGATGCGCAAGCTCGACGCGCTGGACGCCGCTGCGCCGGAACCGGCTCCCGGCGAGCAACCCGAAGTCCCGGAAGATCCGATGAAGGCGGCACAGGAGGCTATTCAGAGCGAGAAAAAATAAAGCCAGCGGGCCCTCATTCCCGCTCCAAGCCAAGAGCCCTGCCGATCGCAGGGCTCTTTTTTTGCCCCTCCTCTTCAAGGAAGCGAGCAAAACTCTCTAGAAACGCATCGCCTCCAGGCCGGAACCATGCTCCAGAGCCATATCGGGCTCGATCCGTCAAAACCCAACCGATGCCCTGGCCCGTGCCGCTCGCGCGGCCTGCGCACCCCAATGCCGAGTTACTCACCGAACGCAGCAGACCAATGCACGCCACGACACCCACTTTTGCCGCAGACATTACCGGAATACGGGAGGCCTCTGGGCCATCAAATTCACAGGCACGGGTGCTTGCTGGAGCTTGCCGGTTGGATTAACGCGATGCCGCCGCTCCTGGCGCAGTAGGCGCACGCACCGCAGCGCCTTGCCATTGGGCGCCCTTCAGACTCGCCGTCCCCCGTGGAACCCTTGCCATTGCTAACGCTTCCCCATGCGGGGCGGGAAGAGGACTTTCTCCTCCGAGTAGGTGCGCCCCGCCGGGCGCACCACCCAAAAAAAAACCCCGCACCAGGCGGGGTTCTTCGGGCTGCTTGCGCTTAGAGTTTCTGGCGCTGCATGAAGTTGTCGAAGGTACCTTCCGCAAAGCGGAACCACAGCACTTCATCACGCTGGAAGTTCAGGTAGTCAGCGTAGATCTTCTTCCAGGCGGGGTTCTTCGCGTTCAGGTCGGCATAGACTTCCTTGGCCGCCTTGAACGAGGCGTCCATCACCGACTGCGGGAACGGCAGCACCTTGGTTTTGGCGCCAACCAGTTGCTTGAGTGCGCCAGGGTTGCGTGCATCGTAGCGCGCTTGCGTGGTCACATGGGCTTCGTAGGAAGCCGCCTTGATGATGGCCTTGTTCTCATCTGACAGACCATTGAAGGCCTTGTCATTGGCGTAGAACGACAGGTTCAAGCTGCCTTCCCACCAACCGGGGTAGTAGTAGAACGGGGCCACCTTGTTGATGCCCAGCTTCTGATCGTCGTAGGGGCCAATCCATTCGGCCGCGTCAATCGTGCCTTTTTCAAGCGCCTGGTAGATTTCGCCGCCAGGAATGTTTTGCGGCACACCGCCCATGCGTTCGATGACCCTGCCGCCAAAGCCGCCAATGCGGAATTTCAGGCCTTTGATGTCCTCAGGCGATTTGACTTCCTTGCGGAACCAGCCGCCCATCTGTGTGCCGGTATTGCCACCAATGAAGTCGATGATGTTGTACTGGGCATAGAACTCGCGCATGAGCTTTTCGCCGTTGCCGTCCACCATCCAGGCGGTGAGCTGGCGCGAGTTCATGCCGAAGGGAATGGCACCACCGATGGCGAACGCCTCGTTTTTGCCGAAGAAATAGTAGGGCGCGGTGTGCGCGATTTCGACGGTGCCGTTCTGCACCCCATCGACCACACCGAACGCAGGCATCAACTCGCCAGCAGCGTGGACCGAAACTTCAAACTTGCCGCCAGACATGCTCTTGACGGCATTGGAAAACACCTCGGCGGCACCGAAGATGGTATCCAACGATTTGGGGAAACTCGACGCCAGGCGCCAGCGCACCGCGGCCTGCGCATGCACAGCCGGTGCGACACCTGCCGCGAGCACCCCGGCGATGCCGGCATTTTTGATAAGGGAACGACGATCCATTGCAAGTCTCCTGTGGATGAAAAAAGGTGCTGGCGGTGCTGATGCGGTGCCAAAAAAAACCGGCGTCAGGCCCGCGCAGGTGCGGGCCTGAGACTCCGGCTGCTTGGGCGATCAATGCCGCCATGGCCTGATCGCGACAAGAACGATTGCGGGCTACAGCTTGACCGAAGTCATGTAGCTGTCGAAGCGGAACTCGGAGAAACGGCCCCACAGGATCTGATCGCGCTGGAAGGCTCGCATGTCCTGGTGGATTTTCTTGAACTCGGGCGACTTGGCTTCGTGCTCGGCAAACACTTCCATCGCCGACTTGAAGCCGGCGTCCATGAGCTCCTTGGAGAACGCCTTGAGCTGGGTCTTGGCGCCCACGAGCTTCTTGAGCGCAATGGGATTGAAGGCGTCGTACTTGGCCGTCATGTCGCGGGCTGCGACGGCCGTGGCGGCGTCCACCATGGCCTGGAACTCGGGCGTCAGCGCCGCGTAGGCCTTGGCGTTGATGAAGAATTCCAGCTCGGCGCCGCCTTCCCACCAGCCGGGGTAATAGTAGTAAGGCGCCACTTTGTTGAAGCCCAGCTTTTCGTCGTCGTAAGGGCCGACGAATTCGCAAGCGTCCAGCGTGCCCTTTTCCAGCGCCTGGTAGACCTCGCCCGCTGGCATGTTCTGCGACACCACGCCGAGCTTCTGCATGGATTCGCCGAACAGGCCACCGCCCATGCGCATCTTCAGGCCCTTCAAGTCTTCAGCGGTATTGATTTCCTTGCGGTACCAGCCGCCCATCTGCGTGCCGGTGTTGCCGGCGCTGCGGCTCTTGATGTTGTATTTGGCGTAGAACTCGTCCATCAGCTTGCGGCCGTTGCCGTGTTCCATCCACGCGTCCATCTGGCGCGCCGTCAGGCCAAAGGGTACCGCGCAGCCAAAGGCAAAAATGGAGTCTTTCCCGGTGAAGTAGTACGGCGCGGTCTGCGCCATTTCCACCGTGCCGTTTTGAATGGCATCCACCACGCCAAAGGGAGGCATCAGTTCGCCGGCGGCGTGCACCGAAACTTCAAACTTGCCACCAGACAAGGCCTTGAGCGTCTTGGCGAACATCTCGGCGCTGCCGAAAATGGTGTCGAGCGACTTGGGGAAACTCGATGCCAGGCGCCAGCGGACAGTGGCCTGGGCGTGCACGGCAGGGGCAACCCCTGCGGCCAGTACGCCAGCGACGCCGGCATGTTTGATGAGTGAGCGACGATCCATGAGAACCTCTTGAGAAACGGGGTTGCAATAGTGCCTAACGCGTGGCACATCCGCCGCGCGGCCCAGCCACTTTAGCAGCCATGGAGGAATTGTAAAAAGGCACTTTCCAGAGCCTCTGCGGGTTTTCCCGCGAAAGCCCGCGGCGAGGCGCATGCCTTCAGGGTTCTGCAAGCATGCACCTGCAGCCACTGCGCATCGGAAAGCGCAGCACCCCTACCTCCGCAGGGGAATTGTCAGGCTGCGCGCTCGCCCATAGCGCGCACCGATGCACCAAAGCGCGCCTGCACCGAGGCTGCGATGCCTGGCGCGTCGAGCCCCTGCAAAGACAGGAGCGTGGCCGGGTCACCGTGCTCAATGAAGACGTCGGGCAGACCGAGCTGCAGCACCGGTCGCTGCATGCCCGCGGCGGCCAGGGCTTCAAGCACCGCGCTGCCTGCACCGCCCTGGATGCAGCCCTCTTCGAGCGTGACGAGCGCGTCGTGCTCGGCGGCGAGTTGCAGCAGCAATTCGGTATCCAGCGGCTTGGCCCAGCGCATGTTGGCCACGGTCGCGTCAAACTGCTCGGCGGCTTCGAGGGCCGGGTACAGCAAGGTGCCAAACGCCAGGATGGCGATGCGTGGCAGGCCGGCTGGCCGCAAGGCACTGCTGCGGGTGCGGCGGATTTCGCCTTTGCCGTACGGCAAGGCGTCCAGCCCCGGCAACGGCGCGGTGCCGGCACCGCTGCCGCGCGGGTAGCGCACAGCGACCGGGTGGTTCTGGGCGAAGGCGGTGCAGAGCAACTGGCGACACTCACGTTCGTCGGCCGGGCAGGCCATGGCCATGTTGGGGATGCAGCGCACAAAGGCGATGTCGTAGGCGCCCGCATGGGTCGCGCCGTCGGCGCCCACCAGACCTGCGCGATCAAGCGCAAAAACCACGGGCAGGTTTTGCAAGGCAACGTCGTGGATCAACTGGTCGTAGGCGCGCTGCAAGAAGGTGGAATAGATGGCGACCACCGGCTTGACGCCCTCGCAGGCCATGCCCGCAGCGAATGTCACCGCGTGCTGCTCGGCAATGCCCACGTCGTAGTACCGATCAGGGAAACGCCGCTCGAACTCCACCATGCCCGAGCCTTCGCGCATCGCCGGTGTGATGCCCACCAGGCGCTCGTCGTGCGCCGCCATGTCGCAGAGCCACTGGCCGAACACCTGCGTGAAAGTCTGGCGTGGCGGCGTGGCGGGCTTGACCAGGCCAATCTTCGGATCAAACCGCGAGGGGCCGTGGTAGGCCACCGGGTCGGCCTCGGCCAGCTTGTAGCCCTGGCCCTTCTTGGTGACCACGTGCAGAAACTGCGGGCCCTTGAGCTCCTGGATATTCTGCAGCGTCGGAATGAGCGAATCCAGATCGTGCCCATCAATGGGCCCGATGTAATTGAAGCCAAACTTCTCGAACAGCGTCGCCGGCACCACCATGCCCTTGGCCTGCTGCTCAAGGCGCTTGGCGAGTTCCAGCAGCGGCGGCACAGGGCGCAGCACCGTCTTGCCGACGTTCTTGGCGGCCGCATAGAACTGCCCGCTCATGAGCTGCGCCAGGTAGCGGTTCAGCGCCCCCACTGGCGGGCTGATGCTCATGTCGTTGTCGTTGAGGATGACCAGCAGGTTGCAATCCGCTACGCCGGCATTGTTCAGCGCCTCGAAGGCCATACCGGCCGTCATGGCGCCGTCGCCAATGATGGCCACCGCATAGCGCTCATCGCCGCGCCGCTTGGCAGCCATCGCCATGCCCAGGGCGGCGGAAATGCTGGTGCTCGAATGCGCGGTGCCAAAGGTGTCGTATTCGCTCTCGGCGCGCTGCGGGAAACCCGAGATGCCGCCGAGCTGGCGCAGCGTCCCCATGCGCTCGCGCCGGCCGGTCAGGATCTTGTGCGGGTAGGTCTGGTGGCCCACATCCCACACCAGGCGGTCGCGCGGGGTGTCGAAGACGTAGTGCAGCGCCACGGTGAGTTCCACTGTCCCCAGGTTGGAGCTCAGGTGCCCGCCCGTTTTGGAGACGCTGTCAAGCACGAAGGCGCGCAGTTCGTCGGCCAGGCGCTTGAGCTCGGCGCGTGAGAGCCGGCGCAGATCCGCCGGGTCGTTCACGGTCTCAAGCAGGGGGTAGGCGTTCGTGGACATTCAATACTATATTTTTAATAGCTTATAGCGCTTACTCCATAAGCGCTAGGAGGCATTTTTACTTCTAATTTGAGCGCAGCAGCACCATGTCTGCCAGCGCCGCGAGCCACGTGGTGTCGGGCAGGCCGCTAGCGTCCAGCCCGGCCAGTGCTTCGCGGTGGAGATTCTGCGCGCATTGCCGCGCAGGCTCCAGGCCGAGCAGTGACACGTAGGTGGGTTTGGCATCGGCCGCGTCCTTGCCAGCCGTCTTGCCCAGCGTGGCCGAATCCTGCGTCACGTCCAGGATATCGTCGACCACCTGGAACGCCAACCCGAGAGAGGCCCCGTAACGCGCCAGGCCCGCAAGCGCCAGCGCACCCGGCGTGCCGCAGGCGGCGCCCATCATCACACTGGCTTGCAGGAGCGCGCCGGTCTTGAGCTGGTGCATGCGCCGCAGTTGAGATTCGTCAAGCTGCAGGCCGACACTGGCCAAATCGATCGCCTGCCCGCCCGCCATGCCCGCCGCGCCCGCCGCGCGCGCGAGCTGCCGACACAGGGCAGCTTGCACGTTCGCCGGGATGGCGCTGTGCTCGGGTGTGAGCAGCTCGAAGGCCAGCGCCTGCAACGCGTCGCCCGCGAGCAGTGCGCCGGATTCGCCAAACTGCACATGCACGGTAGGCTTGCCCCGGCGCAGCACGTCGTTGTCCATGCAGGGCATGTCGTCGTGCACCAAGGAGTAGGCATGAATGAGCTCAACGGCGCACGCGGCGCGCAGCGCCGCATCGTCGAGCGCTGCGCGCATCGCTGCATTGCCAGGCAAAGCCCCTTCGTCAGCCACCGCCTCGCGCGCCGCCAGCACCAGCAGCGGCCGCAGACGCTTGCCACCACCTTGCACCGCATAGCGCATGGCTTGGCCCAGGTCTTCAGGTGCGCCCGGCCCCACCCACCGAGACAGGGCGGCTTCGGTGCGGGCCAGTTGCGCCGCATTCCAGGCGGCAAATGCCTGATCGGGTACGCCGCTCATTCGCCGGCCCAGGTTTGGATAACGCCGGCGTCCAGCACCTTGATCTGGTCCTGCACGGCTTCAAGCCGCTCGCGACAGAAAGCCAGCAGCACGGCCCCACGCTGGTAGCCGATGAGCAGTTGCTCGAGCGGCATTTGGCCCGACTCGATCCGCGCGACCAATTGCTCGAGCTCTTCGAGCGCAGTTTCGTAGCTGGCCGGTTCGGTTGTCTTGGGTTTTGCCATGGGCGGGAGGTGGTCAACAAGCAAAGCCGGCAATTTTAGGACGAGAGCACAGGCGGCCTCCCCGCAAGGCGATGCTGCCGGCCAGCGCAATACACGTGGCACCCCTGCGGGCTTTGCCAGCGCAGCAATAACCCCGCTGCCTATAATCCCATTCCATACCGAACCGGCACCACGCCGGTTTCATTTTTTTCACTGACGCTGTGCGTCTCTCCCTGTGGGGAGTCTTTATCAGGTCACCCATGTCTGATGTAAGCCTTCGACTGCAGCCGGCCACGAGCCAACTACCGGTTTCCAGCTATTTCGACCCCGCGTTGTTCGAGCGCGAGAAGGCCACGCTGTTCCAGCGCGGCCCGCGTTATGTGGGGCATGCGCTCAGCGTGCCGCAAGCGGGCGATTACCACGCCCTGCCCCAGGAAGGCGAGGGCCGCGCGCTGGTGCGGGGCCCTGGCGGCCAGGTGGAGCTCATCTCCAACGTCTGCCGCCACCGCCAGGCCATCATGCTGGGCGGGCGCGGCACGCTGCAGGAGCAGGCCAAGGGCAGCGCTGGCGGCAACATCGTCTGCCCGGTGCACCGATGGACGTACAGCCCCGGCGGCGAGCTGCTGGGCGCGCCGCATTTCAAGCACGACCCTTGCCTGAACCTGAAAAACTACCCGCTGCGCGAGTGGAACGGGCTTTTGTTCGAGGACAACGGCCGCGATATCGAAGCCGACCTCTCGGGCATGGGTCCGCGCAAGGAACTCTCATTCGACGGCTACACGCTGGACCGCATCGAGCTGCACGAGTGCAACTACAACTGGAAGACCTTTATCGAGGTCTATCTGGAGGACTACCACGTCGGCCCCTTCCACCCAGGGCTGGGCAACTTCGTCACCTGCGACGACCTGCGCTGGGAGTTCCAGAACGAATACTCGGTGCAGACCGTGGGAGTCGCGGCCACCTTCGGCCAGCCGGGTTCCCAGGTCTACAAGAAGTGGCACGAGGTGCTGCTCAAGTACCGGCACGGCAAGCTGCCCGAGCGCGGCGCCATCTGGCTCACCTACTACCCGCACATCATGGTCGAGTGGTACCCGCACGTGCTCACCGTCTCCACGCTGCACCCGGTTGGCCCGAGCAAGACGCTGAACATGGTCGAATTCTTCTACCCCGAGGAAATCACGGCCTTCGAGCGCGAGTTCGTCGAGGCCCAGCAGGCCGCCTACATGGAAACCTGCCTTGAAGATGATGAAATCGGCGAGCGCATGGACGCCGGCCGCAAGGCTTTGTTTGAGCGCGGCGACAACGAAGTCGGCCCCTACCAGAGCCCGATGGAAGACGGCATGCAGCACTTCCACGAGTGGTACCGCCAGCGCATGGGAGCAAGCCTCTGAGGCGCCAGTGGCCGGGCAGGGCCAGTTCCAGGGCGCCCAATCGCGGGAAGCACGGCCACGATGCTATTGTTACAGTAGCTGAAAACGCTTGCTGAATAAGCGCTAAAAGCCATTTTCATTTAATTTTCACACGCCCATGCAAGCCCTGTGGATGGTGCTCGCCGCCTTTTTGTTCGCCAGCATGAGCGTGTGCGTCAAGTTTGGCTCGGCGTACTTCACCTCGGCCGAGCTGGTGCTCGCGCGCGGGCTGATCGGCATGGCGCTGCTCGCCTGGCTGGCGCGTGCGCGCGGCGTGGCGCTGGCCACGCGCTACCCGCGCATGCACGCCTGGCGCGCCTTCATCGGCGTGATCTCGCTCGGCGGCTGGTTCTACGCCATCGCCCAGCTGCCGCTGCCCACGGCCGTCACGCTCAACTACATGAGCAGTGTCTGGATCGCCGCGTTCCTGGTCGGCGGCGCCCTGGTGAACTGGCGCCCCTCGCCCGAAACGCCGCGCCCGGCTTTGCAGGGCCCCCTGCTGCTCACCGTGGCCGCTGGTTTCGTTGGTGTGGTCCTGCTGCTGCGCCCCAGCCTCGGGCAGGGGCCTGGGCAGGCGCTGGGGGCTCTGGTGGGTCTGCTTTCAGGCATGTGCGCGGCGCTGGCCTACATGCAGGTGGTGGCCCTTTCGCGCATCGGCGAGCCCGAGGAGCGCACGGTGTTCTATTTTGGTGTGGGCTCGGTCGTGGCGGGCGGCGCCGCGGTGCTGGCCACCGGCCACTCGGCGTGGCCTGGCTGGCCGGTGCTGTGGCTGCTGCCCATCGGCGTGCTGGCCGCCGGCGGCCAGTTGTGCATGACACGCGCCTACGCCAGCGCCCACACCCCGCGCGCCACGCTGGTGGTGGCGAACCTGCAGTATTCGGGCATTGTGTTTGGCGCGCTCTACGGCATGGCGATCTTTGGCGACATCATCGCGCCTTCAGGCTGGGCCGGCATGGGGCTGATCATCGCCAGCGGCATCGTTGCCACCGCCCTGCGTACCCGCAGCGTGGCGTCGGCGCCTGCCGAAGAGCTCTGACGTGCGCACAATGGAGGCCTGACACGCACTTTTTCCCACCCATGGTCTACACCCACCTCATTTCCGCCGAGCAGTTGCTGGCCTTGCACGCGGGCGACGCGCCCTGCATGGTGTTCGATTGCAGCTTCGACCTGCCCCAGCCATCGGCCGGCCGCAGCGCCTTTCTCGAAGCGCATATCCCCGGCGCGGTCTATGCCCACCTGGACGAGGCCCTGAGCGCGCCGCACGGTGCGCCCGGCGCGGGCGGCAGCATCGTCACCGCCCATGCGGTCGACGGGCCGATGTCCGGCGGGCGCCACCCACTGCCGACACGCGAGCGCTTTGCCGTATGGCTCTCAAGCGTGGGGTTTGCCAACCGCATGCAAGCGGTGGTCTATGACCGCAACGGCAGCGCCTTCTGCGGCCGCCTGTGGTGGATGCTCAAGTGGATGGGCCACGATGCGGTGGCGGTGCTCGACGGAGGCCTCGCCGCCTGGCGTACCGCCGGCGGTGGCACCACAACCGGCGAGGAACCGGCGCACTTCCAGTCCAATTTCCACCTGCACCCACCGCTGCGCGAGTTGCGCAGCGCACTCCAGGTACAGGCGCAACTGGGCACGCCAAGCCAGACGCTGATCGACGCCCGCGCTCCCGAGCGCTACCGGGGCGAAGTCGAGCCACTGGACCCGGTGGCGGGCCACATCCCGGGCGCGCTCAACCGGCCCTTCTCGCAGAATTTCGGGCCTGGCGGACGCTTCAAGGACGCCGTGCAACTGCGCAGCGAGTTCGAAGCGCTGCTGGGCGCGCACGACCCCGCCACGGTGGTGCACCACTGCGGCAGCGGCGTCACCGCCAACCCCAACCTGCTGGCCATGGAGCTTGCCGGTTACGCGCCCACTGCCCTTTTTGCCGGCAGTTGGAGCGAATGGTGCAGCGACCCAACACGGCCCGTGGAACGCGGTTGACGGAGAAAGCGCAGCAGGTCCGCTCCTCTGCGCAGTCGGCCAAAAACAGCGGGCGGTGTAAGGCAACTTCCTACAAACCCCACCCCGAAACCAGACACGCTGCGCAGCCGAATGCCGACTTAATTTCTTTTTAGGCCGGTTTCACAATCCATTTCACCGGATCGCCAAAGCATGCACACGGCATGCAAAGCGCCCCCGGACCTGAAAAGGATGTGCCCCATGACCCAAGAACAAGTGCTCGCCGAAATCCGCGAAGCCAACCTGACCTACCTGATGCTGGCGCAGACGCTGATCCGCCAGGACAAGGCCGAGGCGGTGTTCCGTCTCGGGCTCAACGAAGAAGCGGCCGACCTGCTGGCCTCGCTCTCGCCCGCACAGGTGATGAAGATTGCGTCCCGCAACACGCTGCTGTGCAGCTTCCGCGTGGACGACAGCCTGGTCTGGGGGCTGCTGACCAACCACGATACGCCGCGCAAGGTGGGCAACGAAGCCACCAACACCTTGCACGCCAACATCCTGATGGCCAGCCGCGTCTCCGAAGTGCTCTGAGCACCCGGACCTTCGCTCTTCACCCCACCCGCCCGAAACTGCCATGACCGACACCACCGCCAGCACCAGCGCTCCCAAGCGCGCCGCATCCAAGAGCGTGCTCAACGAATCGCGCCAGATCGAGCGCGCCGCCCTGCTGATCGGCATGGGCGCCCGCATGCAGGTGCTCGAATCGGAAACCACGCTGTCCTACGAGCGGCTGATCCGCTTGTACAAGGAGATCGCGGGCAAGTCGCCGTCCAAAGGACAGTTGCCGTTCTCGACCGACTGGTTCCTGACCTGGCAGGAAAATATCCACAGTTCGCTGTTCCTGAACATTTACGAATACCTGGGCAAGGGCATGGACCTGGACTCGGTGGAACTGCTCACCAAGGCCTACCGGCTCTACAGCGAGCAGATCGAAATCGCCCAGGTGGAGCCCCTGTTGTCCTTCACCCGCGCCTGGCGCCTGGTGAAGTTTGTCGACGCCGGCATGCTCACCCGCACCCAGTGCAGCGACTGCAAGGGCCAGTTTGTCACCGAGCTGTACGAAAACCGCGGCTACACCTGCGGCCTGTGCAACCCGCCGGCGCGCGCGGGCAAGAGCAAAACCAGCGGCGCCTTGATGCTGCACTGAAAATTTCAAGGTTTTTTGGCCTCTAGCGCTTATGCAGCAAGCGCTGTAAGCTATCAAAATAAAAGAAAACCCGGCAAACCCGGCGCATGGCAGCGGCCGGGTTTTCGCTTTCTGGTCAACGCAGACCGAGCAGGCTGCGAAGCTCGTCGTCCAGCACCAGCGCGTAGTCGTGCGCGGCAATGGTCAAGTTGCCTTCCGGGCGCACGAGCTTGAGGCTGACGAACACCTGCCGGCTCGACACGGCATACGTGCCCACCACCACGGCCTGCGCTGCATGCGCCCGACTCACCTCACGCAGCTCGCGCGAGAGCAGCAGCGCACCCTCATGCGGCACCAGCGCCACGGATTCGCGCAAGCGCAGCTCGGGCACGGGCAGACCGCGCTGCGTCAGGCGCCCGGCAATCTGTTCGGAGACCACGCGGCCAAAACGCGACGAAGCACCCAGGTGATCCAGATCGACCAGCGTCGCCACCAGCACCGGCGCACGCAGGTCCAGCGGCGCGTTTTGCAAAAGTGCATCAGCGGCGGCGTAGCTGCTGCCCACCATATCGGCGTGCGGCGACAGGGCCAGTGTTGGGCCGTACTTCTCGCCGTAGTAGTAGCCGGCGCAGCCGGTCAGCGACCCAGCGGCGAGCGAGAGCAGCAGCGCTGAAGCACTGCGCAGAACCAGTCTTTGGCGCGCCCGTTTCACTGGCGCAAGTTCGGTGCTGCGTATGGCAGTGCAGGCTCGCGCGTCCGACGTACGGGCGCTGGACACAAGATATTTCATGGCTTGACCACCTGCCAGGTCTTCACCAGCAACGGCGGTGCGGTAGGCGATGCGCTGCGGTAGAGCGCAGCCTCGGCGGGTTCGATGTAGTACATGTCGGCAGTGCTGGCGAGATAGCGCCCGCCGCTCTCTAGCGATGTGGTCACCAGCACCTCGGTGCGTGTGGGTCCACCAGCAGCGGTCTCGTTGGGATGCAGGTTTGCAGCATCCATGGCCGTCCCAAGCACCAACCCGGTGCCAATGCCCGAGGAATCCGACTCGGGATGTACCGCGATGTCGCGCGCCACCACCACGCCAGCGGCCAGGCGCGCATGCGGCAGGCCGATCCTGCTGTCCATCGGCGCTCCGTGCTGCACCAGTTGGGTTTCGAAGTGCAGTTGCACTGCACTGGGTTCACTGGAAAGCACCACCCCGTGCTCAAGCAAATGCGCAATCAGCAGTTTGTGAAACCCCTGGTTGAAGCTGCTCTCAAGGGGTGGGGCAATGTAGATCGGATGCTCCCCGACAGGCCACTCGCTGATCTTGTCAGCAATACGCTGTGCCACATCGCCCGCCAGCACATCCCAGTGGTGTACGGCACGCACCGTCTTCTGGCCGCTGGCTGCAAAATTGTCGGCATGCGGCACGTCGAGCGAGGAGCAGCCTGCCGCAAGCAGCAACAGAGCCCACAGCGCCGGCCGGACAAAGTTCTGGAGAGATCGCATGGCAGCGATGGTAGGTCCAAGCCCCACGCCCCAATCGACGCAACAGCGCGGTATTTACCGCGTATTCCCGCACACGTGACACCGCATTCTGCGAAGCCGACCTACGCCCGCGCAGCCCTTGGCCGGCGGACAATGCCGCATGCTGCCACCCAACCCTGACCTCATGGCCAGTCCGGCCGATCCGGACGCGCCCGCAACGCCGGCATCGTCCTCGCCTCCCCCCACACCCTGCCAGCCCTGTGAAGACGCCGGTACGGTGGTGCTCACCCCCACCGAACACCGATCGGAGGCCGTGTCGCTGCATGTGCCGGTGGGCGCGCGCAGCGCTTCGCTGGCCATCATTGCGCTGTGCGCCTGCCTGGCCGTGCTGCACTGGGCGGCGGCGGTGTTCATCCCCATCGCCACGAGCGCTCTGCTGATTTGCGCGCTCTCGCCCGTCGTCGGCTGGCTCAATCGCCACCGCGTGCCGCGCAGCATCGCGGCGGCGGCCCTGCTGCTGGCCCTGAGCGGCGGCCTGGCGGGCACGGTGTACCAACTGAGCGACGGCGCTTCGCAGGTGGTCGATTCGCTGCCAAAAGCCGCCTCCAAGGTGCGCGACAAGATGCGCGAGCGCGCCCGCCAGCCCAGCCCTATCGAGACGGTGCAAAAGGCGGCTTCGCAGATCGAGCAGGCCGCCGCCGAAACCAGCGCGCCTTCCGTGGCCCGGCGCGGCGTGCAGCGGGTGCAGATCGAGCGCAGCCCGCTCGACATCCGCGACTACCTCTGGAGCGGCACCATGGGGCTGATGTCGGTGCTGGGCCAGTTGACCATCGTGCTGTTCCTCACCTTCTTCGCGCTCGCCGCCGGCGACACCTTTCGCCTCAAGCTCATGCGCATCGCCGGCCGCAGCCTGGCGCGGCGCAAGGTGACGCTGCAGGTCATCGATGAGATCAACGGCCAGGTGCAGCGCTACCTGCTGGTGCAACTGGCGACCAGCGCCATCGTGGGCCTGGCCACGGGCCTGGTGTACGCCATCTTGGGCCTGGAAAACGCGGCAGTCTGGGGCGTGATCGCCGCGGTTCTCAACCTGGCGCCTTATATCGGCTCGCTCGCCGTCACGGGCGCGTCGGCGCTGGTGGCGTTTCTGCAGTTCGGCACCCTCGACATGGCCTTTGCCGTGGGCGGCGCGTCGCTGGTGATCCACACCCTGGTGGGCAGCCTGCTCACGCCCTGGCTCACCAGCCGCGCCAGCAGCCTGAGCCCGGTGGCCGTTTTCGTCAGCGTTCTGGCCTGGGGCTGGCTCTGGGGCCTGTGGGGGTTGCTGCTGGGCATCCCCATCATGATGGCCGTGAAGGCGGTGTGCGACCGCGTGGAAGACCTGCACGCGGTGGGGGAGCTGCTGGGGAGTTGAATTTTGACGAAACTACCCCTCTAGTGCTTACCCAATAAGCGCTAGAGAGCCTCTGCACGAATCGCGTGGCAAGTGGGCGCTGCGGATCGGGATGAGCTGCAAGGCGCAAACTGCAGCGATAGCCGTAGCTATCGCGAGGATTTGCAACGCTGCAGATCGCCCGAGGCCGCAGATGCACACGGCGCGACGATTCATGCAGAGGCTCCCTAGCAGCTATAAATCCAATAGCAATCAACCTGTATTGCGCAACCCCGCCGCAATCCCGTTGATCGAAATGTGAATCCCGGTCTGCACCCGCTCGTCGCCCTGCCCGGCGCGCCAGCGGCGGATCAGCTCGACCTGCAGGTGGTGCAGCGGGTCGATGTAGGGGAAGCGGTGTTTGATGGAGCGCGCCAGCGCGGTGTTGTGCGCCAGGCGCTGCTTGTCGCCGGTGATGCGGGTCAGCACGTCGGCCGTGCGGTGCCACTCGGCCTCGATGGCGCCGAACACTTTTTTGCGCAGGCGGGCGTCCTGCACCAGCTCGCTGTAGCGCGACGCCAGCGCCAGGTCGCTCTTGGCGAGCACCATGTCCATGTTGGACAGCAAGGTGCTGAAGAAGGGCCATTCGCGCACCATCTTGCGCAAGAGCGCGAGCTGGGCCTTGGGGTCTTTGCCGGGGGCGTTCAAAAACGCCTCCACAGCCGAGCCAAAACCGTACCAGCCCGGCAGGGTGAGGCGGCACTGGCCCCAGCTGAAGCCCCAGGGAATGGCCCGCAGGTCTTCAATCTTCTGGCTGGGCTTGCGCGACGCAGGGCGCGAGCCGATGTTGAGTTCGGCAATTTCGCGAATCGGCGTGGAGTTGAAGAAGTAGTCCGTGAAACCGGGCGTCTCGTACACCAGCGCCCGGTAGGCCGCCATGCTGGCCACCGACAACTGCGCCGCCGCGTCCAGAAATGCGGGTGTGGCCGGCTTGGTGGGCTGCAATAGCGTGGCCTCCAGGGTGGCGGCCACCAGGGTTTCCAGGTTGCGCCGGCCGATCTCGGGGTTGGCGTACTTCGAGGCGATGACTTCGCCCTGCTCGGTCAGCCGGATCTGGCCGCGCACGGTGCCGGGCGGCTGCGCCAGGATGGCCTGGTAGCTCGGGCCGCCGCCGCGCCCCACGGTGCCGCCACGGCCGTGGAACATGCGCAGGCGGATGGGGGTGGTGGCAGCCAGCTCGTCGAAAAACTCCACCAGCGCGATCTCGGCGCGGTACAGCTCCCAGTTGCTGGTGAAGATGCCGCCGTCCTTGTTGCTGTCCGAGTAGCCCAGCATGATGTCCTGCTGGCCGCCCGAGCGCTGCACCAGCGCGGCGATGCCGGGGGTCTGGTAGAAGCCGCGCATGATGCTGGCGGCGCTCTGCAGGTCTTCAATCGTCTCGAACAGCGGCACGACGATGAGGTTGGCGCGGGCTTCCGGTGTGCCCAGGCTGCCTTGCATCAGCCCCACTTCCTTTTGCAGCAGCAGCACTTCGAGCAGGTCGCTCACGGTTTCGGTGTGGCTGATGATGTAGTGAATGATGGCGTCATTGCCAAAGCGCTGGCGCATGGCCAGCGCGGTCTCAAACACCGCAATCTCGCCCAGCGTGTGCGCGCTGTACTGCGCGCCCATGACGCGCAGCGGCCTGGCATCCTGCAGCAGTTGCAGCAGCAAGGCACAGCGCGCCTCCTCATTCAGCAGCGTGTAGTCAGGCACCACGCGCGCCGTGGCCAGCAGTTCGGTCAGCACGCGTTCGTGCTGGTCGGAGCTTTGGCGCAAATCCACCGTCGCCAGATGAAAGCCAAACACCTCCACCGCACGGATCAACGGGTGCAGGCGCTGCGCGCCCA
This sequence comes from Simplicispira hankyongi, assembly GCF_003570885.1. Taxonomy (GTDB): domain Bacteria; phylum Pseudomonadota; class Gammaproteobacteria; order Burkholderiales; family Burkholderiaceae_C; genus Simplicispira; species Simplicispira hankyongi. The sequence continues at coordinate 90,650 of NZ_QXJC01000003.1, forward strand.
GGGCCTCGCCGTGGTGCGTGGCGAGCGATTGCTCAATGGTGCGCAGCTCGGCCAGAAACTCGTGTGCGTGCGGGTAGGCATTTTGCGGCGCCACCGCATGGCGCGCCGCCTGGCCGCCGCTCAGCTCGGCCAGCGTGGCCGCCAGGCGCGCGTAAATGCCGGTGAGCGCGCGGCGGTAGGGTTCGTCCTGGCGGTGCTCGCTGGTGTCGGGCGAGCTTTCCGCCAGGCGCTGCATGTCGTTCGAGACCTCCACCAGCCGGGCGGAAAGCGAGAGCTCGGCACCCAGCAAATGCACTTCGGTCAGGTAGTGGCGCAGCGCCACCTCGCTTTGCCGGCGCAGCGCCTGCACCAGGGTGTCGGCGCCCACGTTGGGGTTGCCGTCGCGGTCGCCGCCAATCCACTGGCCCATGCGCAGAAAGCTGGCCACGCTGCCCTGGCCCAGGGATTGTTCAAGTTCGGCGTAGATTTTGGGAATCTCGCGCAGGAAAGTGGCTTCGTAATACGACAGCGCGTTCTCGATCTCGTCGGCCACCGTCAGCTTGCTGTAGCGCAGCAACCGCGTCTGCCAAAGCTGCGTGACGCGGGCGCTCAGCTGCGCCTCGTTGCTTGCCAGTTCGCGGGGCGTGAGGGCGTCGCGGGCGCTGTTGTAGAGCTGGGCGCGCTCGGCCAGCTCGCCGCGCTCGGCCAGCAGCTTGGCAATGGCGCGTTCGGCGTCCAGAATGCTTTTGCGCTGCACCTCGGTGGGGTGGGCGGTGAGCACGGGCGAGACGTAGCTGCCGGCCAGGGTTTGCGCCACGGTGCTGGGCGCAATGCCGGCCCAGCGCAGGCGCGCCAGGGCGACGTCGATGCTGCCTTCCTGAGTGTCGCCCGCGCGCTCGCGGATGGTGCGGCGGCGAATGTGGTGGCGGTCTTCGGCCAGGTTGGCCAAGTGTGAAAAATAGGTGAAGGCGCGGATCACGCTCACCGTCTGGTCGGCCGAGAGTCCCTTGAGCAACTTCTTGAGCGCCCGGTCGGCCTCGTGGTCGGCGTCCCGCCGGAAGGCGACCGAGAGCTGGCGCACCTGCTCGATCAGGTCAAAGGCCGCAGCGCCCTCCTGCTCACGAATCACATCGCCCAAAATGCGGCCGAGCAGGCGGATATCGTCGATGAGGGGTTGGTCTTTGTCGTTCTTGCGCGTGCTGGCCATGCATGGTCTCCGAAAGGGGTGCGCCGCGCGGCGGGCGCTGCTGCGGCGCAGCATGCTAGCATCCCTGGCTCAAGTTTTTCCTCTGCCGCGCCGTGAATTCCAAACCCCTGAAGATCGTCATCGCCACGCGCGAAAGCCGTTTGGCCCTGTGGCAGGCCGAACATGTGCAAGCCCTGCTGGCGGCACGCGGCCACCAAGTCAGCCTGCTGGGCATGACCACGCTGGGCGACCAGATTCTGGACCGCACGCTCTCCAAGGTCGGCGGCAAAGGCCTGTTCGTGAAAGAGCTGGAAGCCGCGTTGGAGGACGGCCGCGCCGACATCGCCGTGCACTCGCTCAAGGACGTTCCCATGGAATTGCCCGAAGGCTTTGCCCTGGCCTGCGTGATGGAGCGCGAGGACGCACGCGACGCCTTCGTCTCGCCGCGCCATGCCCGCCTGCAAGACCTGCCCCAGGGCGCGGTGGTCGGCACGTCGAGCCTGCGCCGCACCGTGCTGCTGCAAGCGCTGCGGCCCGACCTGCGCATCGAGCCACTGCGCGGCAACCTCGACACCCGTTTGCGCAAGCTCGATGAAGGCCAGTACGAAGCCATCGTGCTGGCGGCCGCTGGCTTGAAACGCCTGGGGCTGCAAGAGCGCATTCGCTGCGAGTTCGACGAGTCCGAAATGCTGCCCGCCGCCGGCCAGGGCGCGCTGGGCATCGAAGTCCGCGCCGACCGCAGCGATCTGCTCGAAGCCCTGGCGCCGCTCGCCCACCTGCCCACCTGGCTGCGCGTGGCGGCCGAGCGCGCCGTGAGCCGCTGCATGGGCGGCAGTTGCTCCATGCCCCTGGCCGCGCACGCCCGGCTCGATGGCGCGCAACTGCACATCGACGCCGCCTGGGGCGACCCGGAACTGCGCACGCCCCTGGTGCGTGCCAGCGCGAGCGGGTCGGCGACCACGCTGGCGCAGGCCGACGCGCTGGGCCAGGCCGTGGCCGCGCAGCTGCGCGAACGCGGCGCGCACTAGGGCCTGTTCCCCAGATGCCAGCTGCCGCGCCCCGCGCCCTCATCACGCGCCCAGAACCCGAGGCCTCGCAGTGGGTGCAGGCGCTTGCCGCGCGCGGCATTGCGGCGGCGGCGCTGCCGCTGATGGCGATTGCCCCGGCCAGCGACCCGCAGGCGCTGGCCGCGGTGCAAAGGCGCCTGGCCGATTACACCGCCGTGATGCTTGTCAGCGGCAATGCAGCCCGCCATTTTTTTGAGTCAAATCAGGCCTTAGCGCTTATGCAGCAAGCGCAAGCAGCTATCAAAACAAGAGTCTGGTCACCGGGGCCGGGCACCGCCAGCGTGCTGCGCGCCCTGGGCGTTCCTGCCGAGCGCATTGACCAGCCCGCAGCCGAGGCCCGCCAGTTCGATTCCGAATCCCTGTGGGAGCGCGTGGGCCCCGGCGTCAGCGCAGGCGACCGGGTATTGGTAGTGCGCGGCAGCGAACCCGGCGCCAGCACCACCGGCAGCGGGCGCGACTGGCTGAGTGCGCAAATCCGCGCGGCGGGCGGCGAGGTGGATTTTGTCGTCGCCTACACGCGCGCCGCGCCACAGTTCACCCATGACCAGCTTGCGCTGGCCCGCAGCACCGCAGCCACCGGCGGCCCGCTGTGGGTGCTGAGCAGCGCACAGGCCCTGGGCCACCTCTGCGCGGCGCTTCCCGACCAGCGTTGGGACGGCGCACGCGCTCTGGCCACGCACCCGCGCATCGCCGAGGCGGCGCGCGCAGCAGGCTTCGGAGCGGTTTTCGAGTGCCGACCCGCGCTGGCGGACGTGGCGACGTCGATAGAATCCCACGCATGAGCACACCCGACGAACCGGCCGCAGCCCCTGGCGCCTTCGCGTCCAGCGCCCGCATGCTGGGCTGGGCACTGGCCCTGGTGGCCGTGCTGGCCGTACTCGGCCTGGCGGGCAGCGCCCTGCTGTGGCAGAGGCTCAGCGGCATTCAGGAAGCGCTGGCTCGCCAAAGCCAGGACGCCGGCCGCCAGGCGATCGAGGCGCGCGCCCTGGCACGCCAGGCGAGCGACCTGGCGCAGGAAACCTCGGCCAAGCTGGCGGTGCAGGAAACACGCGTCAACGAAGTGGCCCTACAGCGCAGCCAGCTCGAAGAATTGATGCAAAGCCTGTCGCGCTCGCGCGACGAAAACCTGGTGGTCGATATCGACGCCGGCCTGCGCCTGGCGCAGCAGCAGGCGCAGCTCACCGGCAGCATGCAGCCGCTGGTGGCAGCCATCAAAAGTGCGCAGCAGCGCATCGAGCGTGCCGCGCAGCCTCGCCTGTCCCCGGTGCAGCGCGCGCTGGCGCTGGACTTGGAGCGCATCTCCAGCGCCAGCGTGACCGACACGGCAGGCCTGCTTGCGCGGCTCGATGAGTTGCTGCGCCAAATCGACGACTTGCCGCTGAAGAACGCCGTGGCCCAGGCGGCGGCCACGCAGCGCCTCGCCGCCAGTGCACACCCCGCGGCGCCAGCGGGCGCGCCTGCGTCCGAGCCCTCTCCCGCCTGGCTGGCGCTGCTCCAGCGCGGCTGGCTGGCGGTGCAGGACGAACTGCGCAGCCTCGTGCGCATCCGCCGCATCGACCAGCCAGAAGCCATCCTGATATCGCCCGACCAGGCCTTTTTCCTGCGCGAAAACCTCAAGCTCATGCTGCTCAATGCCCGTTTGGGCATCCTCGCGCGCCAGCTTGACGCCGCGCGCTCCGACATGACCATCGCCAGCAGCGCGCTGAACAAATACTTCGACCCGGCATCGCGCCGCACGCAAAACGCCGCCACGGCACTGCAGCAGATTCAGTCGCACCTGAAGACGGCCGAGGCACCCCGCCTGGACGAAACCCTCTCCGCGCTCGCCACGGCGGCCGCTGGGCGCTGAGAACCGGGCCCGCCGATGCGCGCAACCCTCTGGCTCCTGGCGCTGTTTGCCGTGGCGGTGGCCTCGGCCCTGTTTGCCGGCAACAACCAGGGAACGGTCACCGTCTTCTGGCCGCCCTGGCGGCTCGACCTCTCGCTCAACCTGGTCCTGCTGGGCCTTGCCCTGGCATTCACGACGCTGTACGCCGCACTGCGCGGATTCGCGGCGCTCATCGCCCTGCCGCGCCAGGCCCAGCGCTGGCGCCTGCAGCAGAAGGAACGCGCCATGCACGGCGCCCTGCTGGACGCGCTGGCGCAGCTCATGAGCGGGCGGTTCCTGCGCTCGCGCAAGGCCGCCCAGGTGGCGCTCGACCAGGAGGCAAGCCTGCGCAGCACCGGCAGTGCGTTGCCGCAGGCCGAATCGGTCCGTGTGCTGGCCAACCTGGTCGCAGCCGATGCCTCGCACGCGTTGCAAGACCGCGGCGAGCGCGAACGCCACCTGGAAGCCGCCTTGCTGCCACCCACCGGCATGGCGAGCGCGCTCGCGCAAGACCTGCGCGAGGGCGCCCAACTGCGCGCCGCCCGCTGGTCGCTCGACGACCGCGAACCCGCTGCGGCGCTGGCGGGTCTCGCTGCACTGCCACAGGGCGCGGCGCGGCGCACGCTGGCCCTGCGCATCAAGCTCAAGGCCACGCGGCTGTCGCAGCAAACGCAAGAAGCACTGGAAACGGCACGCCTGCTGGGCAAGCACCGCGCCTTCTCACCGGCCGCTGCGCAAAGCATCGTGCGGGGCCTGGCCACGGAGCTGATTCGCAGCGCCCACGACCCAGAACAACTCACTGCCAGCTGGCTGGCGCTGGACGCAAGCGAGCGCGCCATGCCCGAGCTGGCCATCCATGCCGCGCAGCGCCTGGCCGAACTCGGCGGCGAGCCAGCCCAGGTGCGCCGCTGGCTCGAACCCGTGTGGCAGCAACTGGTGGAGCACCCTGGCAATCTGGCCGAACTGGACGCGCGCCGTCTGGTGCGCGCACTCGAGACCGCACTCGATTCGCTCGATGCCACCTGGCTGGCACGCATCGAGGCCGCGCAACTGGCCAACCCCCGCGACACGCGCCTGCAATACCTCGCGGGCGTCGCCTGCATGCAGCGCCAACTCTGGGGCAAGGCACAGCAACTGCTGGCCCAGGCTGCACCTGCGCTGCAGGACTCCGGCCTGCGTGCCAACGCCTGGCGGCATCTGGCGCGCCTGGCCGAGCAGCGCGGCGACACCGAGGGCGCGCTTGCCGCCTGGAAGCGCGCAGCACTGGACGCGGCCTGATACCGGGGCGCGGTTGATCGCAGGCTGCGGACAACGGCCTAAACTGGTGGTTTTGCTCGCTGGAGGTTTTCATGCGCACTGCCATCACCCTCGCCGCCCTGCTCGTCACCACGGGTCCCGCCATCGCCGCAGAGTACGCAATCGACCCCGATCACACTTTTGTCACGTTTGCGATAGGGCACTTTGGCACCTCGACCAACCGTGCGCAATTCGAGAAGACAAGCGGCAGCGTGCAGTTTGACCGCGCCGCCAGGACCGGCCAGGTGGACGTGCGCGTCGATACGCACTCGGTGCACAGTGGCAGCCCGGGGTTCAACAAACACCTGCAAAGCGCCGACCTGTTCAACGCCGACAAGTACCCTGAAATGCGCTTTGTCTCCGACCGCTTCGAATTCGACGGCGACCGGGTTGCCAAGGTGCACGGACAGCTGACGCTGCTGGGAAAAACGGCGCCCCTGGTGCTGAGCAGCACGCAGTTCAACTGCTACCAGAGCCCGATCCTCAAGGCCGAGGTGTGTGGCGGTGATTTCGAAGGCAGTATCGACCGCACACAGTGGGGCATGGACTACCTCGTCGCCATGGGCATGCCCAAGACAGTGCAGCTGACGGTGCAGATCGAGGCGGCAAGGAAGTAGCGCGGCCGGGCCTATATCGCCTACGCTGTGAACTACTATTTTTATAGCTACTAAGGCTTATTTGATAAGCGATAGAGGCTATTTTTCCATGTTTTTGTGTACTGCGCCGGGGACTCCCCAGTCCAGCGGCGAAAGGCGCGCGCAAAGGCGTTGTCGTCGGAAAACCCCAGCGCCTGGCCCACGGCACCGATCGCCTGGCCTGAGCGCAGCGCCTGCAGCGCCATGTCGTGCAGCAGCGCCTCACGCAGACCCTTGAAGGACACGGCTTCCAAGGCCAGCTTGCGGTTGAGGTGGCGCCCGCTCATGCCCAACTGCTCGGCGATGCGCTCTTTTCCCCAGCGCGGGTGGGCGCGCACCAGTTGCTGGACCCGCGCCGAAACGCCGTCCTGCGCCAGCGACGCCAGCACGCCATCGGCCAGTGCACGCAGGTGCTGGTGCAGGCTGCTGCCGGCCTGCACCAGGGCATGGTGCAGTTCGGAGGCATCCATGCACACGGCGTTGACCGCCTGGTCAAAATGCACGGGGCACCCCAGCAAGGCTTCGTAGGCCGCCGGATCGGCGCGCGGCGCGTGCGCCAGCAACACCGCACGCGCCCGGAACCGCCCGTTGGTCATCCAGCGCGCCAGGCTCACCACGCAGCCCATCACGGCCTCCACCCGCTGCGGCAGGCACAGCACATAGTCTGGCAGGTAGCGCAACTGCACCTCGGCGCCTTGTGGCGCTATTTCGAAGCGCGCGTTGTCCCCGATGATGGGGGCGTATTCGGTCAGCACCTCCAGGCCATCGCCCAGGGTGTCGCAACTGAGCAGCAGCATGCCGACGATGTCCAGATGCCCGGCCTGCAGGTCGGTTCCCAGGCGCAGCGCGGCCAGCGGGTCGCCCGGACAGGCGGCGATGAACAGCGCCCACAGGGCCTCCTGGCGCGCCATGTCCACCCGCCCCTCCTGCGCCGTGTCGTCGCACATGGCTTCGGGCACCTTGCCTCCCTGGCGCTCGATGGCTGCCACCAGAGCATGGGTAAACCGCGCCGTCACGCTGAAACTCTCGCGCTGCATGCTGCTCCTTTGCCTCCCGGTCATGAATTGACGTGCCAGTGTCCTGTATGGACCGCCGCGGCGTCCAGTAGCCCTTTTACAGTCCCATGCAAAACCCGGCAGCAGGCGGTTGCGCGCTGTCCAATAATATTCAGGAGACACACCATGGCGCCCATTGACCAGGTGCAATTGCATTTCAACCCGCAGACGCTGCAGCTCCTCAACGCCGTTCTGGGTCTGGTGATGTTCGGCGTGGCGCTGGACCTCAAGGTCGAGGATTTTCGCAGCGCCCTCAAAACGCCCAAGGCGCTGGCCCTGGGCCTGTTCGGGCACCACGTGCTGTTTCCGGCCATGACCTATGTGCTGGTCTGGATGCTGCAACCCCAGCCCAGCATCGCGCTGGGCATGATCCTGGTGTCGTCCTGTCCGGCCGGGCACATCTCCAACTTTCTGGTGCATTTCTCGCGCGGCAACACGGCGCTGTCGGTCAGCGTGAGCGCGCTGTCCACGCTGGTGGCGCTGGTGATGACGCCGCTCAACTTTGCCTTCTGGGGCAACCTGAGCCCGGTCACCAGCGGCCTGATGAAGCAAGTGGCAATGAGCCCCTGGGAGATGCTTGAAATCGTCGTGCTGTTGCTGGGGGTGCCGCTGGTGCTTGGCATGGCGGTGGCGCACCGCTACCCCGGCTTTGCCGCACGCATTCGCAAGCCCATGAAATGGCTGTCGCTTCTGGTGCTGCTGGGTTTCATCGTGGGCGCGCTGGCCGCCAACTTCCAGCATTTTCTGGCGTACATCCAGTTTGTGGTCCTGGTGGTGTTTCTCCACAACCTGCTGGCGCTGGCCACGGGCTATGGCCTTTCGACCGCACTGGGGCTGGCCGAGCGCGACCGGCGCGCCATCACCTTTGAGATGGGCATCCAGAACTCGGGCCTGGGGCTGATCCTGATCTTCAACTTCTTCAACGGTCTGGGTGGCATGGCCATCGTCACCGCGTGGTGGGGTATCTGGCACATTGTGGCGGGCATGACGCTGGCCCTGTTCTGGAAGCGCCGCGACCCTGGCGGCGCCCCGGCCACTCAAGCCGCGGCGACTGCACCATGACCGCCCTCCGCGTTCTTGTGACGGGTGCCAGCGGCTACCTGGGCCGCCAGGTGGTCGCCCAACTCGCCGACCCGGCCCTGCCCGGCCGCCCGGCGCACATCGTGGCGCACGACATCCGCTCGCCCGCCGAACACCTGCCCGGCGTGGTGTACGAGGAAGCCGACATCCGCGACCCGCGCATCGCCGATGCCCTGGCAGAGCAGGCCATCGATACCGTGGTGCACCTGGCCTCCATCGTGACGCCCGGCAAGGGAAGCCGCCGCGACTTTGAATACGACGTCGACGTGAACGGCACCCGCAACCTGCTGCAAGCCTGCGTGCAGCAAGGCGTGCGGCGCATCGTGGTGTCGTCCAGCGGCGCCGCCTATGGCTACCACGCCGACAACCCGGCCTGGCTGACCGAGGACATGCCGGTGCGCGGCAACGAGGTGTTTGCCTATGCCCACCACAAGCGGCTGGTGGAAGAGATGCTGGCCGAGTACCGCCACAGCCACCCCGCGCTGGAACAGGTGGTGCTGCGCATCGGCACCATCCTGGGCGCCACGGTGCACAACCAGATCACCGATCTGTTTGAAAAACCGCGCCTGCTGGCCATCCGGGGCAGCGACAGCCCGTTCGTCTTCATCTGGGACCAGGATGTGGTGGGCATCATCCTGCGCGCCGTCTCGGGCGGCCCACCGGGCATCTACAACGTGGCGGGCGATGGTGCCCTCACCATCCACGAGATTGCAGAGCGCCTGGGAAAACCCACGCTGCAGTTGCCCGCCTGGCTGCTGCAGGGCGCGCTGGCCGGGCTCAAACCGCTGGGGCTCACGCAATACGGCCCCGAGCAACTGGACTTTCTGCGCTACCGCCCGGTGCTGCTGAACACCAAGCTCAAAACCACGTTTGGCTACACGCCCACCTACACCTCGGCCGAGGTGTTCGAGCTGTACCGCCAGGCGCGCATGCAAACCCGCAAGGAGAGTGCCTAAACATGCGCAGCTTTGAAGCACGCGGTGTCGTCATCACCGGCGCAGCGGGTGGCCTGGGCCAGGCGCTGGTAGCTGCATTCCTGCAAGCCGGCGCACGCGTGCTGGCACTCGACTGCAACGCCACAGCGCTCGCCGCCATGCAGGAGGCAATGTCCGCCCAGGCAACAGGCCACGCCCTCGCGCTGACGACCCTGGTGTGCGACATCACCCAGCCCCAGGACTGCGACGCTGCCATCGCCCATGCGGTGGCCCTGTGGGGCGGCGTGGATGTGCTGGTCAACAACGCCGGCATTTCCCACCGCAGCCTGTTCGCCGACACCGACCCGAAGGTCATTCGCAAAGTGATGGAGGTGAACTTCTTTGGCGCCGTGCACATGACCCATGCCGCCCTGCCCCACATCGTGGCTCGGCGCGGGGTCGTGGCAGCGCTCTCCAGCGTGGCGGGCTACGCCCCTTTGCTGGGCCGCACCGGCTATTGCGCCAGCAAGCACGCCCTGCACGGCTTCTTTGACACCCTGCGCACCGAGGTGCAGGAGCGCGGCGTGCAGGTCACGCTCATCTGCCCGTCCTTCATTGCCACGGGCATTGGCGCGGCAGCGCTGGGCGGCTCCGGGGCAGCGGCCACGGCACCCCGCATCACCACCGGGGGCGAGTCTGCACCGCAGGACATCGCCCAGCGCATCCTGGCCGCGCTGGCGCAGGGCCGCACGCAGCTTTTGCCTGACCGCACCTCACGTATGGCCTGGTGGGCCAGCCGACTGGCCCCCCGCTGGTACGCCCGCGCCATGCAGCGCCGCGTTCGCACCGAATTTGAAAAATGAACAGTCCAGGAGACAGCACCATGCACGCACGCATCCCCCACCACGCAGCACCCCTCATGGCGGTATGCCTGGCCTGCGCAGCTCTGCTCGCCGCACCGGCCAGTGCCGTCCCCATTGCGGTACAAGACCCTGACGGCAAACCGGTTCCCACCGTGATGGTGAGCCGCCAGCCGGTCAACATGGCAGCAGTGGACACCTCCGACAACGGCTACCCAGCCAGCGGCCAACAGCAGCAAGCCTATGTGGAGCTGGCCCGCTTTACCGATGCGCGGGGGCAGGTCGATATTCCCCCGGCCGAATTCCCCTGGAAGATTCGCCTGCGCAAGCCCGGTTACAAGGATCGAACGCTCCTGGCCAAGGAGCTTGGCAGCACGGCCGTCGTCATGGCCCCGGAGCATGACCCCGCCGCCTTGGCCGAGCAGCAGCCAGCCAATGCCTGGTCGTCCACCATCGACTTTGCAAACGCCACGCTGAAAAAGGAGTTCATGCTGCAATGCAATTTCTGCCACCAACAGGGCGGGCCTCAGCTGCGCCGCGAACGTTCGGCCGATGAATGGCGCGCCGCCATCCAACGCATGATGCGCTATGGCTCGCGCCTGTCCAGCCAGGAGCAGAAAGAGATTCCCGCCCTGCTGGAGGCGCACTGGAAGAAGATCCACGCCAACCCCTCACTGGTGCCGGCCGGCACACCCTGGGGGGCATCCCTGGCCAAAGCCACCATCCGCGAACTGCCCATTGGCGACAGCATGTCGCAAATGCACGATTTGCTGCTGCATTCCAACGGCATGGTGTATGTGGGGGACAACCTGCAGGACCGGGTCTACGAAGTGGACCCGGCCACGGGCCGGTACACCGTCTACAAGATTCCGCCACGGCCGGGCGACAAGCTCGGCGGCCTGCTGGCGGGTCGCCTGCGCGATTTCCCCAAGCACGAAACCTACCAGGGCATCCACTCGCTGGCCGAGTCCCCCAAAGACGGGCACATCTTCATCACGCCCTCGTACCAGCGGCGCCTGATCGAATTCGACCCAAAGACCAAGGCATTCATTTACCACGACATGGACGGCGGCTTTTACCCGCACACCGTGCGTTTCGACGCCAAGAACCGTGTCTGGTTCACGCTGGCGCTCAGCAACCAGGTCGGCATGTACGACCGTGCAGCGGACAAGTTCACCTTCTACGATCTGCCATTTCGCAGCCTGATGGAACGCATCACCGTCAAGCTCACGCCGTTCATCTTCAAGCTGCTGGGCTGGGGCATCCCGATTGCCAACTACGTCAACGTGGACCACGTTTCCACCGGCGTCCCCCTGCCCTACGGCATTGACATCACCCCAGACGGCAAGGCCTGGATTGCCCGGCTGCACACCGACGAGATCGCCTCGGTGGACCCCGATACCGGCAAAGTGACCATGGTCAAAACCCCGTTCAGCGCGCCCCGGCGCCTGCGCAGTGATCGGGAGGGCAACCTGTGGATCACGGCCTTCAACGAATCGCAAATCGTGCGCTACACCCCCAGCACCGGTGCGTTCATGCGCCTGGACCTGCCGGTCGTTCCCAAGGGCAGCGACACCCCGTACGCGCTCAATGTGGACCGGGTGCGCAACCAGGTATGGGTCAACGGCACCAACTCCGATTCGGTCTACCGCTACGACATCGCCACACAGACCTGGAGCATGTTCCCCATGCAGCGCCACGTCACCTTTACCCGCGACGTGGAAATCTCACCGGCCGGAAAGGTCTATGTCACCAGCGCCTCATTTCCCAGCTGGCAGATCGAGGATGGCCAGCCCACCCTGATCGAAATCACCCCGCAATAGGCGCTGAGTTGCGAGCATGCCAATCTCCCTGCGGCGCTTTTACCTCTCGTGCCTGCTGGCGTTTACCGGCGGGCACATGGTCAACTACACCGTCATCCTGTACCTGCAGGAGAAGGTGGGTTCGGACTGGCTCTCCGGCGTGGGGTTTGGCCTGTCGTTCGGCAGCTCGCTCGTGTTTGGCTGGTTTGCCGGGGTTTTGTGCGACCGCATGGCTCCGGCAAGGGTGATCCACGGCGCCCAGGCTCTGTTTGTGCTGTGCCTGGCAGGCCTGTGGTGGACCGACGCGGCAACCACCGGCCAGAGCCGCGTGGCCTGGACCCTGTTCTCGGCATTTCTGGGCGGCCTGGCCTGGTCTTTTGTCGGCCCGGCCCGACTGGCCACTCTGGGGCAGATTGCCCCGGCGGACAAGCTCAAGCCCGCGACCATCGTCTTCAACCTGCAGGTGCTGCTGGGGTTTGGCCTGGCGCCCGTGGTGATTGGCGTGGTGCGCAGCCATTTTGGCTGGCCCGCCGTGTTTGCCACGGGCATGGGCTTGTTTGCCGCCTCTTCCCTGCTGCTGCTGGGCACCCGCACCCACGGCAGCGACCGCCCCCGCCTGGGTGTAGCGCAGGAAATGCGCGAAGGTTTTGCCGCCGTGGGCGCCAACCCCTTGCTGGCACAACTCATCGTGGCCGCCATCGTGGCCTATGCCATGACCGGCCCCATGCAGATTCTGCTGCCCAAATTGGCGCGTGAAGTGCTCGGCCTGTCGGAACTGCAGCGCGGCGGCTACCTGGGCCTGATGGCGCTGACGCTGATTGCCGGGGGCGTCACGGCCTTGCTTCTCAGCAAGCACCTGCACCACGGCGCTGCCATCTTCGTCGGCACCGTCACGGCCAGCCTGCTCTTTGCGTCGCTCAGCCACTGGAGCAGCGCCGCCGCATCGGCCACGGCGCTGAGCGGCATGGGCCTGCTGGGCGGCATGGTCATCAGCTTCGTCATCGCCGGCATCCAGGGCCAGGCGCCCGATGCCCTGCGCGGGCGCATCAGGGGCATTTATTCCATCATTTCACAGGTGGTGCCAGCCGCCTCGGGCGTGGCCGCCGGTGCGCTGGTGCGCAGCACCGGTGTCACAAGCGCCATCGCCATGGCGGGCGTGGGACTGGCGGGCGTGGCATTGCTGGCCGCGCTGGCAATGCCCCAACTGCGCCGCATGCGGGCCTGACGCCACTGCATTCGCATAAAATTGCCCGCACCTCCCCACACTGCCACGCCCAGTGGCCCAGCGGCATCCCGAGGGATGCCGTTGTGTTTTTCTGAAGACAGCCCCAGCCATGACCGACCCCGCCCGCCAACCCGGCCTGCAATCCCTGTCCAAATCCTTCGAGCCCGCTGCGCTGGAAGCGCACTGGGGCCCCGAATGGGAAAAGCGCGGCTACGGCAGGGCCGGCGTGCGCGGCACCGGCGTGCCACAGGCCGACGCGCCCTCGTTTGCCATCCAGTTGCCGCCGCCCAATGTGACGGGCACGCTGCACATGGGGCACGCGTTCAACCAGACCATCATGGACAGCCTGACCCGCTACCACCGCATGCGGGGCTTCAACACCGTGTGGGTGCCGGGCACCGACCATGCGGGCATTGCCACGCAGATCGTCGTCGAGCGCCAGTTGCAAGAACAAGGCATCAACCGCCACGACATGGGCCCGACGCCGGATGTGGCGCGCAAGAACTTCGTCGCCAAGGTCTGGGAGTGGAAGGAGCACAGCGGCAACACCATCACCACGCAGATGCGCCGCATGGGCGACAGCGTGGACTGGAGCCGCGAATACTTCACCATGGACGACAAGCTCTCCAAGGTGGTGACCGACACCTTCGTAAAGCTGTACGAGCAGGGCCTGATCTACCGCGGCAAGCGCCTGGTGAACTGGGACCCCAAGCTGCAGTCCGCCGTGTCCGACCTCGAAGTGGAAAACGAGGAAAAAGACGGCTCGTTGTGGCACATCGCCTACCCGCTGGCCGATGGCTCGGGCCAGTTGGTGGTGGCCACCACGCGGCCCGAGACCATGCTGGGCGACGTGGCGGTGATGGTGCACCCCGAGGACGAGCGCTACCAGCACCTGATTGGCAAGATGGTGACGCTGCCCCTGGTGGGGCGCGAGATTCCCGTGATTGCCGACGAGTACGTGGACAAGGCATTCGGCACCGGCGTGGTCAAGGTCACGCCCGCGCACGACCAGAACGACTACGCCGTGGGCCAGCGCCACAAGCTGCCGATGATTTGCGTGCTGACGCTTGCCGCCACCATCAACGATGAGGCGCCCGAAAAGTACCGCGGTATGGACCGCTTTGTCGCCCGCAAAGCCGTGGTGGCCGACCTCGAAGCCATTGGCGCGCTGGTCGAGGTGAAGAAGCACAAGCTCATGGTCCCCATCTGCACGCGCACCGGCCAGGTGGTGGAACCCATGCTGACCGACCAGTGGTTCGTCGCCATGAGCAAGGTGGGCGAAGGCGATACCACCGGCAAAAGCATCGCGCAAAAGGCCATCGACGCCGTCGCCTCGGGCGAAGTGCAGTTCGTGCCCGAAAACTGGGTCAACACCTACAACCAGTGGATGAACAACATCCAGGACTGGTGCATCAGCCGCCAGCTCTGGTGGGGCCACCAGATTCCGGCGTGGTACGACGAGGACGGCAACGTGATCGTGGCGCGCAGCGCAGCCGAAGCGCAAGCCAAGGCGCCCGGCAAAACGCTGCGCCGCGACGAGGACGTGCTCGACACCTGGTACTCATCGGCGCTGGTGCCCTTCAGCACCATGGGTTGGCCGAACCAGGGCGACAGCGCCACTGACGACTTCAACCTGTACCTGCCCAGCAGCGTGCTGGTAACGGGCTACGACATCATCTTCTTCTGGGTGGCCAGGATGATCATGATGACCACGCATTTCACCGGCCGCGTGCCATTCAAGCATGTGTACATCCACGGCCTGGTGCGCGACGCGCAGGGCAAGAAGATGAGCAAGAGCGAGGGCAACGTGCTCGACCCGGTCGACCTGATCGACGGCATTGCGCTGGAGCCCCTGCTCGGCAAGCGCACCACCGGCCTGCGCAGGCCCGAGACCGCGCCCACCGTGCGCAAGAACACGCAAAAGGAATTCCCCGAGGGCATTCCGGCCTACGGCGCCGACGCGCTGCGCTTTACCTTTGCGGCGCTGGCCAGCCTGGGCCGCAGCATCAACTTCGACAGCAAGCGCTGCGAGGGCTACCGCAACTTCTGCAACAAGCTCTGGAACGCCAGCCGCTTCGTGCTGATGAACTGCGAGGGCCAGGACTGCGGGCTGGACACCAGCCACGGCTGCACCGAGGACTACCTGCACTTCAGCCCGTGCGACCGCTGGATCGTCTCGACCCTGCAAAAAACCGAGAGCGACGTCGCCAAGGGCTTTGCCGAATATCGCCTCGACAACGTTGCCAACACGATTTACGACTTCGTCTGGAACGAGTTCTGCGACTGGTACCTGGAAATCGCCAAGGTGCAGATCCAGACCGGCGATGCAGCGCAGCAGCGCGCCACGCGGCGCACGCTGATTCGGGTGCTCGAAGCCATCCTGCGCCTCGCCCACCCCGTCATCCCTTTCATTACCGAGGAGCTCTGGCAGAAGGTAGCGCCTGTCGCCGGCCTGGCGGGTGAATCGGTCTCCATCGCCCGCTACCCTGAGAGCCAGAGCGAAAAAATCGACCAGGAGGCCGATGCCTATGTCGCGCGCCTGAAAGCCTTGGTGGACGCTTGCCGCACGCTGCGTGGCGAAATGAACGTCTCGCCCGCCACGCGCCTGCCGCTGTATGCGCTGGGCGACGCAGAGTTCCTGCGCACGTCGGCACCCGTGCTGCAGGCCCTGGCCAAGCTCTCCGAAGTGCGGGTGTTTGACCAGGAGGCCACCTGGCAAGCCGCCGCCCAGGCGGCGCCGGTGGCGGTGGTCGGCAGCGCGCGCCTGTGCCTGCACATGGAAATTGATGTCACGGCCGAGCGCGCGCGTCTGACAAAAGAAGCCGCTCGCATCGAAGGCGAACTGGGCAAGGCGCGTGCCAAACTGGCCAACGAAGCCTTCGTCGCCAAGGCGCCCGCTGCCGTGCTCGACCAGGAAAGGCGCCGCATGGCCGACTTCACCAGCACGCTTGATCGCCTGCAGGAGCAATTGCAGCGACTGGGCTAGGCATTGCATTGAAGAACCCGCAAAGGATTGTCATGGCCTCCACCCCACACGCCACCGTTCGCAAAGCCGTCTTCCCCGTCGCCGGCCTGGGCACCCGCTTTCTGCCGGCCACCAAGGCCAGCCCGAAGGAAATGCTGCCGGTGGTGGACAAGCCGCTGATTCAGTACGCGGTGGAAGAGGCCTACGCCGCCGGCATCCGCCACATGGTCTTCGTCACCGGGCGCAGCAAGCGCGCCATTGAAGACCATTTCGACACCGCCTATGAGTTGGAAAACGAGCTGGAGACCGCCGGAAAGACCGATCTGCTCGAACTCGTGCGCTCGGTGCAGCCCCGTGACATGGACTGCGCCTTTGTGCGCCAGCCACGCTCGCTCGGCCTGGGCCACGCCGTGCTGTGCGCCGAACCGCTCATCGGCAACGAACCCTTTGCCGTGCTGCTGGCCGACGACCTGATGCGCGGCCCGGTGGGCGGCATGCCCGTGCTGGCGCAAATGGTGCAGGCCTTTCGCCAGCAGGGCCGCTCGGTGATTGCGGTGCAGGAAGTGCCGCAAGAGCAGGTCAACCGCTACGGCATCGTGGCGGGCGAGCCGGCCGGCGGCCCACTGATCCGCATCGACCGCATCGTGGAAAAACCTGCTCCCAAGGATGCGCCATCCCGCATGGGCGTGGCGGGCCGCTACATCCTCACACCGGCCATCTTCGATCAGATCCGCAACCAGCCCACAGGCGCGGGCGGCGAGATCCAGCTCACCGATGCCATCGGGCGCCTGATGGAGCATGAGGCGGTGTATGCCTTCCAGTACGAAGGCAAGCGCTACGACTGCGGCAGCAAGGAAGGCTTCTTGCAGGCCACGGTGGAACTGGCGCTGGAGCACCCGGAAGTGGGGGCTTCGTTTCGCAGCTACCTCAAGACGCTAACGCTTTGAGGCAGGGCGGTTTGCTACTTGTTTGATAGCTTCTAACGCTTGCGTACAAAGCGCTAGAAGCCTATTTGGCTTAATATTTTCTTCAGCGAAGCCAAGGAAAATCTACCGCCGCCGCAACAGGTGGATGTATTCGTCGCCCACCGTCTCCTGCCCCACCAGCTCGTTGCCGGTCTGCTTGGCAAAGGCCTGGAAGTCGCGCACCGAGCCGCTGTCGGTCGCCACCACCTTGAGCACTTGGCCGCTGTCCATATCGGCCAAAGCCTTTTTGGCCTTGAGGATGGGCAGCGGGCAATTGAGGCCCCGGGTATCGATTTCCTTGTCGATGTTCATCGTATTCAGTCCTTTGGCGGCAGATCGAGCCCACGGCGCCGCTCTGCATTTTCTTCGTCCGTGAAAAATACCGGCTCATGCCCGCGGGTGCGCAGCCAGTCGGCCAGCGCGTACCCCGTGCCGGCGGGCCAGCATTTGAGATCCTGCAGATCGTACAGCCGGTAGTCCACCAGTTCGGGCGACAGCCGCACCTGCCCCGTGGCCACCACGTGGTAGGCAATGATGACCTGGTTCATGCGCAGAAATTCATAGGAACCGACCAAGGCGCTGCTCTGCACGTCGAGATTGGTTTCCTCCTTGACCTCGCGCGCGATACCGGCTTGGGGAGATTCACCCGCCTCCATGAAGCCGGTGATCAGCGCAAACATCTTGCCCGGCCAGGCAGCGTTGCGCGCCAGCAGCACCTTGCCGTCGATCTCGACGATGGCAGCGAGCACCGGCGTGGGGTTGTTCCAGTGCGTCCAGCCGCAGGCCGGGCAGCGCAGGCGCTCCACATCGCCGCTGTCTTCTGCCTGGGTAATCAGGGCCAATGGCGTGGCGCAGTGGGTGCAAAAGCGCGTTTCGTACTGCATCGCTTCCTTTTTGATAGCCGGTAGCGCTTATGGATTAAGCGCTAGAGGCCGATTTGACTAAAATTCTAGGCGGGAAAAACGCCGGTGGAGAGGTAGCGATCGCCCCGATCGCACACCACAAAGGCAATCGTCGCATCGTGCTCGCGCAGCGCAATCTGCTGCGCCACCCAGCAGGCGCCCGCCGCCGAGATGCCCGCAAAAATGCCCTCTTCGCGCGCCATGCGGCGGCACATGTCTTCGGCGTCGTCCTGGCTGACCAGTACCAGCTCGTCAATGGCTTTGGCGTCGTAGATGGCAGGCATGTAGGCCTCGGGCCACTTGCGGATGCCGGGAATGCGCGAGCCCTCTTGCGGCTGCGCGCCGATCACCAGAATCTTCGGGTTTTTTTCTTTGAGAAAGCGCGACACCCCGGTGATGGTGCCTGTCGTCCCCATGGCGCTGACGAAGTGCGTGATGCGGCCTTCGGTCTGCTCCCACAGCTCAGGCCCGGTGGTCTCATAGTGGATGCGGGGATTGTCGGGGTTGGCAAATTGGTCCAGCACGCGCCCCTTGCCTTGCTTTTGCATGCCGACCGCCAGATCGCGCGCGTATTCCATGCCGCCGCTCTTGGGCGTGAGGATCAGCTCGGCGCCAAACGCCTTCATGGCCTGGGCACGCTCGGCCGAACCATCTTCGGGCATGACCAGCACCATGCGGTAACCGCGAATCGCCGCCGCCATGGCCAGGGCAATGCCGGTATTGCCCGAGGTCGCCTCGATCAGCGTGTCGCCAGGGCGGATATCGCCGCGCTCCTCGGCACGCCGGATCATCGAGAGCGCCGGCCGATCCTTGACCGAACCGGCAGGGTTGTTGCCTTCGAGCTTGGCCAGCACCACGTTGCGCCGCTCGGCGTTGTCTTGCACACCAATGCGCTGCAGTGCCACCAAGGGCGTTTTTCCTACCGTGTCCTCAATTGTTGGGTATTGCATGCGCCCTACTGTGCCATAATTTGCGGCTGCATACATTTGCCCGGGTGGTGAAATTGGTAGACGCAGGGGACTCAAAATCCCCCGCCGCAAGGCGTGCCGGTTCGATTCCGGCCCCGGGCACCAAATTGAATAAGGCCAGCACTTTTCCAAGTGCTGGCCTTTTTTTGTTGACTACAGCGGGGTGCTTAGCTGTCCTGGCGCCGGATCAGCGTTCGGCCCTTGGGCGTGATGACAAACTCATTGCGCGTATCGCGTGCCACGTAACCGTATTCCAGCAGGCGCCCCGACAAATGCCGGTGCAAAGCCTCAGGAATGCTCAGGGCCTCGCCCATTTCCAGGCGCTTGAGGGCTTCGAGCTCATCGACCGTGGGGTCGTCGTGTACGGGGGTTTGTGTGTGCGGCATGTTTTCTCCTTGTAGATACCTGCCCAATCAAAAGCGAGGCAGATCGCGCAGACCCGGGGTCTTTCCATCGTCTGGAAAGGCAATACTTTCTTCCCAGCCGCCGTGCAGGCTGTCCTGCACTTGCAAAGCCGCAGGCCCGCTGTGCACCAGTTTGCCACCAGACGCCTCGCACACCGCCACTATTTCATCGCCTTCGAGCAACCGGTCAATCACTGCCGCAAGCGGAACGGAGGCTGGCGGCAGATCCCATCCACTGCCATCGCGGGCCAATAAGCCCATCAACACCTGATCGATACGCGGTGCGCCCGAAGGTTCAAAACGCACTGCCGTGATTCCGTACATTCGCTTCCTTCCCTTGGTCTTTGGAACCAGACGCAGCCTACGCGGCTCGCCCGAACGTCGGTGTAGGAAGAGCAGCCGACCGCGAGCTAATGCGTACGGCTACGCCTGCCCCTGCAGCCACTGCAAAAACGCACCGAGTGCCGGGGTGCTTGCCTGGACTGGGGTCACGAGGTAGTAGCCACGCTCACCGCGCAGCGGCTGCGGGCACGCCACCACCAATTCACCGCGCGCCAATTCGGCTTCGATCAGCATGGCCGGCATGAGCGCCACCCCCAGGCCATGCGTGGCGGCGACGGCGAGCATGGAGAACAGCTCGTAGCGCGGGCCTTCCAGCGCGCGTGGTGCCGGCGTTCCCATGGCTTCGAACCACTGGCGCCAGCCGTAGGGGCGCGTGCTTTGCTGAAGCAGCGGCAGTTCGGCCAGCACCTGCGGTGAGACGCCTTGGTGGGCGCGCCCACGGCCGCGCTGCTCAGCGGCCTCCAGCAGCCTGGGGCTGCAGACGGGCAGCACGTCCTCGTGCATCAGCCAATGCGCCTGCGTGCCCGGCCAGTGGGCGACCTGCTCGGGTGTACCGGCATAGAGCGCGGCATCAAAACCGGTATCGGCAAACAAAAAGGGACGTGTGCGGGTGTCGATATGCACCACGATGTCGGGGTGCACGGCGGCAAATTCCGGCAAGCGTGGAATAAGCCAGCGGGTGGCAAAGGTCGGCACCGCCGCCAGCGTGAGCGCGCCGCCATGGCCCTGGTGCGCCATCACGTCGAGCGTGTCGCGCTCAAGCGCCTGCAGGCGCGGGCCGACCTGGCGGGCGTAGCTGCGGCCGGCCGGCGTCAAGGCCACGCCGTGGCGGGTGCGGCGAAACAGCGCCACGCCCAAAAAGTCTTCCAGGCCAAGAATCTGGCGCGACACGGCGCTTTGCGTGAGCGCAAGCTCATCGGCGGCGCGGGTGTAACTTTCGTGGCGCGCAGCGGCGTCGAAACAGGCCAGGGCCTGGGTAGAGGGAAGGGTGCGGCGCATGGGCGAGCAACGAGGGTTTGGCGGACCATATTCTGAGGCAAACAGGCCGCTTGTATGACACAACCGCATAACTGAGTTCCATATTCTCGCTTGCGGCGTATGGCACAAGGCTTCTACCATGGCGCACCATTCGCATTTAATGCGTTTTTTGCACATCAACCCACTCACCCAAAACCCACCGGAGACCACCATGGCCCACGCCACTTTTCATTGGGACGACCCCTTCTTGCTCGACCAGCAACTGAGCGACGACGAGCGCATGGTGCGCAATGCCGCTGCCGCCTACTGCCAGGACAAGCTGGCACCGCGCGTGCTCGAAGCCTTCCGCCACGAACGCATGGACACCGGCATCTTTCGCGAGATGGGCGAAGTCGGCCTGCTCGGCCCCACCATCCCCGAGCAGTACGGCGGCCCGGGGCTGAATTACGTGGCCTATGGGCTGATTGCCCGCGAAATCGAGCGCGTCGATTCGGGCTACCGCTCCATGGCCAGCGTGCAGAGTTCATTGGTGATGGTGCCAATATTTGAATTCGGCACCGAGGCGCAGCGCCAGAAATACCTGCCCAAACTGGCCAGCGGCGAATGGATCGGCTGCTTCGGCCTGACCGAGCCCGACCACGGCTCGGACCCTGGCAGCATGGCCAGCCGCGCGAAGAAGGTGGCGGGCGGCTATGAGCTTTCGGGCAGCAAGATGTGGATCACCAACAGCCCGGTGGCCGACGTGTTTGTCGTTTGGGCCAAGGAAGTGAGCGAGGCCGGTGCCGTCGGGCCGATTCGCGGCTTCATTCTCGACAAGGGCATGAAAGGCCTCTCAGCCCCCGCCATCCACGGCAAGGTGGGCTTGCGGGCCAGCGTGACGGGTGAGATCGTCATGGACAAGGTGTTTGTGCCTGAAGACAACGCCTTCCCTGAGGTGCAGGGTTTGAAGGGCCCTTTCACCTGCCTCAACAGTGCGCGCTACGGCATCGCCTGGGGCGCATTGGGCGCGGCAGAGTTCTGCTGGCACACCTCGCGCCAGTACACGCTGGACCGCAAACAGTTCGGCCGGCCCCTGGCCGCCAACCAGCTGATCCAGAAAAAGCTCGCCGACATGCAGACCGAAATCGCCCTGGGCCTGCAAGGGTGCCTGCGCCTGGGGCGCATGAAGGACGAAGGCACGGCCGCCGTCGAAGCCACTTCGATCATCAAGCGCAACAGTTGCGGCAAGGCGCTCGACATTGCCCGCATGGCACGCGACATGATGGGCGGCAACGGCATCAGCGACGAGTTCGGCGTGGCCCGGCATCTGGTGAACCTGGAAGTGGTCAACACCTACGAGGGCACGCACGATGTGCACGCGCTGATCCTGGGCCGCGCTATCACGGGCATTGCCGCCTTTGCGAATTAAAACTTTAAGAGAAATTGGCCTCTAGCGCTTACCCCATAAGCGCAGTCAGCTATCTTTTTAAAAGCATCATGAGCCCTACTTCCAACCCCGCAGGCGCCCTGGACGGCATCCGCGTGCTCGACCTCTCACGCGTGCTGGCCGGCCCCTGGTGCACGCAAATACTGGCGGACCTGGGCGCCGACGTGGTCAAGATCGAGCGGCCCGGCGCCGGGGACGACACGCGCCACTGGGGCCCGCCCTTTCTGAAGGACGCCGACGGCCACGACACCGACCAGGCCAGCTACTACACCGCCTGCAACCGCAACAAGCGCTCGGTCACGCTGGACATCGCGACGCCCGAGGGCCAGGCGCTGATCCGCCAGATGGCACTGCAGGCCGACGTGCTGGTGGAGAACTTCAAGGTGGGCGGGCTGGCGCAGTACGGCCTGGACCACGCCAGCCTGATGGCGCTGAACCCGCGCCTGATCTACTGCTCGGTCACCGGCTTCGGCCAGGATGGGCCCTATGCCGAGCGCGCCGGCTACGACCTGATGATCCAGGCCATGACCGGGATGATGAGCATCACCGGTCGGCCGGACAGCGAGAGTGGCGGCGGGCCACTGCGGGTCGGCGTGGCGCTGACGGACCTATTCACCGGCGTTTATGCCAGCAGCGCCATCCTGGCCGCCATCCACGTGCGCCACAGCACCGGGCAGGGGCAGCACATCGATATGGCCTTGCTCGACGTGGGCATGGCCATCCTTGCCAACCAGGCATCCGGCTTTTTGGCTACGGGCGTGGCCCCCATGCGGCAGGGCAACAGCCACCCCAGCCTGGCGCCCTATCAGGACTTCGCCACGCTGGACGGCGCCATGCTGCTGGCCATCGGCAACGACGGCCAATTCGCCCGTTTCTGCCAGGCCGCCGGCCACCCGGAATGGGCCAAAGACCCCCGCTTTGCCAGCAACACCTTGCGCGTGCGCCACCGCGGCGACCTGATCCCCGCGATGGAAGCAGTCACGCGCACCCGCAGCACCGCCGACTGGGTGACGCTGTTGGAGGGCATTGCCGTTCCCTGCGGCCCCATCAACGACATTGCCCAGGCGTTTGCCGACCCCCAGGTGCAAGCGCGCGGCCTGGCCGTTGCGCTGCCCCGCTGGAAGAGCGGCGACGCGCCCGATGGTGTGGCGACGATCACCGGCGTGGCCAGCCCGCTGCGCCTCTCCGGCAACCCGCCGGTGCTGCGCAACGCACCGCCGGCGCTGGGCCAGCACACCGAGGAAGTGCTGCAGGAGCTGGGGCTGGATGCCACGCGCATCGAACAACTGCGCGCCAGCGGAGTGATTTGAGCCAGCCTGTCGCACGCTCCCCCAACGCCAGGACCACGCCATGCCTTCAAGCTTCAAAGTGGGTGACCACGTCACCTGGAATTCCGAAGCCGGCCACGTCAGCGGCCACATCACCAAGGTGCACACAAAGGACTTCGACTACAAAGGCCACACGCACCGCGCCAGTGAAGATGAGCCGCAGTACGAAATCAAGAGCGACAAAACGGACCACATCGCCGCGCACAAGGGCGCAGCGTTGAAGAAAATCGCGTAAATCCTGGCGCTCAGCGCGGGCGCTCAAACCCGCTGTGCGCCCACTGCAGGGCACTGTCCACGGTCAGCTTGAAGGTGGGCGGGACGGCTACCCGCGCCAGCTCCAAGCCCAAGGCATCCTCCGCGCTCAGCGTGGCCGTGGCGCCCTCTTCGTCGGGCACGATCGCAAGCAGCACCCGGACGCGCTCGCCCCCAAACGTGACCGTGACGTTCTTGTTCAGCTGCGCATGCAACTGTTGCTCGTGGCGGCGCAGCACTTCGCTGGCGGTCTTGACCAGGGTGTTGAAGGCGTTCACATCCAGCGGCTTGGGGTTTTTCTTGTCGCGCCCCATGGTCCAGGGGCCCACCAGCGCAGGTTCGTCTTCGCCCTGCAAGGTCATGGCCACGGCCCAGCCGTCGTCGTCTTCGTTCTTGATGACCTGCGCTGTCCAGCGCCCATCGCTCCACTGGCGGGCTTCCTGGATGGGGGGCGGTGTGTCGTGGGGGGTATCGGGCATAAGAAAAGGCGCGCAGAACGGGGCAAAGGTGCAGAGCATACGCACCACCGCAGCGCCCACCCTGTCGCCGGGCGCCCGTGGCTCAGCTGGCCACGGTAAACCGCTGCTGCACGTGGCGGGGCGTTTCGAGTTCATCGACGATGGCCACGGCAAGGTCTGCCACGCTGATGCCACCGGGCTGGTCGCCGTTCATCAGGGGCGCGTCAACGCCCAGGCGGTACTGGCCCGTGCGCTCACCCGGGGCCAGCAGGATGGGAGGCGAGAGAAACGTCCAGGCTAGGGTGCTCTCGCTGCGGATCAGGTTCAGCGCTTCGCGCGCCGCAAGCGCACCCTGTTTGTAGTCAGCCGGGAAACCGGGGGTGTCCACCAACTGCACACCAGGCGCCACAAACAGGCTGCCCGCACCGCCCACCACCAGCAGGCGGCGCACGCCCGACTGCCGGGTGCCCGCGTAAATGGCGCGCGTGCCCTTGAGAAACTCGTCATAAATGTCGGGGCGGCCCCAGCCCGGGTTGTAAGCGCTGACGACGGCATCGTGGCCCGCCACGGCCTTGGCGACCTGGGCGGTGTCTTGCGCATCGGCGGCCACCACGGAAAGGCCTTCGCGGGCAGAGAGCTTGGCGGGGTTGCGCGCCAGCACGGTCACGCGGTGGCCGCGTTGCAGCAACTCCGTGAGTACGGCCGTGCCGACAAAGCCGGTGGCACCAATCAAGGCGATGTTCATAGGGGTTCCTCATTCATTAAAAAGTGCTGATGCGTGAGAATAAGAGCTTGTCAAAGCCGGCGGTAGGCGGCTAAAAACACCTTTTGTTTGAAGCTGTACTTCACAATCAACGCACCAACCCCATGGATGACCTCAAACGCATGGCCGTTTTTGCGGCCGTGGTGCAGCACGGTTCGATGAGTGGCGCTGCCCGGGCACTGGGCATGAGCACGTCGGCCGTGAGCCAGCAGGTGCGCAAGCTCGAACGCGATGGCGGCGTCACGCTGCTGCACCGCTCCACGCGCAAGCTGGCGCTGACCGACGCCGGCCAGCGCTACCACGCAGGCTGCGCAGCCATGTGGGCGGCGGCCGAGCAGGCACGGGCCGAGCTGGCAGCCTCGCGCGACGCACCCAGCGGCGAGCTGCGCCTGTCGGCCACGGTGGGTTTTGCGCGCCACGTGGCTCCCGCACTGGGCGCTCTGCTGGCAGCCCACCCAGCCCTGCGACTGCGGCTGCTGGTGGACGACGCGCCGATCGACCTCATCAACACCCGCATTGACCTGGCCGTGCGCTTTGGCCGCCTGCAGGACTCCACCTGGGCAGCCCGGCGTCTGGGCGGTATGCAGTGGTGGCTGTGCGCAGCACCCGCCTGGGTGGCCACGCACGGCCTGCCGCAGCACCCGGACGCGCTGCTCTCACAAAGCTGGCTGGGCTTTGCGCGCGAGGGCAGAGGGCTGGTGATGGATCTGCACAGCCCCACAGGTGAACCACGGGCGCTGCGCGTGGAGCCACGCATTGCCAGCAACAACCAGTTGTCGATCCAGCAGATGTGCGAGGCCGGGCTGGGCCTGGCACTGATGGGCAGCATGGACGTGCAAGAGGCGCTGCAGGCCGGCCGGCTGGTGCGGCTGCTGCCCGATTGGTCGTTTGGCACGCTCGCCATCTGGGCCGTGACGCCCCAGCGCGACGCCCAACCGGCCAAGGTCCGCATGGCGATTGCCGCCCTGCACCGCTATTTCCAGCAACTGCCTGGTGCAGGTTATTTCTGAAAATCCTGCGCCGCCCGGTCAACCCGCCGTCAGAACGGAAAGCGCAGGCTAAAAGAAGTGCTGCCCGGCTGCGAGGCGACCGCTACATCGCCCTTGTGCGCACGCAGGATCGCCTGCGTGATGGCCAGGCCCAGCCCGGTTCCCTCGCCCGAGGCGTGCTGGCGCGACGGATCGGCCCGGTAAAAGCGCTCGAACAGCCGGGCCAGGTGCTGCGCGGGAATCATCTCACCTGTGTTCTCCACCGTGAGCGACAGTAGGCCTTCCTGCCGAACGATGGTCACGGCAACATGCCCCCCGGCTGGGGTATGGCGCAGCGCGTTGGACAGCAGGTTGTTCAGCGCCCTGCGCAGCATGAGCCGGTCGCCCTGCACCACGCCCGCGCCTTGCATTTCCAGCCGAATCGTTCTTTCGTCGGCCAGCGCCTCGTAGAAGTCAAACAGGTCATGCACCTCACGGGCCAAATCCACCGGCTCGCGGTGCACGATGGCCAGGCCGTTCTCGGCCTTGGCCAGAAACAACATGTCGGAAATCATCCGGGCCAGGCGCTCATGCTCCTCTGCATTCGACTCCAGGATGTCGCGGTAGCTGTCCGCGTCACGTGGCCGGCTCAATGCCACCTGGGTCTGCATCATCAGGTTGCTGATGGGGGTGCGCAACTCGTGCGCCAGATCCGAAGAAAAATCGGACAGCCGCCGAAAGGCATCCTCCAGGCGTTCGAGCATCTCGTTCAGCGTGGTGGCCAGGTCGGCCAGCTCGGCCGGTACGGCCTGGGTCGGCAGCCGCCGGTCCAGGCTTTGTGCCGTGACAGCGGCGGCCTGCTCGCGCATGGCGCGCAAAGGCGCCAGCCCGCGCCGCGCGGCCACCCAGCCGAGCAGCCCCATCAAGAGCATGGCCCCGGCAATGAAGCGCCAGAGCGTACGCCGGAAGCTGCGCATGAACCTATCGTGGTGCGCGGTATCGACGGCAAGAATCAGTTCGATGGGCCCATCGCCAGCACCCGGCAGCACCCTGGCCAGGCCGTGGAAGCTGCGGCCCCCGGCGTTCCAGCGCAAAACCTCGGTGGCATTACCCAACGGGGCCGGGAACTGGACGCCAGGCGAAGCCAACCACAGGCGGCCCTGCGGCCCGCGCACCTGCATCACCAGCTCGCTGTGGCCCGCAAACGTCGCCGAGAGGCGCTCGGCCACCACCTCGCGCCGCAGGGGCTGCTCCATCGCCGCGATGACATGCGCGGCATGCTCGATCTTGCCCGCCACCTCTTCGCGGTCGAGGTCCTCGAAATGCGAGGCGATGGTGCTGGCCACCAGCCAGCCCAAGGCCAGCAGCACCGCGCCCGAGCCCAGGGTGAACAGCAGCGTCAGGCGCACCGTCAGCGGAACGCGCCAGCGCATCAGCCAGGTACCTCCAGCACATAGCCCATGCCGCGCACGGTGCGGATCAACTTGGGCTCAAAGGCGTCGTCCATCTTGGCGCGCAGGCGCCGCATGGCCACCTCGATCACGTTGGTGTCGCTGTCGAAATTCATGTCCCAGACCTGCGAGGCAATCAGCGAACGCGGCAGCACTTCGCCCTGCCGGCGCAGCAGCAATTCAAGCAGCGCGAATTCCTTGGCTGTCAAATCAATGCGGTGCCCGGCACGCTGGGCGCGTCGGCGCAGCAGGTCCAGCTCCAGGTCGGCGATGCGCAGCACCGTGGCTTCGAGCCCGGCTTTGCCGCGCCGCAGCAGCGTACGCACCCGCGCCAGGAACTCGGAAAATGCAAACGGCTTGACGAGATAGTCGTCTGCGCCCAGCTCCAGTCCCTTGACGCGGTCCTCCACCTGGTCACGCGCCGTCAGAAACAACACCGGCAGCTCGCTGCCGCTGCGCCGCAGGGCTTCGAGCAGTTGCCAGCCGTTCAGGCCGGGCAGCATGACATCGAGGATCAAAAGGTCGTGATCGCCCGTGAGTGCCAGGTGCAGGCCATCGGTGCCGGTGCGCGCCAGATCGACCAGGAAGCCGGCTTCCGACAGTCCCTGGCGCAGGTAGTCCCCGGTTTTGGTCTCGTCTTCGACGATCAGCACTTTCATGCGCCAGATTGTGCCGGCCCGCGGCAGCAAGCGGCGCCACCTTACCAATTTGTAATGCGGCGGAAATCTGGCCGTGGGGGTCGCCCCGGCACCATCGCGTTCGCCTTGAAACCCGTGGCATCGCCGGCCCAGCGCCCGCTGATGCCACCAAGAACAACGAGCCAGGAACCCTTATGAAAACTGCGAGCGCCCTGGCCCTTGGCCTGGTGGCCGTCCTTGTCTCCCTACCGCTGGGCGCGCAGACCCTGGGCGATGCCTTGTCCAACGCGCTGGCCAGCCACCCTGCGGCCGTTGCCGGCGCGGCGCGTGCCGAAGCTGCCGATCTGCTCGTCGAAGCGGCAGACAGCCTGACACCGCGCCCGCCGTCCGCCTCGCTGGCCACGCTCAGCGACCGCCTGGGCTCCCACTACGGAAGGCAGGAATGGGAGCTGGAACTTGCCGCCCCGCTGTGGCTGCCGGGCCAGAAGGCCAGCCAGGCAGCACTTGCCGCAAGCGCCCGCGACGCGCTGCGCGCCAGCCAGCAACTGCTGCGCCTGCAACTGGCCGGCGAGCTGCGCGAAGCCTGGTGGGCGGTGGCGGCCGCGCGCAATGGCGAGCAACTGGCACAGCGCCGTGCGCACACCGCCGCCAGCCTGGAGGCGGACGTGCAGCGCCGCTTTCAGGCAGGTGAGCTCGCGCGCGTGGACGCCAACCTGGCACAGAGTGAAAACCTGGACGCCCAAGCCGCATTGGCCACGGCCCGCTCAGAGCGTCTGCAGGCCGAGCAGGTTTTCCACACCTTGAGCGGCATGGCCGCGCCCGCCGTGCTGGCGCCCGAACCAGCGCCGACAGTGGGCGTCGCCCCTGCGGCGATACATCCCCAACTCGCTGTCGACCGGGCCGCTGTGCAACTGGCGCGCGCCCGGTTGGTGGTGGCCGACGCGACACCGCGGGAAGCGCCCGAACTGGCGCTGCGCGTGCTGCGCGAGCGCAGTGCCCGCAGCGACCCGTATGCGAATGCGCTGGGCATCAAGCTCACCATCCCCTTTTCGCCGGGCCCGCGCGCCCGCCAGGAAAGTGCGGCCGCGCGCGCCGAACTTGTACAGGCCGAAGCCCAGGTGGCGCTGCAGGAGCGCAAGCTGACCCAGGAGACGGCCAAGGCCCACCGCGAGCGGGCGGTGGCCCAACAGCAACTGGGCATGGCCCGCGAGCGCCTGGCGCTCACGGCGGACAGCCTAGCGCTGGCCGAAAAGAGCTTTCACCTGGGTGAATCTGATCTCGTGGCCTTGCTGCGCGCCCGCGCCGTGGCGCAGGAAGCCGAGGCAAGCCTGCAGCGCGAGGAGATCGCGCTGGCCGCCTCGCAGTCCCGTTTGAACCAGTCCCTGGGAGTTCTTCCGTGAAGTTTTTGCGCATCTTTTGTGTCGCCGTGGCCCTGGCGGTCCCGCCCCTCACAAGCCATGCCCATGGCGGTGAGGACCACGGTAACGCCCCGGCACCGGCCCCAGTGGCCTCGGCCGCCCCGCGCGCCCAGGCACAGTCGGAAGACTTTGAACTGGTAGCCGAAGTGCAGGGGCAGGGGCAAGCGCTGGTGCTGTTTCTGGACCGATTTGACAGCAACGCACCTGTCGTCGGAGCCCAGGTGGAGGTAGACGGTGGTGGCCCGCCGACCATGGCTGCCGAGACGGCGCCAGGCGTCTACCGCGTGGCGGCTGGCCCCTGGACCCAGCCAGGTCGCCACGCGCTCACCGTGTCGGTGCAGGCCGGCGACACCGCAGACCTGCTCAGCGCCACGCTGGACGTTCCCGCTGCGGCGGCCGCCGCGCCCGCGGCACCCCTGGCCGTTGGCTCGCCCGCGACCACCAAGCGCAGCCTCTGGGCGCTTGCCGGAGCACTGGCACTGGCTGCGCTGGGCGGTTTCACCTGGCTGCGCCGCCGCACCTCCACCTCTTCCTGACGCAGGACATCCCATGAAGAACCCCCACCTCGCCCTCATGGCGGGCAGCGCACTGCTCGTGCTCACCGGCCACGCTGGGGCCCACGGCGACGAAGACCACAACCAGAGCACGCCGCCCGCCGCCATCGCCACCGTGACCACCGCCGCCGCGATGCCCGGAACATCTACCGCGCCCCAGCGCCTGGAGGATGGCAGCTTGTTCGTCCCCAAGGCGGTGCAGCGGCAACTGGGTCTGCGCACCCGCGTGGCGGTGGTGCAGGAGCTGGCGGTCACAGTGGAATTGGCCGGCAAGGTCGTGGCCGACGCACGTGCCGGGGGCCTGGTGCAGGCGGGCCAGGCCGGGCGCGTGGAGGCCACCAGTGCCGGCCTGCCGGTACTGGGCCAGGCCGTGCACAAAGGCGAACTGCTGGCGCAACTGCGGCCGGTGCTCAGCAGCATGGAGCGCGGCAGCAATCTGGCGCAGATCGCCGAGATCACGGCCCAACTCGCGATTGCCGAGCGCAAGGTGGCGCGCTACGCGCAACTCGAAGGCGCTGTGCCGCAGGCCACCATAGACGCGGCACGCCTGGAACGCGACGCCCTGCGCCAGCGCCGCAGCGCGCTGGGCAGCGGTCTGAACCAGGCCGAAGCCCTGCGCGCGCCCATTTCGGGCGTGGTGAGCGCCGCCCACGCCGTCGCCGGCCAGGTGGTGGACGCAAAAGACGTGCTGTTCGAGGTGGTTGACCCGGCGCGGCTGTCGGTCGAAGCCCTGGCCTATGACCCCCTGCCGGCCAGCGGTGTGGCCCGGGCCAGCGCCGCCGTGCCCGGCGGCGCACTCGATCTGGCCTACGTGGGCAGCGGGCAGCAACTGCGCGAGCAGGCCCAGGTGCTGCTGTTTCGCGTGCAGCCGGGTGGCCCGGCCGTGGCGGTGGGGCAGCCGCTGACGGTGCTCGCCACCACGGCAGGGCGCGTACACGGCGCGGCGGTTCCGCGCAGTGCGCTCGTCAAGACCGCCACCGGAGGGGCCGCCGTGTGGGTGCACACCGCGGCCGAGCGCTTCGTGCAACGCCCGGTGACAGCGCAGGCGCTGGGCGCCCTGGAGCTTGCCGTCACCCAGGGCCTGGCCCAAGGCGAGCGTGTGGTGACCGATGGGGCCGCGCTGCTGGCCCAGGTGCGCTGACATGTTCGCCTTTCTGATCCAGACCAGCCTGCGCCAGCGGCTGATCGTACTCGGGGTCTCGCTGCTGCTGGTGGTCTACGGCGTGCTCACCGTGCGCCAAATGCCGGTGGACGTATTCCCCGACCTGAACAAGCCTACCGTGACGCTGATGATCGAAGCCGGCGGCATGGCCCCCGAAGAGGTCGAGCAGCTCGTCACCTTCCCCATCGAGTCGGGCATGAACGGCATGCCGGGCGTGACGCGGGTGCGCTCGGTCTCGGGCGTCGGCCTGTCCATCGTCTACGTCGAGTTTGAATGGGGCTCGGACATCTACAAGAACCGCCAGCAGATCGCCGAGCGCCTGAACCTGGTGCGCGAACAATTGCCACCTGGCGTGGTGGCGCAAATGGGGCCGATCTCGTCCATCATGGGCGAAATCCTGCTCATCGCCTTGCCCGCCGACCCCGCCAAGGTCAGCGCCATGCAGGTGCGCGAGTACGCCGACTGGGTGATGCGCCCGCGCCTGCTGACGATTCCGGGCATTGCCCAGGTCACGCCCATAGGCGGCGAGGTGCGCCAGTACCGGGTCGAAATAAAGCAAGCGCAGCTCCAGGCACTGGGCGTGGAGCGCGAAAAACTCGAAGCCGCGCTGCGCGACTTTGGTGCCAACACCAGCGGCGGTTTTCTGGAGTCCGAGGGACGCGAATACCTGATCCGCCAGATCGGCCGCACCAGCCGTCTGCGGGACCTGCAAAACGTGGTGGTCGCCGTCAAGAACGGCCAAGCCATCCTGCTGCACCAACTGGCCGATGTGAAGATAGCACCGGCCGCCAAGCGTGGTGACGGCGGCTACAACGGCAAGCCGGCGGTCATCCTGTCGGTACAGAAGCAGCCCGGCGCCGACAGCGTGACGCTGACGCGCGAGGTCGAGCAGGCGCTGGGCGAACTGAAAAAAAACCAGCCCGCTGGCATCGAGGCTCCGAAGTTCCTGTTCAAGCAGGCCGATTTCATCGAACACTCGGTGCGCAACGTCCAGGAAGCCCTGCGCGACGGCGCCATCCTGGTGGCGGTGGTGCTGTTCCTGTTCCTGCTCAACGTGCGCACCACGCTGATCTCGCTGACCGCGATTCCGGTGTCCCTGCTGGCGACGGCGCTGGTGTTCCACTACTTCGGCCTGTCCATCAACACCATGACGCTGGGCGGCCTGGCCATTGCCATTGGCGAGCTGGTGGACGACGCGGTGGTCGGGGTGGAAAACGTGCTGCGCCGGCTCAAGCTCAACAGCGCCCTGCCCCAGCCGCGCCCCGCAGCGGCGGTGATCGCCAGCGCCACGCTGGAAGTGCGCTCGGCCATCGTCTATGCCACCGCCATCATCGTGCTGGTGTTCGTCCCACTGTTCGTGCTCCCGGGCATCGAGGGGCGCTTGTTCACCCCGCTGGGCGTGGCCTACATCGTCTCGATCCTGGCGAGCATGGTGGTGTCCGTCACGCTCACGCCAGTGATGGCGTACTACCTGCTGCCGCGCATGAAGCAGATGGGCCATGGCGACAGCGCCCTGGTGGCCCATCTCAAGCGCTGGGACGCACGGCTGCTGCACTGGTCTTTCGGCCACTCGGGCATGCTGCTGGCCGCGGCGCTGCTGGCCGTGGTGCTGGCGGCCGCCACGGTGCCCTTCTTTCCGCGCGCCTTCCTGCCCGATTTCAACGAGGGCACGCTGACGGTGAACGTGGTGCTCAACCCCGGCACCTCGCTGGCCGAATCCAACCGCATCGGCGCGCTGGCCGAGGAGATCGTGGCCGGAGTTCCCGAAGTCACGCAGGTGGGCCGGCGCACCGGCCGCGCCGAACTCGACGAACACGCCGAAGGGGTGCACTACACCGAGATGGACGTGGATCTCAAGCCCTCGGCACGCAGCCGCAGCGCCATCATCCAGGACATCCGCACGCGCCTGGGCGTTCTGCCGGCGGCAAGCAACGTCGGCCAGCCCATCTCGCACCGGCTTGACCACCTGCTCTCGGGGGTGCGGGCGCAGATCGCGCTCAAGGTGTACGGCGACGACCTGGCCACCCTGCGCACGCTGGCGGCCGAGCTGCGCACGCGCCTGGCCAGCGTGCCGGGCCTGACCGATCTGCAGATCGAGAAGCAGGTGCTGATCCCTGAGATCAAGATCCATGTGGATTACGATCAGGCCGCGCGCTACGGCGTGGCGCCGGGCACACTCCTGCGCTCACTCCAGCAAATGGTCGAAGGCGAACGCATCACGCAGATCGTCGAAGGCAACCGGCGTTTCGACCTGGTGGTGCGCCTGCCCGAAAGCGGTCGGGGCCTGATGGCGTTGCAAAACCTGCTCATCGAAACCCCCATGGGCGCTGTGCCGCTCGCCAAGCTCGCGACGATCGAGGACGGCGACGGCCCCAACCAGGTCAGCCGCGAGAACGCGCGCCGCCGCATCGTGCTCTCGGCCAACACCGACGGCAGCGACATGGCGCGCGTGGTCGCCGGCATTCGCGCGGAAATCGCCGCCAAGGTGCTTCCCGAAGGCTATTCGGTAGCACTTGAAGGCCAGTTCCAAGCGCAGGAGCAGGCCTCACGGCTGATTGCCCTGCTGGCACTGCTGTCGCTGACCATGGTCTTCCTGGTGCTGTACAGCCGGTACCGTTCGACGGCGCTCACCCTCATCATCATGGGCAACATTCCGCTGGCACTGGTGGGCAGCGTGATCGCGCTGTGGATTTCCGGCCAGCCGCTGTCGGTGGCGGCGCTGGTGGGCTTCATCACGCTCACCGGCATCGCCACGCGCAACGGCATTCTCAAGATCAGCCACTACATCAACCTGTGTGCCTTCGAAGGCGAACACTTTGGCCGGGCGCTCATCGTGCGCGGCTCGCTTGAGCGCCTGACGCCGGTGCTGATGACCGCGCTGGTGGCCGCGTTCGCGCTGGTACCGCTCCTGGTCTCGGCCGACGCGCCCGGCAAGGAGGTGCTGCACCCAGTGGCCGTCGTGATCTTCGGCGGCCTGGTCAGCTCCACGCTGCTCGACACCTTCCTGACGCCGCTGATGTTCTGGCGCTGGGGCCAAAAGCCCCTGGCACGTCTGCTCGCCGCGCGCAGCACCGATGGCCCGCAAGAGAGTTTCTGATTCTTCGACCCCCGACTTCTACAAGGAGCAACCCATGAAAAAGATCTTCTGGTTCCCCACCCTGGCCATGGCCAGTCTGCTTGCCGCCGGCAGCGCCCTGGCGCACGACGACGCCTACCTCGACACCCAGCAGGCCCCCCATGGCGGCCAACTGCGCATGGCGGGCGTGTACCACTTTGAACTGGTGCTGGACCACAGCAGCCCCGAACCCAAGGACAAGCCGGTGCGGGTCTACCTGACCGACCATGCGGGCCAGAAGATCAGCACGGCGGGCGCCACCGGCACCGTCACGCTGCTCTCGGGCAAGACCCGCGCCACCGTAGCGCTCACACCCGACGGGGACAACCGCCTGAAGGGCGCCGGCACCTACGCGTCCCCCCCCGGGCTCAAGGCCGTGGTGTCGGTCACACTGGCTGGCAAGGCACCCGAGCAGGCGCGCTTCACGCCGCTGGCCGGCGCCGCGAAGTAGACAAGTGCCTTCCAGAGGCTGAGAATATGAGCAAAAATAGCCTCTAGCGCACTGTTTATATGCAGTTGCAGCTATTTTTTCAATAGCAAATGGAGAACTGCATGGCGGAACATGGGGCCGACATCCTGTGGGAACGGGGCGAACAGGACTTTTTGGGCCAGCGCTACAGCCGCCGGCACCACATCCGTTTCGATGGGGGTATCGAGATCGCCGGCTCGTCGTCCCCGCATGTGGTGCCGCCGCCCTGGTCCGACGCATCGGCGGTAGACCCTGAAGAGGCCTTCGTAGCGTCTCTGTCGAGTTGCCACATGCTCTGGTTCCTCTCGATCGCCGCCCAGCACGGCTTCTGCGTGGACCGCTATGCCGACGCTGCCTGCGGCGTCATGCAGAAGAACGCCGAGGGCAGAATGGCCATGACCGTCGTCACGCTGCGCCCCGAGGTCAGGTTTTCCGGCACTACCCTGCCCACGCGCGACCAAATCGACACCCTACACCATGAAGCCCACGAAGCCTGCTTCATTGCCAACTCGGTCAAGACCGAGGTGCGCTGCGAACCGGTCTACCAGCCGGCGCCGTAGCCATGCTTACGGAATAAGTAAGCAAAATCAGCATCCAGCGCTTACTCCATATGGTTTCAGCGCTATCAAATCACCATAGAAGCCGTATGCAGCGCCACCGTGGTCACATGCATGGGCTCCGGCACACGCGGGTATTGCCTGAGAATCTCCCGCGCCGTGCTCGGCTGGCGCCCCTAGAATTTGCCTATTCGCGTCCATAGCGCGCAAAGGACCTCTTCCATGAAAACAGCCCAGCAAGAAATCGACGAGCGGACCAACCTCACCGGCAGCAACAAATTCGAGCTGTTGCTGTTTCGCCTGGGCACCGACAGTGCGCTGGGCCAGTCGGAGCTCTTTGGTATCAACGTCTTCAAGATCCGCGAAATCGTCGCCATGCCGGTCATCACGCCCATCGTGGGGGGTTCACCGCATTCGCTGGGGGTGGTCAACCTGCGTGGGCAAGTGATTCCGGTGCTTGATCTGCCGTCCATCGTCGGCTGCACACCGAAAACGGGCCTGAACATCATGCTGGTGACCGAATTTGCGCGCACCACCCAGGCCTTTGCGGTGGAGTCGGTGGAAGACATTGCCCGTCTCGACTGGAACCAGGTGATGTCGGCCGAGTCGAGCGGCGCGGCCGGAAAACTCGTCACCAGCATTGCGCGGCTGGACGGCAACACCGACAACACGCGCCTGGCGCAGGTGCTCGACGTCGAAGCCATCCTGCAAATGGTCTCGCCATCCGACGAGCACCAGGTGGACCCACAGAAGGTAGGCGCCAAACTGTTGCTCAGGCCTGGCACCATCGTGCTGGCAGCCGACGACTCCTTCGTCGCGCGCTCGCTCATCGAGCAGGAGCTCACGGTGCTGCAGGCGCCCTACGAGATGACCAAATCGGGCAAGGAGGCCTGGGACCGGCTCAATATGCTGGCGGATGCCGCCGAGGCCGAAGGCAAAACAGTGCTCGACAAGGTCGCCCTGGTGCTCACCGATCTGGAAATGCCGGAAATGGATGGGTTCACCCTCACACGCAACATCAAGCAGAGCGCGCGTCTGAGCGGCCTGCCCGTGATCATCCACTCTTCGCTCTCCGGTTCAGCCAATGAGGACCATGTGCGCAGCGTGGGCGCCGATGGCTACGTGGCCAAGTTCGTCGCCGAAGACCTTGCCAATGCGCTGCGTAAGGTCCTTCTTTCCTGATCGAACGTTCAAGCAGCAATGCGGAGACATGCTGCAACATCTGACAAGCGCAGGCAAAGACTGCGCAATGTAGGTTTTGGCCGTCAACCACAGGCCTCGCAACAGCGTATAAGCAGGGATGAGTCCCGCCGCACAGCGTTTGTGCCGTGGAATCCACTAGCCATGGGCCGCCTCGCTACCGGAGCACCGATATGACGTCAAACCACGTTTCCAAACTTGCCGCAACTGCCGTGCTGCTGGCAGCCGCCACCGGCTGCGCCGTACCAGGCGACCCGTATTACTCGGGTGGGTACGCACCCACCCCGGTGTACGGGGCAACCACCATCTATGAATCAGGCGCCTACCCGGCGTATCCCGCTTATGCGGATCGCGATCGCGAAGACCGCTGGGAAGATATGCGCAATGATCGAGAGCGGCGCGCCTGGCGCGAGCGCCAGGCAGAGCGCGAGCGCGAGCGCGTACAGCGGGCGCGCGACGAACAGGCACGGCGCGACCTTGAACGCCAACGTGACCAACGCGACCAATGGGCGCGGCAACAACGCGAGCGCGACCTTGCGCAACGCCAGCGCGAACAGCGTTCCCGCGCCACTCGCAACGACCGCAACTCCGACGGCAGCCCGCGCACCGACTACGACCGCTACAACCCATCGACAGGGGCCTGGATGCCGCGTTCGGAAGACATGCCCTGAACACACGTTCCAGCCAGGCTGAAAGACTCCAGTCAGTCCAGTCAGCGCAACACGCCCATCCAGGAGGTTTACTTGACCCACGCGCACAAGTTCCACAAGTTCCTTGTCCCGCTGGCGTCTGTGTTTTGGGTCGCTCTGGGCGTGCTGTCGCCCTTTGAGGCGGCGTCCGCCCAGGTTCTGCGCTGCACCGACGCGCGCACGGGCAAGGTCACCTATACCGACTCCGCCTGCGACAGCGGTACGCAGAGTCGGGAAGTTCAGCCGCGCAAGAGCCCAGAAGAGCTGGCGCAGGAACGTGCACAAGGCGAAGAGGCAGCCCAGCGCATGCGCGAGCGCCTGGCCGCCGAGGCAGCCGCCACCCAGCAGCGTGAAGCGCAGCAGGCCCGTGAAGAGCGCGAGGCACGGCGCGCACAGCGAGGTACCAGCGCAGCCGACTATGCCAACAGCGCTGCTTGCGCCAACGCCCGCCGTGCGCTCGATGCCGTCGCCGCCAGCGTGGCGGGGAGTGCAGAGGATCAGTCGGCCCGGCTGGACACCGCGCAGCGCCAGATGGAACTCTCCTGCCTAGGCCCAGAGGGCTATGCGCGCGCCGAAGCTGCACGTGCCAATCGGCCGCAGGTCGTGGTGGTGCAACCGCCCGCCTGGCCCGTGCACCCCCGGCCGCCCCATCAGCCCAATCGTGCGGATCGCCCGTATATCAAGGGATGCACTTCATTTACCTGCACCGACAGCAACGGCAAGCGCTACCCGCGCACCGGGCCCGGTAGTTTTGACGGGCGTTGAGCCTGGAAACAACTGCTCAACCCAGATTTTCAGGCGACATATAGGCAACCCGCCACTCTTCAAACGGTTGGCTGTCGGCTGACTCAATGGTTTTTTGCTCTTCCCAGGACTGCGCCGCCATGTGCTCGAAACGGGCCTGTTCTTGGGCCGGCCAGGGCATGGCCAGCAGCGCCTCTTGGGCCTTGCCAGAGCATTGCGCCGCAAAGCGCACATAGCTGTTGTGGTGTTCACTCGCCATGGCATCAAGCACGCGGGCAGAGGGAGTGGTGTGCGCTGCAGCGAGCGTGCCGCGCGCAGCGGACAGGGCTTTTGCAAACCCATCACCGCCATGCGCGGTGTCCAGCGCCTGGGCGTAGGGCACGCATTCCTCCAGCACTTGCGCTGCCCATTCGGTCAATGGCACGGAGCGCCCCCGACGCAGCAGGTGCAGACCGGGTTCACGCCCCCGGGCAGCCGTCAGGTGCTGGTTGTGCTTGATTTCCGTGATCTCGTCCGGCGTATCGTGTGGGCTATCGGAAAGGAGGCAATGCAGCAAAAACACGTCCAGCACCCGCATGGTCTCGGCCGTGATGCCCACCGGGACGAACGGATCCAGGTCCATGAGCCGCACTTCCACGTATTCGACGCCACGCTCACGCAGCGCGTGCAGCGGGCGCTCGCCAAGGCGAATCACCCGCTTGGGTCGGATGGTGCCGTAGAACTCGTTCTCGATCTGCAGCAGGCTGGTGCCTAGCTGGTTGTAATCGCCCCCCGGGTTGCGTATGCCCACCGCCTCGTAGGCGGGGTAGGGCTGGGTCAGTGCCTGGTGAAGCGATTGCGCGTAGCCATCAAGTCCGTTGTAGCTCACCGCCAGCGTAGCCTGCGCGTCGCTCTGGTAGCCCAGGCGCCCCATGCGCAGCGATGTGGCATGCGGCAGGTACAACGCGTCCGGCCCGAGCGTTTGCAAGGCATGCGGCCGGCCTTGGGCAAAGCATGAACACAGTGCGGGCGAGGCGCCGAACAGGTACAGCAGCACAAAGGCGTGGCGCCGGAAATTGCGAATCAACGCGAAATACTGCTCGCTGGTGACGCCGGGCATCGACCAGTTGTAATGGATGCCGCAAATGGTCTGCATGCGCCGACCGTAACGGTGGCCCAGACCCATGCGGTAAATACTCTTGGCGCGACCGACGTTCGAACTGCCAAAGCGCGCCAGCGGAATCGTCTCGTCGGTCGGCAATCGGCACGGCATGCTCGACGCCCACACGCGCTCGTCGCCCTGGGCCGCCAGCGTCCGGTGCACAAATTGGTGGATGCGCGTGAGCTCGTCCAGACAATCGTCAATCGCCAGGTGCGCGCCGGTGACCAGCTCGATCTGCGATTCGCTGTAGTCGGTGGTGATGTGCGGGTGCGTCAGCGCCGATCCCAGCGCTGCGGGGTGCGGCGTCAGGGCCAGATCGCCCGCAGGCTGTACGCGCAATCCCTCTTTTTCAATGCCGCGGCGGATGCCCAGGAGGGGTTGCGCACGAAGGGTGTCCTGCAGGGAGCTCATGAATGGCGGGCCGATGGCGTGTTTTTGGGTTCGCGGAACTTAGCACGCGGCCCGCAGCCGTGCGCAGCGCAGGGAAATTCGGCTGCGCCCCTCTCGCGCCATCAGCGGCGCGCGGCCATGGCCTTCTGCACTTCGAGCGCGCCCTGGGCGCCTCCGTTGGCCGGCACCTGCTCACCCTCGCGCGCAGTGACTTCGGCCAGGCGGGCAGCGAGTTGCTCGGGCGCATCTGGCCCTGTGCCGATGTAAACGCCTTGCGTCATGGTGACGTGCGCCGCCTCGAAACTGCCTGCGCCCGCACACAAGGTGGTCCGGGTGGGTGCACTCTCATGCGCCAGCACCAGCATGGCCGGCACCACGGCCTCCGGCGCCAGCATGGCCAGCACTTCGGCCGGCATCAGCCCCTCCGTCATGCGCGTGGCAGCCGTGGGCGCCAGTGCGTTGACGTGGATGTGGTGCTTGGCGCCTTCGATGGCCAGCGTCTGCATCAGCCCGACCAGCGCCAGCTTGGCGGCGCCGTAGTTGCTCTGGCCGAAGTTGCCATACAGGCCGGTGGAGGACGTCGTCATCACAATGCGACCGTATTCCTGCGCCACCATGTGCGGCCAGACCGCCTTGCAGCAGTGCGCCGCGCCCATCAGGTGCACATCGACCACGGTGCGAAAGTCCGCCATGTCCATCTTGGCGAAGCTCTTGTCGCGCAGGATGCCAGCGTTGTTCACCAGCACATCGACCCGGCCCCAGGCGTCCACCACCTGCTGCACCATGGCCTGCACGGCGGCGAAGTCGGTCACCGAAGCACCATTGGCCAGCGCCTCACCACCGGCAGCGCGAATCTCATCGACCACTTTCTGTGCGGCGCTGACCGAGCCGCCCTCGCCATGCACGCCGCCGCCCAGGTCGTTGACCAGCACCCGAGCGCCGCGCGCTGCCAAAGCCAGGGCGTGCGCCCGGCCCAAGCCGCCACCCGCACCGGTCACGATGGCCACGCGGCCTTTGAAATCCAATTCCATTTTTCAACTCCAGTAAAAAACTTGACCGCGGGTACTGTAGCGGGACATAGCAAGTCGGCGGTTGCCGTGCGAGACTGTGCGCTTTACTCGCCACCAACCATGCAAGCTGCTGCCCCCACCAGCCAGGAAACCCCACGCGACTCGGCCAGCATCATGCTGTTGCAGGATGCACCAGCGGGGATGCAGGTCTTGCTGCTGCGCCGCCATGCCAAGGCATCCAACATGGCGGGCGTGTACGTGTTTCCGGGCGGCAAACTTGACCCCGAGGACCAGTGGGACGATGGGGCGCCACAACTGGACCAGACCCGCCAGACACTCGCCAGCGCGCTGGCCGAGCCAGGCACGCCGCCCGAGCGGGCTGCGGCGCTGTACGTTGCGGCCCTGCGCGAAGCGGTAGAGGAATGCGGCCTGCTGCTCGCTGAACCCACCGCTGGTGGCCAGCCCCTGGATGCCGCGGCGGCCCGGGCGCGGCTGCGCGGCGGAGAAACCTTTACGTCCATGCTGCAGTCCCTGGCGCTGCGCCTGCAGACCCGGGCCCTGGTGCCGTGGTCGCGCTGGATCACGCCAGTGGCGCCAAGCATGGCGAGCCGGCGCTTCGACACCCGATTTTTCGTCGCCCGCGCACCCCAGGGCCAGGTGGCGCGCCACGACAACCAGGAAACGGTCGACACGCTGTGGGTGGCGCCGCGCACCGCGCTGGAGCAGTACCGCGATGGCGCCATCGACCTGGCACCGCCGCAAATCATGACGCTGGCCCACCTGGCACGGCACGCCAGCGTGGCGCAGGTGCTCGAAGCAGCGCTGCGCCAGCGCCCGCCCACCATCCTGCCGCAGGCTTTTGACGACCACGGCAGCCGTGTCATCTGCTACCCCGGCGACGAGCGCCATGCGGTGCGCGAGCGTGCCATGCCTGGCCCTACGCGCTTGCTCTACCGCGAGCACCGCTTCTATCCGGAACGCGGGTTCGATGCCTTGTTTGAATAAACGTCACAGCGCATACTGAACCGCGCGGCGGTAGCGCGGGTCATGGTGCCACGCCCAATAAGTGGCGGTGAGTTGTCGCGTCACCGGCCCCACACACCCGTCGCCCACGGCTTTGCCATTGATCCGCGTGACCGGGAGCAAACCGCCGCCCGAACTGGAGACGAATGCCTCACGGGCCTCTTGCAGTTCCTGAACGGGCAAGGTCCGCTGCTCCAGCGGCACCCCGAGAGCCTGCGCCATCTCAAGCACCGTGCGGCGCGTGATGCCTTCGAGCACCCCCTGATCGGGCGTGACCAGAACCCCTTGCGCATTGAGGCAGAACACATTGAAGCCCGGGCCTTCGACCACGTGGCCCGCACCGTCGGTCAGAACCACCGTGTCGCCACCCGCATCCAGTGCGCCAAGCAGGCCCATGGTCAGGTCGTTCCAGTGGTAGTTCTTGGCGCGGGGATCGACGCTGCTCGCGGGAATACGCTGCACATCGCTCACCATGAGGTTCAGGCCCCGCGTGCGCTGGGCCTCGTCGGCAATCCAGACAAATGGCACGGCAAAGGCATAGAACTGGTTAACCGCTTGGCGTGGGTCGCGCGAGCCCCAGGGCGGCTGGCCACGCGTGGCAATCATTTCGACGTAGCTGTTGCGCAGCCCCGAGAGGCGCACGCACTGTTCAAGCACCTCGGTGATCTGCTCTGGCGAGCGCCCAGGATCGAGGCGAAAGCTCGCGCAGCTGCGTGCGAAGCGTTCAAGGTGTGCGTCGAGCCGAAAGAAAGCGCCCTCCCAGACGGTCACTACATCGTAGGTGGCGTCGGAGCGCAAAAAGCCCCAATCGGTCAGGGGGATGGCTGCATCGGCAATGGGCACGTACTGGCCGCGCACATACGCCACGCCTTGGGAATAATCAGGTGCTGTCGTCATGCGGCTATTCTGGCCGTTTCAGCAAGCTGCGGGTGACCCGCAGAG
Source organism: Simplicispira hankyongi (assembly GCF_003570885.1). GTDB lineage: Bacteria > Pseudomonadota > Gammaproteobacteria > Burkholderiales > Burkholderiaceae_C > Simplicispira > Simplicispira hankyongi. The sequence goes on from NZ_QXJC01000003.1 coordinate 132,838, forward strand.
CTGTGTACTCCGAAACCCCCTCCATGCAGCCACGCGCTGCCCATAAGGAAGCACCATGAAAGCCGTCTGGAATGGCATCACCGTCGCCGAGAGCGACGACACCGTCGTCGTCGAAGGCAACCACTATTTCCCCGAGAACGCGCTCAAACGCGAATTTTTCACTTTCAGCAACCACAAGACCATGTGCCCGTGGAAAGGTCAGGCAACGTATTTCTCGCTGCTGGTGGACGGCGAGATGAACCCGGATGCCGCCTGGACCTACGCCGATCCCAAGCCCGAAGCCGAGCAGATTCGTGGCCGCGTAGCCTTTTGGAAGGGCGTCACCGTGGCGCCTTGAGGCCATGCAATGTCGGCACGCGTTGTCCCCGCAAAAACTGGACAATCATGTGGATAAGCCGGGGAAGCATCGGTATGGCAGCCGCAAGCCATTGATCTACAATAGTTTTTATTGCATCGCTTAAATTTTTTGCAGCTTGCCACATGCGCTTGCAACGCAGTTATCCCGCCAGACACTGGACAATGCTGGGGATAACTTCTGCTAAGCCCTGTACGGCCGGCGCAAGTGACTGGTACACAAGGGTTTGCTACCCAGTGCCTGCTTTTTGACCAGCTCCGCATCCCCAGCGCCATCCAGGTATTCGTGCTCTAAACTATACTTTTCATAGCTGTAAGCGCTTATGGATACTGCGCTAGAGCCTTATTTCTTTATAAATTTTGACCCCCCTCCAGCACAGCCCGGCCGCCGAACGCAACAGCGCGGCCATTCTTGAGCAGCTGCGCGCGCTCCTAGGCAGCACCGGCGAGGCCCTGGAAATCGCCAGCGGTACCGGCCAGCATGCTGCCACCTTCGCAGCGGCTCTGCCCGGCTGGCATTGGCAGCCCAGCGATTGGCAGGCCGATGCCTTCGATTCCATCGCCGCCTGGACGAGCCAATCCGGCGCCCACAACGTCCGCGCCCCCGTGCTGCTCGACGTGCGCGCCGCCAGCTGGCCGGCGGACGGGCCCCCCTTTGGGCACCCGTTCGATCTGATCTATTGCGCCAACATGCTGCACATCGCGCCGTGGGAATGCTGCGCAGGGCTGATGCAAGGCGCGGCCCGGCACCTGGCACCGCAGGGCCTGCTCGTGACCTATGGCCCTTATCTGGAAGACGGGGTGCCCACTGCCGCCAGCAACCTGGCCTTCGATCAGAGCCTGCGCGAGCGCCATCCTGCCTGGGGGCTGCGCGCCCTCGCGGCCGTGCAAGTGCAGGCGCAAAGCGCCGGCCTGCAGTTGCGGGAGCGCTGCGCCATGCCCGCCAACAATCTGCTGCTGGTGTTTGGCCGATCGCTTTGAAAGCCCTACCCTGTTCCCGCTCCCATGACCACACCGCCAACCATTCCCCCTTTCTTCACCGCCCTCATTCAGCCGGAAGGGCTCACTTGCGACGCCTGGCCCGAGCAGCCCCTGCTGCTTTCCATGGAGCAGGGCGGCATCGACTGGGAAAGCTCCTGCCGCAACGGCACCTGCCGCACCTGCATTGGTCGACTCATCTCTGGCGAGGTGCGTTACGCCATCGAGTGGCCGGGCATTACCACCGAAGAAATGCAGGCCGGCTGCGTGCTGCCCTGCGTGGCCTACCCGACATCCGACGTGGAACTACAGCCGGGCGAGCCCTTCCCGTAAAATCACGGGTTTTCCCGGCCGCACAGTGCGGCCCGGTTGCGGCAGCGCCGCAGCGCATGTTCTTTGGATGGCTGGCGGGCGTGGCACCCGGCCCGCCAGGAGTGTGCAGCGCGCACCGCTACGCCTCATTTGCTGAAAGCATCCCATGAACGCACCCCTTCCCGCATCTGCTGCCGCTACAGCCTCCATTTCGCCGGTAGAAGACATCGTGGCGGAAATCCGCGCCGGGCGCATGGTCATCCTCGTCGACGAGGAGGACCGCGAAAACGAAGGTGACCTGGTGCTTGCTGCCGACCATGTCACGCCCGAAGCCATCAACTTCATGGCGCGCTTTGGCCGCGGCCTGATCTGCCTGACGCTGACGCGTGAGCGCTGTGAATTTCTGAAGCTCCCGCCGATGGCCGCACGCAATGGTGCGGCCTACAGCACCGCTTTCACCGTGTCCATCGAGGCCGCCGAAGGTGTCACCACCGGCATCTCGGCCGCCGACCGCGCACGCACGGTGCAAGCGGCTGTCGCGCGCCATGCAAAGGCCGAAGATCTGGTCCAACCCGGCCATATCTTCCCGCTGCAGGCGGTGGACGGCGGCGTGCTGATGCGCGCGGGCCACACGGAGGCCGGCTGCGACCTGTCGGCCATGGCCGGCTGCAGCCCCGCCGCCGTGATCTGCGAGGTGATGAAGGACGACGGCACCATGGCGCGCCTGCCCGACCTGCAACTGTTCGCAGCCGAGCACGGCATCAAGATCGGCACCATTGCCGATCTCATCGAGCACCGCAGCCGCACCGAATCGCTGGTGCAAAAAGTCGGCACGCGCACCTTGCAGACAGCGGCCGGTGAATTCGTTGCACACGCCTTTCGCGACATTCCCAGCCAGTCGCTGCACATCGCCCTGGTGCGCGGCCAGTGGCAAGCGAGCGATTCGGTGCCCGTGCGCGTGCACGAGCCGCTCTCGGTGCTGGACGCGCTGGAAGTCAACCGGGCCATGCACACCTGGGGGCTGGACACCAGCCTGGCCTACATCGCCCGCCAGGGCTGCGGCGTGGCGGTGCTGCTCAACTGCGGCGAAAGTGCCGAGCAATTGCTGGCGCAGTTCGACGGCACAGCGCGCGCGGCGCATGCGCCCGAGCGCGGCCGCATGGACCTGCGCACCTACGGCATTGGCGCGCAAATCCTGCGCGAATGCGGCGTGGCGCGCATGCAGCTCATGGGCCAGCCGCGCCGCATGCCCAGCATGGCGGGCTACGGGCTCGAAATCACTGGTTACATCCCTAAGGAATAAGCAATGTTCGGCGCAGACAAAGGAACCGCAGACAGGCAGGACGGCAGCAAGCTGCACGTCGCCATGGTGCAGGCACGCTTCAACGAAGGCATCACCAACGCGCTGGCCGAGGCCTGCCGTACCGAGCTGCTGGCGCTCGGGGTGCAGGAAAAGCACATTCGCCACATCACCGTGCCGGGCGCGCTGGAAGTGCCCACCGCCTTGCAGGCACTGGCCGAGCAGGACGAATACGATGCGCTGATTGCGCTCGGCTGCATTATTCGCGGCGAAACCTACCATTTCGAGCTGGTGGCCAACGAATCCGGCGCAGGCGTCTCGCGCATTGCGCTGGACTACCACCTGCCGGTGGCGAATGCCATCCTGACCACCGAAAACCTGGAACAAGCCATCGCACGCCAGCACGAAAAGGGGCGCGACGCCGCCCGCGTGGCCGTGGAAATGGCCAACCTGATGGAGACCCTCGAATGAGCGATGCCTTGCCCGAAACCGCCGCTCCCGCGCGCAAAGGCGCTGCCGGCACCGGTGGGCGCCGCGCGTCAACCAAATCAGCCCGCAGCCGTGCCCGTGAATTCGCACTGCAGGCGTTGTACCAGCACCTGGTCGGGCGCAACGACGCGGCGGCCATCGACAGCTTTACGCGCGATCTGGCCGGTTTTAACAAATGCGACTCGGTGCACTACGACGCGCTCTTGCATGGCTGTGTGGAAGGCGCCGAGCAACTCGACGCGCTCATCGTGCCGCTGCTCGACCGCAAACTGGCTGAGATATCGCCCATCGAGCGCGCCGTGATGTGGATGGGGGCTTACGAGTTCCAGCACTGTCTCGATGTGCCCTGGCGCGTGGTGCTCAACGAATACATCGAGCTGTCCAAGGATTTCGGCGGCACCGACGGCTACAAGTACGTCAACGGCGTGCTCGGCGGCCTGGCACCCCAACTGCGTGCGGCCGAAGTGGCCAAGGACCAGGGGAGCGTGCGCACGTCCAGGGCCGCGCCATGAGGGTCTCTGCGCGCGCGCAGCGCATCGAGCCGTTCTACGTGATGGAAGTGGCCAAGGCGGCGCAAACGCTGGCGCATGCTGTGGCGGGCGGCCCCGAGCCGATGATCTTCCTCAACATCGGCGAGCCCGATTTCACCGCGCCGCCGCTGGTGCAAGAGGCCGCCACCCGCGCCATTGCCGATGGCGCCACCCAATACACCCAAGCGCTGGGCATGCCGGCGCTGCGCGAACGCATCAGCGGCTGGTACGCCGAGCGCTTCGGCGCCCACATACCGGCGCGGCGCATTGTCGTCACCGCCGGCGCGTCGGCGGCTTTGCAGTTGGCGTGCCTGGCGCTGATCGAATCGGGCGACGAAATCCTCATGCCCGACCCGAGCTACCCCTGCAACCGCCATTTCGTCAGTGCTGCCGAGGGAACGGCGGTGCTGATCCCCACCACGGCCAGCGAACGCTACCAGCTCAGCGCCGACAAGGTACGCGCCGCCTGGACCGCACAGACCCGCGGCGTGCTGCTGGCGTCCCCATCGAACCCCACCGGCACTTCAATTGCGCCCGATGAACTGCGCCGCATCCACGGCGTGGTACAGGAGCACGGCGGCATCACGCTGATCGACGAGATCTACCTGGGCCTGTCGTACGAAGCGCAGTTCGGTCACACCGCGCTGGCCATTGCCGACGACATCATCAGCATCAACAGCTTCAGCAAGTACTTCAACATGACAGGCTGGCGCCTGGGCTGGATGGTGGTGCCCGAGCAGCTCGTGCCAGTCGTCGAGCGACTGGCACAAAACCTGTTCATCTGCGCCAGCACGGTCGCGCAGCATGCCGCTCTGGCCTGCTTCGAGCCCGCCAGCATCGCCGAATACGAGCGCCGCCGCACCGAATTCAAGGCCCGGCGCGATTACTTCATTCCTGAACTGCAGCGCCTGGGCCTCGACGTACCCGTGCTGCCAGACGGCGCCTTCTACGCCTGGGCCGATGGCACGCAGGCCGCCACTCGGCTGGGGGTGCAAGGCAGCTGGGACCTGGCCTATGCGCTGATGGACCGCGCCCACCTGGCCGTCACGCCGGGGCGCGACTTCGGTACGCACGAGCCCGAGCGCTTTCTGCGCTTTTCCACCGCCAGCTCCATGGACCACCTGCAAGAAGCCGTGCGTCGGCTGCGGGCCTTGCTGGGCTGACAAGCATGGTGTTCGAATTCCCTGTGCGGGTTTACTGGGAAGACACGGATGCCGGCGGCATCGTGTTCTACGCCAATTACCTCAAGTTCTTTGAGCGTGCCCGTACCGAGTGGCTGCGTGCCCTGGGCATCGGCCAGCACGGTTTGCGGGAACAAAGCGGCGGTATGTTTGTCGTAAGTGAAGCGCGCCTGAGCTACCACGCACCAGCGCGCCTCGACGATGCACTCATTGTTACTGCTGAACTCATGGACAAAGGCCGGGCATCCCTGACAATCCGACACCAAGCGCTATTGAATAATGAGCATTCTGGTGCACAGAGAAGTCTTCTCTGTGCAGGCCAGGTGCGCCTCGGCTGGGTGGACGCCACCAGCCTGCGCCCAGCGCGTATCCCTTCTGCCCTTCTGGAAATCCTTTCATGAATTCGCAAGACATGTCCATCGTCACCCTGGTGCTGCACGCAAGCTGGGTGGTGCAGTTCGTCATGCTGCTGCTGCTCAGCGTGTCGGTCGCCAGCTGGGCCGCCATTTTTCGCAAACTCTTCGGCTTGAAGCGCGTCAAGGCACTGAACGAAGATTTCGAGCGTGAGTTCTGGTCGGGCACCAGCCTGAACGACCTGTATGCCAGCGCCGCCAGCAGTACCCAGGATATCGGCCCCATGGAACGCATTTTCGCCAGCGGCATGCGTGAGTTCCAGAAGCTGCGCGAGCGCCATATTCAAGACGCAGGAACCCTGCTCGATGGTGCGCGCCGTGCTATGCGCGCCAGTTTCCAGCGCGAAATGGACGTCATCGAATCCAGCCTGTCGTTCCTCGCCTCGGTGGGCTCGGTATCGCCCTACGTGGGCCTGTTCGGCACGGTGTGGGGCATCATGCACGCTTTCACCGGCTTTGCCGGCATGCAGCAGGTGACGTTGGCCACCGTGGCGCCCGGCATCGCCGAAGCGCTGGTGGCGACGGCCATTGGCCTGTTTGCCGCCATTCCTGCCGTGGTGGCGTACAACCGCTTCGCGCGTGATATCGACCGCGTGGCGAACCACCAGGAAACCTTCATCGAAGAGTTCTCCAACATCTTGCAGCGCAACCTGGGCGCGCACCCTGCGGTGCCAGCCACGGCCCATTGAAGGAGCTGCGCCATGCCTGCCATTGCCTCGCGCGGCCGCGGCCGCCGCACCATCAACGAGATCAACATGGTGCCGTTCATCGACGTGATGCTGGTGCTGCTCATCATCTTCATGGTGACGGCGCCCATGCTGACGCCGGGCATGATCGACGTACCCAGCGTGGGCAAGAGCAAGAACATGCCGCCGGTGGTCGCGCAAATCATCGTGAACAAGGATGGTTCGCTGCAGCTCAAGACCCCGGCGGCGACGCGCACCATGAACACGCGCGAAATCGGTGACGCCGCACTCGCCTGGCAGAAAGACCAGAGCAAGGACACGGCAGTCGTCATCGTCGCCGACAAGGGCGTGCAATACGATTCCGTGGTCAAGGCCATGGCCGCACTGCAGAAGGCCGGCGTGCAGCGCGTGGGCCTGTCCGTAAAACAAGGCGGTTGACCGCGCCCTACCCGTTTTAGACAACCGCATGCACGCCCACGACGACCGCGATCAATTTACGCCCCCCCAGCCCCCAGGCCGGGCGCGCGCGGTGACGCTTGCCGTACTGGCGCACTTGCTTTTGCTTGCCGCGCTAACCTGGGGCGTTGCCTGGAAGAACGGGAGCGACCAGCCGGCAGTGGTCGCCGAACTCTGGTCTGCCGTACCACAGCAGGCGGCGCCACGCGCAGAACAACCGCCTACGCCTCCTACCCCTCCCACACCGCCGACACCCCCCAAGCCGCCCACGCCCGAGCCGGCGCCTGTACCGCAGCCGCCCAAGGTCAGCCCACCACCCCCGCCACCGCCGCAGCAGGCACAACCCGACCCGCGCGAAGCCGACATCGCCATCGAACGCGAAAAGAAGCGTCTGGAGAAGGAGAAGCGCGAGCGCGAAGACAAGCAAAAACTCGAACGCGAGAAGAAGCTCAAAGAGCAGCAGCGCCTGGACCAGGAAAAGAAGGACAAGCTCGCCAAGGAGCAGGCTGCACGCGAGCAGGCAGCGCACGACAAGCTCGTCAAAGAACAGGCCGCGCGTGAACAGGCAGCGCGCGACAAAGAGCAAAAACGCGTAGCCGAAGAAAAGCGCAAAAAAGACGAGGCCATCGAAAAGGCCAACGCCAAGGCCGCCGAAGATCGCCGCCAGGAAAACATCCGCCGCATGCAGGGTCTGGCAGGCGCCAGCGGTGCGCCCACGGCAACGGGCACCGCTCTGCATGATTCCGGCCCCTCGGGCGGCTACGGCGGCCGCGTAGCCGCCAAGGTCAAGCCCAACATCGTCTACCCCGACGCGGTGAGCGGCAACCCGCGCGCCGAGGTCGAAGTGCACACCTCGCCCGACGGCACCATCCTTTCCACACGCCTGACCAAATCCAGCGGCAATGCCGCCTGGGACGACGCCGTGCTGCGCGCGCTGCAAAAAACCGCGTCACTGCCACGGGATGTGGACGGGCGCGTGCCCCCATCCCTCGTGATTGGCTTCCGGCCGCAAGACTGATTCCACAACGCAAGCCCCGGTGCGCGGCAATGGCGCACCCCCATGCCGCTTCGTCCGAAGCCGAGGAACTGCCCATGACCCGCCCCGCCCCAGAACTCCTTTTGCCCGCCGGCTCGCTCGAACGCATGCGCGCCGCCTACGACTTTGGCGCCGACGCGGTGTACGCCGGCCAGCCGCGCTACAGCCTGCGCGCGCGCAACAACGAGTTCCGCATCGAGCAGATCCAGACCGGCATCGAAGAAGCCCACGCACGCGGCAAGAAATTCTTTCTGACGAGCAACCTGCTGCCGCACAACGACAAAGTGCGCACCTACCTGCGCGACATCGAGCCCATCATTGCCATGGGCCCGGACGCGCTCATCATGGCCGACCCCGGCCTCATCATGCAGGTGCGCGAGAAGTGGCCCGAGGTGGCGATTCACCTCTCGGTGCAGGCCAACACCACCAACTTCATGGCAGTGAAGTTCTGGCAGAAAGTGGGCATCACGCGGATCATCCTGTCGCGCGAACTGAGCCTGGACGAGATCGAAAAAATCCGCCAGGAATGCCCCGACATGGAGCTTGAAGTGTTTGTGCACGGCGCCCTGTGCATTGCCTACTCGGGCCGCTGCCTGCTCTCGGGCTACTTCAACCGGCGCGACCCCAACCAGGGCGCTTGCACCAACGCCTGCCGCTGGAATTACGCCACGAAAGAGGCGGCCGTAGACCCCAACACCGGCGAAGCCATGGCGGTGCGCATGGAAGGCGATTTCAACTTCAACAAGGCGCAGGAAGACGAGAACGCGGCCTTTTCCGGGTGCGGCGACGGCCAGCGCCACCCGCTGGCCGACAAGGTGTACCTGCTGGAAGAAAAAGAACGCCCCGGCCAGCTCATGCCCATCATGGAAGACGAGCACGGCACCCACATCATGAACAGCAAGGACCTGCGTGCGGTCGAGCACGTGCAGCGTCTGGTCGATATCGGCGTCGATTCGCTCAAGATCGAGGGCCGCACCAAGAGCGCGTACTACGTCTCGCGCACCGCACAGGTCTACCGCCGCGCCATCGACGACGCCATGGCGGGCCGCCCCTTCAACCCGGAGCTCATCACCGAACTCGAAGGCCTGGCCAACCGTGGCTACACCAGCGGCCTGCTGGAGCGCCGCCCGGCCCACGACTACCAAAACTACGAAACCGGTAGCTCCGAATCCAGGCGCAGCCAGTATGTGGCCCAGGTGAAGAGCGTGGCCGATGGCTGGGCCGAGGTCGAAACCAAGAACCACTTTGCCGTGGGCGACCTGCTGGAGATCATCCACCCCAGCGGCAACCGCACCGTGCGGCTGACCGAGATGCAAAGCGTTGAAGGCGAGGCCCTTCAGGTGGCGGCCGGCAGCCCGCTGCGGGTGCGGATTGCGCTCACCGGCGAGGTGCAAGGCGCGCTGTTGGCCCGGGTATTCGAGGCTGAAAAAGTTTAGGTTAAATTGGCCTCTAGCGCTTATCCCATATGCGCTGGCAGCTTCTTTTTAAATAGCATTTAACAAGCAGGCGCATCTCATCCACACGGGGGTTTTTGGTCGAGATCCAGCGCGCTCTTTTTGTGCCTGTATTCATTCAAAACCATGCGCTTTACAGAGTGGCCATGAAGTTGGAACCTGCGCACGCCTGATTCCCGGAGACCGCATTGAATCCACTCGGCGCCAGTCGCACAGCCCTCGCCACCTCGCTGATGCGCGCACTGCATTCGCGCCATGACCCTGCCCCTCTGATCGATGACGATTGGGGCGATCGACTCGTGCCAGACACTGCGCGCACAGCCCTGTTCCAACGCGTTCTGGACCGCATGCCACCGACTGCGCGGCTCAAAGCGGCGGCAGCCCCTGAAGCATTGCTCGGCCAGTCGTTGCGTGCGAATACCGCCTACGCGGGCGTGATTCTCCGGACCCGCTATACCGAGGATGCGCTGGAGGCGGCGGTCAAACAAGGCGTCACGCAGTACGTCATCATCGGCGCCGGCTTCGACAGCTTTGCGTATCGACGGCCGGACTGGGCGGCCAAACTGGCCATCTTCGAGGTCGACCATCCCGCGACACAAGCCGTGAAGCGCCAGCGCCTGGCGGAATGCGGCGTCGATGCGCCAGCATCTGTCGAATTTGTCGCGACCGACCTCTCAGTAGAGAACTTGGGCGCAGCCCTGGCACGGTCCTCATTCCAACCCGCCCAGCCGACGTTCTTCTCATGGCTCGGCGTAACCATCTACCTTACCCAAGAAGCAAATCTCTCTGCACTGCGGGCGATTGCCTTGTGCGCTCCAGCAGGCAGCGAACTGGTTTTTACCTATGTTGACCAGAAGATTCTTGATCCTGATGCCGTCGTGACGGAAGCGTTCCACAAACAGAAGGCAGCGGTGTCTTCAGCGGGAGAGCCCTTTCTATCTGGCTTCGATCCGCACATGCTTGGCGAGCAACTGCGCGCGGGAGGCTTGTTGCTCCTTGAGGATTTGAACGGAATTCAAGCCGTCGCCAAATATGACGCCTCCGGCGTGAACGGTTTGAGAACTGCAGGTGCATGGCATATTGCACACGCTCGCGTTGCCCCTATTCCGGCGAGAACGTCCGTCTGACCAGTTGGGACCGGCAGGCTGAACCTGACTTGCCTAGCGATCCATTTTCTGCGGCACCACCCGGCAGGCCTAGAAAACCTCAACCGAAAATTTCTTCGAAATTTTTGTCTAGCGCTTGTTCAGCATTGCCTTAAGCATGGAGAGTTCGCTATCAAAAAAGCCCGCAGGTGCTTTCGCTCGCTGCGGGCTGGGTCAGTAGGCGCACGGACGACTTGTCCGGCGCCCCTTCAAGGCTTAGGCGCTTACGCCATCCGCCACGCCCTTGTACTCGGCGATCTGGTCGAAGTTCAGGTATTGGTAGATCTTGTCGCCGTTCTGGTTGACGACGCCCACGTCGGCCAGGTATTCCTGCTTGCTCGGAATACGGCCCAGCTTGGAGCAGATGGCCGAGAGTTCGGCCGAACCCAGATACACATTGGTGTTCTTGCCCAGGCGGTTGGGGAAGTTGCGCGTGCTGGTGGACATGACCGTAGCGCCTTCTTTCACCTGTGCCTGATTGCCCATGCACAGCGAGCAGCCGGGCATTTCCATGCGGGCGCCAGCGGCGCCGAAAACACCGTAATGGCCTTCCTCGGTGAGCTGCTTCGCATCCATCTTGGTGGGCGGGGCCATCCAGAGCTTGACGGGCATGTCCTTCTTGCCTTCCAGCAGCTTGGACGCGGCGCGGAAGTGGCCGATGTTGGTCATGCACGAGCCGATGAACACTTCGTCGATCTTCGCGCCCGCCACGTCAGACAGCGTCTTGGCGTCGTCCGGGTCGTTGGGGCAGCAGACGATAGGCTCCGTGATCTCGGCCAGGTCGATCTCGATCACGGCAGCGTATTCAGCATCCGCATCGGGTGCCAGCAACTGCGGGTTGGCCAGCCAGGCCTCCATGCCCTGAATGCGGCGGCGGATCGTGCGCGCGTCTTCGTAGCCTTGGGCGATCATGTTCTTGAGCAGCACGATGTTCGAGTTGATGTACTCGATGATCGGCTCCTTGTTCAGGCGCACCGTGCAACCGGCCGCTGAGCGTTCGGCCGACGCGTCGGACAGCTCGAAGGCCTGCTCAGCCTTGAGGTTGGGCAGCCCTTCGATTTCAAGAATGCGGCCAGAGAAGATGTTCTTCTTGCCCTTCTTCTCGACCGTGAGCAGGCCGGCCTTGATGGCGTAGAGCGGAATGGCATGCACCAGATCGCGCAGCGTGACGCCCGGCTGCATCTGGCCCTTGAAGCGCACGAGCACCGATTCGGGCATGTCCAGCGGCATGACGCCGGTTGCAGCGGCAAAGGCCACCAGGCCCGAGCCGGCGGGGAAGCTGATGCCTACGGGGAAGCGCGTGTGGCTGTCACCACCCGTGCCCACGGTGTCGGGCAACAGCATGCGGTTGAGCCAACTGTGGATGATGCCGTCGCCGGGTTTGAGGGAAATACCGCCACGGTTGCTGATGAACTCGGGCAGTTCGTGGTGCATCTTCACGTCCACGGGCTTGGGGTAAGCCGCCGTGTGGCAGAAGGACTGCATCACCAGATCGGCGCTGAAACCCAGGCAGGCGAGGTCTTTCAGCTCGTCGCGCGTCATCGGGCCAGTGGTGTCCTGCGAGCCGACCGAGGTCATCTTGGGTTCGCAGTAGGTGCCGGGCAGCACGCCCTGGCCTTCGGGCAGGCCGCAGGCACGGCCGACCATCTTCTGCGCCAGGGTGAAGCCCTTGCCGTGGCCCTTGGGCACTTGCGGCAGGCGGAACAAAGTGGAAGCCGCCAGGCCCAGCGCCTCGCGTGCCTTGGCGGTCAGGCCACGGCCGATGATCAGCGGAATGCGGCCACCGGCGCGCACCTCGTCGAACAGCACATCGCTCTTGACCTCGAACTCGGCAATCACCTTGCCGTCCTTCAAGGCCTTGCCTTCGTAGGGGCGCAGCTCGATGGTGTCGCCCATGTTCATCTGGCTCACGTCGAGCTCAATGGGCAGCGCACCCGCGTCTTCCATGGTGTTGTAGAAGATCGGTGCAATCTTGCTGCCCAGACACACACCACCGAAACGCTTGTTGGGCACGAAGGGAATGTCTTCGCCGGTGAACCACAGCACGCTGTTGGTGGCCGACTTGCGGCTCGAACCGGTGCCGACCACGTCGCCCACATAGGCCACCAGGTTGCCCTTGGCGCGCAGGTCTTCGATAAATTTCACCGGGCCGCGCTTGCCGTCTTCTTCGGGCGTGATGCCGTCGCGCTTGTTCTTGAGCATGGCGAGGGCATGCAGCGGGATGTCGGGGCGGCTCCAGGCGTCGGGTGCGGGTGAGAGGTCGTCGGTGTTGGTCTCGCCCGTGACCTTGAGCACGGTGAGCGTGATGCTCTTGGGTACTTCGGGACGGCTGGTGAACCACTCGGCATCGGCCCAGCTTTGCACCACGGCCTTGGCAAAGGCATTGCCCTTGTCGGCCTTTTCCTTGACGTCGTGGAACTGGTCGAACATCAGCAACGTCTTTTTCAGCGCCTCAGCAGCGACAGCGGCCACAGCCGTATCGTCCAGCAGGTCGATCAGCGGCGTGAGGTTGTAGCCACCCAGCATGGTGCCCAGCAACTCGGTGGCTTGCTCACGGCTGATGAGCGGGCACTTTTCGCTGCCGTGGGCCACGGCGGCCAGGTAGCTGGCCTTGACCTTGGCGGCATCGTCCACGCCGGCGGGGACGCGGTGCGTGATCAGCTCGACCAGCGTGGCTTCTTCGCCAGCAGGCGGGTTCTTGAGCAGTTCGACCAGCTCCCCGGTTTGCTTGGCGGTCAGGGGCAGCGGCGGAATGCCCAGTGCGGCGCGCTCGGCCACGTGGTCACGGTAGGCTTGCAACATCTTTCTTCTTTCGTGGTTTCAGTATTTCTTGTTCGTCGAACGGGCCGCAAAGCCAGGCCAACGGGTTATTTCGCGGGTGCGTCCAGCAGGCTGCGCGCAGGCGCCTTCTTCATGCTTTCGGCCACGGCGACCTGCGCCGGGCTCTTGCAGTCATCGGCCAGGCGTTGACCATGCTTCTGGTCCATGAGCATGGATTTGTTGGCAATCTGCAGCCAGACAGCGCCGCCCACCTTGTCTTCAAGGCGTACCGCACCGGTGGTCGTTGCAACGGGCGCCATACGGTAGCGAAAGCCCTTGCCGTCCAGCTGGAAATAGCCTGGCATGGCGGCGTCAGCCGACACGTTCACGTGTGCGCCGAGCTCGCAAGGAATTTCGCCCACATACACCTGCTTGGCGATATCGAGTTCCGCCTGGCTAAGTGCGGCGTCTGCAGCGCGCACGCCGCTGGCCATCTGATTGGCTTTGCTCTTGAGCTCAGCGCGGCTGGACGCAGCCGAGGTCTTCTTCGCGTGCTTGCCATTGGCGATAGTCTTCTTCTTGGCGACAGGCTTGGCCGCCGCCTTCTTGTGCACGGGCGTTGCCGCATCGGAATTGGCGGGTGCGGACTGCGCAAGCACCAACCCGGGAACCAGGCCCAGCAGGGCCGAAACAAGCAAAGCTTTCATGGGATCATTCCTGCAAAAAATTAAGGGGTAGAGATTAGAGGGACCGAAAACCACTGTTGCACAGCGCGTGGCAATGTGCGCCCAGTATGCTGTGCCCGCTCCAGCAATTGCCAGAAGTAGCGGTAGCTGGCACGGTCGTGCAAAACGCCCGCTAAACTGATCGGAGCCCAGTTTGCATCAGCGCCAGCAGCTATGATTTTCGCAGCTTCATCAACGGCCTCCTGCTGGGGCGCGAAGGCTTCGATAATGGGGCGAATCTGCGCCGGGTGGATGCTCCACATGCGTGTAAAGCCGAAACGCCTGGCCGCTTGCCCGGCCGCACTGCGCAAGGCGTCCAGGTCGGAGAACTCGGTGACCACGCAATGCGAAGGCACCTTGCCATGGGCGTGGCAGGCAGACGCAATTTCGAGTTTGGCACGCACCACCAGCGGGTGATCAAACTGCCCTTTCGACCCCATGGCGGACGCCGGAATAGCCCCGCCATGCGCCGAGACAAAGTCCATCAGCCCAAAGCTCAGACTTTGAACGCGCGGATGCTCGGCGATGGCAAAGGCCTGCTGCACGGCAGCAGGCGACTCGATCAGCACATGCAGCGGCAGGTGGGCCATGCCCGCACGGTCCACGGCACGCTCAGCCAGCAACACATCGTCCAGCGAATCAACCTTGGGAACCATCAGGTGCGTGAGCCGGTGGCCGGCCTGCCCCGCAATCGTTGCCACGTCCGCTTCAAAAGCAGGGTGGTCCACCGGGTGCACGCGCGCCGCCACCCGAGCGCCGGGCGTGGCCTCACAGGCCAGCGTAGCCACCAGGGCTGCGTGCTCGGCCTCGGCACCCACGGGGGCGCCGTCTTCACAGTCCAGCGTCACATCAAAAACGCAGGCACCGAACTCTTGTGCCATTTGCGCCTGCAGCTGCAGGCTTTTGCGCATCCGCGCGGGGACTCCGCTGTAATGGTCGCAGACCGGCAACAAATTTGCCGCCGCCTGGGCGCCCAGCAGGATGTCGCGCGGATGTGGGATGGCCCCCACGCTTGTCATTGCGTGCGCTGCGCTCCCCCTCGTGGGGGCCTTGGCGGCTTGGGGCAATCCGGCGTCGCTCATGGGCGATTACAGCAGGTGCTTGACGCCGTCCTGCTCGCCTTGCAACTCGGCCAGGGTCTTGTTGATGCGCTCTTGCGAGAATGCGTCGATTTCCAGGCCCTCGACGATCTTGTATTCGCCGTTTTCGCAGGTCACAGGGAAGCCGAACATCGTGTCTTTGGGAATGCCGTACTGACCGTCCGACGGGATACCCATGGTGACCCACTTGCCGTTGGTGCCCAGGGCCCAGTCGTGCATGTGGTCGATGGCAGCGTTGGCAGCCGAGGCGGCCGAAGACAGGCCGCGGGCCTCGATGATGGCGGCGCCGCGCTTGCCCACGGTGGGCAGGAACACGTTGGCGTTCCATTCCTGGTCATTGATCATCTTGGCGACGCTTTCGCCGTTGATGGTGGCAAAGCGGTAGTCGGCGTACATCGTCGGCGAATGGTTGCCCCAGACGGTGAGCTTTTCAATGTCTGCCACGGCCTTGCCGGTCTTGGCAGCGATCTGGCTGGCTGCGCGGTTGTGGTCCAGGCGCAGCATGGCGGTGAAGTTCTTGCGCGGCAGATCCGGCGCACTCTTCATGGCGATGTAGGCATTGGTGTTGGCGGGGTTGCCAACCACCAGCACCTTGACGTTGCGGCTGGCGACGGCGTTGAGCGCCTTGCCCTGTGCCGTGAAGATGGCGCCATTGACAGCCAGCAGCTCGGCACGTTCCATGCCGGGGCCGCGGGGGCGCGAGCCGACCAGCAATGCATAGTCGGCATCCTTGAAGGCGGTCATGGGGTCGCTGTGCGCAGTCATTTCGACGAGCAGCGGGAAAGCGCAGTCGTCGAGCTCCATCATCACACCCTTGAGTGCTTTTTGCGGGCCTTCAACCGGCACTTCCAGCAGTTGCAGGATGATGGGCTGATCTTTGCCCAACATTTCGCCAGAGGCGATGCGAAACAGAAGGGCGTAACCAATTTGGCCTGCGGCGCCGGTGACGGCAACGCGAACGGGTTTTTTGCTCATGGTGAACTCCGATGGTGTGAGAAATAAGGACGTGATCAGCGGATGCCGGCTGCGCCCTGTCTTCCCGCAGCATTTGCCCGCAAATAGCCGGCGATTTTACTGCCGGTTTCCGCAGTGCGTCAATTTGTCTTATGTCTTATATAAGATATGATGAAGCTTTCCGGCATACGCGACGGCAGCATCCCCTCTGCAAAGTCGCCTGAGGCCTCGCAGAGCCGGTTTTGTACGCCGTTCTTCATGTCAGCAACTCCACCTTTCGCTGCCGATACCGCATTGCCGTCTGTCGCAGGCTTGCCGGCGCCTGCCTTCAGCCCGCTGTACCAGCAGATCAAGGGACTGATCCTGCAGAGTCTGCAGGCCGGCGAATGGAAGCCTGGGGAAGCCATCCCCAGCGAGATGGATCTTGCGGCACGCTTTGGCGTCAGTCAGGGCACGGTGCGCAAGGCCATCGATGAACTGGCAGGCGAAAACCTGCTGCTGCGCCGCCAGGGCAAGGGCACCTTCGTGTCCACGCATGCGGAGCAGCAAGTGCAGTACCGCTTCCTGCGCCTGATGCCCGACAGCGGGGACGCCACTACCGAGGGGCCAGCTGAGCGGCGCGTCATTGATTGCCGCAGTGTCCGCGCCAACGCCGAGGTGGCACGTGCGCTGGGCTTGCGCGCCGGCGAATCAGTGATCCAGGCGCGGCGCGTACTCTCGTTCCAAGGCGAGCCCACCATCCTCGAAGATCTGTGGCTGCCAGGCAGCGCTTTCAAAGGACTGACAGCGTTGCAGATGAGCGACTACCCCGGTCCGACCTACGCCATGCTTGAGCTTGAATTCGGTGTGCGCATGGTGCGGGCAGACGAAAAAATTCGCGCTGTACTGCCAGACGCGGAGCAGGCTTCGCTGCTGCAGGTCACCGAGCAGACACCGCTGCTGAGCGTGGTGCGCACTTCTTACACCTACAACGATGCCCCCATGGAACTGCGCCGAGGCTTATACCGCACAGACCGGCATCACTATCGCAATGCGTTAGGGTAACCGTATGCCTGCAGACCGTAATTACCGAATTTTCACCTGCATCAAACGAACAGTTGCTGCATTGCAATAGAATTTTGTATTCTCCTGCGCTCGAAGTTACCACGCAGTTACACCCACGAAAGCACCAGCCATGACCGAAATAGCGAAGAAGCGGCCCGAGTTCCGCAACATCAACGCCTTCAAGGATCTGACGACCTACCGCATGACTGCAGCGGCATGGACGTCCATCCTGCACCGTGCCAGTGGCGCCATCATGTTTTTGCTATTGCCGCTGGTGATCTGGTTTTTCGACACATCCGTGTCTTCCGAAGTGTCTTACGAGCGGTTCACCGCAGCCTTTGCATCTGGCATCGGCTTTGTGCCGGGCTGGCTGCTCAAGCTCGTCAGCCTGGGGCTGATCTGGGGTTACCTGCACCACATGTTTGCCGGCATTCGCCACCTCATCATGGACATCGACCACCATGCGGTGAACAACCAATTCGGCAAAGCCTCAGGCCTGACCGTCATCAGCCTTGCCATCGTACTGACGCTGCTGCTCGGCGCCAAGCTGTTCGGACTGTACTGATTCGGGTCCGCCTTGCCTGAGCGGCGCAGCGCACTGAAAACCACAAGAACCACCGGAATCCCACTATGACTGACTACGGAAACAAACGCACCATCGTCGGTGCCCACTATGGCATGCGCGACTGGCTCAGCCAGCGCGTAACGGCTGTGCTGATGGTGCTTTTCACTATCGCCCTGATTGCCCAGGTGCTGCTGAAGAAAGGCCCTATTGGCTACGACCTCTGGGCAGGCATTTTTGCAGCGCAGTGGATGAAATTCGTCACCTTCACCGTCATCCTCGCGTTGGCCTACCACGCCTGGGTAGGCGTGCGCAATATCTGGATGGATTACATCAAGCCCGCAGGCCTGCGCCTGGTACTTGAGGTCTTCACCATCGTCTGGCTGTTGGGCTGCGTGGGCTGGGGTGTCCAGGTCCTGTGGCGCTTGTAAGCACACGCTCCGTTTTTGCGATCAAAGGCTAAATTTTATGAGTTACACCAACGCCAACATCACCAAGCGCAAGTTCGACGTCGTCATCATCGGCGCCGGCGGCTCCGGCATGCGCGCGGCGCTTGAACTCTCGCGCGCCGGCCTCAACGTGGCCTCGCTGTCCAAGGTGTTCCCCACCCGCTCGCACACCGTGGCGGCACAGGGTGGCGTGTCCGCCTCGCTGGGCAACATGAGCGAGGACAACTGGCATTACCACTTCTACGACACCGTCAAAGGCGGCGACTGGCTGAGCGATCAGGATGCCGTCGAATTCATGTGTCGCGAAGCACCCAACGTGGTGTATGAGCTGGAGCATTTCGGCATGCCGTTCGACCGCAACCCGGACGGCACCATCTATCAGCGCCCCTTTGGCGGCCACACCGCCAACTACGGCGAGAAGCCGGTGCAGCGCGCCTGCGCCGCCGCCGACCGTACCGGCCACGCCATGCTGCACACGCTCTACCAGCAGAACGTCAAGGCCAAAACCAACTTCTTTGTCGAATGGATGGCACTGGACCTGATCCGCGATCAGGATGGCGACGTGGTCGGCGTCACGGCACTGGAGATGGAAACCGGCGACCTGTACATCCTGGAAGCCAAAACCGTACTGATGGCCACTGGTGGCGCAGGCCGCATTTTTGCCGCCTCCACCAACGCCTTCATCAACACCGGTGACGGCCTCGGCATGGCAGCACGCGCCGGCATCCCGCTGCAGGACATGGAGTTCTGGCAATTTCACCCCACGGGCGTGGCCGGTGCAGGCGTGTTGCTGACCGAAGGCTGCCGCGGCGAGGGCGCCATCCTGCTCAACAGCAACGGCGAGCGCTTCATGGAGCGCTACGCACCAACGCTGAAAGACCTGGCCCCGCGCGACTTCGTGTCACGCTCGATGGACCAGGAAATCAAGGAAGGACGCGGCTGCGGTCCGAACAAGGATTACGTGCTGCTCAAGCTCGACCATCTGGGTTCCGAGACCATCCACAAACGTCTGCCTTCGGTGTACGAAATCGGCATCAACTTCGCCAACGTGGACATCACGAAAGAGCCCATCCCCGTGGTACCCACCATCCACTACCAGATGGGTGGTGTGCCGACCAACATCCACGGCCAGGTGGTAACGCACAATGGCACGGCCAATCAAGTCGTCAACGGCCTGTACGCCGTGGGCGAATGCGCCTGCGTAAGCGTGCACGGCGCCAACCGTCTGGGCACCAATTCCCTGCTCGACCTGCTGGTCTTTGGCAAGGCGGCAGGCCGCCACATTGTCGAATTCAATGCCCGCAACGCGCAGCACAAGCCGATGCCCAAGGATGCAGCCGATCGCACTCTTGAGCGCCTCAACCAGCTTGAGAACTCCACCGGTGGCACCTACTCGCAAGCCCTGGCAGGCGAGATTCGCGCCACCATGCAGCAGCATGCAGGCGTGTTCCGCACCCAGGCCAGCATGGACGAGGGCGTCACCAAGGTCGCGGCCCTGCGCGAACGCGTTGCCAGCATTGAACTCAAGGACAAATCCAAGGTGTTCAATACCGCCCGCGTCGAGGCGTTGGAAGTGGCCAATCTGATGGAGGTGGCCCAGGCCACGATGGTGTCGGCTGCCGCGCGCAAAGAATGCCGTGGCGCCCACATGGTGTACGACTACGAACACCCCGCCGACCACCCCACCGCACCACTGGGCCGCGACGACGTGAACTGGCTCAAACACACGCTCTGGGACAGCGCCACCAATACGCTGTCGTACAAGCCCGTGACCCTCAAACCCCTGACGGTTGAGAGCGTTCCACCCAAGGTCCGTACGTTCTGAAAACCCGGCCGCCCCACGAGAGAAGCACCATGCAAAAACGCACCTTTCAGATTTATCGTTACGACCCGGACAAAGATTCCAAGCCCTACATGCAGACCATCGAGATCGAACTCGACGGACACGAACGCATGTTGCTCGATGCGCTGATCAAGCTCAAGGCACAAGACCCGGCGCTGTCGTTCCGCCGCTCCTGCCGCGAAGGCGTCTGCGGATCGGACGCCATGAACATCAACGGCAAGAACGGTCTGGCCTGCCTGACCAACATGAACACGCTGCAGGGCACGATCGTACTCAAGCCGCTGCCTGGGCTGCCGGTGGTCCGCGACCTGATCGTCGACATGACGCAGTTCTTCAAGCAGTACCACTCGATCAAGCCCTACTTGATCAACGATGACATCCCACCCGAAAAGGAGCGTCTGCAGTCGCCCGAGCAGCGTGAGGAACTTGATGGCCTGTACGAGTGCATTCTGTGCGCCAGCTGCTCGACCGCCTGTCCGAGTTTCTGGTGGAACCCCGACAAGTTTGTCGGTCCTGCCGGCTTGCTGCAGGCCTATCGCTTCCTGGCTGACAGCCGCGACCAAGCATCCGGCGAACGTCTGGACAACCTGGAAGACCCCTACCGTTTGTTCCGCTGCCACTCCATCATGAACTGCGTTGACGTGTGTCCCAAGGGGCTCAACCCCACACGCGCCATCGGCAAGATCAAGGAGCTGATGGTGCGCCGCGCCATCTGAGCCCTCTGAGTATTGCCAGCATGCAAGCCGACGCCCTTCATGATGCCTCCGCCCTCCTTGACCCCAGGGCGCTGAGCAAACTGCACTGGCGTTGCCGGCGCGGTCTGCTCGAGAACGATTTGTTCATCGAACAATTTTTCCTGCGCCATGAAAGCGAAATCACCCAGTTTCATGCGATAGGGCTGACCGCTCTGATGGATTTGGCCGACAACGATCTGCTGGATCTTCTTCTGCGTCGCAAGGAGCCCACCGGCTCACTCGACCAGCCCGCCGTGCACACCGTGCTGGACATGCTGCGGCAAAGCGGCGCGATCGCCTGCCCCCAGGGCTGAAAACGCCCCACACCCTCCTATTCAACAGCACTCTCCCCCAAAGGAATCGAACCATGAAGCTCGCTGACAACAAGGCCATCCTGAATTTCAGCAACGGCAGTCCAAGCATGGAACTGCCTGTCTATCAGGGCACGATTGGCCCGGATGTCATCGATATCCGCAAGCTGTACGCACAGACGGGCATGTTCACCTATGACCCGGGCTTTCTGTCGACCGCAGCCTGCCAATCGGCCATTACGTATATCGATGGCGACAAGGGCGAGCTGCTGTACCGCGGCTACCCCATTGAGCAAATTGCCACCAAGTGCGACTACCTCGACACCTGCTACCTGCTGCTCAAGGGTGATCTGCCCAACCCGACGGAGCGCGGTGACTTCCACAAACTCGTCATCAACCACACGATGGTGCACGAGCAGATGCAGTTCTTCCTGCGTGGTTTCCGTCGTGATGCACACCCGATGGCCGTGCTGACCGGCCTGATCGGCGCGCTCTCGGCCTTCTACCACGACAGCACGGATATCAACAATCCGCAGCATCGCGATATCGCCGCGATCCGCCTGATCGCCAAGATGCCAACCCTTGTCGCCATGGCCTACAAGTACGGCGTTGGCCAGCCCTACATGTACCCGCGCAACGACCTGTCCTACGCCGGCAACTTCCTGCGCATGATGTTCGGCACACCCTGTGAAGACTACGTGGTCAACCCGGTGCTCGAACGTGCCCTGGACCGCATCTTCATCCTGCACGCCGACCACGAGCAGAACGCTTCCACCTCCACGGTGCGCCTGTGCGGTTCGTCGGGCACGAACCCGTTCGCCGCCATTGCTGCTGGCGTGGCCTGCCTGTGGGGCCCTGCGCACGGCGGCGCCAACGAAGCCTGCCTGAACATGCTCGAAGACATCCAGCGCCAGGGCGGTGTCAGCAAGGTGGGCGAGTTCATGGAGAAGGTCAAGGACAAGAACTCTGGCGTCAAGCTGATGGGTTTTGGCCACCGCGTCTACAAGAACTACGACCCACGCGCCAAGCTGATGCAGGAAACCTGCGACGAGGTGCTGGCCGAGTTGGGCCTGCAAAATGACCCCTTGTTCAAACTGGCCAAGGAAGTCGAGAAGATCGCCCTGGAGGACGACTACTTCGTTTCGCGCAAGCTCTACCCCAATGTGGACTTCTATTCGGGCATCGTGCAGCGCGCGATCGGCATCCCGGTGCATCTGTTCACTGGCGTCTTCGCACTGGCGCGCACCGTCGGCTGGATCGCCCAGCTCAACGAGATGATCAGCGACCCCGAGTACAAGATTGGTCGCCCACGCCAGCTCTACACGGGCGCCCCACGCCGCGATATCGACGGCGCTGCCAGGTAAGCACACAACCCAACTGGCGCTTTGGCGCCACCAAAGCCCGCCGCATTCCGGCGGGCTTTTTCATGGGCAATTGCCGGCGCCATGCTCACCCGACCGCCCAAGGCGCTCGCGACACACCTGTTGTGCAGCACCCAACTCCGTCCCACGAAACACTGGTCGCTGCGATTGCCGTATGTGGCAGAGGTCCCGCCCTTGAACAGCCCAGTGTCGGCTACGCAAATGCTGCCCGGGCACACCGCGTACAGTGGCGCATCCTTGTTTCTGGTGCGACCAGAGCGATTGCCCGAAGGTGCAACCGCCATGTCGCAGCATTTCCTGAAAGAACGCCATGAAATCCCGTGCCGCCGTTGCCTTTAAAGCCGGAGAACCCCTGCGAATCGTCGAAATCGACGTTGCCCCGCCGCAAAAGGGTGAAGTGCTGGTCAAGATCACCCACACAGGCATTTGCCACACCGACGCCTTCACCCTGTCGGGCGACGATCCGGAAGGCCTCTTCCCCTCGGTGCTCGGCCATGAAGGCGCAGGCATCGTGGTGGAAGTCGGAGAAGGCGTCACAAGCGTGCAGCCCGGCGACCATGTCATCCCCCTCTACACCGCAGAGTGCGGCGAATGCCTGTTCTGCAAGAGCGGCAAGACCAACTTGTGTATCGCCGTACGCGCCACGCAGGGCAAAGGCGTGATGCCCGACGGCACGACGCGCTTGAGCTACAACGGCGAGCCCCTCTACCACTACATGGGCTGCAGCACCTTCAGCGAGTACACCGTGGTGGCCGCCGTCTCGCTGGCCAAGATCAACCCGCTCGCCAATCCTGAGCAGGTTTGCTTGCTGGGCTGCGGGGTGACCACGGGCCTTGGCGCTGTCAAGAACACCGCCAAGGTGCAGGAGGGCGACAGCGTGGCCGTGTTTGGCCTGGGAGGCATTGGGCTCGCGGTTCTCCAGGGGGCAAAGATAGCCAAGGCGGGCCGGATCATCGCCATCGACACCAACCCTGCCAAGTTCGATCTGGCCCGCACGTTTGGCGCCACCGATTGTGTCAACCCGAAAGACTTTGACAAGCCGATCCAGCAAGTCATCGTCGAGATGACCGGCTGGGGTGTGGACCACAGCTTTGAATGCATCGGCAACGTTGACGTGATGCGCGCCGCGCTCGAATGTGCGCACCGGGGCTGGGGCCAATCGGTCATCATCGGCGTGGCGGGTGCGGGCAAAGAGATTTCCACCCGCCCGTTCCAGCTGGTCACGGGCCGCAAGTGGCTGGGTTCGGCCTTTGGCGGTGTCAAGGGCCGCAGCGAGTTGCCCGGCATGGTCGAGGACGCCATGCGCGGGAAAATCCAGTTGGCCCCGTTTGTGACGCACACCATGCCGCTGCTGGATATCAACAAAGCCTTCGATCTCATGCACGAAGGCAAGTCGATCCGCTCGGTCGTTATCTATTAAAAAATGAGCATCTAGCGCTTATCTGGTAAGCCTTTGCGTATTAATACATGCTATATCAACCTAGATACAAGCGCTGGCAGCTCTCATTTTAGGAGTTTCCAATGCCCCTCGCCTCTCTCGACCTGCAGGGCGCCCACGCCTGCTTTGGCGGTGCCCAGCGCTTTTACCGGCACAACTCGCGCGAGGTTGGCTTGCCGATGAAGTTTTCGGTCTACCTGCCGCCGCAAGCGTTGGAGGGGGCCAAGGTGCCGGCGCTGATCTACCTGGCAGGTCTGACCTGCAACGAGGAAACCTTCATGGTGAAGGCTGGCGCCCAGCGGTCAGCGGCCGAGCTGGGCATGGCCCTGGTGGCACCCGACACCAGCCCGCGCGGCGCCAACGTGCCAGGTGAAGCCGATGCCTGGGATTTTGGCGTCGGCGCCGGCTTCTACCTTGACGCTACCGAGGCGCCCTGGAAGCCGCATTGGCGCATGGAGAGCTACCTCACACAGGAACTGCTGCCGCTTCTGGGCGAGCATCTGCCCATCGACACGGCGCGGATCGGCATCTTCGGCCACTCCATGGGGGGCCACGGCGCGCTGACACTCGCGCTGCGCCACCCCGCACTGTTCCGATCGGTCTCTGCCTTCGCTCCAATCTGCGCGCCCAGCCAGTGTCCTTGGGGCGAGAAAGCGTTTACCGGGTACCTGGGGCCGGACCGAAGCCAATGGTCCGCACACGATGCCACGGGCCTGATGCAAGCGTGCGAGCAACCCCCTTTTCCTGCCGGTATCCTGATCGACCAGGGTCTATCCGATCCATTCCTGGCGGAGCAGCTCCATCCACAGCGCTTCGAGGCCGCCTGTGCCCAGGCAGGGCAGCCGCTCACCCTGCGCCGCCATGCAGGCTACGACCACGGGTACTACTTCGTGCAGAGCTTCGTCGCAGACCATCTGGAGCACCATGCGGCGCAACTTGGCGTCCTCCCTTTGCGGGCGTCACATTAAACTGCACTTAACCGGCGGCGGCTAATCTACCCCTGATACATTTCTCCTTGCGCTCACCAGCGCCGCGCCGTGCTGCGCACCACGTGATGCCCACAAACCTAACCAAACCCCGCGCCGCCCACCCAGTCACGATCGTGCTGCCCTTGGCAGTCTGGTTGGCTTCCGTCTGCAACTGGCCCTTGTGGCGCGCCCTGGCAAACACCCACGCAGCCGGTGCCACCGCGCATGGCTGGCTATTTTTTTTCGCCTTCGGGTTTCTGATCGCCGCTGGCAATACAGCCGTGCTCGCGCTCTTCGCCTGGCGCTGGACGCTCAAACCGGCAGGCACGCTGTTGGTTCTGTTTGCCGCCTTCGGCGCCTACTTCATGCTCAGCTATGGCATCGCCATCGATTCGAGCATGCTGCAGAACGTCTTCCAAACCGACGTGCGCGAAACCGGCGACCTGTTTTCCTGGCGCATGCTGGCCATGGTGCTCGCGTTGGCGGCTCCGCCGCTGTGGTGGCTGTGGCGCAGGCCGCTGCGCCATGCATCGGGCCTGCGGCAGGTGATGCGCAACACCGCCCTGCTGCTAACCTGCGTGGGGCTGGTGGTGGCAAGCATCTTGCTGGTATTCCAGGAGTTTTCCTCCACCATGCGCAACCAGCCGCAGTTGCGCTACCTGATCAACCCGCTCAATACCGTTTATGCCCTGGGCGACCTGGCGGCACGCCCGCTGCGCATGGACACGCATACCCTGCTGCCGCTTGGCCGCGACGCCAAGCTGGGCGCAAGCTATGCCGGTCAAGCCAAACCTCCGCTGTTGGTGCTGGTCGTAGGCGAGACCGGGCGCAGCGGCAATTTCGGCATCAACGGCTATGCCCGTGACACCACGCCGCAACTCTCGGCGCGCAGAGACCTCTCCAGTGCGCGCAACGCCTGGTCGTGCGGCACCAGCACCGCGACGGCCCTGCCCTGCATGTTTTCGAATCTGGGGAAAACCGCGTACGAAGCACGCAAGAGCAACTATGAAAACCTGCTCGACGTGCTCCAGCACGCGGGCTTGGCCGTACTCTGGCTGGACAACCAGTCAGGCTGTAAGGGCATTTGCGCACGCGTCCCCTCGGCCAGCACCACGGCGCTCAAAGACCCGCAGCTCTGCACGGGTGGCGAATGCCTCGATCCCATTTTGCTGGTGGGGCTGGATGAGCGGCTTGCCGCCTTGCCAGCGGAGCAGCGCGCTCGCGGAACCGTGGTCGTGCTCCACCAGATGGGCAGCCACGGCCCTGCGTATGCGCACCGCTCCGCGCCGGCCCTCAAGAAGTTCAAGCCCGAGTGCCAATCCAACGCCTTGCAGGAGTGCAGCCAGGCAGAAGTCGTCAATGCCTATGACAACAGCATTGTGGAGACCGACGCCTTCCTGAGCGACACCTTGCACTGGCTGGAGCGCCAGGAGCCCAAGGCCGATACCGCAATGATCTATGTCGCCGACCACGGTGAGTCTCTGGGCGAGAACAATATCTACCTGCACGGTTTGCCGTACAGCATCGCGCCCGATGTGCAAAAGCACGTCCCCTGGATCACCTGGCTCTCACCCGCCATGCAAGCACGCTCAGGTGTGCACACGGATTGCCTGCAGCGCGATCTGGCTGACCGACACATCACGCAGGACAGCTACTTTCATTCGGTGCTGGGCCTGATGGATGTACAGACCTCAGCGTACCAAGCCGATCGGGATTTGTTCAGCACCTGCCGCGCCCATTCCTGACCCCGATGGGGCACTCGCGCCGGCAAAAGGCCTAGCCCGCTAAGTGCCCATGCGTCAGGGCCACCAACAAGCTGCCGCCCATAAGTTGGGCTTCCCAGCGCAAGGCCTGCCAGGCGGTGGCGCCGTGGCGCTCCACGCGCTCGTAGAGCAACCAGCCCGCTGCAATGGACAGGCCGAACGCGCTCAACAGCCCGATAGCGTGCACCAGCGGCTCGCCGGGCCAAGCATAGGCGAAGAGTGCATTCACCATCAGGCAGACTGGAAAATGCACCAGGAATACAGAGTAAGAGCGCTGACCCACCCAAATCAACGGCGCCGCCAGGGCTTTGGCACGCGAGGGCCTGGTCGATGGCGCGCGCAAGGCAAGCCAGGCCAGCCAGGCAGCAGTGCCCAGCGCTAGCAGAATACGCAGGCGGAAATCAACGGCGAGCGCCAAGCCGCCTAGCAACGCCAGCGCCAGCAGCCAGCGGCCGGGGTGAGAACTGCGCACGGCCCAAAGCGTTGCCATGCCAAGCCCATACGAGCCAAAAAAGTAAATGCCCCAGGCATCGAGCGCGGCAAACCGGTTGAATACCAGCAGCGACGCGGCGCACAACGCCACCACCAGCACTTTGCCCGCAAATGCGGCCCACTGGGCTGCCCCGCCAGAGAGACGGCGCGCCAGCGCCAGCAGCAGAACCGCACCGGCATACAGCTGGAAATCGATGGCTACGTACCAGACGCCGGCCGAAAGAGCCGGCTGGCCCAGCACATCCTGCAGCATCAGCGCGTTGGCCAGCAATTGGGCGAAGTGCGGGCTGTCCGGCACACTGGGATCGTCCAGCCAAGGGCGCACCAGCGCCGCGGCGGCGACCGCCGTCAGCAGCGCTGCCGCATAAGGCACGGCCAGTCGCATGAAGCGCCGCGCGATCTGCACTCCCGCTGCTTCAAACCGCGCAACGCCAGCGGGCGCAAGGCTCGCCGCGGCCAGATAGCCGCCCACCACCAGAAAAATCTGCACCGCCATGCGCGCATAGTCGTAGAGCCAGGCCATCAACTGCGGCGCAAAGGGCCGCACCGTGTCGGAGAGCGGGCCATAGACCGAGAGATGGTGCGCCACGATGGCAAGGCAGGCGGCGCCTTTGGTGGCGTCCAGCCAAGGGCTGCGAAGGGAAGATTGGGACATGGTGCGAGAAAGGTGCCTACCCAGCCGCAAGCGTGGGCGCGGCGCGGGGCAAGCACCCATAAGCCGCCAGGCGCCCCGCGCGTTGACATGCCAACCCAATTTGGGGCAAAAATACCAGCATGCCGCAGTGCGAAATTCCGGCAGGGCTACACTGGCCCGTTGCCCCGCCAAATAGTGCCTGCCATGCCCAAACCGCCTCTCACTGTCTCGTCCCTGGATCTGGAGCGCCTGGAAACGCTGCTCCAGACCTCTGCGGGCGCGAGCTTCCCAGGCCGCCCGCAGTTACAGGCAGAACTGGACCGCGCAGACATTGTCAACCCCGCCGATATGCCGCCGGAAGTCGTCACCATGAATTCCACGGTGAAATTCTCCATTCAGGAGACGGGCAAAGATTTTTGCCTCACGCTGGTCTATCCGCGCGACGCCGGCAGCACGCCCAACGCCATTTCGATTTTTGCGCCGGTCGGCAGCGCTTTGCTGGGCCTGTCCGTGGGCAACGAACTGGCCTGGCCCGTACCAGGTGGCGCCTGCATGACGGTGCGCGTAGCCGAAGTAACCTACCAGCCCGAGCGCTCGGGCGAGTTACACCGCTAGCCAAAGCTGTGCCATGGGTGCGTGTTCTCCCTCCGAATCGGGCCATTCTTTGATCGCGGTGGAACGGCAGCCTCCCGCCGAAGCCTTCGACCCAAACTCCACTACCGCCTTCCAGCGGCGTATGGAGCGCGCGCCGGAATGGTTTTGCTCCTTCCTGGCAGGCAATACACGCGAGAAAACACGTTTTCGCAGCGAGCTTGCCACCATGAAGGGCTCCATAGTCTGGTTGATTCGCCAGCGCCAGCGGGGCGCCTGGACGACCACCGAGCGCGCGCATCTGCGCAATGTGATGCGCTCTGCGTCTTCGGTGAGTCCGTATTTGTTCGTCTGGGTGATTCCAGGCTCACTCGTCCTGCTGCCGTTCCTGGCCTGGTTCATGGACCGCAGACGGCGGCGCCCTGACCGGCTCAAGGACACAACAGACAACACAGCCCGCCTTTAACACAAAACGCATAACCACTGTTGTTACTCAAATTAGCATAATTTGTATAATTTACGGGTGTTTTAAAACCTGTTTTACGGGTAATCCCGACCTGACGCCCTCCGGGCACAAGGTTTTTGAAAGAAAGCACGCCAACAGCGTGCTTTTTCTTTTTCCGGCCATCCCTTTGGATAGTCCGGACCTCTCTGCTCTGCCAACAAAACCCTGCCAGCGGTGGGGCGGCAGTGCACTTTGCTGGCCATGCTGCGCATTGGCCCCATAACCCAGCCCAGTCCGCTTCAAGCGGGCTATGCGGGGTTCCGACACGAGGAGATCCCACCATGGCCAAACAAGTCACCATTGAGCACGCCTTCAAGGTATTTGGCGATTCACCGCAGGCTGCTCTGGAGCTGGTGCGCCAGGGCTGCAGCAAGGCGGAGATCCTTGCGCGCACCGGCCAGTCGATTGGCGTATTCGATGCGCATTTCACCATTGAGCCAGGCGAGATTTTCGTCGTCATGGGGCTGTCGGGTTCCGGCAAATCAACGCTGGTGCGCATGCTCAACCGCTTGATCGAGCCCACCGCCGGCCGCATCCTGGTCGATGGCGTGGACATGGCCAAGCTTTCGGACGCAGCTCTGCGCGCCCTGCGCCGCAAGGACATCAGCATGGTGTTCCAGTCGTTTGCGCTGATGCCGCACATGACGGTGCAGGACAACACCGCGCTCGGTCTGGAGCTGGCCGGCGTAGCACGCGAAGAGCGCCAAAGCCAGGCCGCGCAGGCGCTGGAGCTGGTGGGCCTGGCCGGCTGGGGCGCAAGCTACCCCGACGAGCTCTCGGGTGGCATGCAGCAGCGCGTCGGACTGGCACGCGCGCTCGCTTCCGACCCGTCGATTTTGCTGATGGACGAGGCGTTTTCAGCCCTCGACCCCATCATCCGCACCGAGATGCAGAGTGAGCTGCTGCGCCTGCAGGAGATTCGCCGCCGCACCATCGTTTTCATCTCGCACGATCTGGACGAAGCCATGCGCATTGGCGACCGCATCGCCATCATGAAAGACGGCCATGTGGTGCAGGTGGGCACGCCCGACGAAATCCTGCGCGCCCCGGCCAACGACTACGTGCGCAGCTTTGTGCGCGGAGTGGACGCGGCCGCAGTGTTCAAAGCTGGCGACATCGTGCGCAAACCGCTCACCATCGTCTCCGAGCATACCGACCGCGGCTCGCGCGCCGCGCTCAAGCTCATCGAGAACGACGACCGCGACTTTGCCTACATCGTGAATCCCAAAGGCCGCTACCTGGGGACAGTATCGGCCGAATCGCTGCGCGATGCGCTCGACGGCCACCGAGGGCCACTTGGATTGCAGCACGCGTTTCTCTCCAACCTGCAACCGATTGCCGCGGAGGCTCCAGTGGCCGACTTGTTTGGCCAGGTCGCCCATGCGCCCTGCGCCGTGCCGGTGCTGCAGGAAGGCGGTCGCCTGGCAGGTGTGATCAGCAAGACCACGCTGCTCAAATTTCTCGACCGTGACACCCCGCACATTGAAGCGCCAGCCGCTTCGAGCGCGCAAGTTGCCGCTGTGGCGGTCTGAAGGACACCCCATGAACGCATCCACAGTTACCGTACTGCTGGCGCAAGCAGCGCAAGACACCCCTCTCGCACCGCCAACGGACACCAACCCCTGGGCGAATGCCAGCGATGCCGCAGCCGCAATGCCCTCCCCCTGGGACACTGCCGCAGCGCCTGCAGCCACGGCATCCACACCCCCTGGCGCCGATGCCTGGGGAGTGACCACGGCAACACCCGACCCGGCAGCCGCCAGCGGCTGGCTGGACGCCCCCGCCAACACGGCAGACGCACTGGCATCACAGGCCAGCGCCGCAGGCCACCACACCGGTTTTGCACTGCACCAGCTCTGGGATGGCTCCTTGCCCATTGAGGCCTGGATCAACCACGCCCTGGCCTGGGTGGTGCAGAATTTTCGGCCGTTCTTTCAGACCGTGCGCGTGCCCATCGACGGCACGCTCAACTGTGTGGAGAGCCTGCTGACCAGCATTCCTTCGCTGGCCATGATTGCCCTCCTCGGCGTGCTCGCCTGGCAGTTTGCCGGGCGCTTGATTGCCATCGGCGCCGTGGTCTCGCTGCTGATCGTGGCCATGCTGGGCATCTGGCCCGAGGCCATGGTGACGCTCTCGCTGGTGCTCACCTCGCTGGTGTTTTGCGTCGTCATCGGGCTGCCGCTGGGCATCCTGCTGGCTTCGAGCGATCAGGCGCAGCGCATCATGCGGCCCTTCCTGGACGCCATGCAGACCACGCCGGCCTTTGTCTACCTGGTGCCGGTGGTGATGCTGTTTGGCATTGGCAACGTGCCGGGCGTCATCGTCACCATCGTCTTTGCCCTGCCGCCGCTGGTGCGCCTGACCAACCTGGGCATCCGCCAGGTGCGGCCCGACCTGATCGAGGCGGCGCGTGCCTATGGCGCTTCGCCGATGCAGATGCTGCTCAAGGTGCAATTGCCGTTGGCCATGCCTTCCGTCATGGCCGGCATCAACCAGTCGCTGATGCTGTCCCTTTCCATGGTGGTGATCGCTTCCATGATCGCCGTCGGCGGCCTGGGCCAGATGGTGCTGCGCGGTATTGGCCGCCTCGACATGGGCCTGGCCACTGTCGGCGGCCTGGGCATCGTGCTGCTGGCCATCACGCTTGACCGCATCACCCAGGCCATGGGCCAGCCGCGCCGCGGTGTGCGCCACTGGTGGCAGACCGGCCCGGCAGGACTGGTGCTGCGCCTGGTGCGCCCTGCCAAGTCCACACCAGCACCTGCCGCCACAGATCCACAGACCGAGCTCACCTACTCTTCATCCGCACGCGGGTGACGACCTCCCCTGTTTTTTCACCCGCAAGGAGACATCTATGCATACCCAAGCTTTCAAAGCCCATCGCCTGGTCGCTGCCGCAGCGCTCGCCTTCGGCCTGGCTGGCACCGCCGTAGCAACCGAATCCATGCCCGGCAAGGGCATCGAGGTCCAGCCGCTCAAGAGCTCGATCGCCGAGGAAACCTTCCAGACCGAGCTGGTCATGAAGGCACTGGAAAAGTTGGGCTACGACGTGAAGCCCATCAAGGAAGTGGAATACCCCACGGCCCACATCGCCATTGCCAATGGGGACGCCACCTTCATGGCCGACCACTGGAACCCCATGCACGCCGATTTCTACAAGAACGCCGGCGGCGATGCCAAGCTCTCGCGCAAGGGCGTGTACTCGGACCATGCGGCCCAGGGCTACTTGATCGACAAGAAGACGGCCGACAAATACCACATCACCAACATCGCGCAATTCAAAGATCCGAAAATCGCCAAGCTGTTTGACGCCGACGGCGACGGCAAGGCCGACCTGACCGGCTGCAATCCGGGCTGGGGCTGCGAAGCCGTGATCGAGCACCAGCTCACCGCCTTCAAGTTGCGGGACACCGTCACGCACCAGCAGGGCAGCTACTCGGCGCTGATTGCCGACACCATCACCCGCTTCAAGGCTGGCAAGCCAGTGTTCTATTACACCTGGACGCCCTACTGGGTGAGCGCGCAGCTCAAGCCCGGCAAGGACGTGGTCTGGCTGGAGGTACCGTTCTCCTCGCTGCCCGGTGCGCAAGCGAACCTCGACACCAAACTGCCCAATGGCAAGAACTATGGTTTCGTGGTGAACAAGCAGCAGATCGTGGCCAACAAGGCCTTTGTGGAGAAGAACCCCGCCGCCGGCAAATTGTTTGAAGCGATGAAGCTGTCGATCAACGACATCAACGCGCAGAACAACCGCATGGCCCAGGGCGAAAACACCGCCGCCGACATCGACCGCCACACCGAGGGTTGGATCAAGGCACACCAGAAGACGTTTGACAGCTGGCTGGCACAAGCACGTGCAGCAGCAAAATAAGGAAAAACTGCTCTTAGCGCTTATGCGGTAAGCACTAAAAGCTATTTTTTCGATAGCAATGCCGGCGCCCCGCAAGGGTGCCTGCCTTTTTGCCCCAGGGTCGTGCGGGCGCGCACACCGGTGGTGCATGTGCGTTCGATTGCGGTGCAGATCCGGCGCCCAAAGGCTGCTCCAGCCTGGCGCATTTTTTGCTCAAAAGTGTGCATGGCGCCTTTTTGGCGCCGTGTTTCCCCACTTGCCGCACCAAAGGACTCCATGGACGCCACACGCCAGGGCACTGACACCCTTTTCCTTCTGCTGGGCGCCGTCATGGTGCTGGCCATGCACGCAGGCTTTGCTTTTCTGGAACTGGGAACGGTGCGGAAAAAGAACCAGGTGAATGCGCTGGTGAAAATTCTGGTCGATTTCTCGGTCTCTACCGTGGTCTATTTTCTGGTCGGCTACGGCGTCGCCTACGGCAAGCACTTTTTCGTGGGCGCCGACCAACTGGCGCAGCAAAGCGGCTTCGGCCTGGTGCGGTTTTTCTTCCTGCTCACCTTTGCGGCGGCCATCCCCGCCATCATCTCGGGTGGCATTGCAGAGCGCGCACGGTTCTGGCCGCAACTGATCGCAACCGCTGCCATCGTCGGGTTTGTCTACCCGTTCTTCGAGGGCATCGCCTGGAACGGCCACTTGGGCATTCAGGCCTGGATCGCCCGCGTCAGCGGCGCCGAGTTCCACGATTTTGCCGGCTCCGTTGTGGTGCACGCCGTCGGCGGCTGGATTGCACTGCCGGCCGTGCTGCTGCTGGGCTCGCGCGCCAACCGCTACCGCAAGGACGGCGGGATCTCGGCCCACCCTCCGTCGAACATTCCGTTTCTGGCCCTGGGCGCCTGGATTCTCATCGTCGGCTGGTTTGGCTTCAACGTGATGAGCGCGCAGCAGCTCGACAAAATCTCCGGCCTCGTGGCGGTCAATTCCCTGATGGCCATGGTGGGCGGCACACTGGCCGCACTGGCCATGGGCAAGAACGACCCCGGTTTTGTGCACAACGGGCCCCTGGCCGGCCTGGTGGCCGTGTGCGCGGGCTCGGACGTCATGCACCCCCTGGGCGCGCTGGTGGTGGGCGCCGTGGCCGGGGTGGTATTTGTCTCGATGTTCACGCTCACGCAGAACCGCTGGAAGATCGACGACGTGCTGGGCGTGTGGCCGCTGCACGGCCTGTGCGGCACCTGGGGCGGCATTGCGGCCGGCATCTTCGGCAGCAAGGCGCTGGGTGGTCTGGGCGGTGTGGCTCTGGGCGCGCAGCTGCTGGGCACGGGCCTGGGCGTGGTCTGGGCGCTGATGGGCGGGGCGGTGGTGTACGGCGTGCTCAAGGCGACGATGGGCCTGCGCCTGACGCGCGAACAGGAGTTCGACGGGGCCGACCTGTCGATCCACCGCATCAGCTCCACGCCGGACCGCGAAGCGAGCTGGTAGGCGGGCGCCGCGCTGCGTCCGGCGCGGCGTCTGACGCGTGAACACCGGCCCACCGGCTACGCTTGCACCGGGTTGCGCGGGCCGAAGGCCTGAAACCGGTGTTTCGCCGGCGCCGCGTGCCGCCAACGCCATGACGCTTCGCTCCCACCTCGCCAGCCTTGGCCTGCTCTGCTTGCTCAGCGCATGCTCGGGTCTGCCTGAAAACGTTGCGCGACCGGTCTCGCACGCACTGGCCACGCCTGCCGCGACCTCACTGAGCACCAGCGTACAGCAACAGCGCCAACAGGCGCAGGCCCGCAGCAGCTCGGGCTTTCGCTTGCTCAACGGCCCGGACGACGCCTACGGCAGCCGCCTGGCGCTGGCCGAAGCGGCGGAAAAGACACTCGACCTGCAGTACTACGCCATCCATGCCGACGCCAGCACGGCGCGCCTGCTGCGCGCTGTGGTGAAGGCGGCGCGGCGCGGGGTGCGCGTGCGCGTGCTGCTGGACGACTTTCACAGCACCGGGCGCGACGCGCAGGTGATGCGCCTGGCCTTCGAGCCCAACATCGAGATGCGCATGTTCAACCCGGTGGCCGGACCGCGCGCGTCGAAGGTGGGCCGCATCTTCAGTGCCGTGATGGACTTTTCGCGTGCCCAGCAGCGCATGCACAACAAGCTGTTCATCGCCGACAACGCCATGGGCGTGGCGGGCGGGCGCAACCTGGGCGACGCGTATTTCGGCAACGCCGAGGTGGGCAATTTCGTCGATCTCGACGTACTGGCCGCCGGCCCCATCGTGGCCGACCTCTCGCGCAGCTTCGACACCTACTGGAACAACCAGCGCGCCTACCCGGTGGCTTCGCTCATCAGCAAGAAGGAACTGCTGCAGATGCGCGAGCAGGTTCGCGCCGAGGACGCCGCCCAGGCCGACGACCCCGCGGACGATGCCACACAGGCGCAGGCCCAGACGGTGAAGCAGGCGAAAACGGCAAGAGCGACAGAGGCGCCGGCTTCGGCGGCCACGCCGACCGCCAGGACCGTGACCAAGCAGGACGTTAAAGAGGTCCAGAAGCGCCACGCCGAACAGTTCGAGGCGATGGACCTGGCGCACGCCCACTTTGTCTGGGCGCCGGCCGTGGTGCTGGCCGACGAGCCGGCCAAAATCGCCGCGGAAAGCAGTCCGGGCCCAGCGCCCCGCGAAGGCGCTGCGCCCACCAGGCAGCCCCCACCGGCTGCGGGCAACGCCGATGGCGAATCCAATACTCCTGTGGCGCAGCAGGCCACCAGGCCATCCGAACTCCAGGGTGAAACGGTGGTGGACGGCCTGCTGCAGCTCATGGGCCAGGCAAAGCGCGAACTGCTCATCGTCTCGCCCTACTTCGTGCCGGGCAAACGCATCATGCAGGCCTTCCAGGATGCGCGTGCGCGCGGCGTGCGGGTGCGGGTGCTGACCAATTCACTGGCCTCCAACGACGCACCGATTGCACATGCCGGCTACATGGGCCACCGAAAGGCGCTGCTCGATTTGGGCGTCGAGCTCTACGAGATGCGCAGCGAGCAGGGAGAGCTGCGCAATGCCCGGAGCCTCTTGGGCTCGGGCAGCGGCGTCACGGGCAGCTCCCGCGCCATGCTGCACTCCAAGTTTCTCGTCATGGACGGCCAGTTGCTGGCCATTGGCTCGATGAACCTGGACTTGCGCTCGGAGCTGCAAAACACCGAAATCGCCTTGCTGATCCGCAGCCGCAAGCTCTCAGCCGTGGCCAGCAAGCAGATTGAAACCGGCATGCGTGACCTGGCCTGGCATGTGGAGCAAGACGCGCAGGGTCTGATCTGGCACGCACCCGCAGGCAGCGATCTGGAGGACACGCGTTCGGAGCCCGACACCAGCTTCCCGCTGCGCTTGCTGATCAACCTGCTTGGCCCCTTGGCGCCCGATCACCTGCTGTGAAACCTCACTTGCGCGCCACGTCGGCCATGTGCACCAGCGCCGCGCCCACAGCGGTTTGTTCGGTGAGCACGCGCACCGTGTCGTAGGCCTGCTGGGCCTCGGGGTAGCGCCGGCGCAGCAAATTGAGCCACTGCTTGAGCCGCCCGGCGCGCTGGCGCGGTTCGAGCTGGGCGCAAACCAGCTCCCAGAATTCGAGCAGATGCGGCACCAGCGCGCTCCAGGGCAGAGAGGCGGGGGCTGCACCGCTTTCATGCGCGCGCAGTGCCAGCGCCAGGCCCGGATCGGCCACCATGCCCCGCCCCAGCATCAGCGCCTCGCAGCCCGAGGCATCGCGGCAGCGAACAGCATCCGCCACCGTCCAGATTTCACCATTGGCCACCACCGGCACGCGCACCGCCGCGCGGATGGCGGGAATCCGCTCCCAGTACGCGGGCGGGCGGTAACCGTCCTGCTTGGTGCGCGCGTGCACGACGATCTCGCAGGCGCCAGCGTCCGCCATGGCCTGCGCACAGGCGACGGAGAGCGCCGCATCGTCGTAGCCCAGACGCATCTTGCAAGAGACCGGCATGGCCGCCGGCACGGCGCGGCGCACCGCTGCCACCACCTCGGCAATGCGCTCAGGTTCGCGCAGCAGCGAGGCGCCGCCGCCGTGGCGGTTGACCACCCGGGCCGGGCAGCCGAAATTGAGGTCGATGCCCTCGGGGCCGAGCGCCGCCAGGGCGGCGGCGTTGTCCGCCATGCTCACCGGGTCGGAGCCCAACAACTGCGCGCGCACCGGCGTGCCCGCCAGCGTGCGGCCGCCGTGGTGCAGCTCCGGCAGGTAGCGATAAAAGACTTTGTCGGGCAGCAGCGTGCCGGTGACGCGAATGAACTCGGAGACGCAGCGGTCCACGCCGCCCACGCGGGTCAGAATGTCGCGCAGCACAAAATCGAGCAGCCCCTCCATCGGGGCCAGCAGCAGCAAAGGCGGGGTTGCGGCAGACACGAAATTTAGTGCCAAATTGGTCTCTAGCGCTTATCCAGTAAGCGTTAGCAGCTACAAATTCAGGAGTTCTTCATTCGGCGACCGCCAGCCGCCAGAGCGAAGTCACCTCGGCCGAGCGCGCCGCATACAGGGCGTCGCTCGCGTCCTGCGCCTTGGCGTGGTGCGGGCGCACATCGCTGCGGCCCAGCACCTGCAGGCCGGCGGCGGCGACCCAGCCCAGCAACGCCTCGCGCGAGCGCAGGCCCAGGTGCTCCGCCAGGTCCGACAGCAGCAGCCAGGCTTCGCCGCCCGGCGTGAGGTGGTCCGCCAAGCCCGTCAGAAAACCGCGCAGCATCTGGCTGCCTTCGTCGTAGATGGCGTGCTCCAGCGGCGACGCGGGGCGCGCGGGCAGCCAGGGCGGGTTGCAGACGATGAGCGGCGCGCGGCCGGGTGGGAACAGATCGGCGCTGTGCAGCTCCACCTGTTTGGTCAGGCCCAGGCGCTGCAGGTTGTCTTTTGCGCAGGCAAGCGCCCGTGGTGCGTTTTCGGTGGCCACGACCCGCTTGACGCCCCGGCGCACCAGCAAGGCGGCCAGCACCCCGGTGCCGGTGCCAATGTCAAAGGCCAGCGACGTATCGTCAGGCAAGGGCTGCTGGGCCACCAGGTCCAGGTATTCGCCCCGAATCGGCGAAAACACGCCGTAGTGCGGGTGAATGCGGTTGCCCGGCACCTCGCCCAGCACGGGGATCTCGACGCCCGTTTTGCGCCATTCGTGTGCGCCCACGACGCCCAGCAGCTCGCGCAGCGAGGTGACGGTGGGCTCACCGGTGGCAGGGCCCCAGGCCTCGGCAATGGCAGCACGCCAGTCGGGTGCACGGCGCAGGGCGATCGAATAGTCGGGCTCCAGGGCGATCAGCAGCGTGCCCAGGGTGCGCGCGCGCTGCGACTGCGCCTGGCGGTGCAGGTTGAAACGCTCTTGCGGGCTGGCGGCCGCCGCCTTCGCTGCCGCACGGGCCGCCGCTTTGGCAGGCTTGTTGTCCGCGCGGCGTGCCAGTGCCTGCAGCAGTTGGCGGGCGTTTTGGAAGTCGCCCCGCCACAGCATCCCCGTGCCGGCGCACGCCAGGCGGTAGGCGCTGTCGGCGCTCAGGGTGTCGTCCGCCAGCTCCACACGGCGCGGCGCGCTCACCCCGGCCTCACTGTGCCAGGAGGCACTGGCAGCCACTCCCTTGGAAGTGGTCCACGCAATGGTGGGGGCGGCGTCGCTGGCAGAAGCAGGGGTCATTAAAAGAAAGATCTCGGTGAACAGAAGGAAATCAGCCGGCCATCAGCCAGCAATGGCGCGCTTGAGCCGCACTTCCTCGATCTTCACGCTGCCGACCACGGCCGTCTTGGCGGTGGACATTTCGCGCTTGAAGCCGGCGAGTTCGTGAAAGCGGATGGCGCGCTCGTTGCGCAGCGGTACCCAGGCGGTGACGTTGGTGCAGCCCTCTTCCTGCAGGCCGTCGCGGGCGGCGTCCCACAGTGCCAGGCCCACGCCCTTGTCCCAGTGCGAGGGAGCGGCATAGATGGCCCAGATTTCGCCGGTGGTCGGGCGCGATTTTTCGTCACGCGAACGGTCGTAGCCGACAAAGCCGATCACCTTTTCGTCCTCAACCGCCACCTGCACCTGCGGCTCGCAGTACTCAATGGCTTCGCGCCAATAGGCTTGGCGCTTTTCCACCGAGAGGGACTTGAGCTGCTCGTCGGGAACGATGCCCTGGTAGGCCTGTTGCGCGGCGATGGTATGGATTTGCGCGATGGCTTTGGCATCGCGAAGCGTGGCGGGACGAACCTGAATACTGGACATGAAAAAACCAACCGAAACGGACAACGGAAATTGAAAAAGGAGCGGCATTGTCGCCGCAAACGGGTTTTCCCTCCCCAGCGTGGGCCTGCGCGCGCCAGGGTCACACGCCCGCTGTTCCTCCGAAACGCCTAAATGATGCGGCGCAACAACTTGAGCGTGCTGTCAAGCCGCGCGCCATACGGTGGGTAGAACACCGAGCCGAGCGACCAGCGCGACTGGATCAGCACCGACTTCTGGTGGCAAAAGCGCAGGAAGCCCTGCTCCCCGTGGTAGGCGCCCCAGCCGCTGTCGCCCACGCCGCCAAACGGCAGGTTGTCGTGGGCAATGTGCATCAGCGTGTCGTTCACGGTGACGCCGCCGCTCACGGTGCGCGCCAGCACGCCGTCGCGCACGCTGTCGCTGTTGCCGAACCAGTAGAGCGCCAATGGGCGCGGGCCGGCGTTGATATGGGCG
The DNA here is from genome assembly GCF_003570885.1 of Simplicispira hankyongi. Lineage (GTDB taxonomy): Bacteria > Pseudomonadota > Gammaproteobacteria > Burkholderiales > Burkholderiaceae_C > Simplicispira > Simplicispira hankyongi. The sequence goes on from NZ_QXJC01000003.1 coordinate 171,949, forward strand.
ACGGCGTCGTCGAGCCGGTCGTACGAGATCACGGGCAGGATGGGGCCGAAGATTTCTTCCTGCATCAGCTGCATGGCCGAGGTGGCGCCCAGCACCAGCACGGGCGCCATCTGGCGGCTGGTGGCGCCGTCGAGCACGGCCGAGGCGGGCGCCACGGATTGGCCCGGCGCCGGGTCCATGGACAGCACCTGCGCGCCCTGCGTCTGCGCCTGCTGCAGCATGGTGCGCAGACGGGCGAGGTGGCGCGGGCTGATGATCGAGGCGTAATCCTTGTTGCCGGCAATCGTCGGGAACAGCTTGGCCACCGCGGCCTTGTAGGCGTCGGCAAAAGCGCTTTCGCTGCCGCGCGGCACCAGCACGTAATCGGGCGCAATGCAGGTCTGGCCGGCGTTCAGCAGCTTGCCGTGGGCGATCTTGAGGGCGGCGTCTTCGAGCCGGCAATCCGCATCGATGATGCAGGGCGACTTGCCGCCGAGTTCGAGCGTGGTGGGGGTCAGGTTGGCGGCGGCCGCCTGCGCCACCTTGCGGCCCACGGCCGTGGAGCCGGTGAACACCAGGTGGTCAAACGGCAGCGCGGCAAAGGCGCTGGCCACGGCCGCGTCGCCCTGCACCACGCAGACCTCATCGGGCGTGAAGAACTGGGCCAGCAGGCGATCGAGCTGCGCCGACGTGTGCGGCGTGAGCTCGCTGGGCTTGATCATCACCCGGTTGCCGGCGGCCAGCGCCGTGATGGCCGGCGCCAGGGCCAGTTGAATGGGGTAGTTCCAGGGCGAGATAACACCCACCACGCCGAGCGGCTGGCGCTCGATGCGGGCGCTCGCCGGCAGCAGGTACAGCGGCGTGCGCACCTTTTGCGGCCGGCTCCAGCGCGCCAGGTGCTTGAGCGTGTGGCCAATGAGGGTGTGCAGCACGAACATGTCGGCCACTTCGGTCAGGCGCTGCGAGCGCACGCCGAAATCGGCCTCGACCGCCGCCGCCAGCGTGCCGCTGTGTTCGTCCAGGAGTTTGCGCATGCGCAGCAGGCGCTCGCGGCGCACCACCAGGGGCACGGCCACATGCTCGCGGCTGGCTTGGTACTGGGTGTCGAACAGGGCGCGCAGGTCGGTGGAAGTCATCGTTGCATCATAGTGGCGGGGCTTTGCCGCTGCTTAGGGGAAACGCCTCAATCGTCTTTAGGCGCACGCGGCGGGCGCGGCTGCACATCGGTGACCTCGTCGGTGCCGGGCAGCGGGCGCATCAAGGGGCCGGCGGCACCCGTTTGCGGCGGTGTCGGCGGCTGTTCGGGTTCGGCCGTTGCCTGGCCCTGCCGGCGCCAGGCGCCGCGGCTTGCTGCTGCGCGCCAGGCGCTGCGCGGGTCGACGCCCATCACCCAGGGAACCACCGGCCGGCCCGTGATGCGCGCCCACAATGCACGCAGGCCCCACAAAGCGGCCAACAGCAGCACGGCGGTCAGCAGACTAAGAAACACCACCAGCCCGGCCACAAGGACCACGGCGCGCAGCAGCCAGCTGGCAAGTCGGTTCAACACTTGGTCCAAAACGGCTTTCGGTAAATTTTTATAAAATATTAGCAAAAACGGCCGCTAGCGCTTATGCAGTAAGCGCTAGAAGCTATCTTTTTAATATCACTTCGGCGCGCCGTCCGCTTGCGACTTCCCGCTGAAATGGAACACCCCCGGCGCCAGCACCGGATCGACATCGACGGCAATCACGCTCTTGGGCAGGAACTTGCCTTCCAGCAAGAGCTTGGAGAGCGGGTTCTCAATGCGCTGCTGGATGGCGCGCTTGAGCGGCCGCGCGCCAAACACCGGGTCGAACCCCACCTTGGCGAGCTCGGCAATGGCCGTCTCGGACACCTGCAGTTCCAGCTCCATCTTCGCCAGCCGCGCCTGCAGAATTTGCAGTTGAATGCGCGCGATGGCCTCGATGTGCGCTGCGTCGAGCGCGTGGAACACCACCGTCTCGTCGATGCGGTTGAGGAATTCGGGTCGGAAATGGTTCTTGAGTTCCCCCCAGACCGCCTCCTTGATGTCGTCCGAATCCTGCCCAACCATCGCCTGGATCAGGTGCGAGCCGATGTTGCTGGTCATCACGATCACCGTGTTCTTGAAGTCCACGGTGCGGCCCTGGCCATCGGTCAGGCGGCCATCGTCCAGCACCTGCAGCAGCACGTTGAACACATCCGGGTGCGCCTTTTCCACCTCGTCGAGCAGCAGCACCGCGTACGGTTTGCGGCGCACGGCTTCGGTGAGGTAGCCGCCTTCTTCGTAGCCCACATAGCCGGGCGGCGCGCCGATCAGGCGGGCCACCGAGTGCTTCTCCATGAATTCGCTCATGTCGATGCGAACCAGATGGTCTTCGCTGTCGAACAGGAAGCCTGCCAGTGCCTTGCACAGCTCGGTCTTGCCGACGCCCGTGGGGCCGAGGAACAGAAAACTGCCCGTGGGGCGGTTCGGGTCCGAGAGGCCCGAGCGGGAGCGGCGGATGGCGTTGGCCACGGCGGCAATCGCCTCGTCCTGGCCCACCACGCGCTCGTGCAGCTTGGTTTCCATCAAAAGCAGCTTGTCGCGCTCGCCCTGCATCATCTTGGAGACCGGAATTCCGGTGGCGCGGCTCACCACTTCGGCGATTTCCTCGGCGCCCACCTGGGTGCGCAGCAGCCGGTTGGGCGTATGGGCACCCGCGCCGGATTCCTTGTCCTGCGCTTCCTTGAGCTGCTTTTCCAGCTCGGGGAGCCTGCCGTATTGCAGCTCGGCCACCTTGTTGAAGTCGCCCTTGCGCTTGAGCTCTTCGATTTGCAGCTTGACGTGCTCCAGCTCTTCGCGCACCTGCTGGCTGCCCTGGGCCTGGGCCTTCTCCGACTGCCAGATTTCGTCCAGATCGGCGATTTCCTTTTGCAAGGACGTGATCTCTTCCTCGATCAGGCCAAAGCGCTTCTGCGAAGCCTCGTCCTTCTCCTTCTTCACGGCTTCGCGCTCGATCTGCAACTGGATCAGGCGCCGGTCGAGCTTGTCCATCACCTCGGGCTTGGAGTCGATCTCGATCTTGATCTTGGCCGCCGCTTCGTCGATCAGGTCAATCGCCTTGTCGGGCAGGAAGCGGTCGGTGATGTAGCGGTTCGACAGCTCGGCAGCAGCCACGATGGCCGGGTCGGTGATCTCCACGCCGTGGTGCAGCTCGTAGCGCTCCTGCAGGCCGCGCAGGATGGCAATGGTCGCTTCCACCGTGGGCTCGCCGACGATGATTTTCTGAAAGCGGCGTTCCAGCGCAGCGTCTTTCTCAATGTACTTGCGGTATTCGTCCAGCGTGGTCGCGCCCACGCAGTGCAGCTCGCCGCGCGCCAGGGCGGGCTTGAGCATGTTGCCCGCGTCCATCGCGCCCTCGGCCTTGCCGGCGCCCACCATGGTGTGCAGCTCGTCGATGAAGACGATGGTTTGCCCTTCGTCCTTGGCAAGTTCGTTCAGCACGGCCTTGAGGCGCTCCTCGAACTCGCCGCGGAACTTGGCGCCCGCCAACAGCGCCGCCATGTCGAGCGAGAGCACGCGCTTGCCCTTGAGCGAATCGGGCACCTCGCCGGCGACGATGCGCTGCGCCAGGCCTTCGACGATGGCCGTCTTGCCGACGCCGGGCTCGCCGATCAGCACCGGGTTGTTCTTGGTGCGCCGCTGCAGCACCTGGATGGCGCGGCGGATTTCGTCGTCGCGGCCAATCACCGGATCGAGCTTGCCGGCGCGAGCGCGCTCGGTCAGGTCGATGCAGTATTTCTTCAGCGCTTCGCGCTGGCCTTCGCCTTCGGCGCTGTCCATTTTTTGGCCGCCGCGCACGGCATCGATCGCCGACTCCAGGCTTTTGCGCGACAGGCCGTTTTCCTTGGCAATGCGGGCCGCATCGCCCTTGCTATCGAGCAGCGCGAGCAGAAACAGTTCGCTGGCAATGAAGTTGTCGCCGCGCTTGATGGCTTCTTTCTCGGTCGCCTGCAGCACGCGGCCGAGCTCGGGGCCGCCCTGGACCTGGTCCTGCCCCGTCACCTGCGGCAGGCGCTTGACGGCAGCCTCGGCCGCCGCCAGCAGGCCGGGCACATTGGCGCCGGCACGCTCGAGGAGCGCACGCGGGCCATCGTCCTGGCGCAGCATGGCGACCAGCAGGTGCACGGGTTCGATGTAGGCGTTGTCGTGCCCCAGCGCAAGCGATTGCGCATCGGAGAGGGCTTCCTGAAATTTGGTGGTGAGTTTGTCGAGACGCATGGGTGTGTTCCTCCAGATTGCTGGGCACGTGGGGCGGAGTCGAACGTATTTCAAGCTGTCCACGCACCGAGGGCTTGCGCCACGTCATGCTTTGTGCAAGCCAGGAGGGCGCGCACTCACTACCAATTCAATAGCTGCCAGCGCTTTACAGCATTGCGCCAGAACCCATTTAGGCCCTATTTTTTTCAGGGCAGCGGCTGTCAGGTGCCCGGCGCGGTCGCCGCTGCACTCCAGGCCAGAGGCGCGGGGGTCTTCAGCGCCGTGCTGGCGAGCGACAACAAGTCGTTAAAGCGCTGCCCCTGGACCAGCACATGCTGGCGCGCGGTCTGGGCCGCGGCCTCGCCGTCGCCTCTTTGCAAGGCGGCCACGATTTCACGGTGTTCCTGCAGCGACTGGCCCATGCGGTTGCGCAGTTGCAGTTGCAGGCGGCGGTAGGGCTTGAGCCGGTTCTTCAGCGCCAGCGTCTGCTGCACCAGGAAAGCGTTGCCGCAGGCTTGGTAAATGCGCTGGTGGAAGTGCTCGTTGGCGTAGTAGTACGCGTTGATGTCCTGGGTTTCGCACTGCGTTGCACATTCCGCCAGCGCGGCTTCAATCTCGTGCAGCACGCCGGCCGTCGCACGCCGTGCCGCCAGGCGCGCGCACAGGGCTTCGAGCTCCGCCATGACCTCGAACATCTCGATCAGCTCGGCAATGCCGATCTGCGCCACGAACGTGCCACGCTTGGGCTGCACGGCGACCAGGCCACTGGCTTCGAGCTGTTGCAAGGCTTCGCGCACCGGCGTGCGCGAGACGCCGAAACGCGCCATCAACTCCTCGATCTGCAGCTGCTCGCCGGGGCGCATGCGCCCATTCACGATGTCGTCCTCCAACTGGTCACGCACCTGCTGGACGCGGCTTCGGGTCTGGGAGACGGAAAGGGTGGACATGGGGGCTTGCGGCGGCGGTGCTGGGGTAATTCCTAGGCGTATCGTCAGGATGATACATATAACATGACGAAAATTTTATACAACAAACCGCCGCAAGGCAGTGGAGACACACCATGACCAAGCCCTTTTTTCGCCCTTTGACCCACGCCCTGGCGGCGGCGGCCCTCGTACTGGCAAGCGGAGCACAGGCCGAGACGGTTCTCAAGCTGTCGCACCAGTTCCCGGGCGGCAAGGGCGACGTGCGCGACGAAATGGTGCAGATGATGGCGCGCGACGTGGCGGCGGCCAAGGTGGACATGGTCATCAAGGTCTTCCCCGGCTCCAGCCTGGTCAAACCCCAGGAGCAATGGAAAGCCATGCTCACGGGCCAGATCGACATGGCCTCGTTCCCGCTCGACTACGCCTCGGGCTTTCACCCGCAGTTCGGCGCCACGCTGATGCCAGGCCTGGTCAAGAGCCACGCGCACGCCCGGCGCATCAACGACTCGGATTTCATGAAGGACATCAAGGCCGTCATCGAACAGGGCGGCGTCAAGGTGCTGGCCGACGCCTGGCTGGCCGGTGCTTTTGCCAGCAAAGACCAATGCATTCGCAAGCCCGACGACGCCAAAGGCCTGAAAGTGCGCTCGGCGGGCGCCACGTTCTCGCAGATGTGGGCGGGCGCAGGGGCCTCGGTGGTGGCCATTCCGTCGAGCGAGGTCTACAACGCGCTGCAGCAGGGCGTGATCTCCGCCACCGACACCTCCACCGGCAGCTTCGTCTCCTTCCGCCTGTACGAACAGGTCAAGTGCATCACCGCGCCGGGCGACAACGGCCTGTGGTTCATGTACGAGCCGGTGCTCATTTCGCTGAAAAGCTGGAACAAGCTGAACGACGCGCAGAAGAAGGCGCTGATGGCGGCGTCGAAAAAGGCAGAGGACTATTTCGAGGGCGAGTCGAAAAAGATGGACGACAAGATGGTCGAGACCTTCAAGGCCAACAAGGTCGAGGTCGTCACCATGACCGAGGCCGAGGCCGACGCCTGGCGCGCCGTCGCCCAGAAAACTTCGTACAAGAACTTTGCCGAGAAGGTGCCCGGCGGCAAAGAGCTGATCGAGAAGGCGCTGAGTGTCAAGTAACGCGTCCGCACCCAGGGGCTCCACCGCGCCGGCGCCCTTGTGGGTCACCGCGGTGGGCGGGGCTTCGCGTCTGTTCGGTGTGGCGGCCGCGGGCATGATCCTGCTCTCGGTCATCGTGGTGTGCCAGATGGTGTTCGTGCGCACGGTACTGCACCAGTCCTCCGTGTGGCAGACCGAGTTCGTGATGTATTTGATCGTGGCCGCTACCTTCATCGGCGCGCCCTACATCCTGCTCACGCAAGGCCACGTCGCGGTCGATGTGCTGCCGCTGATGGCAGGCACGCCCATGCGCCGCGTGCTGCACATCCTAGGCACGCTGATCGCGCTGGTTTTTTGCGGTTTTTTCCTCTACGCCGCGGTGCCCTGGTGGTACGAAACCTGGGTTTCGGGCCAGACCACCTCATCGATCTGGCGGGCGCGGGTCTGGATACCGTACCTCTCCGTGCCCGTCGGCCTCGCCCTGCTCTGCCTGCAGCTGCTCGCCGAGCTGTGGATGGTGCTGACGCAGCGCGCCCACCCCTTCGGCCTCTCGCCCGAAGACGTGCTTTGAACCCCGCGGAGACCTCATGAGCGCACTCACCATTGGGCTGCTGATTTTTGTCGTCACCGTGCTGGTGCTCGCCACGGGCATTCCGATTGCGTTCGGCCTGGGCGCAGTCGCCCTGCTGTTCATGGTCGCGTTCGATGGCTGGAGCAGCATCAACTTCGTGCCCGAGACCATTTTTGCCGGCCTGAGCGACTTCACGCTGGTGTCGCTGCCGATGTTCATCATCATGGGGGCGGCGGTCGCAAGTTCACGCGCTGGCAGCGATCTGTACGAAGCGCTGTCGCGCTGGCTGCACCGCATTCCGGGCTCGCTGGTGATCTCGAACATCGGTGCCTGCGCGCTGTTCTCGGCGCTGACGGGGTCGTCCCCCGCCACCTGCGCGGCCATTGGCAAGATGGGCATCCCCGAAATGCGCAAGCGCGGCTACGACGCCGATCTGGCCACGGGCGCCATTGCCGCCGGAGGCACGCTGGGCATCCTGATTCCGCCCAGCATCACCATGATCCTCTACGGCATCGCGTCGGAAACCTCGATCGGCCGGCTGTTTCTCGCGGGCGTCCTGCCTGGGTTGCTGCTGACCGGCCTGTTCATGGCCTGGGCGCTGTTCCTCAGCTGGAAGCGCGGCACGGTGCTGGTCGATGCCAACCGCGTCTACAGCCTGAAGGAGAAGTTCGAACTGGTCCCCCGGCTGCTGCCTCTCATGGCCGTCATCGTTGGCGTGGTGTACGCGCTGTATGGCGGCATCGCCACGCCCTCGGAGGCCGCTGGCGTGGGCGCTGCGCTGTGCCTGGCCATGGTGATCGTGATCTACCGCGTGTGGCGGCCCATGGACCTGTGGTCCATCCTGCGCGATGGGCTGCGCGAGTCGGGCATGCTGATGCTGATCATGGGCACCTCGATCCTGTTCGGCTACATGATGTCTTCGCTGCAGGTCACGCAGTCGGTGGCGCAGGCGATCGGCGAGATGCACGCCAACCGCTGGCTCATCCTTGCCGCCGTCAATCTGCTGCTGCTGGTCGCCGGCATGTTTTTGCCTCCGGCCGCCATCATCCTGATGACCACGCCCATCCTCATGCCGGTGATCACCGCGGCGGGGTTTGATCCGATCTGGTTTGGCGTGGTGCTCACCATCAACATGGAGCTGGGCCTGATCACGCCGCCGGTGGGCCTGAATCTCTTCGTCATCAACGGCATCACGCCCGATGTGCGCCTGCCCACCATCCTCAAAGGAGCGTTCCCGTTCATGCTGTGCATGGTGGTGGCCATCCTGATCCTGTGCGTGGTGCCCGAAATTGCCACCTGGCTGCCCAAAGCACTGATGGGGTAAGGAGGACTGAAAACCTATGCTCGAACAATTGCTGCGACTCGCCCAGAAAGCGCGCACGGACCACGCCATCAAGCCCTTGGTCGAGGCGTGCCGCCGGCTGCTTTCAGAGCGGGGCCAGGCCAATGTGTACGACCTGGCCCTGCAAGTCATTGAAGGCTACCGGGCGCTACCACCCGCGCGGCGCGAGGCTTTTTTCGCGGCGCTTGCCACCGGCTTTGCTCCGGCCCCCGATGCCGTGCTCAACGCTGCCACGCAGTATGCGAAGGCGCCGACGGCCGAACACCTGGCCGCCCTCACGGCGGTGGTCGAGCCGCCGCGCCAGGAGCTGCTGCGCCGCGTCAATCGCGCCCCGGGCGGCACCGCGATGCTGCTGTCCATGCGCAACGATTTGCTTGCGCTGCGCAAAAGCAACCCCGAGCTGGCGGCGGTGGATGCCGATTTTCTGCACCTGCTCAGCTCCTGGTTCAACCCCGGCTTCCTGCGGCTCGAACGCGTGGACTGGCAATCGAGCGCTGCGCTGCTGGAAAAGCTGATTCAGCACGAGGCAGTGCACGCCATCGCCGGCTGGGACGACTTGCGCCGCCGCGTGCAGACCGACCGCCGGTGCTATGCGTTCTTCCACCCCCAGTTGGCCGGCGAGCCCTTGATTTTCGTGGAGGTCGCCCTGGTCAGCGAGATGGCCGACGCCATTGCGCCGCTGATCGCCGCGCAGCCCGACGCACCGCTGCCCGCCAACGCCAGAACCGCGGTGTTCTATTCCATCAGCAACTGCCAACCAGGGCTGCGCGGCGTGTCGCTGGGCAACTTTTTAATCAAAAAGGTGGTGGACCAGTTGCGCCTCGAACTGCCCCAGCTCAAAACCTTCTGCACCCTCTCGCCGGTGCCAGGTCTGGCGCATTGGCTGGCGAAAGCACCGCCCGCTGAGGACCCCTGGGTCGGTGCGCGCGCACGCGCGGTAGACTGGATCGCGCAGCATGGCACGCCAACGGCCGAAAGCCTGGAGCAGATGGACAAAGCCCTGCAGGCCGACTTTGCCAGCCTGTGCGCGCACTACCTGGTCCACGCATCGCATGCACCCCTGGCCGATCCGGTCGCGCGCTTTCATCTGGACAACGGCGCCCGCCTGGAGCGCATCAATTTCGCCGCCGACCTCTCTCGCAAAGGCCTCAAGCAATCGTTCGGACTGATGGTGAACTACCTCTACGAAGTCACCGAGCTGGAGGCGCGCCACGAGCAGTTTGCGCAGCAAAAGGTCAGCTACTCCTCCACCGTCAAGCGGTTGCTCAAACCCGCCGCTTGATTTCCACAGAACCGCCTCCCACAGCCATGCCTTCACACAACCTCTACGCCCTGTTCCGCAACGCCTTTGGCAAACACCTGGAGCGCACCGCCATCCAGACCGACGATGGCGCGCGCTACAGCTTCGCCGATCTGGACCAGCAATCGGCCCGCATGGCCTGCTGGCTGGAAAGCCTGGGCGTCGCCCCTGGCGAGCGCGTGGTGGTGCAGGTGGAAAAATCCGTGCCAGCGCTCATTTTTTACCTCGCCTGCCTGCGCGCGGGCGTGGTCTATGTGCCGCTCAACACGGCCTACCAAGCGGCCGAACTGAGCTACTTTCTTGAAAGCGCCGAGCCCCGCCTGTTCGTGGTGGACCCGGCCAAGGCGCAAGCCCTGGGCGAACTGGCGGCGCGCCTGAACGTGCCCCATGTGGCGACGCTGGGGGCCGACGGCCAAGGCACGCTGATCGACGCAGCGCAGAGCCAGGGCACCGACCACGCCATCCGCGACGTGCCAGCCGACGCCGTCGCCGCCATTCTCTACACCAGCGGCACCACGGGCCGCAGCAAGGGCGCACAGCTCACACACCGCAACCTCAGCTCCAACGCGCAGACGCTGCACGCGCTGTGGGGCTGGGAGCCGGGCGATGTGCTCATCCATGCCCTGCCGATCTTCCATGTGCACGGCCTGTTCGTTGCCGTGCATTGCGCGCTGCTCAACGCCAGCACCATGCTCTGGATGAGCAAGTTCAAACCCCAGCAGGCGCTGGAATGGTTTGCACAGGCCACCGTGTTCATGGGCGTTCCCACCCTCTACGTCCGGCTGCTGCAGGAGGCCGCACTCACACCCGAGCGCTGTGCGCACATGCGCTTGTTCATCAGCGGGTCGGCGCCGCTGCTCGTCGATACCTTCCGCGAGTGGCAGGAACGCACCGGCCACACCATCCTGGAACGCTACGGCATGAGCGAAACCTCGATGCTCACGTCCAACCCCTACCACGAGGCCGATGGACCGCGCATAGCCGGCACCGTGGGTCGCCCATTACCTGGCGTAGAGCTGCGCTGCATGAACCAGGAGCAGCACCCCTGCGCCGTGGGCGAAGTCGGGGGAATCGAGGTGCGCGGCCCGAACGTGTTTCCGGGCTATTGGCGCATGCCCGAAGCCACTGCCAAGGAATTCACCAGCGACGGCTGGTTCCGCACGGGCGACGTGGGCCAGGTGGACGCCAACGGCTACGTCACCATCGTCGGCCGCAGCAAGGATCTCATCATCACCGGCGGCTACAACGTCTACCCGGCCGAGGTCGAGAGTTACCTCAACGAGATCGACGGCGTGGTCGAATCGGCCGTGATCGGCTGCCCGCACCGCGACTTCGGCGAAGGCGTGGTGGCGGTGGTGGTGCCTCAGCCCGGAGCGCGGCTGAACGCCGAACACCTTATCGAAGCCGTCAAGGCCCAGATTGCCGGGTTCAAGGTGCCCAAGCGGCTGTTCTTCGTCAAGGAATTGCCGCGCAATGTGATGGGGAAAGTGCAGAAAAAGGCGCTGCGCGAGACCTATGCGCATATTTTCGATGGCCAGTGAGGCGTTGAAGAACGCTCTTTATCAGAAGCCCCCTCCAGGGGCCGCTTGTAGCCCACCCAGGCATTGAAGTGGCCTTGGGCATTGCGTTTTGTACCCTTGTTGCAGGGCTGGGCATATCGGCCGGCGCTTGCCGAGGTGTTTGCAGCAACTGCACCGGGATGCGGCTGCGCGGCTTGCCCATCACAGCGGCACAGCCGCCTTCGGCATGTGCAGGCGCACACCTTCGTAGCCAGTTGATGCAATGCGAGCGCACAAATCGGCCCACGCGCAGCCCGCACACGCACCACGAATATCCCCGCTGGCGTACGCCGTGCGCAGGCGTGCCAACAAGCCAACATCCAGCCGCAAGCGGCTGCCCACGCCCACTGGCACCCCCAGCAATGGCGCCAGCGCTTGCGCCGCACGCTGGTCACGCGCCCGCACACCTGCCCCGTGGCAATGTGCGCAGGCCCCCTCGCTCTCGCACAGAGGGGCGCAAATTGCATCCGGCCCTTCCACCAGAGCCACCTCCTCGCCAACGGCCAGGCGGCTGGCGAGACCATCGAAGTTGTGCACGAATTCAGCGCTGTAGCCTTTGCCGACGTACGTCAGCATGCACAGCAGATGGTGGGCGCGCAGTGCTACCGTCACGTGCGCGGCAACCTGCTGCGTGCCGAGTGCCACACTGCCAGCGTGGCAGCGCCCAGGGCCGACTTGACGACATCGCCCACCAGGAAGGGCAGCACGCCCAACTGCCAGCCCTTGGCCGCACCGATCATCGCGCCCAGCCACGTGCCACCCATCAGCAAAATCAAGGTGGTGCACAGCAGCATGGCCCAAAATGCACGCAGCGGATGGGCCCCATCCCAGCCACGCGCGGCGAGCCAGCCCATCAGCATGGCCGCCAGCGGAAAGGCCAGCAAATAGCCTGCCGTCGGGCCAAAGAAGGGAGCCAGCCCACCTTTGCCACCCGCCAGCACGGGCATGCCAAGAGCCGCTTCCAGCAGCCAAGCCAACACGGTCAGGCCGCCCAGGCGCCAGCCGTACAGGGCGCCCACCACCAGCACCGCAAAGGTTTGTAGCGACACCGGCACCGGCTGCATCGGGATGCTGACGTAGGACGAAGCGGCCAGCACCGCCGTACCGCCCAGAATCAGGGCCACTTGGCGCACCCCATTGGAATGGCGCGACACGGGCGCGGAGACAGCACTGGAGAGATCTTGAGACATCGGTTCCTCTTGAATGGTGATGGATATAGGGGCAGCACACACTGCGCAACCCTGTCGGCACGAACTGCATGCGCTGCATGCCACCGCCGTATTGTAAACATTTATCATAATTTTTAGTTTACGTAATTATTGATTTTTAATTCCAATAACCTCTTGCGGATCGCTCAGCAGGCCGGACGCAGGCCTCGAACTTCATTCACCCACCGTCGGCTCCTTTGCGTTGGTGCACACTCGGCGCATGCCACCTGAACCGCCCGCCAGAGCACTTCTGAGCCAACTGGCCGCCGGCGACGCTGTGTCTGGCGAAGCACTCGCCATCCACCTGGGCGTGACGCGGGCGGCTGTCTGGAAGCAGATCGCTGCCTTGCGGGCCATGGGCTTGCCCATCGAGGCACGCAGCCGCGCCGGTTACCGGATGCCATGGCCCCTGCAGCTGCTGGACCTCCCATCGATCGCCTCCAAACTGGGTACGGCCCCCGGTTCGCCCGTCCACCTGCACTGGGAGCTGGATTCGACCCAGGACGAACTGGCGCGTCTCCTGCCCGATGCCGCTGACCTGACGGTGGTCCTGGCCGAGCGCCAAACCCTCGGGCGCGGGCGGCGCAGCCACGGCTGGCTCTCGCCGCCGGGGCTGGGCATCACCCTGTCGTGCCTGAAGCACTTTGCTGGCGGCCCGGCGGTGCTGTCGGGGCTCTCGATCGCCATGGGCGTGTGCGTGGTGCAGGCGCTGACCCGTGCCGGGGTACCCGGGCTACAGCTCAAATGGCCCAACGACGTGGTGACCGACCAAGGCAAGCTGGCCGGCATCCTGATTGAGGTCAGCGGCGAATACGATGGCCCGAGCGTGGTGCGCGTAGGGGTGGGCTTGAATGTGCGCCTGTCACCCGCCGTGCTCAGCCAGCTCGACCAGCCCGCCACCGACCTGGCCACGCTTTGCGGCGGCACGCCGCCCGACCGCAACGCGCTCGCGGCGTGCGTCATTGAGGGGCTGCGCACTGGGCTGCTGCGCTTCGAGCAAGAGGGCCTGGCCCCCTTTGCAAAGGACTTCGCGCACATGGACTGGCTGGCTGGCAAGCCCCTCAGCGTGCGCGGCCCACACGGCATGCAGTCGGGCATAGGACGTGGCTTGGACGCACGCGGCGCCTTGCGCGTGGAAATCGACGGCCGCATCACACCCGTCTACAGCGACACCGTGTCGGTGCGCCCCCAGCAAGGGTGACGCGTGGCCGCAGGCGTTGCGGCGAGCCGCTTGAGGGCGGCTCCCTAACGCCCTGCGTTGCTGGCCTCAATACCCCAGCGCGCCAACGCCGCGTCGTCGCTGACCCGCGCATCCACCCAGCGCGCGCCTTGCGGCGTGGTTTCCTTCTTCCAGAATGGCGCCTGGGTCTTGAGGTAGTCCATCAAAAATTCGCAGGCCTGAAAACTCTGGCCCCGGTGCGCCGAGCTCACCACCACCAGCACGATCTGGTCCAGCGGCGCCAGTACCCCGACACGGTGGATGACGCGCGCGCCCAGAATGTCAAAGCGCGCAAACGCTTCGTGCACCATGGCCTCGATGGAGCGCTCGGTCATGCCGGGGTAGTGCTCCAGTTCCATCGCTGCCACGCCATGCTCCGGGCCGTTGCGGTCGCGCACCGTGCCAACGAAGCTGCACACCGCGCCCACGCGGCCATCGTGCTGGCGCAGCGCGGCGACCTCGGCACTCAGATCAAAGTCCTCGGTCTGGATGGTGATGTGGATGGGGTTCATGGCGGGGTGGCGGTCCATCAAGGCGAGCGGTGCAGGCGCGGCGCAGCCATGAGCTGGCGCGCTTCTTCGACCTGCTCGGCGAACTGGCGCAACGGCGGGGTGGCGGGCAAAGCGGCGAGCAGTCCCTGGAAACGCACGATATCGCCCTCCGACGGCGCCACCTGCGTCTGCGCCAGGGCAGCGGGCAGGTTGCCGGCCTTGACAAGCGCCAGTACCTTGAGTGCCCAGGCATTCTTGTCACGCGTGGCCATGATCGCGTCCCGCAAAATTAGTGTGTAGCATTGCCCGCCACTGTAACGGTATCCCATGGCCACCCAGACAATCGACATTCCCGGCTACAAGCTCTTTCCCTCGCCACGCAACCGCCACCGCGACGTGTTTGACGTACAGGTGTTTGTGCCTTACCCGTACGCGCTCATCGTGCTGGAAGATTTTCATTTTGGCGGCAAGGCCACGCTGTTCGCTGCCTGCCGCGCCAGCGACGGCAAGATGGGGCAGTTGGTGAGCTTCGAGCTGGACGCCGACTGCGAAAAATTCGAGCGCCTGTTCACGCCCGACTGACGCCCCACGCACGCCCCCGCACGGCCATGCAGGAACACGACAACCAGATCTTCGTCCCGCCAAGCTTCATCGCGCTCTACGCCGATGCGCGCGGCCGGTTGCGCGAGACCGCTGACACCCTGCGCCAGCGCTACGAGCTGTGCGAAGACCTGGCGAACCACCTGGTGGAGCACGCACAAACGCTGTACCACGTGCAGGCCCCGTCGGAGGCAGAAATTCTGCGGCGCATCCATGCCGGGCTTTCCAGCGGCGAGGCCGGCCTGGCGCCTTGTGAGGCCACCTGGATCGTCAGCCGCCTGGCCGAATTGCTGGCGTGGCCCTGTCCGGCGCTGACAGAGCCCTGAGACACGCTGAACACAGTACCCTGCGTGGGCCTCAGTGCTCCAGGCTGAACCCGCTCTTGGGCTTGAACACCCCACACCCAATCACCCGCTCGCTCCCCAAAGGCAGGATGTATGAGGTTTTTTCGTCCACCACCCCGGTTACCGGGTTGACTACCTCGTAATCCACCCAGCCGCCACCGCGCCCGGCGGCGGCGAAGAACTCGCGCAACACAAAATCACCATCGAGCCCGCGCACGTCGTGCACGGACTTGCCCACGGTGGCTGGCGTGGAGCCAAACACCTGGTACACGCCCCGGCGGTCGAAGACGAAAATGTACTGGTCGCGGTCACGGTAAGGCCCTGCTTGGTCGTGGAACTGCACCGCAGCCTGCGCAAGGCCGACACGCTCCACGAGCTGCGCCGCACGGCCTACCAGCGCATAGGCCTCGTCGGCTGTTCCCCGGCGCAAGCGGATGCCCGCCACCGAGGCGCTCAGGTTGGCCGAGCGCTCCGCCAAGCCCATGGTCGCATGCAGTGCCTCTTCCACCATGCTGCCGTTGCGCTGCGTGATCTGGTCGAGCTCCCGCACGGCCTGCGCCACTTCGCTCAGCGCCGCGCTTTGCGTCCCGCTGGCTTCACTGATGGCACCCAGGCCTTCTGCCACTTCGCCCACGCCATGGACCACGGTTTCCAGTTGGCCCCTCACCGCGTCAATGCGCGCCACGCCGGCGTCGACCTGTCCGCCCGAGCGCGCAATCAGCTCACGGATCTCGCGCGCCGAGGTGGCGCTGCGCTGCGCCAGGGTGCGCACTTCGCTGGCCACCACGGCAAAGCCGCGCCCGGTATCGCCGGCACGCGCCGCTTCCACGGCGGCGTTCAGTGCCAGGATGTTGGTCTGGAAGGCGATGCCGTCGATCACGCCGACAATTTCGCCCATGCGCCGCGAGCCGGCGGCAATCTCGCCAATCGCCGTGACCGCCACCTCCATGGCGCCGGCGCCGGCGCGGGCTTCGCTCTGCACGCGGCGCGTCAAGGCATCCACCGTGCTGGCGCGCTGCGCCGTACCTTGCACCGATTCGCTGAGCGCGGCAATGCTGGCGCTGGCCTGCTCCAGGCTGGCGGCCTGGGCCTCGGTGCGCTGGGATAGATCTTGCATGCTGGCCGTGAGCCCGGCGCCCGCCTGGGACACGTACAAGGCCTGGTTGCGGATGGTCCCCACCAGGCCCGAGAAGTTCTCGTTCATCGATTCAAGGTGGCGCCCCGCCAGGGCCAGATCGTCACGGCCCGGCACCACCACGGTCTGAGACAAATCGCCGCGCGCGTTGTTGCGGGCCACCTGGCCCAGCGCCGCTACGGCGCCGAGCAAGTTGGCGGCAAAACCCGCATACAGGTAGGCAGACAGGCCCCACACCACCGCTGCCAGCGCTGCGCGCACCCCGAATGCCGAGTCGACAAGGCCCGGCCATGCCACCCATAAAGCCGCAGCGGGACACAGCACCAGGGCCAGCAGGGCCAACAGAGAAAACCGCGCCCGCAGGGACATGCGCTGCAGCAGCCAGGAAGGCGGAAAAAGCACGATTTCGAGGGGGCGCATGGTGTCTCCCGTGGTGTCTGCTGCTGCAAGGACTTCGCCGCCGGCATCCCAAACCGATCCAGGCCGCAAGCCTACTGCGTGTCGCTCACGCAAGCATGCGGGCATCCCATGATGTTTTTTTGATGCGCCGCACAAGTTATTTCAACCAGCCGCCCAGTTCTGCCGTCTTGGGACAAGCCATCTGCGATGGCCGGCCGGGGGCGGAAAGCAGCCATGCGCAGCCAGAACATCACCCTAATTTCCGGCTAAGGAATGCCTGCCAGCATCCAGGCCACACCACTGCGCAAAAGTGACCCACCGCACCATGCCAAGCATGTTCGCCCCCACGCCATCGCTATTGCTATCGCAGACACCGCTCGCGGTCGATGAATGTGCCATCGGGAAAGACAAACACCCCAGGCAGCAAGCCCCTGGCGCCTGGCCACCCGTCGCGCTGACGCTGCTGGTATTTGGGACCGTCTGGCTGGCACTTCTGTCGTTCGTCAGCCTGTCCCCACCGACCGACAACATCGAGCAGCTCACGTGGGTGCACTCCTTGGAGGGCGGGTATTACAAGCACCCGCCTCTGCCCACCTGGCTGCTCTGGATTCCGGTCCGGCTGTTTGGAATCAATGCCCTCACCAGCTACGCCGTCGGTGCCGCCTGCACGCTCGCCAGCATGGCTGTGATGTGGCGGCTGCTGTGCCGCCTGCGGGATGAACGCTACGCCACCATTGCACTGCTGGCAGCGCTGTGCATCACCTTCTACAACGGAAGGCTGTACTACTACAACCACAACGTCGTGCTGATGGTGTTCGTGGCGGCCAGTGCTGCCACCTACTGGCAGGCTTTCCGCACGGGCCTGACACGCTGGTGGGTGGCACTGGGCCTGACCATGGGACTGGGTGCACTGGCCAAATACCAGATGGCGGTATCGGTCGCCTGCATGGTTGCTTTCTGGCTGCACCAGCGCAGTTGGCGGGTGCTCTCGCAGCGGCGCGGCCTGCTGCTGGCGACATTGGTGTCCATGCTGGTGTTTGCGCCGCACGTACTCTGGCTGCGTGCCCACGATTTCGCACCCATCCAGTACGCGACAAGTTCGTCCCTGGGGCTTCACTTGCAGGGGCTGCGCCGCTGGATCGAATCAACGCATTGGCTTACCGACCAGCTCCTGAACCGTGCGCTGCCCGCATGGATTCTCCTTGGCCTGACGGTTTTCCACCTGCGACGCCAAGCACCTCGCAGCCAGGCCCTGCCGAACAAGATGCCCCCCGAACCAGACGCCGCCAGCCGGGTATTTCTGCTGATCTATGGGTTCGGCCCGCTGGTCTTCATGTTCGCCATGGGGCTCTTGACGGGGGCTGAACTTCAATTGCATTGGGGCACCCCTTTTCTGCTCTTTGCCGTACCGGCCGCCATGGAGCTCGCAGGCCGGCATGTGGCGTGGCGAGCCGTTTCGATGCGCCCCGTCTACCTCACGTTCGCTGCATTGCAAGTCGTGCTTCTGCTAGTGGACGGGCTGACGTCTCCGCGCGGACCGGCGGCCTTGCAGGACGGCCATTGGCGCACGTTTGACAGCGTTGCCCTCGCGCGCGCCGTTGAAGGGCCTGCCCGTGCAGAATTGAACGGCAGGATCTGTGTCGTCTCCGGGCCACCTGCCGTGGCGGGAGCGCTGGCGCTGCAATTGGCAGACCACCCAGAAGTGCTGATTGATGGCCGCTATGACCGCAGCCCATGGGTCTCCCCATCCGTCGTGTCCCGGTGCGGGGAATTGATGGTTCGAGAAGGGCCACTGCTCGCAGGCTGGACCGCGGCGGGGCCCAGGTTCCCTTCCCTGTCGTGGTACGCAGAACGGCCCGCTGGCGCACCCGCCCAAAGCTTCGCTCAGGCGCCTACCCGCCCGTCACTGGCGGGAAAAAAGCCACCTCATCGCCTTCTGCCAGGCCAGCATGCTCATGCACGAGTTGCTGGTTGAGTGCCATGCGCACGGCACGGCCAGGGGCCAGCGCCTCGGCCAGCGCGCCACCGCGCGCCAGCAGCTCCGCGCGCAGTTCGGCGATGGTGCCAGCCTCGGTGTCCAGCGATTCGCTGGCGGTGCCGGCCGCCTCGCGGATGGAGGCAAAGTAGCGTACCGTGATGGTCATGACAACAGCTCCGCGAAGGAAATAAAGCGCACCGTGTCGCCCACCGCAATGGTATGGCCGGCCGGGTTGTCCACCACACCATCGCCCCAGACGGCCGAGGTGAGCACGCCCGAGCTCTGGTTCCCAAACAGGTCCAGACCACCGGCATCGTTGTGGCGCACCCGCAAGAATTCACGCCGTTTATCGGCCTTTTCGCAGGTGAAATCTGCACGAGCAGCTATTGTTTTAGGAGCGACGTCGGCCACACCTTGCAAGCGCAGCAAAAACGGCCGCACCAGCACCGCGAAGGTCAGAAAGCTAGACACCGGGTTGCCAGGCAAGCCCATGAAGTGCGCGTTGCCGATGCGCCCATAGGCGAAGGGTTTGCCGGGTTTCATGGCGATCTGCCACAGGTCCAGGCGCCCGAGGGCCTCGACGGCAGGCTTGATGTGGTCTTCCTCGCCCACCGAAACCCCGCCGCTGGTCAAAATCAGGTCGTGCGCCTCGGCCGCCTTGCGCAGCGCGGCAATGGTGGCGTCCCGCTGGTCGGGCACGATGCCGAAGTCGCTCACCTCGCAGCCCAGGCGCAGCAGCATGGCGCGCAGAAAGAAGCGGTTGCTGTTGTAGATGGCGCCGGGTTTCATGTTGCGCGGCGCCACTTCGCCTGGCATGACCAGTTCGTCGCCAGTGGAAAACAGCGCCACGCGCGGGCGGCGTGCCACCAGCAGGTGCGCCAGGCCGATGCTGGCGGCAAGGCCGAGCTCTGCCGGGGTGAGGCGCTTGCCAGCGGCCAGCACTTCGCTGCCCAGAGTGATGTCTTCGCCAGCGCAGCGAATCCATTGGCCGGGGCGGGGCACGGCGTTGACGCGGACGGCGCCGCCGTCCAGCGCCACGCAGTCTTCCTGCATCACGATGGCGTCAGCCCCTGCGGGCACGGGCGCGCCGGTGAAGATGCGCGCTGCGCTACCAAGTGCGAGCGGCTCACCCGCACTGCCGGCCGCAATGCGCTGCGAGACCGGCAGCTCGGCGCCAGCCTGCGGCACATCGGCGCAGCGCAGGGCGTAGCCGTCCATGGCGCTGTTGTCCTGGGGCGGCACGTGCAGCGGCGAGACCGCGCCCGTCTGCAGCACGCGGCCGTCGGCATCCCAGGTGGCCACCGTGTCGCTGCCGGCCAGCGGCACTGCGTGTGCCAGCAGCTCGGCCAGCGCTTCGTCCAGAGGTTTGAGCGGCTTCATCGGTGGGCGCATGGTTTGGTCTCTCCGTGCAGTTCCCAGTCGTAGTCGAAACGCTCGCCCTGGCGCAGCAGCCAGGCGGCCATCTCGGCCGGGGCGTTGAGGTCGAACACCGGCAAGCCGGTCGGCACGGGGAGCTTGTCGGGCGCATCGGTGGCGACGGCGATGACAAAGTCGTCGTTCGCGTAGCGCACCGGGTGCGGCGCACTGCCGGGCTCCGGGGCACGCCAGACTTCAATCTTGGGCAGGTCGCTTTCCTTGAAGCCTTCGACGAAGACCCAATCAACGCCGTCGTACAGCTCGGCGAGCAACTGGTGCACCGAAAGTTGGCTGGGCTGCTCGAACTCGCGCATCAGCGCCAGGCGCCGGTCGGACGCCACCACCACTTCGAACGCGCCGGCTTCCCGGTGGCGCCAGGTGTCCTTGCCGGCGTGGTCGATGTCGAAACTGTGGTGCGCGTGCTTGACGACCGAGACGCGCTGACCCTGCATGCGCAATTCTGGAATCAGCTTTTCCACCAGCGTGGTCTTGCCGCAGCCCGAAAAACCGGCAAAGCCGACAACCTTCATGCGAACTCCTGATTGCTATAAATTAAATAGCTATAGGCGCTTATCAATAAAGCGCTAGAGGCTGTTTTTACTACAAATCACAGTGCTGCGCGATGAACGTCTTGATGTGCTGCACATCGGCAGGCATCACCTGCACGCGCTTGGGGAGCGCCTCAATCCCCTCAAAACGCGCCGGGCGCTCGGGCGGGTGGCCCAGCGCTTCGGTAATGGTTTCGGCAAACTTGATGGGCAGCGCCGTCTCCAGCACGATCATGGGCGCATCGCCAGCACCCAGGTGCTCGCGCGCCACCTTGACGCCGTCGGCGGTGTGGGTATCGATGGTGGTGCCAAAGCGCTTGAAGGTGTCTTGAATCGTGGCCAGGCGGTCGGCATGCGTGCTCTTGCCACTGACAAAGCCGTAGCGGCTCGCGGCCTCGGCAAAGTGCGGGTCGGCGCTCAAATCAAAACGGCCTTCCCGTGCCAGCGCCTCGCCAAACAGCGCCTGCGTGCGCGCGCCGTCACGGCCCAGCAGGTCGAACACGAAGCGCTCGAAGTTGCTGGCCTTGCTGATGTCCATGGAGGGGCTGGACGTCTCGTGCGTGTCGGCGCTGCTGCGCACGCGGTAGACGCCAGTGCGGAAAAACTCGTCGAGCACGTCGTTTTCGTTGGTCGCCACCACCAGTTGGTCAATCGGCAGGCCCATCATGCGTGCGACATGGCCGGCGCAGACGTTGCCGAAGTTGCCGCTGGGCACCGTGAAGCTGACCTTCTGGTCATTCGACGTGGTCGCCTGCAGGTAGCCGGCAAAGTAGTACACCACCTGCGCCAAGAGGCGTGCCCAGTTGATGGAGTTGACGGTGCCGATCTTGTATTGGCGCTTGAACGCCAGGTCGTTGGAGACGGCCTTGACGATGTCCTGGCAGTCGTCGAACACGCCTTCGATGGCGATGTTGTGGATGTTTTCGTCCTGCAGGCTGAACATCTGCGCCTGCTGGAACGCACTCATGCGGCCGTGCGGGCTGGTCATGAAGACGCGCACGCCCTGCTTGCCGCGCATGGCGTATTCGGCCGCGCTGCCGGTGTCGCCGGAAGTCGCCCCGAGGATGTTCAGCTCTTCGCCACGCCGCGCCAGCTCGTACTCGAACAGGTTGCCCAGCAGCTGCATGGCCATGTCCTTGAAGGCCAGCGTGGGCCCGTTGGACAGGGCCTCCAGCCACAGGCCGGGTTCGAGCGGGCGCAGCGGCACGATCTCGGGCGTGCCAAAGACTTCTGCCGTATAGGTCTTGCGGCACAGCGCGTGCAGGTCGGCGGCCGGGATGTCGTCGATGTAGAGCGAGAGGATCTGGAACGCGAGTTCTGCGTAGCCCTGCTCGCGCAGCACGCTGCGCAGACGCGTCAAGGCAGCGTCGTCGATCTGGGGGTAGTGCTCGGGCAGGTACAGGCCACCGTCGGGCGCCAGGCCTTCGAGCAGGATGTCGCAGAAGTGTTTGCGTTCGGCGTGGCCGCGCGTGGAAAGGTACAGCATGGCGGTCTCGTCTGGCCAGGGGTTAGTTCAGCTCTTCCTTGCGGATACGCACGATGGGCGCGAGCACGGTGGGCAGGGCCTGCATCTGGGCAAGCACACCATTGACCGTGCCTTCGCGCGCGTTGTGCGTAAGAATGATGAGGTCGGTCTGGGTCGAACCCTCGCCACCCACGTCCTCGGCTTCGCGCTGCAGCACCGCGTCGATGCTGACGCCGGCCTCGGCCAGCAGCCCGGTCACCTTGGCCAGCACGCCCGCCTGGTCGGCCACCCGCAGGCGCAGGTAGTAGCTGGTGACCACTTCGCTCATCGGCAGCACGGGCAGCTCACCCATGGCGTCTTGCAGCGTGCCCGGCTGGAAGGCCAGGTGCGGTACGCGGTGGTGCGGGTCGGCGGTGTGCAGGCGGGCAATGTCCACCAGGTCGGCAATCACGGCGCTGGCCGTGGGTTCGCTGCCCGCGCCCTTGCCGTAGTACAGCGTGGTGCCCACGGCGTCGCCGTGCACCACGACCGCGTTCATGGCGCCCTCGACGTTCGCGATCAGGCGCTTGGCGGGCACCAGGCTCGGGTGCACGCGCAGCTCAATGCCCTTGTCCACGCGCCGGCTGATACCCAGCAGCTTGATGCGGTAGCCCAATTGCTCGGCGTATTTGATGTCCTGGGCGGCGAGCTGGGTGATGCCTTCGACGTAGGCCTTGTCGAACTGCACCGGAATGCCAAAGGCAATCGCCGACATCAGCGTGACCTTGTGCGCCGCGTCCACGCCTTCGATGTCGAAGGTGGGGTCGGCCTCGGCGTAGCCCAGGCGCTGGGCGTCCTTGAGCGCGGCGTCGAAGTCCAGGCCCTTGTCACGCATCTCGGAGAGGATGAAGTTGGTCGTGCCGTTGATGATGCCGGCCAGCCACTGGATGCGGTTGGCCGTGAGGCCCTCGCGCAGCGCCTTGATGATGGGGATACCCCCGGCAACGGCGGCTTCGAACGCCACCATCACGCCCTTGGCGGACGCAGCGGCAAAAATCTCGCTGCCATGCACCGCCAGCAGCGCCTTGTTGGCCGTGACCACGTGCTTGCCAGCGGCAATGGCTTCGAGCACCAGCGCCTTGGCAATGCCGTAGCCGCCGATCAGCTCGACGACGATGTCGATGTCCGGGTTGGCGATCACGGCGCGCGCGTCGCTCACCACCTGCACGCCGTCGCCCACGATGCTGCGAGCGCGCTCCACGTCGAGGTCGGCCACCATGGTGATCTGGATGCCACGGCCAGCACGGCGCTGGATTTCCTCCTGGTTGCGCGAAAGCACCTTGAACACCCCGCTGCCCACGGTGCCTGCACCCAGAAGCCCTACTTGAATCGGTTTCATAAAAATATCAATCAAATTGGCCTCTAGCGCATACCCAACAAGCGCTATCAGCTATCAAAACAGGAGTTATTCGGTGCCAAAGCGCTTGCGCGCGGCGGCGAGAAAGCGCGCCACCCGGCCAATGGCCTCGCGCAGGTCGTCCTCATGCGGCAGGAACACGATGCGGAAATGGTCCGGCGACGCCCAGTTGAAACCCGTGCCCTGCACCAGCATGACGCGCGTCTCCTGCAACAGCTCCAGGAAGAACTGCTGGTCGTTCTGGATCGGGTAGACCGCCGGGTCCAGCCGGGGAAACATGTAGAGCGCAGCCTGCGGCTTGACGCAGCTGACCCCTGGAATGGCGGTGATCAGCTCGTACGCCAGGTCGCGCTGGCGGCGCAGGCGCCCGCCCTCGCCCACCAGTTCGTTGATGCTCTGGTGGCCGCCCAGCGCCGTCTGAATGGCCCACTGGCCCGGCACGTTGGAGCACAGCCGCATGTTCGAGAGCATGTTCAGGCCCTCGATGTAGTCCTTGGCGGGCTTCTTGTCGCCGGAAAGGACCACCCAGCCAGCCCGGTAGCCGCAGGAGCGGTAGCTTTTGGAGAGCGAATTGAAGGTCAGCGTGAGCACGTCTTCGCTGAGCGAAGCAATCGGCGTGTGGTGCACGCCCTCGTACAGCACCTTGTCGTAGACCTCATCGGCAAAAATGACCAGGCCATGTTCGCGCGCAATGTCCACGATGCCCTGCAGCAGGGTGTCGGAATACAACGCGCCTGTGGGGTTGTTGGGGTTGATGACGACGATGCCGCGGGTAGCGGGGGTGATGCGGGCGCGAATGTCGGCCAGATCGGGCATCCAGCCATTGGCCTCGTCGCACAGATAGTGCACCGGCGTGCCGCCCGAGAGGCTGGCTGCTGCCGTCCACAGCGGGTAGTCGGGCGAGGGCAGCAGCAGCTCGTCGCCGTTGTCGAGCAGCGCGTTGGTCGCCATCACGATCAGCTCGCTGGCACCGTTGCCCAGGTAAATATCGTCCAGGGTAACGCCGCGAATGCCCTGCTTTTGCGTCTCGTGCATCACCGCCTTGCGCGCGGCAAAAATGCCCTTGCTGTCCGAGTAGCCTGCCGAATTGGGCAGGTTGCGGATCATGTCCTGCTGGATTTCCTCGGGCGAATCAAAGCCGAACACGGCCAGATTGCCGATGTTGAGCTTGATGATCTTGTGGCCCTCTTCCTCCATCTGCCGCGCCGCGTCCATGATCGGGCCCCGGATGTCGTAGCAGACGTTGGCGAGCTTGGCGGATTTGTGGATGGTTTTCATGCGCGATGAAGCTAGGGTTTTTGCGGCAAGGGGCGTGCTGGCAGACGGCGAAACCTATAATTTGACCACAGTTCCTCCGCCCCTTGACCGCCTGCTCAGGCGTGCCACCCACACCCGAGACCGCATGAAATTCTCCCCCGAACGCATAGACGCCCAAAGCATTTCGGGCTACGGCCCAGGTTGGGTGGCGGTAGCCGGCGAGAAAATCGAATCCAGCGTGATCCTGGGCGCCAAAGGCTTGCGCGAGGCCTGGGACGTGCAGAGCTTTGAGCAGCTCGGGCCGGAGCATTTCGCCCATCTGGCGACCCTGGACGCCGAAGTCATGCTGCTGGGAACTGGCGAGCACACGCGCTTTGTGCCGCCCAAGTGGCTCGCGCCGCTGTTTTCGCGGCGCATCGGGCTCGAAACCATGGACCGCTTCGCCGCCTGCCGCACCTACAACATCCTCGCAGCCGAGGGGCGCAACGTCGTCGTGGCGCTCATCATCAGCCCACCCCCATCGGTCTGAAGACTCAAGGCAGACGCTGCAGAGCCCCTCAGGATGCCGCGGAATGGGCTTTCAGAGTAAAATCACGGGTTGCTGCCGGGGTTATACGACAAAAAGAACAGATGCATGCCCCGGTTCTTCAACGACCTCACCGAGAGAGATTAAAGATATATGGCGATCGTTGTCAATAAACCCCTCCCAGAATTTGAAGCCAACGCCACCGGTGGTGTGAAAGTAAGCAACATTTCGCACAACGGCCAGGTCATGGTGCTGTACTTCTACCCGAAGGACAACACGCCCGGCTGCACCACGGAAGCCATGCAGTTTCGAGACAAATACAAGGATTTCGTCAAGCTCGGCGCTGCCGTGTTCGGCGTTTCGCGCGACAACATGAAATCGCACGACGAGTTCAAGGAAAAGCTGGAACTGCCTTTTGAGTTGATTGCCGATACTGAAGAAAAAATGTGCCACATGTTCGGTGTGGTCAAAAACAAGATCATGTATGGCAAAAAGGTCAAGGGCATTGAGCGCAGCACCTTCCTCATCGACGCCGACGGCACCCTCGCGGAAGAATGGCGTGGCCTGAAGGTGCCGGGCCATGTGGAAGAAGTGCTCAAATCGGTAAAAGCCCTGAATGCACTGAAAAAGGCGGCCTGACTGGCCTTCCTGCCTTGCCTCGGGAGGCCTGGGTGCCGTGCATAATGGCCCGATGCCGCTGCACCGCGCGACGCCCGCCCTCCCCTTCAAGCCGCCTCGGTCTCCAGGCGGCTTTTTGTTTTTCTGAATTGCCCAGGTCCACTGCCCATGCCACTGCCCCCCGCTCCCAATCGGCGCGCTGCGCTTCTCGCCCAGGACGCCTTTGACCACCAGCAGGCGCCCCAAACACGCAGCCGCAAACGCGTCGCCGAGCCCGATGAAGCCCCGGCGCCGGTCGCTGCGGCCGTGGTAGCACCGGCCGCACCCGCCCCGTCAGAGGCAGCACGGCCAGCCCGGCCACGCACGCGCCGCAGCCAGGACAATGGCGTGGCCCCGGCGCCTGTTGCAGCGCCTGCCGCTCCCGTCGCTACCACTACGGCGCCTGCCGCGGCCCCGGCGCCCAAACCGGCGCGCGAGCGCAAGGCCCGCAGCATGGGCCCGGCCAAGCTCTTCGTGCTCGACACCAATGTGCTGCTGCACGACCCGACCAGCCTGTTCCGCTTCGAAGAGCACGACATCTACCTGCCGATGATCGTGCTCGAAGAGCTCGATGCCCACAAGAAAGGCATGACCGAGGTGGCGCGCAACGGCCGCCAGGTCAGCCGCTCGCTCGATGCGCTGGTCGCCACGCCGGGCGCGGACATCGGCCGCGGCATCAAGCTCGATTCCACCGGCCAGCGCGCTGCTGGCGGCTGCCTGTTCTTCCAGACCTCGGGGCTCGACTTCGATCTGCCCGCCAGCCTGCCACCCGGCAAGGCGGACAACCAGATCCTGGGCGTTGTCGAAGGCCTGCGCAAGCAGCAGTCGGCGCGCGAGGTGGTGCTGGTGTCCAAGGACATCAACATGCGCGTCAAGGCGCGCGCCCTCGGCCTGCCTGCCGAGGACTACCAGAACGACAAAGCACTGGAGGACGGTGACCTGCTGTATTCCGGCATGCTGGCGCTGCCGCCCGATTTCTGGAACCGCAACGGAAAATCGGTGGAAAGCTGGCAGAGCGGCGCGCACACCTTCTACCGCATCAGCGGCCCCATCGTGCCGCAGCTGATGATCAACCAGTTTGTGTACTTCGAGGCGCCGGGCGAGCCCAGCCTGTACGCGCGGGTGAGCGAAATCCGCGACAAGACCGCCGTGCTCAAGACGCTCAAGGACTACGGCCACGCCAAGAACGCCGTGTGGGGCGTGACCACGCGCAACCGCGAGCAGAACTTTGCCGTCAACCTGCTGATGGACCCCGAAGTCGATTTCGTCACCCTGGCCGGCACGGCAGGCACCGGCAAGACGCTGATGGCCCTGGCCACGGGCCTGACGCAGGTGCTCGACGACCGCCGCTACACCGAAATCATCATGACCCGCGCGACGGTGAGCGTGGGCGAGGACATCGGCTTCCTGCCCGGCACCGAGGAAGAAAAGATGGGCCCCTGGATGGGCGCGCTGGACGACAACCTGGAGTTTCTGGCCAAGGGCGACGGCGGCAACGCCGGCGAATGGGGGCGCGCCGCCACCAACGATCTGATTCGCAGCCGCATCAAGATCAAGAGCATGAACTTCATGCGCGGGCGCACGTTCATGAACAAGTTCGTCATCATCGACGAGGCGCAGAACCTCACGCCCAAGCAGATGAAGACCTTGATCACCCGCGCCGGCCCCGGCACCAAGATCATTTGCATGGGCAATTTGGCGCAGATCGACACGCCCTACCTGACCGAAGGTTCGTCGGGCCTGACCTTTGCCGTGGACCGCTTCAAGGGCTGGCCGCACAGCGGCCACATCACGCTGGCGCGCGGCGAGCGTTCGCGCCTGGCGGACTTTGCGAGCGACGTGCTGTAGCGCGGCTCGTCACGGGCTAAAAGAGCTGCCAGCGCTTGTTCCACATGCGCTGGCAGCTCTTTTTGTTGATGGTGAAGAACGCGTAGCCTGCTACGCAATAGATAGCTGCTAGCGCTTACCCAATAAGCGCTAGCAGCCATTTTGACTAAAAATCGTCGCCAGACCCCATCGCCAGGCTCTCGAAGCGCGTCTGCGACTTCTGGAAGAACAGCTTGACCGTGCCCGTGGGGCCGTTGCGCTGCTTGCCAATGATGATCTCGGCGACGTTGGGCTCCTTGCTGTCCTTGTTGTAGTAGTCGTCGCGGTAGATGAACATGATGATGTCGGCGTCCTGCTCGATGGCGCCGGATTCGCGCAGATCGCTCATCATGGGGCGTTTGTCGGTGCGCGTCTCCACGCTGCGGTTGAGCTGCGAGAGCGCGATCACCGGGCACTGCAGTTCTTTGGCGAGCATCTTGAGCCCGCGCGAAATCTCGCCCAACTCGGTGGCGCGGTTCTCGCCCTGTGAACCAGCCGAGCCGCTCATCAGCTGCAAATAGTCGACCACGATCAGGCCCAGCTTGCCGCACTGGCGCGCCAGGCGCCGGGCGTTGGCGCGCAGCTCGCTGGGGGTCAGGCCCGGGGTTTCGTCGATATGCAGCGAGACGTTGCGCAGCTTTTCAATGGCTTCCGTCAGGCGCGGCCATTCGTCGTCGGTCAGCTTGCCGGTGCGCAGATGGCCTTGGTCGATACGGCCAATGGAACCCACGATGCGCACGGCCAACTGGGCTGCGCCCATTTCCATGGAGAACACCGCCACCGGCAGGCCTTCGTTGAGCGCCACGTGCTCGGCGATATTGATCGCCAGCGCCGTCTTGCCCATGGAGGGGCGCGCCGCCAGCACCACCATGTCGCCCGCCTGCAGGCCCGATGTCATGCGGTCGAGGTCGATGAACCCCGTGGGCACGCCGGTGATGTCGTTGGGGTTGTCCGCCATCTCCTGCACGCGGTCGAGCAGGTTGACCACCAGGGTGTCCATGCCCTGGAAGCCCTGCTTCATGCGCGAGCCTTCCTCGCCGATGTTGAAGATCTTCTGCTCGGCTTCGTCCAAGATCTTGTCTACCGGTCTGCCTTGCGGATTGAAGGCATTGGTGGCGATTTCGTCGCTGGCGGTGACGAGTTTGCGCAAAATGGCGCGCTCGCGCACGATTTCGGCATAGCGGCGGATGTTGCTGGCGCTGGGCACGTACTGCGCCAAGGCATTGAGGTAGGCCAGGCCGCCAATTTCCTCCGACTTGCCGATGCTCTGCAACTGCTCGTACACCGTGATCACGTCGGCGGGCTTGCTGGCGTTGATCAGTTTGGAAATGCCGGCGTAGATCAGCCGGTGTTCGAAACGGTAGAAATCGCTCTCGACCAACAGGTCGCCGACGCGGTCCCACGCCTGGTTGTCAAGCAGCAAGCCGCCCAGAACGCTGGACTCCGCTTCGGTTGAGTGCGGTGGCACGCGCAACTGCGCAAGCTGGTGGTCGTACGGTGCGAATTCCTCGTCAACCGGCATCATGAATTCGGACATGGATTTCCTGGGCTAGCACCCGATGGTAGCGGGCGCAGCCCGGCACGTCACCGCACAAGCCTGTGCGCAGGCTGTGGACAAGCCTATGGACAAGCGGTGCAGGCCAGGCTGCAGGCCGCGCGCCGCAAGCCCCACACATCAGCGCCCTGAAAAATCCGAAAAAACAGATTTCAGCCGCACCTCCCACGCCCGCTTGTCCGCCTCGGGCGCGAAACTGGCCTGGAAACTGTTGCGCGCCAACTGCCAGGCATGGGCCGGCGTCATGCCGGTGGCGGCAAATACCTGCAGGAAGTTGTCGTTGATATAGCCGCCGAAATAGGCCGGATCGTCGGAATTCACCGTGGCGCACAGGCCGGCATCCAACAATTGGCGCAGGTTGTGCCGGGCCAGATCCGGAAACACGCAGAGTTTCTGGTTGGACAAGGGGCACACGGTGAGCGGCACGCGTTCGCTTGCGAGACGCGCGACCAGGGCTTCATCTTTCAAAGCCTGGACGCCATGGTCGATGCGCTCGGCGTGCAGCACGTCGAGCGCGCTCCAGATGTAGGCCGGTGGCCCCTCCTCCCCCGCATGCGCCACGCGGTGCAGGCCCAGCTCGCGGCAGCGCGCAAACACGCGCTCGAATTTTTCCGGCGGGTGGCCAAGTTCGCTGGAATCGAGCCCCACGCCAATGAATTGGTCTCGCAGCGGCAGCGCCTGCTCCAGCGTGGCAAAAGCCTCTTCTTCGCTCAGGTGGCGCAGGAAACAGAGAATCAGCGCCGCACTGATGCCCGATTCACGCTGCGCATCCACGCAGGCGCGGTGCAGGCCTTGGATGACCGTCTGCATCGATACGCCGCGTGCCGTGTGCGTCTGCGGGTCAAAGAAAATCTCGGCGCGCACCACGTTGTCGCCAGCGGCCCGGGCCAGGTAGGCACGCGCCATGTCGTAGAAATCCTGCTCATGCAGGAGCACGCTGGCACCAGCGTAGTAAATATCGAGAAAGCTCTGCAGATCGCTGAAGGCATAGGCACTGCGCAAGGCCTCGACGCTGGCGTAGGGCAGGCGTACGCCGTTGCGCTCAGCCAGTTCAAAGATCAGCTCGGGCTCCAGCGAGCCTTCGATATGAATATGCAGTTCGGCCTTGGGCATGGCCTGCAACAAGGCGGGAAGGTGCGCGGCGTCAACGGGGGGCGGAACCAACATGCTGAAATCTCCAGATCAATGAAAAAGGCCGCCCAAAGGCGGCCGGGGCTGGCGCAGTGCAAGCGCGCTGGCTTACTTCTTGTCGCCGCCGGGCACACTGCCCTCGACGCCCTTGACGTAGAAGTTGATGCCCGTGAGGAATTTGTCGTCGGCGACAGCGTCCTTGGCGATGACTTCCTTGCCGGTGTTGTCCACCAGCGGACCCTTCCAGATGTGGAAGGTGCCTGCCTTCAGGCCGGCCTTGGCCTCGTCGACCTTGGCCTTGATCTCGGCGGGCACGTCGTCGGCGATGGACACCAGGTCAATCGCGCCTTCCTTCACGCCCCACCAGGCCTGGCCCGTGGTCCAGGTGCCGTCCAGAACGTCCTTCACGCTCTTGGTGTAGTACGGCGCCCAGTTGATGATGGCCGAGGCCAGGTGGGCCTTGGGGCCGTAGGCTGTCATGTCCGAATCCCAGCCAAAGGCGCGCACGCCCTTTTCCTGTGCGGTCTTGAGGACGGCAGGCGAATCGGTGTTCTGGAACAGGATGTCGGCGCCACCGTTGATGAGCGAAGTGGCGGCTTCGGTTTCCTTGGGCGGGCTGAACCATTCGTTGACCCACACCACCTTGGTCCGGATCTTGGGATTCACGCTTTGCGCGCCCAGCGTAAAGCTGTCGATATTGCGCAGCACCTCGGGGATCGGCACCGAGCCGACCACGCCCAGGGTGTTGGTCTTGGTCATGCCGCCAGCGACCACACCGGCCAGGTAAGCGCCTTCGTAGGTGCGGCTGTCGTAGGTGCGCAGGTTCGGCGCCGTCTTGTAGCCGGTGGCATGCTCGAACTTCACGTCGGGGTTGTCAGCCGCCACCTTGACCATGGTTTCCATGTAGCCAAAGGTGGTGCCGAAAATGAGTTTGTTGCCCTGGCTCACAAAGTCGCGTATCACGCGCTCGGCGTCGGCCGATTCGGGCACGCTCTCGACAAAGGTGGTGACGATCTTGTCGCCAAATTCCTTTTCGATCGCCTTGCGTGCGTTATCGTGCGCGTACGACCAGCCACCATCCCCCACGGGGCCGACATAGGCAAACGCAATCTTCAGCGGCCCGGTCGCCGGCGCTGGCGCAGCGGCCACTGGTGCGGGGGCGGGTTCAGCCGCAGGGGCTGGTGGCGCCTCCTTCTTGCCACAGCCTGCGAGTGCGGCAGCGGCCACGGCGGACAGCGCAGCCACTTTGAGGAGTGTGCGTTTGTGCAGGTCGGTCATGTCGGGTTTCCTTATGGGTTGAAAAACTGGCAGGCTTGGAAGACGGTAAATGCCAATTATGAAGTGTTACACGCTATTTCAGCTACTGACGTGGAAGGGCTTGCCCAGCGACGCCGGCATGTTCACCCGAATCCACGCCGGGTTGCGCGAAATCAGGGCCAGTACCACGATGGTGGCCAGATAGGGCAGCATGCTGAGCCACTGGCTGGGCACCTGCACGCCAGAGACTTGCAGCTGGAACTGCAGCATGGTCACGCCGCCAAACAGATAGGCGCCGAGCAGCACACGCCCTGGGCGCCAGGTGGCAAAGGTGGTGAGCGCCAGGGCGATCCAGCCGCGCCCGGCCACCATGTTTTCCACCCACAGCGGCGTGTAGACGGTGGAGATGTAAGCACCGGCCAGACCGCACAGTGCGCCGCCCGCCATCACCGCGGCCAGCCGGATGCGGCGCACCGGGTAGCCCAGCGCGTGGGCCGATTCGGGCGACTCGCCCACTGAGCGCAGGATCAAGCCGGCTCGGGTGCGGTAGAGGAACCACACCAGCACTCCGGCAAACGCCACCGTCAGGTAGACCAGCGGGTGCTGACGAAACAGCGCGGGGCCCACCAGCGGCAGATCACGCAGCCAGGGCAGCGTGAACTTCGGGATTTCAGGCATGCGCGCCTGCACGTAGTGGATGCCGGCAAATGCCGAAAAACCCACGCCAAACAAACTGAGCGCCAGGCCCGTGGCGTACTGGTTGGTGCCCAGCCAGATCACCAGCCAGCCAAACACCGCCGCCAGCAGCGCGCCCGCCAGCATGCCGGCAGCAAAGCCCAGCCAGGGATTGCCCGTGTGCACCACGGTGGCAAAGCCGGCAATGGCGGCGCACAGCATCATGCCCTCGGCGCCCAGGTTGACGATGCCGGCCTTTTCGTTGATCAACAGGCCCAGGGCGGCAATCGCCAGCACGGTGCCAGCGCTCAGCGTGGAGCCAATCAAGAGTGCCCAGGATTCCATGTCAGCCTCCCGCCTTTGACACCGCTGGACGCACCCAGCGCACGCGGTAGGCAATCAGGGTGTCGCAGGCCAGCAGCGTGAACAGCAGCAGGCCCTGGAACACCCCGGTCAACGATTTTGGCAAACCCAGGCGCGATTGCGCCAGCTCGCCGCCGATGTAGAACATGCTCATCAGAATGGCCGAGAGCACCATGCCCACCGGGTGCAGCCGCCCGACGAAGGCCACGATGATGGCGGCAAAACCGTAGCCTGCCGGCACATAGGGCGTGAGCTGGCCAATCGGGCCCGCGACTTCCAGCGCGCCGGCCAGGCCGGCCGACCCACCCGACACCAATAGCGCAATCCACAGCGCACGGCGCGACGAAAAGCCCGCGTAGCGCGCCGCAGCCGGCGCCAGACCGGAAACCTGCTGCGCAAAGCCGGCGCGCGAGCGGAACAGGAACAGCCACAGCACGGCCGAACCCGCCAGCGCAATCAGCAGGCCAATGTTCATGCGCGAGCCTGCCATGAGGCGCGGAATCTGCGTCACCTTTTCAAACGCCCGCGTTTGCGGAAAGTTGTAGCCCAAGGGGTCTTTCCACGGTCCGAACACCAGGTAGCTGAGCAGCAGTATGGCCACATACACCAGCATCAGGCTCACCAGGATTTCATTGGCATTGAACTTGTCGCGCAGCAAGGCCGTGAGAGCGCCCCAGGCCATGCCGCCCAGCGTGCCGGCGAGCAGCACGGCCACCATGATCCAGTGGCCGGTGGTCTTGTCCGCCAGCAGCGCCACGCCGCCGGCGGCAATCGCGCCCATCACAAACTGGCCTTCGGCGCCGATGTTCCAGACGTTGGAGCGAAAGCACACCGCCAGGCCCAGGGCAATCAAGAGCAGCGGCGTCGCCTTGACCATCAGCTCGCCCAGTGCATAGCGCGACTTGAGCGGCTCCCAGAAGAACACTTCGAGCCCGCGCAGCGGGTCTTTGCCCAGCAGCGCAAACAGCGCCACGCCAATGAGCACGGTGATGGCGAGCGCCAGCACGGGCGATCCGTAGATCCACCATTTCGACGCCGCAGGGCGGGCTTCAAGCTTGAGCATGGTGGGCCTCCGCCGTCTGTTTCAGGTGCTGCTGCACATCGGCATGCCACAGCCCGCTCATCCACTCGCCAATGCGCGGCGCGGTGGCGTCGGCACGGTTGACCGAGGGCGACAGATGCCCCTTGGCCATGACGTAGAGCCGGTCGCACAGATCAAACAGCTCATCGAGCTCTTCGCTCAGCACCAGCACCGCGCAGCCGGCATCGCGCAGCGCCAGGATTTCGCCGCGAATCTGCTGCGCCGCGCCCACGTCCACGCCCCAGGTGGGTTGCGAGACGATCAGCAGGCTGGGGCCAGCGGATATCTCGCGCCCGACGATGAATTTTTGCAAGTTGCCGCCCGAAAGCGATTGCGCCGGCGCGTCCGGCCCGCCGGCCTTGACGCCAAAGCGCGTGATGATGTCCTGCGCCTGGGCGCGCAGCGCGCCCACATCGATCCAGCCGAGCTTGCGCACGGCGTCGCTGCGGGTCAGCAGCAGGTTGTGCGCCAGGCCTATGCTGGGCACGGCGCCCCGCCCCAAGCGCTCTTCCGGCACGAAATGCAGGCCCAACGCGCGGCGCTGGCGCGGCCCCAGGTGGCCGGCGTTGTGCCCCGCCACCTGCACCATGGCCGGTTCGGCGCGCGGGTCTTCGCCCGACAGTGCGTAGAGCAGTTCCTTCTGGCCGTTGCCCGACACGCCGGCGATGCCCACCACCTCGCCGGCCTGCACCTGCAGTTCCAGGTCGATCAAATCGACACCAAACGGATCGGTGCGCACCAGGCTCAGATGGTCCACGCGCAGCACCACGGCGCCCAATTGCACGGCGCGGTGCTCCAGCGCTGGCGGCTCGGCGCCGATCATCAGGCGCGAGAGCGAAGCGTTCGATTCCTCGCGCGGGTCGCACACCCCAGTCACCTTGCCGCCGCGCATCACCGTGCAGGCCGTGCACAACGCGCGGATTTCGTGCAGTTTGTGGCTGATGTAGAGAATGCTGCAGCCCTCGGCCGCCAACTTGCGCAGCACCACGAACAGCCGCTCGACCGCCTGCGGCGTCAGCACCGAGGTGGGTTCGTCAAGAATGAGCAGGCGCGGCTCGGTCAGCAGCGCGCGGATGATTTCGACCCGCTGCATCTCCCCCACGCTGAGCGTGTGCACCGGGCGCTCGGGGTCGATGTCCAGACCATAGTCGGCTGCCTTGGTGGTGATGCGCCGCGCCACTTCGGCCAGCGTGAGGCTCTTGTCCAGCCCCAGCCAGACGTTCTCGGCCACGGTCAGCGTATCGAACAGGCTGAAGTGCTGGAACACCATGGCGATGCCCAGCTGCCGGGCTTCCTGCGGGTTGCGCACCTGCACCGCGCGGCCGTCGAACTGCACGCTGCCCTCGTCGGGCCGCACGGCGCCGTAAATGACTTTCATCAGCGTCGATTTGCCGGCGCCGTTCTCACCGAGTACGGCATGGATTTCGCCCGGCTGCACCCTCAGCGACACGCCGCTGTTGGCCACCACCGCCGGGTAGCGCTTGGTGATCCCGGTGAGCTGCAGGCGCGGCGGCGCCTGGCCTGCGGGCGGAGGAGAAGCGGAGGAGGTCATGCGCGTTGTTGTCTCGGAAATGTTGTATTTTAATAGTCAGATTGGCATCCAGCGCTTATTCTATATGCGCATACAGCTATCCTTTTGGAAGCGATTCGGCCACCTTGCGCACGCATTCGCGCAGCCAGGCCGCTGCGGCGGAATGCTGCGTCCGCGCATGCCAGAGTTGGTAGTAGCCCAGCGGCGGAAACGCCAGCGGCGGCGCCAGAATGGCCAGCGGCAGGCGTGCCGTGAAGCGCTCGCAGTACTGGCGGCCCGTGGTGAGCACCAGCAGGCTCGACGCCACCATCTCCGGAATCTGCCCGAAATGCGCGCAGCGGGCGACGATGTTGCGCGAGAGGCCCAGGCCGTCGAGGTGCGCGTCGATCACGCCGCGCGCGCCGGGGTGGGTGGGCGTGGGGGCAATGTGCTCGGCCTGGAGCCAGTCGTCCAGGCTCCAGCCCCGGCGCACGGCGGGGTGCTCGGGCGAGACCAGGCACACCACCTCATCGGCAAACAGCTTGCCCAGGTGCAGGTCGCCCGGCGGCTCGGGCCAGTTGCCGATGACCAGGTCGGCCCCGCCATCGGCCAGTTGCGCGTGGTAGTGCGCGTCGGGCGAGAGCGGCAGGATCTCGATCGGGCACAGCGGCGCCTCGGCCTTGATGCGCGCCACCAGCCGGGGCAGAAACAGCGGGTCAAGATAATCGCTGGCCGCCACGCGAAAGCTGCGCGTGCTGGTGCGCGGATCAAACCCCCGCGCATCGGAAAACAGCGCCTCGGCGCTGCGCAGAATGTCGGCCGCCGGCTCCACCATGCGCAGCGCGGCATCGGTGGGCACCATGCTGCTGCCCGAGCGCACCAGCAGCGGATCGCCCGCGAGCTCCCGCAGGCGCTTGAGCGCGGTGGACACGGCCGGCTGGTGCATGCCCAGGCGGATGGCGGCCCTCGATACGCTGCGTTCAGTGAGCACGGTGTGCAAGACCCTTATGAGATGGAGGTCTATCTTGTCGAAAAGGGCTTGGTCTCTCATAGTTGTTTGCGCATTCGCGTCATATGCTGGCGCTTATGCGGGCCAGCGCAATGCGTTCTACCCTTAGTAACCGCATTGGGAGCGGATCACACCACTCAGCGAAGCGATCTTGGCTAGGCGCTCTGCCGCAGGCAGTACAAACCGTACGGCAAGGCAGAGCAACAACGCCAAGAGAGTTTTGTTATCCGCTCTCATCCTGTACCGCTGTACCCTTTGACCATGCGCCCCTTGCACTTCATCCGTCGCGGTCAGCCTGTAGCGCTGGCCAATGTACCACCCGAGCGCACGCTCTTGGAGCTGCTGCGGGACGACCTGGGCGCCACCGGAACCAAGGAAGGCTGCGGCGAAGGCGACTGCGGCGCCTGCACCGTGGTGCTGGGCGAAAGGGAAGGCACCGGCGACCAGGAACGCATCCGCTACCGCGCCATCAACGCCTGCATCCGGCTGGCGCATTCCATCGACGGCATGGCGCTGTGGACGGTGGAAGACCTGACCGAGGACCCGTTGATCGAGACGAGCGACGCGCATACCGCAGCAGGTTTGCACCCCGCGCAGGAGGCGATGGTCCAAGCACACGGCTCCCAGTGCGGCTTTTGCACCCCCGGCTTCGTGATGAGCCTGTTTGCCATGTACCAGAACCGTTGCTGCAAAGGCGAGGCGATCACGCGCGCCGATGCGGTGCACGACCTGTCGGGCAACCTGTGCCGCTGCACCGGCTACCGCCCCATTCTGGACGCCGCCCAGGCCATGGGCGATCTGCCGGTGCAGGCCGTCAACGAAACCAAGTTGCTACAACAATTGAAGCTGCTAGCGATTGATAGACAAGCGCTAGAGCCTGATTTGACCTATATTTCTCCTACCACGGAAGCGGCCCTGCTGGCGGCGCGCGCCGCACACCCGCAGGCACAGGTGGTGGCGGGCTGCACCGACGTGGGCTTGTGGGTCACCAAGCAGCACCGCCAGTTTGCGCAGGTCCTGGACGTCACCCAGGCGGCCGAGTTGCGCCGCATCGAGCGCGATGCCGGCCACCTGCGCATTGGCGCCGCCGTGACGCTGGCCGATGCCTTTGGCGCCTTGCAGCAGCACTGGCCCGACGCCCTGCGCTTTGCCGCCCGCTTTGCCGGCTTGCCGGTGCGCAACTCGGGCACGCTGGGCGGCAACGTGGCCAACGGCTCGCCGATTGGCGACTCGATGCCGCTCCTGATCGCGCTGCGCGCCCGCGTCGAACTGGGCAGCGTGCGCGGCACGCGCGAGCTGGCGCTGGAAGACCTCTACACCGGCTACCGGCAAAACGTGATGGCGGCGGACGAGTTGCTCCTGCGCATCCACGTGCCCCTGCCCCAACCGCATGAACGGCTGCGCGCCTACAAGGTGTCCAAGCGCTTTGACGACGACATTTCGGCGGTGTGCCTGGTGCTCAACCTCACCATCGAACACGGTTCTGTTCAAGCAGCCTCGATAGGTGCCGGCGGTGTCGCCGCCACGCCGGCCCGCGCCCGCGCGGCCGAGGCCGCGCTCGTCGGCCAGCCCTGGAGCGAAGCCACGGTGCAGGCCGCCACCGCCGCACTGCAGGCCGAGTTCAATCCGATCTCGGACATGCGCGCCAGCAGCGCCTACCGCCGCGCCATGCTGGCCGCCCTGCCCCTGCGCTTCTGGCTGGAGACCCAAGGGGGTGCACCGGCCAGCCTGGACCTGCTGGCCTTGGAGGAATTGCCATGACTGCACGCGATGAGCTTTCCCTGAGCCGCGATGCCGTGGCCGATCCGGTGACCGTGACAGCCGACGCTGCGGGCAATCTGCCGCCCGCGCCGCAAAGCCAAGCGGCAGCCGCGTCACCGCGGGCGCTGGGCCAACCCCATGCGCACGAAAGCGCACGCGCCCAGGTGGCGGGCAACGCCAGCTATATCGACGACCTGCCCGAGCTCAAGGGCACGCTGTACGCCGCGCCCATCCTGTCCAAAGTGGCGCACGGGCGCTTGAACGGTGTGGACACAGCCGCCGCGTTGGCGATGCCCGGCGTGCGTGGCGTGGTGCTGTCGGCCGACATTCCGGGCGACAAGATGCTGGCCGCATTTGCGCACGACGAGCCGGTGTTCGCCTTTGAGACCGTGCAGCACGTGGGCCAGGTGGTTGGCGTGGTCGTCGCCGAGTCCGTCATGCAGGCGCGCCGCGCTGCGCGCGCCGTGCAGGTGGACATTGCCCCCCTGCCGGCGGTGCTGGACCCACGCGCGGCGCACGCGCAGCAGAGCTACGTGCTGCCGCCCGTGTTCGTGCGCCGCGGCGCGCCTGAGGAGGCCATGGCGCATGCGCCGCACCGCCTCGGCGGCAGTTTCGATGTGGGCGGCCAGGAGCATTTCTATTTGGAAGGCCAGATCGCCTACGCCCTGCCGCTGGAGCAGAACCAGTGGTGGATTCATTCCAGCACGCAGCACCCTGGCGAAGTGCAGCACTGGGTGGCGCACGCACTGGGCATCGACAACCACGCCGTCACCGTGCAGTGCCGGCGCATGGGCGGCGGTTTTGGCGGCAAGGAAACGCAGGCCGGCCATCTGGCCGTGTGGTCCGCCGTGGCGGCGCACAAGTTTGGCGCGCCGGTCAAGCTGCGGCTTGACCGCGACGACGACTTCCTGGTCACCGGCAAGCGCCACCCCTTTGCCTACGACTACGAGGTGGGTTTTGACGGGCGCGGCCGCATCACGGCGCTGGTGCTGACCATGTTGGCCAATTGCGGTTTTTCCGCTGACCTCTCCGGCCCCGTAGCGGACCGTGCGGTGTTCCACTGCGACAACGCGTACTTCCTCGAAAACGTGCTGGTGGCGTCCTACCGCTGCAAGACCAACACGCAAAGCCACACCGCGTTTCGCGGCTTTGGTGGCCCGCAGGGCGTGATTGCCATCGAGCGCATTCTGGGCGACATCGCCGGCGCGCTCAGGCTCGACGCCTTCGACGTGCGCATGGCCAACCTCTACAGCGACGAGCCGCTTGCGGACGGCAAGGCCAAGCGCGACACCACGCACTACCAGATGCAGGTGGAAGACAACATCCTGCACGCACTGATGCCCCAGTTGGAGCAAACCTGCCACTACCGCGCGCGAGCAACCGAGATTGCTGCCTGG
Organism: Simplicispira hankyongi; assembly: GCF_003570885.1. GTDB lineage: Bacteria > Pseudomonadota > Gammaproteobacteria > Burkholderiales > Burkholderiaceae_C > Simplicispira > Simplicispira hankyongi. The sequence goes on from NZ_QXJC01000003.1 coordinate 211,231, forward strand.
AACGCCCAGCAGACAGTGCTGCGCCGTGGCATCGCGATCACGCCGGTCAAGTTCGGCATCAGCTTCACGGCCACCTTGTTCAACCAGGCCGGCGCGCTGGTGCATGTGTACACCGACGGCAGCGTGCAGGTGAACCACGGCGGCACCGAGATGGGACAGGGCCTGCACACCAAGGTGGCGCAGATCGTGGCGGACGAGCTGGGCGTGCCGATGGCGCAGGTGCTGGTGACGGCCAGCGACACCAGCAAGGTGCCCAACGCCAGCGCCACTGCGGCGTCGAGTGGCACCGACTTGAACGGCCGCGCGGCGCAGTTTGCGGCGCGCAACATCCGCGACAACCTGGCCTCCTTCGTCTGCGGGCTCGACACCTGCGGCGCGGGCGAGATCTCGTTTGCCGGAGGCGAAGTCATTTCGCCCAAAGGTCGGCGCAGCTTCAACGAGGTGGTCAAAGAGGCCTACGCCAACCGCATCCAGCTCTGGAGCGACGGCTTCTACCGCACGCCCAAAATTCATTACGACAAGACCACGCTGACCGGGCGCCCGTTCTTCTACTTCGCCTACGGCGCCGCCTGCAGCGAGGTGGTGATCGACACCCTCACGGGCGAGAGCCGGGTGCTCAAGGTGGACATCCTGCACGACGTGGGCCACAGCATCAACCCGGCGATCGACATCGGGCAGATCGAAGGCGGTTTCATCCAGGGCATGGGCTGGCTCACCACCGAGGAACTGGTCTGGAAGGCCGACGGCGCGCTCGCCACGCACGCGCCCAGCACCTACAAAATTCCTGCCACGGGCGACGTCCCCGAACACTTTCGCATCGCCCTGTGGCCCGAAGCAAACCGCGAAGACAACGTGGGCGGCAGCAAGGCCGTGGGCGAGCCGCCTTTCATGCTGGCGGTCAGCGTGTACGAGGCGCTGCGCCACGCGATTGCCGCCGCCTGGCCAGGAGGCAAGGCCAACGGCCCCATTGCGCTGACGGCACCGGCCACCGCGGAAAACGTGCTGCGCGCACTCGGCCGCATGTAAACGGCAGGCCTGACTACGTGTCCACCATCAACTGCACGGCTCCACGCGGCATGACCACCCGATTGCGTCCAGCCCGCTTGGCCTCGTAGCACGCCATATCGGCAGCGCGCAGCACCGCCGATACATCTTTGAGCTCGCTGGTCAACGGCACCAAGCCGATGCTGACGCTGAAGGTAAAGCTGCGACCACCGTACACCGGCTCCCAGGCAGACACGGCTGCGCGCAATTGCTCGGCCACAGCCAAACCATGCGCAGCAGAGCAGGCAGGCATGACGACGACAAATTCATCGCCCCCCAGCCGCGCGACCCACCCCGCCTGGCGCACCTGCGCTTCCAGCAGGCGCGCAACGTGCGCCAACACGTCGTCGCCGGCTTCGTGGCCCGCAATGTCATTCACCAACGTGAAATAGTCCAGATCCAGGTACATGACCACGCCGCACAGAGCGTCAGGTTCTGAATGGCCCACCGATTGGCCTGCTGCCGCGCGACCCAGCAGCACCCCCCGCAGGCGGTCCTCAAATGCGCGCCGATCAGGCAGGCCCGTGACAGGATCGTGCAGGCGTTCGCGCCCGCGCTGTCGACGCGCCTCGTGCACGGCCGTCAGTTCCTCCAGAATCCACACCGTTCCCGCCAGCATGCCGGGTGATTCCGCGGCACGCCCCTGCACACGCGCCCAGACCGGGCTGCCGTCCTTGCGGGCGAAACAGACGTCACCGTCGAAAGCACCGTGAGCGGCAAACGCAGTGCGTACCCGCTTCTTCCATTGCCCATACGCATCATCGGACCCGTACAGCGCACGCACAGCCTTGCCTTGCAATTCATCGGGCGCATAGCCCAGCATTTGCGCGGCCTGGCGTCCCAGCATGCTCAGGCGCGCAGCGCGGGTAATCACAAGCCCTACCGGGGCATGGTCGAGAATGGCTTGCAGCCGCCCAGCCAACGCCCGATCATGCAGCTGCTGTCCATTGCGCTGCTGCACCATCGTCTCCAGCGCTTGTGTCAGCGCCGCCACCTCGTCGCCCCAGGCCTGCACCGGTGCCACCGAATCGTCGAATCCGCTCGGCTGCGCTAGCCGCACCGCACGCTCACGCAGACGTGCCAGTGGCTGCATTTGCCAAAGGTTCAGCATTGCCGCGACCAACGCGATCAGGCCCACTGCCATGGCGGCCAGCCACCACGCGCGGCGCTGCGCCCCCTTCAAAGGGGCCAGCAGCGCCTGTGTATCGCTGATGCGTGCAACGGTCCATTGCGGCAGCGGCATGCCCGCCAAGCTGACCACATGGCCTGACACCGTTTCGGTGAGTATCCGATCACCGCCCGCACCCTGCGCCTCAAGCCAGTGCTGGCTCACCTCTTTCAGCCCCGGCTCATCGCTCACATTCCCCAACACGCGCGTGGGGTCTGGATGGGACAGGATGGTGCCGTCCCGTGCAAACACCACAAGGCGCGAGCCCGAGCGTTCAGGAGGCGCAATGGACGCAGGCAGCAACCCCTGCGATTGCAGGCGCAATGCACCCGCGACCACGCCCATTACGCTCCCGTCCTTGGCGTGCAGCGGCTGGGTGAAGAGCACGCGCGCATCGCCGGCACGGTTGCCGACCACCTCGGACACAATGGGTTTTCCCTCCACCAGCGTGCGCCGCAGGGTATCGCGCTCATCGGGCTCCAAGGCGGCGGCCTCCCCCTGCACACCATATTGCAGGTTGACGCGCAACGATCCATCGGCCCGGGCCACCTGCATGGCGTCAAAAAACTGCACTGCAGGCAAGCCTTGCTGGAGCAGCCAATCGAGCGACGATGGCGCTTCGAGCATTTCAGGCGTAATGCCTGCGGCTACGGTGCGCAGCACTTTCTGGCTTTGTTCAATCTTGCTGGCGAGCACGCGCGCCAAGGTCTGCACTTCATCGCCCTGCTGGCGCACGACCCGCTGGAGGGCTTCGTCAGCGGCGGCGCGCGTGGCGACCCAGCCCGAGAAAGCCCCAGCCAAGGCCACGGCAGCGACCAGCAGCAAGACCATGCGCAGGCCCAAGGAGCCTGGCAGCACGAAATGTCTGGCGTCCTGCCACGTGCTCATGGCGCAGCTGACCGGGATCGCGAGGCGACCACGGTGACAGGTAAGAACGAAATGGCAGACATGGCTGCCAATGAATATACGCAGCCCTCACAGCCACCGTGCTTGGGTGGAACCCGCAACAGGGCGTATGAAAACCCTGAGAAACACAGGACAGCCTCACGCAAACGGGCGGGCGAGGCCTTCAAACACAGGCACGAGCCTCATACGGGTTTGGAATCAAAGAGAACACAAGGCGCGAAGCCGCGAACCGTACAGACGTACGGCAAGGCGAAGCAACGCTATTACATCTTTGCTTGCGAACCTGTATCAAACACCCGCCACAGCCTGCAGCGCGCGTGGCTGCAAGAGCTTGAGCACATTGCCCGAGCCGTGAATCAACCCATGCTCACGCAGGCTGCGCAGTACGCGCGAGAAGGTTTCCGGTGCAATGCCCAGCTGCGCGGCAATCAAGCGTTTGCGCTGGTGCAGCGTCACACTCATCGCGCCGTTGGCGTCGTTCTGCGCGTGGTGCAACAGCCACTGCGCACAACGCGCTTCGGCGTCCTGCGCCAGGCGGCTCACCGCCAACTCTGTTTGTTGGTGGTACCCCATGGCCATGTCATGCATCAACAGTTGTGCCGCGCGCGGCAATGCTTCCACCGCCATTCGAAACTGCGGCAAAGGCTGGCGCCGCAATTGCACTCGGGTTTCGGCAACCATATCGACGACACAGGGCTGCTCCAGCATGGCAGAGGCAGCATCAAGCCAGAACGGGCCATCGACCACGCCGAGCTGATGGCGGATCTGTTCCCCCGCACGCACGCACAGGATCACCCGCCCTTGCAACAGATGCAAAACGTCCTGAGGGCGCTCATGGCGCTGCCGCAGCACCTCGCCAGGTACCGCAGATTCCACTGCAGCGGAGAGAGGAGAAGAGAGATTGGGCAACATCCAAACCACTTTGCAAGGTGGTCAGAATGCAGATATTGAGCAATATCAAAAGGGCTGCCGACCAGACCTCTGGCACGGGTGCCATTTGTCTTGCATCAAGCCGGCGCGCATGCTGCAATGCAACATCGATGGTCTGTCGATTTCCCTGTCGCCAAGCAAGCGAGGCATGGTGGTCGCTGCATGATGATCCGAGAATTCGCCAGATACGCAAGGTTCCGGCATAGCGCTCAAGACCCGGCTGCGGGCGCTGCATCGCGCCAGCCACCCCCCAATGCCTTGTACAGCGCCACCTCGTTTTGTTGGCGCGCCAACCCAATCTGCGCGACGCTCTGCTGCGTCGCAAACAACGAGCGCTGGGCGTCGAGCACGTCCAAGTAGCTGGCAACGCCATTGCGGTAGCGCAGGTCGGCCAAGCGGAAACGGTCGGCCTCTGAGCTTGCTTGCGCCTGTGTCGCAGTCAGTTGCTCACCGAGCGTGGACCGGCTTGCAAGCGCATCAGCCGCCTCCCGAAACGCCACCTGAATGGTTTTCTCGTACTGCGCCACGGCCACCTTGCGACCGACCAGTGCCGAATCCAGATTGGCCTGGTTGCGCCCCCCATCAAAAATCGGCAGCAAGGCCTGCGGTGCCAAGGTCCAACCCCAGGAGCCGTTCTTGAACAACCCGGACAGCGCACTGCTCCCTGTTCCCGCGCTGGCGGTCAGCGAAATACGTGGGAAGAACGCCGCACGGGCAGCGCCAATGTTCGCATTGGCCGCGCGCAACTGCTGCTCGGCTTGAAGCACGTCGGGCCGGCGCGTCAGCAAGTCTGAAGGCAGACCCGCTGGAACGTCTGCAAACGTCGCCAATGGCAGGCCATCGGTACGAAGCAAGTCCTCTGGCAAGGGCCCACCCGCCAGCAAGGTGAGCGCGTTCACGTCCAGCGCACGCAGGCGCTGCTGCTGCGCGAGCGTAGCGCGCGCAGCAGCCGTGAGCGATTCGGCCTGGCGCAGATCAAGTGCCGAGCTCACGCCCTGGTCAAAGCGCAACTGGGTCAGCCGCTGCGAATCTTCGCGCGTGGCAAGCGTGCGCTGCGTCAAGGCCAGCAAGGCATCGTTCGTCTGAAGGCTCAGCCAGGCGTTGGCAAGCGCTGCCACCAGGCTGGTCTGCACCGCATTGCGCGCCTCCTGCGTGGCCAGATACTGGGCCAGCGCCGACTCTTGCAAACTGGCTATGCGGCCGAAAAAATCGATTTCCCAGGATGCCAGGGCAACGCCCGCCGTATAGGCGCTTTGGATACCGCCACTGCCATTGGTCGCCGGCTGGCGGGTTCCGCTGGCCGCCAGGTTGGCGGTGGGAACTCTGTCAGCGGCGCGGATCTGGTACTGCGCATGCGCCTGCTCAATGGCCAAGGCGGCCAGACGCAGGTCGCGATTGCCGTCCAGGGCGCGCGCAATAATGGCCCGCAGGCGTGCGTCGCGCACGAAATCCTGCCACGGGATGTCTGCCGCAGGCTGACCTGCGCCCGTACTGGCCGGCGTTTGAGGGAACTGTGCCGCGATCGGCGCTTCAGGGCGCTGGTAGGTAGGCACAAACGAGCAGCCGGTAGCCAACACAGCGAGTGCACTGGTCGCCAGCAGCCGTAGCCGGGACACGCGCGTAGGAATGGGCTCCATGGTGGCCTCAGGCATGGTGGTCCTCCGCCGCGTTGTGTTGGTGCGCATGCTGGGCGTCAAACTGGCGTTGGCGCGCACTGCCCTTGAACAGGCCGCGCACCAACACGAAAAAGATGGGAACAAAGAACACCGCCAGCGCAGTACCGGTCAGCATTCCGCCAATCACGCCGGTACCGATGGCGCGCTGGCTGGCCGAGCCAGCCCCAGTCGCCACCGCCAGTGGCAGCACCCCCAGCGTAAAGGCCATGGAGGTCATGACGATAGGGCGAAACCGCAAGTGGGCAGCCGCCAGCGCCGCCTCGATCACACTCTTGCCCTGGGCCTGAAGGTCCTTGGCGAATTCAATGATCAAGATCGCATTCTTGGCCGACAGGCCAATGATGGTCACCAACCCCACTTGGAAATACACGTCGTTCGAATAGCTTCGCAAAAACGTCGCGAGCAGCACACCGAGCACGCCCAACGGCACCACCAGGATGACCGACAATGGGATGGACCAGCTCTCATACAGCGCCGCCAGGCACAGAAACACCGCCAGAATGGAGAAGGCGTACACGACGATGGCCTGCGAACCCGCAAGTTTTTCTTCACGCGACTGGCCCGTCCACTCGTAGCCGAAACCCGCCGGCAGCTGTGCGGCGAGCCGCTCCATTTCTGCCATTGCCGTGCCGGTGCTCTGACCTGGGGCCGCCGATCCGCTGATGCGCATGGCCGGATAGCCGTTGTAGCGCACGGTCTGCATGGCACCCGTCACCCAATGCGTACTCGCAAAAGCCGAGAACGGCACAGCCTTGCCCTGCGCGTTCGGCACGTTGAGCTTTAGCAAATCTTCGGGCTGCATACGTGCAGGCGCATCGGCCTGGACCACGACCCGCTGCAGGCGTCCAGCATTCGGAAAATCGTTCACATAGGCCGAGCCCAGCGCCGTGGAAATAGTGCTGTTGATGGCATCGTACGACACGCCAAGCGCGCTGGCTTGGGCACGGTCGATGTCGATCTGCAATTGCGGCGCATCTTCCAGCCCGTCAGGGCGCACCTGGGACAGCACCTTGCTTTGGGCCGCCATGCCGAGCAACTGGTTGCGCGCGGCAAGCAGGGCGTCGTGGCCCAGGCCGGCACGGTCTTGCAGGCGGAAACTGAAACCCGAAGAAGAACCGAGCTCGGGAATCGGCGGCGGGTTAAGCGGGAAGATGAAGGCATCGCGAATGCCAGAGAGCGCACCGAACGCACGCCCGGCCAACCCCGTGGCAGAACTGCCTGGGCCCTTGCGCTTGTCCCAGTCGGTCAGTGTGATGAATGCAAGCGCCGCATTCTGCCCCTGGCCGGAAAAACTGAAACCGAGCACGCTCACCATGCTTTGCACCTCGGGCTGCTTGAGCATGAAGCCTTCGACCTGCTTCATCACGTCCAGGGTGCGCTCCTGGGTCGCGCCAGGAGGAAGCTGGACATTGACCAGCATGGTGCCTTGGTCCTCTTCAGGCAGGAAAGACGTCGGCAGACGCGTATAGACCAGCGCGGCCGCCACACCGATGGCGAAATACAGGATCAGCGTGCGCGGAGCACGCCGCAGCACGCGCGCCACCAGACCTTCGTAGCCGTGGGTGGTGCTGCTGAAACCCCGGTTGAACCAGCCAAAGAAACCACTCTTGGCATGGTGGTGCCCGGCCTCCACCTGCTTGAGCAGCGTGGCGCACAGTGCGGGTGTGAGCGACAGGGCCAGGAAGGCAGAAAACGCGATCGAGGACACCATGACCGCTGCAAACTGGCGGTAGATATTGCCCACCGAACCGGCAAAGAACGCTAGCGGGGTAAACACGGAAATCAGCACCACCGTCACGCCCACAATGGCGCCAGAAATCTGGCCCATGGCCTTGCGTGTGGCCTCGTGCGGGGGCAGGCCCTCCTCGCTCATGATGCGCTCGACGTTTTCCACTACCACAATGGCGTCGTCCACCACGATACCAATCACCAGCACCATGCCAAACATGGTCAGCACGTTGATGGAAAAGCCCAGCGCCAGCAGCGTGGCAAAGGTGCCCAGCAACGCCACCGGCACGACAATCGTCGGAATGATGGTGTAGCGCAGGTTTTGCAGGAACAGGAACATCACCAGAAACACCAGGCCGACGGCTTCCGCCAGCGTCTGCGCCACCTGGGCGATGGAAATCTGCACAAAGCGCGAACTGTCGTAGGGAATCGACCACTTCATGCCTTGCGGGAAAAAGCGCTCCAGCTCCGCCATCTTGGCGCGCACCGCCTTGGCCGCTGCCAGAGCGTTGCCCGACGGCGCGAGCTGCAAACCCACGCCGACAGACGGCTTGCCATTCAGGCGGGCCGAGGTGGCATACGACTGCCCCCCGAGTTCGATGCGCGCCACGTCGCGCAGGCGCACCGTGCTGCCGTTCGGGTTGGCGCGCAAGATGATGGCGCCAAACTCCTTCACACTGTCCAGTTGACCGTTGACCACCACCGTCGCCGAAATACCCTGACCGGCGACGTTGGGCAGGCTGCCCATCTCACCCGCCGACACCTGCGCGTTCTGCCCGCGGATGGCTGCCGTGACGTCGGCACTGCTCAGGTTGTAGCCAAGCAGCTTGTCCGGATCAATCCATATCCGCATGGCACGCTCGGTACCAAACAATTGCGCCTGACCAATGCCGGGGAGTCGCTGCAACTCGGGCACCACGTTGCGCGAAGCATAGTCGCCCAGGGCCACCGGATCCCAATCGGGCGAATCGGACGAGAGCATGGCAAACAGCAAGAAGTTGCTGCGTGACTTGTCCACGCGCACGCCCTGCTGCGTCACTGCCGCCGGCAGGCGCGGCGCAGCGCGGGAGAGACGGTTCTGTACGTCCACCTGCGCCAGATCGGCGTTGGTGCCGGGCTCAAAACTCAGCGTGATGCTGCCGGTTCCGTTGGCCTGAGACACCGATTCCATGTAAATCAGGCCCGGCGAGCCGTTCATCTCGCGCTCGATGACGGACAGCACGCTGTCTTCCAGCGTCTGCGCAGACGCGCCCGGGTACGCCGCCGAGACGACGATGGACGGCGGCGCCACCGGCGGGTACTGGGCAATCGGCAACTGCGTGATGGCCACGCCGCCGAGCACCATGATGAAAAGCGCGATCACCCACGCAAAGATGGGCCGGTCAATAAAGAATTTCGCCATATTGCGCGCCCCTTAGCGCTTGGCTGCACTGGCGGAAGAAGCCGGTGCCTTCGCACTGCTGGCGCCCCCCGGGGACGCGTCGGCGGCCGGGCTGGCCGGGCCGTCAGCCTTCTTGGCTCCAGGGGGGCTCCATGGCACGGCCTTGACGGGCGCGTTGCCGCGCAGCTTCTGAAAACCATCCACTACGACCTGCTCACCTTTTTGCAGCCCCTCGAGCACGACCCAATTGCCGTTTTGCTGACCCCCAAGCTTGACCTGGCGTGGCACGGTCTTGCCATCGGCCCCCACCACCAGAACGCTGTCGCCGCCAGCGGAGCGCGTCACTGCCTGCTGGGGCAAAAGCACCGCATTGCCGGCTTGCGCCTGCTCCAATCGCACACGCACATACAGGCCGGGCAACAGGCGCATGCCGGGGTTCGGCACTTCGGCTCGCAGCGTGATCTGACCGGTGCTGGCGTCTACCGTCAAGTCAGAGAACAGCAATTTGGCTGGCTCTCCATATTCCGTGCCATCTTCCAGCACCAAACGCACCACGGCGGCCTGCGTGCCGCTGGCACTCTTGAGACGGCCTGCCTCCATGGCGCTGCGCAGTGCCATGACCTGCGCCGCCGATTGGGTGAAATTCACATACAGCGGGTTGATCTGTTGAATCACCGCCAACTGCGTCGCTTCGCCCTGTCCGACCAGCGCGCCTTCCGTCACGAGCGACTGACCGATACGACCGGAAATCGGCGCAACCACATTGGCGTATTTCAGGTTGATCTGCGCCGTGGTCACGGCAGCCTTGGCTGCCGCCACATCGGCCGCATTGGCCTGCTGCGCAGCCACGGCAGTGGCGTAATCCTGCTGGCTGACGGCATTGGCCGCGAGCAGCGGCTTGTAACGCTGCGCGAGTGCACTACTTTGCGACAAGTTGGCCTCAGCCCGCGCCAACGCAGCCTGCGCACTTTGCACGGCGGCGGCATACGGCGCGTCGTCAATGCGGTACAGCGACTGGCCGGCTTTTACATCGCTACCTTCGCGAAACAGGCGCTTTTGCACGATGCCGGACACACGGGCACGCACCTGCGCCACCCGCGAGGCTTCGAGCCGGCCCGGCAGTTCGGTGAGCAAGCCCACTTCGCGCGGCTCAACGGTGATCACCCCCACCTCTGGCGGCGGCATCCCGCCACCGGGTGGCCCTTTCGGCGCATCCCCCTTGCCGCATGCGGTGAGTGCCAACACCATGGCGCCTGCAATGGCCAGACGGTTCACGCTGCGAGGCGGCCTGCCAAGAAGAGCAAGGGCAGAAAACACGGGGGCGAACGTAGCGCGTTGCAGATCAGGCATGAGAAATTCTTTCGGGGACGCGGCAGGCGATACCGGCAAGCGCGCCAGTCTAGTAGGACTTTGGAAACCGCGTGCGACGCGCCGCAGAGGCGCCCAACCGCTCGGAATACAAAAAATTATACATACAACCATGAATGTATGTACCATGACCGCCATGATTTTCCGTTCGCACCATGGCCCGTCGTACCAAGGCTGAAGCCCAGATCACCCGCGCTGCGCTGCTCGATGCGGCAGAGCTGCTGTTTGACGAGCACGGTGTCTCTCGCACCTCGCTGGCCGACATTGCCAAGGCCGCAGGCACCACGCGCGGTGCCATCTACTGGCATTTTGCCGACAAGGCCGCCCTGTTTGATGCCATGATCGAGCGCGCCACCGAGGCGCTCGCGCCCGACATGCCGTGCGACGAGGCGGCGATCGATATGGCGCAGCTGTGCTGCGGCCTGGTGGGGGCGCTTGAGGGCATTGCCCACCACCCGCACCTGCGCCGCGTCATGCGCATTGCGATCCACCGCGTTGAATATGTCGGCGAACTCGACGCGATCCGCGCCCGGCATTTGTCGTCCCACCGGGCCTGGACGGCGCGCAGCGAACGTGCTCTGGCCGTCGCATTTGCCGCGCAAAAGCAGCCACCGCCCTTGAGCAGCACGCTCGCAGCCATCGGCCTGCAGGCGCTGGTGGAGGGTTTGCTGCAAAGCTGGCTGCTGGACCCAGACGCCTTTGATCTGGCAGAAACCGGCCGCGCCGCCGTAGCAAACTGGCTGCGGGGGTTGGGACTGGACGATGCCGCCTGCGCCGCGCCTGCCTGAGGCCGCAGCGCAGCACCCCCTATTGCGTCGGCGCTATTGCACCGGCGCACCCGCCTCGAACCAGCGCCCCACCAGCGCACGCTCTTCGTCCGTCATGCCGGTGGCGTTGTTCATGGGCATGAGCTTTTGCACCACCACCATCTGGTAAATGCTCTGTGCGTTCTGTCGTACCAGGGCTGGTGAATCGAGCCGTATGTTCTTCATCTGTACCTGGGCGCCGTGGCACATGTAGCAGCGTTGTTCGAGAACGGCATGGAGTTTTTCATAGCCAATTAACCCTGCAGCGCTTGACTGGCTTGCGCTGGAAGCTATCGAACTTGTAGTACTCGCAACCACGGGAGCCGGCCGCAACCAAACGATGACGCCCACAATCACCGCCATGCCTACCAGCGCGTACGGCAGCGGGTTGCCATTGCGCCCTAGTTTGTAACCGTGGCGCGTGACGAAAAACTGGCGAATCGCGGCGCCGGCAAACATCATCAGAATCAGTACCAGCCAGTTCTGCGGGTGGTTCCAGGTAAAGCTGTAGTGGCCGCTCAGCATGGCAAACAGCACCGGCAGCGTGAAGTACGTGTTGTGCACGCTGCGCTGCTTGCCGCGCTTGCCGTGGATCGGGTCGACCGGCTGGCCGGCCTTGATCTGTGCCACCACGGTGCGCTGGCCCGGAATGATCCAGAAAAACACGTTGGCGCTCATGGCGGTGGCCATCATGGCACCCACCAGCAAAAAGGCTGCGCGCCCCGCAAACCAGTGGCAGGCCAGCCAGGAGGCCATGCACACCAGCACCAGCACCAGCAAACCTACGATGGTGTCGCCATTCTTCTTCTGGCCAAACACGCGGCAAATGGCGTCGTACAGCACCCAGAACACCACCAGAAAGGCGAGCGCCACGGCAATGGCTTCGGCGGGGGCCCATGCCATCTTGGACTTGTCTACAAGATAGGTGCTGGCGCTCCAAAGGTACGACACCGTGAACAGCGAGAAGCCGCTTAGCCAGGTGGTATAGCTTTCCCAAAAGAACCAGTGCAAATGCTTGGGCAGTTGGGGCGGTGCCACATTGAACTTGACCGGGTGGTAGAAGCCCCCACCGTGCACAGCCCAGAGTTCGCCGCTGACGCCTTGGCGCTTTTGCTCCGCGTCCTCGGGCGGCGTGAGGCTGCTGTCGAGAAAGACGAAGTAGAACGACGAGCCGATCCAGGCAATGGCGGTGATGACGTGGACCCAGCGCAGCAGCAGGTTGGCCCAGTCAAACAGATAGCTTTCCATGTGGTGACCTCCGCGGCGGTTGCGATGCACGCCGCTGTGACAGCCTGCTCACCACTGCGGGCGCTCTGAGCAGAAAAAGAGGTCGCGCACTCGGGGTGCGTGGGCCATTGGACCCGCCCGCCCTGGGCACCGCTGCGACACAGACACGAAGTGTATGCAAATTTTGTGTGCAATTCCAGCGCTGCGATGGCGATCAGACCTCGGATTTACCCTCAAACCCAGCATTCAATTGTTGCAGCAACTGCGCCGCAACGGCCACGGCAATCACCTCGGGCTGTTTGCCCAGGATGCCTGGCACCCCGATCGGACAGGTCACATGCTGCAGTTCCTCCGCCGAAAAGCCGCGGCGGCGCAGGCGACTGCGAAACGTCGCCCATTTGGTGGCGCTGCCGATCAGGCCAATGAACGGCAGATCTGCCGCCGTGCGGTGGCGCGTGAGGCAGGCAGCGACGATGTCCAGGTCTTCGGCATGGCTGAAGCTCATGATCAAGACGCGGGAGCCGCTCGCCAGTTGCGGCACGGCGCCGTGCACGGGCTCGGAATGCTCGCACACCACGCTCTCCGGCGCCGGGTCCGGGAAAATGCCGTCGCGGCTATCGATCCAGGTGATCGCGAAAGGCAGAGGCGCCAGCACGCGCACCAGCGCATGGCCCACATGGCCGCCGCCAAACAGCGCCAGAGGCTCGAGCGCGGGCGAGAGGCGTTTTTGCAGGTCCGCAAGCTCAGCATCCTGCGCCGAGAGATTTTCAAACCGCAAGTGCATCACGCCGCCACAGCACTGGCCCAGGCTGGGCCCCAGGGCGTAGCGCAGGGTTTCATTCGGTAGGGTCTTGGGGCCAAGCAAGCGGGTGCGCGCGTGGGCCATGGCCGCAAACTCCACATGGCCGCCACCAATGGTGCCCAGCACCTGATCTTCGAACACCGCCATCCACGCGCCCACTTCGCGCGGCGTGGAGCCCACGGTGCTCTCTATCGTCACAAGACAGGCTGGCGCCCTACGAAGAATTTGCAGGAACTGGTGCAAAAATGCCATCAATCAAGCTCCTCCAAAGACCATCGCTATGAAACCCGATTCCCCGCCACCGACTGTGCCACGCCAGCGCTGGTTTCGCACCGGGCTCATGGCTTCGGTCGCGGCCCTGATCGCCGCCTGCCGCTCGGCGCCCAGTCCGTCACCCAGCGTGCCCCACGTCACCGGCCCTGTCCCTGCGACAAAGGGCTCGGCGCGCCCCTCGGCAGCGAGCGACCCGCGCGCCTACCGCCAGGACGCCGCAACCCACCTCTACGGCCTGAATGCATCCCGCATCTACCAAGGCCGCTTGCCGCCGCTCCTCTATGCCATTGGGGTGCTGCAAGTGGACATCGACGCCCGAGGCCGTGTGCTGCGCACATCCTGGATGCGCGCACCGCACCAGGCACCAGAAGTCATGGCCGAAATCGAGCGCACCGTGCGCGCAGCCGCCCCCTTCCCGGCGCCCGCCCGTATGGGCAAGGTCACCTACACCGACACCTGGCTGTGGGACAAGAGCGGCAAATTTCAACTCGATACCCTGACGGAAGGGCAGGACTAAGTGCATTCCCCTGAGGCGCTTCGCGCCTTCCCCCTTCTCTCGCATGGCTGCGCCATCCGGGAAGGGGGACGATGCCCTCACTGCGGGGCTGCCCTTGCTCGGCATCCCTGACCTGGGCCGCGCCCACTTCATCGCCCGAGCCCTATTCCGCACTCGCAGCCCACTCTCGCTACGACCCCCGGTAGGTCGAATAGCTCCAGGGGCTGACCAGCAGCGGTACGTGGTAGTGCTGATCGGCGTGGGCCACTCCGAAATCCAGACGGACCTGGCCGAGAAAATTCGGCTCCGGCAAGGCCACGCCCTTGCCCTTGAAATAGCGCGCCACATCAAAAGTGAGGCGGTACGTTCCGGTGCGCAGCGAGGCGTTGTCGAACAACGGCGCATCGGTACGTCCATCCTGGTTCAGTACCAGCTCCTTGAGCAACGTGGCCTGCTCACCGTCGGTGGAAAAGAGGGCGACGCGCATGCCAGCCGCCGGGCAGCCATGCATGGTGTCGAGAACGTGGGTACTCAGGCCCATAAGGCGATCTCCTAAAGTTCTGGGGCAGGGCACTTTCTGTGCACCGAAAGTGTATACACTTTTGGCAATCGCGCCTATCATGCCGCCATGGAATCCTCCACCCACGCCATTGTCGAATCGCTGACCCGCGCCATCGTCGAGCACCGCCTGCAGCCCGGCACCAAGCTGGCGGAGCAGAAGCTCGCGGACCATTTTGGTGTCTCCCGCACGCTGGTGCGCCAGGCCCTGTTCCAGCTCGCGCAGAACCGCCTGGTGACGCTGGAGCCCGCACGCGGCGCCTTTGTCTCCACCCCGTCGGCCGACGAAGCGCGCCAGGTGTTTGCCGTGCGCCGCATGCTGGAGACGCAAATGGTGCGCGCCTTTGTGCAGAGCGTCACACCGGCCAAGATCAAGACGCTGCGCGCCCATGTCGCCAGCGAAGCCGCGGCCCTGGGCGCCCAGGACACCAGCGGGCGCACCGAACTGCTGGGCGACTTCCACGTGCGCATTGCCGAACTGATGGGCAACGACGTGCTGGCCCAACTGCTGCGCGACCTGATCTCGCGCTGTGCGCTCATCACGCTGATGTACCAGAGCGCCAGCGAAGCGGCGCACTCGCACGAGGAGCATGCGGAAATCGTCGCCGCGCTGGCGGCGCGCGACGAGGCACGCACGGTGCAACTGATGCACGAGCACCTCGAACATGTGGAAGCCAGCCTCGCCTTCGAGCGCAAACGCCCGGTCAACGACCTTTCGTTGGCGCTCTCACCCCTTTGAATCTGCACACGCCATGACTTACGACAGCACCCTTGCCTACCCGCGCGACCTCGTCGGCTACGGCCCCAAGCCACCGCATGCCCGCTGGCCCGGCGGCGCGCGCATTGCCGTGCAGTTCGTGCTCAATTACGAGGAAGGCGGCGAAAACTGCGTGCTGCATGGCGACGCCGGCTCCGAGCAGTTTCTGTCGGAAATGTTCAACCCCGCGAGCTACCCCGAGCGCCACATCAGCATGGAGGGCATCTACGAATACGGCTCGCGCGCCGGCGTCTGGCGCATCCTGCGGGAATTCCAGCAGCGCGGCCTGCCGCTCACGGTGTTCGGCGTCGCCACGGCGCTGGAGCGCCACCCCGAGGTGGCAAAGGCTTTCGTCCAGGCCGGCCACGAGATCGCCTGCCACGGCCTCAAGTGGATTCACTACCAGCAGGTACCCGAAGCCGTCGAGCGCGAACACATGGCGCAGGCCATGGAAATCATCGAACGCCTCACCGGCACCCGCCCCGAAGGCTGGTACACCGGCCGCGACAGCCCGAACACGCGCCGCCTGGCGGCCGATTTCGGCGGTTTTGCCTACGACAGCGACTACTACGGCGACGACCTGCCGTTCTGGATGAAGGTGCGCAAAACCGACGGCAGCGCAGTGCCCCAGCTCATCGTGCCCTACACGCTGGACTGCAACGATATGCGCTTTGCCCTGCCGCAGGGCTATTCGCACGCCGACCCCTTCTTCCAGTACCTGCGCGATACCTTCGACGTGCTGTATGCCGAAGGCGACCCAGCGGGCCTGGACCGGCCCAAGATGATGAGCATCGGCATGCACTGCCGCCTGCTTGGGCGGCCCGGCCGCATCACCGCCCTGCAGCGCTTTTTGGACCACATCGCGCAGCACCAGGGTGTGTGGGTGTGCCGCCGCATCGACATCGCCCGCCATTGGGCGGAGCAGCATCCTACACCGAAAATTTGAACAAAATTGGCCTCTAGCGCTTATCTGGTAAGCGTTGGCAGCTCACTTTTTGATAGGAAAGCCCATGGTTCTGACCCTGCAGGAACTCAACGCCGCCAGCCCCGCCGAGGCGCTGGCGCTGCTGGACGGCGTCTACGAGCACTCGCCCTGGATTGCAAGCCAAGCCCTGGCCGAGCGCCCGTTTCGCTCGCTCGCCCACCTCAAGCACGCCCTGGCGAGCACCGTGCGCAATGCGCCGGCCGATGCGCAGCTCGCACTGATTCGCGCCCACCCGGAACTGGCCGGCAAGGCCATGGTGAGCCAGACCCTCACGGCGGAATCCACCCACGAGCAGGGCACTGCGGGGCTGACCGATTGCTCCCCCCAAGAATTCGCGCGCATCCAGCAGCTCAATGCAGACTACAACGCGCGCTTTGGCTTCCCCTTCATCCTGGCAGTGCGCGGCCCGCGCGGCACGGGCCTGTCCCGCAGCCAGATCATCGAGACCTTTGCCCGGCGCCTGGACAACCACCCCGACTTCGAGCGCGCCGAGGCGCTGCGCAACATCCACCGCATTGCCGAAATCCGCCTCGCTGACAAGTTCGACGCCCATCCCGTACTCGGCAACGATGTCTGGGATTGGCACGAGTCGCTCGCCCGCCATTCCGACCCCGGCTACGCCGAACAGGGCCAGCTCACCGTCACCTATTTGACCGATGCGCACCGCGCCTGCGCGCAGCGCATCAGCCACTGGATGCGCGACTGCGGCTTTGACGAAGTCGGCATCGACGCCGTGGGCAACGTGGTCGGCAAATACCACGCGGCCGTCGAAGCAAAAGCGGCCAAGACCCTGCTGACCGGCTCGCACTACGACACCGTGCGCAACGGCGGCAAGTACGACGGGCGCCTGGGTATCTTCGTGCCCATGGCCTGCGTGCGCGAGCTGCACCGCGCTGGCAAGCGCCTGCCCTTTGCCATCGAAGTGGTGGGCTTTGCCGAGGAGGAAGGCCAGCGCTACAAGGCCACCTTCCTGGGTTCGGGCGCGCTCATCGGCCACTTCAACCCAGCGTGGCTGGAGCAGCAGGATGCGGACGGCGTCAGCATGCGTGCCGCCATGGAACATGCCGGCCTGTGCATTGCCGACATCCCCAAGCTGCAACGCGACCCGGCGCAGTACCTGGGCTTCATCGAAGTCCACATCGAGCAGGGCCCGGTGCTCAATGAGCTCGATTTGCCGCTGGGCGTCGTCACCTCCATCAACGGTGGCGTGCGCTACGTCGGCGAGATGCTGGGCATGGCCAGCCATGCGGGTACTACCCCCATGGACCGCCGGCGCGACGCTGCAGCGGGCGTGGCCGAGCTGCTGCTGTATGTGGAGCAGCGGGCCGCGCAGGACGGGAACTCGGTGGGCACTATCGGCGTGCTGAACGTGCCCAGTGGGTCGATTAACGTCGTGCCCGGCCGCTGCCAGTTCACCCTGGATCTGCGCGCGCCGAATGACACGCAGCGCGACGCGCTGAGCAAGGATGTGCTGGCCCAGCTCGCCGCCATCGCCACTCGCCGCGGCCTGCACTATCGGCTGGAGGAATCCATGCGCGCCGCCGCCGCGCCCAGCGCAGCGCCCTGGCAACAGCGCTGGGAGCGCGCCGTGGCGGCCTCTGGCATCCCCGTGCACCGCATGCCGAGCGGCGCCGGCCACGACGCCATGAAGCTGCACGAAGTCATGCCCCAGGCCATGCTGTTCGTGCGCGGCGAGAACGCCGGCATCAGCCACAACCCGCTGGAATCGACCACCAACGACGACATGGAGCTGGCCGTGCAGGCCTTCGGCCATGTGCTGCACCAACTTGCCAAGGAACCCACATGACCGCCACGACCGCCGCCGCCCCCTACCAAGCGCTTGACGCCTGGATCGACCAGCATTTCGACGAGGAAGTGGCTTTCTTGCAGGCCCTGGTGCGCGTGCCCACCGACACGCCCCCCGGCAACAACGCGCCGCACGCCGAGCGCACGGCCGAGCTGCTAGCGCCCATGGGCTTCGAGGTGGAGCGCCACGCCGTACCGCAGGCCGAGGTGCAGGCGTATGGCATGCAGAGCATCACCAACCTGATCGTGCGCCGCCCCTACGGCCCTGCAGGCAGTGGCCGCACCGTGGCGCTGAACGCCCATGGCGACGTGGTGCCGCCGGGCGAGGGCTGGACGCACGACCCCTATGGCGCCGAGATCGTGGACGGCAAGATGTACGGCCGCGCCACCGCGGTCAGCAAGGGCGATTTCGCCAGCTTCACGTTCGCGGTGCGCGCGCTCGAAGCGGTGGCCAGGCCCACGCAAGGCGCGGTGGAGCTGCACTTCACCTACGACGAAGAATTTGGCGGTCTGCTCGGCCCGGGCTGGCTGCTCAAGCACGGCCTGACGCATCCTGACTTGCTGCTGGCGGCCGGCTTCTCGTACGAGGTGGTCACCGCGCACAACGGCTGCCTGCAAATGGAAGTGACGGTGCACGGCAAGATGGCGCACGCGGCCGTGCCCGACACCGGTGTCGATGCCCTGCAGGGTGCCGTGCATATCCTCAACGCCCTGTACGCCCTCAACATCGAAAACCGCAAAGTGCTTTCCGAGGTTCCCGGCATCACCCACCCGTACCTGAACGTGGGCCGCATCGAGGGCGGAACCAATACCAACGTCGTCCCCGGCAAAGTCACTTTCAAGCTCGACCGGCGCATGATTCCCGAAGAAAACCCCGCTGAGGTCGAGGCTGGCATCCGCACCTGCATCGCCAAAGCGGCAGGCGAATGCCCCGGCATCACGGTGGACATCCGCCGGCTACTGCTGGCCAATGCCATGACGCCGCTGCCCGGCAACCAGCCGCTGGTCAAGGCCCTGCAAAAGCATGCGGGCGAGGTGTTTGGCGAAGTGCCACCGGCCGTGGGCACCCCGCTCTACACCGACGTGCGCCTGTACGCCGAGCAGGGCATTCCGGGCGTGATCTACGGCGCCGGCCCGCGCACGGTGCTCGAATCCCACGCCAAGCGCGCTGACGAGCGCCTTGACCTGGAAGACCTGCGGCGCGCGACCAAGGTGGTGGCCCGCGCGCTGCATGACCTGCTGGCGCAATCGGCATAACGGCCTTCTGCACGCGGGGCCGCACCGCCCTACACTGGCCGGCGCCTTCTGGCATCCCGCCTGCTCCGCGCATCCGGTGTCCCTCGAAGGTCCGATCCAACCCGAGGAGACACCCCTATGAAACTCCGTCAGACCCTGCTGGCCAGCAGCCTTGCGCTCACGCTGCTCAATTTGGCCGCCTGCGGCTCCGCGCCGCAGGCGGCCGCGCCAACCGCTCCCACCGTTCAGCAAACCACTGCCGCCCAGGACGCGAGCGCCGCCTACGACTTCGACATGGACGTGTTCCACCCCGTGGTGGCGCACCACGGCATGGTGGCGACCGAGCAGGCACTGGCCTCACAGATTGGGCTCGACATCCTCAAGGGCGGCGGCAATGCCGTAGACGCGGCCGTCGGCATCGGCTTTGCCCTGGCCGTGGCCTTGCCCAACGCCGGCAACCTGGGCGGCGGCGGTTTCATGGTGGTGTATGACGCCAAGACCGGCAAAAGCGTGGCGCTCGACTTTCGCGAAATGGCGCCACGCGCGGCCACGCGCGACATGTACCTCGATGCCAAGGGCAATGTGGTGGACGGCAAATCGCTCTTCACGCACTATGCGGTTGGCGTGCCGGGCACGGTGGCCGGCATGGAACACGCCCTGAAGACCTGGGGCACGATGCCGCTGGCCAAGGTGGTGGCACCGGCCGCCGCACTGGCCGAGCAGGGCTACCCGGTCAGCGAAACCCTGGCCAAGGTGCTGCTGCAGACCAGGAAGACCATGGGCCAGTGGCCCGCCACGCAGGCGATCTTCTGGAAGAACGGCGAGCCGCTCAAGTCCGGCGACTTGCTGGTGCAAAAAGACCTGGCCGCCTCCATCCGCCTGATTGGCAGCGAAGGCGCCAAGGCGTTCTACGAGGGCGCGATCGCCACGAGAATCGCCGCCGAAATGGCATCCCACCCAGGCGCCCTCACGCTGGACGACCTGCGCAGCTACAAGGTGGTGGAGCGCGAACCCACGCGCGGCACCTACCGGGGCTATGAGATCGTCACCATGCCGCCGCCCTCCTCCGGTGGCCCACACCTGGTGCAGATGCTCAACATGCTCGAACCCCTGCCGCTGGGCGAGTGGGGGCCCAATAGCGCGCAGACCATCCACTACATGGCCGAGAGCATGAAGCTGGCCTACGCCGACCGCGCGCAATACCTGGGCGACCCCGATTTCGTCAAGATTCCGCTCAAGGGGCTGACGTCCAAGCGCTACGCCGCGCAGCTCGCCGCGGGCATCGACCCCCACCATGCACGCCCCAGCAAGAGCATCCAACCCGGCAAGCCCCAGCCCTACGAAAGCGACCAGACCACGCACTTCTCGGTCGTGGACCAGGCCGGCAATGCGGTGGCCGTCACCTACACGCTGAACACCAATTTCGGCAGCGGCATTGTGGCTGCCGGCACCGGCATCACGCTCAACAACGAAATGGACGATTTCTCCGCCAAGCCCGGCGTGGCCAACGCCTATGGATTGGTGGGGGGCGAGGCCAATGCGGTAGCGGCTGGCAAGCGTCCGCTCTCGTCGATGACGCCGACCTTGGTGCTCAAGGACGGCAAGCCGGTGCTGGTGACCGGCAGCCCGGGCGGCGCGCGCATCATCACCACCGTGCTGCAAACCGTGGTCAACACCATTGACTTTGGCATGAACCCGGCCGAAGCGGCCTCCACGCCGCGCGTGCACCACCAATGGACGCCCGACGAACTGCGCGTGGAAAAGGGCCTCTCCCCCGACACGATGGCCCTGCTGCGCCAGCGCGGGCACAAGGTCGTGGTCAAGGCCTCGATGGGGCGCACGCAGACCATTGGCCTGCGCGGCGGGGTGCTCTACGGCTATTCGGACCCACGCAATCCGGATGGCAAGACGCTGGGCTATTGAGGCGCTCTCATTCCCTTCACAAGCCGCCCCGCGCCGGGCGGCTTTTTTTGGGGTCATGGCAGTTGTGCGCGCGGCATGCAGAATCCGCACTTGCTATTGAATATATAGCTGCATGCGCTTTACCAGTAAGCGATAGAGGCATTTTTTACTAAAACTTTTTCCTCTTTTCAGGTGAGGAAGATCCGCAGCCAGAACCCAGATCGCGCGGGAGCGCAGGGTTTCTCTCTAGTCGAATCTTCTTATGGTTTGTATACACTTTTTGTATGGACTCAGCCGCCATGCACGGCTGAGCGTTGGCGGCCACCCTTTTTCTTCGCACCCCGCAAGGAATGTTTCATGCAAGCGACTGTTCACCCTGTTGACGAACACCTGCCGCTGGGCAGGCTGACTGCGCTGGGACTCCAGCATGTGCTGGTGATGTATGCGGGCGCCATTGCCGTGCCGCTCATCGTCGGGCGCGCCCTCAACCTCACGCCCGACCAGGTGGCCAAGCTGATCTCGGCCGACCTGTTCTGCTGCGGCCTGGTCACGCTGATCCAGGCGCTCGGCGCCACCCAATGGTTCGGCATCAAGCTGCCGGTGATGATGGGGGTGACCTTTGCCTCCGTCGCCCCCATGGTGTCGATGGCGCAGACCACGGGGGGCACCGCCGGCGCCGGGCTGATCTTTGGCTCCATCATCGGCGCGGGAGTCATATCGATCCTGATCGCGCCAGCGGTCAGCCGCATGCTGCGCTTCTTTCCGCCGGTGGTCACCGGCACCATCATTGCCGTGATCGGCATCAGCCTGATGCGGGTCGGTATCAACTGGATTTTTGGCAACCCGGTGGGCCCTACGGCGCCCGCCGTGGTCAACCCGGACTACGTCAAGTGGCTCAGCGAGGTGCAGGCCGCCGTCGGCGCGCCGGGCAGTTCGCTGCCGCCCGTCCCCAAGGGGTTTGCCGTGGTGCCGACCATTCCCAACCCCCGCTATGCCGACTTGACCGGCGTGGGGATTTCGGGGCTGGTGCTGGCAGCCATTTTGCTGATCGCCCGCTTTGCCAAGGGCTTTCTGGCCAACATTTCGGTGCTGCTGGGCATCGTCATTGGAGCGGTCGCCGCCGCTGCCATGGGGCTGATGAACTTTGACAAGGTCGCCAAGGCCGCCTGGTTCGACCTCATCCTGCCCTTCGAGATCGCCACGCCCATCTTCGACCCCATCCTGATCCTCACCATGACGCTCATCATGATCGTGGTGATGATCGAATCGACCGGCATGTTCCTGGCGCTGGGCGAAATGACCGACCGGAAGATCAGCCAGGCGGACCTGGCACGGGGCCTGCGCACCGACGGCCTGGGCACGCTGATTGGCGGCATCTTCAACACCTTCCCCTACACCAGTTTTTCGCAAAACGTGGGCTTGGTGGCGGTCACCGGCGTCAAGAGCCGCTTTGTCTGCGTGGCCGGCGGCGTGATTCTGATCATCCTGGGCGTACTGCCCAAGATGGGCGCGCTGGTGGAATCCCTTCCCACCGTGGTGCTGGGCGGCGCGGGGCTGGTGATGTTCGGCATGGTGGCCGCCACCGGCATCCGCATCCTGGGCGGCGTCGATTTCCGCGACAACCGGGCCAACGCCATGATCGTCGCCGTCTCCATTGGCGTGGGCATGATCCCGCTGGTGGCGCCCAACTTCCGCCAGTGGATGCCGCACGCCATCCACCCGCTGATCGAGTCGGGCATCCTGCTGGCGTCGGTCACGGCCGTTCTGCTCAACGTGTTCTTCAACGGCACCAACGGGGACACCTCGGCTGCCGTCCACGCTGCTCGCCAGGCCCAAGCCCACTGACTGGCGGCGGTGACAAGGCGCGGCCCCGGCAAGCCCGGCGCCGCGCTTTTTTACATCATGGGAAGCGGCCATCCGCAAACCATTGCTCTATGCTTGTAAGGCCTTTGCCTTCTGGAACCTGATATGACCGAACCCCTCAGCAACGCCGAAATGACCCTGCGCGACGCCGCGCGTGAATACCACCGCAACCCGACGCGTGGGAAGATTTCCGTCACTCCTACCAAGACGCTGTCCAACCAGCGCGATCTGGCGCTGGCCTATTCGCCCGGCGTCGCCTACCCGTGCCTGGACATCCAGGCCGACCCGTCGCTCGCCTTTGAATTCACCGCCCGCGGCAACCTGGTAGGCGTGGTCACCAACGGCACCGCCGTGCTCGGCCTGGGCAACATCGGCCCGCTGGCGTCCAAGCCGGTGATGGAAGGCAAGGGGTGTTTGTTCAAGAAGTTCGCCGGTGTCGACGTGTTCGACATCGAACTGGCCGAAAACGACCCGGACAAGCTGGTTGACATGATTGCCGCGCTCGAACCCACGCTGGGCGGCGTCAACCTCGAAGACATCAAGGCGCCCGAGTGCTTCTACATCGAAGAAAAGCTGCGCGAGCGCATGAACATTCCGGTGTTCCACGACGACCAGCACGGCACGGCCATCATTTCATCGGCGGCGCTGCTCAACGGCCTGGAACTGGTGGGCAAGGACATTGCGGCAGTGAAAATCGCCGTCTCGGGCGCCGGTGCCGCAGCGCTCGCCTGCGTGAACGTGATGGTGGGCTTGGGTGTGACGCGCTCCAATGTCTTCATGGTGGACTCCAAGGGCGTCATTTACGAAGGCCGCCCCGGTGGCTACGACGCCTCCAAGGCCCGCTACGCGCAAAAAACCGAGGCGCGCACGCTGGCCGACGTGGTGAGCGGCGCCGATGTGTTCCTGGGCTGCTCGGCCCCCGGCGTGCTCACGGCCGAGATGGTCAAAACCATGGCCGACAAGCCCATCATCCTGGCGCTGGCCAACCCAGAGCCCGAAATCCGCCCCGAACTGGCCAAGGCCGTGCGGCCCGATTGCATCATCGCCACCGGGCGTTCGGACTACCCGAACCAGGTCAACAACGTTCTGTGCTTTCCGTACATCTTCCGCGGCGCGCTCGACTGCGGCGCGACCAAGATCACCGAGGCCATGAAGCTCGCCTGCGTGCGCGAGATCGCCGACTTGGCGAAGGCGGAAATGAGCGACGAAGTGGCGGCTGCCTACGCCGGCCAGGAACTGCGCTTTGGGCCTGACTACCTGATTCCCACGCCGTTTGATGCACGTCTTATCTTGCGCATCGCCCCGGCAGTGGCGCGCGCAGCGCAGGAATCAGGCGTCGCCACACGCCCGATTGAAGACCTGGAAGCCTACCGCCAAAGCCTCACGCGCTTCGTCTACCAGACCAGCATGTTCATGCGCCCGGTCTTTGCCATCGCCAAGGCCCAGCCGCAGCGCGTGGCCTATGCCGAAGGCGAGGACGAGCGCGTGCTGCGCGCCGCGCAGTTTGCTGTGGACGACGGCCTGGCGCGCCCGATTCTGATTGGCCGCCCGGCCGTGATCGAAGCGCGCATCGCCCGCGCCGGTCTGCGCATCCAGCCGGGGCACGACGTCGAGGTCTGCAACCCCGAGGACGACCCGCGCTTTCGCACCTATTGGGAGAGCTACCACGCACTGATGGGCCGCAATGGCGCGACGCCCGAAGCGGCCAAAGCGGCGGTGCGCCGCTCGAACACGCTGATTGCCTCGCTCATGGTGCACCTGGGCGACGCCGACGCCATGCTCTGCGGCCTGGTGGGCAAGTTCGACAGCCATTTGCAGCACATCCGCGACATCTTTGGCGTGGAGCCCGGCGCCCATTGCCTGGCCACCGTCAACGCACTCATGCTGGACAAGCACACGCTGTTCATTGCCGACACCTACATCAATGACAACCCGGATGCCCTGCAGCTCTCGGAAATCGCCCAGATGGCCGCCAAGGTTGTGCACCGCTTTGGCCTTCCGCCCAAGGTGGCTTTCCTGTCGCACTCGAACTACGGCTCGTCGAGCCGGCCTTCGGCGCGAAAAATGCGTGAGGCGCGTGATCTGTTTGCCGCCGCTGCGCCCGACATCGAATGCGACGGCGAGCTGCATGGCGATGCCGCCCTGTCCGAGAGCATCCGCGCGCACAGCTTGCTGGATTCAACGCTGCACGGCTCGGCCAACGTGCTGATCTGCCCCAACTTGGATGCCGCGAACATTCTGTTCAATGTGCTCAAGACCACGGGCGGCCATGGCACCACTATCGGCCCCATTCTGCTGGGCGCAGCCGGCGCGGCCCATGTGCTGACACCCTCGTCCACGGTGCGCCGGGTGGTCAATATGACGGCGCTGGCTGCTGCGCACGCATTGGCAAGAAAGGGCTGAGCGCCCACATCGCCCGGCAACTGCGGGCGATCACGCCGCAAAAGCGCAGCTAGCCGCCTTCTGCGGTCGGCTCGCGCTCCATGAGCGCAGCGACGGCTTCTGCCGGCGAGAGCGTGCCGTCCAACAGCGCCACCACGCCCTCGCTGATCGGCATTTCCACCCCCAGAGCGCGCGCACGTTGCACCACGGTGCGGGCGCAGTACACGCCCTCGGCCACATGACCGAGCGAATCCACCGCTTGGGCCAGTGTCTGGCCCTGCGCCAGGAGCAATCCGACACGCCGGTTGCGGGAGAGGTCTCCCGTGGCGGTCAGCACCAGGTCGCCCAGGCCCGAGAGGCCCATGAAGGTTTCTGCGCGCGCACCCAGCGCGACGCCCAGGCGCGTCATTTCCGCAAGCCCGCGGGTGATGAGCGCCGCACGGGCATTCAAGCCCAGCGCCAGCCCGTCGCACAGGCCGGTGGCGATGGCGAGCACGTTCTTCACCGCACCGCCCACCTCCACGCCGACGATGTCGTCGTTGGCATAGACGCGCACACTCGGGCCGTGGAAGGCGCGCACCAGCGCATCGCGCACGGCCGCATATTCGCTGGCGGCCACCAGTGCTGTAGGCCGACCGGCCGCGACCTCTTGTGCAAAGCTCGGGCCACTCAGCACACCAGCTATTAAATCAGGAGCTACTTGCGCCTGTATTTCATGCCCTAGAAGCCCAAAAGACTGCGAATCCTGGCTGCTCGCCTCGAAGCCTTTGCACAACCAGGCGACCGGCGCGCGGCAGTCGCGCAAGCCGTGCAGCAACCCGCGCAGCGCCGCCATGGGCGCGGCGAGCACCACCAGGTCGGAGGCCTGTGCGCGTGCCAGCAAGTCGGCAGCGTCGCCGCTGGCCAGCCCAAGAGACGGGGGGAAGGCCACGTCGGGCAGATAGCGCGCGTTGCTGCGTGCGGCCTGCATGGCCTGCTCCTGCGCCCTGCTGTGCGCCCACAGCGTGACGGCGTGGCCATCGGGATGGGCGGCCGCACTGATGGCCACCGCCGTCCCCCATGCTCCAGCGCCACAAACTATTATTTTCATAGCTGTCTACACAAGAGAGGAAAGCGCTGGAGGCAAAAAAACCTAAGGCGATGCTGAATAAGTCACCGCGATGGTGCGCGCCGTGCATCGGGATGGGATGCAAGGCGCAAACCGCAGCCATAGCCGCAGCTATGGCGAGGATTTGCAACGCGGCAGACCGCCCGAGGTACGGATGCGCGGCGCGTGAGGGACTTGTTCAGCATTGCCCTAAATTACTGTGGCAGCGGAGGCGTCTCGCCGGCGCCAGCCGCCTGCGCCTGCTGCTGCTCGTACATGGCCTGAAAGTTGATTTCGGCCAGGTGCACAGGCGGAAAGCCGGCGCGATTCACGATGTCCGCCACGTTGCCACGCAGGTAGGGGTAGACGATCTGCGGGCAGGCGATGCGCATGATGGCGCCCATTTGCTCTTCCGGGACGTTGCGGATTTCAAAGATGCCGGCCTGCTTGGCCTCGACCAGAAACACCGTCTTGTCCTTGATCTTGGTCTGCACCGTGGCCGTGACCGCCACTTCGTAGATGCCGTCGGCGACTGGGCTGGCTTCCACGCCGAGCTGAATGTCCACGCTGGGCTGCTCGGCTTCGAGCAGGATGCCCGGCGAATTGGGCTGCTCAAGCGACATGTCCTTGAGGTAGACGCGCTGGATCTGGAAGATGGGGGTGTCGTTGTCGGCCATGGTGTGCTTGCTTTCAGCTCAAACCGGGCCTGGCCAGGAGCGGCAGGCCCAAAAACAAACCCGCTGCAGGAGCAACTCCCGCAGCAGGCACATAGGGCAGGATTATGCCGCGCCCAGCAAGGGCATCAGCTCGCCTCGGCTATCGAGCGCCACCAGGTCGTCGTGGCCCCCCACATGGGTGTCGCCGATAAAGATTTGCGGTACGGTGCGCCGGCCGGTGATCTCCATCATGTGCATGCGGGCTTGCGGGTCGGTGTCGATGCGGATTTCCTCAATCGTCTCGACACCCTTGGCCTTGAGCATCTGCTTGGCCCGGATGCAGTAAGGGCAAACGCCGGTGGTGTACATCTTCACGGCTTGCATGGAAGTCCTTTCATTTTTCAGGATTTTTCAACCGGCAGGTTGGCAGCACGCCAGGCGTTGAGCCCCCCGGCGAGCACTTGCACGTTGGAGTACCCCAGTTTGCGCGCCACCGCTGCGGCGCGATTGGCGCGGGCACCGCTGGCGCACAGCAGCACGACCGGCAGCGCCTTGTTCTTGACCATCGCCGGCAAGCGCGCCTCCAGATCGGCCAGCGGAGCGTTGCGCGCCCCTACGGCGTGGCCAGCGGCGTATTCGTCGGCACTGCAGACGTCGATCAGCACGCCTTTCTCCCGGTTGACGAGCTGCACGGCGCCCGCAGGCGCGAGCCCGCCGGGCATGCCACCCTTGAACATCGGCACCAGCAGCATGCCCCCCGAGGCGATGGCCATTACGAACAGATACCAGTTATCGAGAAAGAAAGTCACAGGAATCCTTGGGTTGCAAACCTGTCAATTTTAGAATGTATGGTTTTGACCCGCTCGCACCCAGGCCATCCATGCACAAGCTCGTACTCATTCGCCACGGTGAATCCACCTGGAATCTCGACAACCGCTTTACTGGCTGGACCGATGTGGACCTGACGGACACCGGCATCGAGCAGGCCAAAAACGCCGGCCGGCTGCTGCGTGAAGAAGGCTACGAGTTCGACCTCACCTGCACCAGCGTGCTCAAGCGCGCCATCCACACGCTGTGGCATTGCCTGGACGCCATGGAGCGCCAATGGCTGCCCGTGACCAAGAGCTGGCGCCTGAACGAGCGCCACTATGGCGCGCTGCAGGGCCTGAACAAGGGCGAAACCGCCAAAAAATACGGCGACGACCAAGTCCTCATCTGGCGCCGCAGCTACGACACGCCGCCGCCCGCGCTGGACGCCGCCGACGAGCGCAGCGAGCGCTCCGACCTGCGCTATGCAGGCTTGGCCGAGGGCGAAGTGCCGCTCACCGAATGCCTCAAGGACACGGTGGCACGGGTGATGCCATTCTGGAACGACACGCTGGCGCCCGCCATTCGGTCGGGCCAGCGCGTAATGGTGGCCGCGCACGGCAATTCGATTCGCGCGCTGGTCAAGTACCTCGATGGCATCTCCGACGCCGACATCGTGGGGCTGAACATCCCCAACGGCATCCCGCTGGTCTACGAACTGGACGCGAATCTCAAGCCCCTGCGCAGCTACTACCTGGGCGACGCCGAGGCCGCAGCCAAGGCCGCCGCCGCCGTGGCGTCTCAGGGCAAGGGCTGAGCGGGTTTTCCCGCACGCTGGTCGGGAACCCTGGCGACTCAGGCGCTTCCAAGGCAGCACGGTGTATATTGAATCGGTTAAAGGGGCTGTATGGGTCAAAAACTGAAAATCACGAGTTGGGTGGCGATTGGCGTATTGGCAGGGGCACTCACGACGGTGTCTTTGCAGACGGTGGCACGTGGAGCCATGTCGCCGCTGCCGCTGGAGGAAATCCAGCAGCTGTCCGCCGTGTTCGGCCTGATCAAGACCGACTACGTGGAGCCGGTGGACGACAAAAAGCTGATTACCGACGCCATCTCGGGCATGGTTTCCAGCCTGGACCCGCATTCGCAGTACTTCGACAAGAAGTCGTTTGCCGAATTCCGCGAAGGCACAACGGGCCGCTTTGTCGGGCTGGGCATCGAGATCACCCAGGAAGATGGGCTGATCAAGATCGTCTCGCCCATTGAAGGCTCCCCCGCTTTCCGCGCCGGCCTCAAGACCAATGACCTGATCACCAAGATTGAGGACACGCCCGTCAAGACCCTGACCTTGAGCGAAGCCGTCAAGCGCATGCGTGGCCAGCCCAACACCCAGGTGACGCTGACCATCCTGCGCAAGAACGAAAGCCGCACGTTCCCGGTAACCATCACGCGCGAGGAGATCAAGACACAGTCGGTCAAGGGCAAGATCATGGAACCTGGCTACGGATGGATCCGGGTGTCGCAGTTCCAGGACCGCACCGTCGAAGACTTCGTTCAGAAGGCGCAAGAGCTCTACAAGCAAGACCCGAAGATGAAAGGCATGGTGCTGGACCTGCGCAATGACCCGGGCGGCCTGCTGGATGGCGCCGTCGCCATTGCCTCGGCCTTCCTGCCTGCTGACACCACGATCGTCTCCACCAATGGCCAGTTGGCCGAAAGCAAGGCTACCTACAAGGCCGCCCCCGAGTTTTACGCACGCCAGGGCGACCCGTTGCGGGGACTGCCGGCCGGACTCAAGACCGTCCCCCTGGTGGTGCTGGTGAACGAGGGCTCTGCCTCGGCCAGCGAAATCGTAGCTGGCGCGCTGCAGGACAACAAGCGCGCCATCGTCATGGGCAGCCAGACCTTTGGCAAAGGCTCGGTGCAAACGGTGCGGCCACTGGGCCCGGACACCGGCATCAAGCTCACCACCGCACGCTACTACACGCCCAGCGGCAAATCCATCCAGGCCAAGGGCATCGTGCCCGACGTGCTGATCGACGAAACCGCCGAAGGCAACCTGTTCGCCGCCCTGCGCATGCGCGAAGCCGATCTGGCCAAGCATTTGAGCAGCGGTCAGGGCGCCGAAGTCGAAGACAAGGCCCGTGAAGAAGCACGCGAAGAAGCGCGCAAGCGGCTGGAAGAAGAATCCAAGAAACCACTTGCCGAGCGCCGCGTACCCGAATTCGGCGCCGACAAGGATTTCCCGCTGCAGCAAGCTCTGAACCAATTGCGTGG
Source organism: Simplicispira hankyongi (assembly GCF_003570885.1). GTDB lineage: Bacteria > Pseudomonadota > Gammaproteobacteria > Burkholderiales > Burkholderiaceae_C > Simplicispira > Simplicispira hankyongi. The sequence goes on from NZ_QXJC01000003.1 coordinate 241,352, forward strand.
CAAGCCGGTGCTGGTGAGCAAGACGCAAACCGAGCGCAAGGAAGAGGCCAAGGCCAACTGACTCCTCTAGGGACGTCTCGCAGGCTGGCGGCCTCTGGGCTGACCAGCCTTTGCTTTGCCCTTGGAAGCCTCGCAGCACTGCCATGACCGACGACCAACTCCTGCGCTATTCGCGCCACATTCTTCTCGATGACATCGGCATTGAGGGACAGGAGCGGATCATGGCCAGCCACGCACTGGTGATCGGCGCCGGCGGACTGGGCTCCCCCGCCTTGCTCTACCTCGCAGCCGCAGGCGTGGGACGCATCACGCTGGTGGACGACGACACGGTCGATCTCACCAACCTGCAGCGACAGATCGCGCACACCAGTGCCCGCGTGGGCCTGCCCAAGGTGGTATCGGCGGCCCAAGCCATGCAGGAGATCAACCCGGACGTGCAGGTCACGCCCCTGCAGCAGCGCGTGGACGCCAACCTGCTGGACGACCTGGTCCCCGGCGCCGACGTAGTCCTCGATTGCAGCGACAACTACACGACACGCCAGGCGGTCAACGCCGCCTGCGTGCGGCATGCGCGCCCGCTGGTGGCCGGCGCGGCGATACGGTTTGACGCCCAGATCACGGTAGTGGACCAACGCGTGGCCGACACGGCCTGCTACGCCTGCCTGTTTCCTCCAGCCGCGCGCTTCGAGGAAGAAGCGTGCTCCACACTCGGCGTGTTTGCCCCCCTTGTGGGCGTGGTGGGTGCTCTGCAAGCGGCAGAAGCGCTGAAGCTTCTGGTGGGTACCGGCCAATCTCTGGCGGGGCGCTTGTGGATGCTGGACGGGCGCTCCATGGAGTGGAGCAGCATGCGCACCCAGCGCGACCCAGCGTGCCCCGTATGCGCAGGTTGCACGTAGGAGCTTGCCTACGGCAGGCACGTGCGTGTGCTGGCAGAATCATCGCCACTCGCTACGTACACTGCCCCCACGGGTCATGCGCTCCCGCCTCACCGGACTGGCCGACAGTGAAATTAAAAACCTACATCGTCGAAGACAACGCCACCATTCGGGAGAACCTGATCGGGACGCTGGAAGAGCTTGCAGCCATTGAACCGGTCGGAGTGGCCGAGACGGAAGACGACGGCAAAGCCTGGCTCACGCACCACAGCTCCGAGTGGGATTTGGCCATCATCGACCTTTTCCTGCGCCAGGGCAGCGGTTTGGGAATATTGGCGGCCTGCCACGAGCGCAAGCCGCACCAGCGGGTGGTCGTGCTGAGCAACTACGCCACGCCCGACGTGCGCATGCGCTGCGCACAACTGGGTGTCGACGCAGTGTTCGACAAATCAAACGAAATAGACGCTCTGGTGGATTACTGCATCTCGCAGGCCGACAGCCTTGACGCTGACACTGCGCACCCTCATTCCTGAGTGCTCGGCACCGCGGCGCAGCTGTCTGTGCACCATGCACCGGCACCAGCGCTTTTCAGTCGATCAAACGATTTTTCAGTGCGTAATAGGTCAGATCGCTGTTGGAGCTGAGCGCCATTTTTTCCATCAGGCGCGTGCGGTAGGTGCTCACGGTTTTCACGCTGAGCGACAAATCCTTGGCGATGTCTCCCGCCGTCTCTCCACGCGCCAACTTCAAGAACACCTGGAACTCGCGCTCCGAGAGTTGTTCATGCGGCGGTGCATCGTCCTTGCGGTTGAGTTGCTGCGCCAGCAGTTCGGCCACGGCGGGGGTCAGGTAGCGGCGGCCAAGGGCAATGGTGCGAATCGCCTCGACAATCTCCTTGGGCTCGCATTCCTTGTTCAGATAGCCGCTCGCACCCTGGCGAATGAGCGAAATGGCGTAGTGCTCCTCGGGATAGCCGCTGAGTATCAGAATCCCCATCTCCGGGGCCTTGGCGCGCAGCATGGCCAGCGCATCCAGGCCGCTCTGTCCGGGCATGGCAAGGTCCATCAGCAACACATCGATTTCGTGGTTGCGCACCAGATCGATAGCCTCGCGCCCGTTGCCCGCCTCGCCCACGACGCGCAGATCTACATGTTCCGAGAGGAACTGGCGCAAGCCCGAGCGAACAATTGCGTGGTCATCGACAATGCCGATATTGATCATGCTGCGTCTTTCTGCCCACCTGCTGGCGGCCTGTTTTTTGGTTTGAATGACAACCATCTGGAGCTGACTGCCCTCAGGGTGCGCATGCAGATCATTATCCGGAATTTGGCATTGTGACCACCGTCTTTAGGACATTTTCCATGCAATGGTCTCAATTGAAGAAATTTGCCTTCAGCCTGCCGATTGCGATAGCGGCCACCCTGGCGCTCTTGGCCATCAACGAAATCGGGTTTCGCAGCTCGGTCGCCGCACTCGAACAGGTGGAACGCACCCAGGCCCTGCGCGATTCGGTCATGCAATTGCTGCAAAGCATGCTGGACGCAGAAACAGGGCACCGGGGCTATCTTCTGACAGGCGACGAGCGCTACCTGGCACCCTACGACCAGGCGATCTCCACGGTCAATACCAACCTGGACCAATTGCGGATCATGGTGATCGGCTCACAGGCCGATCTTGCGGAGTTCGCACAACTCTCGCGCCAGGTCTCACGCAAGCTGTCGGAAATGAACCTGAGCCTGCGCCTGCGCCGCGAGGGCAACGAAGATGCCTGGAAGTTTGTGCTCTCGACCGACGTCGGACTGGAAAACATGGAGGCCATTCGCCAACACGCCAAAGCCCTCATCGATTTCACCACGCTGGCCACGTTGCAGGACCGAGGCAAGATTCGCCAGTCGCTGCTGCTCTCGCGCCTGGGAATTTCTGCGGTGAGTGCCATTGGCCTGCTGGCGTTTGCCATGTATTTGCGCCAGACCACGGCGCTGCAAAAGGCGACGGAACGCGAACAGGTGTTGCTGGAAGCCGAGCGTGCACGGCTCGAAGGATTGGTACGCGCGCGCACCGAAACGCTCTCCGAGCTCGCCAGGCACTTGCAGGTCGTGCGCGAGGAAGAGCGCGGGCACCTTGCGCGCGAACTCCACGATGAACTTGGCGCACTCCTGACAGCGGCAAAACTCGACGTGGCACGCCTCAAGTCCCGCACGGCGACCGCGGGCCCCGAAGTGGCAGAACGGCTCCAGCATTTGACCGACACCCTGAATGGGGTGATTGCCCTCAAGCGCCGCATCATCGAAGACCTGCGCCCTTCCTCGCTCTCGAACCTGGGCTTGACGGCGGCGCTCGAAATTCTCACGCGTGAATTCGCCGAGCGTGCCAACCTTGATGTGCAAATCAACGTGGAGCCGGTCACGCTGCCCGATGCAACGAATCTCACGATCTACCGCATGGTCCAGGAATCGCTCAACAACATTGCCAAGTACGCCCGTGCACAGCATGTGCTGGTCACGGTGCACAACCACCCCGCGCACATCGCCGTACAGATTCGCGACGACGGCATTGGCTTTGCGGAGGAAAACGTCCGGCGCAACGCCCATGGCCTCCTGGGCATGCGCCACCGGGTCGAAGCGGCAGGCGGGCGGTTGACCATTACCTCGTCGCCGGACACAGGGACACTGGTTTCTGCAGTGATTCCCATTGTCCCTACGGCCCCTGCGGCCCCTGCGCTGGCCACAGCCATCTGAGCTGCGGCGCCACCCCGGCGGCTTCACATCCTGCGGCAGCCGTGCGATTTTTGTAGGCCTATGCCTACACAACCACCCCCCTGCAAACTGACGGTGCGTGGCGACCGCACCTTGCAGCCCGCTGGTGGCAGCACGCTTAGAGTACCGACAACTGTGTTGAAACCTTCAACGCACACCCGCTCAATCGCACCGCGACACTGAAACAGGAGCTAAAAAATGCTGCACTACGCCGTTGTCTTTCTTGTCATTGCGCTCATCGCCGCCTTGTTCGGCTTTGGTGGCATCGCTGCCGGCGCTGTGGGCATTGCCAAGATATTGTTCTTCATCTTTGTCGTACTCGCAGTGCTCACGTTCGTGGCAAGCTTGTTTCGGCGCGGATAACGGTATTTCGCCCTACTCCAGCGCCACCCCCTATAGGAAACCGACATGAACCCGCAACAGGTCACCGAAAAAATCAACCAGGCCACGGATCGCACGGCTGACGCCCTACGCAACACCGCAGACGCCACCTTGCAGAGCGCACAGCACGCCGTGAACGCAACGCGCAATGCAGCAAACACCCAGTTGGACCGGGCTGCGGCCGCCGTGGACTCCATGCGGGACGACATCGACCCCACGATCAACGAGCTTGCCGCCAAGGCCCAGGCCCTGGCAGAACGCAGCATCAACTACTGCGCGCACACCAGCGAGCGCCTGCGCCAGCAGGTAGACCACTACAGCCAGGCGACCACGCGCTACGTGGTGGGCCAACCTGCCAAATCCATGCTGATTGCCTTCGGCAGCGGCGCGGCGCTTGCCACGCTGCTCATTCTCGCCACGCGCGGCCGACGCGACTGACAGCCCACAACCGCCGCGGCCAAGTCCGACTTGCCCGCCCCATGACCAGCCAAGAAGGGACCCCATGAGCAAGAAGACCAACAGCACCACCTTGGAACTCGACCACACCGCCTTGCGCGCCGCCGCTACCCAGGAGCTTGACCGCGGCGCAGTGACGCCCGCTTCAAGCCCGTACCGCGAATCCATCGTCAAATTGCTCAACGGTGCGCTGGCGACCGAGCTGGTCTGTGTGCTGCGCTACAAGCGCCACCATTTCACCGCCCATGGCCTGGCATCGCCCGCCATTGCCGACGAATTGCTGGTGCATGCCGATGAAGAATCCGGCCACGCGGACCTGCTCGCCCGGCGCATCGTGCAGCTGGGTGGCGAACCCGACTTCTCGCCCAAGGGCATTGAGGAGCGCAGCCATGCCGACTACGACGATTCCACCGATCTGAAAACCATGCTGCGCGCCGACCTGGTGGCCGAGCGCATTGCCGTCGAGGCTTACCGCCAGATGATCAACCTGATCGGCGACAAAGACCCCACCACGCGGCGCATGCTCGAAGAAATCCTCAGCGACGAGGAAGAGCACGCCGACGAAATCCGCGATTGGCTCGACCAGTAAGCCCTCGCTTTTCCCTTCTCCCTTTCCCCCCACAGTCGGTCCGATCCGGGAGGTGCAACAGATCGACCGGCTGCATGTTTCCCAGCACCAGTGTTCCCCCACCAACTTCCAAGGAAAAACCATGAAATACGCACGCGCCCTCGCCTTTGCCGCCATTGCCGGCATCACCGTCCTCTCCACCGGCTGCTCGGTGGCGCGCCACCAGCAAACGGTTGGCTCCTACGTGGACGACGCCGGCATCACCACGGCCGTGAAGGCCAAGATGGCGGAAGACAAGTCTGTCTCGGCCACCTCCATCAGCGTGGAAACGCTGAACGGCACGGTGCAGCTCTCGGGCTTTGCCAAGTCGCAACATGAGAAAGACACTGCAGCCGAAATCGCCCGCACCACCAAGAACGTGCGCGACGTGCGCAACAACATCGTGGTTCGTCCGTAATTTTTTCGGATCAGAATCCAAAACCCGCTTCGGCGGGTTTTTTTACGTCTGCCCGTTTCGGTAGGTTTTTTGCGTTTGCCCGCTTCGGCAGGTTTTTTTACGCAAGGTTCGGCGACGTCTGATCTCGCTTCTTTTGCATCAGGCGCGCCAGCACGCCGGGCGAGACGAACTTTTCGACCTCGCCGCCCAGCAGCGCAATCTCGCGCACGAAGGTACTGCTGATGAACTGGAACTTGTCGCCCGGTGTGAGGAACACCGTTTCGACCTCGGGCATCAGCGCCCGGTTCATGCCGGCGAGCTGGAACTCGTAATCAAAATCGGTCACGGCGCGCAGGCCGCGCACCATGGCCTTGCCGCCGTTGTTCACGACAAAGTCGCGCACCAAGCCGTCGAAGCTCGCCACGCTCACCTGCGGATAGGGTGCCACGGCCTCACGCACCATGGCCAGGCGGTCTTCCAGGCTGAACAGCGTTTTTTTGTGGTGGCCGGCCGCCACCGCCACAATCACCGTGCCAAAGAGCTGCGTCGCCCGGTACACGATGTCTTCATGGCCGAGCGTGATGGGGTCAAAGGTGCCTGGGTAAACGGCGATGACGTTTTTCTGGGTCATGGGCTTCTTTCAGCGGCTGCGCACCGCAGCCTGCGTGCGACACACCATTATGGACGCCAAGCGGCGACCGGATGCAGCGTCGAATTTCAAGCAAAATTAGGCTGTAGCGCTTATTCTATAAGCGCAAGCAGCTATATTTTTCGGAGCAAATGCGCATGCACCGCGCCGGCACGCAAGTGGCGGTGAACCGCAAGGCCCAGGTCCGCCAGGGTTTCGTCGCTCCAGCGCTCGGGGGCTTCCAGGTAAATGAACCCCTGCGGCGCCAGCGCGGCAACCGCCGCGCGCAAGGCCGGCTCGAAGAGCGCGCTGCCAAAAGGCGGGTCGAGGAAGACCGCATCCAGACTGGCCGGCGCGCTCTGGCGCAGCGCAGACACGCCGTCGCCGCGCTGCACGCGCACGGCACCCGCTTGCAGGCGCTGCTGCCAGGCGTGCAACTGCGCCACCAGCGCCGGCTCACTTTCCACCAACTGGACCGAGGCCGCACCGCGCGAGGCGGCCTCAAAGCCGAGCGCGCCAGTGCCGGCAAACGCATCCAGACAGCGCCAGCCGCCCAGATCCTGGCCCAGCCAGTTGAACAACGTCTCGCGCACGCGGTCGGGCGTGGGGCGCAGGCCTTCGAGTTTTGCCACCGGCAAACGCGTGCGCTTCCATTGGCCACCAATGATGCGCACTTCACCCGGCGCTGCGGCGGGCTTGGCGCGCACGGCGCCCGGTGCGGGGCGCTTCAAGGCTGCGCCCCCAGCACCACGGTGACCATGCGATCGGGCTGGAGCTTGCGCGCCATGGCGGCGCGCACGTCGGCCACGGTGAGTGCGGCCACGCGGTCGGTCCAGCCGTCGAGGTAGTCGAGCGGCAAGCCATTGGTGGCAATGTTCACCACGTTGCCCAGGAGCTTGCGGTTGCTGTCGATGCGCAGGGCAAAGCCGCCAATCAGGTTGTCCTTGGCGGCTTTGAGCTCGGCCTCGGTGGGGCCCTCGGCGACGAAACGCTCAAGCACCGCGCGCGACACCTTGAGCGCTTCGGCCGCCTGGTCGGGGCGCGTCTGCAGGCTCACGACAAAGGCGCCGGCGTTCAAGCCCGGCGCAAACTGGCTGGAGACGCTGTAGCTCAGGCCGCGCTTTTCACGCACCTGCTCCGTCAGGCGCGACGTGAAGCCCCCGCCTCCCAGAATGTGGTTGCCCACCAGCAGCGCGAGAAAATCCGGGTCGCTGCGCTTGAAGCCAGGCTGGCCGATGAGCACATAGGCCTGTGCCGACTGGAAGGGAATGTTGATTTCCTCGGCCTTTGCAAGCGGCTGCACCGCCGGCACGGCAGGCAGCGCAGCGCAGGGCGCACCGCTGGGCAGGTGGGCCAGCAAGGTGCCCACCAGCGTCTGCGCTTGCGGGCGCGAGACCGCGCCGACGATGGACACCTTGGCGCGGCAGGCCTGCAGGCTGCGCTCGGCATAGGCGCGCAGGTCGGCCACTTCGATCTTAGAGACGGTCTCTGCCGTCACCTGCTGGCCATAGGGATGCGTGCCATACACCGCCTTGGCAAACGCCTTGCCCGCCACGGTGCCAGGGCGGGTGTCGGATTCGCGGATCGCCGCACTCCAGCGCGAGCGTTCGCGCTGCCAGACGTCTTCAGGCCAGGCAGGCTGGCCGATCTGGCGCGAGGCAAGCTCTGCGGCGCGCGCCAGCAGGGGTGCGTCGGTCAGGGAACGCAGCGAAAAGCTGAAGGCGTCTCTATCGGCCCCGGCGCCAAACGAGGCACCGAGGTCTGCCCAGGCCTCGCCGAGCGCGTTTTCGTCAATCGCCGGGGCATCGCCCGCAGCGCGTACACCCTTGGTGACCATGTCGGCCGCAGCGCTGGCGAGGCCCGCCTGCGCCGCCGGGTCGCGCCGGCTGCCGGCGTCGAAATCGACCTGCACGTCCACCATGGGCAGCGCCGGGCTTTGCACCAGCCAGACCTGCGCACCGCTGGGCTCGACCCAATGCTCGATCGGCAGCAAAGCCCAGGCAGATTGAGAGTAAAAAACCACTCCAGCGCTTATTGCACAAGCGCGAGCAGCTATTTTTTTAATAGCGTTCATGGAAACCATCCTGAAAATGCGGGTAGCGGCGTGGGCTTAGCGAATGGCGCCGCCGGCGTCGCCCGCTGGGCGCTTGCGCGTTCCGGGTGCCACCGGCTGGGGCAGCAGCGTCGCCACCGTCAGCTGGTCGTCCCCAAAGTAGCGCTGCGCCACGCTTTGCACCTCGCTGGGCTGTACGCCGCGCAGCAGGGTCAGCAGCCGGTCTTCCGCATCGAGCGGCAGGCCTTGCACCCAGTTGCTGCCCAACTCGCTGGCCTGGTTTTGCAGCGAGTCACGGTCGTACACGCGGCTGGCAATCCATTGGGTCTTGACGCGGGTGAGTTCCGCCTCGCTCACACCCTCCTTGGCCACGCGTGCAACCTCCGCACGCAGCGCGGCTTCGACTTGCGCGGCCGTCTTGCCAGTGGCCGGCACGCCGGAGAGGTAGAACTGCGACGGCCCCCGGCCAAACACCGAGGCACCGCTGTTGGCGCTATCGGCTACGCGGTCCGGCCCCTGGGTAAGGCCACGCTCCAGGCGCGCTCCGTCGTAGCCCGAGAGCACGCCCGAGAGCAGCAGCAGCGCCAGCGCGTCGCGATCGTTGGCAGTGGGTTCCGTGAGGGAACGAAGCGACGGCGCCCGGTACGCGAGCGCCACATAGGCCTGGTCGGCCGGGGCCTTGACATCGATGCGCCGCATGCCCATCTGCGGCGGCTCGGCGCGCGGCTTGCGCGTGGGCACGGCCCGCGCCGGAATGGCGCCATAGGTTTTTTGCGCCAGCGCCAACACCTGCTGCGGGTCTACGTCGCCCGCGACCACCACCACGGCGTTGGCCGGCACGTACCACTTGCGGTAGAAGGCGCGGACGTCGTCGGGCGTCATGGCGTCGAGGTCGCTCATCCAGCCTATCACCGGTCGGTGGTAGGGCGAGGCGATAAAGGCCGCCGCATAGAGCTGCTCGGACAGCAGGGCCCGTGGCTGGTCTTCGGTGCGCATGCGGCGCTCTTCCTTCACCACTTCAAGCTCGTGCCTGAATTCCTTGTCTGGCCACTGGTTGTGCGCGAAACGGTCGGATTCAAGGCGCATCACGTCTTCAAGCTTGTTCGCCGGAATCTGCTGGTAGTAGCCGGTGTAGTCGCGGCTGGTAAAGGCGTTTTCCTGCCCGCCCAGAGCCGCCACGCGGCGCGAGAACTCGCCCGGCGCCAACTTTTCGCTGCCCTTGAACATCATGTGCTCGATCACATGCGCGACGCCGCTGACGCCATCGACTTCGTCCATCGACCCCACCCGCACCCAGACCATGTGCACCGCCGTGGGCGCGCGCCGGTCGGGCTGCACGATGAGCTGCATGCCATTGGCCAGCGTGAATTGTGAGGGGGCTACTGCCTGCGCCACCGCAGGAGTGGCTTGCGTGGTGGCAGCGTGCGCGGGAAGGAAACCTGCGGCGCACAGCGCCAGGCCCAAAGCAGTGAAGATGCGTTTCATAGAATGGCTGATTCTAAGAAGCGGCGAAATGTTCAGTTTTTTCAAGAAAAAGCCGGTCCCCCCGGCCACTACCGCCGAAGCCCCCAAGCTTGCGGCGACACCCAATGCCGCTGTGGACGCTGCGCAGGTCGCGGCGTCTGACCCAGGCCCGGAAGCGCGCGCGAGCGATTCTGTGCCAGTGGCAGCGCCACACGTTGCGGCGGACAGGCCCATGGCAACCGATGCAACCGACGCTGCCGAGGCGCAACCCCGGCCGCCAGAGGCGCCTCCCGCCCTGCCCGGCAAAGACAAGGACGAGGCCCCCGCACCGGCTGGCCCTCGCGGCTGGCTGCGCAATCCGTTTGCCCGCCCGCCCGCTGTGCCCGCGCCCGCGCCTGCACCCGAAGAACCAACTCCTGGCTTCGCGCCTGCCCCTGAACAGGCCCCGGCGGTTGCAGCACCCGCCTTCGCGCCCGAAGCGACGACCGGTCTATTCGCCGAAAGTGCAATCCCCCACATTACGGCCATTACGGCCGCCCAAACGCCTGAATCGCCCCATGCCGCGCCCCCGGCCTCCGCTCCCCGGATGGGTTGGATGGACAGGTTGCGCGGCGGCCTGCGCAAAACCAGTGCCAGCATCGCCACCGTCTTTACGGGAACCCGCATCGACGAGGCGCTGTACGAGGAGCTCGAAGAAGCCCTGCTGATGGCCGATACCGGCGTCAAGGCAACCGAGCGCCTGCTGACCGACCTCAAGCGCCGGGTGAAGGACACCCGCACCACCGACCCCGCCGCCGTCAAAGGGCTGCTGGTCGATGCGCTCACCGAACTGCTGCGCCCGCTGGAGAAACCCCTGGTCATTGGCGAATTCACGCCGACGGTCATCATGGTGGCAGGCGTCAACGGCGCGGGCAAGACGACCTCCATCGGCAAGCTCACGCGCCATCTGGCGCAGGCCGGCGCCAGCGTGCTGCTGGCGGCAGCCGACACCTTCCGCGCGGCAGCGCGCGAGCAGCTCGGCGTCTGGGCCGACCGCAACACGGTGGAAATCATCAGCCAGGAAGGCGGCGACCCCGCCGCCGTGAGCTACGACGCCGTCACCGCCGGCCGCGCGCGCCGCAAGGATGTGGTGCTGATCGACACGGCCGGGCGCCTACCCACCCAGTTGCACCTGATGGAAGAGCTGCGCAAGATCAAGCGCACCATCGTCAAGGCGGGCAACGCACCGGGCGCCGCGGGAATGGGCCAGCCACCGCACGAGGTGCTGCTGGTGATTGACGGCAACACCGGCCAGAACGCGCTGGCCCAGGTGCGCGCGTTCGACGACGCGCTGCAGCTGACCGGCCTCATCGTCACCAAGCTCGACGGCACCGCCAAGGGCGGCGTGCTGGCGGCGATCGCGCAGGAGCGCCCGCTGCCGGTGTACTTTATCGGCGTAGGCGAGAAGCTCGAAGACCTGGAGACCTTCAGCGCGCGCGAGTTTGCGCTGGCACTGCTGACCTGAAGGCCCAGGAGGCCCAGCAGGCCCAGGAAGCCTCTACGCAGCAACCTCCCGCCGCACCCAGTCTGCATATTCCACCGTAGCCAGCAGCCTCTGCACCACCAGTTCGGGCAAGTCGTACGGGTGCAGGGCGCGCAGCAAACCCAGCAGTTGCGGCACTGCTGCCGGCAGCGTCTTGCACACCAGCCGGTGCTCGCCTTCTTCCCGCAGCACGCCCGCCCAGCGGTAGTGCGAAACCACGGCCTCCACCTGCACGCAAGCAGCCAGGCGCTGCGCCAGTACCGCCTGCGCCAATCGCCGAGCGTCTTCGGCGCTGGCGACGGTGGTGGTCACGGCACACAACTCGGCTGTGGCGTCGATCGGGTTCATTCCAGGCTCTTTGTGCGGGCCGAGGCTGACACCGCAAGGCCAGTGATTCGGGTGGGCGACACTATCGTATTTATAGCTATCATCGCAATACCATCAAGCGGAAGGCTGTATTTTTAACATAATTCCAACTATCGGTTTTGTCCCACACCAATTTGGGGAACTTGGCGGTTAGCAGTCCCTCCAAGAGAGTGCTAATATTTATCCATGGACGAAAGGAATTCTCAAATGAAACTCCCCTCTGGATCCGCAACAACCGCGCTGGCCCCGGCCAACCCGTGGGCGCTGGTGCCGCCACTGGGGAATCTGGACGCCTACATTTCCGCCACCAACCGTCTGCCGTTGCTGACGCTCGAAGAGGAGCAGGCCGCTGCGCGTAGCCTGCGCGAGAACAACGACCTGGACGCCGCGGGTCGGTTGGTGTTGTCGCACCTGCGTCTGGTGGTGTCTATCTCGCGCCAGTACCTGGGCTATGGCCTGCCGCACGGCGACCTGATCCAGGAAGGCAACGTGGGGCTGATGAAAGCCGTGAAACGCTTCGACCCCGACCAGGGCGTGCGCCTGGTGAGCTACGCCATGCACTGGATCAAAGCCGAAATTCATGAGTACATCCTGAAGAACTGGCGCATGGTCAAGGTGGCGACCACCAAGGCGCAGCGCAAGTTGTTCTTCAATCTGCGCTCGATGAAGCAAGGTTTCAAGGCCGACGCAGAAGACGCCGACACGCACCGCAATACCTTGTCGGAGCGCGAGATCGACCAGATGGCGTCGCAGCTGAACGTGAAACGCGAAGAGGTGATGGAGATGGAAACCCGCATGTCGGGCGGCGACGTGCTGCTCGACCCGGCGCCATCGGACGATAGTGAGCAGGCTTTCGGCCCGATCGCCTACCTGGCGGACGCCGCGCACGAGCCCACCGCCATGATCGAATCGCGCCAGCGCGACGCCCTGGCAAGCGATGGCATTGCCACTGCGCTGATTGGTCTGGACGAGCGCAGCCGGCGCATCGTAGAAGAGCGCTGGCTGAATGTGAACGACGACGGCTCAGGCGGCATGACACTGCACGAACTGGCGGCCGAATACGGCGTCAGCGCCGAGCGCATTCGCCAGATTGAAGTCGCAGCCATGAAGAAAATGAAGAAAAGCCTGGCCGAGTACGCCTGAGCCCATTCGACTTGGGTCAGAAGGCGCGCAACCCTCACCGGTTGCGCGCCTTTTTCATGTGGTGGGGGCTTTTGATGTCTGCATGCCCTTCGCGCCGCGCCGCGCTCACCTCTGGCGCGGGAGCTCTGCTCGCGGCCGTACTGCCCCTGGCCCGCGCTGCGGACGCCAGCACCGCACCGCACCGCACTGGGCTGGCCGAGCCGCACGCTCAAGCAAGCTGTTCCAGCAAAACTGGCAGGTCGCCGGCACCACCGCCGAAGGTCTGGCACGGCGCGTGCAGGCGGATGCTTAGTTGCTCGGCAACGTGATTCGTACGCGCCATACCACCGCCCAATAGCCGCTCGTCGCGGCCTTTAGCGGTCCATCGGTAAAACCTGACTTTCCTTTACCTCCTCCATCACCACGTAGCTGTGGGACTGGGCCGTGACGGGGAGCTTTTTCAGCATATCGCCGAGCAGATGGCGGTACTCGTTCATGCCGCCGAGCCGGGCCTTGACAAGGTAGTCAAAGCTGCCGGACACCAGGTGGCATTCCATCACTTCGGGCAGGTGCAAGAGCTCTTGGCGCACCTTGTCGAACACGTCACCCGATTTGGACGACAGCGTGATTTCCACAAACACCAGCAGCGTTTTGCCGAGCGCGGCGGGGTCCACGCGGGCGTGGTAGCCGGTGATGACCTTGTCGCGCTCCATGCGCCGAACCCGCTCGGAACACGGCGACGTAGACAGGCCGATCTGCTCGGCCAGATCGGTCATGGAAATGCGCCCCTGGCGCTGGAGGATGTCGAGGATTTTCCGGTCAATGCGATCGAGTTCGGCCATTTGAAGCGTCCGGCAACAAAACAGCCCTCTATTTCAGCCGAAATTCTGGCCAATGGCACATTTTTAAGTGAAATTTATGGCGCTGCCATCCATAAACTTCCTATAAATCTTGTTGATTTTGGAGTGCGCGATGAAAGTCATAGTTCTCGGTGGCGGCGTGATCGGTACCACGACTGCGTATTACCTGGCCCGTTCGGGCGCCGAGGTGGTGGTGCTCGACCGCCAGAGCAGCGTGGCGCAAGAAACCAGCTTCGCCAACGCTGGCCAGGTTTCGCCTGGCTATTCCACGCCTTGGGCTGCGCCCGGCATTCCGTTCAAGGCGATGAAGTGGATGTTTCAGAAGCACGCGCCACTGTCCATCCGCCCAGACGGCAGCCTGTTCCAGCTGCGCTGGATGGCCGCCATGCTGAAAAACTGCTCCGCCGATCGTTACGGGATCAACAAGGAACGCATGATGCGCGTCGCCGAGTACAGCCGCACGTGCCTGCGCCAGTTGCGTGCGGATACCGGCATTGCCTACGAGCACCGCAGCCAGGGCACGCTGCAGCTCTTTCGCACGCAGGCCCAACTCGATGCCGTGCAGCGCGACGTGGCTGTGCTGAAGGAATGCGGCGTGCCGTACGAATTGCTGGACCGCGACCAGCTCACCACCGTTGAGCCTGCATTGGCACAGGCACGCGAGCGCCTGACCGGTGGGCTTCGCCTGCCCAATGACGAGACAGGCGACTGCCACATGTTCACGCAGGCGCTGGCCAAACTGGCGCGCGGCCTGGGAGTCGATTTCCGCTTCGATCAAACGGTCGAGGGGCTGGTCACCGAAGGCAATCGCATCACCGGCGTGCGGGTGGGCGGCGAAGTGCTCACGGCCGACCGCTACGTGCTGGCCTTTGGCAGCTATTCACGCGGCTTCTTGGAGCCACTGGGGCTCAAGCTGCCGGTGTACCCGGTGAAGGGCTATTCGCTGACGGTTCCATTGCTGAACCCCGAACTGGCGCCGCAGTCCACCGTACTGGACGAGACCTACAAGGTCGCGGTTACGCGCTTCGACAACCGCATCCGCGTCGGCGGAATGGCGGAGCTGGCGGGCTTTGACCTCTCGCTCAACCCGCGCCGGCGCGCCACGCTGGAGATGGTGGTGAGCGACCTGTTCCCCGGCGGCGACTTGCCCAAAGCCGAATTCTGGACGGGTCTTCGGCCCATGACCCCCGACAGCACCCCGATTGTCGGCGCCACGCCGTATTCCAACCTGCTGCTCAATACCGGGCACGGAACCCTTGGATGGACCATGGCCTGCGGCTCGGGCAAGCTGGTGGCCGACCTGGCCATGGACCACACGCCGGAAATTCGTACCGACGGCCTGGGTCTGTCGCGCTACCTGCCCTCGGCCCGTGCCCGCTCAGCGCACGCGCACTCGGCCGGCGCTGCGGCTTGAAGCGCCCGAGCGCGGCGGATTTCACTTCAAGGCCGAGGCACTGAGCGCCGGTGCACACGCGCTGTGGCGCTCTCCCGTTGGGTGCAGCGAAGAAGCGCGAAGCACCTCCTTCAATCCCTGACGAACACCGTCATCTCAACACCCTCTGTCGCCTCATAGGCCAGCATCCGCTCGATCAGCTTGGCGCTGAGCACCTGTTCGCTCCCTAGAAGCAACACACCTCCCGTGCGCATGAACTCCCGTGCCAGGACCATGCCCGGCTTCAGTTCCGACAGCCTGCATTCGCGCTGGCGCACTGGGGGCTTGGGCGGCGCTGCCAGCACGGCTGTCAAGGCATCAAGCACCTGGGGATCGTACCGCTTGCCACGGTCCTTCTCCAACGTCTGGCGCGCCTCCTCAGGCGTGAAGTGCAAGGCTGAAAACGTTCCAATTTGGAGACTGTCGTAGTCATTGGCTACCGCCAGCAGGCGTGCACCCAGCGGAATATCGTGCCCCGTCAGGCTGTCCGGAAACCCCAGGCCATCGAAACGCTCGTGGTGGTGGCGCACCAGCTTGGAGACTGCCGCAAGTTCGTCCAGCGCCATCAAGGCGTTCTCCCCGTCCTGCGGGTGCTTGCGGTAGACATCCAGGTCCTCCGGACCCATGGTCCGTACCGGGCGGGTTAGCAACGCGTCGTTGAAGCCGATCTTTCCAATGTCGTGCAGCATGCCTGCCACGAACACGTTCTGCACCCCCATGTTATTCATGCCCATGCGGATGGCCATGGAGCGGGCCAGGGCTGCCACCCGGCGCGAGTGGCCAGCCAATATCGGATGCCGCATCTCCATCAGCGTAGAGTAAATTTTTACCGCCGTAAGAAAACTCTGCTTGACCCTTTCATTCGCCTTCTGCAGATCGGCCGTCCTCTCCTGTACCTTGGCCTCCAGAGATTCGTTCAGCTGACGCAACGCTTCGTTCTGTTCGAGCGCAAGGGCCTCCAGGCGCTCCTTCTCGCGCTCCAATGCCTTTCTCTCGAGGGCCTGCCGCACAGTAAGCGCCATGTCTTCGTCGGTCCATGGCTTGGTGATATAGCGATAAATTTCACCCTGGTTGATGGCCTCGATGGTGGAGCCGATGTCGGCATAGCCCGTGAGAAGAATGCGTACCACATCCGGCCACTCTTGTTTGACCACCTTGAGAAACTGAGCGCCATCCATGTGCGGCATGCGCATGTCGGAGATGACCAGATCCACCGGCTCGCTGCGCAGGATTTCCAGCCCTTGCGCGCCGCCTTCGGCCACCAGCACCCGGTACCCACAGGGACGGAAAAGACGCCGCAGCGCTGACAGAATATTGGGCTCGTCATCGACACACAGCAAGGTGCCAGGTATCTCTGGGCCGTTCTGCTCAGACATTCACCGTCCCCGCCGCGGCTGCAGGCTGAACAATGGGTAGTTCAATACGGAAAACCGTGCCCTTGCCCACCTGGCTCTGCACCGTGATCCGGCCATGGTGCTTTTGAAGGATGCCGTAGGTGAGCGACAGCCCCAGGCCAGTTCCCTTGCCCACCGGCTTGGTGGTAAAGAAAGGATCGAAAATCTTCTGCTGGATTTCAGGCGGCATCCCGCCACCATTGTCCGCAAACTCCAGCCAGGCGAAATCGCCCACAGTGCCCGAGCGGATGGTGATGCAGCCGCGCTCCTGGCCCATGGCATGCGCGGCATTGACCAGCAGATTCATGAACACCTGGTTGAGTTGCGACGGCAGGCATTCAACCGGCGGCACAACCCCATACTCCTTCACCACGTCGGCCTTGTATTTAATCTCGTTGTTGACGATATTCAGCGTGGAGTCGATCCCGTGGTGCAGATCGGCGGTCTGCCATTCCTGGCTGCTGTCCACACGGGAAAAATCCTTCAAGTCCTGGACAATCTTCTTGACACGGGTGATACCCTCCTGCGACTCGCTGATCAGCGACGGAATGTCCTCTCGCAAAAACTCCACGTCGATTTTTCTTCGTAGTGCGTCGATGTCGGCCGTACTCGGCAACTGCTCGTAGGCCGTCAACAGTGCCATGAGATCGCCAAGATAGTTCCGCAGCGAGCCGATATTCGAGTGCACATACCCGATAGGGTTGTTGATCTCATGGGCCACCCCCGCAGCCAGCTGACCGATGGAAGCGAGCTTTTCCGACTGCGCCAACTGCGCCTGTGCTTGTGTGAGCTGCTCGTTGAGTTTCTCTAGAGCTTCATTGTGCTGACGCAACTGCACCTCGGCCCTGCGGCGCTCGGCATTGTCCTGAGCCAGCTGGGCGTTGGCGGAGGCCAATTGGCCCGTGCGTTCCTTCACCTGCTGCTCCAGATCATCGTGCGCCTTCTGCAGGGCAAGCTCGGAGGTTTTGAGCCGGGTTACATCCACCAGGGTTTCGATAGCGCCCACGATGCGCCCTTTACCGTCGCGCAGCGGGGAGGCCGTAAAAACAAACCACACCCCCGCCAGCCTGGCGGTCGAAAAGAACCCTTCCGCCTCCCAAGCGTCCGGTATCACCTCCGAAGGCCTGTACCTGTCCTGATAGTGCTCCCGCACCCGCGCAGCTTGCGCATCGTCCACGATCAGATCGGCCAGAACGGGGCGTGGTGCGTCATAGAACGGCTTCCACTGGTCGCGCGTACCCACCATGTCGGTTGCGGAAATAGACGTCACCTTTTCGACCGCCCGGTTCCAGTGGGTCACGACATGGTGTTCATCGATGACCATCGTGGGAACAGGACTTCCATCGATGATTTGCGCCAGCACTTGGCGCATATGCAGTTGCAGAGCCTCGCTCTTGCGCTGCTCGTTCAGGTTGATATAGGTATCGATCAGAGTAGCCCGTCCGTCCACGGGCAACATTCCTACGGCCTGCTCCACCCAGCAACGTTGCCCGGTGGCGGATTGCAGGCAGCTCTCGAACCGGGTTTGCGTGGTCTCACCACGCAGACGTGCGGCGAGCCGCTCGCGCAGCCGCTCGCGGCTTTCGGGATGGGTCAGCTCTTCGTAGGGTAGGCCCTGCAGGGCCGCCAGGGAATACCCGGTCAGCGACAACATCGCCTGGTTGGCATACAGAATGCTGCCTTGGCGGTGCAGCAGGACAGGCGTGGCCAACCCCTCCAGCATGGAATAAAAGCTATCCTGGACATCAGCCACCAGCGGCGGAAAATCCTGCTGCCGTGCCGCAGAGGTGGCCAAGATCAACACCCTATCGATCTGGCCAGCGTCGTCTTTGAGCGGCACCATGGTGGCTTGGACCAGCAAGGACTGTCCATCGGCCTTGCGCAGCGAAAGTTTGCCCAGCCAGCAGCGGCAATGCGCCAGAAATCCCAGGACATCCGACGGATTGAATCCCTGACCGCTCTCGGGAACGATGGTGGCGAGTTGCTGCCCTTGCAGCGCTTGCTGAGCATGGCCAAGCGCCCGGGCCAAGTGGGTATTGACCATCACCAGATACCCGTTGCGGTGTACCACCGCCAGCATGAACCCCTCCATCAGGGCAGGAAAAAGGCCGCTCAGTGCGACGTCGTGGGGGGGTGGCAATGGGGTCATGGCGGTAAGGGAAAGCGCTTTAGTGCATCAATTGCTGGCACGCAATCTGGTAACGCTCTTCAATTTCCGACAGCAGCTTGTTGCTGCCAGACCAGTCCAGTTGCAGTCCATCCCAGGCGACTACCTGAATATCGGGCACCTGGTCCTGCGGCTCCTGCAGCAGGTCAAGCGCATGGGCCAGCGCATGGGACACATGGACCAGCCAGACCATGGCATCGGCCTCCGGATGATCGCACTGGTGGTGCAGCGCCATGCAGCGGCGCAGCATGGCGGGAAGCTGCCACTGCCGCGCCAACTGCTCGCCCACTTGACAATGATCAAACCCCCACACGGTGCGTTCCGCTTCTAGTAGGCGGTACGCCACCGAGGCAGATGACCCGTCCGAATCCGCTTCTGCCAAGGATTGCCATACAAGTTCCTGCACCTGCCGGTATCGCTCCGGGTCAATGGCCAGCATCACCAGCCGCCCCAGATCACTCAGCAGACCAGCGGTGAAAGCCGCATCCACTGCCAGCCGGGCCCTGCGCGCCAGGGCCTGGGTGCACACGGCGACGGCAACACTGTGGCGCCAGTGGGCCTGATAGGCAGACTGCAGGGCAGGAATGCTGGTCTTGAACTGCTCCATCACGGCTGCGGCCAGCGCCATCGCTTGCAGGCTGCGCAGTCCCACCAACGAGACGGCATGGGCAATCGATTCCACCTGATGGGCCAGGCCAAAAAACGGTGAATTCGCCACCCGCAGCGTACGAGCAGCGATCACGGGATCGCTTTCTATCAGCTCTGTCAGTGTCGCAATCTCAGGGCTTTCCTGGGCCAGACACTGCAACATGCGCGTCCGTATGGGCGACATGGTCACCAACTTGCCTATGCGCAAGGCGAGCTCATCCTGCCCCATTGGCTTGCTCATGATGGCACCTTGAGACGGTAGCGCTGCACGATCTCGCGCAGTTGCTCCATGGGATAGGTGGGCGCCGTTCCTCGAAAGAGCCAGTCAACTCGCTGCGCTATCACCGCAGGATCCGATGCAGCACAAGCTGGCGGAGGACTGCGCGTTGCAGCAACAGGGCTGCTGTGGGCTACGTCTTTCGGGATCATGGCGCGGCTCCTACAGGAATAAAAGTCAGCAGTCCACCTTGCCCCAGCGAGCCACGGCCCACGCGGGTGTAACACACCGTCCAGTCGGGCATGTACAAGGTCTGACTGGCTTCTTCCCTGACAGCAGGAAAATCACTGAAGAGTTGCGCCAATCCGGCCACCTCCTGTAGCGCAACACCGGGAACTGCCCCGGCAAAGAAGCGCTGCGATGCAGCATTGATCAGTACCAGCATACCGCTGTCGTCGACACCCATCACCGGAATGGCCACAGCATCAAAGATTTCATGCGAAACGCCGATGGCAACCTCATCCTGCAGCAGACGGCGCTGTTGCTGGCGCACCATACCTGCCAATTGGGCATGCGCCTGTACCAGCGATGCATGGGCACTTTCCAGCTCATCATGCAGGCGCTGGTTCTCGTCCTCCAGCGACTTCTGGCGAAAGGCCTCGGCGATGTTGGCACGCAGGTGTTCATCGTCCCAAGGCTTGGTCATGAATTTGTAGACCGCCCCCTCATTGATGGCATCGGTGACCGATTGCAGCTCGGTATACCCTGAAAGCACCATCCGGATGGTTTTTGGGTAGCGCCTGCGGGCCTCACGCAGAAACTCAACCCCGGTCATGCCCGGCATGCGCTGGTCGGACACAATCACATCCACAGGTGTCTCTGCGAGCACCTCAAGCCCCTCCTTCCCTCCGCTGGCAGTCAGTAACTGGTATCCGTCTCGACGGAGCACGCGCTTGAGGGCCGTGAGTATGAATGCCTCATCGTCCACAAGCAGCAGGGTCTGGGATGCTTGTTCCATGATGAAACCCATGCTATCGGCATTTGCCCAATAGGGGAACTGGCACCCCATCCCACCCGTGCAGATATTGACATTTGTCGAGTGGCTTACGTTGCTTCCTTGAGCAAACTGCGCACGTCCGCCGCTACGGCGTCCGGGCCACTGCCATACCGGCTGTAAATGCGCAGGCGCCCTGCCGGATCGAAAAGGTAGCTGCCCGCCGAATGGTCCATGGTGTAGCTCGTCGGCGTCTGACCATCAACCTTCTTGTAGTAGATCTTGAATTCCTTGGCGATGGCCGCCGTTTGCGCGTCACTGCCGCGCAGTGCTATAAAGCTCGGGTCAAAATTGGCCATGTAGGCCTTGAGCAGTTCCGGCGTGTCACGCGCCGGGTCGATGGTGACAAACACTGCCTGGAGCTTGTCGCCATCCGCACCCAGCGACTGCTTGACCTGGGCGAGTTCCTGCAGGGTCGTTGGGCAGACATCCGGGCACTGGGTGTAGCCAAAGAACACCACCACCACCTTGCCGGCGAAATCCTTGAGACTGCGCATCTGACCATTCTGATCCGGCAAGGCAAAGTCGCGCGCATAGTCGGCACCGGTGATGTCCACACCGCGAAACTCGGGTGCGCTCTTGGAGCAAGCAGAAAAAAGCCCACCAGCGCTTATGCTGATTGCGCTTAAAGCTATCATTCGGAGAGCAGTTCTTCGGAGCATGAGGCGTCACAATACATAGTGATCCACCAACAACGCAGCAAACAGCGCACTGAGGTGAATGAGTGAAAAGCGGAAGGTGCGGCGAGCCAAAGCGTCCGAATAGTGCCGCCACAAGGCAAATCCGTAGGCGCAGAAACCGGTGCTTAGCACGATCGCCGCAACCAGGTAGATCCACGAACTCATGCCGTAGATATAGGGCATGAGGCAGCCCGCAAACAAAATCAGTGTATACAAGAACACCTGCAGCCGCGTGAAGGCATTGCCGTGCGTCACTGGCAACATCGGCAGGCCCGCCTTGCGGTAGTCCTCGACGCGGTACAACGCCAGCGCCCAGAAGTGCGGCGGCGTCCAGAGGAAGATGATGAGAAACAGGATCAGCGCCTCAGGCCCCACGTCGCCGCGCATCGCCGCCCAGCCCAGTACCGGCGGCATGGCGCCCGAGGCCCCACCAATGACGATGTTCTGCGGCGTCATCGGTTTGAGCACCAGGGTGTAGATCACCGCATAGCCGACAAAGGTGGCAAACGTCAGCCACATGGTCAGCGGGTTGACCCAGAGGTAGAGCACCAGAGAGCCCATGCTGCCCAAGGCAGCCGAAAAGAGCAGCGCCTGCCTGTCCGACAACTCACCTTTCGCAGTGGGCCGCCAGGAGGTGCGCTTCATGCGCGAATCAATGCCTTTTTCCACCAGGCAGTTGAACGCTGCGGCGGCACCGGCCACCAGCCAGATGCCAAAACACGCCACGACCATGGTGCCCAGTTGCGCCAGCGTGGGCAGGCCGGGCACGGCCAGCGCCATGCCGATCAGCGCGCAAAAAACGATAAGCTGAATGACACGCGGCTTGGCCAGCGCGTAGTACTGGGCCATGCGCGAAGGCGCACGCAGGATGCTGGAGGCGGCGGTGTTCATGCGCGGCTCCCCTGGGGAACGGCATACAAACCGGGCACCATTCCCGTTGCCGAGCTTCGCCGCTGGGTCTGGACAATCCAGGTCAGCACCAGCACCAGCGCTGCCGCCCCCCCGGTGTGCAGCACCGCCGCTGGCAGCGGCCAATCGAGCACCACATTGCTCAGCCCCGTCGCAAATTGCAGCAGCAGCAGTCCGGCCAGCCAGCGGCCCTGGACAGCCAAAAGACCGGCTCCTGCGCGATGCAGACGCAGCGCCAGCACGCCAAGCACCACGAACACAGCGTAGGCAAATAGGCGGTGCGTGTAGTGAATGGCGGTAAGAGCCGGGAAGCCCATCAGCTGTCCATCGACTGTCATGCCCAGGGGCCGCCACAGGGTAAAGCCTTGGGAAAAATTCATTTCAGGCCACCAACTGCCCTGGCAAGTGGGAAAACTGCTGCACGCCAACACCGCGTAGTTGGTGCTCACCCAACCACCCAATAGCACCTGCACCGCCAGCATGCCCAGCGACCACCAGGCGAGGATCCGCACCTGGGGCACGGGCACTGAAACAGACACGCCATTCGGCATGGCACCTTGACGCACCGCCTGTACGCACAGCAGCGCCAGCAGCAGCACCCCGCCAACCAAATGCAGCGTGACGATGGCCGGGAATAACTTCATCGTCACCGTCAGCGCGCCAAAGGCACCCTGCACGCAGACCCACAGCAGAGTAAGCGTCGCCCAAAAGGGACTGGGCGCATTCATCGCAAGGGCTTTGCCTGCACGGCGAGACCGCCAACGCGCCAGCCATGCACCGACGGCCAGCACCGTGATCAAGGCCCCCACGGTGGTGGCCAGATAGCGGTGCACCATTTCAACCCAGGCCTTGCTATGGGTGACCGGGCCACTGGGCAGCGCCGCCTGCGCGGCAGCAATATCGGCATGGGCACCCACAGGGCTTGCATTGCCGTAACAGCCGGGCCAATCGGGACACCCCAGACCAGAATCGGTCAAACGGGTAAAGGCCCCAAACAGCACCAGATCAAACGTCAGAAACAGCGTGAGCACCGCCAATGCCTGCCAGCGCCCCGCCTTGCGCGCTCCCCGATTGCGCCACAGCACCCAGCAGAGCGGCAGCAGTGCGATGGCCGCCCCCACGGCCAGCATGCGCAGCAGCGGCGCCAAATCGTACAGAGGCGTCGAAACGTTCATGGCTGCTCCGGGCGCCCCGGCGTGTCCCAGCTTTCGGAAGCGCGCAGCAGGCGGTCGATGTCACGTTTGGCATGTGCTGCAGCCGGCGCATCCATGTTGGGGGGAAAGCGCATCATCCAATTGCCCATGGGGTCGACCACATAGAGGTGCTCCTCCAGGGCATGGCCCGTTTGTGGCGCCAGCCAAGCCGAAAGTGCTGCTTTATCCACGCGGCGTACCTCTGCAGCGGCAATCCCGTCGTGCAGCGGCTCAGGTATGGCTGCACCATCGGTGACCAGCCACACCCAGTCAACCCGGTCCTTTTCCTTGCCCAGGCTTTCGCGGAGTTGGCGCTGCAGGTACAGACGCTGCTGGCAGTCCTTGGGACATGCAGCCGGTGCCACACTCACCAATAACCACTGGTGGCGCAAGTCGGTGAGAGTGCCGGTATGGCCTTGCAGATCGGTCGTCGCGAGGGCGGGCATCGGTTTCTGCGGGTTAATCAGCATGCCGAAGTTGCGCCGACCTTCGGGCCGCACGACGTAGTAGGTGAAATAGGAGGCCGCCACCGGGGCCACGCACACCAGCAGCAGTGCCAGCAGCTTCCAGCGGGCATGGCGGTCCCCCTCGAACTGGCGCACGGCGTCTCCCGCTGCGGGCAGGTTGTGCACGGTCAGGCCCAGCGGATGCGCACTGCTGCGCTCAAGCACGGCGGCGGGGTCGGACGAATTGGAACCAGACATATAAACCCAGAATCAGTCCGCTCAGGACGAACCATTGAAAGGCGTAGCCGTAATTCTTCTCTACGCCGGTGGAAATAGGCGCCCAGTCGCGCAGCAGGCCCTGCGAAGCCGCCCCCTCCTGCACCACTGTCAGCGCCGCAAGCGGCAAGCCGGTTTCTGTCCGCAGCTCCCCAAGCGTAAGATTTTGCCGGATACGCAGAAACCCCTGTTCCGTCTGGTCACTGCCAAGCGAATAGGCTTGTTCGGGTTCGAGTGCCAAATGCCCCGTCACCTCGACCTCCCCGACCGGCGTTTCTATGGGCGCAAGCGCCGTACGGTTCTCAAAATTGCGCGGAATCCAGCCACGCTGCACGAGCACGACCAGAGGCCCAGGCGCCAATTGCAGGGGCGTCAGCACATAAAAACCCCGGCGACCATCCATGGGGCGATTGTCCAGGTACACCGTGTACTGGGGCAGCCAGCGCCCACGCAGATGCACTTGCCGATACAGCACGGCATCGTGGTCCTTGCTGGTGCGCACTGGTGCAAGTGCCTGCAGCAGGGGCTCGCCTTCGAGCGCGGCAGCGCCAGTGCGGGCTGTCATTTCTGCCGCCAGCGATTCTTTCTGCTCCACGCGCGAGAGCTGCCAACGACCCAGGGCCGCTGTGACCAGTACCCCCACACAGGTGGCTAGGGTGATGATCCAGAACGTAGCGCGCGTACGCCGCAAATTTTTCGCGCTCACTGGATAATTGCTTCCATGAAGATACTTGTTGCTTTGGGTTTTCTCGCCATTCTCGCCAGCCTTGGGACAGCGCTGTTCTTCATGATGCGCAACGGCAAAGACAACAAGCAACGCGGGCAACGCATGGTCTGGGCCCTGGCACTGCGCGTGGCTTTGTCGATACTGCTGTTTGTCTGCCTGCTGCTGGCATGGAAACTGGGGTACATCCAACCGACTGGAATACCTCTCCAGTGACGAGAAAGGCGCCACGAGGCGCCTTTCTTAGAAATACCGACGCCTACATCCAGTAAACCAGCGCATACAGCCCCAGCCACACCACGTCCACGAAGTGCCAGTACCAGGCTGCGCCCTCAAATCCAAAATGGCGTTCGGCCGTGAAATGTCCATTCTGCAGACGCAGCGTGATGAACAGCAGCATCAGCATACCGAGAAACACGTGAAAACCGTGGAACCCCGTCAACATGAAGAAAGTGGAGCCATAAACACCTGAGGTGAGCTTGAGATTGAGCTCGGTGTACAGGTGATGGTACTCATAGCCTTGGATGCACAGGAAAGCAAAGCCCAGTACCACGGTGACCCACATAAAGGCAATCGTGCGGCCGCGGTGGTTCGCACGCAGCGCATGGTGGGCAATGGTCAATGTGACGCCGGAGCTCAACAGCAGTGCGGTGTTGATGGTCGGGAGCCAGAAAGGGCCCACCGTCTGGAAGGGCTCGACGATACCGGCTGGCGACGCCGTGACACCGGCAGCCAGCGAGGGCCAGACGGCCTTGAAATCGGGCCACAGCAAGGCGTTGTCCAGGTTTCCCAATGCGGGAACCGAGTGCGCACGCGCCCACCACAAGGCGGTAAAAAACGCACCAAAAAACATCACCTCTGAGAAGATGAACCAGCTCATGCTCCAGCGGTACGACAGGTCCACCTTGTAGCCATAAAGGCCGCGCTCACTCTCGTGCGCCGCCTGCCGGAACCACTGGAAAAGCACCGCCAACCACCAAACCAGTCCCAGAATCAGAGAATACTTGCCCCAATCGTGGCCATTGATCCATTGGCTGGCGCCCAGAATCACAAAGAACAGCCCGGCAGCCGCCATGATGGGGTGGCGCGATTCTGCGGGGACAAAGTAGTACGGGACTGCGCCCTGCGTGCTTGCACTCATTTCAGCTCCTGCTCTCTCTATTGATCTTGTAACGCGTATCGAATGCGGCCACGCCGCCTCACACCACCCAATGCACCAACGCAACCAGCGATAGGATCAGAAGGAGAAAACCCAAAATTCCCACCGCGATGACATGCAGCGGGTTGATGCTCTCGAGGTCCCGTTGGTACTCGGTGCGCTTGCGCAGTCCCAGGAACGCCCAGGCAACCGTTTTCACACTCCGTAAAAACGAACGCTCACGCGCCAATGGAGGCACTTCCTGGCCGATGTTCTCACTCATGACCCCCCCTTCGTACCGCTGTCTGGACCCAACGAGGCAGTGGGCGGTTGCGGCACTCCAGCACCCACCTCGAAGAAGGTGTAGGACAAGGTAATCGTCTTCACATCCTTGGACAAGCGCGGATCAATGACGAAGGCCACGGGCCATTGCTTCTTTTCACCTGGGTCAAGCGTGTACTGGTTGAAGCAGAAGCACTCCACCTTGTTGAAGAAGGGCGCCGCCTGCCGTGGCGCATAGCTGGGTATTGCCTGCGCCGACATGCGTCGGTTCTGCGTATTCTGAAACTCATACATCACGGTGGTGAGCTCCCCGGGATGGACTTCCAGCGAGCGCTTCGCCGGGTGGAAACTCCACGGCCCATGGGCATTGGCATCAAACTCGACGGTAATGGTGCGGCTCTTGTCGATTTGCGTATTGTTGGGAACGCGCGCGTCACGGCCGCTGGGGGCGTTGCCCGGGACCTGGCTCTCAGACAACGCCAGTATGTTGATACCCGTCACTTCGCAAATATGCTTGTACACAGGAATCAACCCATACCCAAAGCCAAACATGCCAAGCGCCACAACGGCCAGCTTGCCCACCATGCGGACATTTTCACGGCGCGAGCCCATGGTCTGACGCTCAGTGCGACAGGAGCGTCATCTTCACGATGAAGCCTGCCAAGAATGCCGCCGCAATCGACGCCAGGATCAGCCCCAGGCGGCGGTTGCTTTTTTTCTGCTCAGGGGTCTGTGCCATAGTCAAGCGATCACACGGGTAGCGGTTTCGTCCAGCTTCGGGGGGGTTTCGAAAGTGTGGAAAGGTGCGGGAGATGGCACCTCCCACTCAAGCCCTTCCGCTCCATCCCAGGGGCGCTGCGGCGCTGGCGCGCCACGTCCGCGCATCGCGGGCAAGACGACGGCCAGGAAGAAATACAGTTGAGCAAAACCAAAGCCAAACGCCCCAATGCTGACAATCATGTTGAAGTCAGCAAACTGCATGGGGTAGTCGGCATAGCGACGCGGCATACCCGCCAGCCCCAGGAAGTGCATCGGGAAGAAGGTGATGTTGAAGGAAATCATCGACCACCAGAAGTGGATCTGGCCGCGACGCTCCGAATACATGACGCCTGTCCATTTCGGCAGCCAGTAGTAGGCGCCGGCAAACATGGCAAACAGCGACCCCGCCACCAGCACATAGTGAAAGTGCGCCACGATGTAGTAGGTGTCCTGCAATTGGATGTCAATCGGCGCCACGGCAGGAATAAGACCCGTGAAGCCACCAATGGCAAACACGAAAATAAACCCGATCGCGAACAGCATGGGCGTCTCGAAGGTCATCGAGCCGCGCCACATCGTGGCCACCCAGTTGAAAATCTTCACCGCGGTGGGCACCGAGATCAGCATGGTGGCGTACATGAAGAACAACTGTCCCGTGACCGGCATGCCTGTCGTGAACATGTGGTGCGCCCAGACGATGAACGACAGGATGGCAATAGCCGCCACCGCGTACACCATGGAGGCGTAGCCGAACAGCTTCTTGCGGGCAAACGCAGGCACCACCTGGCTGATGATGCCGAAGGCCGGCAAGATCATGATGTACACCTCGGGGTGGCCAAAGAACCAGAAGATGTGCTGAAACATCACTGGGTCGCCGCCGCCGGCGGGGTTGAAGAAGTTGGTGCCGAAATGGCGGTCGGTCAGCGTCATGGTGATCGCGCCGGCAAACACAGGCATCACGGCAATCAGCAGGTACGCCGTGACCAGCCAGGTCCAGCAGAACATGGGCATCTTCATTAGCGTCATGCCGGGCGCACGCATGTTCAGAATGGTGACAATGACGTTGATCGCTCCCATGATGGACGACGCCCCCATGATGTGCAGGGCGAAGATGCTCGAATCCATCGACATGCCCATCTGCAGCGACAAGGGCGCGTACAGCGTCCAGCCGGCAGCAGGCGCACCGCCGGGCATGAAGAATCCGGCCACCAGCATCACGGCAGCGGGCACCAGCAACCAGAAACTGAAGTTGTTCATCCGCGCAAACGCCATGTCGGAGGCGCCAATTTGCAGCGGAATCATCCAGTTTGCGAAGCCCACGAAGGCCGGCATGATGGCGCCGAACACCATGATGAGGCCGTGCATGGTGGTGAGCTGATTGAACAACTCGGGGTTGACCAACTGCAGACCCGGCTTGAACAACTCGGCACGGATCAGCAGCGCCAAAATGCCACCTACCATCAGCATGGTGGACGAGAACAGCAGGTAGAGCGTGCCGATGTCCTTGTGGTTGGTGGCAAACAGCCAGCGCCGCCAGCCGGTCGGGTGGTGGCCGTGGGTGTCCGCTGCGTGGCCGGCGACATGCCCGGTGGGGTCGAGAACTGCACTCATGTTGGATTCCTCAAAACTCTTTGCGGGCGCGCGAACTATTTGCTGCGCTGGGCGACGATCTCAGCAGGCTGCACGAGCTGCCCGGTCTTGTTGGACCAGGCATTCTTGGTGTAGCTGATCACCGCCGCAAGATCTGTGTCGCTAAGCTGCTTCCACGACGGCATGGCCCCGTTGGCTGCGCCATGGAGCACGGTCTGGATTTGGCGTGCATGGTCAGGATCGCGCACGATCGCCGAGCCATCAAGCGGCTTGACCGGGCCTGCACCCTTTCCGTTGGCCTGATGGCAGGCCGCGCAGTTGGATCCATAGACCTTTTCACCCCGTTTCAGAATGTCATCAAGCGTCCAGACCTTGTTCGGGTCGTCCAGCTTGGCTGCCATTTTCTTCATCTCGCCACCCACCCACGCGGTGTAGTCTGCCGCCGAAACCACCTTCACGTGGATCGGCATATACGCATGCTCCTTGCCACAAAGTTCGGAGCACTGGCCGTAAAAATCCCCCACCCGTTCGGCGCGGAACCATGTATCGCGCACGAACCCTGGGATGGCGTCTTGCTTGATGCCAAAGGCAGGCACCGCGAACGAATGGATCACATCATTGGCCGTGGTAATGATGCGAATTTTCTTGCCCACAGGGACCACAAGCGGGTTGTCCACACGGAACAGGTAGTCGTCAGACGCCTTGGAGACATCGCCGCTGTTGGACATGGCACGCTGCGAGCTGTCGAGCGTGGAGATGAAACCAATGCCTTCGCCTTCACCCTTGATGTAGTCGTAACCCCATTTCCACTGGTAGCCGGTGGTTTTGATGGTCAGGTCGGCATTGGTGGTGTCTTTCTGCGCCACCAACACCTTGGTGGCCGGCAACGCCATGCCAATGATGATCAGAAAGGGCACCACCGTCCAGGCAATTTCCACGGTGACGGACTCATGGAAATTTGCCGCTTTGGCGCCCTGCGACTTGCGGTGCTTCCAGATCGAATAGAACATCACCCCGAAAACGGCGATGAAAATCACCGTACAGATGACGAGCATCATCCAGTGCAGGTCGATCAGCTCCTGGGCGATCCGCGTCGCCGCCGGAGTCAAATTGAGCTGGTGAACAGCAGGACCGCCCGACAGGTCACCAATGGCGTAGGCGGAACCTGCCGCCCAGGTACCCGTCAGCAACAGGGCGTGGGCCAACCTATTGAAATTGCGCTTCATAGTTCTCACTTGCTTCTAAGCCTTAGTTGACCCGGTCCGCCCAAACGCACCCACTTCATGCAAGCGGTGCACGGCGACTCCCCCACGCGGGTTCACGCTCCAACAACGACACAACCGGTCCTGCGACCGGGCAGATTCGCCCACCGCGTTGGCCTGCCGCCTGGGCATTCCAATGGGCGTCCAAATACGCTTGGCGATTGTAGCGCGGGTTGTTTCAGATCAGAAAAGCAAGGGAAAACCCCCAGATTAGTTCTTGAGCTTGCTTTATGTCAAGGACAAGACCCTCCTCTGGCAATTAAGGCGGCTATTTCCTATTTCTTACTGCGCAGCATGGAGCGCATTTTTGTCAGCGAGAAGGCGCTGTGCGCGGCAACCTGCACACGGGGCATGGCCTTGAAAGCGTGTCCATAAACGATTTCAAAGCTCAGCGAAAGCTGGCCGTCCTGGGGGTCAGCAAGATCGCGGGCGAGCGCCGCATGCAGCGCATCGCGCCAGCGCCGTCCACGCAGCGCGGGGAAGCGCGCTGGATGGAGGTTGGCGCCCAGTTCACGCAATTCCTGAAGCAAGCGCTGCGGGCTGGCAAACGTCAGCGTGATGCGCTCCATGTCCATCACCGGTTCAGCGAACCCGGCATCGATCAACATATCGCCCCAGTCGTGCATGTCGGTAAAGGCATGGCTGGGTGCGGGCCAGCCATGCTGGGCGTAGACCGCCCGCAATTCACGCAAGGTGTCGGGGCCGAAGCACGAGAACATGACATGGCCATCGACATCCAGGGCCCGCTGCCAGTCGGCGAACAGTGCGCGCGGATCGGCGGTGTGGTGCAGCACCATGTTGGCCCACAGCATTTGCATGGAGCCTGGCTCTGGCGCTCCGAAGGTAACGGCGGCGCGGCCCCAGCGCTCACCGCGCCACCAGGCTGGTGACAACGCTTCAAGGGCACGCGATTGCAAATGTGCAGCGGTCTCGTACACCGTGCAGCGGGCATCGGGATAGCGTTCGCGCAGCAACGCATGCGCGGCCAAGCCACCTCGCACCGGATCCCAATGGCACCAGGCGGATGGCGTCTGGCGAAGCCAGTCAAGACGCTGCTCCATGCGGCGCGCCACTTCCTCATGCAGCCACGGGGAGACGGCTGGGGCCCGGGCACGCCAAAAGGCAGCAGCAACGGGGTCAATGGTGGGAGGAAGTTCCGAAGCCATAGGTAAAAATGTCTGTAGCGCCCCACCGCACCCCAACGACAAGGTGCAAACCCGCGGCGCGCTGGCCTATATTGGACACCATCGTGCTGCACCGCTTTTTCACAAAACCCTGGCGGGCGCTGGCGCACGCGCACCTTCCCAGCCAGTGCGCCATCTGCGGCGGCTGGCCGGCGCAGCGGGTGTGCGAGCACTGCGCTGCCAGCTTTGCCCAACCCCGCCCACGTTGCCGCAGTTGCGCATTGCCACTGCCCGGCGGAGCGACGCAGTGCGGGCAATGCCTGCTGCATCCGCCACCGCTCGATACCTGCATTGCCGCAGTCGACTACGACTACCCCTGGGCCGGTGTGCTTGCCGACTTCAAATTCCATGGCGATCCAAGTTGGGCGGCTCCACTCGCGGCGCTCCTGCGCAGCACGCCCTGGGCAGAGCCCGCCATCGAAGCGGCCGACTGGCTGGTGCCCATACCGCTGACCCGCGAGCGCCTGGGCGAGCGCGGCTTCAACCAAGCCCAACGTATCGCCCTTGCGCTGGCCAGCGGCAAGACGCGGGACGATCTGCTGCTGCGGGTGCGGGCCACGCCCGATCAGCACGCACTGGGGCGGGCCCAGCGCCTGGCCAACCTGCAAGCGGTCTTCGCCGTCGATCCGCTGCGAGCCCAGGAGCTGTCAGGTGGCACGGTATTGCTGGTCGACGATGTGATGACCACCGGAGCCACTTTGCACACTGCCGCACAGGTGCTGCGGCGCGCTGGCGCCGCCCATGTCAGCGCATTGGTCGTCGCGCGGGCCGACCTTCGCGAACGATAAGACCGGATACGCACTTTTACGCCCACACCAAGCTGGAAACAAAGGGGATCGCGCAAAATAGGGCCATGTTTCATATTGTTCTTGTCGAACCCGAAATCCCCCCGAATACCGGCAACGTGATTCGCCTGGCCGCTAACACAGGCTGCGCACTGCACTTGATCGAGCCCCTGGGTTTTTCGATGGAAGACCGCCTGCTGCGGCGCGCCGGACTGGATTACCACGAGTTTGTCCAGGTACGGCGCCATGCAGGCTGGACCACTTTCCTGCGCGACATGCAACCGTCGCCGCAGCGCATGTTTGCGCTGACGACCCACGCAAGCAGCGAGGTGCACGACACTTGTTTCCTACCGGGCGACTGGCTGGTGTTTGGCGCCGAGACACGCGGCCTGCCGCCCGAGCTGTACGAAACCTTTGCACCGGCGCAACAACTGCGCCTGCCCATGGTGGCCGGCCAGCGCAGCCTCAACCTGTCGAACGCTGTCGCCGTAACGGTCTTCGAAGCCTGGCGGCAGAACAGCTTTGGCAGAGCGCACGCCCCTGCCCCTGCGGACGCCCTGCAGGCTTGAAGCCTAGGCCTCTTGTGCCGCCAGCGCCTCGGCGACCTGGTCGCTCACGAAATCCAGAAACGCCCGTGTGCGAGCAGGCAGCATGCGCTGCGTGGGCAGGGCGGCATAGACGGTGTAGCGCGACAGAATCCAATCCGGCAGCACGTGGACCAGCGCCCCTGTGGCAAGGAAGCGCTGCGCCAGCAGGCGCGGGATAACGGCAATGCCGGTGCCGTCAAGTACTGCGCGCAGCAGCACATCGGTGCTGGTGGACTGCAACACCACCGGCGGGGTGAGTTCGTGCGCCTCCCCTTCACCCGACACGGGGAACAAACAGAGTTTGCGCGTGCCACTGCGTGCCGCAAGACCGGCATCGCGCAGAAAATCGTGCCGCTCCAGGTCAGGCGGCTGGCGCGGCGTGCCGCGGCGCAGCAGGTAGCCAGGCGACGCCACCACGATGGCCTCGCCCTGAAACAGCTTGCGCGCCACGATGTTGCCGTCAAAACCATCGGGCACCACCAGCAGCGTGGCGTCAAACTCATCCACCCGCCCGGCAACGAAGTTATCGGTCGCAATGTCGAGCATGAGCCTCGGATGGCGCACGCGCCAGCGCGGAATCAGGGGCGCCAGAAAGTAGGTCGCCAGTGCCGGCGGTGCCAGCACGTGTACCGCGCCCTGCAAGTCGCGCGTGCTGGCGGTCGCCGCTGCTTCCGCATCGTCCACTTCGTGCAGGATGCCGCGCACGCGGCGCAGGTAGGTATCTCCGGCGTCCGTCAAAGTCACCTTGCGCGTGGTGCGGTTCAGCAGACGGGTATTGAGATGCTGCTCCAGCTCGGCGACGACGCGCGTCACCACCGGCGGCGACATATCGAGCGCACGCGCAGCAGCCGCAAAGCCTCCTTCGTCAGCGACGCGGGCAAATACCGTCATGGCTTGCAGGCGGTCCATGCGTCACACCCGCCCTTCGCGGCAACCCGTCAGGCTGCCGCGCCGTAACTGCGCGAGAGCGATTCGGCCACGCAGGCAGGCTTGTCGCCGCCCTCGCGTTCGACCGTCACCAGCCAGGTCATTTGCAGCCCATCGGGTGCCAGCGGCTCGGTGGCCTGCAGGGTCATGCGGGCACGCAGGCGGCTGCCCACCGGCACCGGCGACGTAAAGCGCACCCGGTTGAGCCCGTAGTTCACCCCCATGCGCGCACCCGCGATGGCAATGCCGGTTTCGAAGAAGCGCGGTATCAGCGACAGCGTCAGAAAGCCATGCGCAATGGGCGCCCCAAACGGCCCCTGGCGCGCGCGCTCCGGGTCCACATGAATCCACTGGTGGTCGCCGGTGGCCTGCGCAAACTGGTTGACCTGCTCCTGCGTGATGGTGATCCAGTCGGTCACGCAGACCTCCTGGCCCACGCAAGCGGCGACTTCCGAGTACGAGTGAAAGGTTTTCATGGCGCCAATGTAGCGCCCGCCTTCGCGCCCAGCTGTCGGCCATGGGACAGGCCCGGTTCACGCCGCATCCAGCCACTGGCAAATGCTCTGCCATTGCTCCAGGTCGCGGGCCACCCGGCCGGGCGCCACGTCGAACAGCGTCAGCCCATGTGCCGCCAGATGCAGGTAGTTTTGCGTCGCGCGCAGGTGGCCCAGCACCGGCATGCCGAGCTCGTCGACGAAATGCTGCAACTGCTCGGCTGAGCGCGTACGCGGGTCCACGCGCATGCCGACGAGGCCCACCGGCGTTTGCGCGCTGGCGCGGTGCGCGGTGAGCTGGTCGAGAAATTCGCGCGTGGCGAAGATGTCGAAAACACTGGGCTGCAGCGGCACCACGATGCGGTCGGCCAGCTTGAGCACATCCGAGAGGCGCCAGCCCGCCAGCCCCGCCGGCGTGTCAATCACCACATGCGTGCTGCCGCGCGGCGGGCGCGCCATGACATCCGCGCCCATGTCCCAGGTGCCAATCGCCCGGGCCTCGGGCGGGCGCAAGCCCAGCCACAAGCGGGCCGACTGCTGGCGGTCGGCATCGCCCAGCAGCACCGGGTGGCCCTGGCTGGCGAAATAGCCGGCAATGTGGGTGGCAAGCGTCGATTTGCCGACGCCGCCCTTGGGATTGGCAACCACGATCACGGGCATGGCAGAGTCCTCAAATAATACAAAATAGGCCTTTTACGCTTTACCTATAAGGGTATAAAGCTATCATTTTGATAAAAATCAGGTACCCTGGCTGCCACGCCGCACGAAGAACAGCCCGGCACCCACGGCCATGAGCACGCCACCGAACACGCGGTTCTGGTTGCGCTGTGCGCGCTGGCTTTGCATCCAGTGGCGCAGGCTGCTGGCGCCCAGCGCATAGCTGTGCATCACCGTCATGTCGATGGCAACCGACGTGGCAGCCATCACCAGCAACTGTTGCCACAGCGGGCGGGCATCGGTCATGAACTGCGGCAGCACCGCCACCATGAAGACGATGCCCTTGGGGTTGGTGGCATTGGTCAGGAAACCCGTGGCAAAGCGCCGCTGCCAGCGCCCCGGCGGCTCGGCCGCCACGCCCGCCAGCGCATTGCCCGTACCAGCGCGCCATTGGCTCCAGCCCACGTAGATCAGGTAGCAGGCCCCAGCGACCTTGACCACGGCAAACGCGATTTCCGAAGCCAGCAGCAGCGAGCCCACGCCCGCGCCGGCCACCAGCAACAGCAGCAGCAGGCCCAGCTGCAGACCCAGAATGGTCGCCGTGGTCTTGCGCACCCCGTACGACAGGCCGTGGCTCATCGAGAGCACGGCGCCCGAGCCCGGTGAGAGCGCAATCAGGCAGGTGGCAGCGACGAAGGCGATCCAGGTATGCAGGTCCATGGTGGAGCAACGCGGTCAATAGGAACAGGGTTGGCATCTTACGTCGCCCGCCTGAGCAGGGCTGCACACGCGGTGGCGCCGAAATGCCAAAATCAACCGCCTACTGCAAACGCCTCGATGCCCCACGCTCCCGCCTGGCTGAACTATGCCTTTCTCTACCTCAGCGCTGCCGTGCTCACAGTGCCGATAGCGCGCGCCCTGGGCCTGGGCGCCATCATTGGCTATCTGGCCGCGGGCATTGCCATTGGGCCCTGGGGCTTCGGCCTGGTGAGCAATGTGCAGGACATCCTGCACTTCGCCGAGTTCGGCGTGGTGCTGATGCTGTTCCTCGTCGGCCTGGAACTGCAACCCACGCGGCTGTGGAGCCTGCGACGCCCCATCTTTGGCCTCGGCAGCGCCCAGGTGCTGGGCTGCGCGCTGCTGCTGTGCGGGGCAGCGCTGCTCGCCGGCCTCTCCTGGCGTGTGGCGCTGGTGGGCGGCCTGGGGCTGGCGCTCTCGTCCACGGCGATTGCGCTGCAGTCGCTCGCCGAGCGCAACGTGCTGCGCACCACGAGCGGCGAGTCGGCGTTTTCCATCCTGCTGTTCCAGGACATTGCGGCCATTCCCATCCTGGCCCTGGTGGCGGTGCTGGGCACGGCGAGCGGATCGGGCGCAGGCCATTCGCCTGACGCAGCCGCACTGGAGGCGCTCAAGCTGGTGGGCGTCATCGCCGCCATCGTGCTGGGCGGGCGCCTGCTGCTGCGCCCGCTGTTGCGCTGGATTGCCCGCAGCCGCACACCGGAGATCTTCACCGCCGCGGCGCTGCTGCTTGTCATCGGCATTGCCTACCTGATGGTGCTTGTCGGCCTGTCGATGGCGCTGGGGGCCTTTCTGGCCGGGGTGCTGCTGGCCGAGAGCGAGTTCCGCCGCGAGCTGGAAACCGACATCGAGCCCTTCAAGGGCCTGCTGCTGGGCCTGTTCTTCATCGCCGTGGGCATGAGCATCGACTTTGGCGCCATGCTGCGCGCGCCGCTCACCGTGGCCCTGCTGCTGGTCGGCTTTGTGCTGATCAAGAGCGTGGTGATCTACGCGCTGGCGCGGGGCGTGAAGATTCCGTACCAGGAGCGCCCCGTCTTCACGCTGCTGCTGGCACAGGGCGGCGAGTTCGCCTTCGTCGTCTTCCAGGCTGCGGCTGGCGCAGGGGCACTGCCGGGCGAGATGGCCTCACTGCTGATCGGCGCCGTGGCACTGTCGATGCTGTGCACGCCGGTCCTTCTGGTGGTGCTTGACCGCTTCGTGCTGCCGCGCTACGCCGCCACGCTGCGCGCGCCGCCCGAAGGTGAAATCTCCGAGCCGCAAACCGCGCCCGTACTGATCGCAGGGTTTGGCCGCTATGGTCAGATCGTCGCGCGGGTGCTGCTGGCCCAGGGCATTCCAGCCACGGTGCTGGACCACAGCGTGGACATCCTGGAGGTGGCGCGCACCTTTGGCTACCGCGTGTACTACGGCGATGCCACGCGGCTCGACCTGCTGCGCATGGCGGGCGCCGCGCAGGCACGCGTGCTGGTGCTGGCGGTGGACGCGCCCGGGCCTTCGCTGAAGATCGCCACGCTGGCACGCGAGCATTTCCCGCACCTGAAAATCGTGGCACGGGCCCGCGACCTCACGCATTGGAACGAGCTGCGCGACCTGGGCGTCACCCAGGTGCAGCGCGAGCTGTTCGAGTCCAGCCTGGCGAGCGCGCGCAGCGTACTGGAACACATGGGCCTGGAAGAAGCCGAGGCCGACGCCCTGGTGGTGCGCTTTCGCCTGCACAACATTGCGCTGGCCGACCGCATGTACCCGCACCACAAGGACCAGGCCCGCATGATCGCCGTAGCCCGCGAAGGCCGCAACCAACTGGCCGAGCAACTGGCCAAGGAGCGCGAGGAACGCACCCTGCGCAACGCGGCAGGCGCTGACTACCCAGGCTACGGGCAGGACGCACAGGCCCCAGGCCCGGAAGGTACGTCCGAGCCAAAAAATATAAGCAAAAATGGCCTCTAGCGCTTTATGGATAAGCGCAAGCAGCTATCTTTTTATTAGCATCTGCACTGCTGGGAAAAGACAGCCTGGACCATGAACTGGCGGAAAAATCACACCCGCTCCAGCAGCAGCGCAATCCCCTGCCCCACGCCAATGCACATGGTGCACAGCGCGTAGCGCCCGCCGCTGGCGTGCAGGCGGTTGACGGCCGTAGTCGCCAGGCGCGCGCCGCTGGCGCCCAGCGGGTGGCCCAGCGCAATCGCGCCGCCCCAGGCATTGACACGCGGGTCGTCGTCCGCCAGGCCCAGCAGGCGCAGCACCGCCAGGCCTTGCGCGGCAAACGCCTCGTTCAATTCGATGACATCGATCTGGGCAAGCGTGACCCCGGTTTGCGCCAGCAGCTTTTGCGTCGCCGGCGCCGGACCAATGCCCATCACACGTGGCGCCACGCCCGCCACCGCCATGCCGACCACACGGGCACGGGGCGTGAGGCCGTGGCGCGCGGCAGCCGCGCCGCTGGCCAGCAGCAGCGCGCAGGCGCCGTCGTTCACGCCGCTGGCGTTGCCAGCCGTCACCGTGCCGTCGGGGCGCACGATGGGTTTGAGCCGCGCCAGCGCCTCCAGGCTGGTCTCACGCGGATGTTCGTCGGCGCTGACCAGCAGCGGCGCGCCCTTCTTCTGTGCCAGCGCCACCGGTACGATTTCGCGCGCCAGATGCCCCGCCTGTTGCGCTGCCAGTGCACGCTGCTGGCTGGCCAGCGCCATGCGGTCCTGGGCTTCGCGCGAGATGCCGTACTCCTGCGCGACGTTCTCGGCCGTCTCGGGCATGGAATCAGTGCCGTACTGCGCCTGCATCCGCTTGTTGACGAAGCGCCAGCCGATGGTGGTGTCATAGACCGCATTGCTGCGGCCAAAGGCGGTGTCCATTTTGGGCATGACGAAGGGCGCGCGGCTCATGCTCTCGACTCCGCCCGCAATCACCAAGTCGGACTCACCGGCCTTGATCGCACGCGCTGCCGTGCCAATGGCATCCAGGCCGGAGCCGCACAGGCGGTTGAGCGTGGCGCCGGGCACCTCCACCGGCAGGCCGGCGAGCAGCACCGCCATGCGCGCGACGTTGCGGTTGTCCTCGCCCGCCTGGTTGGCACAGCCGAGCAGCACATCGGACAGCTGCGCCCAGTCCACACCGGCGTTGCGCTCCATGAGCGCACGAATCGGCAGCGCGGCAAGATCGTCGGGGCGCACGCTGGCAAGCAGCCCGCCATAGCGGCCGAAAGGCGTGCGGATGGCATCGCAAAGGAAGGCGTCTTGCATGGCAGCAATCTCCAGGAAATCAGCCCACCACTCTAACCAGCGCGGCAGCACGGGCATGCCGCCTGCGGGACAATGGCGCCATGTTCAACCCGACCCAAGCCGACGTACGCCGCTTTCTCTGCGCCGTGCACGCCAAGACGGCCGCCCAGGCGCCGATGGAAGCCATTGAAACACTCGCCAGCCTGTGGATTGCCGAACACCCCGAATACCACGCCGATCTACAGGACGCAGATGCAGCCGTAGCGCGCAACTACGACGAAACGCCCGAACGCAGCAACCCGTTTCTGCACCTGTCCATGCACCTTTCGGTCAGCGAGCAGTGCAGCATCGACCAGCCGCGCGGCATCCGCCAGGCGGTGGAGCTGCTGGCGCACCGGCTCGATTCGCTACACGACGCACACCATGTGGCGATGGAGTGCCTGGGCGAGATGCTGTGGGAGAGCCAGCGCTCGGGCCGCCCGCCCGACGGCGAAGCCTATGTGGCGCGCGTGCAGCGCAAGGCGACCAAGGATTGATGCTCCCGGTTCAATAGCATCAAATCCACTATAAATAAGCGCTACAGGCCAAATCAGCCATAAAAAAACCCGCCATGGGGCGGGTTGCAGGGCGGCGCTGTGAAGATCAGCGAAAGCGCGACTCCGCCACCGTCTTGACGTTGCCATCGAGCGAGCCGATGTAGCCGGCCAGCGACTTGAGCTCGTCGTTGGTGAACTGCTTGGCAACACCACCCATGATGGGGTTGGCGCGGCCGACGTAGGGGGTGACGCCAGCTTTGTAGGCTTTGAGCGCTACAAACAGATAGTCGGCATTCTGCCCAGCCAATTGCGGGTAGGACGGGTCAATCGGCTTGGCAAAATTGCTGCCGTGGCAGGCCACGCAACCGCCCTTTTGCAGCAGCGCAGCGACTTCAATGGACGGCTCGCGCGCCGGCTTCTCGGGCAGCGCCGTTGCGCCTGCCTGGCCCAGTTGGGCGTAGTAGGCCGAAATGTCGGCAATGTCCTGCTCGGAGAGCGCCACCGCTACAGCGTGCATGGTGGGGAAGCGCCGCTCGCCCTTGGCGTAGGCATGCAGGGCCGATTCAATGTAGCCCGCGCCTTGCCCGGCGATTTTTGGCACCTTGTAGACCTCGGGGAAGCTGGCCTTGTAGTCCACGATACCGTGGCAGCCGATGCACATGGCGATCTTGCCCTCCCCAGCTTTCACATCGCCCTTGACTTCAGCGTGAGCCGCTATCGCCGTCCCGAAAGCGACAGCCAGTGCGAATATCGACGTCATCGTTTTGTTCATTTTGCGCGCACAATCGTAGGAAAGTTCCGCCCCCAGGGCCTCAATTTACGGGCGATTATAGCCAGCGCTGTCAAGCCCGATAGTCAACTCTTTTTCACATGTCCACGAAATTCCAAGGCTCCAAGAACTACGTCGCCACCCAGGACTTGATGCTTGCCGTCAATGCCGCCGCCACGCTCCAGCGCCCGCTGCTGGTCAAGGGCGAGCCGGGCACCGGCAAGACCATGCTGGCCGAAGAAGTGGCACAGGCGCTTTCCATGCCGCTCCTGCAATGGCACATCAAGTCCACCACCAAGGCCCAGCAAGGTCTGTATGAGTACGACGCTGTGAGCCGGTTGCGCGACAGCCAGCTGGGCGGGGCCGAAAACGGCGACAAGGTAAAGGACATCCGCAACTACATCGTGCAAGGCGTGCTCTGGCAGGCGTTCACCGCCGACCAGCCTGTGGCGCTCTTGATCGACGAGATCGACAAGGCCGACATCGAATTTCCGAACGACCTGCTGCGCGAGATCGACCGCATGGAGTTCTATTGCTACGAGACGCGCGAGCTCATCCGTGCCAAGCACCGCCCACTGGTCTTCATCACCTCGAACAACGAAAAAGAGCTGCCCGACGCCTTCCTGCGCCGCTGCTTCTTCCACTACATCAAGTTCCCGGAAGCCGACACCATGCGCCAGATCGTGGCGGTGCACTTCCCCACGCTCAAGAGCGAGCTGCTGACCTCGGCGATGAAAACGTTTTACGACGTGCGCAACCTGCCGGGCCTGAAGAAGAAGCCCTCGACCAGCGAATTGCTCGATTGGCTCAAGCTCTTGGTGGCCGAAGACATTCCTCTCTCTGCGCTGCAGAGCCAGGACAACAAAGTCGCTGTACCGCCGCTGGTGGGCGCCCTCTTGAAGAATGAGCAGGACGTGAGCCTGTTTGAAAAACTGGTCTTCATGAACCAAAGGAACAGATAGAGAGCATCCCCCTGTGTCGCTTCGCTCCTTCCCCCTTCTCTCGAATTGCTGCGCAATTCGGGATGGGGGACGCTCCCTGCGCGGCGGGGCGGCCCTTGCGCGAGAGCCCTGGCGGGGAAGCGCCCCTTTCATGCACAACGACTAACCGAAATGACCTTCGTTCAACCCATCACACTGCGTGATCGCGGCGTGCGCCTAGAGCCCCTTTCCCTTGAACACGAATCCGGCCTGCGCGCGGCCGCCGCCGACGGCGAACTGTGGAAGCTGCGCGTCACCTCGGTGCCCGAGCCGCAGGACACCCGCGCCTACATCGAAACCGCGCTGAAGATGCGCGCCGACGGCAACCGCTTTGCCTTTGCCGTACTCGACGACGCTACCGGCCAGGTGCTGGGCAGCACCAGCTACCACGACATCCTCCCAGCGGTGAAACGCGTCGAGATTGGCTACACCTGGTACCGCAAGAGCGTGCAGCGCAGCCACGTCAACACCACCTGCAAACTGCTGATGATGGGCCACGCGTTTGACGGCCTGGGCTGCCATGTGGTGGGCTGGCGCACCGACAACTTCAACTTCGCCTCGCAGCGCGCCATCGAGCGCCTGGGCGCCCGCAAAGACGGCGTCATCCGTGGCCATGCCCTGCGCCGCGACGGCACCATCCGCGACACCGTGATGTACAGCCTGCGCGCCGGTGAATGGCCCGAAGCGCGTGCTCAGTTGCTATACCTTTTAGAGCTGCGTGCGCATACTGCATAAGCGCTAGAGGCCAATAACACCCTTAAAACATGCTGATTGACTTCTTCTACACGCTGCGCTCCGCCAAGCTGCCGGTCTCGGTCAAGGAATACCTGAGCCTGCTTGAAGCGCTGGAAGCCGGCGTGGTAGGGCCGAAGTCCGAGGGCGCCTGGAGCCTGGACGACTTCTATTTCCTCTCGCGCCTGGTGCTGGTCAAGGACGAGAAGCACTACGACAAGTTCGACCGCGCCTTTGCCGCCTACTTCAAGGGCGTGGAGCTGGTGGCCGACTTCACCAAGGAAGTGCCCGCCGACTGGCTGCGCAAGATCCTGGAAAACGAACTCACGCCCGAGCAAAAGGCCGCCATCGAAAAAATGGGCTGGGACGAGCTCATGGAGACGCTCAAGAAGCGCCTCGAAGAGCAGAAGGAGCGCCACGAAGGCGGCAGCAAGTGGATAGGCACCGGCGGCACCAGCCCGTTTGGCCACGGCGGCTACAACCCGCAGGGCATTCGCATTGGCGGCGCCGGCAAGAACAAAAGCGCCGTCAAGGTGTGGGAGCAGCGCGCCTACCGCGACTACGACGACCAACAGGAACTCGGCACGCGCAACATCAAAGTCGCGCTGCGGCGCCTGCGCAAATTTGCCCGCGAGGGGCACGAGCTGGAACTGGATTTGCCCGACACCATCCGCAGCACGGCCGCCAACGCCGGCTACCTGGACATCAAGATGGTGCCCGAGCGCCACAACAACGTGAAGGTACTGCTGCTGATGGACGTGGGCGGCACCATGGACGAGCATGTTCACCGCGTGGAAGAGCTTTTCAGTGCCGTGAAAAGCGAGTTCAAGCACCTGGAGTTCTATTACTTCCACAACTGCGTCTACGACTTCATGTGGAAGAACAACCGGCGCCGGTTTGCCGAAAAATTCCCCACCTGGGACATCATTCGCAAGTACAACAAGGACTACAAGCTGATCTTCGTGGGCGACGCCACCATG
Source organism: Simplicispira hankyongi (assembly GCF_003570885.1). GTDB lineage: Bacteria > Pseudomonadota > Gammaproteobacteria > Burkholderiales > Burkholderiaceae_C > Simplicispira > Simplicispira hankyongi. The sequence goes on from NZ_QXJC01000003.1 coordinate 283,657, forward strand.
AGCCCCTATGAGATTTTGCAGCCCGGCGGCAGCGTGGAATACAACAACGAGGAAGCCGGCGCCGAGTGGCTGCAGCGCCTCACGCACGCCTTCCCCAAGTTCGCCTGGATCAACCCCGAGCCCCAAGGCGTGTGGCAGTACCGCCAGAGCATCAGCATCATCCAGCAGCTCATCGGCAACCGTATGTACCCTCTGTCACTCAAAGGCCTGGAGGAGACGATGCGGCTGCTGTCAAAATAGGTGCATGCCCCACTCTCGCGCGGTGCGTGCCGGGCAACTCGCCCTGCCCCTTCTTTTTGCCATTTCAGGTGCGCTGACCGGCTGCAGTGCCCTAACCCCCAAGACCAGCGAGCGCAGCAGCGAAGCCGCAACCCCTGATGTCGCCGCGTTCACGCTGCAAGTGCGCGCGCCCAAGGAGGTGCGCGACTATCTGGAAAAGCACCTCGAACTGCAGCGCTTTAGCGCCTTTCCCGATCTGCAGGAACGTGAGCTCTCGCGCCTGCTGGGCGCGGCCGATACCAATGCACGCGAACTGCTCGCCACGCTGGGCTACTTCAGCCCGGACATCCAGATTGATCTGAGCAACACGCCCGACGACCGCCGCGCGCCCCGCGCCATCGTGGCCACCGTCGATCCGGGCGAGCGCACCACCATCAAGGCGCTGGACTTGAGGTTTCAGGGCGACATCGAGACGGGCCTAGCCACCAGCCGCCCCAAGGTGCGCGCACGCGCCGCGTGGACGCTGAACCCTGGCGAATCGTTTACCCAGGAAGCCTGGGACAACGCCAAGAAAAGTGCCCTGCGCGCGCTGCAAAAGCGCCGCTACCCGACCGCCAGCCTCGCCAACAGCCGCGCAGACATCGACGCGGATACGCACCAGGCTGCGCTGTCGGCCACCTTCGATTCGGGCCCAGCCTACCGCTTCGGTCCGCTGCACCTCAAAGGCATGAAGCGCTACGACGCGCAAGGCATCAAGAACATCGCGCGCCTGCCCACCGGGGCCATATACGACGAAACCGAGTTGCTCGATACCCAGCAGCGCCTGGCCGCCAGTGGCTATTTCGACACGGTGTTCCTCACACTGGACCCCGATACCCCGCAACCGGGCGCCGCCCCCGTCACCGCGCAGGTGCGCGAGGCACCGCTGCAAAAAGCCATCTTCGGCATCGGCGTTTCCACCGACAGCGGCGTGCGCCTGTCGCTGGACCACACCTACAACCGGCTTCCCTGGCTCGGCTGGCGCGCACTCACCAAGCTCTCGTTCGATCGGGAAGCCAAAGTTCTCGGCACCGAGTGGACCGCACTGCCCGGCACCAACGGCTGGCGCTGGGTGGCCGGTGCGCAATTGCAGCGCGAAGCCACCGGTGACTACCAGGTCAACGGCACACAGTGGCGCTTTGGCCGCAGCCAGAGCACCGACCACATCGACCGCAACTACGCCTTGCAGTACAACAGTGCCGTCAGCCAAGGCCCCATGGCACCGCCCGAGAGCACGGCACTGAGCCTGAACACGGGCTGGACGGGCCGCTATTTCGATAGCAACACGGCACCGGCCAGCGGTTGGGGCCTGGCGGCTGAATTCGGCGCGGGCACCACGCTGCGCCCTGAGCACGACCCCTTCGTGCGCGCACTGGCCCGCGGCTTGTATTTCCAGCCCCTCGCCAAGGTGACAGCGCCCGACGGCAGCAGCCGACGTGCCCGCATCGCGCTGCGCACTGAAGTCGGCGCAGTATTCGCCCGGCCCGGCGCGCAGATTCCGGTGACGCAGCTGTTTCTGACCGGCGGCGACACCACCGTGCGTGGCTACAGCCTGCGCTCCATTGGCGCGCGTACCGAAAACGACCAGCTCTTTGGCGGACGGTACCTCGCCGTAGCCAGCGCCGAATGGCAGCGCCCCCTCGTGTTTGGCGGCACGGTGAGCGATTTTGAGAGCGCCTTGTTTGTGGACGTGGGCGCCGTTGCCGACCGCGTGGCCGACTTGCACGCGCGTGTCGGCGTGGGCGCGGGGCTGCGCTGGCGCAGCCCGGTCGGGCCTTTGCAGACCGACCTGGCTTACGGGGTGCAAGCCAAACAACTGCGCCTGCATCTGCGCCTGGGCTTTACGTTCTGACGATGGCAAACCGCCCCACCACGCCCCCAGACGCCGGCCCTGACGTCTTTGCTGCCGGCGCCACCCACCGCGCCGGCCCCAACGTTTATGCGGCCGCCTCGGGCAACCACCCCCCACCAACACCTCGGCGCAAGCGCTTGCTGCGCCCCTTCCTGCTCGCCTTTGCCGCCTTGCTGGTGGTGCTGCTGCTGGCCGCCTTGCTGGCCTGGCAATGGCTGGGGCGGGACGATTCGCTCGCCTACGTGCTGCAACGTGCGTCGCAGAGCCTGCCCGCAGGCCAGCAGTTGACAACCGAAGGCGTCCGTGGCTCCCTGCGGCGCGGCGGCCACATCGCGCACCTGCGCTGGCAAAGCAGCACACTCAGCGTGAACGCGCAGGACATCGACCTTGGCTGGAGCCTCACGCCCCTGCTCAACAAGACCCTGCGCCTGGGCAAGCTCGAAGCGGCCCGGGTGGTCATCACGCCCCTAGCGCAGCCTGAGGTGGCAACACCGCCGCCGACGCCTTTGCAGCAACTGAACTTGCCGCTTTACATCGACATCCCCTTTGCCGTGCGCGAACTGGTCTGGGCTGCCGACAAGCCCTTCGACGCCAAAGCCCTCTCGGGCCGCTACCGCTACAACGGCGCCGCGCACCACCTCGAAGTTGCGAGCGTGGATCTACCGCAGGGCCACCTCAGCGCCGATGTGCGAGTGGACGGCAAGGCGCCCATGGCAGTGGACGCCACGCTGCAAGCGCAGTGGCAGGCCCAGCTTCCGAAAGGGGCAGCAGAGAGCGAACGCACGCTCGGCGTCCAAGTTGAAGCCCAGGCCAAAGGCACCCTGGCCGGCCAGGAGGCACGCATCGAACTGACTGCCAAGCTGCGCGCAGCGCCGCAAGAGGCATCGGCACCAAAAGACTCGGCACCCATGCAAGCCGACGCCAGCGCCAGCGTCGCGCCCTGGGCAGCCCAACCGCTGCTCACAGCGCAAGCCGATCTGCAAGGCGTCGACCTGGCAGTGCTGTCGCCCCAAGCCCCCACCACCTTGCTCAGCGGCCACGTCGCAGCCGGGCCAACGCCCGAAGGCTGGGACGTGGAAGCGACCCTCACCAATGCCCGCCCGGCCCCCTGGGACAAAAAGGGCCTGCCGGTGAACGCCGTCACGGCCCATGTGCACTTTGACGGCACGCAATGGAGCACCGAGGACGCCCGCGTCGACATCGGCAAGGGCACGCTGGCCTTGCAAGGCCGTTTCGCGCCAGCATCACAATCCTTCGCACTCAAGGCCCAGGTCGAACGCGTCGACCCAGCGCAACTGCACAGCGCGCTTGCCGCGGCGCCACTGAGCGGCCGCGCCACGGCGGAAGGAAGCGCGCAAGACCTCCAATTCGAGCTGCAATTGGCCGCCAGCGGCGCGCGCAGCGCACGCAAGCGTGCGCCAGCAACCCTGCGCATCGACCGCGTGGCAGCGCGCGGCACCTGGAAAGAGGGCATGCTCCACCTGCCGCAAGCCGATATCGAGACGCTGCAGGCACAGGTCAAGGCGACCGACGTGCAGGTCGCCACCCTTCCTGCGCTCGCCATCAGCGGCAAGGTTCAGGCCAAGCTGCCTGGCACCAGCGCGCAAGCAGACGGCAAGCTTGCCGCGCACCTTGGCGCCGGTACGCTGCAAGTGCAATCGGCGTCAGCGGAGCAGACGCTGGCGTGGCTGAGAACCCTGCCTGGTCTCAGCCAGCTCGCGCCGGACTTTGCGGCGCGCGGCAGCGCCTCGCTCAATGCCCAATGGCGTGGCGGCTGGGAAGGCTTTACCACCTTGCCCAAAGCAACTACCGCTGCCGCCAGCAAGAGCGCCAATGCCCCGCGATTGCAGGCCACGTTCGACGCGCCGAAACTGCAGCTCGATCTGCCAAACGCGAAAGGCGCCGCGCCCACCCAGATCGAACTGCACGGCATGCGCCTGCGCGCGGCGGGCAGCGCCGCCCGCGCCGAGATTTCGCTGCAAGGCGAACTGCGCCGTGACAAGCAAAGCGCCACCGTGCAGAGCAGCGTGATCGCCCGCCTGCTGGAGGCCACCGACAAGGGCGCCGTCGCCGCGAATGCGCAGGTGCAAAGCCTGAGCGTGACGCTGCAAGACGGCCTGCACAAGGGCCGCTGGACCTTGCTGGCAGGCGCTCCTTTTGCCATTGAGGCGCGCCGCGGCATTGGAGGGGCGCTGAGTGCCAAGGTCGGCGCGGGCAGCGCCGCGCTCACCGCACCGGTGCCAGGCAAGGTCGCGCTGCGCTGGGAGCCGCTCGCATTCGCCCGTTCCGCAGGGGGCGCCGTGGCCTTGCGGACGCAGGGCGCCGTCACCGGCATTCCGCTCGCCTGGGCCGATCTGGTCGGCGCGCAGGACCCACCGCTGCTGAAAAAATTCGGCTTGGATACCGACCTCATCTTCGGCGGGCGGTGGGCCGTGGATGCGGGCGACAAGCTCAGCGCCAGCGTGCGCCTGCAGCGCAGCAGCGGCGACCTGCGCATTGCCGTGGAAGACGCGCCACCCGCCACCAGCGTGCAGAGCAAGGGCGACGGCGCCAAGGTCGACGCGGCTCTGCGCGAGCGCACGGACACGATTGCCGCCGGCTTGCGCAATGTCGCACTCACCGCAGAGGCCGAGGGCGACGCCCTGCGCACCGCCTTCACCTGGGACAGCGCGCAGGCCGGCGAGGTGCGCGCCGAGGCATCCACGCGCCTGCAGCACCAGGACGGCGGCTGGGTGTGGCCCGACAACGCAGCGCTGGCCGGCACCGTGCGCGCCAAGCTGCCGCAGGTAGGGGTGTGGTCGGTGCTGGCGCCGCCCGGTTGGCGCATCAGCGGCACACTCGAAGCCGACGCGGCACTCTCGGGCACGCGCGGCAACCCCCTGTGGAGCGGGCAACTCAGCGCCGACAAGCTCACCGTGCGCTCGCTGCTCGATGGCGTAGACCTTCAAGACGGCCAGCTGCGCGCCACGCTGGCCGGCAACCGCATCAACATTACCGCGTTCAGCCTCAAAGGCGGGCGCGGCAGCAGCGCGCGCATCGCAGGCTTCAGCGGCAACCGCACACCTCCACCGGTGGACGGCGGCAGCCTGCAGGGCAGCGGTAGCGTGCAATGGGGCAGCAGCAGCGCAGCAGACCTGCGCATGGACTTCAAAGCCCGAGCCAACCAACTGCAAGTGCTGGTGCGCGCGGACCGCCAGGCCAGCGTCTCGGGCACGCTGGAGGCCACCCTGGGCGAGCGCCAGTTCACGCTGCGCGGCGACTTGCGTATCGACCGCGCCAGCATCCTCTTGCCCGACGCCAGCGCCCCCAGCCTGGGTGCTGATGTGGTGGTGCACTCCAAGGCGCGCGACGCAGCAGCGCAAAAAAATGCCCAGCAAGCGGCCAGTGCCGCGCAGCGCGCAGACACCGTGCTGCCGCCCGACGTCGCCATCACCCTGGACCTGGGCGACGATTTCGCTTTCCAGGGCCAGGGCATCACCACGCGCCTGGAAGGCAAGCTCGACATCCGCAGCAGCTCCATGCCCCACACGCCGCCACGCATCTTTGGCGAGGTGCGCACCGTCGCCGGCCGCTACCGCGCCTGGGGACAGATGCTCGACATCGAAACCGGCCTGGTGCGCTTCAATGGCCCGTACAACAACCCCTCGCTCGACATCCTCGCGCTGCGCCCCAATATCGAAGTGCGCGCCGGCGTGCAGGTCAGCGGCAACGCGCTCGACCCCCGCGTGCGCCTGTACGCCGAGCCCGATTTGCCCGATGCAGAAAAACTCTCCTGGGTGGTACTGGGCCACGGCGCGGCCTCCGGCGGGGCCGAAGCCGCCGTACTGCAACAGGCCGCGCTGGCCCTGCTGGGCGGCAAGGGCGGCGGCGCGGGCGAGAAGGTCGCCAGCCGCCTGGGCCTGGACGAAGTCGGCTTCAAGGGCCCCGGTGCAGGCGAGGGCGCCACCGGCGCCGCCCTCACCTTTGGCAAGCGTCTGTCCAAGGACTTGTACGTCACCTATGAGCGCAGCCTCTCGGGCACGCTGGGTACGCTCTACATCTTCTACGACCTCTCCAAGCGCCTGCGCCTGCGCGGCCAAACCGGCGCCAGCACGGGGCTGGACCTCATCTACACCGTGCGCTACGAATAACGCCAGCGCCTACAATGGCGCCCCTCTCCTCGTAGTTCAATGGATAGAACGAGTGCCTCCTAAGCGCTAGATACAGGTTCGATTCCTGTCGAGGGGACCAAGCAGTCGTTTCATGACGCCTCGCAACACCTCGAAGACCCGCATGCTTCCTAGCATTGCGGGTTTTTTGTTGTCTCAAGCCACATCACACCGTAACAACCTACCGTTGTGTCCGAAAAAACTTGACCAGCACAAACGTCAGGCAATTCATCGTCAGCACAGGTGCTCGGAAGTAATCACATGAACGCCTGGCAGCGGATGAATCGCTGCATTTAGCAAAGCTTCGGCAATCTTCAGCGCGGGGTTCAAGCGCCATTTGCGGGGCAAAATGGGACTGAGTGCGGACAACACCGACACACTTACGCTTTCCCCCGCACGGGATTCTTGGCGATCTCCCCCGATCAATCCGGGGCGCACATGGGTGAGGGACGAAAATCCGAGTTGCTCCAGATCGCGTTCCAATGCTCCCTTCACCCGGCTGTAGAAAAATCGCGAAGACACGTCTGCTCCAAGAGCCGAATTCAACACGTAGGCGGGCGTGCCGTGCTTGCGGGCTAGCCGCCCAGCCTGAAACGGATAGTCGTGATCCACGCGCTGGAAGGCGTCTTGAGAGCCGGCCTTGGCCATGGTGGTCCCCAAGGTGCAAATGACCGCATCGGCTTGCCACCAAGACGCATCTTCGGGAAGCTGCCCAAAATCCACGACTGGCGCCTGCAGTTTGGGGTGATTGGGTAGATCCCTACGAGACGGTGCGACCACGCTGTCTACTCGTTCGTCAGCCAGCGCGAGGCGCAATACGTGGCTGCCCACCAGTCCTGTGGCGCCCACAAGCAAAAGAATCATTTTGCGTTCCTTTCAAATGTGAACACGTATCGAAACGGTAATCATGTTCCATGCAGGCCCACAATTGATCCGGCTTGGCAAGCAGTGTGACCATGAGTGCTTGATCAGTGCTTGACTTCCCACCATTGAGGCAGCGACGCACGCACCGAAGCGAGATGGAATCGGTCGTCGATCAGGCACACAAAACCTCGATCGGCCGGTCGAAGTATTTGCAGCCGGGCCGGCAACTTGACCGCCTGGAGTCGCTCGGTTGGCCCGGCGCTGTCGTTTCGCGTTGCCTGGGTGCTACGCATGCTTGCGTAGGGCATGCTTGCTACTTTAGAGCAAAGGAACACACATGATTGAGGGATTGGTTTCCGGCCGACTGTACGGCCGGCCTGCAGAGCGGGTGGACAAAGCGGGCAAACCCTTTGCGGTTGCGAAGGTGCTCGCATCGGCCGGCGAAGGCGGCGACCTCTTTGTGAACGTCATCGCGTTTGATGCTGCACCCAGCGCTGCGCTGCTGGCACTGGACGACGGCGACAGCGTTGCACTGGCCGGAAGCCTCACGCCCAAGGTTTGGACCGACAAGCAGGACAACACGCGCCCCAGCGTCGATATGGTGGCCACCCAGGTGCTCACCGCCTACCACGTCGCCAGGAAGCGCACCGCGATGGAAGCCGAGCAGGCAGCAGGCCGTTGACTTCCCGCCAGAGCCCTTGAACTTTTCACACCCGACGCTCGCGGCGTACGCCAAAGCTGCATGGGGCCAGCAACACCGATCGATGGGCATCGCTCTTGGCCGCTTGGACAGGGGCGGGCCTCAATATCAACGTCACCAACTGGCCTAAACGTGCGCCAAAAGCAAAAAGGGCTTGCTTCTAAATAAATAGCAGCAAGCCCTTGTGACCATTGGCGGAGAGGGTGGGATTCGAACCCACGGTGATATTGCTACCACGCCTGATTTCGAGTCAGGTACATTCGACCACTCTGCCACCTCTCCGCTCGAAGCCTGCGATTCTAGCAGCAGATTTTGCGGCTTATGGCGTCAGAACCTCGATACCGCCCATGTACGGCCGCAGCACCTCAGGCACCTGCACCGAGCCATCGGCCCGCTGGTAGTTTTAGTTCCGGCACGCTGCGCTTAACTTTCGCTCTGCGAAAGTGAGCCTGCACTGAAACCATCTGCTCATGTCGGCGCAAGCTCCGACACTCCGCCCATGTATGGGCGGAGAACGGACGGAACCTCAACGGTTCCGTCCGCACGCTGATAGTTTTCCAGCACCGCGACCAGCGTGCGCCCCACCGCCAGGCCCGAGCCGTTCAAGGTGTGCACCAGCTCATTTTTGCCCTGCGCATTCTTGAATCTTGCCTGCAAGCGTCGCGCCTGGAAGGCTTCGCAGTTGCTGATGGAACTGATCTCGCGGTAGTTGTTCTGGCCGGGAAGCCAGACTTCGAGGTCGTAGGTTTTGGCGGCGCCAAAGCCCATGTCGCCGGTGCACAGGCTCATGACGCGGTACGGCAGGCCGAGCTTTTGCAGCACGGCTTCGGCGTGGCCGGTCATTTGTTCCAGCGCTTCATAGCTCTTTTCGGGATGCACGATCTGCACCATTTCGACCTTGTCGAACTGGTGCTGGCGGATCATGCCGCGCGTGTCCCGGCCGTAGCTGCCGGCCTCGGACCGGAAGCACGGCGTGTGGGCGGTGAGCTTGATGGGCAGCTGATCTTCAGCCACCACCACGTCGCGGACGAAATTGGTCAGCGGCACTTCGCTGGTCGGGATGAGGTAGAGCGCCGCGTTATCGGGCACGGGTTCGGCGTCCTGCCCGCCCTTTTGCGCGGCGAACAGGTCGCCTTCGAACTTGGGCAATTGGCCGGTGCCTTTGAGCGAATCGGCATTCACCGCGTAGGGCACGTAGCACTCGGTGTAGCCGTGCTCTTGCGTCTGCAGGTCCAGCATGAACTGGCTGAGCGCGCGGTGCAACCGGGCAATCGGCCCTTTCATGACCGTGAAGCGCGAGCCCGAGAGTTTCACGCCCATGTCGAAATCCAGCCCCAGCGGGGTGCCGACATCGACGTGGTCTTTGGGCGCGAAGTCGAAGCTGGGCGGGGTGCCCCAACGGCGCACTTCCACGTTGCCCGCTTCGTCGGCGCCGACCGGCACGCTGGCGTGCGGCAGGTTGGGCACGGCCAGCAGCAGGGCTTGGATCTCGGGCTGGATCTGGTCGAGCCGCGCGGCCGACTGCTCCAGCTCGGCTTTGAGCGCGCCGACCTGGGCCATCACGGCATCGGCGCTTTCGCCTTTGGCCTTGAGCTGGCCGATCTGTTTGGAGAGCTGGTTGCGCTGCGCCTGCAGCTCTTCGGTGCGCGTCTGCAGCGTCTTGCGCTCGGCTTCGAGCGCCTGGAAGGCCGCCACGTCAAGAAAGGGCTGGGGGTTTTTGCGGGTTTCCAGGCCGGCAATCGCGGTCGGAAGGTCTTTGCGGAGAAGGAGGATGTCGAGCATGCCGGGATTTTAGGCGGCGCCCCTTGAGGCTGGCACCCCGGATGCCGATAACATGGCACAAGGCACACGACGTGCGGGAGGAAGCCATGTTTTTTGTCTTTGGTCCTTCAGGGCAGATGCTACGGGGCGGCCCGGAGCAGATTTCCCGCATTGCATCCGTACGCAGGGTGCGGCGTCCGCAGGCGCTGCGTGCCACCGGCCCGCGCGGGACGGCGCAGGCGGAACCCGTCACGCCCGCCGCGTACGACAGCGCCTTTGGCAGTTTGCGGGCACAGGACGCCGTCAGCGCCTATGCGCAGACCGACCAGGGGCCGGCCACGGTACGCCAGCCGCTCAGTCTGGTGAGCGATGTGATGACGCGCGGCGCCCTGACGGTGCCCAGCGGCGCGCTGGTCAGCGAGGCCTGGGGCCTGCTGGCAGAGCACGGCGTGGGGCAGGCACCCGTGGTGGATACGCTGGGCCGCGTCATCGGCCTGCTGCTGCGCGCCGACATGGTGCCGCTCGAGCTGATTCCCAAACCGGGCGGCGTGCCAGCCGCCATTGCGCGGGCGCGCCGGCTGGTGGATGAGGTGATGGTCTCGCCAGTGCCCACGGCGTCTGCCGATACCGGCCTGCGCCGTGTCGCTTCGGTGCTGCTGGACACCGGCTTGCCCGGCCTGCCGGTCACCAACGAGCTGGGGCTGCCGGAGGGCTTTGTCTCGCGCACCGACATCCTGCGCGCGGTGGCGGCAGACCCGCCGCTTGATCTGTGGACCTGATTGCCTTGCCAAATCCAAGGTGCGCTTTGTCGGCCTCGCTTGCCGTAGGCCTGGGCCGTCTGCGCTCTGCCTTCGCGTTCACGCTGGATTTAGAAACGGGAAGGCGCAAAAACTTTAAGCAAAATAAGGCTCTAGCGCTTATCCCATAAGCGCTGTCAGCTATCAAAACAATAGTTCAGGCCTCTTCGCCGGCCTCTGGCGCCACGCCGTCCATGCGCAGGCCCTTGGGCAGCGGGAACTTGATGGATTCTTCGATGCCGCTGAGCGTGCGCACCGACACCGCCCCCAGGGCCTTGACGCGCTCGAGCACTTCGGCCACCAGCACTTCGGGCGCCGAGGCGCCAGCGGTCAGGCCCACGCGGGCGATGCCGGTGAACCATGCGGGCTGCAGTTCGTCGGCGCTGTCGACCATGTAGGCCGTGGTGCCCAGGCGCTCGGCCAGCTCGCGCAGGCGGTTGCTGTTGGAGCTTGTCGGGCTGCCGACCACGATCACCAGGTCCACCTGCCGGCTCATCAGCTTGACGGCATCCTGGCGGTTCTGCGTGGCGTAGCAGATGTCCTGCTGCTTGGGCTCGCGCACCTGCGGGAAGCGCGCGCGCACGGCGGCCATGATTTCGGCGGCATCGTCCACCGACAGCGTGGTCTGCGTGACCACGGCCAGCTTCTCCTGCTGCACCGTTTGCACGCGGGCCACGTCCGCCACGTCTTCCACCAGGTGGATGCCGCCGTCGAGCTGGCCCAATGTGCCCTCGACCTCGGGGTGGCCCTTGTGGCCGATCATGATGAATTCGTAGCCCTCTTGCGCCAGCTTGGCCACTTCGACGTGCACCTTGCTGACCAGCGGGCAGGTGGCGTCAAAAATGTGGAAACCGCGCGCCTTGGCTTCTTCCTGCACCGCTTTGCTGACGCCATGGGCGCTGAAGATCAGCGTGGCGCCGGGCGGCACGTCGGAGAGCTCTTCGATGAAGATCGCGCCCTTGGCCTTGAGGTCGTTGACCACGTAGGTGTTGTGCACGATCTCGTGGCGCACGTAGATGGGCGCGCCGAACTTGGCCAGCGCCCGTTCGACGATCTCGATCGCCCGGTCGACGCCAGCGCAAAAGCCGCGCGGCTCGGCCAGCAGGACTTCTTGCGGACTCATCATTTCAACACTCCATGGCACTGAGCACCGCACAAAAGGTTGGAAACCGACGCGATCAATGCCAGCAACCGCCGCGCAAGGGCCGCCCCGCCGCGCTGGCGGTGTCCCCCTTCCCGTGCGCAGCGCGAGAGAAGGGGGCAGCGGCGTAGCCGCGCAGGGGGATGCCTCATAAAACGCCGATCACGTAGGCCTCGAAGCTCACGGCGTGGCCCGCCAGCGGGTGGTTGAAGTCCACCAGCAGGGCGCGCGGGTCGCCCTCCTTGCCCACGCGCAGCACGGCGCCGGCGTAGGTGCCCTGGCCGTCGGGCGTGGGGAACTCGATGACCTCGCCGACGTGGTACTGCTCGTCCGGGTCGCCCACCTCGTCGAGCAGCTTGCCGGGCAACCACTGCTGCATTTCGGGGTTGCGCTCGCCAAAGGCCTCGCCAGCCGCCAGCTCAAAGGTGGTGCGCGCGCCTTCCTGCATACCGACCAGGCGCGCCTCCAGCGCGGGCGAGAGCTCACTGTTGCCCAGCGTAAGCGTGGCCGGTTTGTCGTCGAAAGTATTGATCACATCGCCAGCCGGGCCGGCCAGGCGGTAGTGAAGCGTGAGAAAGGAGCCTTGTTGAACGATTGCCATGCGTGCCTCTATAAACTGGCTGCATTTTAGGATTCCTGGAATTCCCACTCGGGAAAGTACCAATCCATGCCCCTCAAAGACCTCCCCGCCGACGCCCGCCCGCGTGAAAAACTGCTCGCACGCGGCCCGGCCGCGCTCAGCGACGCCGAGTTGCTGGCCCTGCTGCTGCGCACCGGCATCGTCGGCAAGGGCGTGCTGCAATTGGCGCAAGAGCTGCTTGATGCCCCGCGCACCTGCCCCGAAACCAGCCGCCCGGCAGGTGGGTTTGGCGGCATCGCCGGCCTGCTGCACGCCAGCATGGCGGACCTCTCGCGCATCAAGGGCCTGGGGCCCGCCAAACGCGCCGAGCTGGTGGCGGTGCTCGAACTCGCACGGCGGGCCTTGGCCCAGCAGCTTCGCGAGCGCGAGGTGTTCGACTCGCCTGATGCGGTGGGCCATTACCTGCAACTGCACCTGGCGGCCAAGGGCCATGAGGTGTTTGCCGTGCTGTTCCTCGACAGCCAGCACCGGCTGATTGCCCTTGAAGAGCTGTTTCGCGGCACGCTCACGCAAACCAGCGTCTACCCGCGCGAAGTGGTGCTGCGCGCCCTGCACCTGCAGGCCGCTGCCGTAGTGCTGGCGCACAACCACCCCAGCGGCAGCGTGCAACCGAGCCGCGCCGACGAGGTGCTGACGCAAACCCTCAAAAGCGCCCTGGCGCTGGTGGATGTGCGCGTGCTGGACCACGTCATCGTCGCACACGGCCAGTGGCTGTCGATGGCGGCCAAGGGGCTGGTGTGAGTCTGAGGCGCGAGCGCTTTCACGGCCTGGCCTCACTCGCCCAGCTCGCCCGCCACCTGCGCGAGCAGCAGGCGCTGCGCGCTGCGCAGGAGCAGGCCGCGCGCGAAGCCGCCGCCCGGCGCGAGGCGGAACGCCATCTGTTTGCCCGCAGCGTGGGTGCGGTCACCGCGCTGAAAACCCGCAACCTGGCACACCTCGCACCGGCCCGGCCCGAGCCGCTGCCGGTGCAGCATTGGCTGGACGAAGCACAGGTGCTGCGCGAATCCATGAGCGACGAGTTCGACGTCAGCACCCTGCTCGACGTGGACGACCAACTGAGTTTTCGCCGCCCCGGCATCGGCACCGACGTGACCGCGCGCCTGCGCGCGGGCCGCTGGAGCATCCAGCGCCAGCTCGATCTGCACGGCCTGCGCGTTCATGAAGCGCGCGAAACGCTGGGGGAGTTCATCCGCCAGGCGCACAAGGCCGGTCTGCGCTGCGTGCGGGTGGTGCACGGCAAGGGCCTGGGCTCGCCGGGCAAGGCGCCGGTGCTCAAGAGCCGGGTACAGCGCTGGTTGGTGCAAAAGAGCGAGGTGCTGGCCTTCGTGCAGGCCAAGCCTGCCGATGGCGGTGCCGGCGCCCTGGTGGTGCTGTTGGCGCCCATGGGGCGGCGGCAAGTGTGAACTGCGCCGGCATAGGCCGGCGTGAAGGCTCCCGCAAAAAATATTAGCGTTTTAAGCCTCTAGCGCTTATCCCATAAGCGATAGCAGCTATTATTTTTATAACATTTACAACCGTGCAAACGGGTCCACCAGCGACGCCAGCGAAGGCCCACTCGCTGGGGCCGCCGTGCCAGACGCCCCGTGCGCCCGCTCGGGCGGCTCGTTCACTGGCGTGAGTGGCAGCGGCGCCATGCTGCGGCCATAAACACGCCGCACCCGGTCTTCCAGCGTAGGGTGCGAATCAAGCCGGCCAGCGAGGCGCGCGGCAAGCCCTTCGCCCCAGCGCCCGTTGGTTTCCACGTCGACCAGCAGCATGTGTTGCACGCTCGGGTGCGCCAGGCCGCTGCGGCGTGATTCTTGCTGCCCGGTGCGCTCGGCCGCCTGGCGCTGGCCCATCACCTTGCGCAGCACGCCGCCCAGGCCGTTCTGGCTGCGCGTCCATTGCACGGCGCGGGCGTCGGCCAGGTATTCGCGCTGGCGCGACACCGCCGCCTTGAGAATCTGCCCGGTGAGCCAACCCGCCAGGCCGGCCAGCATGATGGCCGAGCCAAACCACCAGGCCAGGCCGCCGGATTCGCGCATTTCGTCGCCAAAGTTATAGACCAGCTCCAGCCCGAAGACCATACCCGCCAGCCGCATCTTCAGGCGCGTGTCGCCCTCGTGCAAATGGCTGAGTTCGTGCGCCACCATGCCCTGCATTTCTTCGCGCGTGAGGTGGTCAAGCGCGCCCTGGGTGACGGCGAGTACGGCATCCTGCTCGTCCCAGCCGGCGGCAAAGGCGTTGATGGCGTCCACGCGCGGCAGCACCATGATTTGGGGGCGCGGCATCTGCGCCGCAAGGCACAGCTCATCGACCACGTTGGCCAGGCGCTGCTCGGCATGCGAGAGGCTGGGCCGCAGCTCGCGCGCACCGATGCGCTTGGCCAACTTGACACCGCCGTCGCGCAGGTTCGATGTCTCGACCCACCAGCCGCCCAGCACCAGCAGCAGCGACACGCCCACGTTGGCCACCAGAAACCCCGCCGGAAACGGCAGGCGCACCGGCAACAACAGCGCCATCAGCCACCAGGCAAGCACCAGCGAGGCATGCACGGCCAGCACCAACAGGACGGTGGCGACCGCGAACGCCAGCAGCAGGCGCCGCGTTTCGCTGCGCGCGTCATGCTGCTGATCCCAAAAGCGCATTGGCCCGCTGACTTAGAACTGCACGCGCGGCGCCCGGCGCTCCTCGTCGCTTTGCGTCGATGCGAGTACGGCGGCGGGGGCGAACCCGGCCAGCCGCGCGACGATGAGCGTGGGGAACCGCTGGGCGGCGTTGTTGAAGTCCAGCACCTGGTCATTGAAAGCCTGGCGGGCAAAACCGACCCGGTTTTCGGTGCTGGCGAGTTCTTCGGAGAGCGACTGCATCGTGGCGTCGGCCTTGAGTTCAGGGTAGCGCTCGGACACGGCCATCAAGCGGCCCAGGCTCGCACCCAGCACGCCTTCGGCCATGGCCAAGCCGCCCACCGCGCCCGCGTTGGTGGGCGCTGCACGCGCCACGGCGGCTGCGCCCTGTGCCTGACCGCGCGCCTCGATCACGGCCTGCAGCGTGCTGGCTTCGTGCTGCAGATAGCCGCGCGCGACCTCCACCAGATTCGGAATCAGGTCGTAACGGCGCTTGAGCTGCACGTCGATCTGGCCGAAGGCGTTGGCAATGCGGTTGCGCAGCTCGACCAGGCGGTTGTAGGCGGCAATGGCCCACCACACGAGTGCCGCCACGATGGCAAGAAGAACCCAGCCGGTTGTTGTCATGTTGCTCCCTCGCTTGGATATTCTGGAAGCCGCATCTTAGAGGCAAGCGCCGGGCAAGCCGAAAAAACAAGGCAAATAGGCCTCTAACGCACTACCCATAAGCGCAAGCAGCTATTTAATCAATAGCTATTCCGGGGCGCTGCGCAGGGTCTCCACCACCGGCCGCGCCAGCACGTCGCGCAGCCCCCACCAACCCGCCAGCAGCGCCAGCACCGCACCGGCCAGGCTGCCGGCGAGCGGCACCAGGGGTGAGGCGGTCCAGGTGAAGCCAAACACGTAGTGCGCCAGGGCCCAGCCCACCACCACGGCCGCGCTACTGGCCAGCAGGCCGGCGAGCAGGCCGACGCCCGCCAGTTCGGCGCGCTGCACCTGGCGCAGCAGGCGGCTGCCCGCGCCCAGCGCCCGCATGATGGCGAATTCGCGCGCACGCTCTTCGCGCGTGGCGGTGACGGCGGCAAACAGCACCACGAGCCCGGCGGCCAGGGTGAAGACGAACAGGAATTCCACCGCGCGAATGACCTGGTCGAGCACGCCCTGAATCTGCGCCAGCGTGGCGCCCATGTCCACATTGGTCACATTGGGAAAGCGCCGCACCAATGCGTTGTCAAACCCCGGCGTCTCGGGCGCGCGGTAGGCGGCCAGGTAGGTGATGGCCACATCCGGCATCGCATCCACCGGGTACATGACGAAAAAGTTGGCGTGCAGCGAGCCCCAGTCCACCTTGCGCAGCGAGGTGATGCGCGCTTCGGACTGAACCCCGCCCGTGTCAAAGCGCAGTCGGTCGCCCAGCGCCAAACCCAAGGTCTTGGCCAAGCCCTCTTCCACGCTGATGGCGCCGCTCTCGCCTGCCTTCCAGGCGCCCGCGACGATCAGGTTGTGCGGCGGCTGTACCGCGCTGTTAGACAGATTGAACTCGCGTTCGACCAGCCGCTTGGCGCGGTCGTCGGCAAAAGAGCCCTCTTCCACCGCCTTGCCGTTGATGGCCACCAGCCGGCCGCGGAACATGGGGTACCAGTCGTAGCGGGCAACGCCTGCGCCTTCCAACATGGCGCGAAAGTCCTGCGCCTGATCGGGCTGGACGTTGATGACAAAGCGGTTGGGCGCGTCCGGCGGTGTGGCTTCGCGCCAGCTGGCGATCAGGTCGGTGCGCAGCAGCACCAGCAGCACCAGCGCCAAAAGCCCCACGGCGAGACTGCTGACCTGCACCACCGCATAGGCCGGGCGGGCGGAAATCTGCCGCGTGGCCAGCACCAGCCAGCGCGGCGCTGTGGCCTCGTTCACGGTGCGGCGCAGCAGGCGCACCGCGAGCCAACTGAGCAGCGCAAACAGCAGCACGGCAGCGGCAAAGCCGCCGATGGCAATCAGGCCCAGTCGCAGGTCGCGGCTGACCACCAGCAGCAGCGCGGCAAAGCCCGCGACGCCAATCCCGAGCACGGCCAGCGACGCGGGCCGTAGCGCCCCCACGTCGCGACGGATGACGCGCAGCGGCGGCACCTGGGCGAGCTGCAGCACCGGTGGCAGGCCAAACGCGAGCAACAAGGTCATGCCCACACCGACGCCGAGCAGCGCCGGCCAGATGCTGGCAGCCGGCAGGCCGGCCGTCACCAGGCCAGAGAGCAAATAGACAAAGGCGTAGTGCACTGCAAAACCCAACGCTACGCCCAGCACGCTCGCCAGCAGGCCGACCAGCGCGAATTCGGTGGTGTAGCTCGCGGCAATGCGCCGCTGGCTCTGGCCGAGCACGCGCAGCATGGCGGACGCATCAAGGTGGCTGGCGGCAAAGGCACGCGCCGCCAGCGCCACGGCCACCGCCGACAGCATGGCGGCCAGCAGCGCCACGAGGCTGAGGAAGTTCTGCGCGCGCTCCAGCGTCTGCTTCATGTCGGCGCGACCGGAATCCAGCGATTCCACGCGCATGCCGCGCATACCCGGCTGCTGCAACTGCGCATCGACAAAGGCCTGGAACTGGCGCACCGGCGCCGCTGCGCCTGCCACCACCAGCCGGTAAGTGACGCGGCTGGCCGGCTGCACCAGGCCCGTGGCGGCAACGTCGGCGTCGTTGACCATGACGCGCGGGGAAAAGCTCATGAAGCCCGCGCCGCGGTCAGGCTCCAGCGTGATGATGCGGGCAATGCGCAGGCTGGCGTCGCCCAGCAGCAGCGGGTCGCCCAGCTTCAGGCCCAGCGCGTCCAGCAGCGAGGCATCGACCCAGGCCTCACCGGGCACAGGAATCTCGCGCGTCGGCCGTCCGGGAACATTGAGTGCATCGGCCACGCGCACGCTGCCGCGCAGCGGGTAGCCCGGCGTCACGCTCTTGAAGGCCACCAGCCGGCTGGCGCCGCCCTGCGCGTCGTCGGCGCGCGCCATGGTGGGAAAGCTCGCCGTGCGCACCATGCGCAGGCCCAGCGCCCGGGCACGCTCCACGATGGCCGCTGGCGTGGGGTGGTCGCTGGCCACCACGAAATCACCGCCGAGCAGTTGCAGTGCGTCGCGCTGCAAACCACCCTGAAGACGGTCGGCAAAAAACCCGACCGCGGTCAGTGCGGCCACGGCCAGCGTGACCGCCACCATCAAGAGCCGCAGTTCACCGGCGCGCAGGTCGCGCAACAGGGTGCGCCAGGCCAGGCGGGCAAAGGAAAGATTCATGAAGCGTGGAAAAGAGAGAAATTTCAAACGCGCCCCTGGCCAAATTCCCCGACCAGCTCGGGTTGCAGCTCCAGCCGCTCGGCGCCGGTATAGCAGACAAAACGCCGGTTGGTGGCGCGGCCAATCGCGCAGAGCCCCAGTTGCGCGGCGACGGCGTGCCCCATCTGGGTCATGCCGCTGCGCGAGACGACGATGGGCACGCCCATCTGGGCCGATTTGATGACCATCTCACTGGTCAGGCGGCCCGTGGTGTAGAACACCTTGTCGCCACCCTGCACCGTATGGGGCTGCATCCACATCCAGCCGGCAATGGTGTCGATGGCGTTGTGACGGCCAACATCCTCGACAAACACCAGCAGCTCGCTGCCCCGAAACAGCGCGCAGCCATGCACCGAGCCGGCCG
This sequence comes from Simplicispira hankyongi, assembly GCF_003570885.1. GTDB lineage: Bacteria > Pseudomonadota > Gammaproteobacteria > Burkholderiales > Burkholderiaceae_C > Simplicispira > Simplicispira hankyongi. The sequence continues at coordinate 302,100 of NZ_QXJC01000003.1, forward strand.
ATTTGTAGGTGCTTTCCTTGAGGCGGATGGCGTTGACCAGGCCATAAAGCTCGCCCTGGGTGATGCGCGCGGGCGGGAGCGCAATGCTGGCAACGTCGTCCATCAGTGCGCCAAACACGCTGCCCTGGCCGCAACCGGTGGTGACGACGCGGCTGGCGGTGCGCTCTTCGATGCGCTCTATGCCACGCCGCGTCTTCACCGCCGCAGCCCCCACGTCCCAATCCACCGTGATGGACTCGATGTCCCTCGCATCGGCCACCAGCCGCTGGTTGCGCAAATAGCCGAGCACCAGCAGCTCGGGGTATGCACCCAAGGTCATCAGCGTGACGAGCTCGCGCTTGTCGACGTACAAGGTCAGGGCGCGCTCGGCGGGAATGTGCACAAGCTCTGTCTCGCCCCGCTCGTTGATGGCTTCGACGGCGTGCGTGAGCGGCGCATGTGCGTCAGTCAGGCGCGGCAATTCGCCACCCTTTAGCGCAGTTGCGAGCGGCTTGGAAATGGCGGGCGCGTGTGTCATGGCCTCAGCGTAGCGCCATTTGCGCCGCGCCGACGCCTGCCGCGTGCAATGCCCTCAGGATTTGGGCGCCGCCTGCATCGGTTGGGTTGGCGCGCCCGTGCTGGGCGGGCTGCTGGCATTGCCCGTTGGCGAGTGGGCGCCAGAGGCTTCCATGGGTTTTTCGGCGGGCGGCGTATAGGCAAACGGCCCCGGTTGCACACAGGCAGGCATGGCAGATGCATCGGCTTGCCGGGGTTTGCCAAACTTGGCGGCAATGCGGTCCTGAACCTGGCATAGCTGGAACGCGTCCATCTGGCCCGCCCATTTGGCGCGCGCGGCGCTCTCTGCGGCTTTGGCAGCCGCCTCGGGTGCCGGAGGTGGGAGTTTGGCCCAGGCCGAACCGATCAGGGCAGACAATGCAAGCAACCAAAGTGTGCGTTTCATGGCGGAGCTCTCCAGGTTCAAGCCTGCAACGGGGCAGCGGGCCGCTCCGGTGCAGGGGCGCCGTCGCCGCTGCGCTGCGCCGGAATGCGGCCGGCACGGATGTCATCGGCCCACAGCTTGTGGTGTTCCAGGGCCCAGCCCTCGGGAACATAGCCGGTTTTCATCGCGCGGTAGGCGCCGCGCATGCCGATGGTGCCCATGTAGATATGGCCGATGAGGAGCGCCACCATCCACAGCGCCAAACTGGCGTGCAGCATGTGCGCGATCTGCATCTGGCCGCGCAATTCGCCCACACCCGGAATCAGCTTGTCAAGCACCAGACCCGAGCCGACGACGAAGATGCCGGGAATCGTGATGCCCCACCAGAACAGGCCTTTCTCACCGGCGTTGAAGCGGTGCGAGGGCACTTGCGCGTCGCCGAGCAAGCCGCCGAGTTTCATCAGCCAATGGAAGTCAGCCCGATTGGCAATGTTGTCCTTGACGAAGGTGAGGACGATGATGGCCAAAGACACGGCGAACAAGGGCCCCATGAAGTTGTGCACGTATTTCAGCGCATACGCGAGCCAGCCCGCGAGGGACAGGCCCAGCACGGGCAGCAGGAAAAACTTGCCGAACGCCATCACCAGGCCCGAGGTGGCCAGGGCCACGAAGGCAAAGGCGTTGGACCAATGCGCAGCGCGCTCAAAGGGGGTGAAACGCTCGAACTTGCGCTCCGACTCGGGGTGCGTGTGGCCGAGCGGGCCTTTGGCCAAGAAGAACAGGGCCAGGGCCAGCACCACGATACCCAGCAAGGCCGCGCCGTACGGAAGAATCCAGCGGTTGCGCACCTGCCGCCAGGCTTCTCCGGCGTTGGTCTCGCGCATGAAGGGGTAGTCCACAAAGCCCTGAATGAGGTTGCCTGCTTCCGGTGCCTGGCTGGCCGGGAGGCTGCTGTAGCCGGTAATGCCGCCCGACACCTGGCGCCACATCGGCGCATTGTTGCCTGGCTGCACCTTGGCGCGCTCCCCATTGGTTTGGTCGCGGTAGCCCGGCTCCGTGCTGGCGTCAGGCTGCACGTCAAAAATGTTCTGGCTGCGAATGGCGCCAGCGGCAGCTTGGCTGGCCGACCCACTTGGCGCAGGCGCCGCCACACCTACTGGGCCTGACTGCTGGCTCCCCGCAGGAGACGCAGCCGCCGGCTGCGCAATACCCGGCGTGACCACCAGTGCAGCCGTGGCAAATACGAGGGTCGAGAGGAACTGGTTCATGGCCCGCCTCCCCTCACGGCATGCGCGAATAGTCGTTCTGGCCACGCTGCATGCGCGCACGCAGATGCTGCTCCCAGCTGTTCTTGTCTCCCACCTTCCAGCCCGCATCGACAAACGCATCCTTCGCGCCTTCGTATGCGGCGGTGTCCAGCGTCCCTCGGTTCGGCTGAGGCCGCTCGCCACAAGCGCTCAGGGCCGCAAGGCACAAACCCGCCGCGAGACAGACAGAGAGTCGGCTCATGATTGGGCTCCTTCCGCTTTGTGCTGGCCATTTCCCTGGCCTTCACCCTGGCCCTTGTGTTGGGCGCCATAGGCGGTGCCCCAGCCCCAGATTTCTGCCCCCTTGCCGCGCTGCACGACGCGGGTGCGGAAGATATCGGCCACCACATCGCCATCGCCGGCCAGCAAGGCCTTGGTGGAGCACATTTCGGCACAGGCTGGCAGCTTGCCCTCTGCCAAGCGGTTGCGGCCGTATTTTTCAAACTCCGCCTCGCTGCCACTCACTTCCGGGCCGCCAGCGCAGAAGGTGCATTTGTCCATCTTGCCACGCACGCCGAAGCTGCCTTGCGACGGGAACTGGGGTGCGCCAAAAGGACAGGCGTAGCTGCAATAGCCGCAGCCAATGCAAACATCCTTGTCGTGCAGCACCACGCCTTCGTCGGTGCGGTAGAAGCAATTGACGGGGCACACCGCCATGCAGGGCGCGTCGCTGCAATGCATACACGCGACGGAGATGGATTTTTCCCCCGGCACGCCGTCGTTGAGCGTGACCACGCGGCGGCGGTTCACGCCCCAGGGGATCTCATGCTCGTTCTTGCACGCCGTGACGCAGCCGTTGCACTCGATGCAGCGCTCGGCGTCGCAGATGAATTTCATTCTTGCCATTGCTGTCTCCTGCTGGCGGGCGGGCCGGTTACGCACGTTCCACGTTGCACACCGTGGTCTTGGTTTCCTGCATCATGGTCACGGAGTCGTAGCCATAGGTCGTGGCCGTATTGACGGCCTCGCCGCGCACCACGGGGTGCGCGCCATCGGGGTAGTACGCCAGCATGTCCGCGCCCTGCCAGCGGCCCGAGAAGTGGAACGGCATCCAGCAGGTGTCGGGCCCGACGCGTTCTGTCACCAGGGCCTGGACGTTGAGCCGGGCCCCGGTGGGGGAACTGAGCCAGACGCGGTCGCCGTTGCGGATGCCGCGATCGGCCGCAGCCTTGGGGTTGATCTCGACAAAGGCCTCTTGCTGCAGTTCGGCCAGCCAGGGATTGGAGCGGGTTTCCTCGCCCCCGCCTTCGTATTCGGTCAGGCGGCCCGAAGAGAGGATGAGCGGGAATTTCTCGTACACCTTTTCGGCGACGTTCTTGTCCTGGAGGCTTTTGTAGAGCGTGGGAAGGCGCCAGAAATTGCGCTTGTCGTCGTGCGTCGGGTACTTGGCGACCAGATCCGGGCGCGTGCCGTAAATCGGTTCGCGGTGCAAGGGAATCGCGTCAGGGAAGTTCCACACCACGGCGCGCGCCTTGGCATTGCCGAAGGGGTGGCAGCCATGCACCTGCATGACCACGCGCTGGATGCCGCCCGACATGTCGGTTTTCCAGTTCTTGCCCTCGGCCGCCTGCTTTTCAGCATCGGTCAGGTCGTTCCACCAGCCGAGCTTCTTGAGCAGCACATGGTCGAACTCGGGGTAGCCGGTGGTGATATCGGCACCCAGCGAATGCGAGCCGTCTTCGGCCAGCAAGTTGACGCCGTCCTTTTCCACGCCAAAGTTGGCGCGAAAGTTACCGCCGCCGTCCATGACGTGCTTGCTGGTGTCGTAGAGGTTGGGGCTGCCGGGGTGCTTGAGTTCGGGCGTGCCGTAGCAAGGCCAGGGCAGTCCGAAGTAGTCGCCAGTAAGGTCGTAGCCGGTTTCCTTGTCCTTGCCACCGCGTGCCTTGAGTGTTTTCACGTCAAACACGCCCATGTTGCGCATGTGCGCCTTGAGGCGCTCGGGGCTCTGGCCGGTGTAGCCGATGGTCCACATGCTGCCGTTGATTTCGCGCAGGATGTCCTCGATCACGGGCTCGTCCTGGCCCTTGACCTTTTGCATCTTGTAATTCTTGACCAGTTCCGGCCCAAAGCCCAGTTTCTGTGCGAACTGGTACATGATCATGTGGTCGCTGCGGCTTTCCCACAGCGGCTCAATGACCTTTTCGCGCCATTGCAGGGAGCGGTTCGACGCCGTCACCGAGCCACTGGTCTCAAACTGCGTGGCGGCCGGCAACAGGTACACCGCGCGGTTGGGGTTCAGGTCTTCTGGCTTGCCCGGCATGGCGGCCATGGCGGCGGTGGCTGAGGGGTACGGGTCCACCACCACCAGCAGGTCGAGCTTGTCCATGGCGCGCTTCATCTCCAGACCACGCGTCTGCGAGTTGGGCGCGTGGCCCCAGAAGAACACGCCGCGCAGGTTGGAATCCTGGTCGATCAGCTCGTTCTTTTCCAGCACGCCATCGATCCAGCGCGAAACCGTAAGGCCCGATTTGGTCATCATGGCCGGGCTGGCAAAACGCCCCTTGATCCACTCATAGTCCACGCCCCAGGCTTTGGCGAAGTGCTTCCATGAGCCTTCGGCGATACCGTAGTAGCCCGGCAGGGAGTCAGGGTTCGGGCCAATATCGGTCGCACCCTGCACGTTGTCGTGGCCACGAAAGATGTTGGCACCGCCGCCGCTCTTGCCAACGTTGCCCAACGCCAACTGCACGATGCATGAGGCGCGCACCATGGCGTTGCCAATACTGTGCTGCGTCTGACCCATGCACCACACCAGCGTGGACGGGCGATTCTTGGCCATCATCTCGGCCACACGCGCCATCTGCTCTTCCTTGACGCCACAGGCTTCCTCGACCTTGTCGGGCGTCCATTTGGCCATCACCTCGGCCTTCACGGCGTCCATGCCGTAAACGCGGTCGTGCAGGTACTGCTTGTCTTCCCATCCGTTCTTGAAGATGTGGTAGAGCAGGCCGAAGAGGAAAGGAATATCGGTTCCCGAGCGGATGCGCACGTACTCGTCGGCCTTGGCTGCCGTGCGGGTGAAGCGCGGGTCCACCACAATCATCTTGCAACCCATTTCCTTGGAGTGCAGCATGTGCAGCATGCTGACAGGGTGGGCTTCCGCCGCATTGGAGCCGATGTACAACGCGCACTTGCTGTTTTGCATGTCGTTGTACGAATTGGTCATGGCGCCGTAGCCCCAGGTGTTGGCTACGCCGGCCACCGTGGTGCTGTGGCAGATGCGCGCCTGGTGGTCGCAGTTGTTGCTGCCCCAGAAACTGACGAACTTGCGCAGCAGGTACGACTGCTCGTTGTTGTGCTTGGACGAGCCCACGAAGTACACGCTGTCTGGGCCGCTGGCCTTGCGCAGCTCCTGCATTTTGGCAGTGATCTCGCTCAGCGCCGTGTCCCAGCTGATGCGTTCGTATTTGCCGTTCACCAGCTTCATCGGATAACGCAGCCGGTATTCGCCATGGCCGTGCTCGCGCAAAGCAGCCCCTTTGGCGCAGTGCGCGCCCATGTTGATGGGCGAGTCAAACACCGGTTCCTGGCGCGTCCAGACACCGTTTTCCACCACCGCATCAACCGCGCAACCCACCGAGCAGTGCGAACACACCGTGCGGCGCACGACGATGCCGCTCTTGTCGCCGCCAGCAGCAGGGGCATCGGCCGCATCGGCCTTCTTGATCAGGCTCAGTTGCGCAGCGGCCAGCCCCACGCTCACGCCCAGACCCGAGCGGCGCAGAAAGGCGCGGCGGTCCATGGTAGGGATAGCGTGCGCAAGGCCGCGGCGCAGGCTGTGAACAAAAGGCGATTCAGCGGATACCAATGCGCCTGAGGAAGGAACTTTTCGGGTCAACAACATGCTGCACTCCGCCGGTCAAAGTTGGGTGGACTGGTAGTACCGCTGCACATGCTCGGACAGCCAGTAGCCGCCGCCGCGCTCCGGTGGGGGTGGCGCTGCCTCAGCGCGGGCAGGCACCGAAGCGGGAAGTCCAGGGAGAACGGTGACTGCAGCGGCGGCGGCCCCTACGGTAGCGGCACCAGCAAAAAAGCGGCGACGTGAGGCTTGGGACTTGGGGTCGGACATGCGGATCTCCATCAGGGCATGCGATTTGTATGAAACGGCGTGCATACCCAGTCTAAGCCGCTTCTCCCCATTGGATATAGGGAAAACCCGAGAAAATCATCCCGCCGACCATCCTGGGAGGCGCGCGGGCGCGATAGCCGCCCCGAAACCTTGCTTAACTGTCCAGCATGTCAAAGCCTTGCGCTTCTACCGTCACAAACGCCTGCGTAAAAGCAGCAAGCGCCCGGCAGAACCGCGCCTTGGGATGCGCGAGCAGCGCCTCGCACAGAGCGGGAACCCAGGGCTGCACGTGGGTGGCGAAGAAGTGGCTTTGGCCTGCAAGGTGGCACACGGCGCCATCGTCACCGGCAATCAGGTAGCGCATCACTTCACAAATGCAGGCGACGTGGTCTTCGGGCTCGGACATGGCGTCGCTGCGTGCAAGCCCTAGCGCGGCAAGGTCGCCGCGCAGCTTGGCGAGGGGCCGCTCGTTCAGAAAACCGCTCAGGTAGTGCGAGGCGTAGAGGTAAATCTCCGGTTTGCCCAGCCCGCCGAACAGGGCGTCGTATTCGGCGGCCAGTGCAAGAGCGTCCAATTCGCGCGCCGCGCTGACCAACTGCTGCCATGGCTCTTCCAGGAAACCGCCCGCCGCGGGCGCTTCGGTGATGGCGGCTCGCAAGGCCAGAAGCTGCGTACCGTCGGGCGCCGCGTAGTACAACTGTGCGAGCAGCCCGTAGACCTCGGCGCGGGCCATTTCTTCGTCGAGGCCCGTGCTGGCCACGACATGCAAAGGGTGCACAGTGCTCACAGATCAATCACTTTCCGCTCGTTGGAGGAAGAATACAGGTCAATCACCCGACAATCTCCGCACATCTTGAGACGTTCCAGCGCCTCACCCTGGAACATGGCATGGCCCGCCAATTTGCCGAGCATCCCTTCAATCGCCTTGAGCGTGCCAAAGGGCGTTCCACAGCGGATGCAGACGTACGGCGGCATCTCGTTCAGCACACGCGCCTGTGCCCGATCGGGCGAGAGTGAGAGGCGCGCGTGCAGCCCAATGGCGTCCTCCGGACAGGTGGTTTCGCACAAACCACACTGGACGCAATTTTTTTCGATGAAGCGCAGCTGGGGCAGTTGCGGGTTGTCGAGCAGCGCGCCCGCCGGGCAGGCGCTGACACAGCTCAGGCACAGGGTGCAGCGGTCCTTGTTGACCAGCACCTCGCCCAGCGGTGCGCCGGGCGCCGGCAGTTCGATGGCCGTGGCACCCGCCGGAACAAGCGGCGCAAGCGCGAGCAAATGGTCCAACGCCATTTCCAGCGTGCTGCGCTTCTCCGGCGCTGCGGCAAACCGGGCGGGCCTCGCGATGGCCGCGCGCCGCGACCCCAGCAGGGCCTGCAATCCCGCATCCAGATCGGTGTGTGCCTTGCAGTGCAGCAGCTGCACTGCGCCCGCAGGGTAGCCGAGGCCGGTCACCATCGCCTCGACCACATCGGCCTGCTGTTGCAGGACTTCAAGGTACTGCGGCGCTTCTTCCTCGGTGACGACGAGCACCACCCGCGCAGCGCCCCAGGCCAGGGCACTGAGCCACAGCTCAATGCCGGTGCTGGCCGTGTGCCACAACCCCAAGGGAATGCAGCTTGCCGGCAACCCCTTCGCCACACCCAGTTGGGCGGCGCGGCCCAATTCCTCGACCAACGCCAGGCCGCGCTCCTGGCTATGCAGCACCAGAACCGCGTCGCGCCCCCCTGCCGCAACGTAGTGCGTCAGGACGGTGCGCAGACGCAAGCCCTGGTCGGCAATGCCCGGCGCCCGGTACGCCATGGCGCCCGTGGGGCACACCGTCGTGCATGCGCCGCAGCCAACGCACAGGTGCGGGTTCACCTCTACCCGCTGGTGCTTGGGATCGCTGGCGATGGCTTCTGCCGAGCACACGTCCAGGCAGGCACGGCAGCCGACGGCGCCATTGCGGCTGTGCGCGCAAATTTTCTGCTCGTAGGTGATGAAACGCGGTTTTTCAAAATCCCCCACCAAGGCGCGCAGGGCCAGCAGGGCAGCCAGGTCGCGGCCATCCCAGCGCAAATAGCCTTGTGGCGGCGCATGCTGGTTGAACGTCGGCGTCGCAGCGCTGCTGCGCAGGTCGAGCACCAAATCAAAACACTCGGTTTGCGTTTGCAGCGGGCGCTGGAAATCGATCGCTCCGGCCACCTGGCACGCCTTGACGCAATCGCGGTGCGAGCGGCACAAGGCCATGTCGATTTGGTAATCCAGCCCGATAGCGCCTTCCGGGCAGGCCTGCACACAGGCATTGCAACGCGTGCACACGTCCAGCGAGATGGGGTTGTCCGCCTGCCAGGACAATTCGAACGCGCCCAGCCAGCCGTGCAAACGGGTGATGCGGCCAGCAAGTACCGGGTAGCGCCGCTCCTGCATGCCGCCCGCATCGCCGGGGCCAGTCGCAAACAGCGTGATAGAGAAGTCCTCGCCAAACAAGGCCGCCGCGCGTTCGGCGGCATCCAGCGGGCCGAGGATCAGCAAGTGCCCGGTACTGTGAAACGGTACCGTTGCCACTGGCTCAGGCTCGGGCAAACGTGCTGCCGCAATCAGCGCCGCAATTTTGGGTGTGGCGCGCGGCGCTTCGCTGCTCCAGCCTGCGGTTTCACGAATATTGACGAATCGCAGCGGCGAGACAGCCCCCTCGGTCTGTTCAGCCAGTTCGCTGAACAGGCGGCGCTCCTGCGTGCATGCGACGAGCACTTCTTCACCAGAGCGGATGGCGTTCTGGAACGCCCCGGCTTCGCGCCGGCACAGCGTGGAGTGGAGCGTGAGGGACTCACCGATCGCCGTCCCCAGACTGTCCGTCTGGAGGGGCATGGTCCGGTTGCAATCGCAGAGGAGCGTGGGCATGGGGCGTTGGGCTGGCGGTGGCTGGCGAAGGAAGGTGCGGCACGGCGGCCTGCCCGTGGTGCGCGAGGTCGCCTTGCGACTGTGCCACGTCTGGCGCCAAAGGGGTACTCTGATTTTCCGGGTCTGGCAGTGTGGGCCCGGGTTGGGCGGCCGTCTGTGAAGCGGCCTCGTCCTCAGCCGGCACCATGCCGAGAAACTTCGCACTGGCCAGCTTGCGCAAGGTCGCCAGCGGTATTGGATCGGCGCCGCTGTAGTCGCCAATGTAGGTATCGAGCCCATCCATCACGTTGAAATGCGGGTCGCGAAAGAGCCGCTTCATGGCGGCGTTGCGCACTTCAGGCGCCACGGCGCGCGAGACAAAACGGGAAAAGTCAGACGCGGGTGTAAGCGTCTGCGCCTCGGCCAGGGTGGGAGCAAGTTCAGACGGTGCCCCAGGCGCAAGCCCTGAGGGCGCCAGTGGCGCGGCAACCGGAGTCGGCGCCGCCAATGGCTTTTCGCGGGCCGGCTCTACGGACAGCTCTGGCGCCTCGCCGCGCCCTTCCCGCGCCTCCTGCTTGCGGCGTGACCAACGTCCCAGGAAACCGTCGCTCATGACCCGTCCCGCTTTTTAAAGGTGCTGACGGACGCCGGGTTGCCGAAGCGGTCCGTCAGCGCCTGGAAGCTCTGCGGCCGCCGGCGCCTGCGCGGCTCGGGTTGGTAGTGCTGGTTCACAAACGCCTGCAGCCATTGCACGACCACCGGGTCGGCAGGCAATTGGTCCACCGACTCCTGCGCGTCAAGCCAACGGCCTGCGTCGTGGTAGCTCAGGCTGACCGCCACAGGGCGCGCCAGCGGCTCGCCATCGGCTTGCGGTGCTTCGTCAAGCCGCCAGAGCACAAACCAACAAGGTGCAGGTGAATCGAGATTGAGGTGGTAGCCCTCTGCGTCGTCACGAAACAGCTCCACGCGCAGGGCCGGGAACAACCAGCGCGCTTCGTCTTGCGATTGCCGCAAGACTCGCGGCTCGGTGCCGAAGGCCGGCTCGTGCGGCACGACCTCTTCAGGGGCCCAGCGCCAAGTCTGCCAGCGGCTTTGCGGACCCTGAACCTTGGCGCGCCGCATCACCACGGCCACCTCCAGGCTGGGGTGCAAAGCCACCCCTTCGGCCTCATGCGGCGTCACTCCCATCGCAGCGCTGCCAGGTCGTGTACGAAGATGGGGTAGTTCATCCACAAGCCTTTGAGCCCTTTGCGCGCCACCGTGCTGATTTGCGGAGCAAAAATCCAGGCGTTGACGGCATCGGCGGCCAGCTTGCGCTGGATTTTCGCAAACAGCACTTGGCGCTCACGCGCGTTGCCGCTGGCGGCGTGGCGGGCAACGAGATCGCGGAACTCGGCACTGTCATAGCCAAAATAGTAGTCTGGATCGGTGTAGATCTGGTAATCCAGCGGCTCTACATGGTTAATGAGCGTGAGGTCGAAATTGCCACTGAACGGCCCCGACATCCAGTGCGCCCAATCCACTTCCTGGGTCTCGACCTCAATACCAATGCGCGCCAGCGCAGCGACGATGAGTGGCGCGCCCCCACGCGCGTACGGCGTGGGGGGCAGCGTCAGCCTGAGCTTGAGCGGCAAGGCCACGCCGGCTTCGCGCATCAGCGCCTGCGCACGCTCGGGATCGTAGGGGTAGAGGCCCGCCAGGTGCACATAGCCTGCATCGGTGGGTGAAAAGTGGCTCCCTATGGCTTTCCCACGGCCGTCGAGCACCTCCTGAATGAAACGCTCGCGGTCGATGGCATGCACGATGGCGCGGCGCACGCGCACGTCGTTCAGCGGTGTTTTTCGGTTGTTGATCGCCAGCATGCCCTTGCCGCTGGATGCCCCGATCAGCACCTGGTAGGCGCTATTGGCCTGGAAATGTGCCACGGCCTGGGTGGCGATATTGAAGAACACGTCCACTTCGCGTGCTTCCAGGGCCTCGGCCTGCGCCGCGGGCTGGTTGATAAAGCGAAACAGCACCTCCCGGATGTGCACGTCAGGCGCATTGCGGTAGCCCTCGAACTTGACGAGCGAGATTCCGTAGCCGCGTTTCCAGCTCTCAAATCGGTAGGGGCCCGTGCCGATCGGCGCCGTGACGGCCTGCGCGGCACTCGCCGGGTGCAGCACTACGGCCGGGCCCTCGCCCAGGCGAAACAGCGTATTGGCGTCTGGATGGCGCAGATGCAGCACCACGGTGTAGGGATCAGGCGTTTCGATGCTGGCGATGTTGTCGAACAACGACTTTTTGGATTTGTTGGCCGAGCCTGGCGCCATGGCCCGCTCAAAACTGAAGCGCACGGCCGCGGCGTCAAAAAGCGCTCCGTCGTGAAAGTGCACGTTTTTGCGCAGCACAAAGCGGTAGGTGGTGCCGCCCTCTTCGACCTTCCAACTGCTGGCCAGCAAAGGCGTGGTGGCACCACTCTCTTCGATTTTTATCAGACCTTCAAGCACGTTGTAGTGCACCACTTCGCCGATGGAAGCTGACGGCGCAATGGTCGGGTCAAGGCCGCCAGGCTCCAGGGACAGGCTGAACACCACGCGCGAAGAAACCGTTTGTGCTTGCGCCACCGCACCCGGGCCCGGCACTGCCAGCAGCAGCGCGACAAGGAAATGAACCGCTAAACGCAACATTTCTGCCCTTCTCCTGCGTGTTTTCCCTGGACCCCAAGCCCCCGGGAATTGCAAGTCTGTTTACAAAATCTGACATAGTGTGCCATTGCTTGCCACGTCTGATCGCACCCGCATTTCCTTCGTCCTTTGTCCATGCCTGTACCCCGCCGACTGTTTCGCGCTCCAAGCCGCAGCCTGCTCGCACGGCTGGCCGCGCTCATCGCGCTCCTCGTCGGCGCGTTGCTCGTATGGACACTGTCCACTGTGTATGAGCAGCGCAAGCTGATGCACCGCCACCAGGCTGAGCGCGAGCTGCAGACGATTGGCCGTTTGCAGGCGCAGGCGGTGGCCGACTGGCGGACCAGCCGCCTGGCAGACGCCAATGCCCTGACGGACGACAGCCTGTTCGCGCAGGCAGTGGCACGCTGGCAAAGCGCGCCTCAGACAGAACATGAAGCGACAGCCTTCGTACAGGAGCGGCTGCGCATTCTGCAAGAGCGGGCACGCTACAGCGTCGTGTCCTTTGTCGCCCCGGATGGCACCGTATCCATGGGCAACAGCAGCAAAACGGTGCCCGATGCGGAAAAGAAAGCGCTCGCTCACGCCATAGAAAGTGCAGCGCCAGCGATAGTCGAGCCGCGGCGCGCCCCATTTTTTGCATTCCCGTTCTTCAGCCTGATGGCGCCCATCTTTGACGGCACTCGCCCGCTGGGCGCCGTGTGGCTGGTGATGGACGTACGCACCAGTCTCTACCCCCTGCTCTCCCCCTGGCCCACGGCAAGCGAAACGGCCGAATCGGTTCTTGTGCAAGCACAGGGGAAAGATGCCTTGCTGCTGACTCCGCTGCGCCGCCATGGCGAGTTGGAAACACCGACCGTGGTCTCCGCGTCGGACACGGCCAGACCCTTGGTGCAGGCAGTCGCAGGCGCGCGCGGCCTGCTCTACGGACGTGATGACCGGAACACTCCTGTCATCGCTGTGGTCAACGCCATTGCCGAATCCCCCTGGCTTCTCGTCTCCGAAATCGAAGTGAATGAGGCTTTTGGCGAGGCGGCCACGCGCGAACTGTGGGTACTAAGCCTGCCGGTGAGTGCCGCCGTGCTGATCGCTGCGCTGCTGCTGGGCGGCTGGCAGTGGCGGGCGCGGCTGCGCGAGAGCGCGCTCAAGGACAAGCTGGCGCAGAACATGCAGTGGCTGGAGAGCGCGCAAAAAGCGGCGTTGGTGGGCTACTACGTGTACGAGCGCAGTGGGGACACCTTTACGCTCTCGCCCATGGCCAGCGAGCTGTTTGGTCTCACGCCCGAAGCGCCCGTGGCGCGAACGCAGTGGCTGGCGCAGGTGCATCCGGCGGATCGCGCGCAGGTGCTGGCGGGGCTGGACGAGGCACTGCGCGAGCGCAAGCCACTGCGCATGCAGTACCGCCTTGTCGATGGAAGCCAAGAACGCTGGGTGGACATGTGGGGCGAGCACGACGCCCCCAGTGCCAACGCTCGCATGACGGGCACGGTGCAGGACATTACCGAACGCCAGCGCGCGGAAGAAAAACTGGGGCAATACCGCACGGCGCTCGAAGCCCTGGTGCGCCAGGACCCGATGACGGGCGTCGCCAACCGGCGCGCGCTCACCGAGGCCCTGACGGTGGAGTGGCAGCGTGCAGCGCGCATCCAGGCGCCCCTGTCGGTGCTGATGATCGACGTCGACCATTTCAAGGCGTTCAATGACCGCTATGGCCACCTGGCAGGCGATGAGTGCCTGCGCAAGGTCGCCAAGGCACTGGCGCGCACAGTCGCGCGGGCGACCGACCTGGTGGCGCGCTACGGCGGCGAAGAATTTGCCGTGCTGCTGCCGGCTACCGGCCGCGCGGAGGCGCAAGCCATTGCCGAAAAGCTGCGCCTTGCCGTGCGCAAGCTGGCGATCGTGCACGCGGCGTCCGGCGTGGCCACCGTGGTCACCGTCAGCATTGGCGTCGCCACCGCGCAGACCAAAACCGCGATGCGCAGCGAAGAACTGGGCCGCGCCGGAGCACAGGCCAATGCCGAGCGCGAGAGCCTGCACCTCATTCACCAGGCCGACCAGGCCCTCTATGCCGCCAAGGAGGGCGGGCGCGATGCCGTGGTGGCGCAGGCCGAAGCCCCCTCCAGCACCGCGCTTGTGGGCAGCGGAGCAGCGCCAGACCCTACAGTTTCACCACCGCCACCGCGCAGTACTTGACTTCGGGAATTTTTCCAAAGGGGTCCAGCGCTGCATTGGTCAGCAAATTGGCGGCCGCTTCGCGGTAAGCAAAGGGCAGAAACACCGTGGCATCGGGCGTGCCGTCGTCCTGGCGCAGCAGGACCTCAACCCGCCCCCGGCGCGAGGCAATCACCACGCGCTCGCCCGCGGCCAGGCCCAGCCGCGCCATGGCCGCGCCATTCATGGACGCAGTCGCTACCGGCTCGATCGCGTCCAGCACGTGGCTGCGCCGCGTCATGCTGCCGGTGTGCCAGTGCTCCAACTGGCGGCCCGTGATGAGCACCAGCGGGTAGTCGGCATCAGGCTGCTCATCACCTGGCACCAGGCCCGCAGGCACCAGGCGCACGCGGCCGCTGGCGGTGGGAAAGCGTTCCGTGAAAACAATGGGCTGGCCGGGATCGTCCAGGGACAGACAGGGGTAGGTGACGCTGCCTTCGCTCTCCAGCCGCTCCCAGGTGATGCCGGCTATTGAAGCGTGCATGGCCTGCCGCATTTCCTCGTACACCGCCGCTACGCCATCATGGGCTCCGGGGTAGTTCCAGGCCAGGCCCATGCCAGAGGCCATTTGCTGAAGAATCCACAGGTCGGCCCGCGCATCCCCGGGCGGGGCGATGGCCCGTCGGCCAAGCTGCACCATGCGGTCGGTGTTGCTGGCCGTGCCGGTTTTTTCCATCCAGCTGCTGGCGGGCAGCACCACGTCGGCCAGCCAGGCGGTTTCGGTCAGGAAGATGTCCTGCACCACGAGGTGCGACAGGCTGCCCAGGGCATGGCGCGCGTGGTTCAGGTCGGGGTCGCTCATGGCGGGGTTCTCGCCCAGGATGTACATGCCGCGCACCTTGTGCGGGTCGCCGTCCGGCGCCAGTGCCTTGTGCAAGATTTCCACGACGGTGTAGCCAGGCTCGCTGTCGAGTGGCTGGCCCCAGAAATTCTCGAACCACGCCCGCGCTGCCGGGTCGTCCACGCGCTGGTAGTTGGGCAGCATCATGGGGATCAGCCCCGCGTCGCTGGCGCCCTGGACGTTGTTCTGGCCCCGCAGCGGGTGCAGGCCGGTGCCGGGCCGGCCGATCTGGCCGGTGATGGCGGCGAGCGCAATCAGGCAGCGCACGTTGTCGGTGCCGTGCACATGCTGGCTGACGCCCATGCCCCACAGAATCATCGCGCTTTTGGCCGTGGCAAAGGCCCGCGCCACCTCGCGCAGCAGCGGCGCCGCAATGCCGCAGACCGGTGCCATGGCCTCGGGGCTGAAAGGGGCAAGGTGCTCGCACAGTTCGTCGAAGCCTTCGACCCGCTCGCGCACAAAGGCTTCGTTGACCAGGCCCTCGTCGATCACCGCGTGCAACAGGGCATTGAGCAGCGCCACATCGCTGTCGGCGCGGAACGCCAGCGTGCGCCAGGCGTGGGCGCCCAGGTCGGTGATGCGTGGGTCGGCCAGCACAATCTTGGCGCCACGGGCAGCGGCGTTCTTCATCCAGGTGGCCGCCACCGGGTGGTTGGCCGTGGGGTTGGAACCGATGACGAAAATCAGCTCGGAGAATTCGACATCGCGCACCGGGTTGCTCACCGCCCCCGAACCCACGCCTTCGAGCAGCGCAGCGACGCTCGATGCATGGCACAGCCGCGTGCAATGGTCGACGTTGTTGCTGCCAAAGCCGGAGCGCACCAGCTTCTGGAACAAATAGGCCTCTTCGTTGCTGCCCTTGGCCGAGCCAAACCCGGCCAGCGCCTTGGGGCCATGGGCATCGCGCAGCTGCCTGAGGCCCCCCGCGGCCAGCGCCAGCGCCTCGTCCCAGGAAGCTTCGCGGAAGGTATCGCGCCAGTCGGCGCCCGGCTCGGGCATACCCTTGGGAACGCCGGGCTTGCGAATCAGGGGTGCCGTCAGCCGGTCGGGGTGGTGGATGTAGTCAAAACCAAAGCGGCCCTTGACGCACAGCCGCCCCTCGTTGGCCGGGCCATCCCTGCCCTGTACGCCGACAATTTTTTCACCGCGCACCTGCCAGGTGACCAGGCAGCCGACGCCGCAGAAGGGGCAGACCGAATCGACGCTGCGGTCCATGGCCTGCGAGCCCACCAGGGGTTTGGCGCTGAGCGCGCCGGTCGGGCAGGCCTGCACGCACTCGCCGCAACCTACGCAGGTGCTCAGCCCCATGGGATCGTCCAGGTCGAACACGGGCCGGGCGTCGGCCCCGCGCAGCGCCATGCCGATGACGCCATTGGCCTGTTCCTCGCGGCAGGCGCGCACGCAGCGGCCGCACTGGATACAGGCGTCGAGCTGCACCGCCATGGCGGGGTGGCTGACGTCGGGCGCCAGCGGCGCGCGGCGCAAGGCTGCGAGCGTGGGACGCACCGCCACCTGCAGGCGCTCAGCCCACTGGCTAAGCTCGCCGTGCTGGCCGACATTTTTTAAGCTTTTTTGGCCTCCAGCGCTTACGCCACTTGCGCTGGCAGCTATTGTTTCCGTAGTGTTTATGCTCTCTGGTCCATCGCGCCACTGGTAGCCGGTGTCTGGCATATCCGAGAGCAGCAGCTCCACCACCATGCGCTGCGCTGCGCGCGCGCGCGGGCTTTGCGCCCGCACCTGCATACCGGGCGTGGGCGCGCGGCAGCAGCTGGGAGCCAGCGTGCGCTCGCCATCAATTTCGACCACGCAGGCGCGGCAGTTGCCATCGGGCCGCAAGCCGTCGGTGTGGCACAGGTGCGGAATTTCGACACCGTGGCGCAGGGCGGCCTGCCACAGGCTCTCGCCTGGCAGAGCCCGGGCCACTTCGCCATCGAGTTCGAAGGCGATGCCATCGGGCGCGCTCACGCGGCCCCCTCGGGTGGCAGGGTTTCGGTGAGGGATCTGCCGTGCGGGTGTGGCAGATCGCCCGGCGGCGCGCCCATCGGCTGGCCCTGCCCCACCTCGTGCGCAAAGTACTGGTACACGCAGCGGATCGGGTTCGGTGCCGCCTGGCCCAGGCCGCAGATGGAGGCGTCCGCCATGACCTGCGCCAGATCGTCCAGCAATTCGGCGTCCCAGGCCGGCGCTTGCATGAGGCTGGCCGCCTTGTCCGTGCCGACGCGGCAGGGCGTGCACTGGCCGCAGCTCTCATGGGCCAAGAAACGCATCACGTTCAGCGCCGCGTCGCGCGCGCGGTCGTGGTGGCCGAGCACGATGACGGCGGCCGAACCGATAAAGCAGCCGTGGGGTTGCAAGGTATCGAAATCCAGCGGCAGATCCGCCAGCCGCGCGGGCAGGATGCCGCCCGAGGCGCCGCCGGGCAGGTAGGCGTACAGCTCGTGCCCGTCCTGCATGCCGCCGCAGTATTCGGCTATGAGTTCGCGCAGGGTGATGCCCGCCGGCGCGAGCTTGACGCCGGGCTGCCTGACCCGCCCGCTGACGCTGAAACTGCGCAGGCCATGGCGGCCGTGCCGGCCAAAGCCGGCAAACCACTCTGGGCCGCGTTCGACAATATCGCGCACCCAGTACAGCGTCTCGAAGTTGTGCTCCAGCGTGGGCCTGCCAAACAGGCCGCGCTCGGCAATGTAGGGCGGGCGCAGGCGCGGCATGCCGCGTTTGCCTTCGATGCTCTCGATCATGGCCGATTCTTCGCCGCAGACGTAGGCGCCCGCGCCGCGCCGCAGTTCGATGTGCGGCAGATGGCAAGGCGGGTCGGCACGGAGCTTGGCGAGTTCGGCTTGCAAAAGCGCTCGGCAGCCGTGGTATTCGTCCCGCAGGTAGAGGTAGACCGCCTCGGTGCCCACCACTTGCGCGGCAATCAGCACGCCTTCCAGAAACCGGTGCGGGTCGCGTTCCAGGTAAGTCCGGTCCTTGAAAGTACCGGGCTCGCCCTCGTCGATATTGACGGCCATGAACCGGGGGGCAGGCTGCTCGCGGACGATGCGCCACTTGCGCCCAGCGGGAAAGCCCGCGCCGCCCAGCCCACGCAGGCCCGAGCCTTCCATGGCCGCGAGCACCGCCTCCGCATCCCTCTCGCCATTGACCAGCGCCGCCGCCAGCGCGTAGCCGCCTTGGGCGCGGTAGCTGGCGTAGCCGGTGGGGCCGGCATGGTCCGGCAGGCTGCGCTCCGCCCAGTCGGATGCTACGAAAGGAGTAGCTGCTAGCGCAGGTGCGATAAGCGCTAGAGGCCTATTTGATGCCAAAACCACGGCCTCCGGCGTGGCGTGCGGCACGGGCGTCTGGCGCACCACCGCCACGGGCGCCTGCTCGCAGCGGCCGACGCAGGGCACGGGGACAACGCGCACATCCTGCCCTGAAAAAAATCCCGGCAGTCGCGCCAGCAGTTCCTGCGCCCCGGCCAACTGGCACGAGAGCGAATCGCAAACACGCACCGTCAGGCCCGGCGCTTCGCGCTCACCCCGCACCACGTCGAAGTGGTGGTAAAAGCTCGCCACCTCGTAGACCTCGGCCATCGGTATTCGCATCTCCCGGGCCAAGGCCACCAGATGCCGGTCGTGCAGACAGCGCCAGGCATCGTTCAACAGATGCAGGTATTCGATCAGCAGGTCGCGGCGATGGCCTTCGGGCGGGTACTCGCCAATGAGGGCCCGCACCTCGGCCGTGGATGCCGCATCCGGCTGGCGGCCCTTGAGCCGGCTATTGCGGCGCAGGCCTGCACGCAACGCGTCGGGGGTGGCAAGGGCGACGGCTTGGGGGAAAGAAGGCTTCGCGGCAAAGCTCACTGGGTAACCTCCGTGCGGCGCAGTGCGGTGCTAACTGGCTTGGGGCGGCCCGGCGCGGCGCCCATGCGCCACTATGGCACGGCGCGCGGGCCTTGCGAAGCCTGCCGGGCGCAGAACGCGAACCCGTTCTCAGGTGTCCTTGCTGACCGAGATCGTCGGAAACTTGGCGGAGAAATCCTTGGCCTGCTGCGCAATTTTCACCGCCACGCTGCGCGCCACCTGTTTGTAGATTTGCGCCACATCGCCGTCCGGGTCGGCGACCACGGTGGGCTTGCCGCTGTCGGCCTGGAGCCGAATCTGCATGTCCAGCGGCAAGGCGCCCAGGTACGCCATACCGTAGTCCTGCGCCATTTTCTTGCCGCCATCGGCACCAAAAATATGCTCGATGTGGCCGCAGTTGGTGCACACATGGACGGCCATGTTCTCGACGATGCCCAGGATCGGCACGCCCACCTTTTCAAACATCTTGATGCCGCGCTTGGCATCGAGCAGGGCAATGTCCTGCGGCGTGGTGACGATGACGCCGCCGGTAATCGGCACGCGCTGGCACAGCGTGAGCTGGATGTCGCCGGTGCCGGGCGGCAGGTCGATGACGAGGTAGTCCAAATCGCGCCAGTTGGTCTGGCGCAGCAGTTGCTCCAGCGCCTGCGTGGCCATGGGGCCGCGCCAGATCATGGCTTCGTCCTGGTTCACCAGGAAGCCGATGGACATCACCTGGATGCCGTAGTTTTCCAGCGGCTCCATGTTCTTGCCGTCCACGCTCTCGGGCCGGCGGTTGATGCCCAGCATCATCGGCTGGCTGGGGCCGTAGATGTCGGCGTCCAGCACACCCACGCTGGCGCCCTCGGCGGCCAGGGCCAGGGCGAGGTTGGCGGCGGTGGTGCTCTTGCCCACGCCGCCCTTGCCCGAGGCCACGGCAATGATGTTTTTGACCTGCGGCAAGAGCTGGACGCCGCGCTGTACCGCGTGCGCGGCAATCTTGCTGCTGATATGCGCCGAGACGTTGGCCACACCGGCCACGCCCCGCGCGGCAGCCACGAGCTGCGTGCGCAGGCCCGGAATCAGGCTTTTGGCCGGGTAGCCCAGCTCGACATCAAAGGCAACATCGCCGCCCGTGATCTGCAAGTTGCGCAGCGCCTGCGTGCTGACAAAATCCTTGCCGGTATGCGGGTCCTGCACCTTGGCCAGGGCGGCCAGCAGGTCCTGTTCGGAAACAGCCATTCAAATCTCTCCTGGTAAGTGCCGCGAGTCTATTGCGCGAAGCAATGACAATGGAGGCAGTGGGGCGGATGCCCTTCCCCCCGAGAGCATGAAAGAGACCCGTGAAACTGAAAATGGCCGACAACTCGCTGTTCGCAATCCTGCTGCGCTCGCCCTGGTGGGTGAGCATGCTGCTGGCAGGCGCCATGACCCTGGCGGTTGCCGCACTGGCACCGGAGCGCTTCAAGCTGCTGGGCGCTTTTGGCGCCCTGCCGCTGTACGGCGTGGGCTGCGTGGCCGCCTGGCGCCAGTGGCACGCGCCTTCTGCTGCTGCGGTTGCTGCGCAATCTGCCGCTCTGCGCGCCATGGCCTGGCGCGAGTTTTCTGCCGCGCTGGAACAGGCCTGGCGCGCGCAGGGCGCGAGC
Source organism: Simplicispira hankyongi (assembly GCF_003570885.1). Lineage (GTDB taxonomy): Bacteria > Pseudomonadota > Gammaproteobacteria > Burkholderiales > Burkholderiaceae_C > Simplicispira > Simplicispira hankyongi. The sequence goes on from NZ_QXJC01000003.1 coordinate 322,442, forward strand.
GTGCAGCCGATTACAGGCCTGGAAGCCGATTTTTGCGTAGAGCAAGGCGGCCGCACCACCTTGGTCAGCGCCCGCCGCTGGAAGGCCGCGAGCCACGGCGCGGATGCCATCGGCCACCTGGTGGCGGCGATGCGCAAGCGGGACATTCATGCCGGCCAATACCTGGTGGCGCACGGCACCGTCAGCGATGCAGCGCGCGACCTGGCCCGTACCGAAGGCGTGGCGCTGGTGGAGGGCGACGCCCTGGCGCGGCTGCTACTGCCAAAAACTTGAGCCCCGGATCGCCACGGGTTTTCCCGTGGCGATCCTCGGGCGGCACTGTCGCACACTGCTGCCAGCGCATTGCACCAGCCCTGCTCCCCAGGGACATGACAAACGAAATGGCCCAGGCAGCACTCCCAGCCACCGAAACCCCGGCAGCAGACGCCGGCAGCGCCGCGCCGCACACCGGCCACACGGGTCTATTGCTCACGGGCGGCGGCGCTCGCGCAGCCTACCAAGTGGGCGTACTCGAAGCCATTGCCGACCTGCGCCTGGCCTGCGGCGCGGGCCAGGCCCCTAATCCGTTTCCCATCATCACCGGCACTTCGGCGGGCGCTATCAATGCGGCGGCGCTGGCCTGCGGGGCAGACCAGTTCGACCGCACGGTGCGCCGCATCGCCCGCGTGTGGCGCAACTTCCAGGCGCAGCAGGTGTACCGGGCCGATTCGCTCAGTGTGGCGCAAAGCGGTGCGCGCTGGCTCACGCTGCTCTCGCTGGGCTGGGTGCTGGCGCGCTGGCGCCGGCTGCGCCCGCGCTCGCTGCTGGACAACGGTCCGCTGATCAAGCTGCTGGCAAAAATGGTGCCGCTGGTGCGCCTGCCACAGGTCATCCGCAAGGGGCACCTGTACGCGCTCGCCGTGACCGCATCGAGCTACACCACGGGCGACCATGTCACCTTTTTCGAGGCGGGCGAGCGGCTTGACCCCTGGGTGCGCTCGCAGCGCCGGGCCGTGCGCGACCGCATCACGCACGAGCATTTGCTGGCCTCAAGCGCCATTCCCTTCATCTTCCCGGCCACAGCCATCGAAGTGGCCAATCGCACCGAGTATTTTGGCGACGGCTCCATGCGCCAGTCGGCGCCTATCGCCGCCGCCATTCACCTGGGCGCCCAGCGCATCCTGGTCGTTGGCGCCGGCCGCATGCACGAGCCCAGGGAGCTGGCGCCCGAAAGCACCATGCCGTCCTACCCCTCGCTCGCGCAAATTGCCGGCCACGCGCTCTCGAATATCTTTCTCGACGCGCTGGCCGTGGACATCGAACGCATGCAGCGCATCAACCAGACGATCTCGCTCATTCCGCAAGCCTCGCGCAGTGGCAGCCTGCTGCGCCCCATCGAACTGCTGGTCATTGCCCCCTCGGAGCGCATCGACGCCCTGGCAGCGCGCCACGTGGGCGACCTGCCCGCGGCTGTGCGCACCATGCTGGGCGCGCTCGGCGTCACCGCGAACATGCAGGACGTGCGCGGCGCGGCGCTCGCCAGCTACCTGCTGTTCGAGGCGGCCTATACGCGCGAACTGATGGCCCTGGGCCGCGCCGACACGCTCGCCAAGCGGGGCGACGTGTGCCGCTTCTTTGGCTGGCAGGACGCGGGCGTGCCGGTCGCGACCGCGCTGCAGGTGACGGATTCGGATTTCCCGCGAAGCGCCGCATAGACAGCTTTCAGGGCGGGCTCCCACGCCGAGGAACAGGCGGCACAGAAGCTGGTCCTAGAATTGCCGATTGCGCCGCCCAGCCTTTCGGCAGCGCCGCCCCCGACCACCTTCTGCCCATGCCCCGCAAACTTTTCGTCACTACCGCCCTTCCCTACGCCAACGGCAAGTTCCACATTGGCCACATCATGGAATACATCCAGGCCGACATCTGGGTGCGCACGCAGCGCATGTTGGGCAACGAAGTCAACTTTGTCGGCGCCGACGACACACATGGCGCACCCATCATGATCGCCGCCGAGAAGGCGGGCCTGACGCCGCAGCAGTTCGTCGCCAACATTGCCGCCGGCCGCAAACAGTACCTCGACGGCTTTCACATCGCGTTCGACAACTGGCACAGCACCGATGCCCCCGAAAACCACCAGCTCGCGCAAGATATCTACCGCGATCTCAAAGCCAACGACCTGATCGAGACGCGCACCATCGACCAGTTTTTCGACCCTCAGAAGTCGATGTTCCTGCCGGACCGCTACATCAAGGGCGAATGCCCGCGCTGCCATGCCAAGGACCAGTACGGCGACAACTGCGAGGTCTGCGGCTCGGTGTATGCGCCCACCGACCTGATCGACCCCTACTCCACCCTCTCGGGCGCCAAGCCGGTGCTCAAGTCGTCCGAGCATTTCTTCTTCAAGCTCTCCGATCCGCGCTGCGTGGCCTTCCTGGAAGACTGGACCCAGGACGGACGCCTGCAGCCCGAGGTGGCCAACAAGGTGCGCGAGTGGTTCAGCGTGCGCACCAACCCCGACGGAACGACCAGCGAGGGCCTGGGCGACTGGGACATCTCGCGCGACGCGCCCTACTTCGGCATTGAGATTCCCGATGCGCCGGGCAAATATTTCTATGTGTGGCTCGACGCCCCCATCGGCTACCTGGCCTCGCTGAAGAACCTGCTATCCAAGCGCGGCGAGGACTACGGCGCCTACATGGCCGACCCGGCGCTGGAGCAGGTGCACTTCATCGGCAAGGACATCGTCACCTTCCACACCTTGTTCTGGCCCGCCACGCTCAAATTCAGTGGCCGCAAGGTGCCCGACCGCGTGTTCGTGCACGGTTTTCTCACCGTGAACAACGGCGAGAAGATGAGCAAGAGCCGGGGCACGGGCCTGGACCCGCTCAAGTACCTGGAGCTCGGCATGAACCCCGAGTGGCTGCGCTACTACCTGGCGGCTAAGCTCAGCAGCCGCAACGAAGACATCGACTTCAACGCTAGCGACTTCATGGCGCGCGTGAACAGCGACCTGGTGGGCAAGTACATCAACATTGCGTCCCGCGCCGCGGGCTTTCTGACCAAGCGCTTTGGCGGCCAACTGGCCGAAGTGTCGGCCGACGGCGACGCGCTGCTGGAGCATCTGAAGGACGTCGCCCCCAGCATCATCGAGCTGCTGGCCGAACGCGAGTACGGCAAGGCGCTGCGCGAAACCATGCTGCTGGCCGACCGCGTGAACGCCTACGTGGACCAGAACAAGCCCTGGGAACTGGCCAAGCAGCAAGGCATGGACAGCCGCCTGCAGGACGTGTGCAGCACCTGCATGGAAGCGTTCCGCCTGCTGACCATTGTGATGAAGCCAGTGCTGCCTGCGCTGGCAAGCGAGGTGGAAGCCTTCCTCAACGTCCCGCCCTTCACCTTCGAGAGCGCGCAGCAACGCCTGGGCGCGGGCCACGTGATTGGCAGTTACCAGCACCTGCTGCAGCGCGTGGATATCAAGCAACTTGAAGCACTTTTTGAGCCTCCAGCGCAAGAGGAGCAAGCGGATGCAGCTATTGATTCAGGAGCATCCGGCGCCAATGCCCTGCCCGGCGGCGAAGCCATTGCCCCGACCATCACCATCGACGATTTCGCCAAGATTGATTTGCGCATTGCCCGCATCGAGCAGTGCGAGCGCGTCGAAGGCTCCACCAAGTTGCTGCGCCTGACACTGGACGCGGGCGAGGGAAAGACCCGCAACGTCTTCAGCGGCATTGCCAGCGCCTACGCACCCGAGCAGCTCACCGGCAAGCTCACTGTGCTGGTCGCCAACCTGGCGCCGCGCAAGATGAAATTTGGCGTCTCCGAGGGCATGGTGCTGGCCGCCAGCCACGCCGATGGCAAGGCACAACCCGGCATCTACGTGCTGGAGCCCGGGCCGGGCGCAGCCCCCGGCATGCGCGTGAAGTAACCAAGACTCGCCATGGTCCCCATCCACCGCTTTCAGCCCCGCGTCTTCGAAGCCCTGCGCGGCTACAGCCGAAGTCGCCTGCTTGCCGACCTGGGGGCCGGGGTCACGGTCGGTGTGGTGGCCCTGCCGCTCGCCATGGCCTTTGCCATTGCCAGTGGCCTGACGCCGCAGGCAGGGCTGTGGACGGCCATCATCGGCGGTTTCCTGGTGGCGCTGCTGGGTGGCACCAACGTGCAGATCGGTGGGCCGGCGGGGGCCTTTATCGTCATTGTCTACGGCATCGTCGATCGCTATGGCGTGGCCAACCTGCTCATTGCCACCGCCTGCGCAGGTGTGCTGCTGTTTGCGCTTGGCCTGCTGCGCCTGGGGAGCCTGGTGCGCTTTGTGCCGGTGAGCATCGTTATCGGCTTCACCAATGGCATTGCGGTGCTGATTGCCGTCTCGCAGCTCAAGGATTTTCTGGGTCTGCAGATTTCCAAGATGCCTGGCAACTTCTTCTCACAAGTGGATGTGATGGCGCGGCACGCAGGCACTGTGAACCCTTACGCCCTGGGCCTGGGCGCAGCCTGCCTGGGTGGCCTGTTCCTGTGGCCACGCCTCTTCATGAGCGGCTCCCCCGTGCTGCACATGGCCGAGGGGCATACGGTGCGCAACTTCGCGCGCATTCCCGCGCCTGTGGTGGCGCTGATTACCCTCACCGCGCTCTCGCACGGCATGGGCTACCCGGTCGAAACCCTGGGAACGCGTTTTGGCGGCATTCCCCAAAGCCTGCCCATCTTCGCCTTGCCCGCTTTTTCCTGGGACACCGTGCGCCTGCTGGTTGCGCCCACGATCACCATTGCCTTGCTGGGCGCCATCGAGTCGCTGCTCTGCGCACGCGTGGCCGACCAGTTGGCTACCGACCCGCATATCCGCAAGCACGACCCCAACCAGGAGCTGATGGCTCAGGGTGTGGCCAATTTCGTCGTGCCATTTTTTGGCGGTATGCCGGTGACGGGCACGGTTGCCCGCACGGTGACGAATCTGCGCGCCGGTGCCACGTCGCCGGTGGCGGGCATCGTGCACGCGGCAACCATCGCTGTCATCGTGCTGGTGGCGGCTCCGCTGGCGATGCACATTCCGCTTGCCGTGCTGGCCGGCATCCTGCTGCATGTGGCCTGGAACATGGGCGAGTGGCACGAGTTTGGGCGCCTCAAGCACTTCTCCAACCACTATCGGCTGCTGCTGCTGGGCACTTTCTTCCTCACCGTGGTGTTTGACTTGACGGTGGCCGTGCAAGTCGGGCTGGCGCTGGCCTGCGTGCTGTTTGTACGGCGCATGAGCGAACTTTTCCGTGCCGAGCCCGAAAGGCTACCCGCCGCGGCTGGCGTGCCGCAGCTTGGCTGGCAACTGCATGGCGCACTGTTCTTTGGTGCGACCACCAAAATCGACCCCCTGGTGGGCGCCATTGAGGCGGCCCCCGAGGGCGTACAGGTGCACCTGGATATCCACGACCTGTTCGCCCTGGATACCACGGGCCTCGAAGGTCTGGAGCAAATCCTCAAAACAGTGGCCGAGCGCGGCGGGCGGTTGACGCTCTCGGGCGCGCAGGCCCAGCCTGCATCGCTCATGGAGCGATCGGGCTTCAATGCCCGGCTGGCGGCGCAGTCTGCGGCGCCACAGGGCCCTGCTGCTGCCAGTGCCCCGGGGCATGGCCCGTCCAGCGGCGAAACGCCCGGTTGAAGGCACTGGCCTCCGAAAACCCCAGGCGCCGCGCAATGCGAACAAACGGCTCGGCCCCGCTCGCCACGGCCTGGCGGGCCAGCGCATGGCGCACGCCATCGACCAGGTCGGCGTAGCACACGCCCTCCTCCTGCAACCGGCGCGCAAACGCCCGCTCCCCCAGCCCGAACTGGCGCGCCGCCTGGGCGCGGCCAGGCACGCTGCCGTCCAGCGCGCCGGTCAGCCACTGCTCGACCCGGGTGCTCAGCAGCATGGGTGCCGACAACGCCGCCAACTGCGCCGCCGCATGGGTGCGGTGCAACAGCGCCAGCTCGGCATCGGCCTGGGGCAAAGGGGCATCCAGGACGGTGTTGTCCAGCAGCAAGCCATTGAAGGCCTGCTCGAACTGCACCTCGGCCCCCAGAGCCTGCGCATAGGCCGACAAAGGCCCGATCTGCCCATGGCTGAACTGCACGCGCACCGGCTGCAGAGGCCGGCCCGTCACCCAGCGGCTGAAGCACACGGCAGCGGCCAGCACCGACTCCACCTGGTGCGGGCTGAACGCAAGGCTGCCCTGCTGCGGGTGGTAGATAAGCCAGCTGTGCTGCTCCCCGACCAGAGTCTGGAAGCGACCGCCGTCGCTGATGAGGCGCTGGTACTCCTGCAACTGGCCGATGGCGCTGCGCAGCGTGGACGACGACAGCAGAATAAAGCTGACCACATTGAAGCTGCCCGGCCCCACCTGGCGCCCGGTGTTCAGGCCAAAGGCGGCGTCGCCCGTCAGCGCGGCGGCGGCCCGCCAGAGGCGGGTGATGTCGTCGACCGGCCAGCGCGGCGCGCCCAAGCGGTCGTTCGCCACCCCGGCGCGCGCCAGCAGGTCGGCGCAAGGCACGCCCTGGCGCTCGGCGGCGGCAATGACGGTGTTGACCCAGCTGAGCGACACGCTGGGCGCTGAAGTCAACATGCAGTGGCTCCAAGGTCAAGAGAAATTCCATGATACGGCGCTATGGTTCAGTGATAAAAAAGGAGACAAGCGATGCACTCACAGCGGCACGATGTGGTGGTGGTCGGTGGGGGACTGGCCGGTATCGTCACCGCGCTGGAATGCCTGCGCGCGGGCCAATCCGTCGCCCTGGTGGACCGCGACACGCCCGAGCGCTTCGGCGGCTTGGCGCTGTGGGCCTTTGGCGGTATGGCACTGGTGGGCACGCCGCTACAGGCGCGTATGAAGATCCCCGACACGCCCGAGCGGGCGCTGGCCGACTGGCTGCGCTTTGGGGAACTGGGCGAGAACGACATGCTGCCGCGCCAATGGGCACAGCACTACGTGCAGCATTCGCGCAGCCAGGTGTACGACTGGCTGCTGCAGGAGGGCGTCAAGTTCATGCCCGCCGTGAACTGGGTCGAGCGCGGAATGAACGGCGACGGCAACAGCGTGCCGCGCTACCACATCGTCTGGGGAACGTCGCGTGAACTTACGCTCCGCATGATTGCCGCGCTGCGTGCGGCGGCCTCGACAGGCCGAGGCGCCGGACGCCTCACCCTGCTACACCAACACCGGGTCACCGCGCTGGAACACAGCGCAGGCCAGGTCTCGGGCGCTGTGGCGGTGAACGACGCCACCGGCGCAGAGGTGCGCCTGTCGGCGCCCGTGGTGGTGCTGGCCATGGGCGGCATCAACGGCAGCCATGAAGAAGCGCGCGCCAACTGGCCCCAAGATCGCCCCCGCCCCAGCCAGATGCTCAATGGCGCACACCCCTTTGCCGACGGCAAGATGCACCACTGGGTGGCCGACGCGATGAAAGGGCGCATCACCCACGCAGGCGAGATGTGGAACTACGCCGCAGGCTTTCCGCACCCGTTCCCGCATTTCGAGGGCCATGGGCTCTCGACCATTCCCTGCAAGTCGGCCCTGTGGCTCGACCACCGGGGCGAGCGCATCGGCCCCGAGCCGCTGGTCACCGGTTTTGACACCCACTGGCTGTGCCAGCGCGTCGCCGCGCAAGACAAGCCCTGGACCTGGCACCTGCTCAACTGGCGCATCGCCATCAAGGAATTCGCCATTTCGGGGGCCGAGCACAACCAGCGCATCCGCGATAGGCAGTTCCCCGCGTTCTTGAAAGAAACCCTGCTCGGCAACCACCGCCTGGTGCGCCAAATGCAGAGCGAAAGCCGGCACTTTCTGGTGGACGACACCCTTGCTGGTCTTACCGCCAAAATGAATGCGCTGACCTGCTCGCACGACATTGACCCCGCCGTACTGCAGGATACCGCCGACCGCTTCGACGCCAATTTTGCGAATGGCAGCAAGCTGCACAACGACGACCAGATCCGCCGCATCCTGCATGCGCGCCAGTGGGGGCCGGACAAGCTGCGCACCTGCGCACCGGCCCCGCTGCAAAAGCCAGGCGCCGGGCCATTCATCGCCATCCAGATGCAACTCATCACGCGCAAAAGCCTGGGCGGCCTGCAGACCGACTTGCAAAGCCGCGTCTTGGACGGCGCGGGCCAGCCCATCGGCGGCCTGTACTGCGTGGGCGAAGCCGCCGGCTTTGGCGGCGGCGGTGCCAACGGTAAACGCGCACTGGAGGGCACCTTCTTGCCCGGCTGCATTCTCACGGCGCGGGCTGCGGCGCGCTCCATTACCACGGGCCGCGCGCTCTGAAAACCAAAGGAATACACCATGTCCAACGGCGCACAAGCCCTCATGAAAACGCTGGTCGATGCCGGCATCGAAGTCTGCTTCTCCAATCCCGGCACCAGCGAGATGCACTTTGTGGCGGCGCTGGACAGCGAACCGCGCATGCGCGCCGTGCTCGCCCTGTTCGAGGGCGTGGCCACTGGCGCTGCCGACGGCTATGCCCGCATGGCGGGCAAACCCGCTGCCACGCTTTTGCACCTGGGCTGCGGCCTGGGCAATGGCCTGGCCAACCTGCACAACGCGCGCAAGGGCAAGGTGCCCATCGTCAATATCGTGGGCGACCACGCCACGTACCACACGCGGCTAGACGCCCAACTCCAGTCGGACATTGAAACCGTGGCGCGCAATGTGTCGCCTGGTTTTGTGCGCACCTCTTCCAGCACCGCCCAGTTGTGCCAGGACGCCACCGACGCCATCACCGCCGCGCGCGGCCTGCCGGGGCAAGTGGCGACGCTGATCCTGCCGGCCGACGTGTCTTGGGGCGAGGGCGCCGAGCCCTGCCCGCCGCCCGCACAGCCCGCACCCCAGGCCGCGGATGCTGCGGTGGTGCAAGCCATTGCCGAGGTGCTGCGCTCGGGCAAGAAGGCCGCCTTGCTGCTGGGCGGGCACGCCCTGCGCGAGCCCGCGCTGCTGGCCGCCGCGCGCATTGCCGCGCACAGCGGCGTGCAACTGCTGGCCGAAGTGTTCCCCACCCGCATGGAGCGGGGCGCCGGGCTGCCCTATGTCGAGCGCATTGCCTACCTGGCCGAAATGGCCGGCGTGCAGTTGGCCGGGATCGAACACCTGGTGCTGGTCGACGCCAAAGCGCCAGTGTCGTTCTTCGCCTACCCCGGCAAGAAGAGCGAGCTGGTGCCCGACACCTGCACAGTACATACGCTCTCCACCCCGGCCCAAGACGCAGCCGCCAGCCTGCAACAACTCGCCACCGCGCTGGGCGCCACGCAGACCGCGCCCGCCCTGCAGGCTGCACAGCGCCCAGGCTGCCCGCGCGGCAAACTTACCGCGCCCAAGGTGTGCAAGGCCGTGGGCCATCTGCTGCCGGACAACGCCATCCTGATCGATGAAGCCATCACCTCGGGGCTGATGCTCTCCACCATGACGGCAGGCGCGCCGCGCCACGACCTCATCACCCTCACCGGCGGCGCCATCGGCCAAGGGCTGCCCAACGCCGTCGGCGCGGCCATTGCCTGCCCGGGCCGCCCCGTCATCGCGCTGATTGGCGACGGCACCGCCATGTACACCTTTCAGGCCCTTTGGACCATGGCGCGCGAGAAGCTGCATGTGGTGTCCGTCGTTTTCAACAACGCGTCCTACTCGGTGTTGAACGTGGAGCTGGAGCGCGTCGGCGCCGACGAAGTCGGGCCCAAGGCCCAGTCGCAGCTCGACCTGAGCGAGCCCACGCTGAACTTCGCGCTGCTCGCCCAGGGCATGGGCGTGCATGCGGTACGCACCGACACCGCCGAAGGCTTCGCCAAAGCGCTGGAATATGCCCTGGCAGAGCCGGGGCCGCACCTGATCGAGGCACTGGTGCCCGAGTCCCTGAGCGGTGCCAAGCGCAAGGTGCTGCCCTGGCTGCTGCGCTCCATGCCCCACTTGCCGCAGCCGGTGGCGCGGGCGCTAAAACGGAAAATCGCACCGTAGGCGCGCCCTCACCCCCCTGCGCCGCTCCGTACGGCCGCCTGAGGCGGCGGCTCCTCGGGATCGTCCAAACCTGCGCAGATGTGCGTGGCTCACCCAGAAAGCACACTGCACGGGGAATTGTGAGAGCGCTCACTTGGATTGAAGCTAGATCACAGCGGGAATACTGGCTTGCATGCCTTTGAAATGCCTCAGCCGCCTACCACTTGGGCGCTTGACGACCGTGCTTCGGGTTTCTCCGGGAGGGGAAATTCTCTCGAATGGGCGCATATTTCCTGCATCTCGTCTTGAAGGCTGCGATCTCAAAATCCAGCGCATGTCTGTGGAAATGGGATACCGCTCAGCACAGCGTCACAAGGGAAAACCATGCAGATATTCCAGCGTATTTTTACTGCCAGCAATCGCCCACATTTTGACGCGCTACCCGTCCATCGCCAGAACCAGCTCATTCTGGTCTTTGGCAGCACGGCATTGCTCAGCGACAGCGGTCATTTCGACGCGATTCGCAGCGCCTTTCCGGGTGGATTGGTCGTTGGATGCTCCACCGCAGGGGAGATTCATGGCACCGAGGTAAGCGATGACACCTTGGTGGTGACCGAGGTGAATTTCGAGCACACCCGGCTGCATTTTTCCCAAGGGCATATCGTCGACTCCTCGCAAAGTTTTGCGGTTGGGCTTGCTCTGGCCGAGTCTTTGCCCGCTGACGAACTCGTGCATGTGCTGGTTTTCTCGGATGGACTCCATGTCAATGGCACGGCCCTGGTGCGGGGCATGCGGGAAGGACTTCCGCCACACGTCGAGATCACGGGAGGTTTGTCCGCGGATGGCGCCAGGTTCCAAAAAACCCTGGTGTGCGCCAATGACGTGCCAGCACCCAACCAGGTGGCCGTTGTGGGCTTGTATGGCGACCGTATCAAGGTCGGCTATGGGTCGTTGGGCGGCTGGGATCCGTTTGGCCCCGAACGGGAAATCACCCGCGCCCAAGGCACCGTGTTGTTCGACCTGGACCGCAAGCCCGCGCTGGAGCTGTACAAACGTTATTTGGGAGAGCATGCCGCTGGTTTGCCGGCAACCGGGCTCCTGTTTCCGCTGGCCCTGCGCCATCCCGAAATGGTGGGCGGTACGCACGGAGGCAGCAGCAGCGTGGTGCGCACCATTCTCGGTATCGACGAGGAGCTCGGCAGCATGACCTTTGCCGGCGACATGCCTGAAGGTGGATACGTCCGACTCATGAAAGCCAACTTCGAACGCTTGATCGACGGCGCATCCGGCGCGGCAAGAATCAGCATGCAACCTTTGCAGGACCAGTCGGCTCAGTTGGCTTTGCTCATCAGTTGCGTGGGCCGCAAGCTGGTACTCAAACAGCGGGTGGAAGAAGAAGTCGAGAGTGTGCGCGACGTCCTGGGTGATCAGGCCGTATTCACCGGGTTCTATTCCTATGGAGAAATTTCGCCGCACATGGCGGGCGACGCGTGCGAACTGCACAACCAGACGATGACCATTACCACGCTTTTTGAAAACTAAGGGATGCACAGCCTACTTCTGCGCCAGATCCGACGGCTTTTCGGAGAAGTCCAGGAGCTTCCCGTCAGGATGCTGCCTCTTTTCGAGGCTATTGACGCCTACTACCACCAGGCCGACAACGACCGCGAGATGATCGAGCGCTCGCTGGACATTGCCTCACAGGAAATGCTGGAGCAAAACCACGTGCTGACCAGCGAACTTGAGGCGCGCAGGGCCGCAGAGTCCCGTGTGATGACCTTGTCCAACTTCGATACGCTGACCGGGCTTGCCAATCGCAGCCTGTTCGTGGACCGGCTCAACCAAGCGATTGCCGGTGCCCTGCGGGAAAGCCATAAAGTGGTGGTCGTGGTACTGGGGCTGGACTATTTCAAGCTGGTCAACGAGAGCCTGGGCTACAGCACCGGCAACGAGTTGCTGAAGGTTGTTGGTGACCGCTTGCGCGGCTGCGTCCGCGGCAGTGACATGGTGGCCCGTTTGGGCGGCGACGAATTCGCCCTGATCTTTACGGAGTCGGCGCCGGGTCAGCGCGACATCCATCCCCCCCACTACCGCAGAAACACCAACGATGAAGTCGAACCGGGGACCGCCGAACTTCTGCAACGGATCATGAAGACCGTTTCAACCTCACTCATGCTGGCTGACCGGGAACTTGAAGTCACCTGCAGCATGGGCGTCAGCCTGTATCCGCGGGACGGCACGAACAGTGAGGCCCTGCTCAAGGCGGCCGGCGTGGCGTTGAGCAACGCCAAGCGCATCGGGAGCAATAATTTTCAGTTCTTCACAGTGGACCTCAGTGCCAAAATCCAGGCACGATTGGCCTTGCAGGGGCAGCTTCGATTGGCAGTCGAGCGTGAGGAGTTTGTCTTGCACTACCAGCCCCAGGTGGACCTATGCAGCGGCCGCATTGTGGGCGTGGAAGCGCTGATCCGCTGGAACCACCCCGAGCTTGGCTTGGTGCCACCGGGGCAATTCATCGGCTTGGCGGAAGAAACCGGTCTGATCGTGCCGATCGGCGCCTGGGTCATCCGTACCGCATGCGCGCAAAGCAAAGCCTGGGAGCGACAGGGACTTGGCAGTTTCCGCATGGCGGTGAATGTGTCAGTCCGCCAGTTCGCTCAGCCCGACCTGGTTGAATACATCGCAGCGGTGTTGGCAGAGACCGGCCTGGAGCCGCAATCGCTGGAAATCGAATTGACCGAGAGTCTGGTCATGAACGATGTGGATCGATCCATCGACATCTTGCAACGGCTCAAGGCCATCGGTCTGCAAATGTCGATTGACGATTTCGGGACCGGTTATTCGAGCCTTGCGTATTTGAAACGGTTTCCCATCGACCTGCTGAAGATCGACCAGGCGTTCGTGCGCGACATCGAGACCTCCTCGGATGATGCCGCAATCGTAAAGACCATCATTTCCATGGCGCACAGCCTGGGAATTCGCGTCATTGCCGAGGGAGTGGAAACCGAGGCACAGTGCAATTTCCTGCGGCTCAACATGTGCGACGAAATACAGGGCTATTTCTTCAGCAGACCCGTTGACGCGGCACGTATCGGGGAGCTTCTGGCACAGGATCAGCGCCTGGCGGATCATTTGCTGCGCTTCAAGCGAACCAAGCGCTCTTTGTTGCTGGTCGATGACGAACCCAGCGTCGCACACGCACTCAAGCGCCTCCTCCGACGCGAGAATTTGCAGATCCTGATCGCTGATGGTGGGCAGGCGGGCCTGGACATCTTGGCGCAGCACCCGGTTGACGTGATCATTTCTGACCAGCGCATGCCCGGCATGACCGGGGTTGAGTTCCTGAAAATTGCCAAAAACCGCTATCCAGATGCCATCCGCATCGTACTTTCCGGGGACTCGGAAATGCGCTCGGTGACCGAAGCGGTAAATGATGGTGCCATCTACAAGTTTCTGAGCAAGCCATGGAGCGACCAGCAGCTTTGTGACTGCATTGAGGAGGCGTTCCTGCACAAGGAAATGGCCGATGACAACCGCCAACTACAAATGGAAATATTGGCTACCAATCAAAAGTTGGCGGCAGCGAACCGCGAGCTGGAGAAGCGACACGCAAGATGAACTGCCCCGGTGGACTGGCGGAGCCAGATCCACAGTGCCACGGGTTTGGGGGCGCGCCCATTTCAGAGGGCCTTGGTGGTTCTCGGCTCTATCGCCCACCGCCCTGGTTCTGCGGCGCGTTCAGGTCGGGGCCGTTTTGCGTGCGCAGCACTCGGCCGTCGTTGCCGGTGACCACGGAGAACAGCATGTGCGTGTCGGGCTGCACCAGGTAGTGCCAATCCAGATGCGTCTCGCCACTCAAGTCAAAATGCGTGGTCTTGGCCGGTTTGCCCAGCAGGCGGCGCACTTGCCCTATGGCCATACCCGGCTGCACGCGCGCGAAATTCTCTTGCGTGAGCACCTGGCGCACGGCGACAAGCCTGCCGTCGGCGCCAATCGTGATCATGTAGTTCTCAACTCCGGCGGGCTGGCGGTTGTACTCTAGTGTGTGGCCGCCGTCGGGCTCGGGCCAGGTGTTCTCGGGCACGCCAAAGCGGTCGCGCACGTCGGCTTCGGTGGACTGGCCGCTCTGCAGTTCGCTGATGCGTTGGGCATCGCAAGCTGCGAGAAGCACCAGACCCACGAGTGTGGTGGCAAACAGTTTGGCGATAGGCATGGTGGTCCCCGGTAAAATCGTGAGAACTAGCGTAACCCAAAGCCATGTCCCTCTTCGCCCGCCCCCACTACACCTCCGACGCCACCCAGTTCATCGAGAAGCTCAAGCACGAGCGCCCCGAGCTCGATGCCCAGCAACGCGCCGGGCGCGCCCTGCTGTGGGACAAGCCGGTGGATCGGGCACTCTGGCAAGAGTACCGCGCCGGCCGTGTGCCGCAAAAATCCTACGTCTACTACTCGTACAGCGACGAGCAGTAAAACTGGCTCCAGCGCATTATTGACAAGCGCTTGTAGCTATAAAAACCATAGTGACTATCGGCATGGTGAGCGACGCTTCTCAAGACGCGCCCACAGTTGCCATGCCCGAGGTGGTGGACCAGGTGGCGCTCGCCCGCCTGTACGGCGAGCCGCTGTTCGCGCTGCCAAGCGACCTGTACATTCCGCCCGACGCACTCGAAGTCTTCCTGGAGGCCTTTGAAGGCCCGCTGGACCTGCTGCTCTACCTGATCCGCAAGCAGAACTTCAACATCCTCGACATCCCCATGGCCGGGCTGACGCGCCAGTATTTGGCCTATGTGGAGGAAATCCGCAGCCGCAACCTGGAGCTGGCCGCCGAATACCTGCTGATGGCGGCCATGCTCATCGAGATCAAGTCGCGCATGCTGCTGCCGCCGCGCAAAACCGAGGGGGCCGAGGAAGCCGAAGACCCACGCGCCGCCCTGGTGCGCCGCCTGCTCGAATACGAGCAGATGAAGCTCGCGGCCGCCCGCCTGAACGCATGGCCGCAGCACGGACGGGATTTTCTGTGCGCCCAGGCGGTGATCGAGCAGGGCCTGCAGCCACGCTTTCCCGATGTGAGCCTGGCCGACCTGCAGCAGGCCTGGCAGGACATCATGAAGCGCGCGCGCCTGGTGCAGCACCACCACATTTCCCGCGAGGAGCTGAGCGTGCGCGAGCACATGAGCCAGGTGCTCAAGGCGCTGCAGGGCCGGCGCTTCGTCGAATTTGAAACCCTGTTCGACCCGGCACGCGGCAGCACGGTGCTGGTCGTCACCTTTATCGCCTTGCTCGAACTCGCCAAGGAAACCCTGATAGAAATTACCCAGGCGGAAGCCTTTGCCCCCATCTACGTCCGGCTGGCATACACCCCCAGCTGACACACCTCCAACCCCTTTGCAACCCTCCGAGTCGGCCCGCTGGCACGCAGTTGCACCGATTGCATTGACCCATGGCTTCACACGATTTTGACGTTCTGATTGTGGGCAGCGGCCTGGCCGGCCTGTCCGCTGCCCTGCACCTCGCCCCCACGCACCGCGTGGCCGTGATCACCAAGCGCCAGATGCAAGACGGCGCCAGCGCCTGGGCCCAGGGCGGCATTGCCGCCGTGCTGGCCAACGACGACAGCTTTGAGGCACATATCCAGGACACCCTGGTGGCGGGCGCCGGCCTGTGCGATCTGGCCACCACCCGTTTCGTTGTCGAAAACGCCCCTGCCGCTATTGCCTGGCTGCGCGGCCTGGGCGTGCCGTTCACGCAGGAAGCAGGCGAGCTGCACCTCACGCGCGAAGGCGGCCACAGCGCACGCCGTATCGCCCATGTCACCGACGCCACCGGTGCAGCCGTGCAGAAAACCTTGATTGACGTGGTGCGTGCCACCCCTGGCATCACGCTGTTCGAGCACCACACGCTGGTGGACCTGATCACCAGCCACAAACTGGGGCTGGCTGGACAGCGGTGCCTGGGCCTGTACGCGCTGGACGAGTCGACGGACGAGGTGGTCACCTTCCGCGCACCACAAACCATTCTGGCCACTGGCGGCGCAGGCAAGGTCTACCTCTACACGACCAACCCCGACACCGCCACGGGCGACGGCATTGCCGCTGCCTGGCGCGCCGGCTGCCGCGTGGGAAATATGGAATTCATCCAGTTCCACCCCACGGGCCTGTACCACCCGCACGCCAAGTCTTTCCTCATCAGCGAGGCGGTGCGCGGCGAAGGCGGCAAACTGCTGCTGCCCGACGGCACCCGCTTCATGCCGGAGCATGATGCACGCGCCGAGCTTGCCCCGCGCGACGTGGTCGCCCGCGCCATCGACTACGAAATGAAGAAGCACGGCCTGGACTGCGTGTTGCTCGACATCTCGCACCAAAGCCCCGCGTTCTTGCAGGAGCATTTCCCCAACATCCTGGCACACTGCGCCAATCTGGGTATCGACATCACCAAAGAGCCGATTCCGGTGGTGCCCACGGCGCACTTCACCTGCGGCGGCGTGCTGACCGACCTCTCGGCGCGCACCGACCTGCCCGGCCTGTACGCGGTGGGCGAAGTGGCCTGCACCGGCCTGCACGGCGCCAACCGGCTGGCCAGCAACTCGCTGCTCGAATGCATGGTCTTCGCCCGCGCCGCCGCCCAGCACATCGCCAGCGCGCCGCGCGTGCAGATTCCGGCGCTGCCACGCTGGGACGACAGCCGTGTGACCGACGCCGACGAATGCGTGGTCATCTCGCACAACTGGGACGAGCTGCGCCGCTTCATGTGGGACTACGTGGGCATCGTGCGCACCAACAAGCGCCTGGAGCGCGCCACGCACCGCATCACCTTGCTGCTGACCGAGATCGACGAGTTCTACGCCAATTTCCATGTCACGCGCGACCTGCTGGAACTGCGCAACCTGGTGCAGGTGGCACAGCTCATCGTGCGCTCGGCGCAGCTCAGACGCGAGAGCCGCGGCCTGCACTACAGCCGCGACTACCCGGACCTTGCCGCGCCAGCCGCGTCCACCATTCTGGTCCCCCCTGTCACCCACTAATCCCTTCACGCCCCATGCTGCGCACCCTGCTCAAATCCAAAATCCACCGCGTCGCCGCCACGCACTGCGAGCTGCACTACGAAGGCTCCTGCGCCATTGACGAAGATTTGCTCGACGCTGCCGGCATTGTCGAAAACGAACAGGTCCACATCTGGAACATCGACAACGGCGAGCGCATCGTCACCTACGCCATCAAAGGCCAGCGCGGCAGCGGCATGATCTCCGTGAACGGCTCGGCCGCGCGCCGCGCCAGCGTGGGCGATCTGCTGATCATTGCCGCCTTCGCCCAAGTGCCGGAAGCCGATGTCCCCAGCCACCGCCCCCAGCTCGTGTTCGTGGACGCCCACAACCGCCAATGCGGTCTGCGCGACCACGTGCCTACCCAGGCTCTCTGAAAGGCCATGCCATGCCACACCTGACCGTCGAATACTCCGCCAACCTGGCCCCCTTTCCCGAGCGCAAGGCGCTGGGGGAACTGAACGAGGCACTCTGTGCCAGCCCCGAGGTGCAGACCGAGGCCGACCTGAAGACCCGCTTTGTCTGCCAAAGCAGTTTTGCCGTCGGTACGGAATCGGGCCCGCGTGGCTTCGTGCACGCCCAGCTGCGCTTGCTCGCCGGCCGCACGCCCGAAGCCAAACAGGACCTGGCTGAGCGCGTGGCGACCGTACTGCGCCGCCGCACCCCGAAACCCGAGGGCATGCTGGTGCAGCTCTCCGTGGAAATCGTGGATATGGACCGCCCGTCCTACATCAAGGAACGGCTGTAGGCTTGTCGGCCCAGCATTGACCCAGCCCTAAAGCGCGGTCAAAAACTCATGAATTGATAGCTGCTAGCGCTTTGTGCACAAGCGCTAGAGCCAAATTTCACTATAAATTTTGGCGCGCAAACCCTACGAAGAGGCCGATGCAGATTCCTCGGCATCTTCGGGCGCCTTGGTATGGCGAATGAAGACTTGGGCCGCCCAGATACCCATTTCATAGAGCAGCACCATGGGGATGGCCAGCGCCAATTGCGACACCACATCGGGCGGGGTGACGACGGCGGCAACAATGAAGGCCACCACGATGAAGTAGCCCCGATAGCGTTTGAGCTGCGCCACACTGACGATGCCCAGGCGTGCCAGCACGATAACCACGATAGGCACCTCGAACGCCAGGCCAAAGGCAATGAACATGGTGAGCACAAAGCTCAGATAGGCCTCAATGTCAGGCGCGGCCGTGATGCTCTTGGGCGCAAAGCCCTGGATGAAGGCAAACACCTTGCCAAAGACAAAGAAGTAGCAGAACGCCACGCCCACCAGGAACAGCACGGTACTGGAGATGACCAGCGGCAGCACCAGGCGCTTCTCGTGCTGGTACAGACCGGGCGCGATGAACCCCCAGACCTGCCACAGCACCACCGGCAGGGCAATCATGAACGCCGACATCAGCAAGATTTTGAGCGGCACCATGAACGGCGAGATCACCGAAGTGGCAATCAAGGTCGCTCCCTTGGGCAGGTGCGCCACCAGCGGCGCGGCCATCAGGTCGTAGAGCGCGCCAGGGCCAGGGAAAAAAAACAGCACCGCCGCCACGACGCCTACGGCCACGATCGACTTGACCAGGCGGTCGCGCAGCTCCATCAGGTGCTGCACAAAGGGCTGCTCGGTGCCGGCGAGTTCGTCGTCTGGAGAAGGATTCTGGGACATGGGACAGAAAGTGGCGGGCAACTCATGCCCGAAGCCGCGCAGCTGGCGGCGCAGCGTTCAATGAAATTTCTGGGGACGGTAGCGTGCTACCCGGGCCGCGCCCGACTGCGCCTTGGTGCGCACACCGGCACGCGATTTGTACCACTGCGGCATGGCCCCCCGCTTGAGGCGCCAGTTCTTGCCGGGGTTGCGGTAAGCAGGAACAACAGCACTCTCGGCACCCGCCAGATACGCGGCGTGCGCGTCATCGGTGGCCTGTGTCAGGTTCCGCTGAAATTCTTCGGCGCTGGTGTGAATGCTTTGCTCGACGTCGCGGGCCGCGCCCTCCACCGTGTCCTTCATCTTGCGCAGCTCATCGAGCTCCATGGAGCGGTTGACCTCGGACTTCACGTCGGCCACGTAGCGCTGGGCCTTGCCCAGCAGCGTCCCCACGGTACGCGCCACGCGCGGCAGTTTCTCGGGACCAACGACGATCAGCGCGACCACGCCGATCAGCGCCATTTTGGACAGGCCGATATCAATCATGCGCGTGCGCGGCGGTACGGATGATCAGCTTTTCTGCTTGGCCTGCACGTCGATGGTCGACGTATCAGGCGCGGCAGCGGCGTTGGTCACTTGCGAGGGCGGCGGCACGGGCGCAGCATCGTCGGCTGAGCCATCCCTCATGCCGTCCTTGAAGCCCTTGACGGCGCCGCCCAGGTCAGAGCCGATGTTCTTGAGCTTTTTCGTGCCAAAAACCATGACCACGATCAGCAGCACGATCAGCCAGTGCCAGATAGATAAAGAGCCCATGAAAATCTCCTAAGGAATGCAGACCATTTTAGTCCGTGCCGACAAGGTGGCTTGCAGTCAGCTTGCAACGCCCCCCAAGACGATGGTGATTGGGTGCGCTGTCAGCCCTTGAGCCAGGGGCGTGGCCCGCCCATGACGTGCATGTGCAGGTGGTCCACCTCTTGGCCCCCTTCGCGCCCGGTGTTCACCTGGATGCGAAAACCGCCTTCCGGATACGGCCGGCAACCCTGTTCCAGGGCCAGGCGGGGTGCCAAGGCCATCATGCGCCCCAGCAGGCCGGCGTGTCCGGGTTCCACCTGCGCCATGGAAGGGATGTGCAGGCGCGGCACCACCAGGAAGTGCACGGGTGCATGCGGGTGGATGTCGTGAAAAGCGACAAACTCCTCGTCTTCATAGACCTTGCGCGAGGGGATTTCGCCGGCGGCAATTTTGCAGAATAAGCAGTTCGGGTCGTGCATGGCAACGCTTGGGTTATTGGGCATTTTGCGTCAGATCAAGGGTGGCCCGCACGCCCAGATCTTTGCGGTGCGCGGCCAGCCAGGCGCTCCCTGCGGCGCGGCCGCGCTCAAACAACAGGCGCACAAAGGACAGGTCGGCGCGCGCCTTGCTGGCCGCGCCAAACTCCGAAAGCGCGGCGCCTCCGTCGATGCGGTGCATGCGGATGTCCTTGTAATGCGTAGGGTCAAGCTTGCCTTCACGGAGCAAGCGCCGGACAAATTCGATAGCGCGCAGTTCGGCCAGCAGGCAGGCGTTGAAGTTGATCTCGTTCATGCGGTCCATGATCTCGGGCACGGTGTCGGGCACCGCGTCGTGCTCGATCGGGTTGATCTGGACCAGCAAGATATCGGTGCACTCTACTTCGTAGGTCAGTGGGTACAGCGCCGGGTTGCCGGAATAACCCCCATCCCAATACGCTTGCCCGTCGATCTCCACCGGCTGGAACACCATCGGCAGGCAAGCCGACGCCATGACCGTTGCGGCGCTCAGACCCGCACCCGAGAAAATTTCCCCCCGGCCCGTGCGCACATTGGTGGCGCAGACAAAGACACGCGGCACGCCCGCAGGGGTTGCGGCGAGGCGCTCAAAGTCGATTTCCCGCTCCAGCAGGCTGCGCAGCGGGTTGATGTCCAGCGGATTGGACTGCACTGGCGCCAGCCAGGGCGTTATCAAGGCCATGGCCGGCAGCACCGCGGGGCCACCCCCCCAGCCTGGGCCGCCCAGCGCGCCAACACCCTCCCACAGGCGGGCCAGCGTTTTGCGCGCGAGCCTTGCCCCTTCGACACGCGCCTCAACCGGGTCGCGGGTCTGCGCGGCAGCCTGGGCGAAGCCATGCGCCACCGCCACGGCATTCATGGCGCCGGCGCTGGTGCCGCTAATCCCGTCGATATCGATACGCCCATCTTCCAGCAGGGCATCGAGTACGCCCCAGGTCAAAGCGCCGTGCGAGCCGCCGCCTTGCAGTGCCAGGCTCAGTGCGTGCCGGGCCGCGTGCGGCTCAGACATTAACAGCCCGGTTCTGGTTCATGGCCACCATGCCGCGCACGATGCGGTAGAGGAACCAGATGGAAATCAGGCACCACGCCAGCCAGCCAGGCAAAAAGAACAGTAGCCACAGCGGCGCGGTGACGATGTACAGAACACCCGCCCACAGCACCGTGCGGATGCGCCAGGAAAAATGGCTCGCCTGCCAGGTGCCCTCAGCGTCCGAGCGCTTGACCAGATCGATGATGAGGGCAATCACCAGCAGCAGCGCGCCGGGCTGGGCACCGGGAATCACCGCGCCCAACGCGACGACCAGGTGCAGCGCATAGCTCACCCAGCCCCAGGCCTTGAGGCCTTCCGCGCGTTCGCCGTCGTTCGGGATATCGATGATGTCGTTCATGGCTAACCCTCTTCGCTAGCGCGGCGTTGCGCCTTGCGCAAGGCCTTTTCCTCGATGCCGCTGGTGCCGGCGCGGCGCTCGAGTTCAGCAATCACATCGTGCGGCGACGCGCCGTAGTGCGCCAGCGCCACCATGGAGTGGAACCACAGGTCTGCGACTTCACCGACGAACTTGCTGCGCTCGCCACCGTGGTCCAGGTCTTTCGCGGCCATGACCACCTCGGTGGCCTCTTCGCCGATTTTTTTCAGGAAGGCGTCGGGGCCTTTGTGCAGGAGCCGGGCCACGTAGCTGGTCTCGGGGTCGCCGCCGTGCTCGCGCTTGCGGCTTTCGATGGTGGCGGCAAGCCGGGCGAGTGCACCTTCGTCACTTGCCGGCAAATTTTTGTCATTCATGGGCGTCATTTGTAGATGGAGGCCGGGTCTTTCAAGACCGGCTCGGTCGCTTGCCACTGGCCGTCCTTGAGCACGTTGAAGAAACAGCTGTGGCGACCCGTGTGGCAGGCAATGCCGGGTTCGTGGCCGAGCTGGGTGACGCTGAGCAGGACCACGTCCTGATCGCAGTCGATACGAATCTCGTGCACTTCCTGCACATGGCCGGATTCTTCGCCCTTGAACCACAGCTTGCCGCGCGATCGGCTGAAATACACCGCGCGGCCCAGCTCGGCCGTCTTGGCCAGCGCCTCGCGGTTCATCCAGGCGAACATCAGCACATCGCCTGTGCCACGCTCTTGGGCAATCACCGGCACCAGGCCTTGCGCGTCCCACTTCACTTGATCAAGCCAGTTCATTTGGAGACCCTCAACGCAGGTTCAGCACAGCAGACTGCATGGCACGCACGGTCCCCGCACCGAGCGCCGCACCAAAACGCTTGGCAAGCCGCTCGGCCACGTTTCCATGCTGGGTGTAGTCGATGACGTCCTCGGCCTTGACGACGTCGCGGGCCACCGAATCAAGGCTGCCGAAATGGTCGGCCAGGCCCATCTCGATGGCCTGCTGACCGGTCCAGAAGAGGCCGCTGAAGGTTTCCGGGGTTTCCTTGAGCCGGTCGCCCCGGCCCGCCTTGACGGCAGCAATGAACTGCTGGTGGATCTGGTTGAGCATCGCCTGGGCAAAGGCGCGCTGTTTCTCGGTCTGCGGGCTGAACGGGTCGAGAAACCCCTTGTTCTCGCCCGCGGTCAGCAGCCGCCGCTCGACGCCCAGCTTATCCATGGTGCCGGTGAAGCCAAAGCCATCCATCAGCACGCCAATGCTGCCGACGATGCTGGCCTTGTCGACGTAAATATCATCGGCCGCCGCGGCAATGTAATAGGCCGCCGAGGCGCAGGTCTCTTCCACCACGGCATAGACCGGCTTGTTGTACTTGGCCTTGAGCCGCACGATCTCGTCGTTGATCATGCCCGCCTGCACCGGGCTGCCGCCGGGGGAGTTGACCAGCAGCACCACGGCCTGCGAGCCTTCGTCTTCGAACGCGCTGCGCATCGCCGCCATCACGTTTTCGGCACTGGCGTCGGCGTCGGAGGCGATTTCACCCTTGATTTCCACCATCGCCGTGTGCGGGCTGCTCTTGCTGGGGGTCGCCAGTTCGCTCGAAAACAGCGCCCAGGCAATGCCGCCGATCAGCAGCAGCCACATGAGGCGCAGAAAAATGCGCCAGCGGCGCGCGGCGCGCTGCTCGCGCACCGTAGCGAGCACCAGCTCTTCGAGCACACCGCGCTCCCAGCCGCTGCTCGCAGCGCCTTGTTTGACTTCTGAATTCATAGCTTCCTTTGCCCAGATATCGGGCGCTGGCGGGGTTTTTTGTGTCGAACCTACGTTCGGATCTTTGGCGTCTGTCATGTCACCGCCTGGAGGGCTGGAGTTGGGGAGAAGTATGCCAGCGCACCCGTCCACCCTCCTCGGAAACGGCTATTTTGATCAGTCCCTGCCGGCACGGACCGGCGACGCAGAGGCCGGTTTGCGGCGCATAGGTGGCGCCGTGCGTGGCACACATCAGCCATTGGCCGCTGCTGTCAAAGAATTGCCCGTCCACGTAGTCCATCTCCATAGGCACATGGCCGCAGCGGTTCAGGTAGGCATGCGCCTGGCCTTGGAAACGAATGGCGAACGCCCGGCACGGCTGCCCCTGGTACACCACGTCGAACGGCACGGCTGCGCCGCTGTCGGCCAAGGCGCCGCTCGCACACAGGTCGAGCACGACGGCTTCGCTCATCCGTTCTGCTCCAGCCAGGCCGCCAGTTCGGCGACCGAAGGCGCGATGTAGCGCGGGGCGAATGCGGCAAAGGCGCTGCTGTCATGGGCGCCATAGCCCACCCCGACACTGGCGCAGCCGGCGCTTTGCGCCATTTGCAGGTCGTGCGTGGTGTCGCCAATCATCAAGGTGCGCTCGGCGGGCACGCCAAACTCGGCCATAAGCTCCTGCAGCATCAGCGGATGCGGCTTGCCAGCGGTCTCGTCTGCCGTGCGCGAACCGTCGAACACGCCGCGAAGCTGCACGCTGTGCAAGGCTTCGTCCAGCCCGCGCCGGCTCTTGCCGGTTGCCACGGCCAGCAGGTGGCCGCGCGCGCGCAGGCGCTCGAGCAACGGCAGCACGCCCTCGAACAGCACCAGGTCATCCTGGTGGCGCGCGTAGTGGGTGCGGTAGCGCAGGCCCAGCTCGGGGTATTTTTCGGGCGGCACATCGGGTGCAGCGTGGGCCAGCGCCTGCGTGAGCGCCATGCCGATCACGTAGCTGGCGTCCAGATCGGTGGGTCGCTTGCCGCCCACGTCGCACACTGCCTCCTGGATGCAGCGCACGATGATGGCGGTGGAGTCGAACAGGGTGCCGTCCCAGTCGAAGGCAATGAGGTCGAAGCGGCGCGCGGGCAGGAAATCGGTCATGAGAGGGGAAAAAAACAGGCCAAGTCAGGCGGCAATGGTGCCAGCAGTTCGATGCGCTCGCTGCTTGCGGGATGGGTGAACTGCAAGCGCCAGGCGTGCAGGTACATGCGTTTGAGGCCGTGGCGCTGCAGGCGGCGGTTGAGCTCGAAGTCGCCGTATTTTTCATCCCCGGCAATGGGGCAGCCCTGGCTGGCGAGGTGCACCCGAATCTGGTGCGTGCGGCCGGTCTTGATGGTCACTTCGAGGAGGGAAAACTCCGGCAGGCCTGCTTCTGGCCGCGCCGGCAGGCGTTGGCGCAGCTTGACCAGGGTGATCGAACGCATGCCGTCCGGGTCATCCGCCGTGGTGGTGCGCACGCGGCGCTCGCCGTCCTGCTGCAGGTATTTGTGCAGCGGCGTGTCGATGACCTTTTTATTGGCTTGCCAGGCACCGACCCCCAGCGCCAGGTAGGTCTTGCCGGTCTCGCGTTCGCGAAACTGTGCTTGCAGATGGGTCAGTGCGCTGCGTTTCTTGGCGATCAGCAAGATGCCCGAGGTTTCGCGGTCCAGCCGGTGCACCAGTTCCAGAAAGCGTGCCTGGGGCCGCGCCTGGCGCAGTTGCTCAATCACGCCAAAGCTCACGCCGCTGCCGCCATGCACGGCCACGCCGGCCGGCTTGTCGATGGCCAGCACGGCGTCGTCGTCGAGCAAGACGGGAAATTCGCGCGCTGGCGCCGGGTGGGCGGCCTTTTCCTCGATACGGTCCGACACCCGCACCGGCGGCACGCGCACCAGGTCGCCCTCGGCCAGGCGCGTGTCGGCACTGGCGCGCCCCTTGTTGACGCGCACTTCGCCGCTGCGAATGATGCGGTAGACATGCGTCTTGGGAACGCCCTTGAGCTCGCGCAGCAGGAAGTTGTCCAGCCGCTGGCCCGCCGAATTGGCGTCTATGGCCTGGAGACGGACGACCTGCGGTGCCGGGTGCGCGGCCGGCGACGCCGGGTGTGGGGGGGGTTTGGCCCCTATAATGTGTTTCACCTGCGCACTATTTTGTAAGTGGTTGATTTGTCTGAATTTTAGTCGACACAACCATTTCCCTTGCGCAGGCAGGTCGATGCCAGCGTGCGTCGCACTAGCGGGCGGCAGGCCAGTTGCCTGCCGCGGCAGGTGCACCGCACGGCGGGCGGACACATTGAAACACCGATACGGAATACTGAGTTTGCAGGCTTCCCCCACGAGGCGGGGCCTGCCAACGGATCGAAGCGAAAACATGCTGGCACTGGTACTGCGATGGATCTCCCTCTGGCAATGGCGTCTGCCTTTGTCATGGGCGTCAAATCGCGCTCAAGTGCTTGTCAAACCTGCGCAGGCAGCTACTCTTTTAGTAGTGATCATGCCCTCCCCCAGGCTCGCCCCCTTCCACGCGCCCCCGCCTCTGCCGCTCTGCTAAACACAGCGTTATTGGCGACTTCGGCAATTCCCTTCGTTTCAAGACGTCCGTCCAGGCACCGTTGGCTCTGCGCAGCGCTTTAGCGCGCGCGAGCCGTTGTTTGGATTTTTTGGGCCACCCGCCGCGCGCAGCCATCTCTGCGCACCGCCGGCCCCGCCACTTGAGAGAAGGACACGCATCATGAAGCGGATGCTGATCAACGCCACGCAGCCCGAAGAGCGCCGCCTGGCCATCGTCGACGGACAAAAGCTCCTCGACTACGAAATCGAGATCGAAGGGCGCGAACAGCGCAAGGGCAACATCTACAAGGCCGTCGTCACCCGCGTCGAGCCCAGTCTGGAAGCCTGCT
Organism: Simplicispira hankyongi; assembly: GCF_003570885.1. Classification (GTDB taxonomy): domain Bacteria; phylum Pseudomonadota; class Gammaproteobacteria; order Burkholderiales; family Burkholderiaceae_C; genus Simplicispira; species Simplicispira hankyongi. Next base: position 348,406 of record NZ_QXJC01000003.1, read on the forward strand.
TCGTCGACTACGGCGAAGACCGCCACGGTTTTCTGCCGTTCAAGGAAATCTCCCGGCAGTACTTTGCCCCCGGTGTCCCGCCCAGCCAGGCACGCATCAACGAGGTCATCAAGGAGGGCCAGGAACTGCTGATCCAGGTCGAGAAGGAAGAGCGCGGCAACAAGGGCGCAGCCCTGACCACGTTCATCTCACTGGCCGGCCGCTACGTGGTGCTGATGCCCAACAACCCCCGCGGCGGCGGTGTTTCGCGCCGCATCGAGGGCGAGGACCGCGCCGAGCTCAAAGAGAACATGGACCAGTTGGAATACCCCAACGGCATGTCCATCATCGCGCGCACCGCCGGCATTGGCCGCAGCGCCCCCGAGCTGCAGTGGGACCTGAATTACCTGCTCAAACTCTGGAGCGCCATCGACGGCGCCGCCCAGGGCGGCAAGGGCGCTTTCCTGATCTACCAGGAATCGAGCTTGGTGATCCGCGCCATCCGCGACTATTTCAACAACGACATCGGTGACATCCTCATCGATACCGACGACATCTACGACCAGGCCCAGCAGTTCATGGCGCACGTCATGCCCGAGCATGCCGCCCGCGTGAAGCGCTACCGCGACGACGCCGCCCTGTTCAGCCGCTTCCAGATCGAGCACCAGATCGAGTCGGCCTACGCCCGCACCGTGCAACTGCCGTCCGGCGGCGCCATCGTGATCGACCACACCGAAGCGCTGGTCAGCGTGGACGTCAACTCGGCCCGCGCCATCAAGGGCGGCGACATCGAGGAAACCGCCACCCGCACCAACCTGGAAGCCGCCGACGAAGTGGCGCGCCAGATGCGCCTGCGCGACCTGGGCGGCCTCATCGTCATCGACTTCATCGACATGGAGGAGAGCAAGAACCGCCGTGAGGTCGAGAACCGCCTGCGCGACGCGCTGCGCCAGGACCGCGCCCGCGTGCAGTTCGGCACCATCAGCAAGTTCGGTCTGATGGAAATGAGCCGCCAGCGCCTCAAGCCCGCGCTCAGCGAAGGTTCGTCCATCCCCTGCCCACGCTGCGGCGGCTCCGGCCACATCCGCGACACCGAATCGTCGGCGCTGCAGATCCTGCGCATCATTCAAGAAGAATCGATGAAGGACAACACCGCCGCAGTGCACTGCCAGGTGCCCGTGGAAGTGGCTTCGTTCCTGCTGAACGAAAAGCGCACCGAGATCGCCAAGATTGAGCTCAAGCAGCGCGTAGCCGTGCTGATGGTGCCCAACAAGACGCTGGAAACCCCCAACTACAAGCTCGAGCGCCTCAAGCACGACGACCCCCGCCTGGACCACATCGAAGCCAGCTACAAGCTAGTCGAAGAGGTGGAAGACCCAACGGCCGTGACACGCCGGTCGCAAGAGCCCACCAACAAGCAGACCCCGGTGATCAAGGGCGTGCTGCCCGACGCGCCCGCGCCCCAGGCCGCCCCGCGCGCCGAAGGCGAAGTGCGCGCACCACGCGGCACCACGCGCCCTGGCGCCACCCAGGCCAACGCGCCTGCTGCGGCACCCGCCACCCCGGTCGCACCGCCATCGGTACAGCGCACTCCTGAACCCGGCTTCATGAGCTGGCTCAAGAACCTTTTTGGCATGGGCGAGCCGGCACCGGTGGCGGCGCCCGCCGCGCAGCCGGCACCGGCAGCCGAGAAACCCGTACGCGAACCGCGCCAGGGCGGCCGCAACGGCGAAGGCCGTGGTGGTGAAGGCCGCAGCCGGCGCGGCGGTGGCCGCGGCGATGCTGCGCGCGAAGCGGGTCGCGAAGGCCAGGGCGAAGGCCGGGGCCGGGGCCGCGCAGAGCGCAGCAATGGCGAAGCCCGCCCTGCGCGCGATGCGGAACGCGGCGAAGGCCGCAGCGACAGCCGTGAAGGCCGCGAAGGCCGCGAAGGCCGGGGCCGTGGGCGCGGCGAGGGCCGCGCCAATGGCGCTGCTGCTGCCGCGCAGCAGAGCGAAGCCGCCATGCAAAGCACGGCCGCGAATGCTGACGTTTCGCTGCCGCCGCAAGACGCAGAAGTTCAAAACGACCGGCCCGTGCGCACCAGCGAACCACGCCGTGAACGCGGCGAGGGCAACGGCAATGCCCGGCGCGAACGCGCCCCGCGTGGCGAGGGCCGCGAGCGTGCACCGCGCAACAACGAGGCGCAGGCAGCGCACGGCGGCGATTTTGTCGACACGGCGCCGCTCGATTCTCTGCCCGACCTCGACCTCTCAAACGTCCAGGAAACCAACGGCTCCAGCGCTGGCGAGCCGCAAGAGCGGCGCGAGCGCCGCTCGCGCGACCGCTATGGCCGCGACCGCCAGCGCGGCACGCGCCAGGACGCAGCACCGGCAGCCGACAGCGAACCCAGCCTGCTGAGCAACGAAGGCGAAGCCCCATCGAACGCCGAAGAAGCGCCCGTACGCCGCAGCTACTTTGCCGCATCCCCAGCGCCTGCGGCAGTGGCGGTGCCAGAGCCAGAAGCGACGGCACAAGCGGAGCGACCACAAGCGGTAACGCCGGCGGCTCCCGCCGTGCGTGATCTGCCTGCGACAGCCCCGGCCGATCAGCCTGCGCCTGTCGCTGCCCCCAAGCCGGCTCCCCGCCGTGCAGAGGCTCCGCGCGCCGAGCCGCAGGCCGAGGTGGCCCCTGTGGCCCCGGCGCCCGCAGCAGCCGGCATGCCCCTTGTGGGCCGCTATGAGCTGCCGGTGGACGCCATGCAACAGGTGGCCAGCAGCTCCGGCCTGCAGTGGGTGAACTCCGACGCCTCCAAGGTGGCTGCGGTTCAGGCCGCGATTGCGGCGGAACCGGCTCCCGTGCGCGTGCCGCGTGCCCGTCCACCTGTGCCAACGCCAGACGAAGGCCCGCTGGTCCTCGTCGAAACGCACCGCGACCTGCGCGACATGCCACTGCCGTTCGATCAGCCACGCTGATCCCTGGGGGCTTGCCCCCACACGGCAACGCCGCTCTCGCATCCCGCGAGGCGGCGTTTTTTATTTCCGGCGAAGATCGGCCAATGCTGATCGTTCTCTCCCCCGCCAAGTCGCTCGATTTCGACACCCCGCTACCGGCTGATTTGCCGCATACGCTTCCCGCTTTCCCCGCGCAAACGCGCGCGCTGGTCGAGCAGATGCGCAGCTTTGCGCCGCAGGACCTGGCATCGCTGATGCACATCAGCGATGCACTGGCGGCTCTCAATGTGGGGCGCTTTGCAGCTTTTCGCGCACGCGCCAGCGCGGCCTGCGCACGCCAGGCGCTGCTGGCCTTCAACGGGGATGTGTACGACGGATTGGACGCGCGCAGCCTCGGCGCCGCCGACCTCGATTGGGCGCAGGAGCACCTGGCCATCCTGAGCGGCCTCTACGGCGTACTGCGCCCGCTCGACTGGATGCAGCCCTACCGGCTGGAGATGGGCACACGCCTTGCCACCGGCGAGGGCACGGGCTTGTACGCGTACTGGGGCGAGCGCATTGCGCGCCACCTGGACCGCCAGTTGCAGCGCCAAGCCGGCGAGCCGTTGCTGCTCAACCTCGCCTCGCAAGAGTATTTCAAAGCCGTAGATCGCAAGGCCCTGCGCGCCCGCGTTGCCGAGTGCGTGTTTGAAGACTGGCACGGCGGCGCCTACAAGGTGATTGGTTTTCACGCCAAGCGCGCACGCGGCCGCATGGCGCGCTTTGCCATCCAGACCAGGGCCGAAACACTTGAAGCGCTACAGGCTTTTGGTGCCGATGGCTACGCTTACACAGCGAAGGCATCGGCCCCCGACCGGCTGGTATTCCGCCGCCGCGCAAACTGACGCCGCGCCCGATGGGGTACAACCAGGGCATGGACAACCACCCCATTTCCGCCGCGACGCCGGTATCGGACGAACTGCGCCACTGGGCCATGGAGCAGCGCAGCCGCAACGTCGACCCCGAGGCCATGCTCCAGGCACTGCTGGCCGTGGGCTGGCAGACCGAGCAGGCACAAGCCGCGCTGGGCGCCGTGCTGGACACGCCACCCAACAGCCCTGCCGGCGCACGCCCCCTGCCCGGGCCGGATCTCTCTGCAGCGCGGCCGGCCCTGCCGGCAGCCGACCGGCAGGTGCAGGTCGTGGTCGCCATGGAATACCCGCCGCTGGCGGTCTTCTCGCAGTTGCTGAGTGCGGACGAATGCACCGCCCTCATCGCGGCCGCCCGGCCACGCCTGGCGCGCTCGCTCACCGTTGAGACCCACACCGGCGGCGAGCAAGTCAACGCCGACCGCACCAGTGAAGGCATGTTCTTCGAGCGGGGTGAGAGCGACCTGGTGCGCCAGATCGAAGGGCGCATTGCCGCGCTGCTGCGCTGGCCGGTGGACCACGGCGAAGGTCTGCAGGTGCTGCGCTACGGGCCAGGCGCCGAATACAAACCGCACTACGACTACTTCGACCCCCGCGAGGCGGGCACCGCCGCCATGCTGCGCCGCGGCGGCCAGCGCCTGGCAACGCTGGTGATGTACCTCAATACGCCCGAAGCCGGCGGCGCCACGGCGTTCCCGGCACTCGGACTCACCGTCACGCCCCAGCGCGGCAATGCAGTGTTCTTTCGCTACGACCGCCCACACCCCAATACACGCAGCCTGCACGGCGGCGCACCGGTGCTGGCGGGCGAGAAGTGGATTGCCACCAAGTGGCTGCGCGAGCGAACATTTGAATGAAAATGGCCTCTAACGCATATCCCATAAGCGCTACGAGCTATTATTTTTGTAGTATTTCTCCATGAACACCCCTGAACAATCCCCGCTGGGCAAAACGAGCGCAAGGCCCGAACACTACGACCCTGCGCTGCTGTTTCCCATTGCCCGCGCTGCCAAGCGTGCCGAGATCGGTGTCGGCGCCCAGCCGCAGTTTTTTGGTGCCGACCTATGGACCGCGTACGAGCTCTCGTGGCTCAACCCGCGTGGCAAGCCGCAGGTGGCGCTGGCGCACCTCACCGTGCCGTGCGAGTCGCCCAACCTCATCGAGAGCAAGTCGCTCAAGCTCTATCTGGGCAGCTACGCCAACACGCCGTTCGCCAGCCCGCAGGACGTGGCGGCGCGCATGCGCACGGACCTGTCCGAAGCTGCGTGGCGGGGGTCCGCGCTCGGCGGCAGCGTGGGCGTGCGCCTGCTCCTGCCCGAGGCCTTCGACCGCGAGCCCATACACGAACTGGACGGCCTGAACCTGGACCGCCTGGACCTCGAATGCAGCCGCTACACCCCGGCGCCGGACCTGCTGCACGCCGCATTCGACGAAGCGCCGGTCAGCGAGGTGCTTACCAGCAACCTGCTCAAGAGCAACTGCCTGGTCACCGGCCAGCCCGATTGGGGGAGCGTGCGCATTGCCTACAGCGGCCCGCAAATCGACCAGGAGGGGTTGCTGCAGTACATCGTGAGTTTTCGCAACCACAACGAATTCCACGAGCAATGCATCGAGCGCATCTTCATGGACCTCTGGGCGCGCTGCCAGCCCATCAAGCTGGAGGTCTATGGGCGCTACACACGCCGTGGCGGCCTGGACATCAACCCCTGGCGCACCAGCCACCCCATGGCAATACCGCCCAACGTGCGCACGGCGCGGCAGTAGCCGAACTGCCGGCTACAACTTGAACACGTCCAGCGTGCGGCCGAGCACGCCTGCGTTGTCGCTCATGGTGCGGGCCGAAGCGGCGGACTCCTCCACCAGCGCGGCGTTTTGCTGCGTGACGCGGTCCAGGTCGGTCACGGCCTCATTCACCTGCGAAATGCCCTGAGCCTGCTCAAGCGTGGCAACGCTGATCTGGCCCATCAAGGTGTTGACGTGTGCCACCGACTGCACCACCTGGGCAATGGTTTTCCCGGCCGACTGCATCTGCCCGGCGCCGCGCTCAATGTGGGCACCGGACTCGCCAATCAGCCCGCGGATTTCGCCCGCCGCCGTGGCACTGCGCTGGGCAAGCGCCCGCACTTCGCTGGCCACCACCGCAAAACCCCGCCCCTGCTCCCCCGCGCGTGCGGCTTCAACCGCGGCGTTCAGCGCCAGGATGTTGGTCTGGAACGCAATGCCCTCAATGGTGGCGATGATCTGCCCCATCTTGCCCGACGACTGCGCGATGGCCTGCACTACCGCGCCGACCTGGGCCACCGCTTCACCGCCGCTGCGCGCCAGTTCGGCGCTGTGCTCACTTTCTTTTTGCACCTGCTGCGTGGTTTCTGCCGATTGGCGCACCGTGCTGGAGAGTTCCTCCATCGCCGCCGCCGTTTCCTCCAGGCTGCTGGCCTGCGATTCGGTGCGCTCGGACAAATCTTGTGCGCTCTGCGCAATCTCGGAAGAAATGCTGCCAAAGCCGCCAATTTCCTGGCGGGCATCGCCGACCACCGCGCGCAGGTTGAGGTGAATGCGCTGCACCCGCTCCAGCAGCAGTTCAACCGGGCTGTTGCCGGCCGGCTCTTTTTGCGGGTGGGCCAGGTCACAACCGGCAATCTCGGTCATCAGGCGCGCGGTAGTGATCAGGGGCGCCGTGATGCTTCGCTGGCACCACCACAGCGTGAGGGCCGTCAGGGCCACCAGCACGGTGGCCTGGACCATGAACACATTCCCTTCCCTCCAACCAAGCACCCCTGGGACCAGAGCCACCGCCAGAAGCGGCAGCAGAAGCCCGAAGAGGCGATGCGTTAGGTTAAAGCGCTGGAGCTTGCCCAGCGCATTGCGCCAGCCTGGACGCCGCACGCGCCCGGCATGCAGGTAGAAGCTGGGGGCACCACGCCCACGCTCTTCGTGGATCTGCTGGTACAAAGCCTCGGCCGCACGCACTTCCTCGCGCGTGGGTTTGACGCGCACCGACATGTAGCCGCGCGGTTTGCCATCCACCATCATGGGGGTGACGTTGGCGCGCACCCAGTAGAAATCGCCGTTCTTGCGGCGGTTCTTCACCATGCCCGTCCAGTTGCGGCCCCGGCCTATGGTGGCCCACAGGTCCTTGTAGGCTTCAGGCGGCATGTCGGGGTGGCGGATCAGGTTGTGCGGCTGACCCATGAGTTCGTCCATGGAATAGCCGCTGACCCGGGCAAAGGCGGCGTTGCAATGCGTCATCACCCCCTTGTTGTCGGTGGTCGACATCAGCAGCTCGTGGTCGGGGTAGTCGAATTCGTTGTGGGTAACAGGAAGATTGGTGCGCATGAAGACCTCGGAGATGTAACCGAGTATAAAAATTCACTGCAGTTTTGCAGTCACCCCTCACGCCAACGGGCCTGTGTTGGAGCGCAGAAGTAGCGTGCCAACAACATCCAGAGGGCGATCAAAAGAGCCCTGGCTGGCTGGCGGGTGCCGGCAGGTCGCTGGAGCTCGGCGGGGTTTGCCGCGGACCATTGTCCAGCCGGCTCAGCCCACCCACGCGCACGCCCAGCAGCCGCAGGCGCTGGGTGAGCGGCGCGCGCTTGAGGCACAGCCCAGCCGCGTGGCGGATGGCAGCCGCATCCTGCGTCGGCACGGCCAGCGTGTGGTCGCGCGTGACCGTCGAGAAGTCGGCATAGCGCAGCTTGATGCCTATCCCCCGCCCGACATAGCCCTTGCGCTGCAGGTCGGCCGCCACCTGCTCGCACAGCGACGTGAAGATGGCCCCCAGCTCCCGGCGGTCGCGCACTGCGTGCAGGTCACGCTCGAAAGTGGTCTCACGGCTCATGCTCACAGGCTCGCTGTGCGTCTGTACCGGGCGGCTGTCGCGTCCCCAGGCCGATTCGTGCAGCCAGGCACCGGTAGCGCGGCCGAAATGCTCGACCAGCCAGTCTTTCTGGCAGGCCGCCAGCTCACCGATGGTGGTAATGCCGTGGCGCGCCAGCTTTTCCCCGGCCTTGGGGCCAATGCCGTTGATCTTGCGGCAGGCGAGCGGCCAGATGCGCTGCTGCAATTCGTGCTCGTACAGCACCGCGACGCCGTTGGGCTTGTCGAATTCGCTGGCCATCTTGGCCAGCAGCTTGTTGGGTGCGACGCCGAGCGAACAGGTCAGGCCCGTGGCCTGAAAAATCGACTTCTGGATCAGCCGCGCCAGCACGCGCCCGCCTTCGCGCTGGCCGCCGGGGACGTCGGTGAAGTCGATGTACACCTCGTCCACGCCGCGGTCCTCCATGACCGGCGCGATCTCGGCAATCGTCCTTTTGAACAAGCGCGAGAAACGGCGCACCTCGTCAAAATCCACCGGCAGCACGATGGCCTGCGGGCATAGCCGGGCGGCTTTCATCATGCCCATGGCCGAGCCCACGCCAAACTGCCGCGCAGCGTAGGTGGCCGTGGTGATGACGCCCCGGCCGACGTAGTCCTTGAGCAGCGGAAAGTCGGCTACGGGAATAAAACAGCGCTCGCGCCCGCCGCTGCCGTCCGGGCCTTGCAGCAGCAGCTCGTCCACCGCCCGCCGCGCGCCGCCAATCACCACCGGCAGCCCCTTGAGTTGCGGGTAGCGCAGCAGTTCGACAGAGGCGAAGAACGCATCCATGTCGAGGTGGGCAATGCGGCGCAGCTTGCCGCCGGTTGCCGGCATGGCAGGCGAGGCGTCTGGGCCAGGATTTGTCTCGGAAACGGTCACGGCCGGTATTGTGCGCGGCGGCGCAGCGCTTGAGCGGCTCGCAAAGAAGCCGGGGCTCTGCCGTTGACAGCATGGAGAGCCTCTGCCGCTCCACCACGGCGGCGAGGGCAGCGTACGCTTGCTTGCGCACCTGGATTTGCACATTTTCGGCAACAGCGCTTGCACTGCTTATGCAAGAAGCTATTAAAAAAAGAGCAACTCGGAACGCTCAGTGCCGCGTGATGATGTCCCGGTGCATGGGCGCGAGCAGCGCCAGCAGACGATTTTGTTGGCGGAAGGCGATGCCCTGGGCGTCCATGGCGCGCTGCAGTTGCTCGACCAGGGCGTTGAAGTCGCCTTTGTTGATCTCCATGTCGGCGTGCACCTCGCGCATGGTGCCACCGTGGTAGGTGCAGGGGCCGCCGCTCAGCACGCAGAACTGCTCGGCCAGGCTTTCCTTGAGCGCGGCGGGCTTGGTGTCCTTGAACTGGGGGCCGATGCGCGGGTCACGCACCAGGCGCTCGACAAAATCATCGACCAGGCGGTCAATTCCGGCTTGCTCGCCCAGCGCCGCATACAGGCCGGAGGGTGCGGCAGCAGGCGCAGCGGCGGGTGGCACAGTGGTCTGTGCGTGGGCCAGCGTGAGGGTGGCGCCTGACACCATCAGGGTGCAGCACAGGGCAAAAGCTTTCATGGGGTTCCCCGCATCAGAAGGCCACCTGGGCCGAAAGGTAGGCGCCGCGTTGGCGCCGGTCGCCCGTGATGCCGGGGACGATGCGCCCCAGGTCCGCCCAGGCCAGCGTGAGCGAGAGGTGCTTGCTCGGCGCCCAGGCCACGAAGAGATCTTTCCATGCGTCTTCGCGCAGCGCCGCACCCAGGCCTGCCGCGCGGCCGGTAGCTTGCAAGTTGTCAGGCTTGAAGCGCCATTCCGCGCCAACGGCAAGGTCGTGGCGGAGCAGCCAGGCCACCGAAAACTCGGGCTGCAGGCTGCGCCCGCCCCGGCCCGGCGCGGCGGCCCCAAAGCCGAGCAAGCCGTTCTGGTTGGCGCGGGTGGAGCGCAGCGTGGCGTTCAGCAACAGGCCTTTGTCCAGCACCAGCTTGGTGGCGCTGACGTAGAAATCGGTGGACTGTTCGCTGGCACCCAGAAAGTCGAACACCGATTGCAGCGATCCCGGGTGCACGCGCTTGTGCTCCAGGCCGATGGACATCTGTGGCATCCAGGTGTCGGCGTCCAGGATGGCATCGCCGGCGACGCGCACTTTGGCGCCGAGGATATCCATGCGGATGTGCTGGCCCGGCTGCACGCCGAACGGTGCAATGCCGTTGAGTGCCACCGCCGCGCTGGCGTCGAAATCCTGTCGGGCCACCGACAACTCGACACGCTCGTTCCACGCCAGGGCGGCGCCGTAGCTGGTGAGCACGTAGTCGTGCGTGGCGGCACGGGTGGTGAAGGCACTGGCCCCCCATTCGCCCTCCGTGGCATTGCTGCCGATGACGGCCCATGGCGTGATGCCGCCACCCGCCGTGCCGGTGATGCTGCTGACGCCACCGGTGAGCAGCAGTTTGCCGGTTTCGGCCTGTGCCGGCGGGCCCATCACGGCCATTGTGGCCAGCGCGGCGAGCAACTTCGGCGTGCTGTTTTTCATTCGAAGGCCCTGGTTCGTTACGAAAATCTCAAACGGTCTTCTGTATCCATTCGCCCGTGAACAGCACCGGCCCGGTCGGGCCGCCTTCGGACGGCACGCCTCCCTTGGGCTCCAGACTGATGGCGAGCATGGGAACGCCCTGCACCTGGCCCGCCGCCGCCGGCAAGGCCTGGGTGGCCGCGGCTGCCAGCACACCGAGCGAACGCGGCTTGCCGCCCGCGGGCAACGCCCAGAGCTGCAGGGAGCGGTCGGGCGGCACGGCAAAGCCCCCCACCCGCTGAAGGTGCAACTGCTGCGCCTGGGCATCGAAAGTGACCAGCAATTCGGCATGCGCCTTGTCGTCCCGCAACACCGCCACATGCGTGGTCTGCCCACGCGCCGCCAGCTCGGTCTGCAAGCTGGCAATCTGCTGGTGGGCCGATTCGCGCACGCTTCCCGTGACCTGTACCGCCACAACGACCGCAACCAGCGTGGCAAACGCCCCGCCGGCGGCAGCGCCCTGCCACAGCGCCAGTCGGCGCCACCAGCGCGGTGCGCTCGCTTGCGCGGCGCGGGGCTGGTCGGCCTGGTTCACTTGGTGGCGCAGGGCCGCGCGTTCGGCCTGCACCAGGTTGTCAATGCGCATCCAGACGGCCGCAGGCGGCGGCTCGGGCGCCTGCAGCTCGGTCAGGCCCGCCCAGTGCGTTTGCCACAACAACGCTGCGGCGCGCACCGCAGGGTGTTCGCGCGCCTGGGCCTCAAAGCGGCGGCGCGCACCGCCGCGCAGCGTGCCCAGCGCGTAGCTGGCAGCGAGTGCCTGCAGCAGGTCGGGGTGTTGGTGGAGGTTCATGGCGGGCTCAGGCGTAGCGGGCCATGCAGCCGCGCAACTGCTCCAGCCCGCGCCGGATCCAGGTTTTCACCGTGCCCAGCGGCAAGGCGAGCTGCAGCGCCAGCTCGCTGTGGCTCAGGTCGCGCAGGTAGGCCAGGCTGACCACCTCGCGCTGGCGCGCTTCCAAGCGCTGCAGGCAGGTGTGCAGGGCCGTCGCCTGCTCGCTGGCATCGGCCGCGTCCATGGGGTCGGGGGCGTCGCTCTCCAGCGCGTGGCCCAGGCTGTCGTCCAGCTCCTGGGTGCGGTCGGCACGCGCACTGGCGTGTTTGCGCAAGGCGTCGAGCGCACGGCTGCGCACGATGACCCCGAGCCAGGCCAGCGGCGGGCTGAGCGAGAGCCGGTAATCGCCCGCGGCGCGCCAGACGGTGAGAAAGCTCTCCTGGAGCACATCTTCGGCCGCGTCGCGCCGGCGCAGGACGCGCATCGCCAAACCAAAGAGGCGGGGCGAGGTGAGGTCGTAGAGCGCACGCAACGCGGTTTCGTCGCGCTGCGCAATGCGGTCGATGAGCGTGACCAGTTCGGCATCGAAGGATGGTGGCGGCATGCATGGATTGTGGTGGAGGAAGGCAATTCTTGCTTTCCGTATACGCACCGCGCCGCCGACTGGATTCACCAGGCTGCCACCGGTCGCCAGAAGCCACCAGGGACGCTGGCTCTGCCGCTCAGATCACGGCTTGGGGTAGGTGCCCGGCAGCAGGATGCCCTCATCCACCGTGTCAATGTCGGTGCGGCCGCAGAAGGCCATGGTCAGGTCGAGCTCGCGGCGGATGATTTCCAGCGCGCGGGTAACGCCCAACTCACCGTAGGCACCCAGGCCGTAGAGGAAGGCCCGGCCGATCATGGTGCCGCGTGCGCCGAGCGCGCGCGCCTTGAGCACGTCCTGGCCGCTGCGGATACCGCCGTCCATCCACACTTCGATGTCCTTGCCCACCGCCTGCGCTATTGAAGGCAGTGCGGCAATCGACGAGGGCGCGCCGTCGAGCTGGCGCCCGCCGTGGTTGCTGACGATGAGCGCATCGGCGCCGCTGTCGGCGGCCAGGCGGGCGTCTTCCGCGTCCATGATGCCCTTGATGATCAGCTTGCCGCCCCAGCGCTTCTTGATCCACTCGACGTCGCCCCAGTTGAGTTCCGGATCGAACTGCTCGGCCGTCCAGGAGGCCAGCGACGACATGTCGCCCACGCCCTTGGCGTGGCCGACGATGTTGCCAAAGCTGCGCCGCTTGGTTCCCAGCATCCCCAAGCACCAGCGTGGCTTGGTGGCCAGGTTGATCATGTTGGCCAGCGTGGGCTTGGGTGGCGACGACAGGCCATTCTTGATGTCCTTGTGCCGCTGGCCGAGGATCTGCAAATCCAGCGTGAGCTGCAGCGCGCTGCAGCCGGCGGCCTTGGCGCGGTCGATCAGGCGCTCGATGTAGTCGCGGTCGCGCATCACATAGAGCTGGAACCAGAAGCCCGGGCCGGCGTGCTCGGCCACGTCCTCGATCGAGCAGATGCTCATGGTCGAGAGCGTGAAGGGCACGCCAAACGCCTTGGCGGCGCGCGCTGCCAGGATTTCACCGTCGGCATGCTGCATGCCGGTCAGGCCGGTGGGGGCCAGCGCCACCGGCATGGCAACGTCCTGGCCGATCATGGTGCTGCGGGTGGTGCGGCCCGTCATGTTCACGGCCACGCGCTGGCGCAGCTTAATCGTCTGGAACTCGTCGATGTTGGCGCGGTAGGTGCTTTCGGTCCAGGAGCCCGAGTCGCAGTAGTCGTAGAACATGCGCGGCACGCGGCGTTTGTAGACGCGGCGCAGGTCTTCGATGCAGGTCATGGTGGAAAGGTCGCTCACGCTGGTCTCCTGGCAGGTTTCTAAGTGCTGGCAATCGTAGGGGCACGGCGCGGCGCGCACCATCAAAATTATTTGTGCGGCCGCGGAGCAAATTTAAATCTGGCGCACTGGCAGCGCTCGAAAATTCAAACAAAAATGGCCTGTAGCGCTTATTTGGAAAGCGTTTACAGCTATTTTTTCAATAGCATTTTAGGTGCCTTGCAACACGGGGGCCGGCGAACCCGGCAACGCCAGCACTTCGGGTTCTGCAGCCTGTCCCCGGTAGCAGCGCACCTGCATGCGCCCACCGCGCTTGGCGGCGTACAGGGCCGTATCGGCATGGCGGGCCAGTTCCTCGTAGTCACTGCCGTGCTGCGGGAACAACGCCAACCCGGCACTCAGACCCATTTTCAGCATCTGCCCGTTGAGAACAAAGGGCTCCTGGCACACACCCAACACCTTGCCGGCGATGGCAGCCGCCTGCCGAGGGTCTTCCAGCCCGGGGAGCAGCAGCACGAATTCGTCCCCACCCTGGCGGCACACGGTGTCGGACTGGCGCATGGCGGCCACCAGGCGGCGCGCAAACTGCACCAGGAGCTGGTCGCCCGCGTCGTGGCCCAGGGCGTCGTTGATCTGCTTGAACCCATCGAGGTCGAGGTACATCACGCCCAGGCCCTTGGCTTCGCGGCGCGCCAGCGCCAGGGCGTGCTGCGCACGGTCCTGCAGGAGCACGCGGTTGGGCAGATCGGTCAACGCGTCGTACTGCGCCAGGTGCGCCATGCGCTCGGCCATGGCCATGGTTTCGGTCACGTCGTGCAGCACCATCACCGCACCAGTGAGACGGTGCTCGCGGTCGATGATGGGGCAAGCCGACTCTTCCACCTCGAAGCGCTGGCCGTCCTTGCGGTGCAGCACCACGCCGCGCGTGGGGCCGCAGGCCGCCTGCGTGGCCAGCGCCACGCGCAGCGGGCTGGGCTGGGTCTGCTGGCCATTGGCGAGGTACAGCGGCGCGACCTCGTCCACGTCGCACCCGGCGGCGTCGAAGGCCTGCCAGCCTGTCAGGCGCTGGGCCACCGGGTTGAGGTAGGTGATGCGGCCTTGCGCGTCGGCGCAGACCACCGCATCGCCAATGGACTGCAGGGTCAGGCGCATGAGTTCCTTTTCCTGAAAAATCTCATCTTCCATGCGCTTGCGCTCGGTGATGTCGGTCATCTGCACAAAGATGCCACGCACCAGACCGTTGCTGCTGCCCCGGTCCGGGGTGTAGCTGACCTGCATGTGCCGCTGCTGCCCGTTGGCATCGGTAAGGGTCCGCTCAAACAGCTGTGCGCGCCCTTGCAAAGCCTGTTCGAGGTATGGCCGGACAAAAGCGTAGTCTTGTTCACCCAGAAATTCCTGCGCCAGCAGCCCGCGAAACGCTTCAGGCGAGCGCCCGAACATCGCACTGGTGGTCTGGTTGACGAAACGGTTGCGCTGCTCGGTGTCCCAATAGCCGACCATGGAGGGCAGGTTGTCGAGAATGGTATGCAGGTCGCGTTCTGCCTGGTGCAGTTGCCCGGCCAATTGCTGACGCTGCTGCAGTTCACGCACAAAGAGCACCGCCAGTCCCAGGCAGGCCAGCATCAGCAGCAGGGCAAAGCCGCCCACCAGCGCAGCATGGCGACGCCAGCCGGCCAGGATTTCATCCGTTGACTGCCCAATGTTGACCACCAGCGGAAAGTCACCCACCTGCTGGAAGGCATACAAGCGTTCCACACCATCGATCACGGCCCGGCTGGTGAAGGTGCCGCTGGGGCTCGCGGTAATGCGGGCGAGGTTTTCCGAGCCTGCCACGCTGCGCCCCACGTCCCCTGCCGCCCACGGCAGGCGTGCGATCAACGCGCCATTGGTCTGGTACAGGTTCAGGCTGCTTTGCGGCCCGATCTGGACGGCGGCGAACAGCGTGTGGAAATAGTCGAGCCGGATGGAACCCACCACCACCCCACCAAAGCTGCCGTCCTGCTTGAACCAGGCACGGCTGACCGGCAGACAGTCCCGACCCGTCAGCCGCGAACGGATGAGATGGCCAATGAACAAGCCCTGGCGCCCCCCGGACTGAAAGGCACGGAAATAGTCGCGGTCGGAAAAATCCGTTCCGCCCGGTCCGAGCCCGCCAGAGTCGAAGATCCGCTGGCCCTGTGCGTCCAGCACCAGCACAGCCGACAGCCCCTCGGCGCGCAGGGAGTGGTCAAACAGCACGCGGTTGCGCAAATCAGGACTCAGGGCCATGACCTGCGGATTCGCAAGATCGCCCGCCAAGCCCTGCAGCGACGGATCGAGGGTTCTGAGCAGTGTGGCAATGGACTGCTGCAGGGCATAAGCCAAATTGGCGCCGGTGCTCTCGGCGTGCCGCAAGGCATGGGAGCGCATCGCCCAGATCGCTTGCGCAAACAAGGCCCCGATGCCCAAGGCCACCAGCAAAGCCAGCAGGATCAGTCGACGGGAGGCAGGTTGGCGCACAAAATGAAGCAGAGAATATGAATATTATAAATATTGCAGTCCTCACGCCTTGAACAGGCGCTAAGGTTTTCTCGGTGCGGACGCGCCTACGCCGGCCCCACGCACCTCGAAGCGCACCGCATCGAGCACGCGTCCGCCCGCATCCTCTAGCTGCAACTGGTGGCGCCCCGGCCACGGCGGCCAGGCGTGCACCGGCCGGCGGCCGACCAGCTTGCCGTCGAGGCGCCAGCGCAGCGGGGCGCCGGGCACCGCACCCGCGGCGACAAAGCGCAGGCGCTGGTTGGCGGGGGGAATGTCGGGGTCGAGCGCCACCACGGCGCCGGAGGCGGGCTCGGCAATGCGCAGGGCCGGCGGCTGCGCAGGCAGCGAATTTTTATGGTCTTTTTGGCCTCTAGCGCTTGTTACATATGCGCTAGCAGCTTCACTATCAATAGCAAACAACGGCTGCTCGGTGCCCTTTAAAAACCATTCGCTGCGCGCCGCCTCCAGCGGGTTGCCGGTGGCCGCATCGGGGCCAAAGCGCACCGCCGCCTGCACCACGCCCTTGGGCGGGCGCGGGGCGCGGCTGGCCTCGTGCGCGTGCAGGTAGCCCATCACCGCCGCCCACATGGGCGCCGCGCCGCTGCTGCCGCTGACCTCGTGCATGGCGCCGCCCGCCGCATTGCCCACCCACACGCCCACGGTGTAACGCTCGGACCAGCCCAGCGCCCAGTTGTCGCGCATATCCTTGCTGGTGCCGGTCTTGACGGCGCTCCAGAAGCGTGTGGCCAGCACACTGTCGAGCCCGAAGGTGCGGGCGCGGGCATTCGGGTCGGACAGGATGTCGGAGGCGATGAAGGCGGCACCGTGGTCGATCACGCGCGTCCATTTCGGCGGCGGCGGCTTCGCATGCGCCAGCGGCGGCGCCACCGCACTCAAGCGCCCACCGTTGGCCAGCGCGCGGTAGGCATTGGTCAGTTGCAGCAAGCTGACTTCGCTGCTGCCCAGCGCCAGGCTCAGGCCGTAGTAGCCGCCGCTCTCGCGCAGCTCCAGCCCCAGCGCCTGCAGCTCCTGGAAAAACGCATCGGGCGACACCATGGCCAGCGTGCGCACCGCGGGCACGTTGAGCGAGGACGCCAGCGCCGTGCGCGCCGACACCCAGCCCTTGAAGTGCAGGTCGTAGTTCTGCGGGATGTAGAGGCCGCCCGGGGTGGCGATGTGCGCGGGCGAGTCGTCGATCAGCGACGCGGCCGTCAGGCGCCGCTCGGCCAGCGCCTGCGCGTACAAAAAGGGCTTGAGCGTGGACCCAGGCTGGCGCCTTGCCAGCACGGCATCCACTTCGCCCGCCTGGCTAAGGTCACCGGACGAGCCGACCCAGGCCAGCACCTCACCGCTGGCGTTGTCGAGCACGACGATCGCGCCGTCCTGCACGTTGCGGCCGGCCAGCTCGCGCAATTGCTGCGACAGGGTCTGCACGGCAAAACGCTGCAGCGGCGCACGCAGCGTGGTGGTCAGGCGTGCAGGCGGCGGCGCGCCAGACGGCAGCGCCGCCAGCGCGCGGCGGGCAAAGTGCGGGGCGATGCCCTCGCTGGCGGCAAAGGCGCGGCGTGCCAGGGTGCCGCTGGCCAGCAGCGCCAGCGCATCGCAGTCGGTGCTGGCAGGCGCTGCGGCGCTGCTGCCCGCCGCCTGCATCTCGCGCAGCACGCCGCAGGCACGGCGCGCGACCTGCGCGCTGCTGGCGTTGGGTGCGCGCACCAGCGCTGCGGTGATGGCAGATTCACGCTCGTCCAGACCGTGGGCCGCCTTGCCGAACAGGCTGCGGCTGAGCGCATCAATGCCCACCAGCTCCCCGCGAAACGGCACCAGGTTCAGGTAAGCCTCCAGAACCTGGTCCTTGCGCCAGCGCCGGTCCAGCACCTCGGCCGCCGCCACCTGGCCGATCTTCTGCACCAGGCTGCGGCCACCCGGCCGCTGGCGCAAATCGGCGCCGCCGCTCTCGTCGATGAGGCCGGCGAGCTGCATGGTGATGGTGCTGGCACCACGCGTGCGCTCGTTCCAAAGGTTCGCCCAGGCGGCGGCTGTCGCAGCCTGCCAATCGACACCGCTGTGCTCGTAGAAGCGCTTGTCTTCCGACAGCAGCATGGCGCTGCGCAACGCGGGTGACACATCGGCGAGCGCCACCCACTCGCCGCGCCGCACGTTGGGGTCGGTGCGCACGCGCTGCAGCACCTCACCCTCACGCGACAGCACCAAGGTTTCGGAAGAGCGCCATGCCGCATGCACCTGGGCATACGAGGGCAGCGCCCAGGCGGGCGCCGCTGCGAACGCCAGCAGCGCCATGCAAACCCCGGCGCGCAGCGCACCGGCCTCAGTCATTGCGGTGCTCGGTGTCGAAACGGCGCTCGGCCTGCGCCAGGTGGCGCAGCAGCACATGCGAGACCAGGTTCACGCCAATACCGCCAAACAGCACTGGCAGCACGTACAAGGCCACCCGCACTTCGGAGACAAACACCGCGTCATCGACCGCGGATGTGGTCTTTGCCGCCAGGTGGCTCAGCCACTGCAGAAGGTACACATCCACCCCGGCAATCACCGTAAGCAGCAGACCCAGCGCCAAAACGGTGCCAGAAGACACCGCACGGCGTACCAGCAGCCCGTAATAGATGGCGATGGGCGCAACGCCTGACAGCACCAACAGAAACCAAAACCGCAGTTCTATGAAGACGCTCGATTGCATGGGCCACACAAAATATCAGTAAAAACTGCCTTGACCGCTTACGGATAAAGCGAACATAGCTCACTTTACAGGAGCATTTTTCCCCAATGCCTGCACCACTCTCACTGGCGCATTGGGTGATTCGCCAAACATCTCGGGCGCGTACAGCGCCTCGACGCGCGTGGGTGGCAGGGCGAAGCTGCCCGCGTTGTTCAGCCGAACCGTGTACTGCAGTGTCACCTTGCCTGCGGGCAAATAGGCGTAGTAGCTGCGAAAGGCCTCGAAACTGCGCTCCTCGAAGGCGAGCCAGCCATGGCCCGAGCGCTTTTCGCCCTGGGTGGCGATGTCGGAATCGCGCCCCAGGCCGCTGCCCAGGATGGTGGCGCCGCCGGGAATCGGGTCGGTGATCGCCACCCAGGTCATGTCGGCGCTGGCGTCCACTTCCAGCGTGACGCGCAGCACATCGCCGCGCGAATACTGGCCGGGCGGCAGACTCTTGTCGGCCTGCTCTACGGGGACCACGCTGCGACGTATGCGGTAGCCCGCGTCCAGCGGCGCGGTGCGCGGCACGGCGGCGAGCGACTGCACGGTCAGCCAGGGCTTGCCTGTGCCTTGGTGGGTGACGGTCAAAGTCTGGCCGCTGGTTTTGGGCCAAGGCAGGAACAGGGTGTTGCCGCTGAGCATGCCGGGGGCCGATGGCGCGCCAAAGGTGCTGGTCTGGTGCGCGGCCCCTGCGGCGTCGCTGGGCTTGCGGCGCTCGACCTTGGCCCAGTCCACCCGGGCGGTCTCGCTGCCCAGCGTCGCTTGCGTGGTGCCGGCCACCGGCGCGCTCTCGAACTTGGCCGAGAAGCTGCGCAGGGCCAGCGCGCCCCACAGGTTGGCCGTGGTGGTGTGCCAGGCGCCGCCTTGCTGGCGAGCGATAAAGCCGGTGACGAGGCGCGGCAAATCGCCCTGCCAGGCCGGATCGTCCATGACGGCCAGCAACAGGCGCGCGGCGTTCACATCGCTGTTCTGCATCAGCCACCACCAGTCGTCCTGCTGCTCGGTGCTGAACGCCACGCGCGTGCCCTGGTAGTTCAGGCGGCTGTGCAGAATTTGCTCAGCTTCCTGCAGGCGCGCGGCCTGGTTGGCGATGCCGGGCACTTTGCGCAGAATGCGCAGCCAGTCGATCACCGCGTGCGTGGGCCACTGGTTGGGCGCGATGGTAATGCTGCCGAGCATGCGCGCCTGCGCCTTGCCGCTGCGCGACAGCGCCTCGATGGCAGCAAGCTTGCGCATGGCCAAGTCGTCCCGCGGGCTCCAGAACTTGCGCGTGATCTTGCCTTCGACAAAGGCCACCAGTGCCTGCTCCATGGGGGCACGCACGGCGTCCGGCAGGCCCATCGTGGGGTCCAGCTTGGCGGCTTCGTCGGCGGCGGAGATCAGGAAGGCGGTGAGCGTGTCGCTGCCCTGGCGCGTCTCGCCAGCACGCGGCGGGAAGTAGTTCGCCAAGCCGTCTTCATCGAGGTAGGTCGGCACGCGCGCCATCAGGGCGCGCCAGGCGGCCGCATCTTCCATGCCGATGGACTTGCTGGCCTGCTGCTCGAGGCAGCTGTAGGGGTAGCGCGCCCACCAGTCGCGCACGCCGGGCAGGCCTTCGGCCAGCTTGGGTTGCACCGCAAGACTGATGCCGCCGCGCCCCGGCAAGGCAGTGGGCGGCGGCGCCACGGGAAGCGCATAGCTGCCACCCAGCTGCACCAGCGTGCCCTGCTGCACCGAGACCGGTACGGCGGGCACGGTGCGCTGCTGCGCCTTGAGCGCGTCGCGTGCGCCGCCGAGCGTGTCGTGCGCTTCGATTTCCCACAGAATCGCCTGCGCACGCGTCTGGCCCAACTGCTCCGGCGCGGTCACGTCCCAGGCGACTTCACGTGCTTCGCCTGCGGGGATGTCCACTGTCTGTGGTTTGAGGTCGATAAGCGTGGCGTGCGCAGCGGCCTCGACCTGCATCGCCTTGGCCGTGGTGTTGCGCAGCGTGATCTGGGCGCGGAACTGGTCGCCCTCGCGCACCAGCGGCGGCAGGCCGCTGATGATTTGCAGATCCTGCGTGCTGCGAATGGTGGCAGCGCCCGTGCCAAACAGGCCGATACCGGAATCGGCCACGGCGACGATGCGAAAGCTGGTGAGCGCATCGTTCAACGGCACGGTGACCTGGGCCTGGCCCTTGTCGTCGAGCTTGACCACGGGTTGCCACAGCAGCAGCGTGTCGAGCAGCTCGCGGGTCGGCGCGCGGCCGCCACCACCACCGGGCGCAGCGGCCTTCTTGCCGTAGTGGCGCCGGCCAATGATTTCCATTTGCGCCGTGGCCGTCTGCACGCCCCAGGCGCGCCGCTGCAGCATGGCGCCGAGCAGGTTCCAACTGGTGTTGGGCATGAGTTCGAGCAGCGCTTCATCGACCGCCGCCAGCGCCACTTCGGCGTGTGCGGCGGGTTTGCCGCCCGGCAGTGTGGCGGTAATGGTGACTTGCGCCTTGCCGCGCACCGGGTAGCTGGCCTTGTCGGCCGCCACTTTGACGTCGATGCGGTGCGCTGCCGCGCCGACCTTGATTTCGGCCATGCCAAAGCGGAAGGCCGGTTTGCTCAGGTCCACCAGGGCGGTGGGCAGCTTGTACTCCTTGCCGTCGTACCAGAAGGCGCCCCACCATTCGCGCGGTGCCTTGTAGCCCCAGGTGAAGAAGCTGTACCACGGCACCTCGTGCAAGCGCCCGCGCAGCGCCAGCACGCTGATGTACACGTTGGGCCCCCAGTCGGGTTGCACCTTGAGCGCCACGCTCGGGTCCTTGCCCGAAAGCGTCACCACCCGCGTCTCAAGGATGCCTTCGCGCTCCACTGCCACCAGGGCCGTCGCCTCGCGAAATGGCATGCGCACCTGCAGGCGCACGGTCTCGCCCGGCTGGTAGCTGCGCCGCTCGGGCAGCACGTCGATGCGGTCGTGGTTCTCGCCGCCAAACCACTGCTCGCCCGCACGGCTGACCCAGAGGGACGCGGCGGCGTCAAAGGTGTTGCCGTCCTTGTCGCGCGCCGTGGCGACGAGCTCGATCTCGCCCACGTCGTCGAGCCGCGCCTCGCACAGCAACAGGCCGCGCGCATCGCTCTTGCCGGTGCACAGGATGCCCAGATCGCGCGTTTCGGTGTGGTTGTCGTAGCTGTAGAAGCCGCCGACGATGCGCTTCCTGCTGCTCGTTGTCGTGCGCACCCGCGCCTGCACCTGCAGTGGCACACCGGCCAGCGGTTTGCCGTCGGGTGAGAGCGCCAGAACCTGGAAGCGCGCCTTGCTGCCCGATGCCACCCAGCCCTCGGTCTTGATGCCGGCAATCACACCGGCCGGCCACAGGGTGTTGCTGCTGCGCAGGGTCTGCACCTCGCCGCTGGGGTCGGCGTAGGTGGCTTCGATGACCAGTTCCTGTGCGCTTGCTGCGCGCGGCACCGGGTCCAGCGTCACCTGCCCAGCACCCTTGCTATCGAGCGTAAGCGGCAGCTTGTCGGCAATGATGCGGATGTCGCTGGCGGCGCTGGAGGGCGCACCCGATTCGTCGCCCTCGTCGCCCCCATCGGCCATGTCTTGCTGCGCGTTCTGGGTATCGCGCTCGCGCGGCGGACTGAAAGAGAATTCGTCGTACTCGGTAAACGTCAGGCTTTTGCTGCGCACCAGCGCCGAAACACGCACCGGCAAGCGCGCAGCAGCGCCGCCCGCCACGTAGTGCACCTGCACGTCCACGGGCACCTTGCGCAGGCTGACGAGAGCGTCCTTCTGCTGCGGGCCGACATGGCCCTCCAGCACCGGCAGGCGGAAGGCCTCGACACGAAACTGCCCCGACGCCAGGCTTTGCGCCTGTTCACCCTTGCCGCGCAGTTCCACGGTGTACACGCCCAGCTTGGCGGCCGGCGGCACGGCAAATTCGCTCAGCGCACTGCGTCCGCCGGTCGCGGTACTGCGCCAGGCCAGCGGCTGAACGAACTGCTGGCCACTGCCCACATGCGTGACCACCAGTTCGGCGGGTTCGGATTTGGACAGGGCAAAACCCGCTGCCGTCTCGGCGCGCAGGAAATGCTTCATCGACACCGTTTCGCCGGCGCGCACGAGCGTTCTATCAAACACGGTGTGGGCGCGCTGATCGCGCTCGGCGTCGCTGCTGGTGGGCACGTTGAAGCGCCAAGGTTCGATGCCGCGCTGCCACTGGCTCCAGGTGAAGGCCATATCGGCCACGCCGTCGTCACCGGTGTGCCGTACGCTGACAAAGTAGCCGTCGGCACTGCCGTAATCGTCCTGGCCTTCGTTGCAGTCGGGTGCATTGGCCGGCAGCCCGCTGATGGACGCACGGCCCTGGGCGTCGGTCAGGCCTGAAGCCAGCAGGCGGCCGTCGCAGCCCGAGACCTGCACCTTGGCACCTTCGACGACTTTGCCCTTGTCCAGCGAGGTCACCCAGGCCAGCGCGTTCTCACGGCCCAGCTTGAAATGCACCGCCAGATTGGTGACCAGCGCACTGGTGCGCACGTACATCGTCCGACCAGCACCGTATTCAGGCGCCAGCAGGGAGGCGCCCAGCAGGGGCGAAGCGACTTCCAGCACGTGAAAACCTGGTGTGAGCGGCACGCCCACCACCTCGAACGGGCGCGGGTCGCCGAGAGCGGCCTGCGGCAGGGTGACGCTGTGCACGCCGGGCTGGCCGCCCAGCAAGGACACCATGCGGCTTTGCACGGAATCCTTGCTTTCATCTTGCAGAGGCTTGGGCAGGGCAATGCGCGCATCGCGCCCGGCCTGCTGGCGCTGTACCTGGTCGTGGCTGTAGTACTGCACGCGGCGGTACCAGGCAATGATGTCGGCATCGCTTTGCGGCGTCAGCGTGTGCATGGGCACACCTGCCTTGACTGGAACCGGGCCCATGGCTTGCACCCGCAGGGCGGACTCGACCTTGCGCAGCGTGATGGGCAGCAGCGCCGGGCCACCCGGCCCTTCGGCAAAGCGCTCGACGATGCCAAACGGTGCGGCGGCGAACTTGGCCAGCGGCGGCATGGCGCCCGTGCCCACCGCCAGCGGAAACATCGAGGCATTGGCCAGCGTGCGGCCCGAGGCATCGACGAAGTCTTTCGGTAGCTCAAGCGTGTACGAACTTGCTTCGGTAAACGGCGCAGAAAACCGCAGCCGGCTCACCAAAGTGTCGCCCTGCACGACCGTGCCCTCGTCGTCACCATTCAGGTCGGGCTTGAGCACCTCGTGCGGCCCGCGCAGGCGCAGCGCCGATGCCAGCTTCCAGGACACGGGGGCGCTGAACGTGACCGTCATCGGCCGAATGGGCAGGCAGGCAGCCTGCGCGTTCTCGCGTTCGCAGCTGAGTTCCGCGGTGAAGGCATCACGCACCGTGTAGTCAAAGCGCTTGTCCACCTTGGTCACGACGCCGCTGGGCGTGGCCAAGCCCTTGCCCACCACCAGTTGCAGTTTGCTGCCAGGCGTCAACCGCCGGTTGCAGGCCAGCGTGGCAATGCTGAGCGGCGCCTTCGCTGCCTCTTTGTCAAGATGCAGCGCCTTGAGCAATTCGCTGCGCTGGGCGCCGTCGATGAGGCGAACGGGAATGCGCTCGCCCACGCCTTCCATACTGCACCAGGCGCTGGCTTTGACGCTCACCAGTGTCGCCGGGCCGCTCAATTGCAGGACGAAGAACTGGTCTTCGTCGAGTGCTTGCCAGGTGCCCGGTCGGACATGCTCGACCAACGGGCCGCCACTATTGAATGCATAGCTTCTAGCGCCCTTCCACTCTGCGTCAGAGGGCGATTTGAGTGCTGCATTGGGCTGCGCAGTGCAGCGCACACCGGGCGGCAGATGCTGTGCGAAATCAAACACCCATTCGCGCTCGCTGGTCCAGCGGCCCGAGCCCTGGCTGGCAGCAGCGTCACTGCAGGTAATGGCAAACGGTGCTGGCGCCTTGGGATCGCCAAACTGCACCGCCGGCGCGTCGAAGTGCGCCACCACCTGGCGCACGCTGGCCACTTCGCCCTGTGGCGAAAAGCGGCTGGTCTGAAACGCCTGCGCGCTGGCGGTGGCCAGCGCAAGGCCCCAGACAGCGATTCTTATATTCATTCTGGTCTCCTCTGCTGAACCACAAGGCGAGCAAAATAATGCAGTGCTCGCACGACAGCACCCGTCAATGCCGGAGTCGTGCCATCCTGCCAGCACAATACGCCATGCCCACGCGATTCGACATTCCATTTGGCCAGAACCTGTGTGATGTACTTCACGCGGAACTGGATTTGGTCTGCAGCTTCATGGGGGAAGGTGGGCGCATCGTGGCGTCGAGCGAGCGTGAGCGCATCGGCCACACGCACGCGATGGCGCAGCGCATCATGCAAGGCACGCTGGAAGAATACAGCGTCACCCCGGAGGAGGCCGCCCACTCGGCGACCATGCGCGAGGGCATCAACATGGGCATCGACCTGGGCGGCCAGCGGGTGGCCTGCTTTGCCATCGCCGGCCCACTGGAGGTGGTGCGCCCTCTGGCGCGGATCGTGCGCTTTTGTGTGACATCGCTGCTGCAGGTGCGCCCGGAAGTGCCCGCATCGTCTACGTCCACCCCCGCCATTGAACAAGCGCTGGGCAGCAGCGCCCCAAACACCCGCCTGACCGACCTGCTGGGCCATGCCAGCCAGACCATGGCGTTCAGTCTCAGCCGCCTGCACGACGCCGTCAACTACATTGACCAGGGCATCACGCTCTTCGACAGCCACCTACAGTTGGTGGTGTGGAACCGGCGGTTTCTCGATCTGATTGGCGTTCCCGAGACTGCGGTTCGCCTTGGCCAGCCGCTGCAAGAGTTGTTGCAGCGCTACGCAGAAGGCACGGGCCATTCCCCGGCAGAACTGCAGGCCCTGGTGTCCCGCAGGGTAGCGCGAGTGCGCGCGGGCCAACCCAGCGCCTTCGAGCATCTCAGCCCCCAGGGCACGGTCCTGGCCATCGTGGACCGGCCGCTGCCCGATGGCAGTCTGGTCTCCACCTACACCGATATCACCGATAGGCACCGGGCCGACACCGCCATGCGCGCCGCCTACGAAAGCGCCGAGCGACTGGTCGAACAGCGCACCCGCACGCTGACGGATTTTTCCAACCTCTCGTCCGACTGGTTCTGGGAACAGGACACCGAGTTTCGTTTCATCCGGTTTTTCGGCAACTCACCCGAAAAGCTGCGCCGCGCGCCCAGCTATTTTCTTGGGAAACGGCGCTGGGATATGCCCATTCAAGGAATCACCGACGACCAGTTGGCCGAGCACATCGCCTGCCACCAGCGGCACGAGCCCTTTCGCCATTTCGAATACGAAATCGCTGCGGAGGACGGCAGCACACAGTATTTTTCCATCAGCGGCAGCGCCCGGTTTGACGATCAGGGCCGCTTCGAGGGCTACCATGGAACCGGCAGCAATATCACCGATCTGCGGCGAGCGGAGTTGGTGATCCGCGAGCGGGAACGCCAATTCGCGCAAATTGTCGATGGCAGCCCACTGGCCACCTTCGTCATCGACGCACAGCACCGCATCACCCACTGGAACCGTGCCTGCACCGCGCTGACAGGCAGGGACGCCACCACGATGCTGGGCCGCGACGAGGCTTGGCGCGGCTGGTACCCGAGCCCCCAGCCGACCCTGGCCAGTCTGCTGGTCGACCAGGCCCCGGACGATGTGCTCGCCACCCATTACCCCAACGCTCGCTACTCCACCCTGATCGCAGGCGCGCTGGAGGTCGAAGTATTTCTGGCCAACGTCGCAGAGAACGGGCGCTGGCTGCACATCACGGCCGCCCCGCTGCGCGATGCGCAGAGCCAGCTGACCGGCGCCATCGAAACCGTGCAGGACGTGACCGAACGGCGGCGCGACCAGCAACTGCTTGAAGACCGCAGCACCGCACTGCAGCACGCCAACCTGGTGATGGAAGAGCGCGTTCAGGCGCGCACCGAAGAGCTGTCCCGGCAACTGAGCTTCCTGCACCAGCTGATCGAGGCCATTCCCAGCCCCCTGTTCTACAAGGATGCCCAACTGCGCTATCTGGGCTGCAACAGCGCCTTTGAGGCCTTCATCGGAAAGCCTGCGGCAGACATCGTTGGCAAAACGCCCCCTGGCGTTGCGCCCCAAGCACTGGCCGACCGGTACCTGGCCGCGGACCGGGAGCTTCTGGCGCAGCGTGGGAAGCAAATCTACGAGAGCGCAGTGCGCCATGCGGATGGGACGCTGCACCAAGTCATTTTCCACAAGGCCACGTTCACCCACCCCGACGGCAGCGTGGGCGGACTGGTCGGCGTCATGCTCGACATCACCGAACGCACGCGCATGGAAAATGATCTGCGCCAGGCGGCCACGGTCTTCGACAACATCGCCGAGGGGGTCAGCATTACCGAACGTGATGGCTCCATCATCGCCGTCAACCGCGCTTTCTGCACCATCACCGGCTACGACCGCGCAGAAGCGATTGGCCAGAACCCCCGCATGCTCCAGTCGGGACGGCACGACCGCAAGTTCTACGCCGACATGTGGGAGGCCATCACCCGTTACGGCCGTTGGCAGGGCGAGGTCTGGAACCGGCGCAAATCGGGCGACATCTACCCCCAATGGCTGTCCATCACGACGGTGGACGCTCCCCTGGGCCAGCCAACGCACTACGTTGCCACGTTCTCGGACATCACGCACCAGAAGCAGAACGAAGAACGCATCCAGTTGCTGGCCTTTTCGGACCCACTCACGGGCCTGCCCAACCGGCGCTTGCTGCTGGACCGCCTGGAGCATGCCCTGATCGTGAGCACGCGCAACCAGCGCGGGGGGGCGTTGTTTTTCATCGACCTGGACGACTTCAAGGGGCTCAACGATACGCGCGGCCACTACATGGGCGACCTGCTGCTGCAGCAGGTCGCCCAGCGCCTGGTAGGCTGCGTGCGCAAAGGCGATACCGTGGCCCGGCTCGGAGGTGATGAATTCGTCATCATGCTCGAGGGCCTGAGCCAGGATGCTCTGCAGGCCGTGAAACAGGCCGAAGCAGTCGGGGCCACCATCCTGCTCGCCCTCAATGAGCCCTACGTGCTGCAGGGCAGCGCGCACCACAATACGCCCAGCATTGGCGTGACGCTGTTTGGGCAGTCCCAGGGCTCGGTGGAAGAATTGCTCAAACAGGCCGATCTCGCAATGTACCGCGCCAAGGCCTCGGGGCGAAATGCCTTGTGCTTCTTCGACCCGCAGATGCAGTCCGTGCTGGCCGAACGGGTGGCGCTCGAAAAGGAATTGCGCATCGCGCTGCAGCGCCAGGATTTCGTCCTGCACTACCAGCCCCAGGTCAACGGGGCAGGCGCCATGGTGGGCGTGGAGGCCCTGGTGCGCTGGCAGCATCCGCAGCACGCCCTGATCTCACCGCTCGACTTTATTCCACTGGCAGAGGACACCGGCCTGATCCTGCCCCTGGGCCGCTGGGTGCTGGAAACCGCCTGCAGGCAACTGGCCGCGTGGGCAGAGCGTGGCAACCGCCAGCACCTGACGATGGCCGTGAATGTGAGTGCCCGGCAGTTCCACCATGCCGATTTTGTCGAGCAGGTGCTCACGGTGCTGCAGGAGACCGGCGCCAACCCTCAGCGGCTCAAACTTGAGCTGACGGAAAGCCTGCTCATCACCAATGTCGAGGAAGTGATCGCGAAAATGAGCGCCCTCAAGGCCCGGGGCGTGTGCTTCTCGCTGGATGATTTCGGCACGGGCTATTCGTCGCTGGCCTACCTCAAGCGCCTGCCCCTGGACCAACTGAAAATCGACCAGGGCTTTGTCTCCCATGTGCTGACCGACGCCAACGATGCCGCCATTGCCCGCATGATCGTCGCCTTGTCGGAGAGCCTGGGGCTGGAGGTCATTGCCGAAGGGGTCGAGCAGGCCGAACAGCGCGATTTTCTGGCGCAGCACGGCTGCCAGACCTACCAGGGCTACTTCTTTAGCCGGCCCCTTCCCATCCAGGACCTGGAGGCTTATATCGAGGCCTGCCAGGCCACACCTTTTGCACTGGCAGGCGAAGGCATCTGAGGCCGTCCAGGCTGGCGCTGGTTCCGCGTGGCCTGATGGACGAAACCGGCATGGGGAGCGGGCGGCGCTGCACCCACCTGCGACCAGGCCGGCCTACTGCGGCTGAAAGCCGCTGGTCTGGATGATGCGCGTCCAGGCCTTGGTGTAGGCGTGCTCGCGCACCGCCAGTTGTGCACCGGTCATGTAGTCCACCGTCAGGCCCAACGCGACGAGTTGCGTGCGCACCTCGGGCAGCGCCAGCACCTTGGCCACGCTGTCCGAGAGCCGCTTGACCTCGGCGGCCGGCGTGCCTTTGGGGGCGTAGATACCGTAATACGGCAGGTCTTCAAACCCCTTGAGGCCGAGCTCATCAAACGTGGGAACATTCGGCAGCGCCGCCTGGCGCTGGGTGCCCAGCACAGCCACCACCCGGATCTTGCCGGCACGGTGGTTTTCAATGAAGTCCTGCACCGAACCCACGCCCGCATGGATCTGGTTGCCGAGCATGTCGGTCACCATGGGCGCGCTGCCGCGGTAGGGGGCGGACACCAGATCGAGCTTGTATTTGTCGGCAATGACCTTCACCAGAAACTCGGGTGTGGAAGCAGGCGCCGGAATACCCACCGCGTCCTTGCCGCCGTTCTTCGCTTTGACCCAATCCACGTAGGCGGCAAAGCTGTTGGCCGGCGTGCCGCCTGACACGGCAAAGGCGTTGACGAAGGTGGCGATACCGGCCACGGGCACGAAATCGGTCTCGGGCGCGTAGCCGGGGTTTTTGACCACCAGCGGAAGAATGGAAATGGTGTGGTCGTGCGAGAGGAACAGCACGCTGCCATCCGCCGGCGCGGCCTTGAGCGCCTGCGCCGCAATCTGCCCGCCCGCACCGGGCCGGTTTTCCACCAGCACCTCGGTGCCCAGCGGCGTGCGCAACTTGGCGGCCAGCAGACGGGCAATGGCGTCCGAGCCGCCGCCGGCCGGGAAGCCGACCATCAGACGAATGGGTTTGGCACCCTGCGCGAACGCGCTGCACAGGGCCAGGCTGGCGCCCAGGGCGGCGGTGGTGCGCAAGGCGCGCGAGATCAGGCTGCGGCGAGACGGGGACATCGGCGGAACTCCTTTGGCGGGAAAAAATGGGCGCTGCCACACGCTGCCGCTAGGACAGCCGTGCGTTAAAAACTATTGTTTTGATAGCTATAAGCGCTTATGCATCAAGCGCTAGAGGCCAATTTCATTCAAAATTCCTAGCCCAGGCGCGCCTGGTGCCGCGCAATCTGCATTCTGACCTGTGCGGGCGCCGTTCCGCCCAGAGTGCTGCGCGCGTCGAGCGAGCCGCGCAGGCTCAGCACGCCGTACACGTCCTTGTCGATTTGGGGGTGAAAGCCCTGCAGCACCGAGAGCGGCAGCTCCGACAAATCGCAGCCGTGGGATTGCGCCGCTTTCACAGCGTGCGCCACGGTTTCGTGGGCGTCGCGAAACGGCAAACCCTTTTTCACCAGGTAGTCGGCCAGGTCGGTGGCCGTGGCGTAGCCCTTGCGTGCCGCGTCTTCCATGGGCTGCGCATTGACGGTGATGCCGCCACTCTTCTCGCCGGTGGCCGCATCCAACTGGCCGCCGATCATTTCGGCAAAGATACGCAGCGTGTCCTTGAGCGTGTCCACGGTGTCGAACAAGGGCTCTTTGTCTTCCTGGTTGTCCTTGTTGTAGGCCAGCGGCTGGCCTTTCATCAGCGTGATCAGCGCCATCAAATGGCCGACCACGCGGCCGGCCTTGCCGCGCGCCAGTTCGGGCACGTCGGGGTTTTTCTTCTGCGGCATGATCGACGAGCCGGTGGTGAAGCGGTCGGCAATGCGGATGAAGGCGAAGTTCTGGCTCATCCACAGCACCAGTTCTTCCGACAGACGGCTGATGTGCACCATCACCAGGCTGGCGGCAGCGGCAAATTCAATGGCGAAATCACGGTCACTCACGGCGTCCAGGCTGTTCTGGCAGACGCGCGCCGCGCCGCTTTCATCGACCATGCCCAGCGTGCGCGCCACGCGCTCGCGGTCCAGCGGGTAGGTGGTGCCGGCGAGCGCCGCGCTGCCCAGCGGCAGCACGTTGACGCGGCGGCGCACGTCCTGCATGCGCTCGGCATCACGCGCAAACATCTCCACATAGGCCAGCAGGTGGTGGGCAAAGCTCACCGGCTGCGCCACCTGCAGATGCGTAAAGCCGGGCAGGATGACTTCCACATTGCGGCCAGCAACTTCAACCAGGGCGCGTTGCAGATCGGCGAGCAGCGCGGCAATCATGTCGATCTCGCCGCGCAGCCACAGGCGCACGTCGGTGGCGACCTGGTCGTTGCGGCTGCGGCCTGTGTGCAGGCGCTTGCCGGCGTCGCCGACCAATTGCGTCAGGCGCGCCTCTATGTTGAGGTGCACGTCTTCGAGGTCGAGCTTCCACTCGAACTGGCCAGCTTCGATTTCAGCGCGAATGGCGACCATGCCGCGCACGATGTCGGCGTGGTCGGCGGCGCCAATGATGTTTTGCGCGGCCAGCATCTCCGCGTGGGCCAGGCTCCCCTCAATGTCGGCACGCCACAGGCGCTGGTCGAAAAATACGCTGGCGGTGTAGCGTTTGACCAGATCGCTCATGGGCTCGGAAAACAGCGCCGACCAGGCCTGGGCCTTGGTGTCGAGCTGGTTGGCAGAAGGGGCGGAGTCGCTGCCGGCAGGCGCGATTTGGTCTTGGCTGGTGGGCATGGCAGGGCAATAATCGCGCACCCACGACAGCCGGACCACCCGGATGCCGCAATGCACGAGACGCAAATTTTATCGACCCTTCCCGGAGTGCCCGATCCAGCGCCCAAGTCGCGGGAGCACGCACGCGTGCTGGTCTTCGATGCCTGCGACCTGGGCGTGGTGCTGCGCGCGGTGTTGTTCGTCGAACTGGTGCTCGCCGTGGGCGTGATGTTTGGCGCGCAAAACCCGATCGACTGGCTCGCCCGCCTCTCGCTGCTGACGGGGGGCACCCTGCCCGCAACCCTCGCCTGGCTGGTGGCCGCCTGCAGCGCCAAACGGCTGCTCGCACGCCTGCCGGTGCGCGTCCAATACCTGGTTGGCGTGCTGCTGGGCGCGCTCGCCGGCCTGTGGGCCTGCACCATATTGGCCATGGTGGGCATCGCCGCACCGCCACCGTGGTGGGCAAGCGCTGCCAGCGGCGCGCTGCTCGCCGCCCTGCTGGTGGCGGCCCTGGCGCTGCGCGCTCGCGGGCGCACGCCAGCGGCGACCACCGCGCGGCTGACCGAGCTGCAGTCGCGCATTCGCCCGCACTTTTTGTTCAACACACTCAACAGCGCCATCGCCTTGGTGCGCGAAGACCCGTCCAGGGCCGAGTCGCTGCTAGAAGACCTCAGCGACCTGTTCCGCCATGCCCTAGTCGAACAAGGCGAATCGGTCACGCTGGCCGAGGAACTGGTGCTGGCGCAGCGCTACCTCGCCATCGAACAGGTGCGCTTTGGCGAGCGGCTGCAGGTGCAGTGGCAGATCGACCCGCGCGCCGGCAGCGCTCTGTTGCCGCCACTTCTGCTGCAGCCGCTGGTGGAAAACGCCGTCAAGCACGGCGTCGAGCCCAGCAACTGGGGCGGGCGCCTGCGCGTCTGTACCGAACTGCGCGGCAGCCGCGTGATCATCCGCATCACCAACACTCTGCCCGCCGAGCGCGCGCGCACAAGTGACGCCGCACCGGGCCACGGCATTGCGCTCGCCAATGTGCGCGCCCGCCTGGCGCTGCTGCACGATGTGCAGGCCGAATTCAGTGCTGGCATACGCGGCGCTGTGTACGAGGTGCGGCTTTCAATCCCCCCCGCACGGCCAAAGCAGCCAGCAGGTGAGGCCCGCACGGCCAAAACAGGACGCGCACCATGAACATTCTCATCGTGGACGACGAAGCGCTGGCGCGCCGGCGCCTGGCCACGCTGCTGGCCGATTGCGGCGCGATGCCGCCGCACCGTGTCGTTGAGGCGGCCAGCAGCGCCGAGGCCCTGGCACTGCTCACGCCAGGTGACGGTCGCGGGGTCGATCTGGTGCTGCTTGACATCCACATGCCGGGGCTTGATGGCCTGGCACTGGCGCACCGCCTGCGCGCGCTCGCCCGGCCACCCGCCATTGTCTTTGTCACAGCACATGCCGAGCACGCCGTCAGCGCTTTCGAGCTGGAGGCGCTCGATTACCTCACCAAACCCGTGCGCCTGGAGCGCCTGCAGCAGGCCCTGGCCAAGGCACAGCGCCTGCGCAACCCATCCGGCCACGCACCGGCATCTGCCGCGGCAGCGCCCGGTGAGAGCCTGTTGATTCAAGACCTCGGCCGCACCGAGCGCGTGCCGCTGGCCGAAGTGTTGCTGTGCAAGGCCGAGCTCAAGTACGTCACGCTGCGCACCGCGGCGCGCAGCTACGTGCTCGACAGCACCCTGGCGGAGCTGGAATCTCGCCACGCCGCGCACCTGATGCGCGTGCACCGCAATGCGCTGGTGGCGCGCAGCGCCGTGCGGGCGCTGGAGCGCTACTTTGACGCGGAGGAAGGCGAAGGCTGGGCGGTGCGCCTGGCGGGCCTGGCCGACCTGGTGCCGGTCTCGCGCCGCCAGGTGGCTGCCGTGCGCGAGGCCATCGCTGGCAGTTAGCTATCAAAAGTAGAGCTTTTACCGCTTACTGCATAAGCGCTAGGGCCGTATTTCTATTGAAATTTTGGCTGCGAGCTATGCGGCCAGACGAACCGGAATCCCGCGCGCCGCCATCGCCCGCTTCGCTTCTTGCACCGTGAATTCGCCGTAATGGAAGATGCTCGCGGCCAGCACCGCGTCAGCGCCGCCGATCTGGATGCCATCGCACAAGTGTTCCAGGGTGCCAACGCCGCCCGACGCAATCACCGGCACGGAAACCGCATCGCTCACCGCACGGGTGAGCTCCAGATCGAAACCGGCCTTGGTGCCGTCCCGGTCCATGCTGGTGAGCAGAATTTCACCCGCGCCGCGTGCGGCCATGTCGCGCGCCCAGGCGACAGCGTCAAGCCCGGTGTTCCTGCGCCCACCGTGGCTGTAGACATCCCAGCCAGCGCCGCGCGCGGCCAGGTCTTCGCCCTGGCGGCGTTTGGCGTCAATGGCCACCACGATGCACTGCGCACCGTAGCGGTCGGACACCGCATTGATGACGTCCGGGTTGGCAATGGCGGCGGAGTTGAAGCTCGTCTTGTCGGCTCCGGCATTGAGCAGCCGGCGCACATCTTCCACCGTGCGCACGCCGCCCCCTACAGTGAGCGGAATGAACACCTGGCTGGCCACGGCCTCAATCATGTGCAGGATCAGGTCGCGCCCATCGCTGGTGGCGGTGATATCGAGGAAGGTCAGCTCGTCCGCCCCCTGGGCGTTGTAGCGCGCGGCGATCTCCACCGGATCGCCGGCGTCGCGCAGTTCGACGAAGTTGACACCCTTGACGACGCGGCCACCGGTGACGTCCAGGCAGGGAATGATGCGTTTGGCAAGCATGGCGGGATAACTCTGGCGGTTGAAAGCGAGGCGCGCAAGATAGCACGCGGCGCAGCGAGCGCCTTGCAACCGCGCCTCTCGATTGGCCGTTTGCCACCAGGATGGTGCGATTCACGGGGTCGACAGACTTCCATGAACGATCTTTGAAACTGCCCATGGCGGAGTCGACACGGCGCTTCCCGGCAAGCCGATCGAGATATGGCTATGCTGGGCTGTCTTGCCTCTGACACCCGATTGCGATGCTCCATCTTTCCGCTGCCTCACAGGGTCGTGCCCTACAGCTTCGCAGGCGAACTTGGTTGACGATGGCTGCGGCATCCTTACTGGCTTCCTGTAGCAGCAGTTCCCCTGAAAAATTTCAGGCCACCTTTCTCCAGCCTTGGCAGAGCCATGAAACGCTGCCCCTCGTCGAGTGGCGCAGGCGCCTCAAACTCATGCACGACATGGGGTGCAGCGAAATCATCTTGCAATGGAGTGCCACTTACGACGGCAGCTTCCCATGGACTATGCCCGATGCGCTGATCCAGCTTCTGTTTGACGAAGGCGCTCACCAAGGCATAGGCATTCGGGTCGGCCTGCCGTACGACGAGGGCTGGTGGAATGCCCTGCGCAGCGATAACGCACAGAGTTTGCCCGACTTCCTCGCCAGCACCCAGGCGCGTTGCGTTAAGACTCTGGAGGAAAGTCGATGGCCAGCACAAGCGGGATTCCGTGGCTGGTACCTCCCTTACGAACTGGACCAATACAACTGGGCGACACCCGAGCGAAGGGCGTTGCTCCTTCCGTGGCTGAACGCCATTGCTGCCGCGTCCAGCAAGAGCTCCACACAACCACTTGCGCTGTCTACTTTTTACAGCACCTTGCCAACCGCTGGCACCTTGGCGGGGCTGTGGACCGACATCCTGGATCGGGTGACATTGCGCCCCATGCTGCAGGATGGTGTTGGCGTGGCAGGCCTTGGGAACTACGCAGGGCTGGAGCCGCTGCGCGTGCTCTTGCTCAATCGGGGAATCGCCTTTGACCTCATCGTTGAACTGTTTGAGCAATTGCCTCCATTGCCCAACACCAACGGCGCCTTCCGGGCTCGGCCCGCTTCGAGCGACCGTATCCGCACGCAGATGTCCATTGCGCGCAATTACGGTGCAGATCGCATCGTGGCTTTTGCTATCGATCCCTGGATGCTCAAAAAGTCGTAGGCGGCCAATAGTGCCTTTTCCTGGATTGCGTGGGAACCACAGTACCCACTTCTTGCACACCATATGCCTGTGAGCCAGCCAGTGAACAGCATCTGATAGCGCAGCGATTGACGAAACTTTGTACCGATGCTTGCCCCTCCATGACTACCAAGAGAAAATGCGGCAACTTTTAGTAAGACGCATTCGAATGAGTTCCACCACCGCAGAGTCTCCGCCGGCATTCGCAGCCTCTGCTGCCGCCACCGCTGCCGTCGCAGCGGAACACGCTGACGCAGTCGACAGGGCAGGACAGTTGCCACACCATGCACTGGATTCCCTGCGTGCGGAGGGCCTGCTCGGGCTATTGGTGCCGCACCGCTATGGTGGACCAGGCCTGTCGCTGCGTGAGGTTACGAATGTGTGCAGGCGCTTGGCCGAAGCTTGCGGCTCTACCGGGCTGATCTTTGCAATGCACCAGTCGCAAGCTGCCGTGGCCATTGGCCATGCCCAGGACAGTGCGTGGCACCACCACCTTCTTGAGCACATGGCCCGCGAGCAATGCCTGATCGCGTCGGCAACGACGGAAGGCGCAACGGGCGGCGCTATCCGCCACAGTGCCTGCTTTCTGGATGCGCGCGAAGATGGGCTGCATCTGGACAAATTCGGCTCCGTCATTTCCTACGCGCATGCGGCCGACATCTTCCTGATCTCGGCCCGGCGCTCGCCAGAGGCTGCGGCATCAGATCAGCAATTGGTCGCTAGCTTGCGCGAGCAAACCACGCTCGCCAGCGCCACTACATGGAACCCCATTGGCATGCGTGGTGCCTGCACCCAGCGCTTCGATCTGCATGCCCACTGTAGCCAAGAGCAGGTTTTCCCAGACCTCTTCGCGCATGCCATGTCGCAAACACTTTTGCCTACCTCGCACATCTTGCTGGGCGCCGTCTGGCTGGGCATTGCGTCCTCCGCACTGGCGCGCGCACGGGCTTTTCTGCGCGCTCGCAATCGCGCCGGCGTGCCGCTCAACCCGATCGCCAATCTGCGCCTTGCCGAGGGCGAAGCGCTGGTGCAGCAAATGCGCGCCATGATCGCGGCCAATCTGGCGCTGTACGAAGGTGCAAGCTGCAGCGCTTCGGCCACCGACCGCATGGTCAGCTACAACACGCTGAAGGTCGGCGCATCCGAGTTGGTAGTGCGCATCACCGATGTCGCGCTGCGCATTTGCGGTATCCAGGGCTACATGGAAGAAGGCGAGTTTTATCTCAGTCGCCATATCCGTGACGCCCACTCTGCGATGGTGATGGTCAATGACGACCGCATTCTCGGCAGCCTCTCCAGCGTGGTGCTCGGCGTGCCCATCACACGCAACGTCTGAATGCCACCCCACTACCCGTTTCACTGCCCATGACCTCCTCCGAAATCGAAACCCAACTGGCCGACATGATCCACGCGGCCATTCTGAAAAAAGTTGACCCGGATACCTTGCTGCTGGAGTCTGGGCTGCTCGACTCGGTCGCCGCAGTCGATTTGATGCTGGCCATCGAGGGGCGCTTTGGCTGCACCGTGCCACTTACAGAAGTGGAGGAGCACCTGCACTCCCTGCGCACCCTGACCCACTACGTGGCGGCGCACTGCTGAAACCTTCTGCCCCATGCATTTCAACTTTGAAACTGGCGCATTCGCTGATCTGGACACTCGCCCCGACGCAACCGCCGTCATCGCCCACGATCGCACCCTGAGCTGGCGTGAACTTCAAACCGAGGTCCTGGCCTGGTGCGCACAGGCGCGTGCCTTGGGTCTGGAGGTTGACACCCCCATCGTCATCCGCGGCCACAAGGAATCGGCATTTTTTGTCGCGCTCACAGGCGCCTTGATGCTGCGTGCACCGTTTGTGCCGGTGGACGCCGTGTACCCGCAGGAGCGCCTGCTAAGCATCCTGGACATACTCGACGCCAGCCTACTCTACGACACGGCCAGCGCCCAATTCGAAGTGGTGCGGCCGGGCCCTGCACCGGTGATGCATGAAAAGGCCTTGTGCTACATCATGTTCACTTCGGGCACCACCGGCCAACCCAAGGGGGTGCAGATTGGCCGAGAAAGCGTGCAAGCGCTCATCGAATGGATGCGCCTGGATTTCGATCTGGGAGCGCACCCCGTGTTTCTCAACCACACGGTCTTCAGCTTCGACGTATCGCTCTACGACGTGTTCGGCACGCTTGCCATGGGCGGCAGCATCATGATGCTGGACCGCGATACGGCGGCGTCACCGCTGAAGGTCGCTGCGCTCATGGAAGAGCACCAGGTCACGACCTGGGTGTCCACGCCCTCCTTCGCCCAACAGCAACTCCCCAATCCAGGCTTCAACCAAACAGCGCTGCCATCGCTGCGAACGCTGCTGTTTTGCGGGGAGCCACTGCCGGTTCCGTTGGCGCGCGCACTGCGCAAGCGTTTTCCAGATCTGCCCATCCTCAATACCTACGGACCCACGGAGGCGACGGTGGCCACAACATTGCTGCGCGTCGAAGACGTCCACCTCGCCAACGACGCCGTTATGCCCATAGGGCGTGCCAAGCGCGGCAGCGCCGTGTACTGCGACGGTGGAGAGCTGTGCATTGCGGGGCCGCACGTCATGCGGGGCTACCTCAACCGGCCCGATCTGAATGCCACCCGAATGTTCCAGCGTGGTGGAGAACGCGGCTTTCGCACGGGAGACTTGGGCACCGAATCTGAAGACGGCATGCTGTACTGCCAGGGCCGCATCGACGACCAGATCAAACTGCACGGCTACCGCCTGGAGTTGCTGGAGGTGGACGCCGCACTGGCCACGCTACCGGGCGCACGCCCAGCCGCCGCCATCGCCCTGCGGCGTGCCGATGGCACCGTTGCACGCCTGGTCGCTTTTGTGGAAATCGGCTCTGCCAACCCCGGCCTGCCATCAGAGCTGACCAACTGGAAAGCACTGCTCGCCAGCAAGATCCCGCACTACATGCTGCCGACAGAACTGCTGGCTTGCGAGCGTCTGCCTGTCTCCGTGAACTACAAGGTGGATCGCAAGCAGCTTGCTGCACTCTACCAATCGCTCAACGCTTGAAGACATCGGTGCGGTTGGTCTGCATGACCAAAACCGGCGCCTGTGCCGTTCCCAAAAGGAACAGGCTCAGGTGGTCCCCCGGCTGCAGCGCCGGGAGTTGCTGCGCTGGCGTGCTGACCTGTCCACACTGGGCAGCAACGGCCGCACGCACAGGGTTGACCGAGCGCGCCGCCGAACCGTTGGCCGCGACCGATCGAAACACCAGCGTGCCCGACGGCGAGAGCGCCAGCGCAGCCTCCGGACACGCACGCGCCAGGTTGTAGAAGCGCAGTTCTGCCTTTAGCGCGTCTTCGGTGTCGGTCGTATCGTCCACAGGTGTTACCGCGTAGCGCTTGCCGCTGCGGCGCAGTACCAAGGTATGAAAACTATCGGGCCGCACCTGCAGCCCGGTGATTTCTGTATCCCCAACCTGTACTGAAAAATCCTGCCCGCCGTGCACGATGGCATAGCTTCCTGCGGGGGTTTGGCCGCCAATGCTCTGCACGGAGCCTTTGGCCACGCGCACGGCGAGCGCTGGCGCTTCTGGATTCACCACCCGCACATAGGACGACCCAGCCGGCGGACGCGCTGCGTAAAGCTGCGACAAAACCCCCTCCTGCGCCGCTGCCAAACCGCAGGCGGCAATCAACACCAGCACAAGGGCATGGTGCACCCGATCAAAAAAACGAGTTTTTTTAGTAAAGCAAAACATCAGAATTGGAAGTAGAGAAACCGGGTTTCCCGGTGGAGGTGGATCAGGCAGAAAAAGAGCGTCACCAGCAGCACCCCCAGCCAAGGGAGGCTCGGCTTCCAGCGCAGCCAGCGCACCCGCGCCTCATCCGTGCGTGCGAGCGCTGGCGAGAAACGCCCCAGAATCTGGTGGGTATTGGGCGCCAGCCATACGATGAGCAGCAACAGCACCAAGTAAACAGCCAGCAAGTTCCGCCCCAGCAGCAATCGCCAACCCTCTATTCCTCCCACCTCGCGCAGGAGGCCACCTGGCCACTGCCAGGCTTCAAACCCCTGCAAGCCGGCCATGCCCTGCAGCAACGCCACGGCGTCGTGCACGCCCGCGGCACGGAAAAACGCAAAGGCAGCCACCACGGCAACAAAGGTCAGCAGCACACAGGTGCTGCGCCACAGCCACTGTGTCCAGGCGCGCTGCAGTTTCAGGCGGCTACCCACCGCAATACGCCAGCCATGGTTCACGCACAGGTAGGCGCCATGCAGCACGCCGTAAATAAAGAACTGCAGGCCAGCGCCGTGCCACACACCGGCCAGCGCCATGGTGTAGAGGGTTGGCGCGGCAACCATGAGCGCAAAACCTGTGGGTGTCCGGCTGCCCACAGACCCGACCGCCAGACCCCGGCGGCTGCGCCAACGCGAGATCTGCATTGCCATGGGGTAGTACAGGTAGGCGGTCAGGTAGCGCGTCAGCGTCATATGCCAGCGTGCCCAGTAATCGATGATGCACACGGCCTTGTACGGCGAATTGAAGTTCAATGGAAAACGAATGCCAAACATCTTGGCCAGTCCGAGTGCCATGTCGGAGTAGCCCGAAAAGTCGAAATACAGCTGCATGGCATACGCCAGACTCGTAGCCCAGGCACCCCAGAACTGAAGGCCTTCTGGAGCCATGAAACCTGCGTCGGCATACGGTGCAATGCTGTCCGCAAACAGCACTTTCTTCGCAAGCCCCATAAGAAATAAGGTGCCGCCAATGGACAGATTTTCTGCCCTGAACCGATAGTTTTCGGGTTCGGCAAACTGCGGCATCATTTCCTTGTGGTGCAACACCGGCCCGGCAATCAGATGCGGGAAGAACGTGACGAAAAGGGTGTGCTTGAGCAAGCTGGGGGATGCCACCAGGCCAGCCCGGCAATCAAGCAGATAGCCAATCTGTGTGAAGGTAAAAAACGAAATCCCGAGGGGCAACAAGATGCTGTCCGGCGAATTCGTGTACAGACCAAAGCCCTGCAGTGCTGCGATCAGACTCACGAGGTACTTGTAATAAATAAGCAGCAACAAATTGCATGCCACGCCGAAGGCCACTATCCAGCCCTGGCGTTTTTTCTGTCCAGCATGGCGCAGCACGTAGAGGCTGACCACATAGTTGAAAAGAATCGAGGTGACAAGGAGCACGACAAAGCGTGGGTTCCACCACCCGTAAAACACAAACGAGGCAAGGCATAGCCAAATTGCCGCCCACTTCAAGCGAATCGATCCCAGCAGGTAATAGCCGCCCAGCGCCACGGGCAGGAACAGAAACAAAAAGAGGTAAGAGTTGAAAAGCAAGGCTGCCTCAGTGCATGGCGGCCCACGCGCGCTGCTCTTGTGCGGACAGCGGTAGTGACAACGAGAGTTCCGAGAACACCCACACCGCCACCTTGAGGCTGTGGGGCCAGCGGTCCTGGCGCGCCAGCGCGTCAAGCATGGCACCGGAGAAATAGCCGCCGTCCTGGCTTAAATTCCACACCTCACGACCCAGACTGCGGCCCAAGCGATCGGCAAATTCACTGCGCAGGCCATTGGAATCGCCCACCAACAGCACCTCGACTGGCGCCACATCGTCCAGCAAGCCCCCGCGGCGCTGCGCTTCCAGGTGCGTGGGAAGGAACTGCTCCACAGGCGGGCGCCAACCGATGGGTGCCTGCGCCAGATCAGCCAGCACGAGCAGATCACCCATGCGCACCTCAGGCTTGGGACCTGCACTTTCGACGAACTGCGTCTCGCCTTTGCCACCCAACAGCGGGAGCAGTGCATCGCCTATGCGATCCGCCGCCACCTGTGCGCCAGCGGGTGCCATGTGCACGTCGGTGCGATAGAAGGCCTGGGGCAGCGACACCAAGGGGGGCCGCAAGTCAATCAACGGGACGCCTGCTGTCGCGAGTGCGGCCTGCCACGTATTCCAGCGGGCGTGCATGAGGGGTGCCTGGTGCAGGCCGCACAAGTGTTTTGACTCGATCCGCGACTTATCGGGTACGGTGGCAACCACCAGGCGCACTCCGGCTTGTTCAAGACGCGAGGCCCAGCGGCGCATCAGGTCGATCCGCTGTGACAGCACGTGCGCCCGAGTCGGCGGTGGGCGCAAACCGTCGCGGTAAAACAGCCAGCCAGGGCAGCCTTCACGCACCTGCCGCCCAAGGTCGCCCAGCAGGCGGTAGCGCAGTGCAGCCGACCAACGGTCCATGCGGGCCTGGCCAGGCAGCGTCCCCAAGGCGGTGTTGACGAGTTTGCCCGCGTGCCCATCCACCCAGGTGGACGGCTGCCATTCGCTTGGAGCAAAACGCAACTGCGCCAGGCGCAGGGCGCCCCAGCCGAACGCAGCGGCAAGAGCGATGGCTACGGCGAAGGCAGTACGCCGGTGTCCTTCACGGTACGGTGCATCCGACGGTAGCGGCATTGCCATGGCAGCTACGCCGGCAGCGCGGCTGCGAGCCTTTGGCTCCAATCCTGCTCGGAAATGAGCGATGCGCTGTCCCAAAGACCCTTTGCATTCGGACCCAAATGCAAGTTGGGTTCGAACAACTGCCAGACGACGACCTGTGGTGGCTGCGTCCGAAATGCCGAGGATTCCAGGTACTCCATCAGCACGATCCAAAATCCTACGTCACCCGGTTTCCAATTGACAGACACCGGCCGGTCAAGCAGGTTGGACAATTTTTGCGGAAAACCGAAATACGGCTGCACCATGCTGTTTCCAGTAACGTGCACCGGAGCTGGCGCACTATCGAGAAGCCCCGTTTGTTCCGTCGCTCGTCGCACCGTAAAGATTTCACGTCCCGCCGCACGCCGCTGCTCAGGAGACAGGAAACGGTCGGCCAAGTCGCCGTAGCGCCGCTCTTTGGTAATAGCGCCCAGCGCAAGGCCGGTTCCGGGCTTGCCTGCAAGTTGGGGCACCAATTGGTGAATCAGCTCCGCCGTGGCCTGCGCCGTGGCATCGGCAGCGATCTGTGTCCAGTGCTGATCCGTACGGTAGTACACCTGTTCGCCCTTGGCCTGCAGTGCACGGAACAATGCTTCGGCATCAAATCCCGGAACCTTGGCCGCAGCCAGCCGGTCCCGAATGCCGGCATAGCGGCCGAGCATTTCAGGTGTCAGCGCGTCGTCTCCCACCAGCTTGTCGGCATAAAAAAGCTTCTTGCTGGGAATCACAGGCGCCACCAGCGCAATGCCCCGTGCGGCCAGGCGTCGGCGTACCTCCGCCACCCTCGCCACGTTGGCGTCAATCGCCGCCCAATCGGGTGCATCCGTGGTTCCCCAGGCAGGAAACAGGTAGTTGTCTTTGCCAATGATGGCCAGGATGTCCGGCTGCGCGTGGGCCGCACCTGCCAACCACAGTCCTAGAGGCCAACTCAGCAGGGTTCGGCGGGTGAGTACGCAAAAGGGAGCGGAATGTTTCATCGACAGATCGAAGGGAGTTCAACAACAGCGACCAGCGCTCTCAATAGGAATAGGTCAGACTCAGAAAGACCCCTCGGGCACGGTCGGTCACGCCGCCCAGGCGCGCTCGGTACTGCAAGGTGCCATCGATATAGGAGCTTTGCGCGCGGTAGTGGTCACCTTGAAGCCAGTAGCGCACATTGACGCCCACGCCTGCACCCACCGACCAGTCGCTGCCGCTCCCTGTAAGGTCAAAGCTCGCATTGCCCGCGACAGGTGAGCCGGTCACGCGGTTGCGGTTGGAGTACCAGTCGGCTGCCACCGAGACATGGGGAAAGAACACCAGGCGATCGCTGTAATCCGTGAGGAAACTGCGGCCTACACGCACCTCACCAGCGGCAAAACCCTGGCCACGCTTGAGCTTGCCGTTAGAGCTTCCCAGCACCTGGCCAGTGCTGTCGCGCAGGGTATAGGCGGTAGGCGCATCCAGCAGCGTGTAGCCCGCCTGCAGGTAGCCTTCCATGGTGAACCAGCTCTTGGTATCGATGCGCAGTCCCGTGCCTTCATAGAAACCGTAGAGCACATAGGCCTGCCAGGCGCCTGCGGCTGCATCGGTTCGGTAGTCCACCGCACTGGCCTGCTGGTTCAGCAAACAGCGCACGGCGTTGGAACTTGGGTTGAGAAGCCCTGTGCGGGTTGCATTGCCGAGGAAGAATTGCCGTTCCAGGCCAAAGGTGAGGTTCTTTTCGGCCCACGGCGTATAGCGGACACCGAGCGCGCCCGTGGTCGTGGGAAAGCCCGATGGGGCGTGCGTGCGGCTCTCCGCGACAGCTATCGCACCGCCGCCACAAGGGTCTGGCACGCTCTGCGCACCCGTGACATCGGTGCCGCTGTGCAGCGTATTCGACAAGCGCCCGTAGACATCAAAAGTGCTGCTGCTGGAATTAAGAAACTCAGGCGGTCGCCAATACGCTTCCACCGTGCTGAACTCGGAATTTCCCGGAACGGAAACAGGCTGCCCAACCAGGCCGTTCGACGGGGCACGGGCACCACGGTAGCCGACCGACGCTGTCAGCCCCCATTCACGAGAAAAGTTGGCAATGGCGCTGCGGGTAT
Source organism: Simplicispira hankyongi (assembly GCF_003570885.1). GTDB lineage: Bacteria > Pseudomonadota > Gammaproteobacteria > Burkholderiales > Burkholderiaceae_C > Simplicispira > Simplicispira hankyongi. The sequence goes on from NZ_QXJC01000003.1 coordinate 391,763, forward strand.
CGAAGCGCTGCTGTTTGTCCAGCGGCAGTTTGCCTTCATCGGCGTCGTCAATCGCTTGGCGCAGCATGGCAGCGGCCGGCAACCGCCGGCCGGTTGCGGCCATGGCATACGCTTCGTCGAGCAAGTTGGTGGCGGGTGCGTTTCCTGTATTGCGCGCCGCGACAAAATCCTCCAAGGCCAACAGGGGTTTCCCATTGGCCAGCCGCAAATAGCCGCGCTGGCGCAGCAGGTTGGCGTCATTGGCTTGCGCGGCCAATGCCTGGTCAAGCCGTGCCATGGCCTCCTGCTGCTCCACCGGAGTTCCCGCCGCCAGCGCCGTCGTCAGCAGCGTTTGATTGCCCGCATTTTTAGGGTCTTCTGCGACCGCCTTGCGCGCCAAGGCAATCGCCTCTGGATAGCGCTTCTGGCCGTAAGCCGCATAGGCCCGCGCCGCTGGGTTGTCGGTACCAGGGGCATCCCACGGCTCCATTTCGCACACCGTTCCATAGGGCGTGTCCCGGCACAGCTGCAATGGGGCATAGGCCGTCACAGGCAGCACGTCTGCTGGCCTCCACAAGCTGCCGATAGCCTTCGCTGCCTCGCGGCGAGTCTTCGCCTGGCTGTCACCGGCAGGTAGCGGCTCCAGCAGCGCCAGCGCCCGCCCCCGTTGTCCGTTGGCAAGCGCAAGGTCGGCACCAATCAAACGGGTGTTGCGGCGCAGGGCCTCGTCGATCCAGTCCTGGGCAAGGACAGCATCAATATCCTGCTGCGCAGCATCTCCCTGCCCCAGTTGTTGGCGCAGGTACGCTCGCTGGAGATGAATGGTGGTATTTTCATCATCGTCTTTCAACGCGTCGCTTGCCGCCACTTCTGCTCCTGCAATGTCCTGCGTTGCCTGCAAGGCACTGATGAGCAACAGACGATGGCTGGCGACATCCGGGGCCCGGCGCACAGCTTCGCGCGCCTCTGGCACAGCGTCCTGGGGACGGTTCGCGGCGATCGCGTCGAAAGCCTTCTGAGCGTACTGAACAGCGATCGCCTGACTGGCCACGCGCATCAAGGCTCCAATGGCATCGCGGTTGGGTGCGCCCAGCTCGATTGCTTGTTGGCCTGCAGCAATCATGTTCTCGTAGCGCTGTAGATCTTCCAGGGCATTGAGCCAAAGGAGTGCCCAATCGCCCTGGCTGGGATCCGTGCGCACGGCAATTTCTGCATTGGAAGCGGCCTCCGCGTACTTTCCGGAGGCCAGCTGCTGGAACGCGAGCGTGGCGATAGGAAAGGCCTTGCGGTATTCCGGTGTCGTAGGCACAGTGCCGGCGGCCCCTGGCGCCGACTTCAGGTTCGTAAGCGCCGCCTCCAGCTCGGGACTGGTGTAACCGTTGGTGATGGCCTGCTCGGCAGCATGCACCGCGTCGTCAATGCGCCCCAATTTCTGCAAGGCATACACGCGCAATTGGTACAAACGAATTACATCCGGACGCAGTGCCAAAGCGGCATCTGCACGTTTCAGCGCAGTTTCATAGTCGCCGCGGGCGTAGGCCTTGTAGCCTTGATCCGAAAGGTGCCACGCCCGGCCGCGCAGGCCGCCACTGCTGCGCCTGGCCCGTGCTGCTGGCTTGCTGTTGGGTTCCGCGCGCTGTGGACGCTCGATCTGATCGGGGGGCGCAATCGCGGGGAAAGGTGCCACAGGTTGAACGGGTTGCACCGGCGCATCGGGTCGCGGGGCTTGCCAAACCGGCAAGGCGGGCATTTGCAGCCTGACGTACCGCATCAAAGCGCGCTGGAAGACGTTGTCCGTGATGGTATCTGCGGGGCCAGCGCTCCAGGAGCTGTCCTGCATGTGCTCAATTTCCTGCAAAGCATGCGCAATCAACTCGGGCCCAAGCCGGTTGGTGGACAGCGGTGCGGGTGGCGCTGCTGCCAGCACTGGCTGCCCCCTTGGAGCACCCCGATGCAGCGTCAACGCGCGGGCCAGCCTCAAGCGTGCAGTCACGACCTCGCGCGGGTCACGCAGCAACTGCGCGACTTGAGGCGCTTCTTGCGGAGCGTTCGGCCTGGGTGCTGGGCGCGATGGATCGGGCATCGTCATCACCATGGACATCGTGAGATGCAAGGGAATCTCGTCGCCCTGTGCTGCAGTGTCCCCGTGCTGCGAGGCGGCCCCTGCAGAAGCAAGCGGCCAAGCAAGGGCCAGCGACATGACCAAAAGGGTGCGGCTGCACAGCGGCTTCATACGGCGACGATATCCTGCATGGCGGGGTGCGGCGGTGCCACGGGCTTGGATTCCGCTTCTTGAAATAAGATGGCTTCTTCCAGCGTGCCTTCGTCCAGCCAGCCCTGCTCCAACAAAATGGCGCCTAACGGACGGCGCGAGTCGCGCTGCATGACCAGTGCCTGCTGAAGGTGACTGGCATCAATGGCACGCCAGGACAGCAGCACTTCGCCAAGACGCTGGCGATGCCGGTCAAGCTGGTCAGCCGAAGGGAAATCGTGCATGGTCTTGTCCCAGACCAGTCGGGTGCCCAGCAATTTGTGCGACAAGAACAGGCGCCAAGCGCGGGCTGCGGCCATGGCGTTGATGAAGTTGCCTATCACCATGCGAGGAATGGACAGCAGTCCATGCTCCCACCCATACATGCTGCCAACAAAGTAGGCGCGCTGTACCACGCGCAGCAGGAGGGCGATGGCATTGAGCCCCATGATGGTCATGAACCAGCCATTGATACGGAACACGGATGGGTAGTACACCGTCCACCAGCCCAGTTGATCGGCGGCATAGAACACCAGGAAATTGAGCATCAGCAAATAGCCCAGGATGGCCACGAAAGCGGTGACCAAGCCTTTGCGATCACGGAACAACAGGTACTTGGTCGAGAGCGGGCCGGCCCAGCCGACTTGCTGCCAGCCTTGTAAACCAATACCAATGGTCCAGCGCGCCTTTTGCCGATAGGCCGCCCGGAAGTTGTCGGGGAAAAATTCACGGACGCCCAAAGGCATCTGGATGGAACCCATCTTTTCTCGCCCGAGCCCAAACCAGGAAGTGCGCCGCGTCACGTAGTCCACGTCGAATTTGCCAAAAATCTGCTTCATCCCCATGCGGTTGAGGCGCGTGCCAATGTCGTAATCCTCGGTCAAGCTCTCTACATTGAACGGCTCGTTGCTCGTCGTGGCCGTCAGCACCTGCATCGCGCTATGGGAAAAGCAGGTGCCCACGCCAGCCGACGGCACCATGCTGGAGAGGCTCTCGCGCACCACCAGATCTTTGCTGTGCCACTCCGCAAACTCATCCATGTAAGTCCCCGCGATCAGCTCGAACCAACTGCGTTCCAGCGATGTCACCGGCAGTTGGATGAAATCCATGCGCGGCAGCAGATAGTTGTAGTACTTGAGTTCCAGCGGGTGCAGCACATCTTCGCTGTCGTGCAACACGAAGCCGGCAAAAACTTGCGAGACCGCCCGTTCGTGCAGAAATGCCGCCTGCACGATCCAGTTGAGGCAATCGGCCTTGCAGGTCGGCCCATCATGCGGGACCTCGACACGCACCAGTTGCCGGTACCGCCGGCGCATGCGCTCCACCTCGGCAATGGTGCGTTCGTCGTTGCGGTAGGTTCCCACGAAGATGGTGTAGTTCGTATAGTCCAGAACCGACACCATGTTGCTGAGCATGGGCGCGATCACGTCGTATTCCAGCCATGCCGGCACCATGATCGCCATAGGTTGCTCAGCATGCGAACGCAGTTGCTCGGCCGTCAGCCGCTTGTACTGACGACGCCGCACCACGACCGTGCGGTAGATCTGCCGCACCCAGTACCAGGCGTCAATAAACAAGTCATCCAGACTAGAGAGCAGGATGACGACGCCTACCACCGCCGTCACGATTTCGAGACCGCGGTAGTAGTCGGCAAACAGATAGGGCCAGTACAGCGTGAACATGCGGTCCAGACAGGACGTAGAGCGTCGTTACTGGCTCTTTTGCTGTGAATGGCGGCGCTTGAGGCGATAAGCCCACACAAACAGCAGCAGCAACACCAGGAGCGCCGCGCTCACCAATGGCACACCCCAGGAGAAGTACCGACGCCATTCGTAGAACGCCCCCTCGCCAGCACGCGGCGGCTGGCTCGCTGAAGGGTTGCTGCTGTCCACCCAGCTCACAGGGCCTTGTGCACCAATCAAAGCAATATCGCCACGATTGAGCACAAAGGGCTTCTCTTGAACAGGTGCCTGGCCGCCCAGGGTCTGCCAATACAGCCCATCCTGATCGTGGGCGCGTGTGACTTCGACGGCACTCAGGTGGGCCAAACCATTGACATCCAGCCAAGGGGTCTTTTTGCCGTTGATGCGCAAATGGGCATCCTTGATCTCCACCCGCGCCTTGGCACCGTCCACTGGAGCCTCCATGGCGAGGAAGGGCCGGGTTGGCGCGGTGGCGGCGCCTTGCGCAGCAACGACCAGCTCGGCCCGCACGGGCGTCACGCCTGCGGCCACCGCCATGCGCACCACCCGCATCAAGCTGGTCGGCGCATCGGCAAGATACGCCTGCGGAATGATGAGTTCCGGCGTACCGGACATCAACGGGAGCAAGCCAACAAAAGTACCGTCAGGCTCGGAATCACCGCCACGCACATAACTTGTAGGCAGCACACTCACGGGAAAGGCCTGCGGCGTCTCATTGCAATCGTTCGAATAGGGCTGGCGCTGGAACGACACGCGCACCACATTACTGAGGCCAAGGGCATAGCCAGGAACGCGCGCATCCAGCCGCTCGGGGTGTCCATCGGCCTGCAAGCGCCTGGCAGACAGCAACACGTTGTTCCAGAACACTGAGGCCACCGGCCGCGTGGAGGAAGCCCCGGGTGCCGCAGCCACATCCACCACCAAATCGGTGGGCATGCGGCCGTTGACCGCTACGGCGGCCAGAGGCAAAGTGGCCGTCCAGTCGCCATGCGCCAGCACGTCAAAGTTGGCATCACTGCCGCCCAGGTTCGTCAGACGCAGTGCCGCCTGGTCAATCACCTCGGGAGCGTTGGCCTCGGCGATCACCACATTGCGCGCCGTCAAAGCGTTGCGCCATACATCTGCAAAGGCGCCAGCCGCTTTGGCTCCGGCGTCTTCGGCCACGACGATGACCGGATGCGCTCCCAATGTGGCCAAACGCACGCTATGCGAGGGCACCGCCGCTGCGCCCAGCGCCGTTTGCAAACTGCGCCAGGTCGCCAATGCGCGAGTGGCGTCTGGATCGGCGGAAAGCTGTGCGCCCAGGGCATCCAGCGCTGCAGCGACCTGCTTTTGCAGGGCGGGATCGGCAACAACGATATCGCCCGTTGCCAGCGACGATCCAAGAACCACCAAGGCACCGACCTCGGCCTCGTCCTTCAGCGCGTGCTTGGCCTCATTTTGGCCCAGGGCCGCGAACGCCGGCACATTGGCCAGGCCAGGAGGCAACTGCCAGCCCGTCGTATCGACCATATCGCCAGGCGACGGGAAAGACTTCACTTGGACGCGGCGATTGGCCTGCTCCAGCGCAACGCCAAGCCGCCAAGCCGTGTCGTAGGCCGTTTTGTTCAGGCTGCGCGAGGCCACCAGCAAGGTCGGGTGGGCAGGTAGCGTCAGCCAGGCATCCGCAAGACTGGTCAAGGCCGCACTGCTGAAACGGTAGTTGAATCGCGTGTCGCTCGACACAGACAACACGTTGCCCGTGGAGCGCTCCACGTCGCAAATACGCTGGCCGACATTGTTCAGCCAATCCACACGAAAACGCAGGAAGCCATTGCCGGGCTTGCTGACATCGACCTTCAAGAGCTGGCTGGCATCGCCTTCAGAGGTGTCGATGCGGCGCGAATGCACGGGTTTGCCATTGACAAACAAAAGCATGGAGGTGCGCCCCTCCTCAGCCTTGTAATAGCGCCCGCGGAAATCGACGCTAGCATCGGCCAGATGCAGCGTGCGTGGCACTGGAAGGTAAAACTCCTGTCGGCTGTCATAACCGCTGAGCAGGACATCCTCACCAAAACCCAGATCGGACAAGGCAAAACTGCGGTTGACCCAGGTGTCGCCCTGCAAGCGCTGCAGCGCATCTCCGGCCGGACTGGCCCATGCCAGAAGAGGCGCACTCAAGCCGATCAAGGCAAGCAGGCGCGAAAGACGCCGTGGGTGAGAGACGCTGGCTGTCATAGGTGAGACTCCGCAATAAAAGCGTTCATGAGAGGCTGCGATTGGGCAATCGGCCCGGGTCTGAATTCGGCAAAGGCGCGCCCGCACAAGGCATCGACGATGCGCTGGCAGGCGTGTCCGTCGCCATAAGGGTTGCCTTTGCGGCAAAACTCGGTATGCAGGGAGGCATCGTCCAGCAGGCGCGTCGCCTCGGCGGTAATGCGCTCGCGCGAGGTCCCCACCAGGCGCACCGTCCCTGCCGCCACGGCTTCCGGGCGCTCGGTCACATCGCGCATGACCAGCACCGGCTTGCCAAGGGCAGGCGCTTCTTCCTGCACGCCGCCAGAATCGGTCAGGATGAGGTAGGCGCGCCGCATCAGCCAGACGAAATCCACGTAGTCGAGCGGCTCAATCAAGTGGACATTGGCCTGACTGGCCAGGGATTGCCGCACAACATCCCGCACGTTGGGATTCAAATGCACCGGGTAAACGATTTGCACATCGTCCCGCTGTGCAAGCGCCTCCAAAGCAGCGCAGATATTGCGAAATCCTTCACCGAAATTTTCTCGGCGGTGGCCCGTCACCAACACAAGTTTTCGCTCGGCATCCAGCCAGCTGTAGCGCTGCGCCAGAGCGCGCTGGCGCTCAGCATCGGCGTCAAGCCGAGCCAGCGTGGCATTGAGCGCATCGATGACCGTGTTGCCCGTCACCCAGATATGGCCCGATACCTTTTCTTGCAGCGCTGCCTCGCGTGCCGCCGGCGTGGGAGCGAACAGCCAGGTGCTCATCGAATCGACGAGCCGGCGGTTCATCTCCTCGGGAAAAGGCGAATGCATGTTGCCGCTGCGCAGGCCGGCTTCCACATGCCCCACGGCAATGCGGCGATGAAACGCAGCCATGGCTGCCGCTGCCGCTGTTGTGGTATCGCCATGCACCAGCACGCAATCGGGCTGCTCGGCGTCAAGCACCGCACCCACAGCCGTCAGCAGCCGTGCATACAGACCATTGAGCGTCTGATTCGGCCGCATGACATCGAGTTCGTGCTGGGCCTGCAGACCAAACAGCGCCATGACCTGCGCCAGCATCTCACGGTGCTGCCCAGTAACGCAAACGCTGCTATGTAACTGTGGCTCCCGACCCAGTGCTGCCACAAGGGGAGCCATCTTGATGGCTTCGGGACGGGTACCGAAAATTGAAAGAACGCGCATTCGAGGAGTCAGTCGCTAGGGCCTCACAGACTGCTCCCCGGAGGGATGCGACAGCGCGCAAGACCACCACCACATGAAATGGGGCCACTTGCGTGAACCCCGTGGGCGGAACGATCTGCGCCGTCTGACCCTCGATGCACATATCTTAACAAATGTATCTGACCGTGCGCAAGAGTCCCTCAAATCGTGAACAAATTGCAACAACCTTAACGCTTTGCCGACAAGTAGGCGGCAACCCATCGCTTAGGGAGCCTCCGCACGAATCGCGTGGCAAGTGGGCGCTGCGGATCGGGATGAGCTGCAAGGCGCAAACCGCAGCGATAGCCGTAGCTATCGCGAGGATTTGCAACGCTGCAGATCGCCCGAGGCCGCAGATGCACACGGCGCGACGATTCGTGCAGAGGCTCCTTAGCGCGCTCCCGCGCGCAGATCAGGCCAGCGCGTCGGCCCGGCTCTGTGCAGCGGCAAAATCGAGGTCGCCCGAATAGATGGCGCGCCCGCAAATCACCCCCTCCACACCTTCATCCTCGACAGCGCAAAGCCGCTCGATGTCTTGCATGTTGCTCAGGCCGCCCGAAGCAATGACCGGAATGGTGAGCGCCTGGGCCAGCTTGACGGTGGCCTCGATGTTGATACCCGAGAGCATGCCGTCGCGGCCAATGTCGGTGTAGACGATGGATTCAACGCCCCAATCCTCGAATTTCTTGGCCAAATCGACCACCTCGTGGCCGGTGAGCTTGCTCCAGCCATCCGTCGCCACCTTGCCATCCTTGGCGTCGAGCCCGACGATGATGTGACCGCCAAACGCCGAGCAGGCGTCCTTCAAAAACCCTGGGTTTTTCACGGCTGCAGTGCCGATGATGACGTAGCGCAGGCCGCCATCGATGTATTTTTCAATGGTATCCAGGTCCCGAATGCCGCCCCCGAGCTGCACCGGGATCTCGTCGCCCACTTCGCGCAAGATGCTTTTGACGGCGGCGTAGTTCTTGGGCTTGCCCGCGAAGGCACCGTTCAAGTCCACCAGGTGCAAACGGCGCGCGCCGGCATCCACCCAGCGCCTGGCCATGGCCGCCGGGTCTTCACCAAAAGTGGTCGATTGGTCCATGTCGCCCTGCTTGAGGCGAACACAGTGGCCGTCTTTGAGGTCAATGGCGGGGATGAGCAGCATGGCAAGTGGGTAAGGATAGTGGGCTCGAAGACTTGGCCCGGACAGGTGGAGAAAAAGTTGCAGCCTGGGAAAATCCGCCAGGATGCAGCAAGAAACGGCTCGGTCAGGGATTCCAGCGCAGAAAATTTCGGTACAGCCGCAACCCTTGATCGGCACTCTTCTCGGGATGGAACTGGGTGGCAAAGATGTTATCGCGCGCAATGGCCGCTGCAAAGGGCGCGCCGTAGTCGGCCTCGCCAGCGCAGTGCGCGGCATTCGCCGGCGCCGCATAAAAGCTGTGCACGAAATAGAAATAACTGTTGTCGGGCACCCCATGCCACAGCGCATGCACGGCGCCGCCATGGGGCACCTGGCGCACCTGGTTCCAGCCCATTTGCGGCACCTTGAAACGGCTGCCGTCCTGCTGCAGGCGGCCGGCCAGGTCAAACCGCAGCACCTCGCCAGGGATCAAGTTCAGGCCGGGCGTATCCCCCTCGGCGCTGTGGCTCAGCAGCATCTGCATGCCGACACACACGCCAAACAGAGGCTTGCTGGCAGCCGCTTCGAGCACCGATTCCTTGAGCCCCGATTCGCGCAGCTCGCGCATGCAGTCGGGCATGGCGCCCTGCCCTGGCAGCACGATGCGCGCGGCAGCGTGCACGTCATCGGGCCGGGAGGTCACCACGACGTCCCAACCCGTGTCCTGCGCTGCGGCCTGGACGGCTTGCGACACAGAGCGCAAATTGCCCATGCCATAGTCCACCACTGCGACCGTTTTTGCTTTGATATTCATAGCTGATAGCGCTTACTCTATAAGCGCTAGAGGCACTTTTTACTTACAAAACACCTTTGGTGGAAGGAACGCTGCCGGCATTGCGCGGATCGCGCTCGACCGCCGCACGCAGCGCGCGACCGAAGGCCTTGAAGGCTGTCTCGCACTGGTGGTGCGCATTGACACCGCGCAGGTTGTCGATGTGCAGCGTGGCGCCAGCATGGTTGACAAAGCCCTGAAAAAATTCGTGTGTGAGCTGGGTGTCGAAGCCACCAATCATGCCGCTGGTGAAAGCGATGTTCTGCACCAGCCCCGGCCGGCCGGAGAGGTCAATCACCACCCGCGTCAGGGCTTCGTCCAGCGGCACATAGGCGTGACCGTAGCGGCGCAGGCCCTTTTTGTCGCCTATGGCACGTGCCACGGCCTGACCAAGCGTGATGCCCACGTCTTCGACCGTGTGATGGCCGTCGATGTGCAGGTCACCGTCGGCGCGCACTTCGAGATCGATCAAGCCGTGGCGGGCGATCTGCTCAAGCATGTGGTCAAAAAACCCGATGCCGGTCGAGAGTTGCGATTGGCCGCTGCCGTCGAGGTTGATGCGCACGGTGATGCGCGTCTCGCTGGTGTTGCGGCTGACTTCCGCAGTGCGGTCCGCATTGGCGGAGGAAACGAGGGCAGAAGAGGTCATAGCGAAGCCTGAAGGGCGGCCAGCATGCATGCGTTCTCGTCGGCGGTACCCACCGTGAGCCGCAGGCACTGGGCCAGCAAGGGATGCATTGTAGAAACGTTCTTGATAAGAACCTTGCGCTCGCGCATACCGGCAAAGGTTTTGGCCGCGTCCTGCACGCGCACCAGCACCATATTGGCTTCGCTGTCCCACACGCGCTCCACCCCCGGCAGGGCGCGCAGGCGCGTCACCAGTGGGTCGCGCTGGGCGCGCAGTTCGGCGGCCTGCGCGGCAAACACGTCGGCATGTTCCAGCGCAAACAGCGCCGCCTCGCAGTTGAGCACGCTGACGTTGTAGGGCGGGCGCAGCTTGTCCACCTCGGCCACCAGCACTGCCGGGCCCATCAGGTAACCGAGACGCACACCCGCCAGGCCGAACTTGGAAAGCGTGCGCATGAGCAGCACATGCGCGTTGCGCTCGGGCTCGGCGCGCATGCGATCAATCCAGCTGCGGCTGGCGAACGGCTGGTAGGCCTCGTCGATGAGCACGATGCCGCCCTGCGCGCCCACCGCATCGACCACGGCCTGCACCGCCGCTTCGTTCCACAGCGTGGCCGTGGGGTTGTTGGGGTAGGCGATGTGCGTGAGTGCCGGACGGTAGTCGGCAATGGTGGCCAACATGGCGGGCACATCCAGTTCGAAATCCGCGGTCAGCGGTACACCAACGAATTCGAGGCCCAGCAGCTGTGCCGACACCGCGTACATCACAAAACCCGGCATCGGCGCAAGCACCACCGGGCGCTTCGCGGCGGCGTCCCAGGGCTGCGCGCAAGCCTGGGTGACCAGACCGATGAGTTCGTCGGAACCGTTGCCCAGCGCCATGCTGCAGCCCGCCGGCATGTCCGCATACTGCGCCAGCGCGGCCTTGAGGTCATCGCTGCGCGCGCCGGGATAGCGGTTCAAGGCCAGCGCGCCAAGACGTTCACCCAACGCACGTTGCAGCTCGGGCGGCAACGTGAAGGGATTTTCCATCGCATCCATCTTCAGCATGCCTTCCGCCGGCTGCACGACGTAGGCGTGCATGGCACGGACGTCGGGGCGGATACGGTTCAGGGCTTGGTCGGTAGTCGTTGTCATTCGGTGGTGTCCAGTGCAGTAGGTGCCACAAGGAAGGGGTTGATAGGGCGCACGGCATCGAGGGGCTGGTCGTGCGGCAGCGCCTCGGTCAGCAGGTAGCGGCAGCCCTGCTGGTGGGCAGACGAGAGGATGAGCGCGTCCCAGTAGCCCAGGCCGTAGCGGTCTTGCAGGTCCCAGGCGCCATCAACCGTATAGGCGTCGAGGTGCGGCGGCAGCCAGACGCGCAGGCGCCGCACCTGGGCGCGCACCTGCGGCAGCACCCGGGGGCCGTCAAAGCGCTGGATGGCCTGGTTGTACAGCTCGTTGAGCACCTGTGAGCTGATGCGCCCGCTGCGGGTTTCCCAGCAAAAGCGCAGCCATTCGCGGGCGCGCGCCTGGCGCACAGCATCGCGCTCGTCCACGCTGGCCAGCAGCACTTCGGTGTCGACAAAAATGGGAGCGATTGCCATGGCTCAGCGCTCGAACAGGGTGTTGCGCGGCACATAGGGGCCGCTCGAAGCACCCCACGTCTCAAAGCCCAGCGCCTCGCGCATGGCCTGGGCGTAAGCGTCTTCCTGGCGCATCTTTTCGGCCATCCACTCACCCAACAGGCGCGAGACGCTACTGCCGCGCTTGGCCGCTTCCACGCGGACCCATTCGGCAACGGCATCGTCCATGGTGATGGTGACGTTTTTCATACGGCACAGTTTACACGAACTTCGTGTTGCACGAACTTCGTGTCACTTCAAGGCAAAATAAAAATAACTCAAGCCGCCTTGCGCGGCACCGCCGCCATGGCGCAGGCCAGCTCCCCCACCCTGCGCAGCGCACGCACATGGTCGGCCGTCCAATCGCCACCCACGCCGATGCGCAGGCAATTGCGAAAGCGCCCACCGGTACCGAATACCGTCCCGGGCGGCACGAGGATGCGTTCGTCCAGAAAGGCCTGGTGCAATTGCACGGTATCCACGGCGCGGGGCAACTCCAGCCAGAACAGCAAGCCTCCGGGCGGATCGCTAACCCGCGTTCCGGGCGGAAAGGCGCTCGCGATCACCCGGCGCACCTCGTCCATGCGCGCAGCAATGGCCGTGCGCAGCTGGCGCATGGCGGCGGCGTGGCCGGTCTGCCCTATGAGGTCGGCCAGCGCCAGTTCCAGCACCGGCGACTGGCCGCCGGCCTGCATGTCCTTGATGCGGCGCAGGGGTTCGGTCCAGCGTCCTGCCTCGACCCAGCCCAGGCGCAGACCAGGGGCCAGCGTCTTGGAGAACGAGTCGCACAGCATCACATGGCCCGTGGCGTCGTAGGATTTGACGGAGCGCCGGTGCTCGTCCTGCTCGGCCAGGTCGCTGTAAATGGCATCCTCGATCACGGCCAGGCCATGCTGCGCAGCGAGTTGCGCCAGGCGGCGGCGCTCACCTTGCGGCATGCAGGCACCCAGCGGGTTGCTGAGCGTGGGCACGACCAACAGGGCTTTGACGGGCTGTGTCTCCAGCGCCAGCTGCAAGGCATCAAGCGAAATGCCGTACCGTGGGTGCGTGGGGATTTCCAATGCCTTGAGGTGCAGGCCCTGCAGCACCTCCAGAAACGAAAAATGCGTGGGCGACTCCAGCGCCACCACGTCCCCCGGCTGCGTCACCGCACGCAGGCACAGGCTGATGCTGTCCATGCAGCCGCCAGTAATGAGGATGCGCTCGGGGTTCAGGCTGCATCCCAACCCCACGGCATAGCGCGCGATGGCCCGGCGGGCATCTTCATGCCCGTTCGATGAAGGGTAGGTGCACAGCAGTTGCCGGTGCCGCTGGGCCGAACGGGTCACGGCGCGGCGCACGCGGTCCACGTCCAGCAAGTCCGGCCCCGGCGTGCCACTGCTGAACGAAATCACGTCGGCGGGATGCGGCGTGCCCAGAATGCGCTGGCCCAGCCAGTCCACCGAAACATCGCGCGGGCGGCGCAGGCCCCGCGAAACGCTGGGTTCGGGCAGCGCCACTGGCCGCGCGGCGACGAAATAGCCCGAGCGGGGCCGCGCCGTGATCAGGCGCGCATCTTCCAGCCAGTGGTAGGCCTGCACCACCGTGCTTTGCGCCACGCCGCGCTGGCGGGCCAGTTCGCGTACCGAGGGCATGCGCGAGCCGCGCCCCAGGGAGCCATTGCGAATGAGTTCGGCCATCTGCGTGGCGATCTGCAGATACAGCGGCGGTGAATCGTCAAGAGCCATATGGCATTCTGTATCGGTTCACGTCAGAGCCATCGATACAGATACCCTGCAGATCAAGCAACACAGATGGCCTGCGCCGGGCATCTGTGTTGCACCACATCGCCGCGCGCTGTGGCTGTTGCAGGTGCGGCGTCGCACGCACAGTGGACGGCATGAAAACCCTGCTCCATCTCTCTCCTACCGCTCCCATGCTCCAGATCAACCTGGAGCCCGGCGCACCGGTGACGCCGCTGCGCTGCCGTACCGGGCAGCGCGCCTCGCTCGAAGTGCTGGAAGGCCGGCTGTGGCTGACGCAGCAGGGGTGCGGCGACGACCTGTTTCTGGAGGCCGGCCAGCGCCTCACCCTGCAAGGCCCTGCCGTGTTGTATGCCGGGGCCGACGGCGCTGCGCCCCTGCGCCTGCGCTGGATGCAGGAGGCAGGCACCCTCCGCGCACGACCCGCCCGCCTCAGCGCGGCTTGAGGCGCAGCTCGGCCGCCTGCGCGTGCGCCTGCAGGCCCTCGCCATAGGCCAGAGTGGCGGCAATCGGGCCCAGAATTTGCGCGCCCGCCTCGCTCACTTCAATCAGGCTGCTGCGCTTCTGGAAGTCGTACACGCCCAGCGGCGATGAAAAGCGGGCCGTGCCGCTGGTGGGCAGTACGTGGTTGGGGCCGGCGCAGTAGTCGCCCAGGCTCTCCGAGGTGTAGGCGCCCAAAAAGATGGCGCCAGCGTGCTTGAGCAGCGGCTCCCAGCGGTGCGGTTCGCGGCTCGATATTTCGAGGTGCTCGGGCGCGATGCGGTTGGAAATTTCCCAGGCCTCTTCCATGCTGCGCGTATGGATCAGCGCGCCCCGGCCGGCAAGGCTCTTGGCGATGATCGCGGCGCGCGGCATGGTGGGCAGCAGCCGGTTCATTTCACGCTGCACGGCGTCGATGTAGGCCGCATCCGGGCTCAGCAGGATCGCCTGCGCCAGCTCGTCGTGCTCGGCCTGTGAAAAAAGGTCCATGGCCACCCAGTCGGGCGGTGTGCTGCCGTCGGCCAGCACCAGGATTTCGCTGGGGCCGGCGATCATGTCGATACCCACCTGGCCGAACACGCGCTTCTTGGCGCTGGCCACGTAGGCGTTGCCGGGGCCGGTGATCTTGTCCACCTTGGGGACGGTTTGCGTCCCGTAGGCCAGCGCCGCCACGGCCTGGGCGCCGCCCAGGGTGAAGGCGCGCGTGACGCCAGCCACGTAGGCGGCGGCCAGCACCAGCGGGTTCTTCTCGCCGCGCGGCGTGGGCACGACCATGATGATCTCGCCCACGCCAGCGACATGCGCGGGGATGGCGTTCATCAGCACACTGCTCGGGTAGGCGGCCTTGCCGCCGGGCACGTAAATGCCCACGCGGTCGAGCGGCGTGACCTTCTGGCCCAGCAGGCTGCCGTCGGCATCGCGGTAGCTCCAGCTCTCGCCGCAGGCCTTTTTCTGCGCTTCGTGGTAGCTGCGCACGCGGGCGGCCGCTGCTTGCAGGGCTTCGCGCTGCGGCGGAGGAAGCGCATCGAACGCGGCTTTGAGCTCGGCCTGCGTGAGCTCCAGCGCCGCCACGCTGCTGGCATTCAGGCCATCGAAGCGCGCGGTGTAGTCCAGCAGCGCTGCGTCGCCGCGCGCGCGCACGTCGGCCAGGATGTCGGCCACGCGCTGCTCGATCGCGGCGTCCTGGTCGGCAGACCAGTGCAGACGCGCTGCGAAATCTGCCTCAAAAGTGGCGCTAGCGCTTGATAGGCGTGCGGGTATAGCTACTAAATTCATAGTAAATCAGCGTCTCATGGAATGTCGCAGCATCCGCGACAGTTGCAGTGGCACACAACAAGCCAGCGGCCACCGTGCAAGGGCCGCCCCGCAGCACCGGTGGCGTCACCCTGCCCGCATCGCGCAGCGATGCGAGAGCGGGGAGAAGGCGCGAAGCGACGCAGTGGGGTGTTCATTTCACTTCGGGCCGATAGCACCCGCGAACGCGTCAATGATGCGGCGCAGCGGCGCCTGCTTGAGCTTGAGCGCCGACTGGTTCACCACCAGGTGCGAGCTGATGTCCATGATGCGCTCCACCTCGACCAGGTGGTTGGCCTTGAGCGTGTTGCCGGTGGAGACCAGATCGACGATGGCGTCGGCCAGGCCGGTGAGCGGGGCGAGCTCCATGCTGCCGTAGAGCTTGATCAAATCGACATGCACGCCCTTGCTGGCGAAAAAATCGCGCGCAATGGCGGGGTACTTGGTCGCCACCTTCAGGCGCCCGCCGGGCTGGACGGCGCGGGCGTAGTCAAAACCCTCACGCACCGCCACGCTGACGCGGCAGCGGGCAATGCGCAAATCGAGCGGCAGGTACAAGCCAGCGCTGCCCGAGCCGCCCCACTCGGCGCTGTGCTCGATCAGCGTGTCCTTGCCGCAGACGCCGATGTCGGCACCGCCAAACTGCACGTAGGTGGGCACGTCGGTGGCGCGCACGATGACGACGCGCACGTCCGGCTGGTTGGTCGGCAAGATCAGCTTGCGCGATTTTTCCGGGTCTTCCAGCACCTGAATACCGGCGGCGGCCAGCAGCGGCATCACTTCTTCGAAGATGCGGCCTTTGGAGAGGGCGAGGGTGATCACACTAAATCCTTTCAACGTCGGCGCCCAGGCCGCGCAGCTTGGCTTCCATGCAGTCGTAGCCGCGGTCGAGGTGGTAGATGCGGTCCACCACGGTCTCGCCCTCAGCCACCAGGCCGGCAATGACCAAGCTGGCGGAGGCGCGCAAGTCGGTCGCCATCACCGTCGCGCCCGAGA
The DNA here is from genome assembly GCF_003570885.1 of Simplicispira hankyongi. Classification (GTDB taxonomy): domain Bacteria; phylum Pseudomonadota; class Gammaproteobacteria; order Burkholderiales; family Burkholderiaceae_C; genus Simplicispira; species Simplicispira hankyongi. The sequence continues at coordinate 407,800 of NZ_QXJC01000003.1, forward strand.
GGCGTGCGCTGCTGCCGGCCAAGCCTTCGACCACGGCCACGCGGCCATCGACCTGAATGCGCGCGCCCAGACGTGCCAGCTCGTCGACGTGCATGTAGCGGTTTTCGAAAATCGTCTCGGTCACCGTGGCCGTGCCCCGGGCAACGCAATTGAGCACCATGAACTGCGCCTGCATGTCGGTGGGGAAACCGGGGTATTCGGTGGTGCGAAAGCTCTGGGCGCGCAGCTGCGCCGCGCCGGGACTGGAGACGCGAATGCCGCCGCGCTCCGCCAGCACCTGCGCACCGGCCTCGCGCAGCTTGTCGATCACGGCGTCCAGATGGTCCGCGCGGGCATGGCGCAGGAAAACGTCGCCGCCAGCAGCGGCCACGGCACAGAGAAAAGTGCCGGCTTCGATGCGATCGGCCACCACAGCGTGCGTGCAGCCATGCAGTGCCGGCACGCCGACGATACGGATACGGCTGCTGCCGTGGCCCTCGATCTGCGCGCCCATGGCAATCAGCATTTCGGCCAGATCGGTGATCTCGGGCTCCTGGGCAGCGTTTTCCAGCACCGTCTCGCCCTCGGCCAGCGTGGCCGCCATGAGGAAGTTTTCGGTGCCGGTGACGGTCACCATGTCGGTGGTGATGCGCGCACCCTTGAGCCGCGTGCGCCCCGCCGGCAACTTGGCAAGGATGTAGCCGTGCTCGACAACGATGTCGGCCCCCATGGCCTGCAGCCCCTTGATGTGCTGGTCCACCGGCCGCGAGCCGATGGCGCAGCCGCCGGGCAGCGATACCGTGGCTTCGCCAAAGCGCGCCAGCAGGGGCCCCAGCGCCAGCACCGAGGCGCGCATGGTCTTGACCAGTTCGTACGGTGCTTCGGGCGAATTGAGGCCACTGGCGTCCATGCGCATGCCGCCTTGCTCGGTACGCTCGATGGCCACGCCCATGTTGGCGATCAGCCGCTGCATGGTCGCCACGTCCTGCAAGTGCGGCACATTGCCGAGCAGCACCGGCTCGGCCGTCAGCAGCGCGGCGCACAGCTCGGGCAATGCGGCGTTCTTGGCGCCGGAGATGGCAACCTCGCCCTGCAGGCTGCGGCCACCGCGAATCAGGAGCTTGTCCATGCCTGTCTTGCGTTAGGAGTTTAGAAGAAATATGCCTCTAGCGCTTATGTATCAAGCGCTTACAGCTATTATTTTATGAGCACTCTGGTTTCTGGTGGGCTTACGCCTGCGCCTGCGCCCACTCTGCCGGGGTGAAGGTCTTCATCGAGAGCGCATGCACTTCGTCGCTCAGCATCTTGCCGCCCAGGGTGCCGTACACGCGCTGGTGGCGCTGAATGGCGCGCAGGCCCTCGAAGGCCGGCGAGACGATGGTCGCATACCAATGCCGGCCGTCGCCTTCCAGTGTGATGTATTCGCACGGCAGGCCGGCGCTGATGAGGTCTTTGATTTGGTCGGCAGTCATTTGGTTTATTCCAGGAGGTTGATAAGCGTGCGCCGGGCCATGAAACTGACGCAGCCCAGGCCAGCGGCCGCCGTGCAAGGGCCGCCCCGCCGCACGGGCGGCGTCCCCCTTGAGGGGGAAGGCGCGCAGCGACTCAGGGGGTGCTTCTTCATGACCTTATCTTGTACCCGATGCGCAGCAGGTGCAGGGCCAGCAGGCTCACGCACAGGCAGGCACTTCCGACAATGGCCAGGCTCAGCCAGGGCGAGGCGTCGCTCTGGCCAAAAAAGCCGTGGCGGAAACCGTCGATCATGTAGAAAAATGGGTTGAACAGACTCACCGCCCTCCAGAACGGCGGCAGCGAGCCTACCGAATAGAACACGCCCGAGAGAAAGGTCATCGGCACGATGATGAAGTTCTGGAACGACGCCATCTGGTCGAACTTGTCGGCCCACAGGCCGGCAACGATGCCCAGCGAAGCGAGCAGCGTGGCGCCCAGCACGGCAAACACCACAATCCACAGGGGTGCGGCGAACTGCGGCACGGCAAAGTACAACGAAACCACCAATACGCCCAGTCCAACAGCCAGCCCACGCACCACCGAAGAGCCCACATAGGCCACAAACCAGGCGAAGGGGGACAGCGGCGTCAGCAGCTGAAACACCAGGCTGCCCATGATCTTGCTCTGCACCAAGCTGGAAGAACTGTTGGCAAATGCATTCTGCAGCACGCTCATCATCACCAAGCCGGGCACCAGAAACGCGGTGTAGCCGATGCGGTCGTACACCTTCACATGGTCTTCGAGCACATGCCCGAAGATCAGCAGGTACAGCATGGAAGTGAGCACCGGCGCGGCCACGGTCTGGAAACCCACTTTCCAGAAACGCAAAATTTCCTTGTAGAACAGCGTGTGCCAGCCAGTCACTGCAAAACCTCCGTAGCACGCACCAGGGCGCGCGCTTGCCTGGCTGCGCTCATGCTGCTGCCTCGGCGGGCCTGGGAAAACTGGGCACCTTGGCCTCCCAGTCCGCCGGCGCGTTGCCGGCCATGACCTTGAGGAACACATCCTCCAGATCGGCGCGGCGAATCTCGATGTCCTGCACCTCCACGCCCGCCTGGCGCAACTGCGCCAGAAAGTGTTCGACCTCCTGGACATCCTGCGCAACCATTTGCACCACGCGCCCAGTGACGCGCGCAAGCGGCGCCAGCGCCGCCGGCAAGGGCGCGTCGGTTTTGAACACCAGCACGTTGCCCGAGGCCGATTTGAGCAAGTTCGAGGTGCGGTCCAGGGCCACCACATGGCCGCGCTGCAGCATGGCAATGCGGCTGCACAGGGCTTCGGCTTCTTCCAGATAGTGCGTGGTCAGCAGCACGGTGTGGCCCTGCTTGTTCAGTTTGGCGATGAACTGCCACAGTGTTTGGCGCAGCTCGACGTCCACGCCGGCCGTAGGCTCGTCCAGCACGATGATGGGCGGTTTGTGGACCAGCGCCTGCGCCACCAGCACGCGCCGCTTCATGCCGCCGGAGAGCTGGCGCATGTTGGCCTGCGCCTTGTCGGCCAGACCCAGGCTGTGCAGCAATTCATCGATCCAGGCGTCGTTGTGCTCCACGCCGAAGTAGCCCGACTGAAAGCGCAGTGCTTCCCGCACGCTGAAAAACGGGTCAAACACCAGTTCTTGCGGCACTACGCCGAGTTTGCGGCGCGCGTTGGCGTAATCGCTTTGCACATCAGCGCCCTGCACCAGCACGCGCCCGGAAGTCGCGCGCGCCAGGCCCGCGAGAATGCTGATAAGGGTGGTTTTCCCCGCGCCGTTGGGGCCAAGAAGGCCGAAAAACTCGCCTTCCTCAATGCCCAGTGACACCGCATCCAGCGCCCGGAAGGGGCCTTGAGGGGTCGAATAGGTCTTGGTGACGGACTGAAAGGAGACTGCTGCCATGGAAGCCGGCTATTTTAGCCGGCCGGTGCGGCGTGGCCGTCTGCGTCGGTCAGCAAGGTGTCCACGCCGTACAAAGCGGCCAGGCCCCTGAGGGCCGACGGCAGCCCGGCGACCGCAAACGCCCGGCCGCTGGCAAGCGCAGCACGGCGGCATTCAAGCAGCACGGCGAGGGCAGACGAATCAAACACCTGCATGCCCTGCGCCTGGATGCGCACCGGGACACTTGGCGCCAGCGTAGAAATGGCGGCGAGCAAGCGCAAGAGCGCGCCACTGGCCTGGCGCAGCGTCAGCTCGCTTGGCAGGGAAAGGGCATCGGCCAAGGCGTTCAACCTTTTGCCGCGTTGCTCTTGTTGCGCGCGTCCAGCGTTTCAATCAGGCCATCAATGCCGTGGGCGTTGATTTCTTGGGCAAACTGGCTGCGGTAGGTCTCCACCAGCCATACGCCGAGCACATTGAGGTTGTAGATTTTCCAGCCGGCGCCCTCACCAGGCGTTTTTTCCAGCCGGTAATCCAACTGCACCGGGTCGCCCCGGCCGCGCACTTCGGTGCGCACCAGCACATCGGTATCGTCCGGCGCTGCGCGCAGCGGCTTGACGACCACGGTCTGGTCGCCCACCTGGGCCAGAGCGCCGGAGTAGGTCCGGATCAACAGCGTCTTGAACCCTTGCTCCAGCTGCTGTTGCTGCTGCGCTGTGGCGCGGCGCCAGGCCGGCCCGACGGCAGCGGCCGTCATGCGGCGAAAGTTCACGTTGGGCATCACGCTCTTGTCCACCAACGCAATGATGCGGTCCAGGTTGCCGTTTTTCAGCGCAGGGTCGGCACGCAGTTCGGCCAGTACCTCATTGGATATCCGGCCCACCAAGGCATCGGGCGCCTCCTGGGCCGCGAACGCGGGCCCGAACGCCAGCGCTGCCAACACGACAGCCGCAAGGCGGCCAATCAAACGTCTTTGCATGAATCACTCCTTCCAAACCGCTTCAGGCGGGTGCTATGGCACGGATTATCTCGGGTAAACCCTTAACGCGTCGGCCAACGGCCCGAATGCAGGCAAGCGGGGCAGGCTGCGTTCTGGCTGCGCCCTGACGCGCCAGATCTCAATCCGGCTCAGGGGGGAGCCGGCCGTCGTTGACGGGGCGAGAGGCACTGGGCCGGCGGCGACCGTTTTCTTCACGGCGCACCTGCAGGTAGACGTCGCGGGTAAAGCTGTACTTGTCCAGCGCGGCATCGTCCAGCACGCTGCCCGCACGCAGCAGGTTGGCACGCGCGTCCACTGCGCGCAGCGCATACAGACTGTTGCGGGCGGAAACCGGATCCACGGTGGTGAGCAGGTTGCCGCTCATGTCCACGGGCAGCGCCACGGTGTCGCGAATCGTCGAGGGACCAAGAACGGGCAGCACGAAATACGGCCCGGTGGGCACCCCCCAGCGGCCCAGCGTGAGGCCGAAATCCTGCTTGTAGCGGTCAATACCCATCTCGCTGGCCACATCGAGTATGCCGGCCAGACCCATGGTGCTGTTGATGGCAAAACGGAAGAAGCTAGAGACAGCCGGCTCCAGGCGCAACTGCAGCGAGTTGTTGACGAACGACCAAGAGTCACCAATGTTGGCAAAAAAGTTGCTCACCCCGGTGCGCACCAGCATCGGCGTCAATTCCTGGTACGTAGTGGCCACGGGCTTGAGCACGGCGTTGTCGACGGCGTCGTTGAACTTCGTCATGCTGCGGTTGTAGGGCTCCAGCGGATCGTCCCGATTCACGTTGGGGCCGCTGGCACAGCCAGCCATCAGGCTGCCACACAGCGCCAGAAGCAGCGTCGGTGTAGACAAAGGGCGAAGAAAAGGGTGTTTCATTTTTTTGCTGTGCTGTCGGTGGCAGGCGCTCCGTCAGCGGCCTTGCTGTAGAGGAACTGGCTGATCAGGTTTTCGAGCACCACGGCGGATTGCGTCGCCACGATGCGATCGCCTGCGGCCAGCATTTTTTCATCGGCGCCCGCCTCAATGCCCAGGTACTGCTCGCCCAGCAGGCCGCTGGTGAGAATCTTGACCGAGCTGTCCTTGGGAAAAGCATAGCGGTCCTGCAGCTCAAGCGTGACGCGTGCCTGGTAAATTTTGTCGTCAAACGTGATCGACGCCACACGCCCAACGACCACGCCGGCGCTGCGCACCGCCGCGTTGGGCTTGAGCCCGCCGATGTTGTCGAAACGGGCGGTCACCTGGTAGCCACTGCGAAAATTGAGCTGCAGCAGATTGGCCGATTGCAGCGCCAGAAACACCAGCGCCGCTGCCCCGAGCAGGACAAAAAGCCCAACCCAAACATCTGTTCGCGACTTTTGCATTGAAGATTCCTTGATTTGCGGGGCTTTTAGAGGCTGAACATCAGCGCCGTCAGCACAAAATCCATCGCCAGCACCGAGAGCGACGCCACCACCACGGTGCGCGTGGTAGCACGCGCCACGCCGTCCGGCGTCGGCTTTGCGGTGTAGCCCTGCAGGAGGGCGACAAAGGTGACGATGAAGCCAAACACCACGCTTTTCACGACCCCGTTGCCGACATCGCGAAAGACATCCACCCCGCCCTGCATCTGGCTCCAGAACGAGCCGTTGTCAATACCGATCATGCCCACGGCCACCCACCAGCCACCGACCACGCCGATGGCGCTAAAAACGGCCGCAAGCACCGGCATGGCGACCACGCCAGCCCAGAAACGCGGCGCGAGAATACGGCGCACCGGGTCCACCGCCATCATCTCCATCGCGCTGAGCTGCTCGCCCGCGCGCATCAGGCCGATCTCGGCTGTCAGCGAGGTGCCGGCACGGCCAGCAAACAGCAACGCGGTGATCACCGGCCCCAGCTCGCGCAGCAGGCTCAGCGCCACCAACTGACCCAGCGCCTCGGTGGAGCCGAACCCTTCCAGGGTGTAGTAGCCCTGCAGCGCCAGCACAAAGCCCACAAACAGGCCCGAGATTGCAATGATGCCGAGTGAAAAGTTGCCCAGGAAATGGATCTGGTCGCGCACCAGAGCCGGCCGCCGGGCCACCGCCGGCAGCAGCAGCGCGAGACGCACAAACAGGCGCGTGGCGCTGCCGATACGGCCCAGCAGGCCGCGCGTCGCAAAACCTACGTCTGCGGGCTTGAACCAGCTCATGCGCCCCTCCCGGCGCGCGCGCCAAAGTCTTCCTCGATCCCGGGGCCCGGGTAATGAAACGGCACCGGCCCCGTGGGCAGCGCGTGCACGAACTGGTGCACCAGAGGGTCGGTGCTGGCACGCACCTCGTCGGGCGAACCCTCTGCCGCCACGCGGCCTGGGCCGAGGATGACGATGTGGTCGGCCAAACGAAACGTAGCCTCCAGATCATGGGACACCAGGATGGTGGTCAGCCCCATGGCGTCGTTCAGATGGCGAATAAGCTCGGCCGCCGTGCCCAGCGAGATCGGGTCCAGCCCGGCAAAGGGCTCGTCGTACATCACCAGTTCGGGGTCCAGGGCAATGGAGCGCGCCAGCGCGACGCGACGCGCCATGCCGCCGGAGATCTGCGATGGCATGAGATCGCGCGCGCCGCGCAGGCCCACGGCATGCAGCTTCATCAGCACAATGTCGCGCACCAGCGCCTCGGACAGATCGGTGTGCTCGCGCAGCGGGAAGGCCACGTTGTCAAACACGGTGAGGTCGGTGAACAGCGCGCCGTACTGGAACAGCATGCCCATGCGCCGGCGCGCACGGTAGAGCGCAGCGGTGTCCATGGCCCCCACGTCCTCGCCATCAAACAGGACAGTGCCCTGGCTGGCACGCTGCTGGCCCCCTATGAGGCGCAGCACGGTCGTCTTGCCGCCCCCCGAGGCCCCCATGATGGCCGTGATCTTGCCGCGTGGAACGCACAGCGACACGCCGCTGAGCACCTCACGCTCCCCATAGCCGAAATGCACCCCGCGCAGCTCCACGAGCGCATTTTCAGTGGGAGTGGTCGGCATGGACATGGAAAAATGGGCAGGATGGAAGGCTGCGGCAAACCGCCCATCATAGGGGAATTACGGATATCCTTCCTGAGGCCTACTGCTGCGGGCTATACTTTTTGGTTCTGGTGCTGGGTGGATTCAAGAGGCATGCAAGAACGTGTTCACGAGCTCCCAGGGGGCCGCGCAGTGGTGTTTGCCCCGACGCCCCGCGCGCCACGCCGATCCGAGGGCGCAGGCTCCACTTTCCCCCTCGTTTCCCTGCTGCCAGCGCGTTGCGCACGGCGCGAGCGTTCGTCGGCGCGCCGGTTTTTGCCATCCGCAAGAATAAGGACCTCCGCCCCATGCAATCTGTACCCACTGCCGCGGATACGCTGCGCCCGCTCGGTCGCCAGGCGAGTGGCCTGCATCTGATTGGCGACCTCTATGGCTGCCTGTGTGATAGCCAACTGATGCGCGACGCCCAGCACCTTGAACAATTTTGCAAGGAGCGCGTGGCCGCCGCCGGTCTGACCGCGGTGGGTGCCTTGTTCCACAGTTTTGGCGAGGGTGGCGGCGTCACCGGCGTGGTGGTGCTGGCCGAATCGCACCTCTCGATCCACACCTGGCCCGAGGCAGGCTACGTGACGCTGGACGTATACGTCTGCAACTATTCGGCCAACAACCGGCCCAAGGCGCAGCAGTTGTTTGACGACATCCAGGCCGCGTTCAACCCGGCCGACCCGCACCTGCACCGTGTCGAACGGGCGTGAACATGAGGCATCCCCCTGAGTCGCCTTCGGCGCCTTCCCCCTTCTCTCAATCGCTTGGCGCTTCGGGAAGGGGGACAACTCCAGCGCGGCGGGGCGGCCCTTGCGCGGCGTTCACTGGTTTTTGGGCGCGCTCGTTTCAACGGTTTTGCCTTTTTAGACAGCAATGACCCAACCGCGATACCTAGCCGAGCGACTGACGCCCGACTTCGGTTTCTATTTGCGCGAAGGTGAATTGCTCGCCCGCGTGCAGTCGCAGTGGCAGCACATCGAGGTCTTCGACAACGCGCTGTTTGGCCGCGTGATGCGCATCGACGGCTGCTTCATGACCTCGGAGCGCGACGAATTCTTCTACCACGAGCCCATGGTGCACCTGCCTGCCATCGCCCACGGCGGGCCGCGCAGCGCACTGGTCGTGGGCGGCGGTGACGGCGGCGCTGTGGAAGAGCTGCTCAAGCACCCGGGCATGCAGCGTGTCGTCCTGGCCGAACTCGACGCCGAGGTGATCGCCATGGCGCGGGCCTGGCTGGGCGGCATCCACCACGGCGCGCTGGACAATCCACGGGTCGATATTCGTCTGGGCGATGCACGCGTGTTGATCGAGGCAGGCGGCGAGCGGTTCGACCAGATCGTGCTCGATCTGACGGACCCTTTTGGCCCGGCGCTGGACCTTTATACCGTGGAGTTCTACCAGGCCTGCCGCAAGCGGCTTGCACCCGGCGGCGTGCTGTCGCTGCACCTTGGCTCACCCATCCACCTGCCTGGCTCGATGGCGCGCATCGCCGCATCGCTGCGTGCGGCATTCCCCATCGTGCGGCCCTATCTGCAGTACGTGCCGCTCTACGGCACGCTGTGGTGCATGGCCATGGCATCCGAGAGCACCGACCCCGCGCTGCTGGATGCGGCAGCGGTCGATGCACGCATCGCCGAGCGTGGGCTGGCGGATTTGCAGCTCTACAACGGTGCCGTGCACCAGGCCCTGCTGGCCCAGCCCAACTTCGTGCGCCATTTGCTGGCGCGCCCAGCGCAGCCCATCCACCGCGGCGGCAGCCTGCCCGAAGCCATGGACCCAGAGGATCTGCCAAGGGTTGCCGTGCTTCCTGCCTAAGAGTCTGTTCAATGCCCAGGAACACAAGCAAAATATGGCTCCAGCGCTTATCCAATAAGCACCTGAAGCTACAATAACAAGAGCATTTGACTACAGCATGTGTTGCAGAAATGCCCGCGTGCGTGCGTGCTGCGGGTGGGCAAAAAAGTCAGCTGCGCGCTGCGCCTCGATCAGCTCGCCCTGGTCCATGAAGACCACGCGGTGGGCCACCTCGCGCGCAAACCCCATTTCGTGCGTGACCACCAGCATGGTCATGCGTTCTTCAGCGAGCTGGCGCATGGTGCGCAGCACCTCGCCGGTGAGTTCGGGGTCGAGCGCCGAGGTCGGCTCGTCAAACAGCATGATGTCGGGTTCCATCGCCAGCGCGCGGGCAATGGCCACGCGCTGCTTTTGCCCGCCCGAGAGCCGCGCAGGGTAGCTGCCTGCCTTGTCCTTGAGCCCGACCTTCGCCAAGAGCGCCTCAGCCCGCGTACGCGCCACATCGCTCGCCAGACCCAGCACATCGACTGGTGCCAGCGTGATGTTCTCCAGCACCGTGAGGTGCGGGAACAGGTTGAAGTGCTGGAACACCATGCCAGTTTTGCGGCCGATGCCGCGCAGATCGCGCTCGCTCGCATAACTGCAGCGGCCAGCGGCGTCGGTGCTGACCAGGGTTTCGCCTTCGATGGCGATACTGCCGCTGTCGATCGTCTCCAGGTGGTTCAGGCAGCGCAGCAGCGTGCTCTTGCCCGAGCCCGAGGGGCCAATGATGGCCACCACCTCGCCGCGCGCGATCTCCAGCGACACGCCACGCAGCACCGGCACGCTGCCAAAGCGCTTGTGCAGGCCGCGTGCCTCGATCATGAACTCAGGCGTCTTGCCGTGCATAGCGATTCTCCAGGCGCGCAAAGCCCCAGGTGAGCAGCAGCGTCATGGCCAGATAGAACGCGGCAGCCACAATGAAGGGCGTGGTGGTGAAGTCGCGCTGCACGATGCCGCGCGCGGCGCGCAGCAGGTCGTTGAGTGCCAGCACGTAGATGAGCGAGGTGTCCTTGACCAGCGTGATGGTCTCGTTGCTCATGGGCGGCAGGATGCGCCGCACCATTTGCGGCAGCACGATGCGGCGCATGGTCTGGCGGTAGTTCAGGCCCAGCACGCGCGCCGCTTCGTACTGGCCGCGGTCCACCGCCTCGATGCCGGCGCGAAAGATCTCGGCGAAGTAGGCGGCGTAGTTCAGCGCAAAGGCCAGCACCGCCGCCGGAAAATCGGGCAGGCGCACGCCCACCACCGGCACGAAGGGCAGCGCAAAGTAGATGAACAGCATCTGCAGCATCAGCGGCGTGCCGCGCATCAGCCACAAATAGCCACTGACCGCCGTGCGCAGCAGCGCCCAGCGCGAGAGCCGTGCCAGCGCCAGCACCAGGCCCAGCGGCAAAGCCAGCGCCAGTGTGATGAAAAAGAGCTTGAGCGTGACCTGCGCGCCCTGCCACAGCGGCGCCAGCATCGAGAGCAGGTAATCCATGCAGTCCTTTGCAACACGCACCGAGGCGCGCGTGGGGCAAGCGGGGGTTTATTTGGTGATGTCCTTGCCAAACCACTGGGTGGCGATTCGGGCCGCCGTGCCGTCCTGCTTCATGCCGGCAAGAGACTGGTTGAGCTTGGCGAGCAGGTCGGTGTCGCCCTGGCGCACGCCGACACCGTATTCCTCGGTACCGAAGTTCTCATCGAGCACCGCGTAGTCCTGCGGTTTCTTGGCGACGTAGTAGCGGCCCACCACCTCGTCCACCACTACGGCGTCAAGCCGACCGGTGCTCAAATCCATCAGCGCCGTGACGTTGTCGCCAAAGGTCTTGAATTCCTTGAACGACTTGAAGACCGCGTCGTCCTTCTTCACGGCATCGACCGCGCTGCTGCCGTCCTGCGCGCCCACCACCTTGCCAGCCAGATCGGCCTTGGTCTTGATGGGCGAGGCCGCGGCCACCACCACGATCTGGTGGTTCTCCATGTAGGGCGCCGTGAAGGCAATGTTCTTCTTGCGCTCTTCGGTAATGGTCAGGCCGTTCCAGAGCACATCGACACGCTTGGCCGAAAGCTCGGCCTCCTTGGCGCTCCAGTCGATAGGCTTGAACTCCACTTCCACGCCCATGCGCTTGGCCGCCTCGCGTGCCATGTCGATGTCAAACCCCACCAGTTCGTTCTTCTCGTCGCGAAACCCCATGGGTGGGAAGTTGTCGTCCAAACCGACGACGATTTTGCTCACCACTGCCGGCGTTGGCGCAGCGGCCGTGGCGCTTGGCGCAGCCTCTTGCTTGCCGCAGGCGACAAGCAAGGCACTGAGAGAGAGGGCGATCAGGGCGGAACGTTTGTTCATGTCAGGGGAATCTGCTTGGAAAAACCCAAGATTGTCCCAGACAGGACGGCCCGCAACTCCAAAAGTGGTTGGCTGCCTATGGGAATTTGGTGGCATTTACTATGTAAACCATAGCTACTAGCGCTTACTCCATAAGCGCTAGAGGCCATTTTCACCATATTTCTCATGCCACCGGGGCAGGTCGCTCGATCCCAACTGGTCCACCGAGCGAGCGGCCTGCCGGCCTTCGCGCCGCACGCGTCCACACCTTCCCGCCTTGGGCGGTTCGGGAAGGCCGGGCGCTACCGATCAGCGGGGCAGCTCGCTCGATCCCATCAGGAACTGGTCCACGGAGCGAGCGGCCTGCCGGCCCTCCCGAATCGCCCACACCACCAGGCTTTGCCCGCGGCGAATGTCGCCCGCCGCAAATACACCCGGCACGTTGGTGGCGTAGCCGCCCTCCTCGGTGCTGGCGCGGATGTTGCCGCGGCCGTCTTTCTCGATGCCAAAGGCGTCGAGCACCGCAGCGACCGGGTTGACGAAGCCCATGGCGAGCAAAACCAGGTCGGCGGGATAGTGTTTTTCCGTGCCTTCCACCTCGGTCAGCTTGCCGTCCTTGAATTCCACCTGCACGGTGGTCAGGCCCTTGACCTTGCCCTTCTCGCCAGTGAACGCCTTGGTGGAGATGGCGAACTCGCGCGTGCAGCCTTCAGCGTGGCTGGAACTGGTGCGCAGCTTGATCGGCCAGTAAGGCCAGGTCAGCGGCCGGTTCTCGACCTCGGGCGGCATGGGCATGACTTCGAACTGCGTGACGCTGGCCGCGCCGTGGCGGTTGCTGGTGCCCACGCAGTCGCTGCCGGTGTCGCCGCCACCGATGACGATGACGTGCTTGCCATCGGCGCGGATCTGGCCCTTGAGCTTGTCGCCAGCGTTGACTTTGTTCTGCTGCGGCAGGAATTCCATCGCGAAGTGGATGCCGGCGAGGTCGCGCCCTGGCACTGGCAGGTCGCGCGACTGCTCGGCGCCACCGGTCAGCAGCACGGCGTCAAAGTCCTGGCGCAGTTGCTCGGGCGTGATGGTTTCCTTGGCCCAGTTGTTCACCTTGGAGTCCTTGCCAAGGCCCTCCTGCGCACTGCCGACAAAAACGCCGGTGCGAAACACCACGCCCTCGGCCTCCATCTGCGCCACGCGCTTGTCGATGTGCACTTTGTCAAGCTTGAAATCCGGAATACCGTAGCGCAGCAGGCCGCCGATGCGGTCGTTCTTTTCGAACAGCGTCACATCATGGCCCACACGCGCAAGCTGCTGCGCTGCCGCCATGCCCGCTGGCCCAGCACCCACCACGGCAATGCGCTTGCCGGTCTTGTGCTCTGGCACCTTGGGTACGACCCAGCCATGCTCCCAGGCGCGGTCGATGATGGCGTGCTCGATGCTCTTGATGCCTACCGCATTGTCGTTAATGTTGAGCACGCAGGCCGCCTCGCACGGGGCGGGGCAAATGCGGCCGGTGAACTCGGGGAAGTTGTTGGTCGAGTCGAGCACCGTGAACGCGCTCTTCCAGTCGCTCTGGTAGACCAGATCGTTGAAATCCGGAATGACGTTGTTGACCGGGCAGCCGCTGACGCAAAACGGCGTGCCGCAGTCCATGCAGCGCGCACCTTGCACCTTGGCCTGCGCATCGGTGATACCGATGACAAATTCCTTGTAGTTCTTGACGCGCTCGGCCGGGGGCGGGTAGCCCTCTTCGATGCGGTCGTACTCCATGAAACCAGTGATCTTTCCCATGTTCTTGTCCTCGTGAGGGTTCAATGGCTTACTTGGCAACCACGGCGGTCGGCTCGTGCTCTACCACGGACGGTGTGGCAGGGTCTTCCAGCACCTGGCGTTCGTACATTTCCGAGAGCGCGCGCTTGTATTCGGTGGGGAACACCTTGACGAATTTGCTGCGCGACGCCGCCCAGTTGTCCAGCAGCTCGCGCGCGCGCTTGCTGCCGGTGTAGCGGTTGTGCTCTTCGAGCAGGCGCTTGAGCTGCTCTTCATCGCTCTGACCCTGGTGCCAGGTGGAGCGCGCATGGCTGGCTTGCTGCTCGTCGTGCGGCAGGATGCGCTCCAGCGTCACCATGGCCATGTTGCAACGCGTGTCGAATTGGCCGTCCTCGTCGTACACATAGGCCACGCCACCGCTCATGCCAGCGGCAAAATTGCGACCAGTCTTGCCCAGCACCACCACGGTGCCACCTGTCATGTACTCGCAGCCATGGTCGCCCGTGCCTTCCACCACGGCCGTGGCGCCCGAGAGGCGCACCGCAAAGCGCTCGCCCGCGACACCGGCGAAGTAAGCCGAGCCGCTGGTGGCGCCATACATCACGGTATTGCCGACGATGGTGTTGCGCGCCGCCTCGCCGCGGAAATCAAGGCTGGGGCGCACCACGATACGACCGCCCGAGAGGCCCTTGCCGGTGTAGTCGTTGGCGTCGCCAATCAGGTACAGCGTGATGCCACGGCACAGGAATGCGCCAAACGACTGGCCGCCCGTGCCTTCCAGCTGGATGTGAATGCTGTCGTCTGGCAAGCCTTCGGGGTGCACGCGGGTGACCGCGCCCGAGAGCATGGCGCCCACCGAGCGGTTGACGTTGCGGGCCACCTCGATGAAACGCACCCGTTCGCCCTTTTCAATGGCGGGGCGGCTGCGCTCGATGAGCTTGCGGTCGAGCGTGTGCTCGATGTTGTGGTCTTGCGCTTCGACATGGAAACGCGGCACGTCGGCCGGCACATCCGGTTGCGCGAACAGGCGCGAAAAATCAAGCCCGCTGGCCTTCCAGTGCTCCAGGCCTTTGCGCATGTCGAGCAGGTCGCTGCGACCCACCAGATCGTCAAATTTGCGGATACCCAACTGGGCCATGATTTGCCGCAGCTCTTCGGCGACGAAGAAGAAATAGTTGACGACGTGCTCGGGCTTGCCCGAGAACTTCTTGCGCAGTACCGGGTCCTGCGTGGCCACGCCCACCGGGCAGGTGTTGAGATGGCACTTGCGCATCATCACGCAGCCCTCGACGACCAGCGGGGCGGTGGCAAAGCCAAACTCATCGGCGCCCAGCAACGCCCCAATGGCGACGTCGCGGCCGGTCTTCATCTGGCCATCGGCCTGCACGCGAATGCGACCGCGCAGGCGGTTGAGTACCAGCGTCTGCTGGGTTTCTGCAAGACCAATCTCCCAAGGGCCGCCGGCATGCTTGATGGACGACCAGGGCGATGCGCCCGTGCCGCCGTCGTGCCCGGCAATCACCACGTGGTCGCTCTTGCACTTGGCGACGCCCGCGGCCACCGTGCCCACACCCACTTCGGAGACCAGCTTGACGCTGATGCTGGCATGCGGCGCGACGTTCTTGAGGTCGTGAATGAGCTGCGCCAAGTCTTCGATAGAGTAGATGTCGTGGTGCGGTGGGGGCGAGATCAGCCCCACGCCCGGTACGCTGTGGCGCAGCTTGCCGATGTAATTGCTGACCTTACCGCCGGGCAGTTGGCCGCCCTCCCCCGGCTTGGCACCCTGCGCCATCTTGATCTGAATCTGGTCGGCGCTGGAGAGGTATTCCGCCGTGACGCCAAAGCGCCCTGAGGCCACTTGCTTGATACGGCTCCTGAGCGAATCGCCGTCCCTCAGGGGCAAATCGACTTCGACGTTCTCGTCACCGATCACGCTTTTCAGGCTGTCGCCCTGCTTGATCGGAATGCCCTTGAGTTCCTGCCGGTAGCGCGCGGAGTCTTCACCGCCCTCGCCGGTGTTGCTCTTGCCGCCCAGGCGGTTCATGGCCACCGCCAGCGTGGCATGTGCTTCGGTGGAAATGGAGCCAAGCGACATGGCGCCGCTGGCAAAGCGCTTCACGATCTCCTTGGCGGGCTCGACCTCGTCCACCGGGATCGCCTTGGCCGGATCGAACTTGAACTCGAACAGGCCGCGCAGCGTCATATGGCGCTTGCTCTGGTCGTTGATGATCTGGGCGTATTCCTTGTAGGTGTTCCAGTTGTTGGAGCGCGTGCTGTGCTGGAGCTTGGCGACGGCGTCCGGCGTCCACATATGCTCTTCGCCGCGGGTGCGCCAGGCGTATTCGCCGCCAGCGTCAAGCATGTTCTCCAGCACCGGGTTGTCGCCGAACGCAGCTTCGTGCATGCGGATGGCTTCCTCGGCGATCTCGAACACGCTGATGCCTTCAACGCGGCTGGCGGTGCCGGTGAAATATTTGGCCACCGTGGCGCTCGAAATGCCAATGGCTTCGAACAGTTGGGCGCCGCAATAGCTCATGTAAGTCGAGACACCCATCTTCGACATGATCTTCGACAGGCCCTTGCCAATGGCCTTGACGTAGTTGTAGATGGCCTTGTCGGCGGACAAATCACCGCTCAAGTCCTTGTGCATGTCGGCCAGGGTTTCCATGGCCAGCCAGGGGTGCACGGCCTCGGCGCCGTAACCCGCGAGCACGGCAAAGTGGTGCACTTCGCGCGCTGTCCCGGTCTCGACCACCAGGCCAGTCGTGGTGCGCAGGCCCTCATGCACCAGGTGCTGGTGGATGGCCGAGAGCGCCAGCAGCGAGGGGATCGCCACCTGTTCGGCGTTCATCGCCCGATCGCTGATGATGAGGATGTTGGCGCCGCTCTTGATTGCATCCACCGCCTGCGCGCACAGCGAGGCCAGCTTGGCCTCGACACCCGCGCGGCCCCAGGCCAGCGGGTAGGTGACATCGATCACGCTGCTGCGAAACTTGCCCTGCGTGTGCCGTGCAATGTCGCGCAACTTGGCCATATCGGCCCCATTGAGTATGGGCTGGCTCACTTCGAGCCGCATCGGCGGGTTGACCTGGTTGATGTCCAGCAGGTTCGGCTTGGGGCCGATGAAGCTGTTGAGTGACATCACGATGGCCTCGCGGATCGGGTCGATCGGCGGGTTGGTCACCTGGGCGAACAACTGCTTGAAGTAGTTGTACAGCGGCTTGTTGCGGCCCGAGAGCACGGCCAAAGGACTGTCGTTGCCCATGGAGCCGATGGCTTCCTCCCCATTTCGCGACATGGGCGCCAGCAGGAACTTGATGTCTTCCTTGGTGTAGCCAAAGGCCTGCTGGCGATCGAGCAGCGATACCTGCTGCGCGCCATCTGTACCCTCGCTCATCGCGAGTGGCGGAACCGACGCATCGCCGTTCCCAATGCTGTCGAGTTTGATGCGCAGGTTCTCGATCCACTGCTGATACGGCTTGGTGTTGACGATGTTGGCCTTGAGCTCGTCGTCGTCGATCATGCGACCCTGCTCCAGGTCGATCAGCAGCATCTTGCCGGGCTGCAAACGCCATTTGCGCACGATGCGGTTTTCCGGCACCGGCAGCACGCCGGACTCGGACGCCAGGATCACCAGATCGTCGTCGGTCACGCAGTAGCGCGAGGGCCGCAGGCCGTTGCGGTCCAGCGTGGCACCAATCTGGCGGCCATCGGTAAATACGATGGAAGCGGGACCGTCCCAGGGCTCGAGCATCGCAGCGTGGTATTCATAGAACGCGCGCCGGCGCGGGTCCATGGTGGTGTGCTGCTCCCAGGGTTCGGGGATCATCATCATCACAGCCTGGCTGATCGGGTAGCCCGCCATGGTCAGCAGTTCCAGGCAATTGTCGAACGTTGCGGTGTCGGACTGGTCGGCGAAGCTGATGGGGTAGAGCTTTTGCAGGTCGGCCGCCAGCACGGGCGAGGCCATCACGCCCTCGCGCGCCTTCATCCAGTTGTAGTTGCCCTTGACGGTGTTGATTTCGCCGTTGTGGGCGACGTAGCGGTACGGGTGGGCCAACGGCCACTCGGGGAAAGTGTTGGTCGAAAAGCGCTGGTGCACGAGACCAATGGCCGAGACGCAGCGTGCATCCTGCAAATCGAGGTAGTAAGTGCCCACCTGGGCAGCCAGCAGCAGCCCCTTGTAGATGACCGTGCGGCTGCTCATGCTCGGCACGTAATACTCTTTGCTGTGCTTGAGGCCCAGCGCCTGAATGGCGGCGCTGGCGGTCTTGCGGATGACGTAGAGCTTGCGCTCCAGGGCATCCTGCACGATGACGTCATTGCCACGGCCAATGAACACCTGCCGAAGAATGGGCTCCTTGGCGCGCACCGTGGGCGACATGGGCATATCGCGGTTCACCGGCACATCGCGCCAGCCCAGCAACACCTGGCCCTCGGCCTTGATGGCGCGCTCCATCTCCTGCTCGCAGGCCAGGCGCGAAGCATGCTCCTTGGGCAAGAAGATCATGCCCACGCCGTATTCACCTGCCGGAGGCAGGGTGACGCCGACAGAACCGTCTGGGGCAGCCCCAGCCCGCGCCATTTCCTCACGGTACAGCGCATCAGGGATCTGGATCAGGATGCCCGCGCCATCGCCCATGAGCTTGTCGGCACCGACGGCGCCACGGTGGTCGATGTTCTCCAGAATCTTGAGCGACTGGGTGACGATATCGTGGCGCTTGGCCCCTTTGATATGGGCCACAAAGCCCAGGCCGCAGGCGTCGTGCTCGTTCGAAGACGAGTACAGACCATGTTGTTTCAGATGCTCGATTTCGGCGGCCGTGGTCATGGCGCATTCCTCATTGTTTTCGCAGGGACGCCAAGATTAGTGCATTGCAGCAACTTTGTGCAAGTTAAATAATTGGGGTCAGATTCCAATTATTTTTAAAAACCAGGTTTTTGAATTAATTTAGGGACATATCAAAATTGATAGCATTTATCTCATTTGCTTCCTAAGGGAAATGGGGTTTTATTTACTTATTTTTCCGCTCAAGCCGTGGCCGACCGGCAGCCGACTTGATCGCCCGGCGATCGGTATGCGCGTGCAAACCAGCAACAAATTCAGGCCCGCCAAGCGCCCATCCGCGAAGCGTGGCCTCCGTCAGCGCTTCGCGTTGCTTGCGGTCGATCCCCACTTGCAAGAGCTCCCGGTACGCGGCCTCTCGCGCGAAAGGTGTATTGCCCATGGCCCACTGCAAGGCATGCGGCGTCACCAAGCGGTCGGTGTGCAGACCAAGATGGCTCGCACAACTCGACCAGGCCCATTCCGCCGGGCTGCGCACCAACCCCGCCCGCTCCGGATTCAGGTCGATATAGACCATGCACGCCAGCAGATAGCGTTCGGTCTCGATCAGGGTTGAGCGGTACCGCCCTTCCCACAAGGTGCCGGTGCGTGTGTGGCGTTGGTTGAACCACCGCACGTAACTGCGCCCCACCGCCTGCATCATCTGCGGCAGACCGTCGGCAGTCACAGGTGTTGCCAACAGGTGCAAATGGTTAGGCATGAGCACGTAACCGTGCACGGCGACCTGGAACTTCTCCGCATATTCGGCCAGGGTGTCCAGCATGCGCTCGTAATCACGCTGGTCGTGAAAGATGGCCTGCCGGTTGTTGCCCCGCTGGATCACGTGGTGGGCATAGTGCGGAACCGTGAGACGTGGCAACCGGGCCATGGCGATCCTCCAAAGGCAGAAAAGGGGTCTGACCCCAATTATGCTGTGAGCCCGAAACGGGGGCCCAGACTGGATTCCAGTCCGAATTGCTGGAGGATGGCGCGCAGGCGCTCCGTGGCGCTGTGCTTTTTCTGGCCGGTGTAGCGCGCGATGATGAGTTCGTTCTTCATGCTGTGCTCCCAACCCACGAGCTCGGTGACAGTCACCTGGTAGCCACTGGCTTCCAGATGTAGGCAACGCAGCACGTTGGTGATCTGGCTGCCCAGCTCGCGGGTGTGCAAGGGGTGGCGCCACAACTCGGCCAATGGGGTGCGGGAGAGTTGCAACGCCTTGCCGGCACGCAGGCAGGCAGCGACCTCCGCCTGACAGCAGGGCACCAGCACCATGGCACGGGCATGCTTTTGCAGCCCAAAGGCAATGGCGTCATCCGTCGCGGTGTCACAGGCGTGCAATGCGGTCACAAGGTCGATACGCTCAGGCAGCTCTGCAGCGTCTTGCGATTGCGCAACCGACAGGTTCAGGAAGGACATGCGCTCGAACCCAAGCCGTTTGGCCAGCGCACGCGATTTTTCCACCAGCTCGGCGCGCGTTTCGATACCGTAGATGTGTCCACGCCCCATCGCCTTGAAATACAGGTCGTAGAGGATGAAGCCGAGATAGGACTTGCCCGCGCCATGGTCGGCCAGCAACGGTGCGTGACCATCGGCCGCCATCTCTTCCAGCAAAGGCTCGATGAACTGAAACAGATGGCTGACCTGCTTGAGTTTGCGGCGCGAATCCTGATTGAGCCGGCCATCGCGGGTCAGGATGTGCAGTTCCTTCAGCAACTCCACTGACTGCCCAGGCCTCAGCTCGGGCAGATCGACCACGGCGCCTTTGTCCTGGCCAGCTGCGCGCTCGCGCGGCTTCATGCGTCTTCACCGGTTGCCAGCGCCACTTCGCCAGGCACGCCGTTTTGGGGCAGCGCCCGCGCACCCACATCCAGGGCCGTCCAGCCAGCTGCGCCCAGCGCCTCAAGCCGTTCTACGTTGCGGCCAAAAATCGCCCCGGCATCTGGAAAAACCTCGACGGCGCGGTTCAGGCTTTCTTCACGCAAAAGATGCAAGGTGGGCCAAGGGGCGCGGTTGGTGCAATTCGAGACGTCGTCATCGCCCGTTCCGGCAAACCGGAACTGCTGGTGAAAACTGGCGATCTGCAGAACGCCCGCAAGCTCCAGCGATTCGAGCAGTGCATCGCTCTCGTCAAGAAAATCGTTGAAATCGAGAAAATCACCGAGGCATGCTCGGAGCATGATCAAGGTGGTATCGCGTTCTGCAGCGGGCAGTGCAGCAAGCGCAAGCAACTCCGTTTCCAAGCACCTCAGCACCTCGGCGATGCCCGTAGCGCTGCACACCACGTAGTGAATCTGCCCCTTGCCATACACGCTCTTGGCAAATGGGCACAGATTGAGACCGATGACGGCGCGCTCCAGCCAGCGCACCGTGTCCTGCACCACTTGCGCCTCTGCCGCCATGCCTGAAAACGCGGCGCCGACAGGCGGGGAAAGAGTGCTATTCATGGCAGGAGCCCGGTGGGAAGACAGCCGCCGATTTTATCGGCCCAGCGATTGCGGCAGCCGGGCCGGGGCAAACGTTTACGGCTTCTTGCGTTCCAAGTGCTCAAGCTTGGCCACATCGAGCTGGTCCGCCATGCTGCGCAGTGCGGCAATGTCCATATGGTCGGCAGAGACACTCACCAACACGCCGTTCTTGAGCGCGATCTTGCGCTCTGCCGCACTGCCGTCCTTGGCATAGCTCTCGTGCAGGGTGCGTCCACCTTCCTGCCATGTCTTCTCGGCGTGCGTCTGGTCTTCCTTTTCGCCTTGCACCATGCCAATGGCCGCAGCCGCCATTGCACCAAGCCCACCCAGGTCCATGATTTCCACGCGCACCGCGCGCTCACCGCTACCGTACTTGGCGCTCGCCTGGCTGGTGGGCAGGCCGAGGGCCGCGCCGTCCTGCACTTCGAACGCAGTGCGTGCCAAGCCGCCAAGCTGCTCGGGCAGCGCCGCCTTGAGCGTTTGGGCTTCCAGTGCCTGGCCACCGCCCAGCATGCCGGCCGCCGCAGCCGTAGCCTCGCGCGTGGCAGCGGCCATGGCCGTCGGGTCGTTCTGGCTGCGCGCCCGCTCCATGCTGCGCGCCGCCTGCTCCATTTTTTTCTGCGCTGCCGCAATGCCGGCACTGTCAATGGTGACTTCGCCACCCGGTGTGCGCACCGAGACCGTCGCGGCGTCTCCGCCCGCCCAGTGGCTGGCACTGCGCGGCATGAACAGCGCATTGGCGGCGCCTACGACCAAGCCCAGCACAATGGCAGCGACGATGACTACCGCCGTATAGGCGGCCGACTTCTCCTGGGCACTTTTCATCAGGATCGGCAGGCCGGTGTAGAGCAGGTAAATGGAGTACAGCCCTGCCAGCAGGCCCAGCATTGACAGCATGGGAAGCAGCGCAAACACCCCTCCCAACATGGCGGCAGTGCTGGCATACACCGCCACTTTCAGCGCCTGAATGCGGCTGCTCGCGCCGCCAAAGCGTGGCGCGAGCAGGTCGATGATCAGCGCCAGCACGTACACACCCACCAGGCTCAGCACGTACGACACCACCATGTTGACCAGGCCCCAGAGGAAAGGGACGCGCATCGACACGCCAAACATTCCCATGCCGATGAGGGACATGCCGATAAACCCGCAGACCGCTGGAATGGCGGCCAGCAGCATGAGGTAGCCGGTGTAGAGGCTTGCGGTATCGGCTGGTTCGGTGTCAATCACCTGCCATGTCGGCCGGGGGGCAAGCAGGATGGATTTGGCGCGCTCGACGATGTTCATGGTGTCCTCCCAGTCATAGCGGCCCGCCAACGGCAGACCCGCGACAGGGCGAACCATAAACGCGGACATCCTGCGGGGCAAGTCCCGGCTGCCTTTGTGCGGCCAAAGCGTGGAATATGTCCGCTTCGGGCTCTGCCACCTACGCTCTGATCGGCCTTCTGGCTCTCGGCGATTCACCCGGCGCTCAAGGAGGTCCTGCCCCACTTCTCGCACGCCGCAAGGAGTGGTTCGAGGTGTTCTCAGTCGCGCTCGAACGCCACCTGACCGCCCACCAGTGTCCACCGCACCGTGCCTGGGAGTTCGTAACCACCAAAGGGCGTGTACTTTCCCTGGCTGCGCAGGGTCGCTGGCGCAACGGTCCAGCGCGCGGTCTCATCGACGATGCACAGGTCTCCCACGCCGCCCTCCACCAGTTGGCCCACGCTTGCGGCCAGGGTGCCCAAGGCGCTGCCGAGCACACGCGCCGGCTCGCTGGTGACCACGGCCAACGCACGGGCGAGGGGCACCTTCCCGTCTTGCGACCACTTGAGGGCAAGACTCAGCAGGAGCTCCAGGCCCGTTGCGCCCGACTCGGCCTCCGCAAAAGGCAGCGTCTTGGCATCTTCATCGACAGGGTTGTGGTCCGACACCAGCGCATCCACCGTGCCATCGCGCAATGCCTCGGCCAGGGCGTCGCGGTCGCGCTGCTGGCGCAGCGGGGGCGAGAGCCGGGCGCGGCTGTCAAAGAAGCCAATATCGTTCTCGGTCAGGTGCAGGCTGTTGATGCTGATGTCGCAACTGACGGCCAGGCCTTCCGCCTTGGCCCGGCGCACCAAGGCGATGCCTGCCGCACTGCTGATGCGGCACAGATGCACACGCGCCTCGGTGCCGCGCATCAATTCGAAAATGGAGTGCAGCGCAATGGTTTCGGCGGCCACCGGGATGCCGGCAAGCCCCAGTCGGGTGGCCAGAGCGCCACTGGCAGCCACGCCTTTTCCGAGGCTCGCATCCTGCGGCCGCAGCCACACGGCGTAGCCAAAGGTCGCCGCATATTGCAGCGCGCGCTGCAAAACCTGGTTGCTCGCCAAACCGACATCCGCCTGGCCAAAGCCGACACAGCCTGAGTCGGTCAACGCAGCCATCTCGGTCAGCACCTCGCCGGCAAGGCCGCGCGTCAGAGCACCCAAAGGAAAAAGGCGCGACTGGTGCAATTTTTCGGCCCGAAACTTGAGCATTTCGACCAAGCCGGGCTCGTCGAGCACAGGGTCGGTATCGGGCGGACAGACGAGGCTGGTCACGCCCCCAGCCACGGCTGCGGCGATCTCAGATTCGAGCATGCCCTCATGCTCGTAACCAGGCTCACGCAGCCGGGCGGCAAGGTCCACCAAGCCGGGGATGACCAGACACCCGGTGGCGTCGATCACGCGCGCCGGGGCGAAGCCAGACGGAACGCGCCCCACACCGACGATCCGTCCCGCAGCCAACGCTACGTCACCCTTCTGATCAAAGCCACTGGCAGGGTCGATCACGCGGCCGTTCTGGATGAGAATCTTCATGATTTGAAGCAAAATTGGCCTCTAACGCTTATCCCATAAGCGCTAGCAGCTATAAAAATAAGAGTCCGCACCACCTTAGGCCGTGTTTCCGGCCACGATGGACATCACCGCCATGCGCACTGCGATGCCAAAGCTCACCTGCTTCAGGATCACGCTCTGCGGGCCGTCGACCACCGCCGAATGGATTTCCACGCCCCGGTTGATGGGCCCGGGATGCATCACGATGGCATCCGGTTTGGCCAGCCGCAGGCGCTCGGGTGTCAGGCCAAAGCTCTTGAAATACTCTTGACTCGACGGTAGCAAGGCGCCGCTCATGCGCTCGTTTTGCAGGCGCAGGGTGATGACCACGTCGGCGTCCTTCAGGCCCTCTTCCAGCGTATGGCACACGCGCACGCCCATGGGCGCCATGTCGGTCGGCACCAGCGTTCGCGGGCCGACCACACGCACCTCCGGGCATCCCAGCGTGGTGAGGCCGTGGATATCCGAGCGCGCCACGCGTGAATGCAGCACGTCACCGACGATGGCGACGGTGAGGTTGGTGAAATCTTTCTTGTAGTGCCGGATCGTCAGCATATCCAGCAGCCCCTGCGTGGGGTGCGAATGCCGCCCGTCGCCGGCATTCACCAC
The DNA here is from genome assembly GCF_003570885.1 of Simplicispira hankyongi. Taxonomy (GTDB): domain Bacteria; phylum Pseudomonadota; class Gammaproteobacteria; order Burkholderiales; family Burkholderiaceae_C; genus Simplicispira; species Simplicispira hankyongi. The sequence goes on from NZ_QXJC01000003.1 coordinate 431,803, forward strand.
ATGCACATGGGGCGCCACGTGCTGCGCGATCAGGTACGGCGCGCCCGATTCACTGTGCCGCACCACGAACAGATCGGCCGCCATGGCCGAGAGGTTGGCGATGGTGTCGAGCAAGGATTCCCCCTTGCTGGCTGACGAGCGCGCGATGTCCAGATTGAACACATCGGCCGACAGGCGCTTGGCGGCGATCTCGAAGGTGGTGCGGGTGCGCGTGCTGTTCTCGAAAAACAGGTTGAAGACGCTCTTGCCGCGCAGCAGCGGCACCTTCTTGACCTCGCGGTCGTTGACCGAGACGAAGCTGGCCGCCGTATCGAGGATGTGCGTGACGATGTCGCGCGGCAGGCCCTCGACCGAGAGCAGGTGCACCAGCTCGCCGTTCTGGTTGAGTTGCGGGTTGCGCGGATTCAGCACGGCGCCACCTCCCGCAGTTCGAAGTCAAACGCACCATCCGGGCTGCGCGCGAGCGCCAGCGCCTGGGTGGCGGGCAGGGCAATGCGCGCCGCGGCATAGTCGGCCTGCACCGGCAGCTCGCGCCCGCCGCGGTCTACCAGCACCGCCAGACGAACCCGCGCCGGCCGGCCATAGTCGTACAGTTCGTTGAGCACGGCGCGCACGGTGCGGCCGGTGTAAAGCACATCGTCGAGCAGCAAGATGTCGGCCCCGTTGACCTCAAAAGGCAAGGTCGTCTGGGCGCTGGCGGCAAGACCGCGCTGGGCAAAATCGTCGCGGTGCATGCTCGACGAGAGCACACCCGCTTCGCCTGCAAGGCCAAGGTCCCGCTGCAGGCGCTCCGCCAGCCAGGCTCCGCCAGAGGCAATCCCGGCAAGCAGCGTGTCCTGGCGGCGCAGGTTGCGCACGCCCGCTAGCAGTTCGCGGTACAGCGCTTCGGCATCAAGCGAGAGCGCACGGGCTCCGGCTGTGCCGGACGGATGGGATGTCATGGAAGATTCCTCAAAAACTGCTCCAGGATGATGCAAGCCGACGCGGCATCAGCGTCCCGGGCGCCCTGGGACAACGCCTCGGTCGTGCTGTAGCGCTCATCCACCTCGAATACCGGCAAACCAAAGCGCCCATGCAACTGGCGGGCAAAGCGCCGGGCACGGTGCGTGTTCTCATGGCTGGCGCCATCGGGATGAAACGGCACCCCAACCACCAGCGCATCGGGCTGCCACTCGCGGATGCGCTCGGCAACCGCGACAAAACGCGCCTCGCCTTCGGCGCGCACCGTGGGCTGCGGGCTGGCGCTGCGCAGCATGCGGGTGCCGACCGCTACGCCGGTGCGCTTGAGCCCGAAATCGAACGCGAGAAAGCTTTGCAGGTGCGGCGCAACAACAGGCGCCGGCGCAAGCGGATCACCGTGGGTCATGCGTGACCGGCTCCGGGAGAGAGCTGCCAGGCTTGCAGCCCCAGCAACCCCAGCGCGCTGTCGTAGCGCGCCTCCACCGGGGTGTCAAAGATGACGGCGGCATTTGCCCCCACTGTCAGCCAGCTGTTTTCGGCCATTTCCGATTCCAGTTGTCCTTCACCCCAAGACGAGTAGCCAAGCGTCACCAGCACCCGGCGAGGGCCTGCCCCGGTCGCCAGGGCTTCGAGCACGTCCTTGGACGTCGTCATCTCCAGGCCCCCAGGAATCACCATGGTGGAGGCGTACGCTGGCTCGTCGTCGGTTTCGAGCTGCACGCGCTCGTGCAGCACAAAACCGCGTTCCGTTTGCACCGGTCCCCCGAGAAAAACGGGCGAGCCGGTCAGATCGCTTCGCCCCAGCGAAAGATCCACCTTCTCAAACAGCCCCTCAAGGCTGATATCCGTGGGCTTGTTGATGATCAGTCCCAGCGCGCCACGCTCGCTGTGCTCGCACACATAGACCACACTGCGTGAAAACGACGCGTCCTCCATGCCGGGCATGGCAATCAGGAAGTGGTTCGTCAAGTTCATGGGCGCAGAATTGGCGGGCATAGACCAATTTTACGGTGAACATGCCCCAACTCTTTCCCTGTGGCCTGGTATGGTTCCGCCGCGATCTGCGCGTGCACGACCACCCTGCCCTGTTTCACGCACTGCGTGAATGCGCCCAAGTGCACTGCGCTTTCGTGTTCGACAAGGAGATCCTCGCGCCGCTGCCACGCGCTGACCGGCGCGTGCGGTTCATCCGGGAAAGCCTGGTGGAGCTCGACGCCTCCCTGCGCGCCCTGGCGCACGACAGTGCCTGCGGCCTGATCATGCTGCACGCCGCTGCCAGTGCGGCCGTCCCGGAACTGGCCGAACGGCTGGGCGTGCAGGCGGTGTACGCGGCCCACGACGACGAACCTGCCGCCCTGTTGCGAGACGCACAGGTGCGCACGGCGCTTGCAGCGCAGGGGCGCGAATTGCGGCTGGTGAAGGACCATACGATTTTCGCGCGTTCAGAACTGCTGACGCAGGCAGGAACGCCCTACACGGTCTTTACGCCCTACAAGAAGGCCTGGCTGCGCAAGGTCGACCCATTTTTTCTGAGCGCCTACCCGGTGCGCATTCCTCCGGGTACTCTCGCGCCCCGTGGCGAATTCGGTGCGCGCGGTATCCCTGCGCTGTCGGCGCTGGGTTTCGCTCCGAGTGAGACCGTGCGACTTCCCGTGCCGGCAGGCAGCTCGGGAGGGCGTTCTCTTTGGACGGACTTCTCTGCACGCATGGACGCCTACGACCAAGCGCGCGATTACCCGGCAATCAAAGGCCCGAGCTACCTGGGCGTTCATCTGCGTTTTGGGACGTTGTCCGTTCGCGAAGTCGCCCGTGAAGCCTATGCGCGCATGCAGGCGGGTAGCAGCGGAGCGGCGGCGTGGCTCTCAGAGCTCGTCTGGCGGGATTTTTACCAACAATTGGTGGCACATTTTCCGCACGTGGTCGAGCGCAGCTTCAAACCGGCGTACGACGCGATTGCATGGGAGACTGGCGAGCAAGCAGACGCCCTGTGGACCGCTTGGCAAACAGGCCGTACCGGCTACCCGCTGGTCGACGCCGCCATGGCGCAAATCAACCAGACTGGCTACATGCACAACCGATTGCGCATGGTGGTGGCAAGCTTTCTGGCCAAAGATCTGGGACTGGACTGGCGGCGTGGGGAGGCCTACTTTGCACAGCAACTGACCGATTTCGAGCTGGCCTCCAACAACGGCGGCTGGCAGTGGGCAAGCTCCAGCGGCTGCGACGCACAGCCCTGGTTTCGCATCTTCAATCCCGTCACCCAAAGCCAGAAATTCGACCCGAAAGGCGGCTTCATACGCCGCTACCTACCGGAACTGGCACGTCTAAACGACACGGATGTGCATGCACCCTGGCTGGCGCGGTCGGAGGCCCTGCGCGCAGCGGGCGTCGTGCTGGGCGCCGACTATCCTTTGCCGGTCGTAGACCATGCCCATGCGCGCGATCGCACATTGGCGCGCTATTCGGTCGTCAAGGAAGCCCGGCTCTCCGGCAATCCTTGATCACTGAAATTCACATCGGAGGGGGAGGCGGCGCCGCTTGCGCTCCGGGCGGTGCGGGTGGGTCGAAATCCGCCACACGCATCCCGGCCATTTCCAGTGGTGCCCCTGCGGCAAGGCGCACTCGCAGCGTGAGGTCGGTGCGGTTGTCGGCATAGGCCAACATATCCTCCTGGGTGATCGCGCCGCGCTCGTAGAGGGCAAAAAGCGATTGGTCAAAGGTGCACATGCCGACCTGGCTGCTTCGCTCAAGCGCAGTACGAATCTCATGCACCTGGCCCTTCTGTAGCAGATCGGCGATGAAATTCGTCAACAACAGCACCTCTACGGCAGGCACCTGACGCGACTGCTTTCCAGGAATGAGCCGCTGCGCGACAACGGCCTTCAAATTCAGCGAGAGGTCCTGCAGTATCTGCGCATGCGCCGTATCCGGAAAGAAGTTGAGGATGCGCTGAATAGACTGACTGGCATTGTTGGCGTGCAGGGTGGACACGCACAGATGGCCCGATTCGGCGTAATGCAGCGCATGCTGCATGGTTTCGCGATCACGGATCTCGCCGATCATGATGGCGCTCGGCGCCTCGCGCATGGCATGGCGCAGCGCTTCGTCGTACGACAAGGTATCGAGCCCGACCTCGCGCTGCGTGACCAGCGAGCGCCGATGCGTGTGCACATACTCGATCGGATCTTCAATGGTCAGGATATGCCCAGGAATCCGAGCATTGCGATGGTCCAGAAGGGACGCAAGGGTTGTGGTCTTGCCCGCGCCCGCCGCGCCCACCGCGAGCACCAGGCCGCGCTTGAGAAACGCCAGCTGATGCACCACGGGCGGTAGGCCCAAGGCTTCAAGAGACGGAATCTGCGAGGAGACATGGCGCACCACCATGCCGGTCTGCCCGCGCTGCAGATGCACGTTGATGCGAAAACGGCCAGCATTTGGCACATGGAGCGCCAGATCGCATTCCTTGCGGATTTCAAACGCCTCGGCCTGGGCAGGACTCATGACCGACATCGCGAAAGCACGAATATCCAGCGCGGCCAAAGGCTGCTGCGTGAGCGCCAGGTAGTCGCCATGGCGCCGGATCGTAGGCACAGCGCCAGCGATCAAAAAGAGGTCAGAGGCCTCTTCCCGCACCATGGCAGACAGCAGATCCTGCAGCACCTCGGAAGCCGCGCCTGCCCCATTGCTCACAGTGCAAGCTACCGCAGCCATCAAACACTTGCCGCTTCTACCGCATCCACATGGGCGTAATGCTTCACCAGGCTGAGCAGTTCCTCGTCGGAGTAGGGCTTGCCAAGATAGTGGTTCACTCCCAACTCGATCGCGTGGTCGCGGTGCTTCTGGGCGATACGCGAAGTGATCATGATGATGGGCAGATCGTGCAACGCCGCATCAGCGCGGATGTTGCGTGCAAGATCGAATCCATCCATGCGCGGCATTTCAATGTCCGAAAGCACAACCGCAGGCCGCTCATCCTGAAGGCGTTCAAGTGCCTGGAGACCGTCGGCCGCAAGTGCCACGCGGTAGCCTTCGCGCAGCAGCAAACGCTGCGTGACGCGGCGCACAGTGATCGAATCATCCACCACGAGGACCAGAGGTACCTGTCCCGGCATTGGGATTGCCGCTGGGGCCGCTGTCGCCGCCGCCGGGATGTCACCGTGAGGCGGCTGTTCCGTTTCAGCCAATACCTCTTGCGAATCGCGCAATTGGCTGCCGTACACCGTCGCCAGCGCCACTGGGTTGTAGATAAGCACCACGGCGCCAGAGGCGAGCACCGACATACCCGCCAAACCAGGCAGGCGCGAGAGTTGGGGCCCCAGGTTCTTCACCACCACTTCCTGGTTGCCCAGAACGTCATCGACATGCATGGCAATGCGCTGCGAGGCGCTGCGGAAGATCACGACGGACCTGGTCTTGCCCACCCCTTCCTGGCTGCGGCGCGACGCTTGGAGCAACGCACCAGCCCAGTAGAACGCTACGCTCTCACCGCCCACATCAAGCTGACCGGTCCGGTAAGCTGCCTCTATCTCCGCCAAGGGAACCCGGCGAACCAACTCGACCACGTTGGCCGGTACGCCAAAAGCGAGCTCACCTGCCCGGAGCATCACCACCTGCGTCACAGCCGTCGTCAGTGGCAGCACCATGCGGAACGCAGTGCCAGCACCAGCGACCGTTTTTGTTTCAATGCGGCCGCCCAGGGCCTGGACTTCGGAGCGCACGACGTCCATGCCAATCCCCCGGCCAGCGAGCTCTGTGACTTCGCTGGCCGTGGAAAACCCGGGCATAAAAATCAGGTCGGCAGCGTCGCTGTCGCTGACATCTCCAGGCGACGCAATCAAACCCTGCGCCACGGCGCGGCTGCGAATGCGCTCCAGATTCAGGCCGGCACCATCGTCGCGGAACTCTACCGATACGTCGTTGCCCTCGTGCCGCAAATCGACCGTTACGGTGCCCATGGCGGGCTTTCCGATGGCAACGCGATCGTCTGGCGGCTCGATGCCGTGTGCCACGCAATTGCGCAGCAAATGCTCGAATGCAGGGGTCATGCGGTCCAGCACACCGCGGTCCATTTCAATGGAACCCCCAGTGATGTCGAGCTTGATTTGCTTGCCAGTCTCTTTGGATGCCTGGCGAACGACGGCATACAAACGCTCGGAAATGCCCTCGAATTCCACCATGCGCGTGCGCAGCAGGTCGCGTTGCAACTCGCGTGCCTGCCGGCCTTGCGCAATCAAATCGTCTTCTGTCCCTTCCACCACGCGCTGCAGGTTCCGCTGCACCGTGGCAACGTCATTGACCGATTCGGCCATCATGCGCGTCAGCTCTTGCACCCGTGTGAAACGGTCGAATTCAAGCGGATCAAAGCCTGCTGCGGTGTCCTTGGACAATGCCAGCCGCGACTGCATTTGGGATTCCGACTGCACCTCGATGTCGCGCAGTTGCTGGCGCAAGCGGTCGAGGTTAATCGACAACTCGCCCATGGAGCCTTTCATGTGCCCCAAGCGGGATTCAAGGCGTGCACGGGTGATCATCACCTCACCGGCCTGATTGACCAAGCGGTCAAGCAACTGGGCACGCACCCGGACCGATTGTTGGGTGGCTGCGCGCGCCGCCGCGCCCTTGCTCGCCACCAACGGCCGGGTCAATACGGACGGCAAAGGCGCTGCTTGCTCGCCGTCCGCAGACGTGTGCGCATCAAGCGTCGCGCCGTTCTGCTGGACGTCTTCTGCGAATCCCTCAGGCAAGGCCCCATCGTAGGTGCGCAATACCTTGAAGTTTGCTTGAAGCGCGTCGAAGTTGGCCAACAGCGGCTCTATCTCTTCGGCCTGCAAGGTTTCCAGGTCAAGCTGTTCAATGGCCGATTCCAGCCGATGCGACATCTCGCCAAGGCGCATGGCTCCTGCAAGGCGCGAACTCCCTTTAAGGGTGTGCAAGGCGCGAAGCACCTCGCTGCGTGCCCCCAGGTTCTCCGGGCGCGCGGCCCACTGTCGCAGCGCACCACCCAATTGGGGCAACAACTCTGCGGCCTCCTCTTCGAAGATCGGGAACAGATCGGGATCGATGACGTCGAGTGCGTCAATATCGTCGTCCAGATCTGACCCCAGTGCGACAGCCCTTGCTATCGCGTCGTCCACCTGCTGGTCGTGATCACGCGCGGCTACAACTACGGACAGGGCGGGAGCCACCACACCCGAAGGCACCGGCTCGAACGTCGTCGGCTCGGACACCACCTCCGGCTGCGAAGCCTCTACTTCGATTGGCTGCGCAGAATCGGCAGGAAGGGTCTCAAACTCGGCCGTCGCAGGAGCGACGAATTCTTCCAGAGACGGCGATAGCGTGGTGCAGACTTCAGTTTCGAGAATGCTGCGCAATGCCCGGTGAATTTCTTCATCGGCTGGCTTGAGAAAGCCCGCAGCAAACTGGTGAAGCAAGCGGCGCACTTCATCCGCTGCGCGCAAAAAGATCGCCGCCTGGTCCGCTTCGCCCACCGGTTGCAGTTGCACATGCTCGAGCGCATGCTCAAGAAGTCGGGCTGTTTGTGAGAGCGCTTCGAACCCCACAGTGGCAGAACTGCCAGCCAGAGAGTGCGCCAGGGCAATCGCTGTATCCGGCAAACGCTCGTGCAACTCCAGCGACCATTCCTGTAGGCAGGTTGTCAAGCGGCGAGACCATTCGTCCGCTTCATTCAGATAGACGTTGTACAGCGGAATGCCGATGCGCAAGTGTCCGATGGATTTGGTGCTTTCGTCTACCGCGTCGCTGGATGCGAGTGGTGACATTTCCAATGCACCATGCTCCTGGCCGTGCTCCTGCTGGGTGCGCGCGCCAGCTTCCATCGAAGCATCACCGACATGGGCCTGTTCCGCAGCACCCTGCTCGTCGCTTGCCAACACCGTTTCATCCAGTGCGGACGGCAATGCCAGTTCTCCAGAGGTGCCGATAGATCCAGAGGCACCCAATGCAGCCTCGAACTCGGAAAAATCAATTTCACTGCCTTGCCCGATCTCGGCAGCTTCTGCCGGAACCACGGCAGACATCTCCACCATACCAAGCTCAGTAGCTTCACGCTCTCCAAGATCTGCTGAATCCGGAACGGCCTCCGCTAACCCGTCCACCGCTTCAGCGACAAAACCCTCACCCTCAAGGGCAACCTCTTCAGGCGCTACGTCGGGCTCGCCATCAGTCGTGCTGGCAACGGCTGCCACCTGAAGATCTGGCGCGACTTCGGTTTCGGGACCCGTGCGGACCTCGCCACTCTCGGGCGGAAGGACCAAAGGCAACACCTTGCCCTCCAGACGCATGGCTTCTGCCACAGTGCGGAAAGCAGACTCATTCCATGCCGAATCGTCACCTGCTGCGATATCCAGGGCCCATCGACTGAAGCCTTGCAATGCTTGCCGGGAGATGTCGAGCAGGGGGCGCTCCATGGGCTTTTGTTCGGCAAGCCACGCATTAAGCAACTGCTCCATCGACCAGGCGGCCTCGCCAAACCGGTTCAGCCCGACCATGCGGGAACTGCCTTTGAGCGTGTGGAATGCCCGTCGCAGGGTGGTTTGCTCGCTCAGATCGCCTGGATCTTCATCCAAGGTGGATATAGCGCCCAAACCATTGCCCACCACCTCGCGAACCTCTTCGAGAAAGACGTCCAGCAATTCGTCTTCTAATTCCGGCCCCCGCAGATGCATCTGCGGCGCGCTACTGTCTTCTGTCGGCTGGGTCTGCGGCTCGGAAGCCACCTCAATCGGCTCCTGCGTGGCACCAGCTTCCTCAGGCAATGCTTCCAACACCTGCGGGACGGCAATAGGCTCGGTCGTTGCGAACCCTGCGGCAGCTGTTTGCTCATGGGGCACATGCGCGGGTATGCGAGGAACCACATCCGGGAGCGGCACGGCCGCACGCTCCTCGATGGTTGCTGCCAGTTCTTCCGCATCGACCGCCACGTCTGACGAACGGGTGCGGGCGCGTCCCGCAATCAATCGCAGCTCGCCCAGCGCTTCGTCGTAGACGAACAGCTTGCGCGCCATGGCACGCTGGTAGCTCAGCATGTCGATCATGAAGCCCAGTGCACCCAGGCTATTGCCCAACTTTTCAAAAAGCGACTTGCGTTCGTCGGGATCTTCAACGCCTCCAGCGAGTAGGCGTCCCACGGTATCGCGCATCCGAAGGACTGCGAGCGACGCTTGATCCAGCCCCAGCACCGATAGCACGCCACGCATTTGCGACAACCGGTCTGGAACCGGGACAAGCGGCGCGGTATCTTCCGGATCGCGGAAAAACTGATCCATGGACCGCTCGGCCTCACCCAGCGTGGCACGCAACTCATCGACGACGCTGCCCATGGTCTGGTGGTCGCTGACGCGGCGGTACAACTCCTCCATCCAGGGCTCAAGGGGGTCTGGCTCCTTGCCCGCCGAAACGCTGTCGAGGCGCTCGGCCAGACGCACGGCACGCCCGGCCATCTGCTCATCCGACACATCGGAGTCTTCCAACGCGGCCTGCAGGTACAACACCGAAGTAGCCACCTCCATGGCCAAGGATGCCGAAGGCGGCTCAGCAGAGCGCACGGTCAGATCAAGCGCCCGGGTCAATGCCTGGGCAAGACTTTCACTGTTTCGATTGAGTTTGCGGAGCGAATCACAAACAAGACTGAATTGGTCGGCAGCGGGTTTGAGCTTGTTGCGATCACCGCCTGCCAGAGCTGACCATGTTTCCGCCGCAGCGGAGATACGCTTGCGTGCCTGCGCCAATACTGCGGGATCGAATCGCCCGAAACGCCGCGCCTCATAGTCGACAGGCTGGAAACGCTGCAAACCAAATGATTTCTGTACAGCATCGAGCAACGGCAGCGACTCGTCTGCATTGGGCCGCGCCTGGGCACAGAAAAACAGCAGATCCTGCACCAGGCGGTCTGCGATCACACTCTCACCGCGCGCCAAGGAAGCGTACTGCATGAGAACGCGGGATGCCACCCGCTTGACATACACATCCGTAGCGAACATGCCACGCGCAAAAGCATCAAAGAAAGCGGCGCAGATTTTCCAAAAAGCCCGCCCTTGCCGATCTGAGTGTGCAGCAGCCAAGCCCAAAGAGAGATCACACAAGTCGCGCGCCGCGTCAAAATCGCCATCCTTGACGATACGCAGCACGGCCTGATCCAGTCGACTCCTCGCCGCTGGACCATAAGCGAGGGGTGACTGCCTGATCTCAAATTCGGGCTCCCGAAACCGGCGCTCTGCGGGCCACAAATCGGCTGGATGCACACGTTCGGCACCGGTCAAAGCCTGAACATCCCGGTACTGCGGAAAGAGGGCCACCGGAGAAACCGCCTTGCCCGCAAGCACGATCTCCAGGTATTCGCACAGCGCAAAACTTGCGCGCTCTATCGCGCCTGCTGCACCGTCTGTGCACAGTTCAGGCCGCTGAACAAAGCGCTGCACCGCGCCTTCCATGGCACGCAGCACAAGCGCAGGCGATGCCATTCCCACCATTTCCAGCGCGCCGGTGGCCTGGTGCAGTTGCTGTCGTGCCACGCGCAGCGTAGCGGTATCCAGCGAGGCAATATCTGATTCCCGGGCAATATCCGCATCGTAGACAAAGCGGCGCAAGGCCTTGATCGCTCCATCAAGTGACTTGCGCAGTTCGTCCAGCACCCAGGCCAGCGGCCCCAGATCCAGCTCCCCCGCCCCCCCTTCAGCAACAGGGGCATTGGCGACTTCATTTGGCGACATGGATTCGTTCCTGGCGGCGCGCGGCCTGTTCAATGGTCAGACGGAGTCAGGCAATCTTGAAACGCGCGACGGACTGGCGCAACTCTTCGGCCATGGTCGAGAGCTCGCGCACCTGCTGTGCGGTCGTTCGCGTGCCTTCTCCCGTCTGCTCCGTCACCGCAAAAATATGCTGAATGTTGTCGGCGACTTCGTTGGCCAAGCTGGCCTCGCGAGAGGTAGAGGATGAGATCTGTTCGATCAGCTCGGCGAGGCGCCGCGAGACCCGGTCAATTTCCGAAAGAGCGGTACCTGCGCTATCAGACAGGCGCGCCCCTTCCACCACACCTTGCGTAGAACGCTCCATAGCGGCGACGGCGTCTTGCGTATCGGTTTGAATCGCCTTCACGAGCGCAGAAATCTGGCGCGTTGCATCACCGGAGCGCTCAGCCAGGCGCTGCACCTCTTCGGCCACCACCGAGAAACCGCGACCGGCTTCCCCAGCGGATGCGGCCTGGATAGCGGCGTTCAAGGCCAGCACGTTCGTCTGCTCGGTAATGTCGGAAATCAGTTCGGTGATTTCGCCAATCTCCTGCGACGATTCACCCAGCCGCTTGATGCGCTTGGACGTGTCCTGAATCTGGTCACGAATGGAGTTCATGCCGCCGATGGCGTTTTGCACCGCCTGCAGGCCTGAATCGGCTGCTTGCAGCGATTGGCGCGCCACCGTGGCGGATTCCTGCGCCTGGGTGGACACTTCGTTGATGCGCGAGGCCATGTCGAGCACCGATCGGCCCGTTTCACGAATTTCGCGCAGTTGCTCGGTCGAGGCGGCAAGCAGTTCGGTCGAGGTGTTGTCCACCAGGGCGGTGGTTTGCGCCACCCGCGTGGCGGTGTTCTGCACGCTGCCGACGATCTGGCGCAACTCTTCCACGGTGTAGTTCACCGAGTCGGCGATAGCGCCCGTGATGTCTTCGGTCACCGTGGCTTCCTGTGTCAAATCGCCTTCAGCAACCGATTGCAACTCGTTCATCAGCCGCAAAATGGCGGCCTGGTTGGCGTCGTTGACGCGCTTGGCCTCCTGCTCCTGACGCTGTGCGTCGCGGTGCTGGGCTTCTGCAACGCGTTGGCGGCTTCGGCTGTCGAGCAGCTGCACGCGCGAAATACCGATACCGCAGAAAATCACGAAGAGCGCCGCGAGCACCAGCGCGATGAGCTGACCGACGCCAATGCCCGTCTGTGAGGTCAAGCGGTTTTGCAAGCCTTCGAGCTGACGGCGCAGAGGTTCGCTGTCACCAATAATGGCGGTTTGCGCTTCACGCGCAGACACCAGCCCCTGCAAATTACCCAGAATGGCGCTGGCTTGCGTCCGTGTTTCTTCGTACAGCTTGATGAGCGAGGTGAGCTGGTCGCGGGTTTGCGGATCGCGCGTGGCGCTCAGCCGCAATTCGGGGCTGCCGTCGAGCAGTCCTTGGGCAATTTCCTTGAAGGAATTCAAGTCCTTGCCGAGCAGGAACACGGCCTCAGGGCTGACGCCTTCAGTGGTCTGAAACTCATTGGCCGACTTGCCGATGCGTTGCGTCAGCATTACCAATTGACCAGCTGCGGAAATTTCTGCTGCAGGGGCATTCTGCTGCAGCTTGAGCGAAGACACGGTTTCCGCAATTTCGAGCAAGTCGGACGACTGGCGGTTGATGGTGCGAAGCGCATCACCCACCTGCGTCAGAATCTTCTGCTGGCCCATCACGACGGCAGCATTGCGCTCGGCGCGCTCCATCAAAGGCTGGATGGTTTTCAGATCGGACTGGTAATTTGCACCCAGTGCCTGAACACCCAGCTCAGCATCGCCGGCTTGCAGGGCACGCACGTTGCGCGCCAGCACGCCAGAGCTTTCCACCACATCAGGGAAGGCCTGAGGGCTCCCCACCAAGGCCTGGGAAACCGACTTGGCGAGCCGCTGCGACTGCATCAAGGATTGCCCTGTGGCAGCGAGTTGCTGCGCAGACCGGTCGGACTGGCGCAACACCCAGCCGGCAATCAATGCCAGCACCACCACACCAAGGGCCAGCAAAATCAGCAAGCGCCTTTGGTGCGCCGCTGCAGTGGCCTCCCCCAGCAAAGGCAGTGAAATATGGTCGGCTGCCGGCACAAGCGGCGGAACCTCTGGACTACCGGGGTCTCCCTGCACGCTGTTGAGCCCATCTCCCAGGTAAGGCTCGCGCAGGGCAGATCCCTCACCGCCCTGTTCATCGGAAAGCGCGTAGCCTTCGGCCTGCGCCGGCTTGCGATTGAAGAGTTTTCCAAAATTTTGAACGACAGACATGGAGCGACCTTACAGAGAAACTCAAGCACCGATACTCAAAAATGCCGGGTGCTGTGACAGCACCTGCAAATTGAGCTCCTGCCAGCGGGTGCCGCCGGCCTCGACATATGTAGTACCAAAAAAATCTGGCGCATCACCAGCAGGAGGTTCGGATCGTACAAACGCCTCCGTCCCACGCAAGCCAGCCAGTCGATCGACCAGCAGTGCCGCATTGACTTCCAGCGCCGCATTGAAAGCCAGCAGACTGGATTCAGCCAGTGCCTGCTCACTGCGCACGCTGAGGTGACCCATCAACCGGGCCAAGTCAACCACCCCTGTAAGGCCGCCGCGCAAGTTCGCCACACCCAAAAACCAGTCGCGGGTATAGGGGACGGGCTGAACCGATGTCCAGGGGAAAATCTCTCCCGACTGAACCAAGGGCAGCAAATAGCGCTCCCCGGCGGACTCCACGGCCAGCCAGGAAGACACAGACACGGCTTCACTGCGCGCCGCCTGGAGCCTGCTGGCCAGACGTATCTGCAGTTCCCTGAGGGCTTCACGATTTGCCATGGAGCTTGCGGGCGCTTAGTTGAGAGCGTCGATCTTGGCTTGCAACTCGGCGGGATCTACAGGCTTGGTGATGTAGCCACGCGCCCCCTGGCGCATTCCCCAGACACGATCGGTTTCCTGATTTTTACTGGTGCACATAATGATCGGAACATCTGCATACTGCGGGTCACGACTAATGGCACGTGTTAACTGAAATCCATTCTGACCGGGCATTACCACGTCCATCAAAATCAGGTCAGGTTTTTCTTCCGCAAGACGCCGGAATGCCTCTTCGGCATTTTCTGCAGTCCGCACCTGCATTCCTTTTTTCTGCAATAGGTCCGTGAGGAACATCAATTCAGTCTTCGAATCATCGACGACCAGTACTTTCTGGATAGCCATTACATCGCTCCTTGGGAAACACTTGCAAATTGCTGCACTGCTTGCAGTAACTGATCTTTTGTGAAGGGTTTTGTCAGATAATCCTGACACCCCACCATTCTTCCACGAGCCTTATCAAAAACGCCATCTTTTGAAGATAGCATGACAACCGGCGTGTGTGTAAATTGGGGGTTTCTCTTAATGATTGCGACTGTTTGATAGCCATCAAGCTTAGGCATCAATATATCGCAAAAAATAACCTGCGGATGGTAGTCGTTAACTTTTGCCAATGCATCAAAACCATCGTCCGCAAGAAGGACTTCATGCCCTCCCTGCTTCAAGAATATTTCTGCACTGCGGCGAATGGTATTGCTGTCATCCACCACGAGCACTTTGAAAGAGGCGCCGCTTTTAGTCAATTGTCACTGCTCCGATGGAAATTAATAAACGCAAGAGAAATCTCTTGCGTTTTAGATCTGCACCATCTCGAAATCCTGTTTGCCCGCTCCGCATTCCGGACACAGCCAACTTTCAGGTACTTGCTCCCACGGTGTGCCCGCAGGTATCCCATCTTCGGGACAACCCTTGGTTTCCTCGTAAATCCAGCCACAAATAAGGCACATCCAAGTTTTAGGTGCGGCCACAGCTTAAGGTGCCTTCACATAGAATGCAACGATTGTATCCAGGCGCGCCGCACGGCTGCCGTTTTTGCGCCACCCCTGGCGCGGTATAGGGTTCATGACGACCACGCCTTCTTCACCAGAAACAGCCACAGGAATAACCACACCGTCGGACTTGCCGGCTTGCGTGATGTCAATCAACGCCAGCGATCCCTGCGGCGCAGCGGGCCTTACAGCGGATATTACGACCATTGCGTCCGTAGGAGGCCACCCGCTGGCAATAGTGACCGGTGCCTATGTCCGCGACACGGGCCAGTGCTTCGACCACTACGCCCTGGACGATGAGGCGGTTGTGGAGCAGGCGCGCGCGGTGCTCGAAGACCTCCCGGTTCAAGTGATCAAGATTGGCTTTGTAGGAACGCCGGAAAACATCAGCGCACTGGCGGAACTCACGTCCGACTACCCTGACCTTCCCGTAGTGGCCTACATGCCCAATCTGTCCTGGTGGCAGGACGACCGCATTGATCAGTACCTGGATGCCTTTCGCGAACTGTTGTTGCCCCAGACAACAGTGTTGGTAGGAAACCACAATACCTTGTGGCGCTGGCTGCTTCCCGACTGGGACAGGGACGCCAGTCCAGGGCCAAGGGATATCGCCGCCGCCGCTGCCGAGCTGGGCGTGCCCTACACCCTGGTGACAGGAATCGCACTGCCGGAACAGTTTGTCGAGAATGTGCTGGCAACACCCGAGACCGTGTTGTGCAGTGGCCGCGTCGAGTTGTTCGATGCGACGTTTACCGGTGCGGGCGACACGCTCTCGGCGGCTCTGGCAGCACTGCTGGCAACGGGCTGCGACCTCTCCGAGGCGTTCACAGAAGCACTCGGCTACCTGGACGGCTGCCTGGAAGCGGGTTTTCGCCCCGGCATGGGGCATGTCCTGCCTGACCGCATGTTCTGGGCGGAACCCGACGACAACGAGGATACAGCCCCTGAAATCGAAGACACACCGAGCGCGCAAGAGTTCGGCCTACCCCCACATGACACACAACACTGACCGCAACTTTTCCCTGTTCGAGCGCGCCCGCGCCGTCATCCCTGGCGGCGTCAACTCGCCCGTGCGCGCCTTCAAGGCCGTGGGCGGCACGCCGCGCTTCATCGGGCGCGCCCAAGGCGCCTACATGTGGGATGCCAACGGCACGCGCTACATCGACTACATCGGTTCCTGGGGGCCGATGATCCTCGGCCACGGCCACCCAGCGGTTCTGGAGGCCGTGCAGAAGGCGGCGGTTGACGGCCTGTCGTTCGGCGCGCCCACCGAGCGCGAAGTCGAACTGGCCGAAGCCATTCTGGAGCTCATGCCGTCCATGGACATGGTGCGGCTGGTGAGCTCCGGCACCGAAGCCGGCATGAGCGCCATCCGCCTGGCGCGCGGCGCCACCGGCCGCAGCAAGATCCTCAAATTCGAGGGCTGCTACCACGGCCACGCCGACGCCCTGCTGGTCAAGGCCGGCTCAGGGCTGGCGACGTTCGGTAACGCCACCAGCGCCGGCGTACCGCCCGAGGTGGTGCAGCACACCCTGGTGCTTGAGTACAACAACGTGGTGCAGTTGGAAGAAGCCTTCGCCCTGCATGGGCGCGACCTGGCCTGTTTGATGATGGAGCCCATTGCCGGCAACATGAACTTCGTGCGCGCCAGCACCGAATTCACCCGGCGTTGCCGCGAGCTGTGCACCGAATACGGCGCACTGCTGGTGTACGACGAAGTCATGACGGGCTTTCGCGTAGCGCTGGGCGGGGCACAAAGCGTGTATGCGCAACAGATTCCCGGTTTCGCGCCCGACATCACGGTGATGGGCAAGGTGATTGGCGGGGGCATGCCTCTGGCCGCTTTTGGCGGACGGCGCGAGGTCATGGAGCAACTCGCCCCGCTCGGCGCGGTGTACCAGGCGGGCACGCTCTCAGGCAACCCGGTGGCGACAGCCTGTGGTCTGGCGACACTGCACGAAATTCGCAAGCCCGGCTTCTACGAGGCCCTGGCGAGCAGTACGCGCGCCCTGGTCAGCGGCCTCGAAGCGGCGGCGGCCGACGAAGGTGTGCCGTTCTGCGCCGACAGCGAAGGCGGCATGTTCGGCTTCTTCCTGCTGCCAGAGCTGCCGCAGAACTATGCCGAGGTCATGCGCACCGACGGCCAGCGGTTCAACAGGCTGTTCCATGGGCTGCTCGAACGCGGCGTGTACCTGGCGCCCGCGCTGTACGAAGCCGGCTTCGTCAGCGCAGCCCACACACAGGACGACATTGCCGCCACGGTGGCTGCTGCGCGAGAAGTCTTCAAAACGCTATAATTTGTATAGCTTCTTGCGCTTTACCCATAAGCGCTAGAAGGCAAAAGCATCATAAATCTCCCGCTACCTGCTCCCGTTCCATGTCCGCGCTCAAGTTTTTATTTGCCTCGCTGATCCTCGCCGTCAATACCTTGGTGCTGGTGCTGGCCATGGTTCCGGTGGCGCTCGTCAAGCTGCTGTTTCCCACCGAAGCCGTACGCAGCGGCTGCGACCGCGCCTTGATGGGTATCGCGGCGCTGTGGATGGACATCAATGCGTTCTGGCTGGGCGCGGTGAACCGAGGCCGGTGGAGCGTGGAGGGGGCGGACGGGCTCGATCCGCGTGGCTGGTACCTGGTCACCAGCAACCACCAAAGCTGGGTGGACATCGTGGTGCTGCAACGCGTGTTCAACCGCCGCATTCCCATGCTGAAGTTCTTCACCAAGAAAGAGCTCCTCTACGTCCCCGTGATCGGCTTTGCCTGGTGGGCCCTTGATTTCCCCTTCATGCAACGCAAGGGCGGAGCCAGCGCGCGTGCCGACCTGGAAGCCGGGCGCAAGGCCTGCGCCAAGTTCCGCCTGGTGCCGACCTCGGTCATGAGTTTCGTGGAAGGCACCCGCTTTACCGCCGCCAAGCACGCCCAGCAGAAGTCGCCCTATCGCCACCTGCTCAAACCCAAGGTGGGTGGCATTGGCATGGCCCTTGAGGGCCTGGGCGACGCGTTCACGGGGTTTCTGGACGTGACCCTCGTGTACCCGCAAGGCCTGCCGACCTTCACCGACGCCATGGCCGGGCGCCTGGGCGACGTGGTGGTGCGCGTGCATCTGCGCGATGTTCCCGCTCAGGTGCTGCCGGCACCCGGCGAACCAGCACCACGGGCTGCCGTACAAGCCTGGGTCAATGAGCTGTGGCAGGCGAAGGATGAAGAAATTACGCGCCTTCTCGCAGAGCGGCAGCCTCGCTGATTGACCACGTCGACCAGCCAGACAAAAAAAGCGGCCTGAGCCGCTTTTTTTTGGTGCAACGCCGGGTCAATGGCGGAAGTGCCGCACGCCGGAAAACACCATGGCCACGCCGCGCTCGTTGGCGGCATCAATGACTTCCTGATCGCGCATGCTGCCGCCGGGCTGAACGATGCAGCTCGCGCCGGCATCCACCACCACGTCCAGGCCATCGCGGAAGGGGAAGAAGGCGTCGCTCGCCACCACGGTGCCCTGCAGGCTGAGGCCCGCATGCTGGGCCTTGATGCTGGCGATGCGGGCCGAGTCGAGCCGGCTCATCTGGCCAGCACCGACGCCCATGGTCATGCCGTTTTTGCAGAACACGATGGCGTTGCTCTTGACGTACTTGGCCACCTTCCAGGCAAACAGCAGGTCTTCCATTTCCTCCAATGTGGGCTGTTTCTTGGTCACTACTTTAAGGTCGGTCAACGAGAGCTCATGGTTGTCGGCCGTCTGCAGCAGCAGGCCCGAGCCGATGCGCTTGGCGTCCATCGCATTGCGGCCACGCGCCCAGTTGGTGGTGCCGCCATGCTTCGGAAGCTCCACTTTGAGCAGCCGCACATTCACTTTGGATTTGAAGATTTCCAGCGCTTCCGCCGTGAAATCCGGGGCCATCAGCACCTCAACAAACTGCTTGCTGATCTGAGCCGCTGCGGCACCGTCCACCACGCGATTGAAAGCAATGATGCCGCCAAAGGCGCTGGTGGGATCGGTCTGGAAGGCCTTGGTGTACGTGCCCAGCGCGTCCAGTCCCACGGCCACACCGCAGGGGTTGGCGTGCTTGACGATCACGCAGGCAGCAGCGTCGAAGCTCTTGACGCATTCCCAGGCGGCATCGGCGTCGGCAATGTTGTTGTAGGACAGCTCTTTGCCCTGCAGTTGCACGCCCGTCACCAGCGAGCCGGGTGCGGGGTGCAGGTCACGGTACAGCGCTGCCTGCTGGTGGCTGTTTTCGCCGTAGCGCAAATCTTGCACCTTGGTGAAGATGCCATTGCTCTGACCAGGAAACAGGGTGCGGCTGGGCACATAGGCGTCTGCAAGCTTTTCCGGTTCGAACGTGACGGAAGACAAATAGTCGCTGATAGCGCCGTCGTACTGGGCGACGCGGTTGAATGCCGCCACCGACAGCGCAAAGCGCAGTTGGTCGGAGAGTTTTCCACTCGCTTGCAATTCTTCCAGTACTGCGGGGTACTGCGAGGCATCGGTCAGCACCCCCACATCCTTCCAGTTCTTGGCGCCACTGCGCACCATGGCGGGGCCACCGATGTCGATGTTCTCAATGGCATCCGCCAGCGTGCAGCCGGCCTTGGCCACGGTGGCCTCGAACGGGTAGAGGTTGACCACCAGCAGGTCGATGGTGTCGATGCCATGCTCCTTCAGTGCTGCCATGTGCGCTGGCAATTCACGGCGCGCCAGCAGGCCGCCGTGCACCTTGGGATGCAGCGTCTTCACGCGGCCATCGAGCATTTCCGGGAACTGGGTGACCTCAGCCACCTCGGTCACCGGCAGGCCGGCCGAAGCCAGCAGTTGTGCAGTGCCGCCGGTGGACAGCAGCTTGATGCCCAGCGCGTGCAGGGCTTTGGCAAAGTCGACAATGCCGGTCTTGTCCGAGACAGAAAGAAGTGCGTTCATGGCGTGGGCCGCAGAGTTTTGAATAAAAAACGGCTGTAGCGCTTATCTGGCAAGCGTCTACAGCTATATAAATAATAGTATTTAGAGCAGCTTGTGTTCGAGCAGCTTCTTGCGCAAGGTATTGCGGTTCAGGCCCAGCCACTCGGCGGCGCGCGACTGGTTGTTCTCAGCCTGGCTCATCACCACTTCGAGCAGCGGCTTTTCCACCGCACGCACCAGCATGTCGTACATGCCGTCAGGCGTTTCGCCATCCAGATCGCGAAAATAGCTCTGCAGGCTCTCGCGCACGCATTCGTCAATATGTTGCCGGCTCATGCCAACCATCCCTCTGTTGTTATTGCATTGTCCTGCGCCACAACGGGCGCTGGCAATCGGTCCATGGTAGCGCCCAACGCGTGCAGGTACTGCGCCACAGCGGCCCGCTGCCCTGCGCAGTCGTCTATGGCATTCATGCGCTGGCGGAAGGCTTCGCCGCCCGGCAGCGCGCGCAGGTACCAGGCAATGTGCTTGCGCGCACTGCGCACGCCCGTCTCTGCGCCGTACAGACTGTAATGCTCGTCCAGGTGGGCAAGCAGCAGGCGCTCAAGTTCGGCGACCAGCGGCGGCGCCAAGTGCTCGCCAGTAGCCAAGAAATGGTGGATCTCGCGGAATATCCAGGGCCGCCCTTGCGCCGCGCGGCCAATCATCAAAGCGTCAGCCCCCGTGGCGGCGAGCACGCTTTGCGCCTTCTCGGGCGAGTCGATGTCGCCGTTGGCCACCACCGGCACACCCACCGCCGCTTTCACAGCCGCCACGGTGGCGTACTCGGCGGCGCCACTGTAGCCCTGCTCACGCGTGCGCCCGTGGACGGTGAGCATGGCAATGCCCGCTGCCTCGAACTGGCGCGCAAGAGATACTGCGTTCTTGTGCTGCGCACACCAGCCGGTGCGCATCTTGAGGGTGACAGGCACGCCGCGTGGTGCACAGGCCTGCACCACCGCCCGCGCAATCGACACCGCCAGTGCCTCGTCCTGCATCAGGGCCGAACCGGCCCATTTGTTGCACACCTTCTTGGCCGGGCACCCCATGTTGATATCGATGATCTGCGCGCCGCGCTCGATGTTGTGCACGGCCGCCTCGGCCATCATGGCAGCGTCGGTACCCGCAATCTGTACGGCAATAGGCCCCGGCTCTCCGCGATGGTCGGCGCGGCGCGACGTCTTCAGACTGTTCCACAAATCGGGCCGCGAGGTCACCATTTCGCTGACCGCATAACCGGCGCCCAGCGTCTTGCACAGCCGGCGAAAAGGCCGGTCGGTGACGCCTGCCATAGGCGCGACAAAAAGACGATTGGGCAACAGGAAAGACCCGATATGCATGGGGTGCGCGGCAGGCTCGAACAAGGAGGCGGGATTGTAGCTGCTTAAATTTTCAGCATGCTGACACACCGCCGCGTGGGCCGGACTGCAGTTCAGACCTCCTCGGCGGATCAGTGCGTAGCCAGATCCATCGACTGCGGTCCCAGCCGTCTGTCCCGTACTTCGTGGGGGGCCGAAAGTTCCACCCGATGGCGCAGCAGCGCCTGGTCCAGCCAGGCGCGGTTGAATTGCACATCGGGCGAAGCGCCCGCGCCAGCGCCAAGTTCGACTGGCTCACCATCCGCCAGAGGGCCTCGCAGCACTGCGCTGGCGCGCCCGGAGTCCCGTACCACCAGTTCCACGCCTTGTGGGCGCATGTCGACGCACTGCACGCGCAACGCCAAGCCTTGGACGCGCAGTTCTTGCTCCGCAGCCCGCCAGTTGGCATCTCCTGGCCCACTGTGACAGTACCCTTCAGCGATCCGCAACGCGATGTCTTGTGAAGCGTCTGCTCGCGTTGCTGCCTGTGGGCTTATACAGCTGACGCAGCACAGGGCCGCCAGCAGGCACGCGATTGGGGGTCGAGCGAAGGGGTGGCTACGCGCCATGGGCACCTCCTGAAACGGGCCACTTTGCATAAGCACCAGCTTAGAAACCCCAACCCAGACCGCACCTACGCAGGCACCGCACATGGACGTAGGACAGCGCCTCGCAACACCCACTATGCCGGTGACGGCCCCTACACTCTGTCCGGTATGGAAATGTGGACCCATCTGCTTGAATGGCTCGCCCTGCCCCAGTTCGGGCTCAGCACCGTGTTCGTCATCGCTTTTGTCTCCGCTACCTTGCTGCCGCTCGGGTCCGAGCCAGCAGTTTTGGGCCTGGTCAAGCTCAATCCGGGCCTGTTCTGGCCCGCCGTGCTGGTCGCAACAGTGGGCAATACCTTGGGTGGCGCACTGAACTGGTGGATGGGGCTGGGCGCCCACAAGGTCGTGGACAGGGCCAAGGGCAGCCGTACCGATGTGCATGCACTGGCCTGGCTGGAGCGCTTTGGTGCGCGTGCCTGTCTGCTCAGTTGGCTGCCTGTGGTCGGCGACCCGCTGTGCGCCGTGGCTGGCTGGTTGAAACTGCCTTTCTGGCCCTGCGTCTTCTACATGGCCGTCGGCAAATTCTTTCGCTACCTCATCATCACCAGCGCACTGCTGACGATTATCCCGGCCGGGCTCTGAGCCGGTTTGCAATAGAATTTTTTGGTAGCTGCATTCGCTTATGCAGCATACGGAAACGCCAGAAATATGTCAGAAAATCAGTGCCCGCCGGAGCGGCGTTCTTCAATGAATCCGGCTTCCTCCACGAGCGAAAAATCGTCGTCTATTTCGCCGTCTTGCCCGAGACCATCACGGGCTTCATCGTCAGCATCCGGCTTTTGCGCCGCGCGCCTGTCCACCGGCTCTTCCACCACCACCTGATTGCGCCCACCTTCCTTGGCCAGATAGGTCGCCGTGTCGGCACGCGAGAAAAACTCAAGCACCGATTCTCCTTGCACATACTGCGTCACGCCGATGGAAACCGACACACGGGAGCGCATGGCCGCGCCCCAAGGGTGGGTCTCGACTTGCGAGCGCACACGCTCGCAAGTATTGAGCGCGGGCAACAAGGAAGTGCCAGGGAAAATCAGCAAGAACTCCTCGCCCCCATAACGACCGAAGATGTCCTCGTCGCGCACGCTCTGCTGCGCCACGCGCGAAAAGGTGCGCAACACCTCGTCTCCACCCAAATGGCCCATTTCGTCGTTGATGCGCTTGAAATGGTCGAGATCAATAATGGCAATGCACAGCGGTTGCCCGGTTTCATCGGCCAGTTGCTTTTGCTCCTCAAGCGCCGCAACGATGTAGCGGCGGTTGTAGCAACAGAGCAAGGGGTCAAGCTGGGCGTCGGCTTCAATGGTTCGAATCTTGCGACTGGCCTTGTTGAGCACCAGGTGCAGCAGCGGCACCTTGCCCGT
Organism: Simplicispira hankyongi; assembly: GCF_003570885.1. Lineage (GTDB taxonomy): Bacteria > Pseudomonadota > Gammaproteobacteria > Burkholderiales > Burkholderiaceae_C > Simplicispira > Simplicispira hankyongi. The sequence continues at coordinate 454,615 of NZ_QXJC01000003.1, forward strand.
CAGGTAAACAAACCCGGGAAGCGCGGCGGCCAAAGCCAGGAAATGCATGAACTCCAATTTGAGCAAGGCGGGGTTGCCCCGCTCAAATGCATGCATGGCCATCACCAAGGCATACCCAACCACCACGCTCAGCGCCAGCAAAAAGGCGACGTTGCGCGAAATACGGTACATCCCGTAGGCCAGGGTCACAAAAGTGAACGGCACCAGCAGCATTTGCATGGCAGGGTCGAGGTACACCAGCCACAGCATGCTGGCAAGCGCGCACACCACGATGGGCAGTTTCAGGCGCTTTTCACGAAACTTGAGGTTCCACTGCTTGCGAAAGAGCAGCAAAAAAACCAAGGGCACTGCCACCACCAGCCCAGAGAGGGCCTGCAGGGTGCTCGCCTGCACGTAGCCCATTGCCCAAAAGACCGCAGCGACCCCAACAAAGGCCCCCAGCAACAGCAAAACCACCAGCCATTTCTGGGCCGTGGAACGTGTACGGCGCAGGCGGCTGAAATCCGACTGGCGACGCCCAAAATTCCCCACACTGGCCGAAGAATCACCAAACCCTGACCCCATGTCCTCAGACATGGGGAATCCCTCGCTATGGGCAAAACCCACGCTTCCCCGGGCCGAAAACAACGACAAGAAAGGGAACATCCCCATGGGTTCACACCAAGTAGAGGGCGAAGCAAAAATCGGGACTGACAGGACTGAAGTGAGCGTTGCGCAAAACAAACGCTAGAGAAGAAGATAACAGATTTTCACAAAAAAACTACGGTTTGTTACGCCGAGCTTTTGACCAAACCCGCCAGGAGGGTCAGACGTTAAAAAGAAAATTCAGCACATCACCATCCTTAACGATGTACTCCTTGCCTTCTGCCCGCATCTTGCCGGCATCTTTAGCGCCTTGCTCCCCTTTGAACTTGATGAAATCGTCAAATGCGATGGTTTGCGCACGAATGAAGCCACGCTCGAAATCGCCATGAATCACACCGGCAGCTTGCGGAGCAGTATCTCCGACGTGAATCGTCCAGGCACGCACTTCCTTGACGCCCGCCGTGAAGTAGGTTTGCAGTCCGAGCAACTTGAAAGCTCCCCGGATCAGCCGCGCCAGGCCCGGCTCGGACTGGCCCATTTCCGCTAAAAACATATCGCGGTCTTCATCGCTCATTTCCGCCATTTCAGCTTCGATCTTGGCGCAAATGGCAACCACCGGTGCCTTCTGGCCAGCGGCATATTCCTTCAGTCGATCGAGGTAAGGGTTGTTTTCAAACCCGTCCTCGCTCACATTGCCGACGAACATCGCCGGCTTGGCGGTGATGAGACAAAACGGCTTGAGCAGTGGTTGCTCTTCCTTGGAGATCTCCACGGACCGGGCTGGTTTGCCCTGGTTAAGCGCTTCCTGAATACGGGTCAACAAGCTCACCAGTTTGGCGGCCTCTTTGTCGTTGCCCGACTTGGCAGCCTTGCTGTAGCGGTTGAGCGCCTTGTCCACGGTGGCAAGGTCGGCCAAGCACAATTCGGTCTGAATCACTTCAATGTCAGAAATTGGATCCACCCGCCCTGCCACATGGATCACGTTCTCGTCGTCAAAACAGCGCACGACATTGACGATCGCGTCGGTTTCACGAATATGGGCGAGAAATTGATTCCCCAGGCCTTCCCCCTGGCTGGCCCCGGCCACGAGCCCGGCGATATCGACGAACTCCACAATGGCCGGAACAATGCGCTCGGGCTGGATGATCTCAGCCAGTTGCTGCAGGCGCGGATCGGGCACCTCCACCACGCCCACATTGGGTTCGATGGTGCAAAAGGGGTAGTTCTCAGCCGCGATGCCGGCTTTGGTCAGGGCGTTGAAAAGGGTGGACTTGCCGACGTTGGGCAGGCCCACGATGCCGCATTGGAGGCTCATGGAAAATCCTTGTAAGGCGCCGTAGGCCGATAAAAACCGGCGCGACGCGAGAGAGGGCGCGGCGCTGCAGCTCCGAAGACGCAATTTCAAAGGGCAGGCGCGGGCAAGCCCGGCATTCTAGCCAGCGGGCAGTTCCTAGGCCACCCTTCTACAATCCTGGCATGGCCAAGCACTACGACCTCTGTATCCGCGGCGCTGGCATTGTCGGCCGCACACTTGCCTTGCTGCTGGCCCGCGAGCGCTTGAACGTCGCCTTGGTGGGCGCACCGCAGGCCGCAGGCAGCGAGCGCAGCGACATTCGCGCCTATGCGCTCAATGCCACGTCCCGCGCGCTGCTCGAATCGCTGCGTTGCTGGCCCGAAGCCGAGCACGCCACTGCAGTGTTGCACATGCAGGTGCAAGGCGATGCCGGCGGGGAAGTAAGCTTCGACGCCGCCGACCAGCATGTGCCGGCACTGGCATGGATCGTCGATGTGCCTGCGCTCGAAGCGCGTCTGGCCGAGGCCGCACGTTACCAGCCCCATATTGACCTTGTTCCTGAACCAGTGGCGGCACCTTTGACGGTCGTCTGCGAAGGTCGGGCCAGCCATACACGCTCCGAGCTGGGCGTGCATTTCGACGTCTCCCCCTACCCCCAGACCGCACTTGCCGCGCGCGTGCACTGCGCTATGCCGCACATGCAGACCGCACGCCAATGGTTTTCGGCCGATGGCATTCTGGCCTTTCTGCCGCTTGGCGGCGCCGACGGCAAGGAGGTCGCCGTGGTCTGGTCCGTCACGCCCGAGCATGCCCAGGGCCTGACGGAACAGAGCGACGCCACTTTTGCCAGTGCACTGGCGCAAGCCAGTGGCGGCGCGCTCGGTGTCTTGCAAGTGCAGGGCCCACGGTGCATCTGGCCACTGCAACTGGCACGTGCAGAACGTTGGTGCGGCCCGTTGGGCAGTGCTGGCAGCACCAGCGCCTCCTGGGTGCTGGCGGGCGACGCCGCCCACACGGTTCACCCATTGTCTGGACAAGGCCTGAACCTCGGCCTGGGCGACGTGCAGGCGCTTGCGCGTCTGCTCCATGCGCGCAGCAGTTGGCGCAGCGTGGCCGATCTGCGTGTGCTGCGCCAATACGAACGCGAGCGCAAGGCCGCGCTGCTGCCCATGCGCCTCACCACCGACCTGCTGGCCCAGCTGTTTGCCCACCCTCAGCCGGCCTTGCAGGCCCTGCGCAATTGGGGCATGCAGGGCTTTGATCACAGCGGCCCGCTCAAGAGTTGGGCCGCGAACCAGGCCATGCACCCAGACCTTTTTGCTTCCTCTGCAGCCGCTACAGGATATCCCATCCCATGAAGAAACTCACCTGGCTTCTGGCCTGCACCGCGCTCGCCACAGCGTTCAGCGCAGCCGCGCAGGAAAGCGCCATCCGCAAGACCCTCGCCGAGCGCATTCCGCAACTGGACAAGCTTGACGAAGTGCGCGCCACGCCCATGCCGGGCTTGTACGAAGTACGCATGGGCACCGATGTTTTCTACACGGATGCCAAGGGCAATTTCCTGATTCAGGGCGAGTTGATCGATACCAAGGCGCGCCGCAATCTCACCGAGGACCGCATCGCGAAGCTCTCGGCGGTGGACTTCTCCGCCCTGCCGCTGGCCGACGCCTTCACGGTGGTGCACGGCAGCGGAGCGCGCAAACTGGCGGTGTTTGAAGACCCCAATTGCGGCTACTGCAAGCGCTTTGAGCGCGACCTGCAGAAGGTGCAGAACGTCACCATCTACACCTTTCTCTATCCCATCCTGAGCCCGGATTCAGCGGAAAAATCGCGCAATATCTGGTGCGCCAAAGACCCCGCCGCAGCATGGCAGGACCACATGCTGCGTGAGCGCACGCCGGCTGCGGCGAGTTGCGACACTGGCGCGCTGCAACGCAATCTGGCATTTGGCAAGAAACACAAAATCACGGGTACACCTACCCTGATCTTCTCGGACGGCAGCCGCGTGCCTGGCGCCGTCAATGATGCGGAAGTCGAAAAACGCCTGGCACAGGCGGAACAAGCGGGCAAATGAGGCAGCACGGCGACCAGGCACCGTCCAGCCCAGCCCTCACGTCTTCAGCAATGCAGAGCGCCGGGGCCCCAGCCGTGCAATTCCGGGTCGTTTTACACGATCCGCATGCCCACCTCTACCGCATCACCATGCGGGTCGAAAATCCGCAGGCCCAGCAAACGCTGCAGTTGCCAACGTGGATTCCGGGCAGTTATCTGGTGCGCGAGTTTGCCAAACACCTGCAAAACCTGCGTGCTGGGCAAAACGACCAGCCCGTGGCGCTGACGCAGTTGGACAAGGCGACCTGGCGCGCCGACTGCCAAGCGAATGCAGCACTTGAAGTCCAGTACGAGGTCTATGCCGCCGACCAGTCGGTGCGCAGCAGCTGGCTGGATGCGTCGCGTGGTTTCTTTAACGGCACCAGTCTGTTTTTGCATGCCCTTGGCCACGCGCATTTGGCGCATGGACTGACCATTGAAGCTACGTCCTATGCCTTGGACTGGCAGGTGGCCACGGCTTTGCCAGCAGAACACATCGACGGTGCCGGCTTTGGGTCCTACCTGGCGCCTGACTACGACACCCTCGTGGACTGTCCTGTGGAATTAGGGAACGTCTGGAGGGGCCACTTCACCGTTGGCAGCACCCCGCACCGGTTCGCGGTCAGCGGCGCTGCGCCTTCCTTTGACGGCCAGCGGCTGCTTGCCGACGCTGAAAAAATCTGTACCACCTGCATGGCGTTCTGGCATGGCACGGAGCCGCCGCCGATCGAGCACTATCTCTTTCTTCTCAATGCGGTGGACGACGGCTACGGGGGCCTGGAGCATCGCAATAGCACGGCCCTGATTGCCGGCCGGCGTGACCTTCCGCGGCGCAGCGATGGCGCTGGCGGTGCCTGGAAGCCGGGCGAAGGCTACACCACGCTGCTCGGGCTCATCAGCCATGAGTATTTCCACACCTGGAACGTGAAACGCCTGCGTCCAGCAGAGTTCGAGCGCTACGACTATGCGCAGGAGAACTACACACAGCTGCTGTGGTTCTTCGAAGGCTTTACCAGCTACTACGACGACCTCCTGCTGGTGCGCGCGGGGGTTCTGGAGCATGCGGCCTATCTCAAGCGTCTCACCAAGACCATCAACCAGGTACTGCAGACGCCGGGGCGTCTGATCCAGAGCCTGGCGCAGGCCAGCTTCGACGCCTGGGTCAAGTACTACCGCCAGGACGAAAACACCCCCAACGCCACCGTCAGCTACTACACCAAGGGCGCCTTGGTCGCCTTGTGTCTGGATCTGACCCTGCGCCGGGAAGGCCACAGCACGCTTGACGCGGTCATGCGCGCACTGTGGACACGCTGCAAGGCAGGACCGATGCGGGAAGCCGATCTTCTCACCGCACTGGAAGACCTGGGGGGGCGCAGCTACGCGGCTGAAATCGCTGCCTGGGTGCATTCCACCGAGGAACTGCCGCTCGCCGAACTGCTGGCCGCGCATGGCGTTCGCCTGCAAGCCGATACCCCGCAGTGGGCGCAGCGCCTGGGCATGCGCATCGCCACAGGCGAAGAGCTGCGCATCAAATCGGTCCTGCGCGGCGGGCTGGCCGAGCGCGCCGGCATGGCAGCGGGCGATGAGTGGCTGGGCATTGAAACCGCCGCCGGCGCCTGGCGCCTGCAGCGACTTGACGACCTGGCCCTCTATGCGCCGCAAGGCACGCGCGAGGTGGTCGCCCTGGTAGCGCGCGACCGGCGCCTGCTGCGCCTGCCCCTACAGATCCCGCAGGACGGCACCGCCCCGGCAGATACCGTCTTGTTGCAACTAAGCGATACGGCATTGGCAGCGCATTGGCTCTCAGGCGACTGACGGCGCGCAGCCTTCTATATAGTTTGCATTTGGCAATTACCTGGAGAACACCGTGTCCTACGCAATGATCGAAGTGCGCACCGAAGCCGAGAAAGTCGGCATCATCACGCTCAACCGCCCCAAGCAACTCAACGCGCTGAACGATCAACTCATGAACGAGCTCGGCGCCGCCTTGCAGGCCTTCGACGCCGACGAGCGCATCGGCTGCATCATCGTCACGGGCAGTGAAAAAGCCTTTGCCGCTGGTGCAGACATCAGCGCCATGGCCAAGTACAGCTTTGCCGATGTGTACAAAGGTGACTTCATCAGCCGCAACTGGGAAACCATCCGCTCCATCCGCAAACCCGTCATCGCTGCGGTGAGCGGCTTTGCGCTGGGCGGCGGCTGCGAGCTGGCCATGATGTGCGACTTCATCATCGCTGCCGACAACGCCAAATTCGGCCAGCCAGAAATCAAGTTGGGCGTGATCCCTGGCGCTGGCGGCACACAGCGCCTGCCGCGCGCAGTCGGCAAAGCCAAGGCCATGGACATGGCCCTCACTGGCCGCATGATGGATGCCGAGGAGGCCGAGCGCGCCGGACTGGTCAGCCGCGTGGTGCCGCTGGGCAAGCTGCAGGACGAAGCCTTGGGCGCTGCGCTGACCATTAGCGACTTCTCGCGCGTTGCCGTGATGGCGGCCAAGGAATCGGTCAACCGGGCATTCGAGAGCGGTTTGTCGGACGGCGTGATGTTCGAGCGCCGCCTGTTCCACGCCCTGTTTGCGACCGAGGACCAGAAGGAGGGCATGGATGCGTTCCTGAACAAGCGCAAGGCCGTTTTCACACACCGCTGATTTCGCACGGATCCGGCGCCTACCCGCTGAAATCTGTTCTATAATTTTGGTCGCGGTGATATAGCTCAGTTGGTTAGAGCGCAGCATTCATAATGCTGATGTCGGTGGTTCAAGTCCACCTATCACCACCACTTTTTTTACCCCTTGCAGGCTGCCTGCAAGGGGTTTTTGCTTTCCAAGGTCGCTCGCGGCGCGCAGGCGGCGGCCTAGAATTGCCTTTTCAGCCGCTGGATAGAACCATGACCCGCTGCCCACCCTTGCTCTCCCGCCGCGCCCTTCGCGCCACGCTCCTGGCGCTGTGCGCTCTTGTGCCCTTTGCGGCATCCCCCGCTCTCGCACAGACCAATGGCGAACTCGGCGGTGTACGCACCTTCCCCGAGCAGGCCCGGCGCGGCACCCTGACCGTGCTCTCGACGGTGGACGCGCAAATCGACGGCAACCCGGTGCGCATGGCCCCCGGCATGCGCTTATTCAGCCCGCAGAACTCGCTCGTCATGCTGCATTCCGTCATCGGCAAGCAGTACACGGTGAACTACCGGATGGAGACCAGCACCGGCATGCTGCATACCGCCTGGATTCTGACCGCAGCCGAGATCGCCCTGCCGCGCGCCGGCGGCGGCGTGCAGCGCAACTTCCGCTTCGAGAGCGACACCACCCCGCGTTGAAACCTTGGCCGCTTCGGGCAGGCGGCAGCGCCGGCGCGCACCTGCTTGGGCACAGCCCTGCGAGACATTTCCATGAGCAAAAAAGTCTTTATCAAAACCTTTGGCTGCCAGATGAACGAGTACGACTCGGCCAAGATGCTGGACGTCATGCACGCCGCGGAAGGCTACGAGCCCACGCAGGACGTCGAAGAAGCCGACTTGATTCTGTTCAACACCTGTTCGGTGCGTGAAAAGGCGCAGGAGAAGGTGTTTTCCGACCTCGGCCGGGTGCGCCACCTCAAGGAGCGCGGTGTGCAGATTGGCGTGGGTGGCTGCGTCGCCAGCCAGGAAGGCGCCGAGATCATCAAGCGCGCGCCCTATGTCGACATCGTTTTCGGGCCACAAACCTTGCACCGCCTGCCGCAGCTCCTGGAGCAGCGCCGCGTGCAGGCCCGCCCGCAGGTGGACATCAGCTTCCCCGAAATTGAAAAATTCGACCACCTGCCGCCCGCGCGGGTGGAGGGCGCATCGGCCTTCGTCTCCATCATGGAAGGCTGCAGCAAGTACTGCAGCTACTGCGTGGTGCCGTACACGCGCGGCGAAGAAGTCAGCCGCCCGTTCGACGACGTGCTGGTGGAAGTCGCCGGCCTGGCCGACCAGGGGGTGAAGGAAATCACCCTGCTGGGCCAGAACGTCAATGCCTACCGCGGGCCCATGGGGAACACGGCCGAGATTGCCGATTTCGCCCTGCTGCTGGAATACGTGGCCGACATTCCCGGCATCGAGCGCCTGCGCTTCACCACCAGCCACCCCAACGAATTCACCCCGCGGCTGATCGAGGCCTACGCGCGCATTCCAAAATTGGCCAACCACCTGCACCTGCCCGTGCAGCACGGCTCAGACCGCATCCTGATGGCCATGAAGCGCGGCTACACCGCTATGGAATACAAGAGCACGGTGAAGAAGCTGCGCGCCATCCGGCCCGATCTGGCGATGAGCAGCGACTTCATCGTTGGCTTCCCCGGCGAGACCGAAGACGATTTCGCCAAGATGATGAAGCTGATCGACGACATCGGCTTCGACAACTCCTTCAGCTTCGTCTTCAGCCCGCGCCCGGGCACGCCCGCAGCCAACCTGCACGATGAAACGCCGGGCGACGTGAAGCTGCGCCGCCTGCACCAGTTGCAGGCCGTCATCAACGCCAACATCAAAACGATTAGCGAGCAACGCGTCGGAACGGTGCAGCGCATTCTGGTGGAAGGCGCCTCCAAACGCGACGCCGGCGAACTCATGGGCCGCACCGAGTGCAACCGCGTGGTGAACTTCGCCGGCCAGCCAAGGCTGGTGGGGCAGATGGTGGATGTGGCCATTACCGAAGCCAAGGCCTACACCTTGCGCGGCGAAGTGCTGGTCCGCGAGGCAGCATAAAGCGCCGGAAGCGCCTCTGAAGCGCCAACAGGCCAAGTGCAGCTATGCTTCTATATTTATAGCTGCTAGCGCTTACCCAATAAGCGCTAGAGGCCTAAAACACCTAAAATTTAAAAGGGCATCTTGGGCATGCCACCGCCGCCCATGCCTTTCATGCCGCCCATCTTCTTCATCATCTTCATCAGGCCGCCGCCCTTCATCTTCTTCATCATGCCCTGCATCTGCTCGAACTCCTTGAGCAGGCGGTTGACTTCCTGAACCTGCACGCCGGCGCCGTTGGCAATGCGCTTCTTGCGGGTGGCCTTGATAAGTTCGGGCCTGCGGCGCTCCTTGGGCGTCATGCTCTGGATGATGCCCTCCTTGCGTTTGATGTCTTTCTCGGCCCGGTCCATGTCCACCGCGCCGGCCTTGGCGCTCAGCTGCGCAGGCAGTTTGTCCATCAGGCTCGACAAGCCGCCCATCTGCTTCATCTGCTGGAGCTGACCGAGGAAGTCGTTGAGGTCAAAACCGTCGCCGCTTTTCACCTTCGCAGCGAGCTTCTGCGCGGCTTCCATGTCCACACCGGCCGACACCTGCTCGACCAGGGCGACGATGTCGCCCATGCCCAGGATGCGGCCGGCGTGGCGCTCGGCGTCAAACACCTCCAGACCGTCGAGCTTTTCCGACACGCCGGCGAACTTGATGGGCGCACCCGTGATCTGGCGCACCGACAGCGCCGCGCCGCCGCGCGAATCACCGTCGAGCTTGGTGAGGATGATGCCGGTGAGCGGCAACGCCTCCTTGAAGGCCTTGGCCGTGTTGATGGCGTCCTGGCCCTGCATGGCGTCCACCACAAACAGCGTTTCGACCGGCTTGATGGCGGCATGCAGGTCCTTGATTTCCTGCATCAGCAACTCGTCAATCGCCAGGCGGCCTGCGGTGTCGACCAACAACACATCGAAGTAGTGCTTTTTGGCGTAATCAAGCGCAGCGAGGGCGATATCCAGTGGCTTCTGGTCAGGCGTACTCGGAAACCACTCGGCGCCGGCCTGGGCCGTAACAGTCTTGAGCTGTTCGATGGCGGCCGGGCGGTACACGTCGCCAGAGACCGTCAGCACCTTCTTCTTGCGCTTCTCGATCAGGTGCTTGGCCAGTTTTGCCGTTGTCGTGGTCTTGCCCGCGCCCTGCAAGCCCGCCATCAGGATGACGGCCGGCGGCTGTGCGTTGAGATTGATGTCGGCCACGCCTTCGCCCATGGTGGCGACCAGTTCGCGGTGGACGATACCCACCAGCGCTTGCCCGGGCTTGAGCGAGCCCATCACTTCCTGACCCAGGGCCTTGTCCTTCACACGGGCGATGAAGTCGCGCACCACGGGCAGGGCCACGTCGGCCTCCAGCAGCGCCATGCGCACTTCGCGCAGCATGTCCTGCACGTTCGATTCCGTGATGCGGGCCTGGCCACGCATCTCTTTGACCAGGCGCGTGAGTTTGTCGGTGAGGGCGGAGGCCATAAAAAAATTCCGGGTGAGTGCGCTTGGGCGGGCGGTGTGGGCCGCAGGCTGGTGCCCGGGCGAAAGGTAAACTGCCGGGATGATTTTAACCAGCGCCTCTCCCGTCGCCTTGCTGCTGGGGGCTACCGCTGCAATTGCCTATGCCATACCGGCGGCGTTTGCCTCGCGCCTGCCCGAACCGGCCGCGAAAGCGGCGCTTTGGTTGGCTTGGGCACTGCATGGCGCCCTGCTTGGGCTGGGCATGCTGCAGCCCTCGCCTCGCTTTGGTTTTGCCCCCGCGCTGTCCGTCACCGCCTGGCTGGTGCTGACGGTGTACGCCGTAGAGCGGCAACTATTCCCCCAGTTGCGTGCACGCTGGGCTTTGGCAGCGCTGGGGGCGCTGGCCGTGCTGTTGGCTCTGGCATTTCCAGGCCAGCCGCTGCACATCAGCGCCTCGGGCTGGCTGCCACTGCATCTGGCGCTCGGCATCGCAGCCTACGGGCTGTTCGCTGCTGCGGTGGTCCATGCGGCACTGATGACCCGTGCCGAAAAGCGGCTTCGCCTGGCCGAAGACCCCCACAGCGGCCTGCCTTTGCTGACGCTTGAACGCCTCACGTTCCGCTTCGTCACAGCCGGGTTCGTGCTGCTGAGCGCCACCCTGGTCGCTGGCGTTCTGTTCAGCGAGGCCCTCTACGGGCGCGCATGGCGCTGGGACCACAAGGCGGTTTTTTCGCTGCTGTCCTGGTTCACTTTTGCCGCCTTGCTGCTCGGGCGCAGGCGCTTTGGCTGGCGCGGGCGCAGTGCGGTCCGGGTGTTGTATGCGGGCGCAGTGCTGCTGCTGCTCGCCTACGTCGGTTCGCGCTTTGTACTGGAAGTCGTGTTCGGGCGCGTAGTATGAAATTTCTCGTTCTGCTGCTGGTGCTCGGCGTGGCCTACATGGTGTGGCGCGGCAAGCGCGTCGAGTCCAGAAAAGCACCCCGGCAATCGGCGCAACTTCCTGCTCCCCAAGAGATGCTGGCCTGTGCGCGCTGTGGCGTCCATGTGCCCCGCAGCGACGCCTGGCTCAGCGACGGGCGAAGCTACTGCTGTGCCGAGCACCAAAAGCAAGATGGCCACTGAGGGGTTCTTTGCCACCTCGCTGGCGCGGCAGCGGCTATTGCGCGGACAGGACCCCGCCTTTTTGCGTCTGTGGCAAGGCTTTCTGACTGGCCGCGTCGTCGTAGCCCTGGCGCTGCTGCTGCTGCAGCTCATGGGCCAGATGCTGAACCAGGCCGCAGAACCGTGGATCATCGGCGTCTGCGTGCTGTACTTGGCTGGCACCCTGGCCCTGCGCCTGTTCGCAGGCAGGGCGGCGCCCTCTCCGCAGGCTGGCGTGCAATGGCTGCCTTCGATCGGTGTGGATTTGGCGGTGGTGTCAGCGCTGCAACTCCTGCACACCGGCAGCATGAGCTTCACCCCGCTCTTTGGACTGCCCATCCTCATGGCCTCGGTGCTGGGCACACTCACCCTCGCGCTGGGGACCACCGCAGCCGTCACGATCTTGCTGCTCGCCTGGGCCTGGTGGGGAGGTGACCACAACGGCGCAGAGATGGCGCAGCGCTCGCTGCAAGCGGCGTTGACGGGCACGGGCTACTTTATCGTGGCCTTCCTGGTGCAGCAGCTCGCGCTGCGCCTGGTGCGCGAGCAGCACATTGCCCAAACCAGCCGAGCCACGGCCATGGTGCAGCAGCAGGTCAGCGCGCTTGTGATTCAGAACCTCAGCGAGGGCGTGCTGGTGCTGGGCGAAGACTTTGTGGTGCGCAATGCCAATCCGGCGGGAGTGCGGCTGCTCGGCGCCGAATCCACGCTGAGCGCGCCGTTCTCGCTGCTTGCGCGCCCGCCCTGGCAAGCCCTTGCCGCCCTGGCGCGGCGCAGTTTTCGCCAGAATGCCCCCCAAGTCGCCGAAGTCAATCTGATCAGCGAAGACCAGAGCCCTATTGGATTGCACGTGCGCACCTGGCTGACAGCGCCCGACTCCGCGGCCCCGGACGCTTCCGAGCAGCGCCTGTGCGTCATGTTCCTGCACGATTTGCGCGAGCTCGAAGCACGCCTGCGGACCGAAAAGCTCGCCGCCATGGGCCGCATGTCGGCCGCCGTGGCGCACGAAATCCGCAACCCGCTGGCGGCAATCGTCCAGGCAAACGCCCTGCTGGACGAAGACCTGCACGACCCGACACACAAGCGTCTGGCGCAGATGATCGGCCAGAACGCCGACCGTCTGGCCCACATCGCCGAGGAAATTCTCGATATTGCCCGCGTGCAGCACCAGATCGACCACGCCGCTGCGGCCACGGTAGCGCTCGACGACAACGTGGCGCACATCTGGCGCGAGTGGCAGGCGCACGCCGCGCCGACACGCCAGGGAACGCTGGCACTGGGCGCGCCTGGCATGCATGTCGAATTCGATGCCGAACACCTGCGCCGCGTGCTGGTGAACCTGCTCGACAATGCCTTGCGCTACCGCTCCGGCGACAGCGAGTCGCTGCAATTGCAGACGCGCATGGATTCCCCGGGCCAGGCCAGCGTACAAGTGTGGAGCGATGGCGCGCCCTTGGACCAGTCGGTCGAGCGCCATCTGTTCGAGCCCTTCTTCTCCTCCGAGAGCCGCTCCAGTGGCCTGGGTCTCTACATCTGCCGCGGCCTGTGCGAGCGCCATGGCGCCAGCATCGGCTACCAGCGCGCGCACCGGCAGACACAGACCGGCGATCGCAGCGGGAATGCGTTTACCGTAAGGTTCCGTGGCACTGGCCTGGTGGCCTCGCCCGACGCCTCCCTGTTTGACACCATCGTGGTCTGACCCTCTGACTATGCATTCCCAGCCCGCCTCCATCCTCGTGGTCGATGACGAACCCGACCTGCGAACGCTCTACGAGCTGACGCTGTTGCGGGAGGGCTACCGTGTCGAAACAGCCGCCGATGTTGCAGAGGCACGCCAGTTGCTGGCGCAAAACCGGTACGAAGTGGTCATCACCGACATGCGCCTGCCCGACGGATTTGGCATGGAATTGCTGCACGACCTGCGCAAACAGCAACGCCCGGAGCGCTGTTTGGTCATGACAGCGTACGGCTCGGCTGAAAACGCCGTCGAAGCACTGCGCGCCGGTGCATTTGATTACCTCACCAAACCGGTGGATCTCAAGCAGTTTCGCGCCGTGGTGGCCTCGGCGATCCAGGGTACGGACAGCGTCTTGGCGCCCAAAACCGCGCAAACACGTACGGCGCCGGGCGGCCCCAACGGTCTCAGCGGCCCGACCTCCCTTGATCGCCTGGTAGGCCAATCCCAGACCATGCAGAACGTCAAGCAACGCATTGCCAAAGTGGCACGTGGCATGGCGCCTGTCCTGGTACGCGGTGAATCTGGCACGGGAAAAGAACTGGTTGCCAGAGCCTTGCACGAAAGCAGCCAACGGGCTGGTGGCCCGCTGGTCGCCGTCAACTGCGGCGCCATTCCGGAAGCTTTGCTGGAAGCCGAATTCTTCGGCGCGCGCAAAGGCTCCTACACCGGCGCTACGCAGGATCGACAGGGGTACTTCCAGGCCGCGCAAGGCGGTACGCTCTTTCTCGACGAGATCGGTGACTTGCCGCTGGCCATGCAGTCCAAGCTGCTGCGCGCCATCCAGGAACGCAGTGTGCGGTCGCTGGGCGCAACGCAGGAGGAGCCGGTCGATGTGCGCATCGTCAGCGCCACCCACCGCGACCTCGCCGCCGACGTCCAGGCTGGGCGCTTTCGCCAGGATCTGTATTACCGGCTCAACGTCATCGAGGTGGTGATACCTCCGCTGCGCGAACGCCGCGAAGACCTGCCTGACCTGTGCCGCGCCCTGCTGGCGCGTATTGCCCACGAATCCGGCATCCCCGCGCCCAAACTTACCGATGCGACCGTTGCGGCCATCGCGGCCCACCCCCTCACCGGCAACGTGCGCGAACTGGAAAACCTGCTGCACCGCGCGGTAGCCCTGGGCGACGGCGATGAACTGCACGTGGACTGCGCAGTCTCGTCAGTCACCGAACCCCTACCGGCCGGCACCACCCCCGGCGCGACGGAAACAGCACCTGCGGCAGCACGGGCGGATCAGGAACCGGTCCCCCGGGATCTGCAGGCCTGGCTGGATCAGCAGGAGCGCTGCATTCTGGTGCGTGCGCTGCAAGAAAACCATTTCAACCGCACGGCGACGGCAGCTCGCCTGGGCATCAGTCTGCGCCAGATTCGCTACCGCATCGCGCGGCTCAACATCGCGGCACCTGGCGACCCGCAAGGCGACGATGAGGCCTGAGAACAGCTCCTTGTGGCAAGGTGGCTGGTACCAAGCTGCGCATGCGCTGGCATCACCACACTGCGATGCGCGTCCGGCGGGCGCCCAGGTGGATTTGCTGGTGGTGCATTCCATCAGCCTGCCGCCTGGGCAGTACGGCGGCGGTGATGTCGCGGCGCTCTTTCTCGGCACCCTCGACTGCACCGCCCATCCCTACTACGAACGCTTGCGCGGCCTGCGCGTTTCAGCGCATTTCTTTGTCCGCCGGGATGGCGCGCTGGTTCAGTTCGTGGACTGCGACCAGCGCGCATGGCATGCGGGGGCGTCCTGCTACCGGGGCCGCAGCCATTGCAACGACGACTCCATCGGCATTGAACTCGAAGGCCTGGAGGGCGAAGTCTTCGAGGCTGCGCAGTACGGCACGCTGGTGCAACTGAGCCACGCGTTGGCGCAGCGCTACCCCATTGCCCACATAGCCGGGCATGAACATATCGCACCAGGGCGCAAGGCCGACCCAGGTGCGGCATTTGACTGGGTGCAATTTCAGAGCCGCCTGGGCCTGCCGAGCATTCAGTTTCCGCTGCGCTGAGCACGCCGCACGCGGGCCACATAGCCCGCGCCCAGGCCAACGCTCCAATCCAAACGCGGCCCGAGAGCCACAAACAGCTCGCAGACGGCTGCCAAGCTTGCTTCTTCCCCCGCGCTCCAAGCCACATGCGGGCTGGCACAAATGTCTGCATGGCATGCACCATTAAATTCCAAAAAAACACTATAGGTAGCGTATTGCAAATACTTTTTGCACCACCTATAGTTATTCACCCACACCTACCGCCGCCCAGTCTTTTTCTTTTTTTGAATGGAACGCCATGCATT
Organism: Simplicispira hankyongi; assembly: GCF_003570885.1. Taxonomy (GTDB): domain Bacteria; phylum Pseudomonadota; class Gammaproteobacteria; order Burkholderiales; family Burkholderiaceae_C; genus Simplicispira; species Simplicispira hankyongi. The sequence continues at coordinate 469,938 of NZ_QXJC01000003.1, forward strand.
CCTCCCTCCAGCCCCCTGAATTTTTTCGCCGATCGGCAATTCCTGCGCAAGGTGCCAACCTATTGGCGCCCACACCACCAGCGGATTACGCCCACCACCACCTGATTCGTCGCAACGGTGCCGTCGTACCGTTTGAGCCGCAAAAAATCGCGGTGGCATTGATGAAGGCATTTCTCGCCGTGCACGGCGCGCAAGGGGCTGCATCCGCCAGCATCCGCGAGGCCGTGGATGGGCTCACCCAAGCGGTGGTGCGTGCCCTGCTGCGCTCGCGTCCGAACGGCGGCACCTTTCACATTGAAGACGTGCAAGACCAGGTCGAGCTGGGGCTGATGCGCGGCGAACACCACGAAGTGGCACGCGCTTATGTGCTGTACCGGGAGCGCCGCGCGCAGGAGCGTTCGCACCAAGCAACTCCTGTGCACCATGCAGAGGCCGAAGTGCTGCATGTGCTCGAAAATGGGGAGCGCACACCACTCGACTTGGCCAGGCTGCACGCACTGGTGGAGGCCAGTTGCGCTGGTCTGGGTGAGCATGTCGCAGCCGCCCCCATCGTCCAGGAAACGTTGCGCAACCTCTACGACGGCATTGCGCTGGATGAAGTCTTCAAGGCCGTGATCCTGGCCGCGCGCACCCTGATTGAAAAGGACCCGGATTACAGCTACGTCACGGCCCGCTTGCTCATGCACACCATTGGCCGTGAAGTATGGGGGCGCGACGTCAGCCCAGAAGCGTTGGACGCCGCCTACCGCGAGCACTTCCCCACCTTGCTGCGCCAAGGCGTGGAACAAGGCTTGCTGGACGAGCGCCTGCTGCAATTCGATCTGACGCCACTGGCCAACGCATTGCGCCCCGAGCGCGACCGCCAGTTCGACTACCTGGGCCTGCAAACGCTGTACGACCGCTATTTCTTGCATGTGCACAAGCGCCGCATCGAAATGCCGCAGACCTTTTTCATGCGGGTCGCCATGGGGCTGGCTCTCAATGAAGTCGATCGCGAAGCCCGCGCCATCGAGTTCTACGAACTGCTGTCGGCCTTTGACTTCATGTCGAGCACGCCCACCTTGTTCAACAGTGGCACGCGCCGCTCGCAACTCTCGAGTTGCTACCTGACCACCGTGCCCGATGATCTCGATGGCATCTACGAATCGATCAAAGAAAACGCCTTGCTTTCCAAGTACGCCGGAGGGCTGGGCAACGACTGGACGCGGGTACGGGCCCTGGGTAGCCACATCAAGGGCACGAACGGAGAATCTCAGGGCGTCGTGCCGTTCCTCAAAGTCGTGAACGACACCGCGGTCGCAGTCAACCAGGGAGGCAAGCGCAAAGGAGCCGTGTGCGCCTACCTGGAAACCTGGCACCTGGATATTGAAGAATTCCTGGAACTGCGCAAAAACACCGGCGACGACCGGCGGCGCACGCACGACATGAACACCGCCAATTGGATTCCCGATCTGTTCATGCGCCGGGTCCTGGAAAAGGGACGCTGGACCCTGTTTTCGCCGTCTGACGTGCCCGATCTGCACGACTGCTTCGGCGCCGAGTTCGAGCGTGCATACCTGGCGTACGAGGAGCGTGCACAGCGTGGTGACATCACACCTTCACGCACCATCGAGGCGACCGATCTGTGGCGAAAAATGCTCACCATGCTGTTCGAGACCGGGCATCCCTGGATCACGTTCAAGGATGCCTGCAACCTGCGCTCACCCCAACAGCATGTCGGCGTCGTGCACTCGAGCAACCTGTGCACCGAGATCACACTCAACACCAGCGACTCCGAGACTGCCGTCTGCAATCTTGGGTCGATCAACCTGCTGAACCACCTGAGCCGCAGCGCCCAGGGTGCCCTGTCACTGGATCACGGCAAGCTGCAGCGAACGGTGGCGACCGCGATGCGCATGCTCGACAACGTCATCGACATCAATTTCTACGCGGTCAAGAAAGCGCGCGATTCGAATCTCCGGCACCGCCCTGTAGGCCTGGGCCTGATGGGTTTTCAGGACGCGCTGTATGCACTGCGCATTCCCTACGCGTCAGAAGAGGCGCTCGCATTTGCCGACCAGTCGGCAGAGGCTCTCTGCTATTACGCCTACGAGGCATCGAGCAACCTAGCCGCGGAGCGTGGTCGCTACAGCAGCTTCAAAGGCTCTTTGTGGGACCGCGGCATCCTGCCGCTCGATTCGCTCGAACTGCTTGCACAGGCGCGCGGCGGCCATGTCGAAGTCGATCGTTCATCACAACTCGATTGGGACACGCTGCGCGCCAAGATCAGGCGTGACGGCATGCGCAACGCCAATTGCGTGGCCATCGCGCCGACGGCAACCATCTCGAACATCGTCGGCGTGGACGCTTCTATCGAGCCATGCTTCGGCAATCTGTCGGTGAAATCGAACCTGTCGGGCGAGTTCACCATCATCAACCACGGGCTGGTACGCGACCTCAAGCAGGCGGGTATCTGGGACGAAGTGATGCTGATGGATCTCAAGCACTTCAAGGGCTCACTGCAGCCCATTGACAGGGTGCCCGCAGAGATCAAGGCGCTGTACGCGACCGCCTTCGAGATCGCACCCCGATGGCTGGTCGAGGCCGCAGCCAGGCGCCAGAAGTGGATCGACCAGGCACAGAGCCTGAACCTCTACATGGCGGGCGCCTCAGGCAAGACGCTGGACGAGACCTACAAGCTGGCCTGGGTGCGAGGACTCAAGACCACCTACTACCTGCGCACCCAGTCGGCCACGCATGTCGAAATGAGCACCGTGCCTTCGCGCCACCACAACGCAGTCGACAGCCAACTGCAGCAGCCAACGCATGCAGCCGCAGCCCTTCCAGCAAGCGATGTGCAGTTCTGCGCCATCGACAACCCCGACTGCGAAGCCTGCCAATAGAGACGTGCATCACGCACACGCTCGGCGGCTTGTGCAGTGAAGCAACAAAACCGCGTCGCGCCGCGCTTGCGCGCTTTTCATTTCGGAGCAGTGCTCTCATAATGCGAGCACTGGAAAAACCATGCTGACCTGGGACGAAGAAGTCACACCACTCTCGCCAATTTCTACTGATCGCGTCGTGCCCCAAGCAACGCTGGCTGCCCCGTCGCCGCTCGATGTTTCCAAACTTCAGCAGCCCCTGCCAAAACAAGCTGCAGTCGATACCTCAGCGCATCCTGCCCGTCGCGTGAGCGCAACCGACAAGCGCATCATCAATGGCAAGACGGACGTCAACCAGTTGGTGCCCTTCAAATACAAATGGGCGTGGGACAAATACCTCGCCAGTTGTGCCAACCACTGGATGCCGCAAGAGATCAACATGACGCGCGACATCGCGTTGTGGCGCGACCCCAATGGCCTCACCGAAGACGAGCGCCGCATCGTCAAACGCAACCTCGGTTTTTTTGTCACCGCCGATTCACTGGCGGCCAACAACATCGTGCTTGGGACCTACCGGCACATCACGGCCCCGGAATGCCGCCAGTTCCTGCTGCGCCAGGCGTTCGAAGAGGCCATTCACACGCACGCCTACCAATACATTGTGGAATCACTGGGGCTGGACGAGGGCGAGATTTTCAACGCCTACAACGAAGTCCCCTCGATTCGCGCCAAGGACGAATTCCTGATTCCGTTCATCGACGTGATCATGAATCCGTCGTTCAGCACCGGAACACCCGAGACCGACCAGGCGCTGCTCAAATCCCTGATTGTGTTCGCCTGCCTGATGGAGGGACTGTTCTTCTACGTCGGCTTCGCACAGATTCTTGCGCTGGGACGGCAGAACAAGATGACCGGTGCAGCCGAGCAGTACCAGTACATCCTGCGCGACGAGTCCATGCACTGCAACTTCGGCATCGACTTGGTCAACACCATCAAGCTTGAAAACCCGCATCTCTGGACCGCTGCCTTCAAGGAAGAAATCGCGGCGCTGTTCCACAAGGCGGTCGAACTCGAATACCGCTACGCCGAGGACACCATGCCGCGTGGCGTGCTTGGCATGAACGCTTCGATGTTCAAAGGGTACCTGCGGCACATCGGCAACCGCCGCGCCTCACAGATCGGTTTGGGTAAATTGTTCTCCCAGGAAGAAAACCCGTTTCCCTGGATGAGCGAAATGATCGATCTGAAGAAGGAGCGCAACTTCTTCGAAACCCGCGTCATTGAATACCAATCAGGGGGGGCACTCGCCTGGGACTAAGCCCGAGTTCGCCATCCTTCACTTCAATGAACACTTTACCTGCACTCCTCTGGCCCCAGGGCGCGATCGCGCAACCGTGGCTGCCGGAGCAGTGCACCCCCATTCAGGGTCTGGCGCGTCGCTTCGGACTCTTGAATCTCTCCGTGTCCCATGCAGGCGTGGAGTGCTCTTTGCTCATTGACCCTAGGAGAAGATGATGGCAACTGCGAAGAAGCCGGCCGCCAAGGCCGCAACCCCTGAGAAGAAGGCTGCGCCTGCCAAGACCGCAGCAGTAAAGAAGGCTGCTGCCCCGAAGGCTGTAGCGAAAAAGGCTGCGCCTGCCAAGAAGGCTGCAGCTCCTGCCAAGAAAGCCGCTCCGGTGAAGAAAGCTGCTGCACCGGCCAAGAAGGCTGCGCCCGCGAAGAAAGCCGCTCCCGCCAAGAAAGCTGCCGCGCCCACGAAAAAGGCAGCTCCTGCCAAAAAAGCAGCACCCGCCAAGAAGGCTGTAGCGGCGAAGAAGGCTGCCCCAGCCAAGAAGGCCGTCGCAACGAAGAAGGCAGCACCGGCAAAGAAGGCCGCTGCTCCAGCGAAGAAGGCCGTTCCTGCCAAGAAGGCCGCCCCGGTCAAGGCAGCTCCGGCCAAGAAGGCCGCACCGGTCAAGGCGGCGAGTGCCAAGAAGCCGGCCGCCAAGGCGCCAGCAAAGCAGGCCGCATCGCCCGCTGCGAAGCCCGCAGCCAAGGGAAACGCCGAGCCGACACCAAAGACCCAGCTCAACCCCCAAGCTGCATGGCCCTTTCCCACAGGCTCTAAGCCCTGAGAAATCGTTTGATTTTTCCACCGGCGCTCTGCGCCGGTTTTTTTTACCCCGCTCAGGCGGGCGTGAAATCCAACTGGTAATTTTGCGGCCCGCGCGTAGCGATTTTTAGTGCACCCATGCGGCTGCCAAGTGCCGCGCAGCGCACCAACGGCCAGCCTTGTTCCAAACCGAACAGCAAGGCCCCGCGCCAGGCATCTCCGCAACCCGTGGGGTCTACCACTTGCTGCGCTTTCACTGGTGGTACCAGCGTTTTCGTGCCAGCCACCCACACCTCGCAGCCGGCAGCGCCCAAAGTCACCACGAGCCCTTCGACGCGCAAGGACAGTTCTGCGAAATCCAGGCCGGTACGTTCACACAGCATGCGCGCCTCATAATCGTTCACCGTCACCCAGGTGGCGAGATCCACGAAGTGCTTGAGCTCGTCGCCAGAGAACATCGGCAAGCCCTGGCCCGGGTCAAATACGAAGGGAACACCGGCAGCATGAAATTGGGCCGCATGCTCCAGCATGGCGTCGCGTCCGTCTGGGGCCACGATGCCCAGCGTGATGCCATGCGCTGGCGCGTTCTCAACACGGTTGCGATGCGCTTGCATCATCGCGCCGGGGTGAAACGCGGTGATCTGGTTGTTGTCCATGTCGGTCATGATCATGGCTTGCGCGGTGTAGGTGTCCTCCACCTGCCGAACAAAATCCGTGCCGATTCCCAGCTTTTCCAGCCGTTGCAAATACTCGCTGCCATCGCTTCCCAAAGTCGCCATGGGCAGCGCCTTGCCGCCGAGCAGATTCAGGCTATAGGCAATATTGCCGGCGCAGCCACCGAAATCCCGGCGCAGCGATGGCACCAGAAACGAGACGTTCAGTATGTGCAACTGCTCCGCCAGTATCTGGTCGGCAAACCGGCCTTCAAAAGTCATGATGGTGTCAAACGCCAGGGAACCGCAAATCAGGACTGCCATAAAAACTCAAGGTGCGAGGTCGAAACCTCAAGGATAAAAAGCCAGAACGCGGTAGCCCGCAACGCGCGCAGCGCCTTGGCCAAGGGTCATGGGCGCCATAGTGCTCCATTCCTGGCCTGGCCCAAGCGGGTTCGGGATCGCCAATTCAGCGGGCAGCAAGATGCGTCGCAGCACGGTTTGATCTTGTGCGTCGGTCAGCGTCAATTCAATGGCCGGCGCTTCCACAGGCAAGGCTGAGCGGTTTCGCAGTGTCAGCGAAAACTGGTACCGGTCACCCTGCGCACGGTTGAACGACGAGCCATCCACCAGCACTGCACCGATGTCGCGGTTCAGTCCCACGGAACATTGCAGATAGGCGCAAGCAGATTCGAGAAAACTGCGGCTCTGCGGCCAGGTTGCTGCCACGCGCGCGCGCTCGTGCAGCACCACCTGGCCAGCCAACCCTAGCAACAGCACGCTGGCCAACAAGGACAAGCCCGCGCGCACGCCCTTGCCAGACCAGAACGCCCGTCGGCGCGCGCTGCGCACGAAGGACAGGTCCTGATCCAGTTCGGTGGCCTCCTCCAGTGCATCGCTCTCCGCGATTTCGGCTTCACGCTGCACCGCAATGTGCCGCTTCTGCGCCAGGGGAACAACGGGCTGAAGCGGCAAGGCCTCCTCCATTGAAGCGGAAGAGCCCTCTTGCACCAAGGTCCAATCCGGCTCGCCTTCATCACTCGGAGCCTCATGGGGCCCAGCCAAAGCCGCTTCCTGCACCGCTGCAGCCATCACTTCAGGCGCCGGGTCTGTACCCGAATTCACCGCGCTGTCCAGCTCAGGCGTTTGCGCAAGTGTGGCAATGAAATGCGCCAAATCGGGTTCAGGTGTATCGCCACGGGGAGTATTCGCCTGAGCTTCAGCGTTTGGCTCCAGCTTCGGCATGTCGTCAAATAGCGCGGGCCAGTCGCTGTCGCCGGTGTCCACTTGCGCCGCTGGCAACTCATAGCCGCCCGGATGCAAAAATCCAAATCCTGATGCCGGCTGCGAGTCCGCATCCTCGGTGGCACGCGGCAACGGGCCATCCCCAGTGGCCCGCGATACGGCTTCGTCAGCGCCATCCTCCCCACGCCCGCCAAAAGGCGGCGGGAAAACGGACACAGGGGGTTGCGTTTGCCCGCGTGCGAACTGCTGCCCCGAGAGCCCCAGGGCATTGGGCACAAGAAAATCAGGTTCGGGGGGGATCGGCGCCTTCAGAAACGAGGGCACATGGTCAGGGGCATCGGGCACCGCATCTTCCGCCAGCGAGTCCAGGGTGCCGGACCGTGTCTGCGCAAAACCGTCGTCGGCTTCGCCATCGTCCTCGTGCGAAATAGGTGGTGGGGGTGCAGGGCGCGCCGCAGCCGCGCTGCCCCAGGCTCGCGCAGTCGGTGCGGGGGGTGCCACGCGCGCCACGGGCCCGCGCAACTGGTCCAGCGGCATGTCGGGCAGCATCGCCTCGGGCGCTGCGGGCTGCAGCGACAGCGACGCATCGAATACCTGCTTGCAATTGCCACAGCGCACCCAGCCATCGGAAATGCGCAGTTGGTCCGCAACGACCTTGAAGCGTGTCTGGCAGGCGGGGCAGCGGGTGGTCTGGCTCATCGGCTGCCGATTGTAGAAAAGGCGCGTCGGATCCGCGTCAGCGTTGGGCCGTCATCAGCACCCACCCGTCTTCACTGTCGGCAACCGAAAGGGCCAGCCAGGGGGCATAGGCTTCCTGCAGCTCGGCCACCTGGCGCTCAAGAATGCCTGCCAGCACCAGATGCCCGCCTTGCGCCACATGCGCGCAAAGCAACGGCGCCAGCACCCGCAGCGGTGTGGCCAGGATATTCGCCAGTACCGTGTCGTAGAGCCCCTGGGCCGTGTCTGGCAAGCCGCTGCGCAGCTGCACGCCATTGGCCTGCGCGTTGTACCGCGTGGACTCCACGGCCGCCGTGTCGATATCCACGGCGTCAATGTCAGTGGCACCAAACTTGGCCGCTCCGATCGCAAGGATCCCGGAGCCACAACCGTAGTCCAACACACGGCCAAGGGCTGGGGTATTTGCGTGCGCGGCGATCCAGCGCAGGCACATGCGCGTGGTGGGGTGCGTGCCGGTGCCAAATGCCAAGCCTGGGTCAAGGCGAATCACCTGCCGGGCCTGGGCCGGGGGTTCGTGCCATGTGGGAACAATCCAGAACTCGGGCGTCACTGCCACAGGGGTGAACTGCGATTGGGTCAGGCGCACCCAATCCTGCTCTGCCAGAGGCGCTTCGCCCAGCACCTGGCAGCCAGAGAAGAAATCCTGCGCTTGCAACAAGGCAAGCGCTTCCTGAGCCGCCTGCGCGCCGGAAAAGAGCGCAACGACACGGCTACGCTCCCAGGCATTGCGCGGTGCTGGCATGCCCGGCTCGCCAAACAAGGCTTGTTCGGCATCGGTATGGGCATCGGCATCTTCCACAGATACGGACAGCGCATCCAGGGCTTCCAGCGCATCGCTCAGCAATTCCACCTGCTCTTGCGGGCAGGCCAGGCTCAGTTCGTGCAAGCTCATGGGGTGTTTTGCAGGCTGGCGTCAGCGCTGGCGCTGTGACAGCCACTCTTCCAGGTAGTGAATATTGGTGCCACCGGTGACGAAGTTCGCGTCCACCATCAGCTCGCGGTGCAGCGGCACGTTGGTGTTGATCCCTTCGATCACCGTCTCGGACAGCGCCGTGCGCATGCGCGCCAGCGCCTGTTCGCGGGTGTCGCCGTGCACGATGAGCTTGCCGATCATCGAGTCGTAATTTGGCGGTACGTAGTAGTTGGTGTAGATGTGCGAATCCACCCGTACGCCCGGACCACCCGGTGCATGCCAGGTCGTGACGCGCCCCGGCGAAGGAATGAATTTGTACGGGTCTTCGGCGTTGATGCGGCACTCAATCGCATGGCCGCGAATTTGAATCTGGCGCTGCGTGAACGGCAACTTCTCGCCGGCCGCCACCATGATCTGCGTGCGCACGATATCCACACCGGTGATCCACTCGGTCACCGGGTGTTCGACCTGGACACGCGTATTCATCTCAATGAAGTAGAACTCGCCGTCTTCGTACAGAAACTCGAATGTTCCCGCCCCCCGGTAGCCGATCTTCTTGACAGCGGCCACACAGCGCTCGCCGATGCGTTCGATCAGCTTGCGCGGAATGCCAGGCGCGGGCGCCTCTTCGATCACCTTCTGGTGGCGCCGCTGCATGGAGCAGTCGCGCTCGCCCAGGTACACCGCATTGCGGTGTTTGTCGGCCAGAATCTGAATTTCGATGTGGCGCGGGTTCTGGAGGAATTTCTCCATGTACACCGCCGGGTTGCCAAAGGCCGCCCCAGCCTCCGCCTTGGTCATCTGCACCGCATTGATCAGTGCCGCTTCGGTGTGCACCACCCGCATGCCGCGCCCACCGCCGCCGCCCGCCGCCTTGATGATGACGGGGTAGCCCACGGTTTTGGCAATGCGGCGGATCTGCACCGGGTCCTCAGGCAGTTCACCTTCCGAGCCTGGAACACACGGCACACCTGCCTTGATCATGGCTTGCTTGGCCGACACCTTGTCGCCCATGGTGCGAATCGACTCAGGGCTGGGGCCGATGAACTGGAAACCGCTCTTTTCCACCCGCTCGGCAAAGTCCGCGTTCTCCGACAGGAAACCGTAGCCAGGGTGAATCGCTTCGGCGTCGGTCACTTCCGCTGCGGAAATGATGGCCGGCATGTTGAGGTAGCTCAGTGCAGAAGGCGCTGGACCGATGCACACCGCTTCTTCGGCGAGCTTGACGTACTTGGCGTCCCGGTCGGCCTCCGAATAGACGATGACGGCCTTGACGCCCAACTCGGAGCAGGCCCGTTGAATACGCAGGGCAATCTCTCCCCGGTTGGCAACCAGAATCTTCTTAAACATAGGCGCCCTTTCGGCGCAGGGCCATTGCGTGCATGCTCATAGACCGCTTACTCGATGATGAAAAGCGGCTGGCCATATTCCACGGCCTGTCCGTTTTCGCCAAGAATGCGCGTGACGGTGCCCGACTTGTCGGCTTCGATCTCGTTCAAGATCTTCATGGCCTCGATAATGCAGATGGTCTCGCCTTCCTTGACCACACTGCCCACCTCGACAAAGGATTTGGCGCCAGGGCTGGACGCCCGGTAGAAGGTCCCCACCATGGGCGACTTCACCACATGGCCGCTCGGTTCCGCCGGCGCAGGAAGCTCGGCGACAGCCGGCGCGACAGGCGTCGGCGCCTGTGGAGCCATCGCTGCGGCCGGGACCATTTGCTGCAGCACCTGGCCGCCGCTTTTGACAATGCGCACCTTGCCTTCGGCCTCGGTGATTTCCAGTTCCGATACGTTGGATTCGGATACCAGATCAATCAGGGTTTTGAGTTTTCGCAGGTCCATGCAAGCTCCAGAGCAAATTCTTGACAGGGCGCGAATTTACTCCAATTTACGCGTACCTCAGGGTTCTTCGGGCAATTTCGTTCTTTTGCGCCATCGGCCAGAATCAAGAACGGCTGGTGACGGCGCCTTTGGCCACCCAGTCAACGAGCTCTTGCGGCTTGATTTGCCCTATTTTACGGTGCAGCACCCGGCCATCGGCAGCAAACACGACCGTGAAGGGCAAGCCGCCCGCAAGATTGCCAAGGGAGCGCGAAAGCTCAGTCCCGCCCAAACCCGCCATGCCGATGGGAAAACTGACGGGCCGGCGCTCAAGGAACTTGCGCACGGCCGAAGGCTGGTCTACCGCCAGGCCCAGAATCTGCCACCCCTGCGCCTGGTGCTCTTGAAAGAACTGGTTCAGCAAAGGCAATTCCGCAATGCAGGGTGGGCACCAGGTCGCCCAGAAATTGAGCAGCAACGGTTTGCCGCGAAACGCCTGCGCGGACAACGGCGCACCCTCCGGCGTTTCAAAAGACTGGGCAAAGAAGGCCGCATCGCTGGCCTGTGCGGCGGCCGTCTCGGCGTGCGGCTGCAAGCGCCACCAGGCCCAGCCCGCGCCGGCAAGCGCTGCGCCGCCAGCCACCCCCGCGTACAACAGGCGGCGGCGCAGCGCGTCAGGCGCGGCGGGTACGGCAGAAGAAGGTTCTGAATCGGTCACTCGGGGTGCTCCAGCAATAGTTTTCGCAAGGCCGCCGCATCGCCGCGCGGCGTTCGGCCGCCCTCGCCCGGGCGCAGCGCGCCGCGCAGGTCGTCGTGGTCATAGACCAACAGATGAACCCCGACCCGCTCGCCCAGTGCCTCGCTGAAAGTGGCGACGCTGAGTGCCTCCACCGGGCGCCCGTGCAGCCCCTGCACGGTGCTGGCGTCGTAGGCCACGCCCTGGTCTATCAGCGCAATTTCGGCAGATTTTGGGTCATCGCAAAACAACTGCAGGTAAATGTCAACATGGCGTGTGGCTGTGCCGCTCCATACCGCACCGCCCACGTAGGGGCGAAACGCCTGCAGGCGCTCCATCCACAACAATGCAAGTTCGCGCAAGGCGCGGAGTTCACCAGGCTGGGTATCGGCGCAAAACAGGGCGATGTGCTCCCGGATGGCCTCCTCAACCAGCGCCGTGTCGGGCAGGGGCGTGCGCGGTGCGGCGCCCAACTGCTGCGCCGCGCGCCGCTTGGCGCGGCCCAGCTCCACGCCGTCCTCCACCACCATGCGGGCGGCAGTGCGGGCAATTTCCACAGACAGTCCGGACGACGCGACATACATACCGCCATTGTCGCCCCGAGCGCGGCCAAGGTACGCCCCAGGGTTTTGTACCGCCCAAAATTTACTATCAAAACTATAGCTTATGGCGCTTACCACATAAGCGCTAGATGCCATTTTTCATACAATTTTCATTTCTCTGCGCTCCCCCGCGCCTTCTAGAATTGCAGGCATGCATATTCACATTCTGGGCATTTGCGGCACCTTCATGGGCGGGCTCGCCGCGCTCGCACGCGCTGCCGGCCACCGCGTCACGGGCTGTGACGCAGGCGTCTACCCTCCCATGAGCGACCAGCTGCGGGCGCTGGGCATCGACCTGATCGAGGGCTTTGGTGCCGACCAGCTAGCTCTCGAACCCGACGTCTTCGTGGTCGGCAACGTCGTCAGCCGCGCACGGCTTGCCGACGGAACGCCAAAGTTCCCCTTGATGGAGGCCATTCTCGACGCCGGCGCACGCTACACCAGCGGCCCGCAGTGGCTCAGCGAGCAGGTGCTGGCCGGGCGCCACGTGCTGGCCGTGGCTGGCACGCATGGCAAGACCACGACCACCTCCATGCTGGCGTGGATCTTGGAGTCCGCTGGCTTGGCGCCTGGCTTTCTGGTGGGCGGCGTGCCGCTCAATTTCGGCGTTTCAGCGCGCCTGGGCGCCGCCCAGCGGCCAGGCGCGCCGGGCGCGCCGGGCGCCGCGCCGCTTTTCGTCATCGAGGCCGACGAGTACGACACCGCCTTTTTCGACAAGCGCAGCAAATTCGTGCACTACCGGCCGCGCACCGCCGTGCTGAACAATCTGGAATTCGACCACGCCGACATCTTTGACGATCTTGCCGCCATTGAGCGCCAATTTCACCATTTGGTGCGCACGGTGCCCAGCTCTGGCTGCGTGGTCGTCAATGGGCTGGAAGAGAGTCTGGCGCGCGTGCTGCACGCCGGCTGCTGGAGCGAGGTGGCCAGCTTTGGCAGCGCGGTGAGCGACTGGAGCGCGAATGGCGAACCCGGTGCCTTCGACGTGCTGCTGCACGGCAAGCGCGTGGCCAGCGTGCACTGGGCGCTGACGGGCGTGCACAACCAGCTCAACGCCTTGGCAGCCATCGCGGCTGCTGCCCATGTGGGCGTGGCGCCAGCGGCGGCGGCAGAGGCGCTGCAGACTTTTCAGAACGTACGCCGGCGCATGGAAGTGCGCGGGGTGGTGCGCGGCATCACGGTGTACGACGACTTCGCCCACCACCCCACCGCCATCCGCACCACGCTCGATGGCCTGCGGCGCAGCATAGGGCCGAAAGTGCGCATCCTCGCCGCGTTCGAGCCGCGCAGCAACACCATGAAGCTGGGCACGATGAAGACGCAGCTCCCCTGGGCACTGGAGAGCGCCGACCTGGCGTTTTGCCACACCGCCGGCCTCGATTGGGACGCGGCCGCCGCCCTGGCGCCGCTGGGCGTCGGGCCGGGCCGGCGCGCCCAGACAGCACCCGACATCGCCACGCTGCTCGCCCAAATCGTCCAAGTGGCGCAGCCCGGCGACCACATCGTGTGCATGAGCAACGGCGCTTTTGGCGGCGTGCACGCGCAGCTATTGCAGGCGCTGGCAGCCTAAAATGCTATTTATTTGATAGCTGTTAACGCTTACTGGCTAAGCGCTATAGGCCTTTTTTGCTTGAACTTTTACGTAGCGGTCAGTAGCTGATCGCCATGGCCTGCAAATCGATGCGCACCACCGGTTTGGCCAGTGCGCCGTTGGTGGCGCGGGCAAAACTCTTGAGCCACTCGGCATCCGACAGCAGGCCATGCTCTGCCGCCCGCGCCACCGCCAGCACCTTGTCGGCCAGCAGCACCTTCCCACTGGCACGCAAGGGCTCGCATTCGAGGCGTATGAATTCGTCGTCCAGCCAGCGGCGGGCTTCGTCCTGCGGCATGGCATCGGCGCCTTCGAGGTCAACACGGAATTCCTGGTTGCGGTCTGCGCTGACCGACACTTCGCTGTGCATGGCGGGCCTTTCTTTTTGAAGATGGACAGGCCGGGCGCTTGCCCGGCCCCACACCGGCAAGCTTACACCGCCGCCTTGCGCCGGGCGGTGACCGCGGCCGAGAGTTCCCCCAGCGTGGCAAGCGACGCCTCCCAGCCCAGACACGCATCGGTAATGCTCTGGCCGTGGGTGAGTGTGGCGGGGTCGTCCTTGCCGGGGGTGAACTTTTGCGCGCCCGCCACCAGGTGGCTTTCGATCATCACGCCGAACACGCAATGCGAGCCGCCCGCCACCTGGGCCGCAATATCGCGCGCCACGTCCTGTTGGCGCTCGTACTGCTTGCTGCTGTTGGCATGGCTGCAATCGACCATGAGGGCCGGGGTGAGCTTGGCGGCGGCCAGGTCTTTGCAGGCGGCGGCCACACTGGCGGCGTCGTAGTTCGGCGTTTTTCCGCCGCGCAGGATGACGTGGCAATCCTTGTTGCCCTTGGTGTCGACAATCGCCACTTGGCCGTTCTTGTGCACCGACAGGAAGTGGTGCCCGCGCCCGGCGGACTGGATGGCGTCGGTGGCGATGCGGATGTTGCCGTCGGTGCCGTTCTTGAAACCAATGGGGGCCGAGAGGCCCGAGGCCAGCTCCCGGTGCACCTGGCTCTCGGTCGTGCGCGCACCAATGGCGCCCCAGCTGATCAGGTCGGCGATGTACTGGGGCGAGATCACGTCGAGAAACTCGCTGCCGGCGGGCACGCCCAGGCGGTTGATCTCGATGAGCAGCTGGCGAGCAATGCGCAGGCCTTCGTCAATGCGGTAGCTCTCGTCCAGATAAGGGTCGTTGATCAGGCCTTTCCAACCCACCGTGGTGCGCGGTTTCTCGAAATACACCCGCATCACGATCTCCAGCGTGTCCTTGTACTGTTCGCGCGCTGCCTGCAGGCGGTGGGCGTATTCCAGCGCCGCCGCCGGGTTGTGGATCGAGCACGGGCCGATGACCACCAGCAGGCGGTCGTCCTTGCCGATCATGATGTCGTGGATGTTGCGCCTGGTGCGGGTGATGAGGTTTTCCACCTTGGTGCCGCGAATCGGGAAGAAGCGGATCAAATGCTCTGGGGGTGGCAACACGGTGATTTCCTTGATGCGTTCGTCGTCGGTCTGGCTGGTTTTCTCGACGCTTCGGTACCAGGCATCGCTGGAAGGGTGTGCAGCTGCTGCGGTCATGGGCTTCTTTCCGGAAAGGTTGAAACAAAGGACTGAAAAACAAAAAACCGCCGGGCTTTGCAGCGTCGGCGGTTGGGTGGGAAGTGTTCAGGTGCTTGCGCGCTTGCCTCTCATCCGCCTAGGACAGAGAACCAGAACCAAAAGTAAAAAACAGCGCGCGAAAACATGGGCTGCAATGTAGCACAGCGGATAGGCGCCGTTCCTAACGCCTGCTCCCGCGCAGCCAGGCGAGCACGCGCTGCCAGCCCACGGGACGCACAGGTGGCGCATCGGCCGGCTCGCTGTGGGCGCTTTCACTCTGCTCGTACATGTCGATCAGCATCAGGCCTTCGCCCAGCGTGCGCCAGGCGGTCAGTTCGATGCGATCGAAGGCCGCGCTCTCTTTGGGGGTACGCTCCACCAATGCGGCATGCCAGGCGTCAGCTGCCCGGCGCAGGCCGCGCAGCGCACTCTGGTAGGCCCCCATCTCGTACAGCGCATGCCAGGCCGAACCCAGGCCGGTGACAAAGAACTGGTGCTCGCGCACGCATTTGGCGAGTTCAGCGGCCTGGCGGGTGATTTCGGCAGTGTCGGCAGCAGCCGCCTTGACGGGGGCGGTGCGCCGCACCCGGATGGCCTCGTCAATCCTTTGCGCCAGCGCCCCGATACTGTCGCGCAGCTGGCGTGAGTCCTCATCGGCCACCCCCGAGCGCAGGAAACGGCTGACGTCGCCAAAGGACTGGACGGTGAATTGCGACCGGGTGCGGGTGCTCGGCATGGCCCATTGTGCGCGAGTGCCCACGCAGAGAAAAGCAGGTACCGCCTACGCCGTACCGCCCACCGTGAGCCCGTCGATCCGCAGCGTGGGCTGGCCCACGCCCACGGGAACGCTTTGGCCTTCCTTGCCGCACGTGCCGACGCCGCTGTCGAGCCGCATGTCGTTGCCGATCATGGTGACGCGTTTGAGCGATTCAGGCCCGCTGCCAACGATGGTGGCGCCCTTGACCGGGTATTGAATCTTGCCGTTCTCCACCCAGAACGCTTCGCTCGCCGAGAACACGAACTTGCCCGAGGTGATGTCCACCTGCCCGCCGCCAAAGTTGGTGGCGTACAGGCCTTTCTTGATGCTGGCGACGATCTCCTGCGGGTCTTTGTCGCCGCCCAGCATGTAGGTATTGGTCATGCGCGGCATGGGCACATGGGCGTAGCTCTCGCGCCGGCCGTTGCCGGTGGGCGCCACGCCCATGAGGCGCGCGTTGAGCGAATCCTGGATATAGCCCTTGAGAATGCCGTCTTCGATCAGCACGTTGCGCCCGCTGGTGTTGCCTTCGTCGTCCACATTGAGCGAGCCGCGGCGCTCGGCAATCGTGCCATCGTCCAGCACCGTGACGCCCTTGGCCGCCACGCGCTGGCCGATGCGGCCGCTGAAGGCGCTCGACCCCTTGCGGTTGAAATCGCCCTCCAGCCCGTGGCCGATGGCTTCGTGCAGCAGGATGCCCGGCCAGCCGGGGCCGAGCACCACGGTCATCTCGCCGGCCGGCGCCGGGCGCGATTCGAGGTTGACCAGGGCGGCGTTCACCGCCTCGTCCACGTACTGCGCAATCTGCGCGTCGTCGAAATACGCCAGACCAAAGCGCCCACCGCCGCCGGCCGAGCCCATTTCGCGCCGGCCGTTCTGCTCGGCGATCACGGTGACCGACAGACGCACCAGCGGGCGCACGTCGGCCGCCAGCGTGCCGTCGGCGCGCGCCACCAGCACCACGTCGTATTCGCTCGCCAAGCCCGCCATGACCTGCGCCACACGCGGGTCCTTGGCACGGGCGCGCTGCTCGGCACGCTCCAGGAGCGCCACCTTGTCGGCGCTGCCGAGCGTGGAGATGGGGTCGGTCGAGCCATACAGTGCACGGCTTTTAGCTATCTTCCTAGAAGCTACTCGCGCCCGCCCCTCTTGCCGTGCGCTCGAAATAGACCGCACGGTTCTGGCCGCGTCGAGCAAAGAGGCCTCGGAAATGTCGTCGGAGTACGCAAACGCCGTCTTCTCGCCACTGACGGCGCGCACGCCGACGCCCTGGTCGATGGAGAACGACCCCGTCTTGACGATGCCCTCCTCCAGGCTCCAGCCTTCGCTGCGCGTGGTCTGGAAATACAGGTCGGCGTCGTCCACGCGGTGCGCGCGAATCTCGGCGAGTGCGCGCGCCAAATGGCTTTCATCGAGTCCAAAAGGCGACAGCAGCAGGCCAGAGGCGAGGGCGATGCGCTCGCGGGTGCTGGTGGTGTGGGCGGCGGCAAGGGGGGTGCGGGTGCTCATCGGGCCATTTTAGGGCGCTGGCACCTTGGCCGCTTCCCGCAACCGCATCGGCGGCGCCGGTCAGAGCGTCTGGTCGTCCAGCACCGCATCGGCGGCATTGCCCTGCACCGCGGCGATGCCGCCGTCGCGCGCCTTGGCGCCCGAATACATCTGGCTCTGGCCGATGACCTGGCCATTGCCGGCCTTGAGCGTGAAATAGGGCGAGCCGTCTTTGGCCGAGAGGCGGCCATAGCGCGCATCGTCTGGCCCGTTCTTGCGCACGGATTCGATGCCATTGAGCGCGCTGGCCTTGGACTCGTACATTTCGCTGGTCAGCACCACTTGGCCATTGGTCGCGACCAGGTTGAACACAAACTTGTCGTTGCGGGTTTTTTTCAACTCGTACTTTGCGGCCATGCAAGGTCTCCTGGAAAGTGCGCCAAAAAGGCTTGGCCCCCCGTTGTACCTGCTGCGCGCCGCTGTGGCAACGCCCCGGCCAGCCGGCAGCGGCGTCAACGCCCCTGCGCAGCGTCGCGCTGCGCACGCACGATGGAGTTGAGAATGCCCAGCGCCAGCCCCAGCGTGACCATGGCCGTGCCGCCGTAGCTGACAAACGGCAGCGGCACGCCCACCACAGGCAAGATACCACTCACCATGCCCATATTGACGAAGGCGTAGGTGAAGAAAATCATGGCCACAGCACCCGCCATGAGCCGTGAAAACAAGGTTCCCGCATGCATCGCGATGGCCAGCCCCCGCCAAACCAGCAGCAAAAAGCAAACGATCAGCACCAGGTTGCCCACCAGGCCGAACTCCTCGGAAAAGGCGGCAAAGATGAAATCGGTCGTGCGCTCGGGAATGAACTCCAGGTGCGTCTGCGTGCCGGCCATGAATCCCTTGCCAAAGGGCCCGCCCGAACCAATGGCAATCATGCCCTGGATGATGTGAAATCCCTTGCCCAGCGGGTCACGCGTCGGATCGAGCAGCGTGCAGATGCGCTGCTGCTGGTAGTCGTGCAACACCGGCCAGCGCACACCCTCGGCACAAATCTGGGACTCAAAACCCACGATCAGCACGATCCCTACGACGATCAGCAGCATGGGGGGCAGCACCAGCTTCCAGGACAAGCCCGCGAAGAAAATCACCGAAAGCCCAGCCGCCAGCACCAGCAGCGAGGTCCCCAGATCGGGCTGCTTCATGATGAGCCCCACCGGCACCGCGAGCAGCAGGCCGGCTACCGCGAAATCCAGTGCGCGCAACTGGCCTTCGCGCTTCTGGAACCACCAAGCCAGCATCAGGGGCATGCCGATCTTCAAGAGCTCGCTCGGCTGAATCACCACCCCCAGGTCGATCCAGCGCTGCGCCCCTTTCTTGGTAATACCGGCGACCGCTACCGCCACCAGCAGCAGCACCCCCACCGCGTACAAGGGGGGCGCAAACGCCATCAGCCGCTGCGGTGGAATCTGTGCCACGGCAAACAGCAACACCAGCGCGATGACCATGTTGCGCGCATGGTCGACAAAGCGCGTGCCGTGGTCGTAGCCCGAGGAGTACATGGCCAGCAGGCCGGCCCCGGCCAGTACCAGCACCAGCACCATGAGCCAGCCGTCGAAACCGCGAAACAGCGGCAGGATGCGCGCGGGCAGCGTGGGCTTGTTGATCGTGGTTTCCATGGGCCGCGATTATCGCGGGCGACAATGGCCCCATGGTTCCTGCACATCCATCCAGCACCACCCACCTGCTCTATTTGCACGGCTTCAGGTCTTCGCCCCAGTCGGCCAAGGCCCGCCTGATGGCCGCTTACGTGGCGCGGCTGCACCCCAGCGTGCAATTTTGGTGCCCCCAATTACCGCCTTCACCGCGCGCGGCGGTGGAGATGCTTTGCGCCGGCATCGCCGCCTGGCCCCGCGCCAGCATGGCGGTGATCGGCTCCTCGCTGGGCGGCTACTACGCCAGTTGGGTGGCGCAGCAGTGCCGTTGCCCCAGCGTGCTGCTGAACCCGGCGGTAGACCCGGCGCGCGATCTGGCACGCCACATCGGCGACCAGGCCAGCTGGCACGACCCGGCCGAGCATTTCTATTTCGCACCGGAATTTGTCGATGAGTTGCGCGCACTCGACGTGCAAAGCCAGCCCCCAGCGGCGCGCCAACTGGCCATCATCGCCAAGGGCGACGAAGTGCTGGACTGGCACGAAATGCTGGCGCGCTACCCACAAGCCCAGGTGACGCTGCTGGAAGGTGGCGACCATGCGCTGAGTGATTTCCCCGCGCACCTGGCGACCATTGCACGATTCCTGCAGCTCGCGTCAGGCACCGATTGACCATGCCAGGCACTGCGCACGTTCAGCTGCCAGCCCCATGCCGAACCTGCACTCCCACAGCAGCCCCCGCAGGGCGGGCGATGCGTGCAAAGGCGCTGTGGTTGTGGATCGACTCGAAATTTTCCACTTCCACCGTGTAGGCACCTACACGTCGCTCCTGGTTGAGCGCCGCCGCCACGTCGCGCACCATGTCTTCCACGAATTTCGGGTTCTCATAGGCACGCTCGGTGACGTATTTTTCATCTGCACGCTTGAGCAGTCCATACACCTCGCAGGAACTGCTGCGTTCTGCAATGGCTATCAGATCCTCCACCTCGATCGGATCCAGGACCTCGACCTCGATGGCGACATGCGAGCGTTGGTTGTGCGCCCCATAGACCGATATTTCCCGGGAACACGGGCACAGGCTCGTCACGGGAACCACCACCTTCAGCCACAGGGACTGCTGTCCCTGTGCGGAGACGCTCGCGCGCCACTGGACATCGTGGTCGAGCAGACTGCGCACGCCCGAGACCGGCGCTGTTTTTTCCACGAACCATGGAAAGCGCATTTCGATGGTGCCGGCCTGCGCATTCAGCCGGCCCAGCATGTCCCGAAGCAAGGCACGGAAACCCGCCGCATCCAGCGCATCCGACTGCGCCTGCAGCAGTTCGACAAACCGCGACATGTGCGTACCCTTGACCGTGGCCGGCACGGTCACCGTCATGGCCCACTGCGCAACGGTTGCGGCGACCCGGCCGCCGCTGCGCACCTTGATGGGATAGCGCAGCCCCTGGATGCCCACGGCACCAATCTCGATGCCTCGAACGTCCGCACTGCTCTGAATGTCGGGCAGGAGCCTATTTTTTTCCGGTGCATTCATTCAATGGTTCTCCACGCTGTCACAGCGATTTCAGGTACTGGGCCAGATCCGACACGTCCTGCGCGTTCAGCCCCAGGCCCAGCCGGGTGTTGTAGGTCTGCGCCACCTCGTCCAGCGTGGCGGCCGAGCCATCGTGGAAATAGGGTGCATGCTGCCAAACGCCCTTCAAGGGCGCGGTGCGGTACTGGCGCGTGGCGGAGCGAGCGGCATAGCTGGGACTCTCGGGTTCCGCCATCGAGTCGGCCGGCGGATGCAGGCGGGTGTTTGCGTCCGTAAAAGTGCTGCCGCTGTGGCAGGTCACGCATTTTCCGGCCCCCTCGAAGACGGCCCGGCCCCGCGTGGCGGCGGCGGGGTCAAAACTTCCCACGGGTGCCGGCGGCGCCTGGAGCGTGAGCTGGTACGCCTGCAGCGCAGGCAGTTTGGAGCTCACCAGGTCCTCGCTGCCATGGGTGACGCTCAGGTTCAGGCGCGGCTCCAAGACCGTGCCGAGCCCGCCCATTTCGGCCACGGCCACGTAGCGGTTCCAGTAGGCGATGTCCTCACCATCGCCGGTGAACGTGATCCGGTGGATACCCGCCAAGCCATAGGCGGGCGGAATGACGACCGGCTTGCTCAGGCCATCGATGTTGTGGCGCGGGTCAAACTTGCCCGGCCCCCAGCTGTTGAGTGCGGCCTTCGTTGCCGCATCCACGGCCGGAGACAAGGCGATGATCGCCCCCGGATTGAGGTCGCGGTTGGGCCAGCCGTCCAGGCGCTTGCCAATGCCCTTGGCAAAGGAGTTATCCACCGTCGAGTGGCACAGGGCGCAGGTGATGCCGACGCGAACGAGCTTGTCCACTCCGTTGACCGTCTCCACGGTCCCTCGGACGCCAACCACTGCATTGAGCTTGAGCAGCGCCACCGTGGTGGCTGGATCCTTCAGGTCCACGCTGCCGTCCTGGATGCCTGCCACCACGGCAGCGGGCAGCGCCTCGGCATCCACCTTGAGTCCGACGGACAAGGCGGTGACGGGATCAACTGCCGCCGCAATGACCTCGTGCAGCCCGAGCGCGTCGGTCCATTGGGCCTCATCGCCGAACGTGTCGTAGCGGAAGATGTCCCGCCCCTGCGCAGCCAACGCCGCCTGGGCGGCATCCGGGCCATCGACCGCAGCGCCCCCACCGCAGGCGACGACAGCCACTGCGATCACACTGATAGCTCCTGCAAGACGCCACACCGACGAGCGGCGTGCCCAACCACCTGCATGTTTCATGTCTCTTCTCCTCATTGTTTATGGATTCCAGCATCCCAGCGGCGCGGCTGCATGCCGGATCGACCCTTGCGCTTGCGGCAGCACTAAGGAACGGGCTTGCACGCCGCGCCGGGCTGCGTGGCCTCCTTCAGCCAGGCGATCAGGTCCGACCGCTCGACGGCGTCCTTCACCCCGGCATAGCCCATGGTGGTTCCAGGCAACGCCTTCATCGGATCTTTCAAGAAAACGTTGAGCGTCTTCTCATCCCACACCCACGGGCTCTCCCGCATGGCCTTGGAATACGCGTCGTAGCCGGGCGCGGTGCCAGCATGGCGCCCGAACAACCCGCAGTGCTGCGGACCGGTGCGGTTGCCCTCGATGGCGTGGCAGGCGGCGCAGCGCGCGTACACCTGCTCACCGCGCGCCAGCGCTGCGGCATCCGGCGCCGCATGGGCACCGGCGGCGAGCAGGCCGCCCGCCAGCCCCAGCGCCACGACAAGCCGGCGCGACTTCATGACATGAAGGCCGAAGGCACGGGAGCCTCACCCAGGACCTGGCGCAGCACGGCCCAGTGCATGGCCTCGTCGCCCAGGATGCTCGCGGCGACCTGCGCCAGCGCACGGTCGGCGAACAGGGGCACGGCGCCCAGGTAGGCCGAGATGGCGCCGCGCTCCAGACCCGCCGCGAAGCGCAGCACGTCGGCCTCCACCTTGAGTTTTTCCACGGGGAAGTGGTATTTCTCCTTGGCCACCACGGGCTTGCCGCCGAGTTTTTGCACCGTGCTGGCAATGGCCGCCGCATGCTCCTTGTGGTGCCCCTGGAACGCGACCGCCACCGGCAGCACCGCCTTGCTCAGCAGGCCGCTCTCCGCGCCCACCTGGTAGGCCGCTACCGCCTCCAACTCCGCGCCAAGGGCGGTATTGAGGATGCGCACATCGGCCTCCAGCTCCTGGGCGCTCACCTTGGCACCGGCGGCCAGCGCGTCGCGCCCGCCCAGCAAGGCCACGGCGCTGGCCGACAGCACGGCGGCACCGGATGCCGACATGGCGCGGCGGCGCGAGAGAAACAAGGCCTGCGAGGGGACGTAAATGGAAGGGTTCTTCATGGTTTTCTCCGTGGGTTGATGAACCGTTGCGCCGGCATCTGGAACGGCCGGCAAATTTGAACAAGGTGGCTCTGGTCAGGCGCAGCGCTGCAGGCCGTACGCGCGGTACGGCCAGACAGGACGGGGTCGCCAGAGGGGTGTTTTGGCCGCGCTCAGTGCCGCGCAATGAGATGGCGCTGCTGCAACTCGGCCACCACATGGCGCACGACCTGGTCGCAGCGCTCGCCGGCAAAGGCAAAGACGCTCTCGGCATGCGCCTCGATCTGCGCACCCAGCGCATCGCGCAGCAGGGCGCGGGCGCGCAGGTAGCGGGTCTTGACGACGGCGTCGCTCACCTGCAGGCAATACGCCGCCTCGTCCACGCTCATTTCCTGCACGGCGCGCAGGATGAACACGCTGCGGTAGATGGGCGGCAGCCCCTCGATGGCGGACTGCAGCAGGGCGCGCAGCTCGGTGCGCGCCAGCACGGATTCGGGCGATACGCCCGCGGGAGCGCTAAAGGACATCATGTGCTCCGGAGAAGGCTCGTGGTCCAGATCGTGGGAGTCGAGCGGCACCGACCGGTTGCGCTTGCGCAGCACGTCCAGCGCGACGTTGATGGCAATGCGCGCCATCCAGGTCGCCAGCGATGCGCCCCCCTGGAAATCCCGCAGCCGTGTGAAGGCGCGCAGGTAGGTTTCCTGCACCACGTCCTGCGCCTCGGCGTCGTCGGAGACCACTCCGCGCGCTGCGCGGAACAGCACCCGGTTGTGGCGCCGCATGATGGCTTCGAAGGCACTCTGCTCTCCTTGCAGAGCACTCGCCACCAACTGCTCGTCGGAACGAAGGGTTGGAACGGTGGGCAGAGCGTTGGCTAGGGACAAGGACTGCATGGTGGACTCGCTTTTTTGGGGGCTTGTGACCATTGGACGCTGAGGATCCCAAAAAGGTGACAGCCGTCCGGATATCCGCAATGGCCGCATGCCCAGGCCGGCTTCCGACTCCGGGCCAGAATGGACCCCCGTCTCGCTGTCACGGAATTCGCCCATGAAAATCGCTCTGCTCTCCGACCTGCACCTGTCCGTGCAGCCCCTGGAACTGCCGCACACAGACGCCGATGTCGTCGTCCTGGCCGGCGACCTGCAACGCCCTGCGCAAGGCATGGCCTGGGCGCGGCGGTTCAGCCAGCCCACGCTCTACGTCGCTGGCAACCACGAGTTCTATGGCTCCGACCTGGTGAGCACCATGGCTGCCCTGCGCACCGAGGCGCAGGGCAGCCCGGTGCGCGTGCTGGAACGCGAGGAATGGCGCCATGGCGGCGTGCGTTTTCTGGCCTGCACGCTGTGGTCGGATTACCGGCTGTTCGACTCACCCGCGCAGCGCGAGGAAGGCCTGGAAAAGGCGCAGGCGTTCGTGCGCGACTTCAGCCGCATCGGTCTGACCCCGGATTTCCCGGACCGCTTTACGCCCGCCGCCTCGCAAATGCTGTTTGACCAGTCCGTCGCTTGGCTCGAAGCACGCTTTGCCGAGCCCTTCGATGGCCCCACGGTCGTGGTCACGCACTTTGCGCCCTCTCCCGGCAGCATCGCGCCGCAGTTTGTCGGCTCACCGCTGAACGCCTGCTTTGTCTCCAACCTGGAAGCGCACATCCTGCGCTGGCAGCCCCGCCTGTGGCTGCACGGCCACGTGCACCACAGTTGCGACTACCAAGTGGGCGCCACGCGCGTCGTGGCCAACCCGCGCGGCTATGCGCCCAAAGGCGTGGTCGAAAACGCGCAATTCGCGCCCGGCCTGCTGATTGAAGTCTAAAAACCCACTAGCCAGGACGACGATGGCGGCCCGGGCGGCCATGGGACAATTCGGCCAATGCACGCACTTTTTGAAGATTCCGGCAAGTTCTTCGCCGGCCGCATCCTGTCAGAAGCCGAATCCTCTGCCCAGGTCGAGCTCGACTCGGGCAAGCGGGTCAAGGTCAAGGCCGCCAACCTGCTGCTCAAGTTCGAGAAGCCCGCGCCGGCCGAACTGCTCGCGCAGGCCCAGGCACTGGCCGAGTCCATCGACCTGCCGCTCGCCTGGGAATTCGCACCCGAAGGCGAATTTGGCTTTGCCGACCTGGCACGCGACTATTTTTCCGAGCACGCCACACTGACCGAGCAGGCCGCCGCGCTGTTTCGCCTGTACGAGGCACCGCACTACTTCCGCCGCGCGGGCAAGGGGCGCTTCAAAAAAGCACCGGCCGACATCCTGCAGCAGGCGCTGGCCGCCATCGAGAAGAAAAAGGCCGTTCTGGCACAGATTGCCGAGTGGGCCGAGCAACTCGGGCAAGGCGTTTGCCCGGCGCCGATCCGCGAACAGCTCTACAAGATCCTGTTCCGACCCGACAAGAACGCGCCCGAATACAAGGCCGTGGTCGAAGCCAGCCGCGCCACGCACACCGCGCCGCTCGACCTGCTGCAAAAGGCGGGGGCCATTGATTCAAGCTACCAGTTCCACTGGAAGCGCTTTTTGTTCGACAACTTCCCCAAGGGCACGGCCTTCCCTGCGCTCGATGCGCCGCAGCCGCCGGCCGATCTGCCGCTGGCCGAGGTGCAGGCGTTCTCGATCGACGATTCGCAGACCACCGAAATCGACGATGCGCTCTCTGTCACCGGGCTGGGCACTGGCACGGTGACGCTGGGCATCCACATCGCGGCGCCGGGCCTGGCGATTGCGCCCGGCAGCGCCATCGACCAGCTCGGCCGCCAGCGCCTGTCCACCGTCTACATGCCCGGCTACAAGCTCACCATGCTGCCGGACAGCGTGGTGCAGATCTACACGCTGGACGAGGGCCGCGCCAACCCCGCCGTGTCGCTGTACTGCACGATCGACGAAGCCACGCTGGAGATCACCGCCACCGAGACACGCATTGAGCGCGTGCCCGTGGTGGCCAACCTGCGCCACGACCAGCTCGACCACATCGTGACCGAGGCCTGGCTGGCCGATCCGAGTATTGAGGTCGAAAACACGCCTGAGCGCTTATCCAGCCTGCGCCAACAGCTCTTTTTTTTGCACCGTTTGGCACAAAAACTCAAGGCCGGGCGCGAAGTGGTGCGCGGCAAGCCCGAGAACTTCAACCGGCCGGATTACAACTTCCGCCTCGTGGGCGGAGAGGGCGGCGAGCCGAGTGGCAGCGAAACCGTGCAGATCACCACCCGCCAGCGCGGTGCCCCGCTGGACCTCATCGTCGCCGAGGCGGCCATCGTCGCCAACAGCACCTGGGGCCAGTGGCTCGCCAGCCTGGGCGTTCCCGGCATCTACCGCAGCCAGGCCAGCATGGCGCCGGGGGTGAAGGTGCGCATGGGCACCAAGGCCTTGCCGCACGCCGGCATGGGCGTGAAAAGCTATACCTGGGCCACCAGCCCGCTGCGCCGCTATGTCGATCTGGTGAACCAGTGGCAGATCATTGCCTGCGCACGCCACGGCGCCACGGCAGCGCTGGCCGCGCCGTTCAAGCCCAAGGACGCCGAACTGTTCTCCATCATCAGCAACTTCGACGCCACCTACAGCGCCTACAACGGCTACCAGGCGGGCATGGAGCGCTTCTGGACGCTGAAATACCTGGAGCAGAACGGCATCACCGAATTGGAGGCCACGGTCTTCAAGGAAGGCCCCGGCGGCAGTTTTCTGGTGCGCGCCGATGCGTTGCCCCTGGTCTTCCCGGTGCTGGGCGCGCAGAACCTGCCGCGCGGCGCGCGCCTGCTTGTGAAGCTCGGTGAGGTGGACGAAATCACGCTCGACCTGCACGGCACGGTGCTCGAACGCCTGGACGATCCGCTGGACACCAGCGACGACGGCCTGGTGGACGACGAGGGTGGCGACGATGGCGAGGACGGCGACAGCGCCGTGGCCGGCCCGATTGCCATCGCGGTGGATATGAACGAACCCGAAGCGGCCCCGGCCGACGCTGCTGCGCCGTGAAACTGCCCGCCTCGCTCCGCACCTTCAGCACGCTGCAAATCACGCTGGCGTTTTCGGTGCTGGCGCATGCGCTGCTGCTGTCGGTGCGCTTCGTCGCACCCGAGCAGTTCGACCGGGTGTTCCAGGACACGCCGCTGGAGGTGATCCTGGTCAACGCCCGCACCCATGAGCCGCCACCCGAGAAGGCCCAGGCCATTGCCCAGCAAACGCTTGCCGGCGGCGGCGAGGCGGCCAAAGGCCGCGCCACCAGCCCCCTGCCCTACTCGGCCCTCACCCGTGTGGGCGACGATTTCGAAGACGCACAGAAAAAGGCCGACGCCCTGCTGGAGCAGCAAACCCAGCTGCTCGCCCAACTGCGCCGCCAGGTCGCCGCGCTGCCCCCCCCCGACCCGCGCAAACCCGCCCAGAGCGAGGGCGAGAAAGCCCAGGAAGAGCGCCGCCGCCAGCTCGTCAAGATCCTGGCGGAGATCGAGCGGCGCATCAACGAAGAAAACGCCCGCCCCAAGAAGCGCTACATCAGCCCCGCCACGCGCGAAGCGGCCTACGCCGTGTACTACGACGCCCTGCGCCGCAAGGTGGAAGACAAGGGCACGCTGAACTTTCCGGAGAAGGGCGGGCAAAAGCTCTATGGCGAGCTGACCATGATCGTCACCGTCAACCACGACGGCCGCGTGCTGGAAACCGAAATCGTCCAGGGCTCGGGCAACACCCTGCTGGACCACCGTGCCGAGGCGATTACCCGCGCCGCCGGCCCCTTTGGCCCCTTCACCGCCGAGATGCGTGCCAAGGCCGACCAGATCGCGGTCGTCTCGCGCTTCAAGTTCACGCGCGACCAGACACTGACGACCGAAGTGCGATAGCGCTCCCCGGCGTCCCTGGCGCATGCCAGCCAAGATGCCTGCGCCAGGAAGAAACACCATGACGTCATCCGCCCCATCCGTCGATCTGTACTGCGTGCTCGGCAACCCCATTGCCCACAGCCGCTCGCCCTGGATTCACACCCGCTTTGCCGAACTGACGGGTGAGCGCCTGCGCTACGAGGCGCGCCTGGTGCCGCTGGACGGCTTTGCGCCCGCCATTGCCCGGCTCGCCGCCGAGGGCGCGCGCGGCTGCAACGTCACCGTGCCCTTCAAGCTCGAAGCCGTGGCCGCCGCCACCCGGTGCAGCGAACGCGTGCAACTGGCGGGCGCGGCCAACACGCTGAGTTTCGTGAACGGCGCCGTCCTGGCCGACAACACCGACGGCCTGGGCCTGGTGGCCGACATTGCCCGCAATGCCGGTTTTGGCATTGCCGGGCGCGACGTGCTGCTGATCGGTGCCGGCGGCGCCGCGGCCGGGACGCTGGCCCCACTGCTGGCAGCCGGCCCGCGCCGCGTGGTGGTGGCCAACCGCACGCTGGCCCGCGCCGAGGCGCTGGTGCGCGCCCACAGACCGCTGGCTTTGCTACACAAAACAGAGCTGCTAGCGCAATCCACACAAGCGCTGGAGCATGATTTTGACCTCATTATCAACGCCACGGCAAGCAGCCTGGCGGGCGACGTGGTACCGGTGCCGGCGCGGGTGCTGCGCCCCGGCAGCCTGGCCTACGACATGATGTACGGCCCAGCGGCCCAGGGCTTTCTCGACTGGGCCACTGCCGGCGGGGCGCAGGCGCGCGACGGCCTGGGCATGCTGGTGGAGCAGGCAGCAGAAGCCTTTGCCCTCTGGCGCGGCGTGCGCCCGCCCAGCGCGCAGGTGCTGCAGGAGATGCGCACTGCAAGCGCCGCCGCAGCGACCGGCGCAGCGCGGCCATGAAAGCCGTTTGGCGCTGGGTGGCACTGGTGGCCATGGCGTTGGTCGCGCTGCAGCTCTTCTTCGTGCTGCGCATTGCCGCTATGGCCGTGGTGGACCCGCAATCGACCAGTTTTCAGCGCAGCGAGATCTGGGCCCAACTGCACGGTGGCGGCTTGCACTGGCACCAGCAATGGCTGCCGTACGCGCAGATTGCCGAGCCCCTGAAACGCGCGGTGATCGCCTCGGAGGACGACGGGTTCGTCAACCACGACGGCGTCGACTGGAACGCCATCGAAAAGGCCTGGGAGCGCAACAACCGCGCCGAGCAGCAGGCCGCCAAGGCCAGCGCCCGCGCGCCGGACCGCCCGGTGCGAGCCGCCAAGATCCGCGGCGGCTCCACCATCACGCAGCAACTGGCCAAGAACCTGCTGCTCTCGGGCGAGCGCACGCTGCTGCGCAAGGGCCAGGAATTCGTGTTGACCATGCTGCTGGAGCGACTGCTCTCCAAGCAGCGCATCCTGGAGATGTACCTCAACAGCGTGGAATGGGGCGACGGCGTCTTTGGCGCCGAGGCAGCGGCGCAGCGCTACTACAGGAAAAGCGCCAGCCGCCTGAACAGCCAGGAAGCCGCGCGCCTGGCCGTCATGCTGCCGGCGCCCAAGCGCTTCGAGAAAAACCCCGGCTCGGCCTACATCGCCGGGCGCACGCGCACCATCCTGGGACGCATGGCCAGCGCGGAGCTTCCTTAGGGTTACATCAGTTGCTGGCGCTGCCGGCCCAGGCCTTCGATCTCCAGCTCCACCACGTCGCCCGCCTGCAGGTACGGGAAACGCCCCGACATCGCCACGCCCTCGGGCGTGCCGGTGAGGATGACGTCGCCGGGCTCCAGCACCAGGTACTGCGAGAGGTCGTGCACGATCTGGTCCACGTTGAAAATCATGTCGCGGGTCGAGGAATCCTGGCGCGGCTCGCCATTCACCCAGGAGCGGATGCGCAGACCGTCTGGCGAGATTTCATCGGACGTGACCAGCATGGGGCCGAGGGGGCAGAAGCCGGGCAGCGACTTGCCTTTGCCCCACTGCGAGCCGCTGCGCTCGAGCTGAAACATCCGCTCAGAGAGGTCGTTGGCGACGCAATAGCCGGCAATGTGCGCCCGGGCGGCCGCCACCGAGGGCAGGTAGCTGGCGCGCTGGCCGATGACCACTGCCAGCTCCACCTCCCAATCGATGCGCGTGGCGCCGCGCGGCACGGCCACCGCGTCGTTCGGGCCGGCCAGGGTGTTGGGGTGCTTGAAGAACAGCACTGGCTGCTGCGGCGCCGGCATGCCGGACTCCGCCGCGTGCGCCGCGTAGTTGAGCCCGATACACAGCAGCGCCTGCGGCCGCGCCACCGGCGCGCCCACGCGCAGGGCCTGGGCGTCGTGCACCTGGGGAAGCTCGCCGCGCTGCAGCGCCTGTGCAACGCGCTCTGCACCTTGCGCACTCCAGAACGCGCCGTCGATATCCGCCGTCACGGCACGCAGGTCGAAATACTGCCCCTGCCACAGGGCCACGGGGATTTCCTGGCCCATGGGGCCAAGGCGGAGAAATTGCATGGTCTCTTTCTTATGTCAGCAGGAAAAATAGGAAGCACCCAAAAGGCCAAGGGGCCCAAAGGGGCTAAAGACTTGGGCCCGCGCTCAACCGGTGATCTGCGGCTCCACCAGCAGCGCCAGCTGCACCAGCGATTCCTGCCAACCCAGCAGGCATTGGTCCACCGGGATCACGGCCGGCAGCCCCTCTTGCAGCACATTGAGTTCCGTGCCGCAGCCCACGGCGCGCAATTGCACGGTGGTCTGCATGTCGCCAGGCAAATTCGGATCATCAAACCGGTCGGTGTAACGGATGCGCTCGCCAGGCACCAGTTCCAGATAGGTGCCGCCAAAGCTGTGCTTCTCGCCCCTGCCGAAGTTAGGGCCTGTTAACACTATGCAAGGGGTCGCGAAGGTCATCAGAGCCTGCCCATCAAGGCGCGCGACGCAGTGCGTGCGTCCGCACGCTCAAGGAGCGCAACGCCGAGGGACGGGCTCTGGTGACCTTCCCTTCGGGTTGCCTCGCAAAGGGGCCGTCTGCAGCGTTGCCCGCGCTTGCAAGGCACCAGCCTTGCTGTGCACGTGTGCCTTGCATACAGCCCCTTTGCGGGGCAACGCGATCCCCTTGCATAGTGTTAACAGGCCCTAATGCCATGCGGTAGTGGCCACCCACGCGGGCGTCCATGTGCTCCACCGTGCAAGTGAAACCATGCGGCGGAAGCCATTTGGCCATGGCGGCTGGGTCGAGAAACGCGCGGTAAACGCGCTCGGGGCTGGCGCGCAGCACGCGCTGCAGGCGGACGGTGCCGGTCTCCATGTCAGGCTCCTCAAGAATCGGATGGCTTCATTTTGCAGGGACGCAGGCCGCGCTGCAATCGTCCCCGTATCATGGCCGGCGCACGCCCACCGCGTTTCCCATGCACCAAAATTTTTGGTCAAATCGACCTGTAGCGCTTATCCCATAAGCGCAAATAGCTCACTATTCAATAGCAAATGCGCATACTCGGCATCGACCCTGGCCTGCAGACCACGGGCTTTGGCGTCGTCGACGTGGACGGCCACAAGCTCGCCTACGTGGCCAGCGGAACCATCCGCACCACGCAGCTCGCGCTGGGCGATCTGCCGGGGCGCCTGAAGGTCTTGTTCGACGGCATCAGCGAGGTGGTGGCGCGCTACCAGCCCGACGTGGCGACCGTGGAGATCGTGTTCGTCAACGTCAACCCGCAGTCCACCCTGCTGCTCGGCCAGGCGCGCGGTGCGGCCATCACCGCGCTGGTGGCACGCGACCTTCCGGTGGCCGAATACACCGCCCTGCAAATGAAAAAAGCGGTCGTCGGCCACGGCCGCGCTGCCAAAAGCCAGGTGCAGGAGATGGTGCGCCGACTGCTCAACCTGCCCGGCCTGCCCGGAACCGATGCGGCGGATGCCCTTGGCATGGCCATCACCCATGCCCATGCCGGGGCCGCCATGGCGCGGCTGGGCGAAGCGGCTACGCTCCACCGCCGCCAGCACGCGATGTACAAGGGCGGACGCAGCTACTGACGCTGGCCGCGGATCAAGCCGAAAAGCGCGTGCCCCCGTGCGCTGGCTCGGATGCCAGCGGCGCATCACCGCGCACCTGGTTACCGCCCTCCTGCTTGGAGAGGTACATGCTGCGATCGGCATGACCGAGCAAGGCCGCCGCGTCACCACCATCGTCGGGATAAAGCGCCGTGCCAATGCTGGGATGCATGTGCAGCACGCTGCCCTCCAGATCGAACGGATGGGCGAAAGCGGCCAATACTTTCTGCGCCACCGTCCGGGCGTGTTCCTTCTGGCGCCCGCTCTCGAGCAGCACCACGAATTCATCGCCACCCAGGCGTGCCACGGTGTCGGAGGCGCGCACACAGCCTTGCAGGCGCCCGGCGACCCGTTGCAGCAAAAGGTCGCCCATGGCGTGCCCCAGGCTGTCGTTCACGCGCTTGAAATCGTCCAGATCGACAAACAGCAGCGACACCAGCGTGCCATCGCGGCGCGCACGCGCCAGGGCAATCTGCAAGCGGTCCATCAGCACCATGCGATTGGGCAAGCGGGTGAGCGCGTCGAACTGCGCCATCTGCTGCAGGCGCTCGTGCGTTTGCTTGCGCTCGATGGCGGTAGCCACCTGGGTCGAGACGAACTGCAAAAGCTCCTGATCCGTGGACGTGTAACCCCCCTCTTCGCCGTAGCTCTGCAGCACCAGAACGCCGATCACGCCGCTCTCGGAGCGCAAAGGCACGCCAAGCCAGTACCGTGCCTGGGACGCCATATCGGCAGGCGGTACCGGTGCGGACACCCCATGGCGAGCGTCTGGCGTGATCAGCAAGGTGCTGGCGGTGCGAACCACCTCGGCGCAGCGCGAATCGCTGCACCGAGGTGCGCTGGGCGCTGCCGCATGCGCGTTGGCATGGTAGGCATAGCGCAGCTCGCCATTGGTGGGATCGCGCAGCACCACCGAGAAGTTGGTTGCCACCACCAGCCGCCCGATGATTCCGTGGATGTGCTCAAAGAGCGACTCCAGGTTTTGTGCGGCATGCGCGGCTTCCGAGATGGCATAAAGCGCTGCCTGCCGGGTCTCGTGCTGCTTGCGCTCGGTGATGTCGTGCGCCACCGCCAGACGCACCTGCCGGTCGGGCAGCCAGCGTGCGGTCCAGAGGATGTGGGCAATGCGCCCGTCCTTGCGCAGGTAGCGGTTTTCAAACTGCAACTGCAAATCGCCCGCCATGATGCTGGCGACCTGGCCCTGCGTGGCGGCCTGGTCCTCGGGGTGCAACATATCGAGCATGCGCCGGCCCACGACTTCCTGCGGCGTGTAGCCAAAGATGCGCTCGAACGCGGCGCTGACGAAAACAATCCTGCTGTCTGCCTGCACGATGCATACGGCATCGAGCAGCAGGTCGATCACCTTCAGGGAAGAAATGTCGTGCATGAAACAGTCGTGCAAGGGCTCGGCAGTGGATGACGGGCCATTGTGCCGGTCTGCGCCGCACTGCGCTGGCGCCTGCCAGAACTGGCTGCGCCTACCGCTCTGCGGGCAAGGCCAGCGTCAGCGTGGCTGCAGCGCCAGAGGGACCGAGGCGCGCCTCGCGCGGCCCCAGTGCCTGGAGCACCAGATCACCATCCACGCGCGCGCCCACACGGAACGGTTTCGCGGGTTGCCCGGCGACGGCAATCAACGCCGCGCCGCCGGTGCCATCCCGGTCGGTGAGCACGCCCAGCAGGGCATAGCGGCTGCCGGCCGTGGTGGCCGCGCCGGGCGCCGGGGGGGACGGCACCGCGCCCAGCAGCCTTGCTATCGCCTGCACATCCGGCGCGGCGACGGGAGCGGGGCTGGCGGGTGCCGCCGGTGGGGACACCGGCGTGCTCAGGCGCAAGCCCCAGAACACCGCGCTGGCGGCCGCCAGCGCCCACAGGGCAAGCGTGCTCAGGCGCACGGGCCAGGGGCTGGGGGTAAGGCGGCTCATCGCACGATTATCATTCAGCGCACACGCAACCCGGCGCTCTTGCGCCCGCCCCAACCTCCATGACCCTTGCTCTCAACCTTGCCCGAACCGCACGCCGGCGCCTCGCTGCCGGTTTCACCCTGATCGAGCTGATGGTGGTGCTGGTGATCATCGGTGTGCTGGCCGCGCTGATCGTGCCCAACGTGCTCGACCGCGCCGACGATGCCCGCACCACGGCCGCGCGCACCGACGTGACCAACCTGATGCAGGCGCTCAAGCTCTACCGCCTGGACAACCAGCGCTACCCCACCGCCGAGCAGGGCCTGCAGGCGCTGGTGGCGCGGCCCAGCTCCGGCCCGCCGCCCGCCAACTGGAAGCCGTACCTGGAAAAGCTCCCCAACGACCCCTGGGGCCGGCCCTACCAGTACCTGAACCCTGGCATCAAGGGCGAGGTGGACGTGATGTCCTTTGGCGCCGACGGCCAATCGGGAGGCGAAGGCAAGGATGCGGATATTGGCAGCTGGCAGTAAAAAGCCCAACGGTTTTACCCTGCTGGAGCTGCTGCTCGTCATCAGCATCATGGCCCTGGCCACGGCCGGGGTGTCGCTGGTGCTGCGCGATCCGTCCGAAACCCAGCTGGAGCGCGAGGCCGACCGCCTGGCGGCGCTGCTGGAAGGGGCGCGGGCGCAGTCGCGGGCGGCCGGGGTGCCGGTGCGCTGGCGCCTGGCGCCCAATGGATTTCACTTTGACGGTCTGCCGGCCAGCAGCACCCTGCCCACGCAGTGGCTGGACCCCAATACGCGCGCTTTCGTCCCCGCCCCGCTGCTGCTGGGGCCGGAGCCGCTGATTCCACCGCAAACCGTGGTACTAAGCCAGGCCAGCCACCCGGAGCGGCGCTTGCAAGTGGCGACCGATGGCCTGCGGCCCTTTGCCGTGCAGGCTGCGCCTTGATGAAATTCACATTCCGCCGTCCCCCGGCGCACGGCTTTACGCTGATCGAGGTGCTGGTGGCGCTGGGCATCGTGGCCATCGCGCTGCTCGCGGGCAGCCAGGCCACGGGCGCGCTGGTGCGCAATGGCGCGCGCCAGTCCGAAGTCATGCTGGCCCACCTGTGCGCTGAAAACGCGCTGGTGGCGGTGCGCCTGTCGCGCCAGATGCCCGCCATTGGCGAGAGCGTGCAAGGCTGCGAGCAGGCCAGCGAACGCTTTGATCTGACGCTGGTGGTGCGGCCCACGCCCAACCCCAGTTTTCGCCGCGTCGACGCCCAGGTGCGCAGCCGGAGCGGGCCGGTGCTGCGGCTCTCGACCATCGTGGGGCGCAGTTGAACCGGCGCAGCCCACGTTCTGCACGCGGCTTCACGCTGATCGAGCTGCTGATCGCCATCGCTCTGCTGGGCTTGATGGCCCTGATGAGCTGGCGCGGCATCGACGGCATGGTGCGCACCCAGCAGCAGACCAAGGCGCGGGGCGACGCCCTGCTCACGCTGCAGGCCGCGCTGGGCCAATGGGGCGTTGATCTGGATGCGCTGGTGGCGCTGCCCTACACCACACCGATTGACTGGGACGGCCAGGTGCTGCGCATCACACGGCGCAGCAGCGCGGGGGGCGAGGCAGGCGCTTTGGTGGTGGCCTGGAGCCAGCGCGAGGTGGCGGGCACCAACCAATGGCTGCGCTGGCAGTCGGCGCCGGTGACCACGCGCGGCGACTGGCAGCGCGCCTGGGACCAGGCCGCCGTGTGGGCCCGCAGCCCAGGCGATGCCGAGCGGCGCAGCGAAGTGGCTTTACTGCCGCTGGCCGGCTGGCAGATTTTCTATTTCCGCGGCAATGCCTGGAGCAATCCGCTCTCCAGCCGTGGCACGCCCACAGCACAAAGCGTCGGCCAGGCGAGCGCCGCCGCCAAGGCGCAGGCGCTGGTGCCCGACGGCATTCGCCTGCAGCTTGATCTCGGCCCAAACGACGCACTGGCCGGGCGCCTGACGCGCGACTGGGTCAACCCGCTGAATGGGGGCGGGAAATCGTGAACCGCCGCCTTGGACGTGCACGCACGCGCGGCGCCGCGCTGCTCGCCGCCATGCTCACCGTGACCCTGGTGGCCACCTTTGCCGCCGCCGCCATGTGGCAGCAGTGGCGCAGCATCGAGATCGAGACGGCCGAGCGCGCGCGCATCCAGTCGGCCTGGATTCTGATCGGCGCCCTGGATTGGTCGCGCCTGATCCTGCACGAGGATGCGGTCGCCGGGGGCGGTGACAACCTGGCCGAGCCCTGGGCCGTGCCACTGGAAGAAGCCCGCTTGTCCACCTTTCTTGCCGCGCAGGACGGCAACGCGCAAAACGGTGCCAGCACCGACACGCAGGACGCATTTTTGTCGGGCCGCATCATCGACCTGCAATCGCGCCTGAACGTGGGCAGCCTGGTGGCGAGCGGTGTGGTTCAGCCCGCAGTGCACGCCCAGTTTGCCCGGCTCTTTTCGCAACTCGGCCTGCCTGCAACCCAGCTGGAGACGCTGGAGCAGGCGCTGGTGCGCGCCACCGCCCCTCAAGTGGCAGAAGGCGGCGACGCGCCCCTGATGCCCCAGCAGGTCGAGCAATTGCCATGGCTGGGGCTGCCCACGGCGACGGCGGCGCTGCTGGCACCCTACGTCACCGTGCTGCCCGAGCGCACCCCTGTCAACCTCAACACCGCCAGCCCCGAAGTGCTGCAGGCGGCCCTTGATGGGCTGGACCGCGCCGGGGCCGAGAGCTTGGGCACGGCCCGCGAGACGCGGCCCTTCCGATCGCTCGAAGACGTGCGCGCCCTGCTGCCCACGCGGCCCACACTCTCTACCACCGAACTGAGCGTGGGCAGCAGCTACTTTGAAGTGCAGGGCCAATTGCGCCTGGGCGACGCGGTGGTGAAGGAGCGCTCGCTGGTGCACCGCATCGGCACCCAGGTCAGCACCCTCTGGCGCACCCGCGTGGCAGACCTGGCGCCCGCCGCGACTCCCTGAGCCACACCCCTACAATGGCCCGCGAAATTCGCCCATGAGCATTCTTGTCCTCACCCTACCTCTGGCCAACGGCACGCTCAGCCCTGAATACAGCTTCGCGCTGAGCCAGGACGGCCACCAGATCACCCGCCACGGCCGCGCCACCGCCGCCCTGCTGCCCGCCACTGGCCGGGCTGCGGGCGAACTGGTGGCGCTGGTGCCGGCGCAGGCGCTGTCGTGGCAGCGCGTGCAACTGCCCCCTGGCGTCGCCTTGAACAGTCCGCGCATGCGCGCCGTGCTCGAAGGCCTGCTGGAAGACCAGGTGCTTGACGAGCCCGCACGCCTGCACTTTGCGCTTGCGCCCGGCGCGGCGGCTGGTGCAAGCGCCTGGGTGGCGGTCTGCGACCGCGCCTGGCTGCGCGGCGCGCTGCAGGCCCTGGAGGCGGCGGGCCACCCGGTGGCGCGCGTGGTGCCCGAGATCGCGCCCGGTGCGAGCGCCCCCGCCCTGCACTTCGCTGGCACCGCCGAAGCGCCGCTGGTGCTGGCCACCGGCTTGCCACCCGAGGGCGCGGTGGCCGTGCTGCCGCTCACGCCCGCGGCGCTGGCGCTGCTGCCCGCGCAGGCGCAAGGCGACGAACCGATCACCGCCACCAGCGAAAGCGCCGTGGCCAGCCTGGCCGAGCAGACCCTGGGCCGGCCTGTGGCGCTCGTCTCCGCCGGCGACCGTGCCCTGCAGGCCGCGCGCGGCCGCTGGGACCTGGCGCAATTCGACCTGGCCAGCTCGGGCCGCACCCGTGCCATGCGCAAAGCGGGGGGCTTGCTGGGCGCACTGCTGCAGGCGCCCCAGTGGCGCGCGGCGCGTTGGGCGGGCGCGCTGCTGGTCCTGGCGCAAATCGTCGGTTTGAACGCCTGGGCCTGGCAAGAGCGCTCGGCGTTGGCGACCAAAGAAGCGGCGGTGAGAAACACGCTGACCGCGACCTTCCCCAAAATCAAGGTGGTGGTCGATGCGCCGCTGCAAATGGAGCGCGAGCTGGCGCTGCTGCGCCAGGCCAGCGGGGCCCTGGCGCCGGCCGACCTGGAACCCATGCTGGCGGCTGCGGGCAGTGCGCTGGCCACACAGGGCAGCGCCAGCGCCATCGACTACAGCCCAGGCGCTTTGCAACTGCGGGGACTGGCGCTCTCGGCCGAAGCCCAGGCCGCGGCAGGCAATGCGCTGCAGGCGCAGGCCTACCAATTGAGCCACGAGAACGACAGCCTGCGGCTGCGTCTGGCGGGCCGGCCATGAGCGCAATGCCGAACCGCCCCAACCCAGCGCGCACCGCACGGCGCTGCACGAAGATTTCCCAATGAGCACGCCCAGTACCGCCGCCGCCCGCCCCGCCTGGCGCACCCGCTGGGACGCCATGGCCCCGCGCGAACGCCGCCTGGCGCTCGCCGCTGCGCTGCTGGTGGCTGCGGCGCTGGCGTGGTGGCTACTGCTGGCACCCGCCCTGCGCACCTTGCGCGAGGCGCCCGCGCGCCATGCCGCGCTGGACGCCCAACTCGAACATATGCAGACGCTGGCCGCCGAGGCCCGCCTGCTGCAAGCCGACGCCAGCACCCGCCCCAGCCAGGCCGAGGCCCAGCGTGCACTGC
The DNA here is from genome assembly GCF_003570885.1 of Simplicispira hankyongi. Lineage (GTDB taxonomy): Bacteria > Pseudomonadota > Gammaproteobacteria > Burkholderiales > Burkholderiaceae_C > Simplicispira > Simplicispira hankyongi. The sequence continues at coordinate 507,878 of NZ_QXJC01000003.1, forward strand.
AAAGCGCCACGGCGGCACTGGGGTCCGGCGCGCGGGTCAGCTTAATGGGCGAGCGCGCCACCGTTGGCCTGCAAGGCGTGCCCGCTGCGGCCATCGCCCCCTGGCTGGCCCAGGTGCGTGGCAATGCGCGCAGCGTGCCGGTAGAGGCCCACCTGACACGCAGCAACGCCAAGCCGCCGGCCCAGCCCATCGCTGGCGCAGCGCCCCAAAAAACGGCCCCTGCAGGCGAAGCGCGCTGGGATGGTGCCATCGTGTTCGCCCTGCCCGCGCAGTAGACCCGCACACGTCTTTGCATGGCCCCCACCCCCTTCTCCCGCTCAAGCCCGCGTGCGCCCAGCGCATTGCGGCGCCGCAGCGCGCCGAGTGCGGCGCACGCACCCTGGGGCTGGGCGCTCGCCGGTGCGCTGCTGGGCGGCGGCGGCGCGTTGCTCGCGGCGCTGCCCGCGCACTGGATGGCCATGGGCGTGGCGCGCGCCAGCGGCGCGCAACTGCAACTGGCGGCGCCGCGCGGCAGCGTCTGGAACGGCTCGGCCCAACTGGTACTGGCGGGCGGCAGCGACAGCCAAAGCACGTCCGCTTTGCCGGGGCGTGTGCACTGGCGCTTGCGTCCGAACTGGGGCGGGCTACAAGCCGAATTTTCGGCCGACTGCTGCACGCAGGCGCCCCTGCGGCTGCAGGTACAGCCGCGCTGGGGCGGCCTCCATCTGGCGCTGGCCGACGGCCAAAGCCGCTGGCCAGCCGCCGTGCTGACGGGCCTGGGAACACCCTGGAACACACTGCAACTGCAGGGCCAACTCGCCTTGCAAACACAAGGCCTGGTGATCGAATCGGTGCGCGGCCGCGTGGTGCTGCGCGGATCGGCCCAGCTCGACGCCCTGGACGTGTCCTCGCGCCTGTCCACGCTGCGGCCCATGGGCAGCTACCGGCTGGCGCTGGCCGGAGGCGAGGCGCCCACGCTGCAGCTCTCGACCCTGGCGGGTGCGCTGCAGCTCTCGGGCAGCGGGCAATGGGTGGGCCAGCGCCTGCGCTTTGCCGGCGAGGCGCAGGCGGCGCCGGGGCGCGAGCCGGCGCTGTCGAATCTGCTCAACATCATCGGGCGCCGCGTAGGCGCGCGCTCACTCATTTCGCTCGGCTAACACCGCAAAACTTATGTCCAGCCCCGCTCAGTACATTCCGCGCCATTGGCATCACACTATTGTTTCAATAGCTGCTTGCGCTTTATTGATAAGCGCTGGAGGCCAAATTCATGCCCAAACTGCTGCGACACCCAACCCGCAAAGCGTGCGCCCAGGCGAGCCGGTGACGCTGAACTTCGCCAACGCCGACATCGAAGCCGTGGCGCGCACCATGGCCACCATCACCGGGCGCAACGTGGTGGTGGACCCGCGCGTCAAGGGCCAGCTCAATCTGGCGACCGAGCGTGCGGTCACGCCGGCAGCGGCTTTCGAGCAGTTCCTGGCGGCGCTGCGCTTGCAGGGCTACACAGTGGTCGAAGCGGGCGGACTCTACAAGGTGGTGCCCGAGGCGGAAGGCAAACTCCAGGGCAGCAGCGTGCGCGTGTGGCAGGGCGGCGCGCCAGCCGCGGCAGGGGGCGGGCAGATCGTCACGCAGATCTTCAAGCTCAATTTCGAGAACGCCGCCAACCTGGTGCCGGTGCTGCGCCCGCTCATCAGCCCGAACAACACCATCAACGTCAACCCCGGCAACAACTCGCTGGTGATCACCGATTACGCCGACAACCTGCAGCGGCTCGCCCGCATCGTCGCCGCGATGGACGTCTCCAACGCCAGCGACGTGGAAGTGATTCCGCTGAAGAACGCGATCGCCTCCGACCTCGCACCCTTGGTGGCGCGGCTGATCGAGGGGGGAAGCGCTTCCTCCACCGGGGTGACGCCGGGCGCCGCGCCGGGCCAGACCGACAGCACGTTCAAAACCACGCTGCTGGCCGATCCCAGCAGCAACTCGCTGATCCTGCGCGCCGCCAACCCGGCGCGCCTGGCCCAGGTGCGCGCGCTGGTGCAAAAGCTCGACCAGGCGCCTGCACCGGGCAGCAGCGCAGCCAGCGGCAACATTCACGTGGTGTATCTGAAGAATGCCGACGCCACCAAATTGGCCGCCACGCTGCGCGCCGCCATGGCGGCGGGCGGAGGTTCCGGTTCCAGTAGCAGCAGCAGCCCTGGACCTGCGGCAAGCAGCACCAGCGGCCTGAACAGCGCCACGGCGGGCACCAATACCGCCTCGGCCAGCAGTACGGGCATGGGGAGCAGCAGTGGCGGCGGCCTGAGCACCGGGGGCGGCAATCTGAGCGGCGCCAGCAGCGCGGCGCCGTCGACCGGCGGGCAGATCCAGGCCGATCCGGCCACCAACTCGCTCATCATCACGGCACCCGAGCCGCAATACCGGCAACTGCGCGCCGTGATCGACCAACTCGACGGCCGGCGAGCGCAAGTGCTGGTGGAGAGCCTGATCGTGGAAGTCACGGCCAGCAAGCTGGCCGAGTTCGGCATCCAGTGGCAGGGCATCCTGGGCAAGCAGGGCGACGGAACCATCGGTGTGATCGGCACCAACTCGGCCCAGTCGGGTGCCAACATCGTGAACATCACGGCAGCGCTGGCCAGCGGCTCCACGACCACCGCGGCCTCCGCCCTGGGCACGCTGGGCAAGGGCCTGAACCTGGCGCTGGCGCCGCGCATCAACGGCCAGTACTACCTGGGGGCGCTGGCCAATTTCCTGCAAAACAGTGGCGACGCCAACGTGCTCTCCACCCCCAACCTGATGACGCTGGACAACGAAGAGGCCCGCATCATCATCGGCAACAACGTGCCCTTCGTCACCGGCTCGTATGCCGCCAGCGCAGGAACCAGCACGGTGAACCCCTTCACCACCGTCGAGCGCAAGGACGTGGGCCTGGTGCTGCGCGTGCGCCCGCAGATCAGCGAGAACGGCACGGTCAAAATGTCCATCTACCAGGAAGTGTCCAAGATCGACAGCAGCACGCTAACGAATGCCAACGGACCGACCACCAGCAAGCGGTCCATCGAATCAAACGTGGTGGTGGACGACGGCAACATCATCGTCATTGGCGGCCTCCTGGAGGACTCCTACAGCTCGGGTGAAGACAAGGTGCCGTTGTTTGGCGACATCCCGGTCGTCGGCAACCTGTTTCGCAGCGAAAACCGCTCGCGCAACAAGACCAATCTGATGGTCTTCCTGCGGCCCACGGTGATTCGTGACAGCGCCGCCAGCAATGCACTGACGGTGGACCGCTACGAGGCGATTCGCGCGCTGCAGCAACAGGCCCAGCCCACGCCGAGCACGCTGCTGCACCCGGTGTCGGGCGCGCCGGTCCTGCCGCCGCTGCCCGCACGGCCCGCTGCGACGCAGACCAACATCGTCACACAGCCCGATTTCCCCGCAGGCAACTGATGGCCTACCCTTTGCCCTATGCGTTTGCGCGCGGAGCCCAGTTGCTGCTGGAAGCCGACGGCGAGCGGCTCGTGCTGTGGCACGGCCCGGCGCCGCAAGCCGGGCCCTTGAGCGAAGTGCTGCGCAAATACCCGGTGCAGCGCCTGCAGCCGCTCGACGCCCACACCCTGGCGCAACGCATCAGCGCCGCCTACTCGCAGCGCGAATCCAGCGCCGCCACGGTGGTCAGCGAGGTGGAAAGCGACGCCGACCTCTCGCGCATGATGCAGGAGCTTCCGGCCGTCGAAGACCTGCTCGAAGCCGCCGACGACGCGCCCATCATCCGCATGCTCAACGCCCTGCTCACGCAGGCGGCGCGCGATGGGGCGAGTGACATCCATATCGAGCCGTACGAGCGCCATTCGAGCGTGCGCTTCCGCGTGGACGGCACGCTGCGCGAGGTGGTGCAACCCAACCGTGCACTGCATGCGGCCTTGATCAGCCGCCTGAAGATCATGGCGGACCTCGATATTTCCGAAAAACGCCTGCCGCAGGACGGCCGCATCAGCCTGCGCCTGGGCACCCGCGCCATCGACGTGCGCGTCTCCACCCTGCCCAGCGCCCATGGCGAGCGCGCCGTGCTGCGCCTGCTCGACAAGAGCGAGAGCCGCCTCACGCTCGAAGCCGTGGGCATGCAGGGCCCTACACTGGCGCGCTTCGAGGGCCTGATCCGGCAGCCGCACGGCATCGTGCTGGTGACCGGCCCGACCGGCTCGGGCAAAACCACCACCCTGTACGCGGCGCTGGGCCGGCTGGACGCGGCGCAGGCCAACATCATGACGGTGGAAGACCCGATCGAGTACGAACTGGCCGGTGTCGGCCAGACGCAGGTCAACGCCAAGATCGACCTCACCTTCGCCAAGGCTCTGCGCGCCATCCTGCGCCAGGACCCAGACGTGATCATGATCGGCGAGATTCGCGATTTCGAAACGGCGCAGATCGCCATCCAGGCCAGCCTCACCGGCCATTTGGTGCTGGCCACACTACACACCAACGACGCCGCCAGCGCCGTCAATCGCCTGACCGACATGGGGGTGGAACCCTTCCTGCTGTCGAGCTCGCTGCTCGGTGTATTGGCCCAACGCCTGGTGCGCAAAACCTGCACCGCGTGCCGCGGCCAGGGGTGCGATGCCTGCGGCCAGACGGGCTACAGCGGACGCACCGGGCTCTTCGAACTGCTCGTGACCACCGACGCGCTGCGCGCGCAGATCCACAACCGGGCGTCGGAGGCCGACGTGCGCGCCGCGGCCCTGGCTGGCGGCATGCAACTGATGCGCGAAGACGGCGAGCGCCTGATTGCCGCGGGCGTCACCAGCCGGGAGGAAGTGCTGCGGGTGACGCGGGATTGAACATGTGGTTGACGACAGCGCACGCCAAGGAATAACATACGTTATAACTTCGAACCGCTGCTATGCACACGCTCAAACTCACCCAAATCGGAAATTCAGTCGGCGCCATTTTTCCCAAAGAATTGCTGGCACGCCTTGACCTGACCAAAGGCGACGAACTCTACGTCACCGATTCGCCTGACGGCTTGCGCATCACCACGCACAACCCCGATTTCGAAGCCCAGATGAAACTGGCGCGCGACATCATGCGTGAGCGGCGCGCGGTATTGCACGAACTGGCCAAGTAGGCCCCGCGCATGGCTCACTTCCTGTGGTTGGATCGCGCCGTCATTGTTGCAGTGCACGAAGCACAGCTTGCCGAACATGGGGGCAGTGCCGGTACGCGCGATGCAGGCTTGCTCGATTCGGCGCTGGCCCGCCCCGCCAACCTGCTCGCCTACGCCGCGCCCGACGCATTCGCGCTGGCCGCAGCCTACGGTTACGGCATCTCCCGCAACCATCCTTTCATCGACGGCAACAAGCGCACCGGTTTTGTCGCCGCTGAATTGTTCCTGCGCTTGAACGGCTACCACCTTGGCGCGAGCGATGCTGACTGCGTGCTCACCATGCTCGCCGTCGCCTCAGGCGAGTTCGGCGAAGAGGCCTTTGCCACCTGGCTGCGCGAGCATGCCAAGGTAAAAGACTAGGTCTGCGCAGGCCCCTCCAGCCGCGAAACCCAGCTTTCCACCACGCCGCTGCCCAGCCGCCGATCCAGCAAACGCTGCCAATTGGCCGGCAGCGGCAGCACCCGCGCAGCACGCAGTTCGGCAACGTCCAGACTGGGCCGGTAAAGCAGGTCGATCAGGCGCGCCAGCGGCCATTCGGGATACGGGCGTGCTTGCAGCAGCAGGTCCGCACCAGCCCAGAGCGCGCCCTCTTCCAGCACGCGGTAGTACCAGCCGGTGCGCCCAGTGCGCTGCACCTGCACGGCCATGTCAGGGCGTCCAAAGCGCTCGTTGAGCTTCCAGCACGGCTGGCGGGCTTGCGAGACCTCCAGCAAGGCATCGCCCACGCGAAAACGGTCCCCCAGACACACGTCGGCCTCGGTCAGGCCGCTGCTGTGCAGGTTTTCGCCAAAAGCCGCCGGGGTGTCGAGCAGCGGGTGTGGCCCCAGTTCCGCACGCCAGGCGGCGCAATGCTCGCTGGGGTAGTGGTGCACCGCCTTGTCCGGCCCACCATGGACCCGAAGGTCACCTTGCTCATCGCCCACCAGACCGAGGGTGTGGCAATACACCTTGCCGGTGCGAACCTGCTTGTCGATGCCGCTGCGCGAACCGCGCGCGTAGGGCACGGCCTGCCCGGTGCAGACCGACAGGACGCGACCACAGACCGAGCGCATACCCACTCAGCGCCCCAAACCACGCTTGAGCTGCTTGAGCAGCAGCACCACCTGATTCGAAGCGTGGCGGTAGCCGCCATGGAACACGCGCAGTGCACGCTCGTACTCCCCGGCACGGCTGAGCTCGACGACCTCGACAGCCTGGGCATGAAAATAGGCATGGCGCGCTACGAGGATGTCAAAGGCCGGGTACTGGCCCAACATTTGCTGCCCGGGGCCGGCGAGCCACTGGCCCAACGGGCAGGCTTCGGGGTTGCGCAATTCGTCCAGATCGATTGGGGTATCGATCTCGCCGCTCAGTTGCTGGCGCAGCCTGTTTTTCCATGCCTCATGCCTGCTGATGGCGGCGTCGATGTCGAATTCGAACGCCAGCGTGTTGGCGTACTCGGCATCCAGCACCAGTTCGCTCGCGTTGTCCTCGAAAGCCCAAGTGGTCTCCTGGCTTTCAGGGTCCTGCTCGCGCAGTTTGAACATTTTGCTGAAGAATCCCATGGAAGTACCCGATGCGTCGCGCCAACATGGCCCATGAAGCCATCATATAGACCCTGCAGCAATTGGATACACCCGCGTCACTCACCGCCGAAAAGACCCTGTGAATGGGCCGACGCGGAATGCAAAACGCCCGCCAGGGTGGCGGGCGCTTTCTTCGGGGCGTTCTCGCTCAGGGCCGGTCGATACTGCCCATCGCCTTCGGATAGGTCACGATGCCCCAGGGCATGCCCATCTCTCCGAGGTGCTTGGTCACCTCCAGCGAAGCGGCATCGATCACCACCAGTTCATTCGATTTGCCGCAGGCCACCAGGATCTGCTTGTCGTCAGGGGTGAAGCTGAAATGCCAGCAGCGATCACCGATCGGGATATCCTTGACCTTTTCATAGGTCTGGGCGTCGAAGACCTGGAGCAGCTTGTCCTTGTTGGAGGCCACGAAGATGCGCGAACCGCTGCGGTCGAAGGCCACACCGTAGGGCGTCTTGGCGGTGGCGACCTCCTTGACGACATCGAACTTGTCGTTGAGCACCAGCATCTTGTCCGAAAGCTCCAGTGTGGTCACCAGCGCCTTGCCGTCGGGCGACAGCTTGATGCCGCGCGGGCGGTTGCCGTACTTGCCAAGCGGGATGCTCTTGAGCAGTTTGCCGCTTTTGGCGTCGTGCACCGTCAGCGAATTGTCCGATTCATTGGTGATGAACAGCTTCTTGCCATCCTTGGAGAACTCCAGACCCTCGGTTTCCGGCTTGCCGACGATGTCGTGAACGACCTTGCCCTGCTTCAGGTCCACGATGGCGATGTGCCCTGGGACGGCGCCATCGTCGTCCTTGGCGCCATTCTTGGAGGGCGGGCCCGACTTGGCGCTGGGTTCGTAGGTGACATAGGCATAGTGGCCCTGGACACGAACGAATTCGGGGTTCTTGCCGATCGGCACATAGCGGATTACATGCCCTGTTTTGGTGTCGATCAGGGCAATGTTGGCGCCACCCTTGTTGGCCGTTACCAGCATGGCGCCATCGGCGGTAATGCCAATGCCGCGCGGCCCGGTGACGCCAACGTCGATGTTGTCCCTGGCCGTCATGGTGGCCAGGTCGATGACGCTCACCCCTGCTTCCTGATTCGATACATAGGCCACGCCACTGTCGGCAAACACCGGTGCAGCGCAGGACAAACCGAGGGCCAGCGGCACGGCGACCTGACCGATCGCCTTGAGCAAATACTTGTTCATTGAGTCCACTCTCTTAAAAAATTTCTGGCGCCACCCATAGGTGAAAGGTACGGCGGTATTGGTCGGCCAAACTGCCGTCAGCCCACGGAAACCCGAACGCCCCCTCCACAGCGACGGCTACTGGCGCCCGGCAAGTCACCTAGGCGACTTTAGCAAGTTTCAGCGCCTGGCCCGATCCAATGGCAGCGCCCCCGATGTGCCATTGCAAGCGGACATGTGCCAGACGCGGGCGAAAATTTTGCAGCATGTCCAAGGGCTCACCTAACCCGCACGCTCCTGCAAGGCGCGCCACAATGGCGGCATGACGGCTTCCATTCCTACCGCGCTCTCCCTGCTCGACCTCGTGGCCGTGCGCGAGGGCGGCAGTGTGCGCGATGCGCTCGCCATAGCGCTGGCGACGGCCCGGCATGCCGAGTCTCTGGGTTTCAAGCGCTACTGGCTGGCCGAACACCACAACATGGACGGCATTGCCAGCTCGGCAACGGCGGTACTGGTGGGCCACATCGCCGCTGGCACCGAGCGCATGCGCGTCGGCTCGGGCGGTGTCATGCTGCCCAACCACGCACCGTTGGTGGTGGCCGAGGCCTTTGGCACGCTGGCCGAACTGTTCCCCGGCCGCATCGACCTGGGGCTGGGGCGCGCGCCGGGGACCGACCCGCTCACCATGCGCGCGCTGCGCCGCGACCGGCCCGAGACGCAGGAGGACTTCCCGCGCGACGTGGCCGAACTGCAGCGCCTGCTGGCGCCCCCCGAGCCAGGCCAGCGCCTGGTGGCCACGCCCGGAGCGGGCACCAACGTTCCCATCTGGCTGCTCGGCTCCAGTCTGTTTTCCGCCCAGCTCGCGGCCGAGCGCGGCCTGCCTTACGCATTTGCCTCGCACTTCGCACCGCGTTTGCTGCTGCAGGCGATAGACCTGTATCGGCGCCTGTACAAACCCTCGGCACACTGGCCCAAGCCCTATGTGGTGATTGGCGTACCGCTCATTGCCGCACCGACCGACGAGGAGGCGCAATTCCTCGCCAGCAGCACCTACCAGCGCGTGCTGGGCATCCTCAAGGGCGAGCGGCGCAAGCTGGCGCCACCGGTAGCTGGGCTGGTGGAACACCTGTCGCCCCAGGAACGTGCCGCCATTGGTGAATTCCTCGCGGCAGCCGTCATCGGCGGGCCCGACTCCGTGCGCTCCGGGATGGAGGCGCTGCTCAAGGCGACACAGGCCGACGAACTGATGCTGGTGTGCGACGTGTTCGATCCGGCCTTGCGCCTGCGCTCGCTCGACATTGCCGCCGCCGCCCGGGCACAGCTACAAGCCACGGGCAATTTTTAACTATTATTTCAATAGCTGCATGCGCTTTACTAGCAAGCGCTAGCGGCCATTTTTGCTCTAAATTTAGCGCGCCAGATAGCCGCCGTCCACCGGGTAGTACGAACCCGTCACAAACGAGGCCTTGCTGCTCGCGAGCCAGAGCACCAGTTCGGCCACTTCCTCAGCACGGCCCAGCCGGCCGATGGGGTGGGCGGCGACCAGCATGCCGTTGACGGCCTGGTTCTCTTCCAGCGCGCTGATCATGGGCGTGTGGATGAAGCCCGGCCCGACGGCGTTGATGCGCACGCCCTGCGCGCTGTATTCCAGCGCTGCCGCCTGGGTCAGCCCTACGACTCCGTGCTTGGCTGCGGTGTACGCCGGTGCTCCGGCAAAACCCACGGCCCCCAGAATGGACGCCATGTTGACGATGGCGCCGCCGCCATTCTTGAGCATGGCCGGCAACTGGTACTTCATGCCATAGAACACACCCGAGAGGTTGATGCCAATCACCTGCGCCCAGCCGTCCAGCGGGTAGTCGGCCGTGGGCGCCTGCGGGCCGCCAATGCCGGCGTTGTTGCAGGCAATGTCGAGACGCCCGAACTTCTCCACAGCGCGCTGCACCAGCGCTTCGCAATCCTGCGGCTGGCTCACATCAGCGGTCACAAACAGCGCCTCGCCGCCAAGCCCACGCACCTGGGCCACGGTTTGCTCGCCGCCGTCACGGTTGGTGTCGGAGACCACCACGCGCGCACCCTCGCGCGCCCAGGCCAGGGCAACGGCGCGACCAATGCCCGAGGAACCGCCGGTGATCAATGCGACTTTGTCTTTCAACATGGGAACTCCTTGCGGCCCCGGACCAAGCGCCGAGGCTTGCAGGCCATTGTGGACTGGGCGAACGCGTCCGGCCAGTGTGCAGCGGCTACTATTGCGGCCCATGCCGATTTCTTACACCGCCCATGCCCGCCTTTGCCTTTGAAGCGCTCGATGCCCAGGGCCAGACGCGCACCGGCATGCTGGAAGCCGACAACGCCAAGGCCGCCCGCAGCCAGCTGCGGGCGCAGGCGCTGGTTCCGCTCGCGGTCTCGCCCGCGGCGCAATCGGGTGCGGCAGACGGCTCGCGCACCGCTGGCGGCTGGCTGCAGCGGCCGGTGTTTGGCAGCACGGGGCTGGCCATCTGGACGCGCCAGGTGGCGGGACTGGTCTCCTCCGGGCTCACGCTGGAGCGGGCGCTGACCGCCCTTTCCGACGAGGCCGACGACGAGCGCCAGCGCCACCTGGTCGCGGTGCTGCGCGCCGAAGTCAACGCCGGCGCGCCCTTTGCCCAGGCACTGGCCCAGCACCCGCGCGAGTTTTCCGACATCTACTGCGCCGTAATTGGCGCTGGCGAGCACAGCGGCAGGCTCGGCCTGGTGCTCGAACGCCTGGCCGACGACCTGGAGGAGCGCCAGGCGCTCAAGGCCAAGCTGGTCGGCGCCGCGCTCTACCCCGCCATCGTCACGCTGGTGGCCATCGCCATTGTGATTTTTCTCGTCAGCTACGTCGTACCGCAGGTCGCTGGCGTGTTTGCCGGCTCGCGCCGCGCATTGCCCTTCCTGACGGTGGCCATGCTGGCGGTGAGCGCTTTCGTGCGCCACTACGGTATCTGGCTGCTGATTGCTATTGTTATTGCAGCTATTAGCGCACGCTACGCTTACGCTAGAGCCGCTTTTCGTTCAAAATTTGACGCTGCCTTTCTGCGCCTTCCCATCCTTGGCCGCCTGGCACGCGGCTACAACGCAGCGCGCTTTGCCAGCACGCTGGCCATGCTGGCGGGTGCGGGCGTTCCCATCCTCAAAGCCTTGCAGGCGGCCGCCGAAACCCTGAACAACCGCGCCATGCGTGCCGACGCGCTGGACGCGCTGGTGCAGGTGCGCGAAGGCGCGCCGCTGGCCTCGGCGCTGGCGCAAAGAAAGCGCTTTCCGAGCCTGCTGTCCATGTTCGCCCGTCTGGGCGAGCAGACCGGGCAACTGCCGCTCATGCTGCAGCGCGCTGCCGTGCAGCTCAGCACCGAGGTGCAGCGCCGCGCCGTGCAACTGGCAACCGTGCTGGAGCCCCTTCTGATCGTCGTGATGGGACTGGTGGTGATGCTGATCGTTCTGGCCGTTCTGCTGCCCATCATTCAGCTCAACCAGTTCGTCAAATAAGGGGCATGCGATGCCGGTAAGCCTGCAAGACAAACTGGTGGTCGCGATTTCCTCGCGCGCGCTGTTTGATTTCGAAGAAGAAAACCGCGTGTTCGACGCGCAGAACCCGCTCGCCTACATGCGTTTGCAGCAGGAGCGCCTGGCGGTGCCCGCAAAGCCGGGGGTCGCATTTCCGCTGGTGCACAAGCTGCTGGCCTTCAACACCGACGCGGTGCAGCGCGTGGAAGTGGTGATGCTCTCGCGCAACGACCCGGTGACGGCGCTGCGCATCTTCCGCTCGGTGCAAAGCGCCGGGCTGCAGCTCGAGCGCGGCGTGTTCACGCAGGGGCGCGACCCCTTTCGCTACTTGCGGCCACTGGGCGCGCACCTGTTCCTCTCTGCCAACGAACGCGATGTCAGCGAGGCGCTGCACCTGGGTTTTCCAGCCGCAAGGGTATTGACCGAATCGGTTGCCGCCGGCATCAACTACCCCAACGAACTGCGCATTGCCTTTGACGGCGACGCCGTGCTGTTCTCGGACGAAGCCGAGCGGGTCTACCAGGAAGGTGGGCTGGAAGCCTTTGTCTCGCACGAAACCAGCAAGGCCGCCCTTCCGCTGTCTGGCGGGCCTTTCAAGCCGCTGCTCGCCGCGCTGCACCAACTCCAGCAGCAGGCGGATGTCTCGGGTATGCGGCTGCGCATTGCACTCGTCACGGCCCGCAGTGCGCCAGCGCATGAGCGCGCCATCAACACCCTCATGAAGTGGAACCTGGCGGTGGACGAGGCGATGTTTTTGGGCGGGCTGGAGAAGGGCCCGTTCCTGCGCGAATTCGAACCGGATTTCTTTTTTGATGACCAGACCGGTCACGTCCGCTCGGCGGCGCGCCATGTACCGGCCGGCCACGTGCGCAGCCTCCCGGGAGCAGCGCCTTAAAGCCCCGTAGTGCGCTTGACCGTGGGGTCCGAGTAGGTCAACGGCTCATTCTTGGCCTGCTGAGCCAGGCGCTCCGCCAGCGTGGTTTTGTTCACGTCCTGGGCCATCTCAATGGCACTACCGCTGGCGCGCCACATGGACTGGATGAATTCAATCATCACCTTATAGAGCGGCGGCTCCTTGGGCGGCTCGGGAGGAATCTTCAGCTCTTTTTTGTCAGCCCCCTCGGTCCAGTCGCGATTGGCCTGATCGGGGCTGGATGACTTTTCGGGCGTCTTGACGATGGCCCCCTCTCCCAGTCGGTCCATCGACTCGACCGGCGTGGCCGCATTGATGGGTCGCACCGGAACCGCCCCCGATGCCCCGGTGGAGTAAAGGTCGGCGCCCTGGGGACGCCAGCTTGTCGATCGGTCAACAGGTGGCAGTTGCATGGCAGAGTCCTCAGTTAGACGGAGCGAGCCGGATTCCCCCCCGTCTCGTAACTCTATTTCGGCGAAAAGAGGGGCAACTTGAGCCCTTTTCTCCGAATTGGCCAAAATTTAAGGGTAAACACCTATTAAGTGCCACTCCTGCTACAAAAATCGCTCCAGCAAGCGCAGCGAATGCCGGTCGAGCGCCCGCGTATCGGCGATGCGGTACTGCACGCCCTCGGCACTCGCCACCATCAACCGGGTGCGGCCGGCCAGGCGGCGGATGTCTTCCTCGGCCTTCAAGGTGAACTGGGTGTCACCTCGGTCGGTGACGACCTGCCAGGTGCTGGGCGTGGAGAAGCTCGACACCGAGACGATGCGCGTGATTTCGGGGGAAAACTCGCGCACCGCGAGTTCTTCCTCAACCAGCGCACGCACGCCAGCGGGCAAATCGGTCAGACGGTCCACCCACAGCCGCTCATGCCCGTCTTGTCCCAGCAGCGAAATTCCTTCGTCCGGTGCGCCGATAGGAAACGCGCGCACGGGCTGCACGCCCACATGCTCGCTCCCGTCGGCCAACGTGAGCACCAGTCGGCCATGGCTGTCGCGCTGCAGCGAAATGTTCGAGGTGCTCATGACTGGCCTGCAGGGTGTGCGGAATGGGAAAGTGCTTCGGGCAGCACGCCCGCTGCTTGGGCGTCTTCCTCGGCGCGGCGCGCCTGGGCTTCGTACAGGCGCCAGTAAGCGCCTTGTCGCTCCATGAGGGTATCGTGCGGCCCGACTTCGACGATCTCGCCGCGGTCCATGACCACCAGGCGGTCGGCTTTGCGCAAAGTGGACAGGCGGTGGGCAATAGCGATCGTGGTCCGGCCCTGCACCAGGTTGTCGAGCGCGCGCTGGATTTCCTTTTCCGTTTCGGTATCCACCGCCGACGTGGCTTCGTCAAGGATGAGGATGCGCGGGTCGATCAGCAGCGCGCGCGCAATGCTGATGCGCTGGCGCTCGCCGCCCGAGAGCCCTTGACCACGCTCACCGACCAGTGAGTCGTAGCCATGCGGCAGTCGCAGGATGAATTCGTGCGCGTGCGCGGCGCGCGCGGCCACAATGATTTCGCCGCGCGTCGCGTCTGGCTTGCCATAGGCAATGTTCTCGGCAATCGTGCCGAAGAACAGGAACGGCTCCTGCAGCACCAGGCCAATATGGCGCCGGTAGTCCGCCACAGCAAACCGCCGGATGTCGGTGCCGTCGAGCGCAATCACCCCTTCGGTGACGTCGTAAAAGCGGCAGATCAGATTCACCAGCGTGCTTTTGCCCGAGCCGCTGTGGCCCACCAGGCCAATCATTTCGCCGGGCCGGATCTCCAGATCGAGTCCTTTGATGACGGCACGGCTGCCGTAGCGGAAACCCACACCGCGCAGCGCAATGGCGCCCTGTACCCGCTCCATGTGCACCGGGTGGGCCGGTTCGGGCACGTTGCTGACGTGGTCCAGGATGTCAAAGATGCGCTTGGCGCCCGCAGCGGCCTTTTGCGTGACCGACACGATGCGGCTCATCGAGTCCAGCCGGCCATAGAAGCGCCCGATGTAGGCGATGAACGCCGTCAGCACACCCACCGTGATCTGGCTTTTCGATACCAGCCAGATGCCAAAGCCCCATACCACCAACAGACCGATTTCCGTCAGCAGCGAGACTGTGGGCGTGAACAGCGCCCAGGTCTTGTTGAGCTTGTCGTTGACCTGCAGGTTGTGCTGGTTGGCGTCGTAAAACCGCCGGGCCTCACGCTTTTCCTGAGCAAAGGCCTTGACCACGCGGATGCCGGGGATGGTGTCGGCCAGCACGTTGGTCACTTCGCTCCAGACCCTGTCGATCTTCTCGAAGCCGGTGCGCAACCGGTCGCGCACGGTGTGAATCATCCAGCCTATGAACGGCAGTGGCACCAGCGTGACCAGCGCCAGCCAGGGGCTGATCGAAAACAGGATCGCCGCCGTCATGAGAATCATCAGCACGTCGGTGACGAAATCGAGCGCATGCAGCGACAGGAACACGTTGATGCGGTCGGTCTCGGCGCCGATGCGCGACATCAGGTCGCCCGTGCGCTTGCCTCCAAAATAGTCCAGCGACAGGCGCAGCAAATGCTCATAGGTCGTGGTGCGCAAATCGGCGCCAATGCGCTCAGACACCAACGCCAGGATGTAGGTGCGCGCCCAGCCCAAGCCCCAGGCGAGCAGCGCGGAGGCGAGCAGCCCCCCGAGATACAGCAGCACCAGGCCTGGCTCGATCTGCTTGCCGTTCTGGAACGGAATCAGGATGTCGTCCATCAGCGGGATGGTCAGGTACGGCGGCACCAGCGTGGCGGCGGTAGAGGCCAGCGTCAAGCCAAAACCGGTGGCCAGTTGCTTGCGGTAGGGGCGCGCAAAGCGCCAGAGCCGCAGCAGCACCCAGGTGGAGGGCTGGGGCGGCTGGGCACGGGCGCAAACCGGGCATTCTTCGGTATCTGGCGAGAGCTCGCTGTGGCAGACCGGGCACAGGGCGTCTGCCTCCACTGCCGCATGCGGCACCAAGCCGCCATGCGCAATCTGGACGATGCGCAACTCGAACTGCCGCACCAAGCGCTGTGCCGCTGGATTGATTGCCAGCGTGAAGTGCCAGAGCGCCAGGCGGTTGCGGTCATCGTGCAACTCCAGCGTGCCCACGCCGCCATGGTCCAGCAGTCGCAGCCCTATGCCAGGCGCCAGCGCCCACTCGCGCCACTCACCGCCCTGGGTACAGGCCAGCAACCGGGCGCTGGTCAAGGCAAGCAGGTTGCTCGTGAACTGCAGCGCGTCACTGAGGTCAACCTGCAGGGTGGCGAGCACGTTTTCATTGGGCACAAGCCGACGACCCAGTTCTGCCTCGAAAGGTCGGGACGCGGCGTCAGTTTCGGCCGCACGGTGGTGATGTTGCATCTTGAATTGAATACGCGCGAATTGCGCAGAACAGCCAGCACAGTGGCAGCAGCCGAATTTTCCCCCAAACACGCGAGCGACCGTCAACGGTATGCTTGCGCCCATGCTATCTGGCACGCAACGGCCCGGCCGATGCGCCTGCCTTCAACGGACTACGCACCCGGTGCGCTGACCCATGACCACATTTAAAGACATCGACCTGCTGCGCATCCACTACCTTCGTGGCCCAAACATCTGGACCTACCGCCCGGTGCTGGAGGTCTGGCTGGACCTTGGCCCGCTGGAGGATCACCCTTCGCACCAATTGCCGGGATTCAACGAGCGGCTCACCACCTGGCTGCCGGCGCTGATCGAGCACCACTGCGGCGTAGGCGAGCGCGGCGGTTTCCTGCAGCGCCTGGAGGAGGGCACTTGGTGCGGCCACGTGCTGGAGCATATCGTCATCGAACTGCTCAACCTGGCGGGCATGCCCACGGGGTTTGGCCAGACGCGCAGTACCTCGCGGCACGGCATCTACCGCATGGTGTTCCGGGCCCGCGAGGAGCAGGTCGCGCGCAGCGCGCTGGCCGAAGGCCACGCGCTCCTCATGGCGGCACTCAATGACCAGCCTTTTGACGTGAACGCCGCCGTCGCCCGCGTGCGTACGGTGGTGGACGACCGCTACCTCGGCCCAAGCACGGCCTGCATCGTCACCGCAGCCGCCGATCGCGGCATTCCGCACATCCGCCTGAACGACGGTAATTTGGTGCAGCTGGGTTACGGCGCCGCCCAGCGCCGCATCTGGACAGCCGAGACCGAATTCACCAGCGCCATCGCCGAGGGCATTGCCAGCGACAAGGATCTAACCAAAAGCCTGCTCAAGGCCTGCGGCGTGCCGGTGCCCGAGGGCCAGGTTGTGGCTAGCCCGCAAGCCGCCTGGGAGGCCGCCCAGGACATTGGCCTGCCGGTGGTGGTCAAACCCTCCAACGGCAACCATGCGCGCGGCGTCACGCTCGACCTGCGCAAGCGCGAAGATATCGAAGCCGCGTGGCACGTGGCCGAGCCCGAAGGCAGCGAGGTCATGGTCGAGCGCTTCATCCCCGGCGACGAGCACCGCATTCTGGTGGTCGGCGGCAAGGTGGCGGCCGCCGCGCGCGGCGAGGTGGTCAGCATCACCGGCAACGGCCGCTCCACCGTCCAGGAACTCATCGACAGCCAGCTCAACTCCGACCCGCGCCGCGGCTACGAGGAGGAATACCCGCTGGAGATCATCGACCTGACGCAGGACGCCAAGGTGCAGCTTGAACTCATGCGCCAGGACCTGGGCGCCGATTCCGTCCCCGCCGCCGGCCGCCAGGTGGTGATCCAGCGCAACGGCAATGTGGCGGTGGACTGCACCGACGAAGTTCACCCCGAGGTGGCCTACATCGCGGCACTGGCCGCCAAGGTCGTAGGTCTGGACATCGCTGGCATCGACATGGTGGCGCAAGACATTTCAAAGCCTCTGCACGCGCAGGGGGGTGCCATTGTGGAAGTCAACGCCGGACCCGGTTTGCTGATGCACCTCAAGCCCGCCATCGGTGCACCGCGCCCGGTGGGCCAGGCCATTGCCGAGCACCTGTTCCCGCTGGCCGACGATGCCTCTGTCGACGACACTGTCGGCCGCATTCCGGTCGTCGGGGTCGCGGGCACACGCTCAAGCGCCACCATTGCCCGCCTGGTCGCGTGGCTGTTGCATCTGGGGGGTCGCTACACAGGCCTGGCCTGCAGCGAAGGTCTGTTTCTGAACGAGCGCTGCGTGGACACCCGCCCCAGCGCCCACTGGGAAGGCGCGCGCCGCTTGCTCACCAGCCAGATGGTGCAAGCCGCCGTGATGGAAAACGACGCGCGCGCCATCCTGCAGGACGGCCTGGCCTACGACCGCTGCACCGTCGGCGTGGTGACCGACATGGATGGATGGGAAGCACTGGCCGAATTTGACGTGCTGTCCGCCGAGCAGATGCCGCGCGTGCTGCGCACCCAGGTCGATGTGGTCCTTGCCAGCGGCGCGGCGGTGCTGAACGCCGACGAGCCGGAAGTGGCCGAACTGGCCCGCTTGTGCGACGGCGCCGTGGTGCTGACCTCCACCGACGCGCTCAACGCTGCCGTGGCGGCCCACCGCGCCAAGGACCATGGCCGTGCGGTGCTTCTGCAAGGCGGCCAGGTAGTGCTGGCGCAGGGAGCCAGCGAAAAGCCCTTGGGCGAGCTGGCGCGCCTGACTCAGGGCCAGGCAGCTGCATCGGTGCCCGTACCGGCCCTGCTGGCGGCAATTGGCGCCGCCTGGGCGCTGGACATTGCCCCCGACCTGATTGCCGCAGGCGTCAAAACCTTCGAACCCGTATTGGCAGGCGCCAATGCGCCGCGCATTCCCGTACTGCCGCTGTAATCCCGAAAGATTTCCATGGATGTATCCCGTACCCGGGCCCTGCGCGGCCCCAACCTGTGGAGCCGCAACACCGCCATTGAGGCCGTGGTGCGTTGCACCGACGACGAATTGGCGATGGCGCAGATGGCCGGTTTCGAAGCCCGCTTGCGTGCTCTGTTCCCGGCCATAGGCACCCTGCTGCCCGAGGGCAGCGAGAACGATATTTCGCTCGCCCACGTGCTGCAATCGGCGGTGCTGGCGCTGCAGGCGCAGGCCGGCTGCCCCGTGACGTTCAGCCGCACCGCGCACACGCCAGAGCGCGGTGTGTTCCAGGTCATCGTCGAATACACCGAAGAAGCGGTAGGTCGCCAGGCGTTCGAAGACGCTCAGGCGTTGGTAGCCGCCGCGCAGCAAGGCGGCGCATTCGACTGCGAAGCCGTGGTGGCCCGTCTGCGCGAGCTCGATGAAGACGAGCGCCTGGGCCCCAGCACGGGTGCCATTGTGGAAGCCGCTGCGGCACGCGGCATCCCATGGCGCCGGCTCACGCAAGGCAGCCTGGTGCAGTTTGGCTGGGGTTCGCGCCAGCGGCGCATCCAGGCGGCTGAAGTCGATGTGACCAGCGCCGTGGCCGAGTCCATCGCGCAGGACAAAGACCTGACCAAACGCCTGCTGCACGCCGCCGGCGTCCCGGTGCCCATGGGGCGACCCGCTGCCACCACGGACGACGCCTGGGCCGTGGCGCTTGATGTCGGCTTGCCGGTGGTGGTCAAGCCCCAGGACGGCAATCAGGGAAAGGGCGTCACGGTCAATATCACCGAACGATCGCAGCTTGATGAAGCCTTTCGCGTGGCCGCCGAATACGGCGAGGTCATGGTCGAGCGCTTTCTGCCAGGCCACGACTTCCGCTTGCTGGTGGTCGGCAACCAGTTGGTGGCCGCCGCGCGGCGCGAGCCGCCCCAGGTGCTGGGCGACGATATCCACACGGTGCGCGAACTGGTCGACCTGGTGAACCTTGATCCGCGGCGGGGCGAAGGCCACTCCACGCCACTGACAAAAATTCGCCTGGACGACATTGCCGTAGCGCGCCTCACCACACAGGGCATGACGCCCGATTCGGTGCCGCCCAAAGGCCAACGCATCATCCTGCGCAACAACGCCAACCTCTCTACCGGCGGCTCGGCCACCGATGTGACCGACGACGTGCACCCCGACGTAGCAGCGCGCGCCGTGGCGGCCGCGCAAATGGTGGGGCTGCACATCTGCGGCGTCGATCTGGTGTGCGAGAGCGTGCTGCACCCGATCGAGGAACAAAACGGCGGCATTGTCGAAGTCAACGCCGCGCCCGGCCTGCGCATGCACCTGGCGCCGTCCTACGGCAAGCCGCGCGCGATTGGCCAGGCCATGGTGGACCTGGTGTTCCCGCCCGGCAACGACGGACGGATTCCGGTGGTGGCCGTCACTGGCACCAATGGCAAAACCACGACGGCGCGCCTGATTGCCCACCTCTTTTCCGCCCACGGCCTGCGGGTCGGCATGACCAACACCGATGGCGTGTACGTCAACGGCCGCCAGATCGACAGCGGCGACTGCAGCGGCCCGAAAAGCGCGCGCAACGTGCTGCTGCACCCCGAGGTGGATGCGGCGGTGTTCGAAACGGCGCGTGGCGGCATCTTGCGCGAGGGCCTGGGCTTTGACCGCTGCACCGTGGCGGTGGTCACCAACATCGGTGAGGGCGACCACCTGGGGCTGAACTTCATCACCACGGTGGAAGACCTGGCGGTGCTCAAGCGCGTCATCGTGCAGAACGTGGCGCCCGATGGCTATGCGGTGCTCAACGCCGCCGACCCCATCGTCGCGGCCATGGCGCCGGCCTGCCCCGGCAAGATCATCTTCTTTGCCGCCGATCGCCACCATCCCGTGATGGCCACGCACCGTGCCCAGGGCAACCGGTCGGTCTATGTCGATGGCGATTCGGTCGTGGCGGCCGAAGGCTCCTGGCGCGAGGCAATTGATCTGCGCGATGTGCCCATCACGCGCGGCGGCAAGATTGGTTTTCAGGTGGAAAACGTCATGGCCTCGGTGGCCGCCGCCTGGGGCGCGGGCCTGTCGTGGGAGACGATCCGCCGCGGCCTCTCGGGTTTCGTCAACGACAGCGACAACGCGCCCGGGCGCTTCAACCTGATGGATTTCAAAGGCGCCACGGTCATTGCCGACTATGGCCACAACCCCGACGCCATGCGCGCCCTGGTGAGCGCCGTGAATGCACTGCCGGCCAAGCGCCGCAGCGTTGTCATCAGCGGTGCGGGCGACCGGCGCGACGAGGACATCCGCGCGCAGACCGTGATTCTCGGCGCCGCTTTTGACGACGTGCTGCTGTACCAGGACGCCGCCCAGCGCGGCCGCGCCGATGGCGAGGTGATGCGCCTGCTGCGCGAAGGCCTTGCTGGCGCCGGGCGCACCCAGCATGTGGAGGAAATTCGCGGCGAATTCATCGCCATCGACACCGCTCTGGCGCGCCTGGCGCCCGGCGACCTGTGCCTGGTGCTGGTGGACCAGGTGGAAGAAGCGCTGGCGCATCTGGCCCGCCGCTGCGCTGAAGCATGAGACGCAGCATGGCATCCAAGCAACGCTCCGTTCCCGCCCACTTGCTGCGTGCAGCCTTGGCAACCTTGTGCCTGGCTGGCGCCACAGCAGGCCAGGCGGCCGACAAGATCGGCACGGTAGACACGGCTTTCCAGTTGCTTGGCCGCGACCACGACATCATTGTCGAGGCCTACGACGACCCGGGCGTCTCGGGCGTGACCTGCTACGTCTCGCGCGCCCGCATCGGCGGCATCAAGGGCACGCTGGGCCTGGCCGAAGACCGGGCCGAGGCATCCATCGCCTGCCGCCAGACCGGACCCCTTTCGTTCGCCAAACCGCTGCGCCAGCAGCAAGAGATTTTCTCCGAGCGCATGTCGCTGCTCTTCAAGCGCCTGCGTGTGGTGCGCATGGTGGACGCACCGCGCAACACCCTGGTGTACCTGAGCTACTCGGACAAACTCATTGACGGCTCGCCGCAGAACAGCGTCACCGCCGTCCCGGTGGACCGCGCCACGCCAATCCCGCTGGACAAGTGATTGCCCACGGAAATTTTAGGCAAAAAATGCCTCTAGCGCTTATCCCATAAGCGCCAGCAGCTATCAATTCTATAGTTCTAGGCTTCTGCTGCAATCTGCCGCAGCGCCTGCTCGAACACCTCCACCGGCTGGCCGCCCTGAATCAGGTGACGCTCGTTGATGACGATGGCCGGCACGGAGTGGATGCCTTGTTGCAGGTAGAACTGCTCGCGCTCACGCACGTCGGCCGCGTAGCGATCCGATTGCAGCAAGGCGCGTGCCTCTGCCACGTCCAGCCCCACCTCGCCAGCCAGGCGCACCAGCAATGCCTGGTTGCTCGGGTCTTCTCCGTCGGTGAAATAGGCCTTGAACAGCGCGTTCTTGAGCGCCTCCTGGTGCCCCTGCAGCTCAGCCCAGTGCAGCAGGCGGTGCGCGTCGAAGGTGTTGTAGATGCGGCCGCGCGCACCAGGAGTGAAGGTGAAGCCCAGCTCGGCACCGCGTGCAGCAATGGCGGCGCGGGTGGCTTCGCGCTGCGCGTCGGACGCGCCATATTTCTGCTGCAGGTGTTCGCCGATGTCCTGGCCGTCTGGCCCCATCTGCGGATTGAGTTCAAACGGCTGGAAGTGCAGATCGAGCTGCACCTCACCGGCCAGGCGCTCGGCAGCCTGCTTCAGCGCGCGCAGGCCGATCACGCACCAGGGGCAGGACACATCAGAAACAAAGTCGACTTTGAGGGTGGTTGGCATCGGTGGCTCCAAAAAACATCGGCCTATTCTGAAACGAATCTGTTTTGGATGCGCGGCAGGCCTTTGGATTCACATCAAAAACCAGAACAGTCAGTTTCATACCGAGTAGTTTTTCTTTGGACGATGAAGGAATACAGTTCAACCCATCGATGAGACGACGCCGCAAGGACCTCATCGAACCCGGCCTCGCAGGCACTTTGCCACCCATGCGGAACCGGTCTACTTGTTGCTCTTGAAGGATATTGACCATGAATGCCACCCGCCTCTTCTCCGTTGCCGCTGTCGCTGCCTTTGCCTCCTTTGCCGCCCAAGCCGGCAGCGCCTACGGCGATCTCTACGGCGCCAACTTTGACGCCAGCGTGCAATCGACCCGTGCCAGCGCCGAAGTCCGCGCCGAAGGCGCGGCCGCCCTCCCCGCCCAAAAGAATTTTGTGGTGCTGCAAGCGAGCCAGCCCTCGCAGCTCAGCCGTCTTGATGTGCGCGCCGAAGCGGTGACTGCGGCCCGCGCCGGCGAAATCGCCACCGGTAACCGCAGCTAAGCTGCTTCCCTGACGCGCTACGTGCGCGCTAGCAAACCCCGCCGGGCCCAGTCCGTCGGGGTTTTTTCTTTCTGCTCGCGCGCTGGGCGCATCTACCTTCATACTCTCTAATCAATAGCGCAATGCGCATACACAACAAGCGCTACAGGCCGATCTGATTGTTAAAACAGGCATTCACAGAAGCGGCACCCCATGCCAGAATGCCGCATGCCAACTCCCGATGTAAGGCCGCAGGCCGCCAGCGACAGCGCCATGGACGCGCTCTACCGCGCCGCCCTTGGCCCGGTGCAGCTACCGCGCTATCTGGCACTGTTCGAGCGCTTCGACCGAGCCGGCCGGGCACCCGCCGGCTGGAATCTGGCCTCCAGCCTGGCCACGCTCAATTGGATGCTGCTGCACCACCTCTGGAGTGCCGCACTGGTGTATGTCGCCTTGGTCGAAGGCTTGGCGCTGCTGGTTTTTGGCGTCGGACGGCCACTGTTGCACTGGCCCGAGCAGATCGAGTGGGGCCTGTTTGCCGCGTTTGCCATGTTTGCCATCGCGCTGCCAGGCCTGTTTGGCGACGCCCTGCTGCACCACGAGATTCGCAAGCGCATTGCGCACGCACTGGTGGCGGCGCACACCATGCCCGAAGCCCATTCCCTGTTGGCACGCCAGGCCAGCAGTTGGCGGCGCCTGGCCTGGATCGCGACCGCCAACGTCCTGCTGTTTGCCGCCATTGCCTTGACCTGGGCGCTGGTGCCTGCCGGCAGCGGGAGCGCGTCCAGCACTGCGGTCAGGCAAGTCGCAACGGGCGCGGTGCAGACCACGGCGCCCGTCCTCCCGTCCGCATTGAAGGCCTCGGCAACGGCGAACCCGGCATTGCCAGCCGCATCGCCCGCTTCCGAGGCACGGCCAATAGCAGAAATGGCGGAAGCCGCGGTTCCGGGCAAGGATTTGGCACCGCCGCCCCCACCACTCCTGGCGCAGCACAATGCCCATTCGCAGGCACCCGCTGCCCCACCGCAAACACCCGCCAGCACGCAGGCTGCGCCGATTCTCCCGCCAAAGGCGCTTCCGACACCCACCCACGCCGCTCCTGCTGCGCCAGCCCCCAAGGCAACAGGTTTGCCGGCTTCCCCTGCATCAGGCAAGCGGAGCGCCCAACCGGCCGCCGCAACCTCCACGTCCGCAGCCAAGGTGGCCGCCACCACCAGCCCATCTGCCGCCGCGCCAAAGCCGGCCGCCAGCACCCCCAGCCCGGTAGGCAGTGCGCCGGGTTACTACCTCAACGTGGGTCTGTTCGCCGAAGAAGCCAATGCACGCCGCACGCAGGCCAAGCTGCTCAACGCCAATCTACCGGCATTTCGCCAGACCTTTGCCACCCAGAACGGCGAGCGCACCCGCGTGCGCGTCGGCCCCTTCGCGACCCCAGCCAAGGCACAGAAGGCCGCCGCGCAAATCCGCAGCATGCAGCTCGACGCAGTGATGTACCGGCAGCGCGGCTGAGGGCGCGCGCCATGGCGCCACCCGAATGGCTTGCGTCAGGCGGCGGGCGCGCGGCGGCCCGTCAGCGGATAAGCCGGGTCGGTAAATCCGGGCGTCGAAGGGTGCCCCGGCGCCACCAGCGCATCCACGAGCGCCTCATCCTCGGCATCGACCACGTAATTGAGCGCGGGGAAGTAATCCGTCCATTGCGCCAGGGTGCGCGGCCCGGCAATCACTGCGCTCACACTGCGGTTGGCAAGCACCCAGGCAGTCGCAAATTGCGCCAGCGATACCCCCTTGGCAGACGCATGCGCCTTGAGTTTCTGTGCAATGGCGAGGGATTCCTCGCGAAACTCGGTTTCCCGCATGCGCCGGTCACCTCGACCCGCGCGAGTGCCCTGTTCAGGAGCTGCTCCTGGTGCGTATTTGCCCGTCAACACGCCGCGGGCAATTGGGCTGTAAGGCACCACGCCAATCCCGTAGTACTCGCATGCAGCCAGAATTTCGACCTCAGGCATCCGATTGAGCAAGTTGTAGTACGGCTGGCAGACCACCGGGCCAGGCATGCCGATGCGAGCCGCAAGATGCACCATTTCGGCGATACGCCAGCCACGGAAATTGGAAATACCCCAATAGCGCACCTTGCCGCTGCGGATCATGTCGTCCAGTGCCCGCAAGGGCTCTTCAAGGTTCATGCCCGCAAAGTCGCGGTGCAGGTAGTAGATATCAATATGGTCAGTTTGCAGGCGCCGCAAGCTGCTCTCAAGCTCCCGCAGCATCCAGGCCCTGGAATAGTGGCTCTCGTTCACCCGCTCTGACATCTTGTTGCCGAGCTTGGTGGCCAATATCCAGTCGTGCCTGGTGGCCTTGATCAGCGACCCAAGCATCGCTTCTGACGCGCCCGCGGTGTACACATCGGCGGTATCGAGGAAGTTGACGCCATGCTCGTGTGCATGCGCGACGATCCGCTGCGCCTCGTCCTGCTCGGTTTGGTCACCGAACATCATCGTACCCAGGCAGAGTGCGGATACCTTGAGATTGCTGCTACCGAGGTTTTTGTATTCCATGACCAACTGTAAGCGGATTGCGGCAGGAACACCTGCGGCTTTCTCTATCAAGAGATGTACGGCACCCGTGTGACGCAGCCCATCGGTTGCAGTTGCAGGCTGAAAGTGACGTGTAGAAGCTTGGGCGCAATTGTAGAAACGCCCCAGGACCCTTTCGGGCGCTGGGGCGCATGAACACTGGTAGGCCGTGTAGGACTTGAACCTACGACCAAAGGATTATGAGTCCTCTGCTCTAACCAACTGAGCTAACGGCCCCCGTTCGTGCGGCAATCAGCCGCCTGAAACCAATCGGCGATTGTAGGGGCTCAGAATTTGTTCTCGGTTCGATGGCTGAGCGCATTCGAGACCAAGCGTGAAGTGATATCAACAATCTGGATCATCTTGTCGTAGGGCATGCGCATCGGCCCAATGACCCCCAGGGTGCCCACCACTTGCCCATCCACCTCATAGGGTGCACTCACCACCGACAGTTCTTCAAACGGAACCACCTGGCTTTCCCCGCCAATAAAAATGCGCACGCCCTCGGCCTGGGAGGACACATCAAGAAGGCGCAGCAATTGCGTCTTTTGTTCAAACATGTCAAAGGCGCGCCGCAAATTGCCCATGTCCTTGGAAAAATCACTGACGGCCAGCAGGTTGCGTTCGCCGGAAATGACGACTTCGTCTTGCGCATCAGCGCCTCCCCCAACCTGCACCGCCGCCTGCATGAGATCGGCGATTTCCCCTTGCAGCATTGCCACCTCGGTTTTGAGACTCTCGCGGACCTGCTCCATGGCCAGCCCGCTGTAGTGGCTGTTGAGGTAGTTGGCCGCCTCGGTGAGCTGCGTTTGCGACAGGTCACTCTGGACAAAAATCACCCGGTTCTGCACATCTCCCTCGGGGGAAACGAGGATCACCAGCACGCGGCGCTCCGACAGGCGAAGAAACTCGATGTGCCTGAATACCGACGCGCGGCGCGGGGCCATTACCACGCCAACGAATTGCGACAGGCTGGAGAGAAGATTGGCCGCGTTGGCAATGACCTTCTGAGGCTGCTCGGCCGCCAGCGAATGCGGGGTGATGCGATCGCGCTGCACGGTGAGCATGGTGTCCACGAACAGACGGTAGCCTTTGGCGGTCGGGATGCGCCCTGCTGACGTGTGCGGGCTGGCGATCAAGCCCAACTCTTCCAGATCTGCCATGACGTTGCGAATCGTGGCGGGCGAGAGTTCCAGGCCACTGGCACGCGAGAGCGTCCTGGAGCCGACAGGCTGTCCATCCTCGATATAGCGCTCGACCAGCGCTTTGAGCAACAACTTGGCGCGCGCATCCAGCATGCAATCATTTTAGTGATGTAATTTCAATCATGACCCCCTCGTTTCACCATGTGGCGTTAATAGGCAAGTACCACCATGCGGAGACTGGCACGGTAGCGCCGGGTTCGCGCGAAGTGCTAGAGCACATTGCTGCCTTTCTGGTTGGACAGGGGTGCCGCGTGTCAATGGAAATGCAAACCGCGGACAACGGTGGCTTCTCGGGGCACGCCGCGCTGACACCACAGGAGATCGGCGAGCAATGTGATCTCGGCCTGGTTGTGGGGGGCGACGGCACGATGCTGAGCATCGGCCGCAAGCTGGCGCGATTCAGTACGCCGCTCATCGGCATCAACCAGGGGCGGCTGGGGTTTGTAACCGACATCCCTCTAGAAGAACTCAAGACAACGCTGACGCCCATGCTGCATGGGGAGTTCGAGGAAGACCGCCGGCAGTTGATGCACGGGCAGGTGCTGCGCAACGGCGAATGCGTTTTCGACGCGCTGGCGATGAACGATGTGGTCGTCAACCGCGGGGCGACTTCGGGCATGGTGGAGCTGCGCGTCGAGGTGGACGGGCATTTCGTCGCCAACCAGCGCGCCGACGGCTTGATCGTGGCCTCGCCTACGGGCTCCACGGCCTACGCACTGTCGGCCGGCGGCCCCATGCTGCATCCATCCATTCCCGGCTGGGTGCTGGTGCCGATTGCACCACACACGCTGTCCAACCGCCCGATCGTTCTTTCGGACAGTGCTGAAATTGCCATCGAACTCGTCAATGGCCGCGACGCTAGTGCCAGCTTCGATATGCAGTCGCTTGCCGCATTGCACAAAGGCGATCGCATTCTGGTGCGCCGCTCTGAATATTGCGTTCGTTTTCTACACCCGCGCGGCTGGAACTATTTCGATACCTTGCGACGCAAGCTGCGCTGGAACGAAGGAGGTTCCTGACCATGTCGCTGCGGCACATGAGCTTGCGTGATTTCGTCATCGTCGAATCCTTGGAAATCGATTTTGAGCCTGGCTTCACGGCCCTGACGGGCGAGACGGGCGCAGGCAAATCGATCCTCATCGACGCACTGCAGCTGGTGCTGGGCGCACGCGCCGACGCTGGCATCGTGCGCGAAGGCGCGGCGCGTGCGGAACTGAGCGCGGAGTTTGACCTGCCACAGGAGGTGGTGCCATGGCTCCAGCGCGGGGGATTTGAGGCAGATGGCGAGCTACTGCTGCGCCGCACCGTCGACAGCAGCGGTAAAAGCCGCGGCTGGATCAATGGAACACCGGCAACAGCGGCGCAATTGCGTGAACTGGCTTCGGCCTTGCTGGATATCCATGGCCAGCACGCCTGGCAGCAGCTCACCCGCCCCGGAGCGGTGCGCGAGTTGGTCGACGCCTATGCCCATACCGACACCGGGCGCGTGCAACAGGCCTGGACCACCTGGCGCACTGCCGTTGAAGCACTGTCCGCGGCTCGCGAAGCCCAGGAGTCTGCAGGTGCAGAACGTGAACGGCTGCAATGGCAGATCGCAGAACTCGACAAGCTCGCCCCGCAACTTAACGAGTGGGACGCTCTGAACGAGGAACACACCCGACTCGGACATGCACAGTCCTTGATGGAAGCCGCACTGGCTGCGGCCCACCATCTGGACCATGAAGATGGCGGGGCATGCTCAGCATTGGCACAGGCCCTCGCCGTGTTGACTGCACAAGAGCACCTCGAACCCCAATTCCGCGAAACGGTGCTCCTGTTGGCGGACAGCGTCGCCCAGACAGAGGAAGCCCTGCGCGGCCTGCATACGTACCTGCGCCGCGATGCCCTCGATGCCGCGCAGATGCAGACCTTGGATGAACGCGTTGCCCTCTGGCTCAGCCTGGCGCGCCGCTTCAAGCAGCCGCCAGGAGATCTGGCGCAAGTGCACAAGGGCTGGAAAACCGCACTGGCCCAATTGGAAGCAGGCCACGATTTGCAGGCCCTGGCAGCTGCAGAGCACGACGCCGCCAGCCGCTACCAAGCAGCAGCGAAAGCGCTGACGCGCCAGCGCAGCGCGGCAGCACCGCGCCTGGCAGAAGCCGTCACCTCGATGATGCAGGATCTGGGCATGGTCGGTGGACAGTTCGTCGTACAACTCACTGCAGCGGCGCAGCCTGGCTCAGCGGGCCTGGACGACATCGAGTTCCACATTGCTGGCCATGCTGGGCAGACGCCAAAATTGCTCGGCAAGGTGGCTTCTGGCGGAGAACTCTCACGCATTGCGCTCGCTATCGCCGTGACCACCAGCGCCAGGGGAAGCGCTGGGACGCTCATTTTTGACGAGGTGGACGCAGGGGTTGGAGGCGCAGTAGCAGAAACCGTGGGGCGGTTGATGCAACAACTGGGGCGCGAGCGCCAAGTGCTGGCCGTGACCCACCTGCCTCAGGTCGCAGCCTGTGCCGACCACCACCTTGTCGTATCAAAAAACCAGACCCTGCAAGGAGCGAACAGCACCGTCGTGCCCGCCAAAGGGACGCAGCGGGTTGCGGAAGTGGCACGCATGATGGGAGGAGAAAAAATCTCACGGGCGAGCATCGCACATGCCCAGGAAATGCTGGGCGATGGCGCCCGGGAAAACGCACTGGAGTAGGTCAGTGGCCATTGAAATCGTCTTGATTACGGGCATGTCCGGTTCGGGCAAATCGGTGGCCCTGCGCGCCTACGAGGATGCAGGTTATTACTGCGTGGACAACCTGCCACCCGAGCTGCTTTTGAGTTTCGTTGCGCTGGAACACGCCCACCATGGCAATCGTTTCGCCATTGCCATGGATGTGCGCAGCCGCACCTCCTTGCCGATGGTGCCCGAGAAACTGCGTGAGTTGCGCGCGCAGGGCTGCACGGTGCACTCCGTCTTTCTGGATGCCAATACCGATACGCTGGTGCGCCGTTTTTCAGAAACACGCAGGCGCCATCCACTGACGGACAGCATGTCTCCCCAGGGGCCGCGCGGACTGATGCAGGTCATTGAACTTGAGCGCGAGCTGCTGGCCGATTTGCGCGAAAGCGCGCAGGTGGTCGATACCAGCACCATCCGCGCATCGCAGCTGCAAAGCTACATCAAGAGCCTGATGGCGAAGCCGCCCAATCCGCTGTCCCTGGTCTTCCAGTCGTTTGCTTTCAAACGCGGCGTTCCCCTGGATGCGGACTATGTATTCGACGTGCGCATGCTTCCCAACCCACATTACGAAGCCGCCCTGCGCGACCTGACGGGTCGAGATGGGCCCGTCATTGATTTTCTGGCCGCGCATACCGAGGTCGCGCGCATGGAAACCGACATTGCGCGGTTTCTGTCTGAATGGCTGGATGCCCTTGCGCAAAACCATCGCAGCTACGTGACCGTTGCCATTGGCTGCACAGGCGGGCAACACCGCTCCGTGTACCTGGTCGAACATCTGTCGAAGCGCTTTGCCAGCCGCTGGCCCACTGTGACGCGCCACCGGGAACTCGATACGCAGAACGCATGAGGCGCCGTGCAGTACCTCATGCACCGTTTTCCAACAAAATGCGTACAGGGGCGGGCAGGCCTAACACCGGCCATTCTTCGGGTGTGAACCAGGCACCTTCTGCCTCTTGCGCGGTACACCGGCCTTCGAACAAGCCTAACCGCACCGGGTGCAGCACCAGTTCGCGGTGCGTAAGTGCATGCCGAAATGGCACCATATTTTCGATTTCGGCGGCGCCCCAGCGTGCGGCATGCGCGCGCAAGGCCATCTCGTCAGCAAACACAGGCGTGCAGTAAAGCCCAGCCCATATGCCAGGCGCAGGCCGCCGCTGCAACCAGATGCGCCCGCTCGCATCGCGCAAAACCAAGAGCCACCAGCTTTCCTGCTTGCGCAGCACCTTGCGTGAGCGCACAGGAAACTGCTCCACATTGCCGCTGCGCCGTGCAGCACACGCCATCGCCAAGGGACAGGTACCGCAAGACGGCCGACGTGACGTGCAGACCGAGGCTCCCAAATCCATCATGCCTTGCGTGTAAGCCGGCATATCACTGGCAGCCTGGGGAACCATCTCGGCGGCCAGCGCCCAAAGGGCCCGTTCATTGGCAGGGCGAGCGAGATCGTGCTCGAACGCAAGAAAACGGGTGAGGACGCGCCGGACGTTGGCATCCAGAATTGGCACCCGTTCATCGAAGCAGAAAGCTGCAATGGCGGCCGCAGTGGAACGCCCTACGCCCGGCAGCTGCGCCAACTGTGCCGCAGTGTCCGGAAATTTCCCGCCGTGCTTCAAAACTACCCTCTGCGCGGCCTTGTGGAGGTTGCGCGCCCGGCTGTAGTAGCCCAACCCGCTCCACAGCGCAAGCACCGCATCCTCAGGCGCAGCAGCCAAGGCGCCCACATCGGGAAAATGCTCCAGAAACCGGCTGTAATAGCCAAGCACCGTAACCACCTGCGTTTGTTGCAGCATGATTTCCGAGAGCCATACGCGGTACGGGTCGCGCGTGTTTTGCCAAGGTAGCGCACGACGCCCATGCTGTTGCTGCCAACTCACGACAGCCTGCGCAAACCCCTGGCCAAGCGTCATGCCTGCACTGGAAGCGGCAACGGAGTTGAAGCCGATGCGTCGTCGTCACTCAAAGGCTCGGAGAACGACCGCAGGGACAGCGTAAGGGATTCCAACTGCTCACTCAGACTGTCCAGAGCCTGTTGGCCCTCTTCAATTTCGGCAATGCGTTCTTCCAAGCCAGAAGCGGCAGCCTGTATGCGGTCCACCGCATCGATCCGTCTGCTGAAACTTCGCTTGCGCTCGCGCAACTGAGCATCCAGCTGCGCCATCGCCGCATTGCTCCACAGCTCCAGGTCGTTGGCTGCAGACTCGTAGATGGCACGCAACCTCGTCGAGAGCGCACGGGCAAGTCGCTCGGCAAATTCCGACTGCACCAGCTTCAAGACATTGCCCACATTGAGGTATTGCACATGACTGCGTTCAATGCGAACCAGATCGAGCACAAACTGATCCAACTGAATTGGTTGCGGAACCTGCAGAGAAAACCCGAACTCCGCGTTCAATTGCCGAAAAGTGCCCGCCAGCATGGCCTGGACTTCCGTGGCGTTGGCCTGTGCCTCGTCAAGCACACCACGCAAGCGATCGAAGGTATCCGCATAGTGTTTCTTGACACCTAGCTTGAGGCCCTTTTGCCGCAGCGCGTGCACCAGATCTGCAAGCAGCCCTTTCAGAGCCTTGGCGCTCAAGCGATCAAAGATGTCTCGCAACAACTTGAGGTGCACGGCGCGAACCGCCTGTATTTTGGCGGCACATTGCCCAAATTCGTCACGCTCATGCTCGATGCGCTGGCGCATCGCCGCAATGACGGCCGCATTCTTTCCCCGCAGACTGCCCAATTCGATCATTTGGTCATCCAGATCGCGGCGGCGGATATTGAGCACGCGCGCTGTCTCACTGCGTACCCCCGCCAGGGCAACGCCAATGGCAGAGCGCAAAATGCTCTGCCGCTGACCCATGATGCCCTGGGCCAGCGCATCTTCGAGTTCGGGCAAGCCACTCGACTCCAGCATGACGTCGTCGCAGGAGATTTTTGCTACCAATCCTTTCTGTGCCGAAACCAGCAGCACCTGCTCGGGAGCAACTCCAAGAGTTTCCGCCGAGCTTAGGCGCTGACGCTGGAGTTGCGCCCGCACTTGTTCGGCCGAACTCAATGTGTCCCACAGGGTGTCAATCTTGTTGAGAACCACCAGACGTGCTTCCGCGCTGTCGGAAGTGCCTGCAAGATGCTCGCGCCAGATGGCGAGATCGGATCGGGTGACTCCGGTGTCCGCCGCAAGAATAAAGACTACCGCGTGGGCTTGCGGAATCAGGTTGACGGTCAATTCCGGCTCGGCGCCGATTGCATTCAGGCCTGGCGTATCAAGAATCACCAAGCCGTGCTGCAGCAAGGGATGGGGCAGATTAACGATGGCATGGCGCCACCTCGGAACTTCCACCAGGCCCTCTGCCGTTTGCGGTGGATTTTCCTGAGGCAATTCGTCGTGCCAAAACCCGAGGGAGCGCGCTTCGTCTACGCTGACAGCACGCACCTCCGCCACCTTTGCGATGGCGGCAGCAATTTGCGCGCCATCATTGGCATCCAGGGCGATCTCCCGCCAGCTGTCAGGCAAGGCGCGCCAATCGGCCAGCCCCCTGGGCGACAGGCGTGTCTCTATCGGCAACAGTCGCAGGGTGGGCGCCAGGGCCGCGTCATATCCCAATTCGGTCGGACACATGGTGGTGCGCCCAGCGCTTGCCGGCATGATGCGCCGCCCATAGCCGGCAAAGAAAATCGCATTGATGAGCTCAGATTTACCGCGTGAAAATTCCGCGACAAAAGCCACCATGACTTTGTCGGTGCGAACCTGCGCTTCGAGCCGCTGCATTCTCTCGCGCACCGACTCGTCCATCAGATCGTGAGACGACAACCAGTCGGCCAACTGGCGCAGCCGACGCGAAAAATCGCGCCGCCATACGTCGTGTTGCTCGAATTGCTCGTTGAAAGAAGGTCCCACGGTGGCTTTCGGGTTGTCAGTGCAACGCAAGACGCGTCGTCAAAATATAGTGCATCGTTGCCATGGCACGCATTCGTCTGCTGCAGACGTTGCATCCTCGCATCACGGCCTTTGGCAAACGGGGCAATAAAAACTGCTGCGCTGCCCCTGCCGCACCATTTTGATGGGCGCGGCGCAAGTATGACAGGGCGCGCCTGCCCGGCCATACACATGGGCACTGAGCTGGAAGTGCCCCGCGCTGCCATCGGCCGACTGGAAATCCCGCAAGGTGCTTCCGCCTGCCGCAACGGCCTCGGCCAAAACCGAGCGGATGGCCGCATGCAAGCGCTTGGCGCGCAGCGGTCCAATACGTCTGGCCTGCGTGGTGGGCCGAATGCCGGCTAGGAAAAGTGCCTCTGAGGCATAAATGTTCCCAACTCCGACAACCAGCTTTCCCGACAACAGTACTTGCTTGATGGGCGCCCGGCTGGACTTCAGTCCGGCACTGAAGTCCGCCAGAGAAAAAACCTCTGAAAGCGGCTCTACACCGAGGTGGCCCAGCAATTTGCGCAGCACGGGAGCATCATCGTCCGGCGCCCAGACTACTGCACCAAAGCGGCGTGGGTCATGCAAACGCAGATGCCCGCGATCGGTCTGCAAATCAAAATGGTCGTGCGGCCCACTGGGCGGCAGATTCAGCGCGAACGACAGACTGCCCGACATGCCCAGGTGCACGAGCAGGAGCCCTTGATCCAGGCGCAGGAGAAGGTATTTGCCGCGTCGGTCCACACAGGTAACACGTCGCCCCACCAAGGATTCGAGGCTGCAGCCCAGAGGCCAGCGCAGCGGCTTTCCAAGCGTTGCGTCCACAATCCGGGCGCCTGCAATGCGGTCCGCAAAGCTGCGCCGGGTGACTTCGACCTCAGGCAACTCGGGCATAGGAACGCGTGTACAGACAAGGGTTTCGCATGGATTATTATGGCTTGATGCCTTCCTCCTTACGTCTTCTGGCGGCCCCGCTGCTGGCCTGCTCCCTGGCGGCGTGCGCCGTTCAGGCGCAGAACACACCACCGGCTACTTCTCTGCCTACCGCCAGCGCTCCCACGGCACAAGAGAACGGCGCAGAACTCGACGCCGAACTGTTTTATGAAATCTTTACTGGCGAGCTCTCCGCCCGTTCAGGGGACCCGGGTGCAGGCTACTCGCTGCTGCTCGAAGCTGCACGCCGCAATCAGGACGAAAAACTGTTTCAGCGCGCCACGGACATCGCACTGCAATCGCGCTCCGGAGAGGCTGCGCTTGCGGCAGCGCACGCCTGGGTAGACGCCTGGCCGACATCGCATACGGCACAGCGCTATCTGTTGCAGATCTTGCTGGCACTGAACCGTACGGCAGAGACGGCTGCGCCGCTGGCACAGTTCCTGAGCACCGCTGAGCCCTCGGCGCGACAAGGATTGGTGCTTTCGCTGCCACTCTTGTACCGGCGGGCGAGCGACAAGGCGCTGGCGGCAACGGTCGTATCCGAAGCACTGAAGCCTTATTTCGCCGATCCTGCTCTCGGTCCTGCGGCCCTGGTCTCCAGCGGCCGCACATTGCTGGTTGCGGGCGACGCCGCCGGGGCACTAGCGGCGGCAGAACAAGCCGCCGCACTTGCCCCTGATTCAGACGAGCTGGCCTCATTTGCACTGGATTTGCTGGAAGCCAAAGTAGTGGGTGCCGACGCACTGGTGCAAAGAGCGTTCTCCAGCAGCCGCTCGGCGCAGCTTCACATGACCTACGCACGGGTGCTGCTCGAACTGCAGCGCTATTCGCTTGCCCAAGCCCAGATTGAAACGGTGACCAAGGAGCATCCCGAACTCTCCCAGCCCTGGCTGGCACTTGCGGCCCTGCAAGTGCAGAACGGAGAGACCGACGGAGCAGAAGCCTCGCTGGCCCGCTTTGCACAAGCGGCGAGCAGCATGGCAGATTCACCAGAGAAAGATGCCGCAAAATCGCAAACCTATCTGCTGCAATCCGAAATCGCCGAAAAACGGGGCCAATTGGACGAGGCAGAGGCGTGGTTGGCGAAAATCAGCGACGCCGACTCGCGCTTTGACGTTCAGGTTCGCCGTGCCTCGCTGTTGGCGCGGCGCGGCAAGCTCTCGTATGCTCGCGCGCTGATCCAAAGCTTGCCCGACAACTCCCCCGAAGAGAAACGGCGCAAGCTGGTGGCCGAAGTGCAGTTGCTGCGCGACAACGGGCAATATGCCGACGCCTATGCCCTGCAGGGTGAATTGGTCAAGCAAGCGCCTAGTGACCCCGATCTGCTTTATGACCAGGCCATGTTGGCGGAAAAGGCGGGGGACCACGCCACCATGGAACGCCTGCTGCGCAAGCTCATTGCCGCCAGACCCGACTTTCACCATGCGTACAACGCGCTGGGCTACTCTTTTGCCGAACGCGGCATTCATCTGGCCGAGGCGCGCAAGCTGGTGGAAACCGCTCTGCGCCTGGCCCCGGGGGATCCTTTCATCACCGACAGTCTGGCCTGGGTGGAGTTTCGCTCAGGCAACAAACAGCGCGCCCTGGAACTTCTCGAAAGTGCTTTTGCCGCCCGCAAAGACCCAGAAATAGCGGCCCATTTTGGTGAAGTGCTTTGGGCTGCAGGCGATCATGAGCGCGCGCAGGCCATCTGGCGCGAAGGCCTGCGCAGCGACGCCAAAAATACCACGCTGCTGGAGACGCTCAAGCGACTGGGCGTTGCACTTTGACGCCACAAGCGGCATTGATGCGGCCCCTGCCGTGGCCACGCTGGGTCGGCGCCTTGCTGATCACGCTGCTGCTGGCGGCCTGCGCCCTGCCCCCACGCACCGCCGTGAGTACCAACGCACCCGACCTATGGAGCGGCCGCATGGCCCTGACCGTGGAAGGAGATGCGGGGCAATCGTTTTCCGGCCTATTTGTTCTCGAAGGCGGGCCTGAGCACGGCAATTTGGCGCTCAGCACCCCGCTTGGCACGGTGCTGGCAGCGTTGCGCTGGGCACCGGGACATGCCGAACTCCGATCATCCCACGGCGTGCAAACGGCCGATTCCCTCGATGCACTGCTCCGCGACGCCCTGGGCAGCACAATTCCCATCCAAGCCTTGTTCGCCTGGCTGCGTGGCGATGCAGCCACAGCCGCCGACTGGCAGGCCGACCTGAGCCAGATCAATGACGGTCGCCTCACTGCGGTGCGCGCCCAGCCCCTGCCCCGCGCCACTTTGCGCATTGCGCTCGACCACTGAGCCCGGTATGCAAAGCCTGTACGACGTTCCCGCTCCTGCCAAGCTCAATCTCTTTCTGCACATCACGGGCAAGCGCCCGGACGGCTACCACCTGCTGCAATCGGCGTTCATGCTGATCGACTGGTGCGACACCTTGCACTTCGAGCTGCGGCCGGACGGCCGCATCACGCGCGAAGATTTGGCAGGCGATCTGCCTGAAGACGATCTGAGCGTGCGTGCGGCACGGTCCCTGCAGCAGGCCTGCCATTGCCCCCTTGGTGTGCACATTGGCGTGCTCAAACGCATCCCTGCACAGGCGGGTATGGGCGGCGGTTCTTCGGATGCGGCGACCACCCTGCTCGCGCTCAACCGTCTCTGGGACCTGGGGCTCAGTCGCCGGGAGCTGATGACCCTGGCGGCCCCACTGGGTGCCGACGTCCCTTTTTTTCTCTGCGGATCCAACGCCTGGGTCGAAGGGATTGGCGAGCAGCTAACCCCTCTTGAAGGACCCAAAGCTCTCCCGCCGCAACGCTTTGTGGTCGTAAAACCCGAAGCCGGACTACCCACATCAAGAATTTTTTCTCAAATAACGGCAAAAGATTATTCTGGCAATGCTAGAATCTCAGGCTTTGCTGCAGACCCATTTGGCTTTGGCCGAAACGACTTGCAGGGCATCGCCGAGATGCTGTGCCCCGAGCTTGCTCAAGCCCTTGATTGGCTGATGGCTCAGGGATTACATGGCAGAATGACAGGCTCTGGAAGTGCGGTGTTTGCAGCCGCATCGCATGCTGCTCATCTACCCGCACCACCCGGTGTATGGCAGGTGAAGGTTTGCGATAATCTGTTGGTTCACCCTCTGGCAGGTTGGGCAACGGAATGAGTTTTGGGTACACAGCCACCTATGGTTGTGCACCTGTGTAGGGGAGTCGCCAAGCTGGTTAAGGCACTGGATTTTGATTCCAGCATGCAAAGGTTCGAATCCTTTCTCCCCTGCCAAATGCTTGTCCCGAATACGGACAATATTTTCTAAAAGCTGGGACGCTCATGCAGGCC
The DNA here is from genome assembly GCF_003570885.1 of Simplicispira hankyongi. GTDB lineage: Bacteria > Pseudomonadota > Gammaproteobacteria > Burkholderiales > Burkholderiaceae_C > Simplicispira > Simplicispira hankyongi. The sequence continues at coordinate 544,936 of NZ_QXJC01000003.1, forward strand.
AACCACCCCGATTTCATGGTCTTCACCGGCAACGCCAATCCGCAGCTTGCCGCTGAAATCGCACAGCATCTCGGCATCGGCCTCGGCGCCGCCCATGTAGGACGCTTCTCCGACGGCGAAGTGACCGTGGAAATCAAGCAGAACGTGCGCGCACGGGATGTGTTCGTCGTGCAGTCCACCTGCGCGCCGACCAACGACAGCCTGATGGAACTGCTCATCATGGTCGATGCGCTCAAGCGCGCGTCGGCCGAGCGCATCAGCGCCGTCATTCCCTATTTCGGCTACGCCCGGCAAGACCGCAGGCCGCGCTCGACCCGCGTGCCGATCAGCGCCAAGGTCGTGGCCAACATGCTGCAAGCCGTCGGTGTAGCCCGCGTGCTGACCATGGATTTGCATGCCGACCAGATTCAGGGTTTCTTCGACATCCCGGTCGACAACATTTACGCCTCGCCCGTGCTGTTGGGCGATCTGCGCCAGAAGGACTACCACGACCTCATCGTCGTCTCGCCCGACGTCGGCGGCGTGGTGCGCGCCCGGGCACTGGCCAAGCAACTCAATTGCGATCTGGCCATCATCGACAAGCGCCGCCCCAAGGCCAACGTGTCCGAGGTGATGCACGTCATCGGCGAAATCGAAGGCCGCAACTGCGTCGTCATGGACGACATGATCGACACCGCGGGCACCTTGGTCAAAGCGGCCGAAGTGCTCAAGGAGCGCGGCGCCAAGAAGGTCTACGCCTATTGCACGCACCCGATTTTTTCAGGTCCGGCCATCGAGCGCATCACGCAAGGCGCCGCACTCGACGAAGTCGTCGTCACCAACACCATTCCCTTGAGCGAGGCGGCACGCGCCTGCCCCAAGATTCGCCAGGTTTCCGTGGCTCCGCTGTTCGCCGAGACGATCCAGCGCATTGCCCGCGGCGACTCGGTCATGAGTTTGTTCTCGGATCAGGAAAATCTTTTTTAGATTTCTACAAAACCTTTTCTGATTCGTGACAAGAAGCCGGGCAGCCTATCAGGCGGCCCACCAACCAACCGGAAGTGACACTGGTCGCGGTGCACTTCATTTCGGAGAGAACTATGAACTTCGTCGCTTTTGAGCGCGCCAAGCAAGGTACGGGTGCGAGCCGCCGTCTGCGCAATTCGGGCCGCACGCCCGGCATCGTCTACGGCGGTGCTGCTGAACCCCAAGCCATTGAGCTGGACCACAACGCTTTGTGGCACGCCCTCAAGAAGGAAGCCTTTCATTCGAGCGTGCTCGAAATGGAAATTGCCGGCGCCACGAGCAAAGTGCTGCTGCGCGACGTGCAGTACCACCCCTACAAACAGCTCGTGCTGCACGTGGACTTCCAGCGCGTGGACGCCAAGACCCGTTTGCACATGAAGGTGCCACTGCACTTCATCAATGCGGAAGAATCGCCTGCCATGAAAGTAGACCATTGCACGGTCAACCACGTGGTGACCGAGCTGGACGTGGCCTGCATGCCCTCCGAGCTGCCCGAATTCATCACCGTGGACCTGAGCGAGCTGAAGAAAGGCTCGTCGCTGCACTTGAAGGACATCAAGCTGCCCAAGGGCGTCAACGCCGTGACCAAGGGTTCTGCCAACAACCCGGTCGTGGTGACCGCCATCCCGCCTCTGGTCATCGAGGAAGCGCCTGCCGCCGACGCAGCGGCTGCCGATGCAGCTCCTGCCAAGGGCAAGGGCAAGAAGAAGTAATCGCTTCTTCGCCTTGCCAGTCGCAGCATGCGGCTGGCCCGCAACGGCCCACCCCGCGTGGGCCGTTTGTCATTGTGCTGGCACACACCGCCAGCACACCTCTCGCTGCGGATAATCCTTGCCATGATCAAACTGGTGGTGGGCCTGGGCAACCCAGGCCCGGAATACGAGGCCACGCGGCACAACGCGGGCTTCTGGTGGGTGGACGCGCTGGCGCGCGAACTCAAGGTGCAACTGGTGCCCGAACGCAGCTACTGGGGTCTGGCCGCGCGTGCCACAGTCGATGGCCAGCCGGTATGGCTGCTGGAGCCACAGACCTTCATGAACCTCTCGGGCAAGGCGGTTGCGGCACTGGCGCGTTTTTTCAAGATTGCGCCGAACGAGGTGCTGGTCGTGCACGACGAACTGGACTTGCAGCCCGGCCAGGCCAAGCTCAAGCGCGGCGGCGGGCATGCGGGCCACAACGGGCTGCGCGACATCCACGCGCAGCTCGGCACGCCCGACTACTGGCGGCTGCGCATCGGCATTGGGCACCCGGGTGATCGTGCCGAGGTGGCCAACTGGGTGCTCAAGCGCCCGCCACAGGAGCAGCGCACGCTGATCGAAGACAGCATCGCCCACTCGCTCAAGGCCTGGCCTGCATTGCTGGCGGCCGACATGGACAAGGCGGCGCAGCAGATCCACACCACCAAGCCGCCCAGGCCCAAACCACCCCGGCCTGTCGAGTCCGCTTGATACTATTATTCTTATAGCTTCTAGCGCTTACTGCATAAGTGCTAGAGGTCTAAAACACCTAACTTTTATACCTTGGCTTCCTGCAAACGCTGGAATTTCTGCCACAGCGTTTCCCGGCTCTCGACATGCGCCGGATCGACGGGGATGCAGGCCACTGGGCAAACCTCCACGCACTGCGGCTGGTCGAAATGACCCACGCACTCGGTGCACTTGTGCGGGTCGATCTCATAGATCTCCGGTCCCATGGTGATGGCCTGGTTCGGGCATTCGGGCTCGCAGACGTCACAGTTGATGCATTCGTCGGTGATCCTCAAGGCCATTGCGCACTCCGTGGGTGATGCCGGGCATCGCGCTGCCCGCAAAAGCGTGGATTATCCCGTGCGGGCCAACGCACTACAGAGCGTGCTGGCTTTGCCGTTAAGCTGCAGACGTAGAGTTTGCCGTTCTGGCCCGTACCTCCATGCGCCTGTTCCTTCTGCGTCGCTTTGTCACCTTGCTGCTCACGCTCGCCGCCGCGTCCGCCGTGGTGTTCGTCGTGCTCGATGTGCTGCCGGGCAACGCCGCACAAACCATGATGGGGCCGGACGCCGCACCCGAGGCCGTTGCCGAGCTGGCGCGCCAGCTGGGGCTCGACCAACCCGCCTGGCAGCGCTATGGCACATGGGTGCAAGGCCTGCTGCACGGCGACATGGGCGAGAGCTATGCCTACGGCAGCCCCGTGGGCGAATTGGTGGCCGAGCGGCTGGCGGTCACCGTGCCGCTGGCGCTGATCGCGATGGCGCTGGCCGTGGCCATGGCACTTGCCGCGGGCATGTTTGCCGCCGCGCACCACAACCGCGCGGGCGACACCGGCGTGATGGCGCTGGTGCAGCTCGGCATTGCAGTGCCCAATTTCTGGCTGGCTATTCTTTTGATCCTGCTGTTTGCGGTGCGCCTGCAATGGCTGCCGGCGGGGGGCTTCCCGGGCTGGCAGGCCCAGGAGGGCGGCGGTTTCTGGCCGGCGCTGCAGGCCCTGCTGCTGCCCGCTGTGGCGCTGGCCGTGGTGCAGGGAGCGATCCTGGCGCGCATCACGCGCTCGGCCCTGCTCGAAGTGCTGCGCGAGGATTTCGTGCGCACCGCACGCGCCAAGGGACTCTCCCGCCGCGCCGCGCTGTGGCGCCATGTGCTGAGGAACGCCCTGGTGCCCGTGCTCACCGTGATGGGCCTGCAATTTGCCGGGCTGCTGGCGGGCACCATCGTGGTCGAGAACGTGTTTGCTCTGCCGGGCCTGGGGCGGCTGGTGTTCCAGTCGATCGCCAACCGCGACGTGATTGTGGTGCGCAACTGCGTTCTGCTGCTGGCCGGCATGGTGGTTGTCGTCAATTTTGCGGTGGACGTGCTGGCCGCGTTCATTGATCCGCGGCTCGCCCGCCGCGCCGCATGAGCGGCCGCGCCCTTCCCCGCCGCCCTTGGCAGCGCGCGCTGCGCCACCCCAGCTTTCTAGCGGGCAGCCTGCTGGCGCTGCTGGTGCTGGGTGCAGCGCTCTTATCGCTATGGTGGACGCCCTGGTCGCCCTACGCCATGGACATGGCGCAGCGCCTGGCACCGCCTGGCGGCGCGCACTGGCTGGGCACCGATGCCTTTGGCCGCGATGTGGCCTCGCTGCTGCTGGTGGGCGCGCGCAGCAGCCTGCTGGCCGGCTTGGTGGCCGTAGGCATTGGGCTGGTGGTGGGCACCGCGCTCGGCCTGCTGGCCGCCGCGCGGCGCGGCTGGGTCGAAGAACTGGTGATGCGGCTGGCCGATTTCAGCTTCGCCTTCCCGGCGGTGCTCTCGGCCATCTTGTTCACGGCGGCCTGGGGCGCAGGGCTGGTCAACGCCATTGCGGCCATTGGCATTTTCAACATTCCGGTGTTTGCCCGCGTGGCGCGCGCGGGGGCGCTCGGTGTGTGGTCGCGCGACTACGTGCTGGCGGCGCGCGCCTGCGGCAAGGGGATACTCCGCATCACACTGGAGCATGTGCTGCCCAACATCGCCTCTGCCCTCATCGTGCAGGCCACGGTGCAGTTTGCGCTGGCGATTCTGGCCGAGGCGGCGCTGTCTTACCTGGGCCTGGGCACGCAGCCGCCGCAGCCATCGTGGGGCCGCATGCTGGCCGATGCGCAAACATTGATGTACCAGGCGCCGCTGCTGGCCGTGTGGCCCGGTGCGGCCATTGCCTGTGCGGTACTGGGCTTGAACCTGCTGGGCGACGGCCTGCGCGACTTACTTGATCCGCGCCTGGCCCGTTCCCGCTGAGAAAACTCGATGTCGCTCCTCACCGTCTTGAACCTGCGTATTGCGCTCGCCACGCCGTACGGCACGGTGGACGCCGTGCGCGGCATCGACTTCTCGCTGCCTGCCGGCGGCACCCTGGGCCTGATTGGCGAATCGGGCTGCGGCAAATCGCTGACCGCGCTGGCGCTGATGGGCCTGCTGCCCGAGGGCGCCAGTGTGAGCGGCAGCATGCGCCTGGGCGGGCAGGAACTGGTGGGGCTTGGCGAGAGCGCCCTGTGCGCCCTGCGCGGCAACCGCATCGCCATGGTGTTCCAGGAGCCCATGGCCGCGCTCAACCCGCTGCACCGCGTGGGCGACCAGGTGGCCGAGCCGCTGCGCATCCACCAAGGCCTTGCGCGCAGCCAGGCGCGCAAGGAGGCGAAAATCTTGTTGGAGCGCGTCGGCATTGCCGACGCCGCACGCCGCATGGACGGCTACCCGCACGAGTTTTCGGGCGGCCAGCGCCAGCGCATCTGCATTGCCATGGCGCTCGCCTGCGGGCCGGATCTGCTGGTGGCCGACGAACCCACCACCGCGCTGGACACCGAAGTGCAGGCGCAAATTCTCGCCCTGCTGGCTGAACTGGTGGCCGAGCGCGGCATGGCGCTGCTGCTGATCTCCCACGACCTGGCCGTGGTAGCACGGCACACGGCCAACATGCTGGTGATGTACGGCGGCACCGTCGTCGAGGCCGGCCCAACGCAAGAGGTCTTCGCCCGCATGGCCCACCCGTACACGCGTGGCCTGCTCGCGGCCCGCCCGGTGCTAGGAGTCTGTCGGACTTGGAGCGTCGAAAGCGAAAACCGGAGGTTTCACCAAAATCAGCCCCAGCGAGGGCAGTTTTTGCCGGATTTGCAGCCCCATAGCCCGGCTATGGGGCAAAAAGACGGTGTTCTCGAAGAGCGGCGAAGCCAAAAATGGACCGCTGCGGCAGATTTGCAGCCGACGATTTCCAAGTCCGACAGGCTCCTAGGCAGCCACGCGAGCACCCGCGCCGCGCTGCGCCCGCCCCTGCCCACCATTGCCGGCAGCGTGCCATCCCTGCAGGCGCTGCCGCCGGGCTGCCCCTTTGCCGGGCGCTGCGCCTTCACCATCGAAGCCTGCCACGCCGCGCCGCCGCCGGCGGTGGATGTGGGCCATGGCCACCGCGTGCGCTGCATCCGGCCAGAAGCCATGGCGGGCGATGCACCATGAACACGATGACTCCTGAAACAATAGCTGCTAGCGCTTATGCAGTAAGCGCTAGAGGCCATTTTGAGCACGAAAATGGCGGCGTGCCGCTGCTCCAGGTACGCAACCTGGCGCACCACTACGCCCTGCCGCGTACGCAGCTGTGGGGGCCGCGTCCACAGGTCACGGCGCTGCAAGATATCAACCTCACGCTGCATGCGGGGCAGAGCCTGGGCATCGTCGGCGCCTCGGGCTCGGGCAAGTCCACGCTGGCGCGGCTGGTGATGGCGCTCGACATGCCCAGCAGCGGCCGCGTGCTGTGGGCCGGCCAGAACCCCCAACAAATGGGCGCGGGCGAACTGCGCCGCGCACGCCGCCATATCCAGATGGTGTTCCAGGACCCTTTCGGCGCACTGGACCCACGCCAGCGCATTGCCCGCACCGTCGCCGAACCCCTGGCTGCGCAAGGCGACACGACCCGCACCGAACAGCGCCGCCGCGCCGCCGAGGTGCTGGAGCAAGTGGGACTGCGCGCCGAAGCGCTGGACCAGTACCCGCACGAATTTTCCGGCGGCCAGCGCCAGCGCATCGCCATTGCGCGCGCGCTCATCACGCGGCCGCGCGTCATCGTGGCCGACGAACCGGTCAGCGCGCTGGACGTATCCGTGCAGGCCCAGGTGCTCAACCTGATGCAGCAGCTGGCGCGCGATTTCGGCGTGACCTATCTGCTCATCAGCCACGACCTGGCGGTGGTGAACCACCTGTGCGACGAGGTGGCTGTGCTGCACCAGGGCCGCATCGTCGAGCAGGGGCCGCCCGCGCAGCTCTTTCAATCGCCCACACACCCGTACACCCGCGCTCTGGTGGCAGCGATGCCGCTGGCGCCAACTGGTGTACAAAAGCCCTTTTTTCCGCCCTCGGAGAACGCCCCATGATGAACCGCCGCACCGCCCTGGCCGCCACGCTGGCCGCTGCACCGCTCACCGGCCCGCTGTCCGCCTGGGCCAAGGACGGTGGCGCGCGCATGGTGCTCGCCCTCACGCTCGAACCCCCGGGGCTGGACCCGACGGCCAACGCCGCCTCGTCGATTGGCGAAGTGGTGCACTACAACGTCTTCGAGTCGCTCACCAAGATCAACGCCGACGGCAGCGTCTCCCCCCTGCTGGCCGAGAGCTGGGAGGTCTCGCCCGACCTCAAGACCACCACCTTCAGGCTGCGCAAGGGCGTCAAGTTCCACAACGGCGAGCCCTTCAATGCCGAAAGCGTGAAGTTCTCGCTCGACCGTGCCGGCGGCGACAAAAGCACCAACAAGGACAAGCGCAGCTTTGCCAAGGTGAGCACGCATGTGGTGGATAAGCACACCGTGGTGCTGATCAACGAAGACATCGACCCCGATTTCCTCTTCGTGCTGGGCCAGGCCACGGCCATCATGGTCGAGCCCAAAAGCGCCGCCAGCAACGCCACCCAGCCGGTCGGCACGGGGCCGTACCAGCTCGCGCAGTGGCGGCGCGGCGCCTCGGTGACACTCGAGCGCTGGCCCGGGCACCGCGATGCCAAGAAGGTGCAGATTGCCCGCGCCACCTTCCGCTTCATCTCCGACCCGGCCGCGCAGGTGGCCGCCCTGCTGGCCGGCGACGTGGACGTGTTTGCCCGCGTCACGCCGCGCAGCGTGGCGCAGTTCAAGGGCCAGCCGCGCTACCAGGTGGTGGTGAGCGGCTCGCGCGCCAAGACCATCCTGGCCATGAACAACGGGCGCAAGCCCCTCACCGATGTGCGCGTGCGCCGCGCCATCGCCGCCGCCATCGACCGCAAGGCCGTGATCCAGGGCGCGGCCGAGGGCTATGGCGTGCCGATTGGCAGCCACTACGTGCCGGGAGCGTTTGGCTACGTGGACACCACCGGCATCAACCCCTACGACCCCGCCAAGGCGAAAAGCCTGCTGGAAGAAGCCGGTATCCGCACACCCCTTGAACTCACCATGACGCTGCCGCCGCCGCCCTACGCGCGCCAGGGCGGCGAAATCATCGCCGCACAGCTGGCGCAGGTGGGCATCGTCGCCAAACTGCAGAACGTGGAATGGGCGCAGTGGCTCTCCGGCACCTACGGCAACAAGAACTACGACCTGACGCTCATTTCGCACGTCGAGCCCTTTGACCTGGGCAACTTCGCCAAGCCCGACTACTACTGGCAGTACCACTCGGAGGCGTTCAACACGCTGTTCGACAAAATCCAGCACACCGCCCGCCCCGCCGACCGCGCCCGCCTGCTGGGCGAGGCGCAGCGCCTGCTGGCGACCGACTGCGTGCATGCCTTTTTGTACCAGCCGCAGTGGGTCACGGTGGCCAACCAGCGCGTGCGCGGCTTGTGGAAGGACATGCCGATTTTCGTCAACGACCTTTCCGGGCTTTCCTGGGCATGACCGACGCTCTGCACAATCTCGGTGCGCGCACCTTGCAGCAGGGCTACGCCTCTGGCGCGTTTTCGCCAGTCGACGTAGCCAAGGCCGTGCTCGCCCGCATCGAGCGCTGGGAGCCGCACCTGCACGCCACCTGGCTGTTGCGGCCCGAGCTGGCGCTGGTCCAGGCACGCGAGAGCGAAGCGCGCTGGCAGCGCGGCGCCCCGCTCTCGCCGCTGGACGGCGTGCCCATGACGCTCAAGGACAACCTCGCCACGCAGGGCGATCCGACGCCGCTGGGCACCGCCGCCGCGCCGCTGTTCCCGGCACTGGCGGACGCGCCGCCCGCTGCGCGCCTGCGCGAAGCCGGCGCGGTGCTGGTGTCCAAGACCACCATGCCCGACTACGGCATGCTCTCCTCCGGCCTGTCGAGCTTTCACGCGCTCGCCCGCAACCCCTGGGACCTCAGCAAAGGCCCGGGCGGCTCCAGCGCGGGTGCGGGCGCCGCTGCGGCCGCCGGCTACGGGCCCTTGCATGTGGGCACCGACATTGGCGGTTCGCTGCGCCTGCCGGCTTCGTGGTGCGGCATCTTCTCGCTCAAACCCAGCCTGGGCCGCATTCCCATCGACCCGCCCTACACCGGCCGCGCCGCCGGCCCCATGACGCGCAGCGTGGAAGACGCGGCGCTGATGATGGCGGTGCTGTCACAGCCCGACGCGCGCGACAGCATGCAACTCCCGCCGCAGGACATTGCCTGGCACGACTTCGAGCGCAGCCCCGAGCATTTGCGCGGCCTGCGCATCGGTTTGTTGCTGGACGCCGGCTGCGGCCTGCCCGTGGACCCGCAGGTGCGCGCAGCCATCACGCAGGCGGCCCGGCTGTTCGAGAGCGCCGGCGCCACCGTCACGCCCATGCAGCCGTTCCTCGCGCCCGAGATGCTCGCCGGCATGGACCAGTTCTGGCGCATGCGCTCGCACCTGGACATGGCTGCCCTGCCGCCCGAGCGCAAGGCGCGCGTGCTGCCCTTCATTCAGGCCTGGGCCGACAGCGCCGCGGGCCTCTCGGGCACCCAGGTGTTCCACGCCGCCCAGCAGTTCCACGCGACACGCGTGGCCACCGTGGCGGCCTGCAGCGCATTCGACTATGTGCTCTCGCCCGTCGCGCCGATCACCGCCTTTGCCGCCGAGCTGGCCAGCCCGACCGACGACCCGCTGCGCGCGCTGGAGCACATTGCGTTCACCGTGCCGTTCAACATGTCGGAGCAGCCGGCAGCCTCCATCAACTGCGGCTACAGCGACGAGGGCTTGCCCATTGGCCTGCAGATTGCCGGCGCCCGCTTTGACGACCTGGGCGTGCTGCGGGTGGCGCGCGCCTTCGAGCAGTTGCGCGGGCCGCAGCGCCCCTGGCCCGAGCCACCAGGGTAGAAAATATTGATCAAAACAGCCTCTAGCGCTTATCCCATAAGCGCTAGTAGCTATCAACTAAATAGCATCAGGTCGCAGCGCGGCTGATCGTCGCCAGGCGCACGGCCAGACCCAGAAACACCACGCCGGCCGCCCGGTTGAGCCAGCGTTGCGCGCGCGCCGAGCGCAGCAGCAACGTGCCAAAGGTGCCCGAGAACACGGCAATGGCGCCAAACACCAGCAGCGTGGCCAGCATGAAGACGATGCCCAGCAGCATGATCTGCGGCGCCACGCTGCCCAGCGCCGGGTTGGCAAACTGGGGCAGGAAGGCAAGGAAAAAGATCACCACCTTGGGGTTGGTCAGGTTCATCACCATGCCGCGCCCGACCATGCGCCAGGCGCTGGCGGCAGGCCGCTCGGAGGGGCTGGGTGCCCTGTCGGGGTCCGCCCCGTCCTGCGATGCCTGTGCGCGCGGGCGCAGCGACTGCCAGGCCAGCCATCCCAGATACGCCGCACCCAGGTACTTGAGCACCGTGAACGCCGTGGCCGAAGCGGCAAACAGCGCCGCCAGCCCCAGCGCCACGGCCGCCGTGTGCACCACCAGCCCCACGCACAGCCCCACCACCACCGCCATGCCGGCGCGCCAGCCGCGCTGGGCCGATTGCACCAACACAAACAGGTTGTCGGGGCCGGGCGTGATGCCCAGCAGCAGGGAGACACCAAAAAAGGCAAGCAGAGTGTCGAGGGTGGGCATGGCAGAACGGGCAGCGCAAAAATGCCATTGTGGAGCAGCGCAGCCGGTTGGTTGAAGCGTGCATCAGCGCATGGGAACGACAAAGACACGCGGTTTCGGTGCGCAGCCCGGGCCTTGGTAGGGCCCGCCATCGCGCTCCCAGCCCGTACCCGGTGAGATCTGGGCGCAGAGGCGCGTGCCATCGACCTTGCTGCGCCACCAGTACCAGGGCGCGGGTGCGGCCCAGGCCAGTTGCGCCAGCAGCAAGGCGCCGATCGTGGCCAGGCGCGCAGCAAGGTTCATCGCGGCGCCCAGGCGGCAAAGCGGCTCAGAAACCCATCCACCGCCTGCGTATACGCACCGGCTTGGCCCAGTTGCGCATTGATTTGCCCATGCGAGAGGGGCTGCGGCAACACCTCGGCCTGCCCGCCCTGCGCCTGGCTTTTGCGCGCATACGCCTGCGCTTGCGTACAGGAATCGCGGCGCGGCGACGAACACACCAGCAGCGTGGGCGGCAAGGCGGCGTGCAACTGCTGCAGGGGCGAGACCCGCAGCCAGTACGCCGGGTCGCTGCCAAACGCCTGATCGAACAGGCGCGCATGGCGCTCGTTCATGATTTCCGGCACGTCCAGCGCGCCGCTGTCGAGCAGCACCAGGGCCTGCGGCGCGCGCGCGCCTGCAGCGCGCAACCACTGCGGATCGCCTGCCACCAATGCCGCCAGATGCGCGCCGGCCGAATGGCCCATGAGCACGAATCGCCCGGCGTCCGCTCCCCAGCCGGGCGCTTGCTGCTGCGCCCAGGCCAAGGCCTGGGCCACGTCCTGGGCCTGCAGGTCCGGCGCGGCCTGCGGCAGCATCCGGTAGTTGATGGAGACCACCACCACGCCGCGCGGCAGCCAGTGCGCGAGCTTCTGGTCGATCAGCCGGCCGTGCGTCTTGTCGCCCCGCCGCCAGCCGCCGCCGTGCACCAGAAACAGCACCGGCGCTGCCTGGGCGTGCGCGGGCAGGTACACATCCATGCGCTGCAGCCGATCCGGCCCATAGGCGAGGTCGCGCAGCACGCGGGTGCCGGCAGGCAGAACCGGCGCCGGCTGCGAGCGGCTGCTATCCGCCTCATCGTCCCAGAGCTGCGCCTGCAGCGCGCGCTGCTGCAGGCGTTCGCGCAGCGGGCCGCCATGGGCTGCAGGTACGAATCCGGCGATGGCGGTAAAGAGCAGCGCCGCCAGGCACTGGACACCACGATTCTTTGGCAGGGAGTTCATGCTGAACCTCGAAAAAAAAGTCTGCCGATTGTGCGCAGCGCCCATGAACGCTGTGCCGTGCCGAAGTTTCAAGCCGTAACAATCCACCCTTCCAAGGGGTCCATCGCGGGCGGCAGGCCGTAGAGCGCGTCGCCTTCGGCATGGCGGCGCTCGCCCCAGGCGGCTTGCAGCAGGCACAGTACTGCGTCCAGGCTGTCGCCGCTGGCGTCCTGCACCAGCGTCTCGGCCTGCACCGGGCGCAGCTGCAGGCGCAGGCCCAGACGCGTACGGCCTGCCTCCAGCGCAGTGAGCAGGTCTTTGCGCGCAATCAAGCGCTCGGGCGTTTGCCCGGCGCGGCTGTCGCTCTTGTAGCTGCGCCGGCCGATGAGTTCGCGTGCCAACAGACCGGGATAGGCCTCCAGCGCCACGCGCGCCGGGTCGCCCGCGTGCAGACCCGGCAGGTGCACCCCCGCTTGCAGCAGCAGCGGCACGCCGGCGTGCAGCATGAAGGCGACGGGGGGGTTCACCCATTTCATGCTCGGGCTCGAGCCTGCGGGGCCATCGGTGGCGCGGTGGGCGAACTTGCCGCCCACAGGCCGCGCAGCGCAAAAGGCGGAAAACCGCGCGCGGATGTCTTCCCGCTCAAGGCGGGCATAGTGCTGCATGCAGGCCTGCCAGCCTGTCGGCCAGCCCAGATGCGCGACCAGTTCGCGCGGCAGGCCAAAAGGCAAATCAAAGCCACCCACCCAGGCGCGGGGTTCGGCCAGCCAGGCGGCCCAGGCCGACAAGTGATCGAAAGATTCAAGCGCATGCAACCGCACGGCCGCGCCGCGGCGCTCGCCCAGCGCCAGCACGATGCGCTTGCGGCGGCTCGGGCTGCTGCTGAAATCGCAGCCGATCAGCAGCACCAGTTGCTCTACACCCGGCCGATGATGGAGGCGGTGGCCATCAGCTCTTCGAGCAGGGCAAACGACACGGCGCCCGAGACGCTGTAGGGATCGAGCTCGGGCTTTTCGGAATACTTCAGCAGGATGGAGTGGTTGATTTTGCTGAGGTTGACCTTGCCCATGGTCCAGCCGCCAAAGCGCCGCTCAGAGATCTCCTCGTAGTGCAGCAGCTCCACGTCCTTGTGGCGTACGTCGCGCTGGATGTGGCCGTACAGCTCGTTCACCGCCGAGCGCCCGCCCTCGATGGCCTGCAGGAACACGCCGCCGCCGTAGCAGAGGATGCCGGTGATGCCGCAACCCGGGTTGTGCTCGCGCGATTGCGTGAGGATGGCGTCGATGGCTTCTGGCGAATTGTCGACGGCGCGGCTGGCGTAGAGCAGGCGTACGAGCATGGTCGGTTCACTTTCCAGGGATGAGCGAGAGGAATTCGCGGCGCAGCGAGGCGTCTTTCAGGAACACGCCGCGCATCACCGAGTTGAGCATCTTGCTGTCCATCTCTTTCACGCCGCGCCAGGACATGCAGAAGTGGCTGGCCTCCATGACGATGGCCAGGCCATCGGGCTGGGTTTTTTCCATGATCAGATCGGCCAGCTGCACCACGGCTTCCTCCTGGATTTGCGGGCGGCCCATGACCCAGTCGACCAGGCGCGCGTACTTCGACAAGCCGATCACGTTGGTGTGCTCGTTGGGCATGACGCCGATCCAGATCTTGCCGATCACCGGGCACAGGTGGTGGCTGCAGGCGCTGCGCACCGTGAGCGGGCCGACGATCATCAGCTCATTCAAGTGCTCGGCATTGGGGAATTCGGTGATCGAGGGCGACTCGATGTAGCGGCCCTTGAAGACTTCGCTCAAGTACATCTTGGCCACCCGGCGCGCGGTGGCCTGCGTGTTGTGGTCACCGTGGGTGTCGATCACCATGCTGTCGAGCACGCCCTGCATCTTGACCTCGACCTCGTCGAGCAAGGCTTCCAGCTCGCCGGGCTCGATGAACTGGGCGATGTTGTCGTTGGCGTTGAAGCGCTTGCGGGCCGCGACAATGCGCTCGCGAATCTTCACGGAGACGGGAACGCCCTCGTCGTGGGCTTCGGGGCGGGTCTCAAAGGGTTCGGAGCGCTGCATGGGCGAATGGTAACAGCCGCGCGGAGCCTTTGCTTATGAAGGTTTTTTGGCCTCTAGCGCTTATTCAGCATGCGCTTCCAGCTATTTAAAGCATAGCATCAGTGCGAAATGGCTCAGTAGGTCTTGCCCGTGAGCCACAAGGCGCTGCGCACCAGTGCAAGGGCCAAACGGTCAAGCACACGCGCCCGCCACGGCCGCGCGGCGTAGGCAGCGCTGTCGATCTGCCGACCTGCGTGCTCCATGGCGTCCACCAGGCGCTTGCGCAAATTCTGGGCGAACTCGGCATCGGCCACCGCCACGTTCGCCTCGCGGGCCAGCAGCAGGCTCAGGGGGTCGAGGTTGGACGAGCCCACCGTCGCCCAGGGGTGCGATCCTTCGGCATCGATCACGGCCACCTTGGCGTGCAAAAAGCTCGGCGCGTATTCGTGAATTTCAACACCTGCCTTCAATAGCAGGCCGTACACCGGCCGGGCTGCGTGGTACTGCAAAAAATACTCGTAGCGCCCCTGCAGCAGCAGGCGCACGCGCACCCCGCGCCGGGCCGCGTGCACCAGCGCGCGGCGAAGCCGCCGGCCGGGCACGAAATAGGCGTTGGCAATGATGATTTCCTCCCGCGCCTGGGCAATCGCGCGCAGGTAGGCGCGCTCGATCACCGCGCGGTGCAGGACGTTGTCGCGCAGCAGCAGGGCAGCGCGCACGCCGCTGCGCTCCTGCGGCGCAGCCGCCTTGGTTCGCGCCACCTGCCGCGCCGCGAAGAAATCGCGCCGCGCCTCGCCCAGGTGGCGCAAGCGCGCGGCGCTGACCGCCTGCATACGCCACCAGGCGATCTGCATCGCGGCATTCGCCTGCGCCGTGATGGGGCCGCGCACCTCAACCGCGAAGTCGAGCCGGGGCGCTTCGAGCCGCCCGTAATTCGGGTCATAAAAGTCGTCGAGCAGGTTGATGCCGCCGCAAAACAGCACCGCACCATCCACCACACACAGCTTGCGGTGCAGCCGGCGCCAGCGCTGCGGCAAGAGCAGCCCCAGCGGCCCAAGCGGCGCGAACGCCTGGTACTGCACGCCGGCGGCGCGCAGGCGCTCCAGCCAACCAGCATCCAGGCCGCCTGTGCCAAAGCCATCGACCAGCAACTGCACCTGCACGCCACGCCGTGCCGCGCGCTCCAGTGCCGCGCCAATGCTGGCCCCGCTGTCGGTGAAGTCGCAGATATAGGTTTCAAACCGCACGCTTTGCGCCGCGCCATCCATGGCTCGCACCAGCGCGGGAAACAGCTCCTGAGCCCCCTGCAGGAGCGCCACGCTGTGGCCGGGAATCAGCTCGACATTGCGCATCTACAGTCGAAACTCCGCCACCAGCGGCAAATGGTCCGACATGCGCCACCAGATGCGGCCTTTAGGCACGTACGTCCCCATGGGCATCAGGCCGCGCACATAAATGTGGTCGAGCTGCACGATGGGCAGACGCGCCGGGTACGTGAACGCGCTTTGCTCAAACTCCACCATGCCAATCTGCGCCAGCGCCTTCTTGACCTGCAAGCCCCAGTCGTTGAAATCGCCCGCCACCACCAGCGGCGCGCCCGCCGGAACCTCGCGCTCGATGAAGGCGCGCAGGCGCTGCACCTGGCGCACCCGGCTGCCGGGGATCAGCCCCAGATGCACGACGATGGAATGCACCGATCTGCCCGCGAGATCGATCTCCACGTGCAGCAAGCCGCGCTGCTCGAAGCGGTGGTCCGAGATGTCTTCGTGCTGGTGGCCCAACACCGGCCAGCGCGTCAGCAACGCATTGCCGTGCTCGCCATGCTTGGTGTAGGCGTTGGTGCGGTAGACGGCCTCGTAGCCCTCGGGCGCCAGGTACTGCGCCTGGGGGAGCGCTGGCCAGCGCTCGAAATAGGCCGCTTCGCTCCGGTTCAGGCTGCGCACCTCCTGCAGGCAGACGATATCGGCGTCGAGCTGCTCTACCGCATGGCCCAGGTTGTGGATCTCCAGCCGGCGCGCCGGGCCGAAACCCTGCACGCCTTTGTGGATGTTGTAGGTGGCAACGCGCAGCAGCGATGGGGATTCCATACCGCCCATTGTGGCGCAGATGCCTCTCCTGGGGGTCTGCCCTATCGCCGGTTTGCGTGCGCCTGCTTACACTGCCTGGCGCCGCAACTCCCTGCACTGCCCAACCAAGCTTTCACATGGCCGAACCTCTGCCCAAACCCCCACGCGCCTACGTCGCGCTGGTCGTGGATGGCAACGCAACGTCGCGCAGCATTCTTGCTGCGCAGCTGCGTGCCTACGGCATTGGCAAGGTGGTGCAGTGCAACCGCATCCGCGACGCACGCAACCGCCTTGAGCACATGACCTTCGACTACGTGCTGTGCGAGCAATCGTTTCACGAGCACGACACCTCCGGCCAGACGCTGCTGGACGACTTGCGCCGCGCCCGGCTGCTGCCGTTTTCCACGGTATTTTTCATGGTCACGGGCGAAGCCACCTACGCCAAGGTGGCCGAGGCAGCGGAATCGGCACTTGACGGCTATTTGCTCAAGCCCTTCACACCCTCGACACTGTTCGAGCGCCTGCGCCAGGCACGCCAGCGCAAGGAACACCTGAGCCCCATCTTCGAGGCGATCGAGGTCGAGGACTTCGAAGCCGCCGCACGCCTGTGCACCAAACGTTTTGAAGAGCGTGCCCCCTACTGGCTGTACGCCGCACGCATCGGCACCGAGCTGCTGCTGCGCCTGGGCCGCCACGACGATGCGCAAAAACTGTTCGAAGCCGTGATCGCCACCAAGGCCCTCCCCTGGGCCAAGCTCGGCGTAGCGCGCGCCCAGATCGAAGGCGGAAAATTTGCGCATGCCGCCACCACCCTGCAAGGCCTGATCCAGGAAGACGCCGGCTACGCGGACGCCTACGACGTGCTCGGCCGCGCGCAGGTCGAGCAGGGCCAGTTCGACGCAGCGCTGGAGACTTACCGCCTGGCGGTCAGCCTGACCCCCGAATCCCTGGCGCGGGTGCAAAAGCTGGGGGTCATGTCGTACTACCTGGGCCAGCGCAAGGAAGCGCACAAGGCCCTCGGCCGGGCCGTGCACATGGGCCTGGACTCCAAGCTGTTCGACTACCAATCGCTGGTGTTGTATGCCTTCACCTGCTTCGAAACCGGTGACAGCAAAGGCCTGGAGCGCTGCAGTGCCGACTTCACCCGCGTCCTGGAGCGTTACGGTGAGAGCCTGCGTCTGAAGCGCTTTGCGCGCGTCGTGCGCACCTTGCGCTCCATCGGGCAGCGGCAGTTTTCCGACGCTGTGGACGCGGTGCGCAGCATGGCTGGCGAGATTACCGACCCGGAACTCGATTTTGAAGCCGCCTGCAACCTGACCGGCCTGATTGCCGCGCTGGCCACCACATCGATCAGCCTGGACCAGGCCGAAGGCTGGATTCAGGCGCTGGGCATGCGCTACGCCCACACGCGCGGCTTGGCACAAATGCTCGCCAGCGCCTGCGGCGCACACCAGCAGTTTGCTGATCGCCTCCGTGCCTGCCTGCCGGTCATCAACACAGTGGCTGAAAAAGCCATTGCCCAAAGCCTGGCGGGCCATCCGCGAGCGGCCATCGATCTGCTGCTGGAACAAGCGGGCGCCACGCGCAACACCAAGCTGCTGGAGCTCGCGCAGCAAGTTCTCCAGCGCCACCGCAGCAAGGTAGACGGTGCCGCCGAACTGCAAGCGGCCATCGATACCCTGCGCCCCCAGTGTGTGGGCACACAGCCGCGCACGCTGATCACCGGCGAGAGCGAGCGCGCCGCGGGGGGCGTTTCGCTGCGCATGCCGATCCCTGCGGCGGCGGCTACCCCCACTGTAGTCGCGGGTCTCGTCGAAACGCCCATACCGTTTACCAGCGCCGCACCTGCGCAGCCGGACTGACTCCCGCCGCGCGCTGCGGCAAATCCAGGCAGGCCTGCGCGTTGCTTTGCGAAAAACAGGCGGCTGCCGCCTCGCGCCAAGGCAGCCAGCGTGCCGCCAGATGTTCCCTCGGGCTAAGAATGGCCGGTGTCCCCACCGGTACGCACAGGCCAAACACGTGCTCCCGGTTGCGCAGCACGCCGGGTGCGTAGCGGTGGCGCCAGCGCGGCCAGATGGCGTAGTCGTTTTCGTACTGCCAATCGGTCAGCACATGGCCAGGAAGCCGTGCACCAATGCCGGTTTCTTCGCGTACCTCGCGGATGGCCGCGGCTTCGAACGATTCGGTGGCGAAATCCTTGGAGCCTGTCACCGATTGCCAGTGGTCCGGCCAGTCTGCGCGCGCGAGCAGCAACACCTCCAGCGCCGGGGTATGGATCACCACCAGCACGGACTCAGGGATCTTGAATTCAGGCATGGGGTGGGCAAATAATAAAAAAGGGCGCCGCGAGGCGCCCTGATTTTCTAACGCAAGACCGGAGACCTCTCAACCCACCTTCACCGCATCCACATTGCGCAGGCGGATATGCAGCTCGCGCAGCTGCTTTTCGTCCACCGGCGAAGGCGCTTGTGTCAGCAGGCACTGGGCGCGCTGCGTCTTGGGGAAGGCGATCACGTCGCGGATCGATTCAGCACCCGTCATCAGCGTGACGATGCGGTCCAGGCCAAAGGCCAGGCCGCCGTGCGGGGGCGCACCGTATTGCAGCGCGTCGAGCAGGAAGCCGAACTTCTGCTGCGCTTCCTCGGGGGTGATCTTGAGCGCGTCGAACACTTTGCGCTGCACGTCGGCGCGGTGGATACGCACCGAGCCGCCGCCCATTTCCCAGCCGTTCAGGACCATGTCGTAGCCCTTGGAGATGCACTTCTCGGGCGCGGTGACCATGTAGTCTTCGTGGCCGTCCTTGGGCGCCGTGAAGGGGTGGTGCACCGCGACCCAGCGGTTGTTTTCCTCGTCGTGCTCGAACATGGGGAAATCCACCACCCACAGCGGCGCCCAGCGGTCGTCGAACAGGCCGTTCTTCTTGCCAAATTCACTGTGGCCGATCTTGATGCGCAGCGCGCCGATGGCGTCGTTGACGATCTTTTCCTTGTCGGCCCCAAAGAACAGCAAATCGCCATCCTGCGCGCCAGTGCGCTTGAGGATTTCGGCAATCGCCGCGTCGTGAATATTCTTGACGATGGGGCTCTGCAAGCCATCACGGCCCTTGGCCAGCTCGTTGACCTTGATATAGGCCAGGCCCTTGGCACCATAAATCTTGACGAACTCGGCATAGCCGTCGATCTCGCCACGCGAGAGGCCGCCGGTCTCACGCGCGCCGCCGGGCACGCGCAGGGCCACGACGCGGCCGTTCTTCATGTTGGCGGCGCCCGAGAACACCTTGAAGTCCACGTCCTTCATCACGTCGGTGAGCTCGGTGAATTCGAGCTTGACGCGCAGATCTGGCTTGTCCGAGCCGAAGCGGTAGGCCGCGTCCTGGTAGGTCATGACCGGGAACTCGCCCAAATCCACGCCCAGCGTGTTCTGGAACACCGTCTTGATCATCTCCTGCGTCAGGTCGCGGATCTCCTGCTCTTCCATGAACGAGGTTTCAATATCGATCTGGGTGAACTCAGGCTGGCGGTCGGCGCGCAAGTCTTCATCGCGGAAGCACTTGGTGATCTGGTAATAGCGGTCGAACCCCGCCACCATCAGCAGTTGCTTGAAGAGCTGGGGTGATTGGGGCAGTGCGAAGAACTGGCCGTCGTGCACGCGACTGGGCACCAGATAATCCCGCGCACCCTCCGGCGTGCTCTTGGTGAGCATCGGGGTTTCGATATCCACAAAACCATGCGTATCGAGGAACTTGCGCACTTCCATGCTCACGCGGTAGCGCAGCATGAGGTTGTTCTGCATGTAGGGGCGGCGCAGGTCCAGCACGCGGTGCGTCAGGCGCGTGGTTTCCGACAGGTTCTCTTCGTCGATCTGGAAGGGTGGCGTCACCGAGGGGTTGAGCACCACCAGGGAATGGCACAGCACCTCGATCTTGCCGCTCTTCAAGTTGTCGTTGGTGGTACCGGCTGGGCGCTCGCGCACCAGGCCTACCACTTGCACGCAGAACTCGCTGCGCACGTCTTCGGCGGTGGCGAACATCTCGGCACGGTCGGGGTCGCAGACCACCTGCACCGAGCCTTCGCGGTCGCGCAGGTCGATGAAGATCACGCCGCCATGGTCGCGGCGGCGATTCACCCAGCCAGAGAGGGTGACGGTTTGGCCCAGCAGGGCTTCGGTCACAAGACCGCAATAGTGGGAACGCATGGCCATGGCAAAACTTCCGGCGCCGTCAGGGGCGCATTGAGAAAAATCAGGAGGGCAAGGTCGCAGCCGCTTCGTGCGGCACAACAACGCCCATGGAGACGATGTAGCGCAGCGCCGCATCGACCCCCATGTCGAGTTCGATGCAGTCGCTCTTGCGCAGCATCACAAAATAACCGCCCGTGGGGTTGGGCGTGGTGGGCACGTACACGCTGACGAATTCGTCCTGCAGCAGTGCGGCGACTTCCCCGGCTGGCGCGCCGGTGACAAACGCCACCGTCCATACCCCTTCGCGCGGCCACTGGACCAGCACGGCCGTGCGAAACGCATTGCCGCCTTCAGAAAACAGCGTATCGGACACCTGTTTGACGCTGGAGTAGATCGAGCGCACCACCGGGATGCGGCTGACCAGACGGTCGCCCCATTGCACCAGCTTGCGCCCGGCAAAGTTGCTCGCCACGGCGCCCACCACCAGCAGAATCGCCAGCGCCAGCAGTGCGCCGAAACCGGGCACGTGGAAACCAAGGACCCGGTCAGGCTGCCAGGTGCCGGGGAGGATCAGCAGTGTCTGGTCCAGCAAACCCACCATCCAGTTCAGCACGGCCAGCGTGATGACCACCGGCACGATGACCAGCAGCCCGGTGAAGAACCATTTGCGCAGAGAAGGCATGGACGGCAAGCTCAATCGGCCTTTGTGCTTGAAGCCGACGCTGCAGGCGCAGGCGATGCCGTCGGCGCCGGCACAGGCGCCGCAGCACCTGCATCCGCTGAGCCGCCAGCGGGTTTGTCGGCGCTGGTGCCCACAGCCGATGCTGGCGCCGCACCACCGCGAAAGTCCGTCGCGTACCAGCCCGAGCCCTTCAATTGGAAGCCTGCGGCCGTCACCTGTTTGGTGAACGTCTCTGCGCCGCACTGCGGGCAGACCGTCAGCAAAGGATCGGACATTTTCTGCAGCACGTCGCGCGCATGGCCGCAGGCACTGCATTTGTAGGCGTAAATAGGCATGGAGTGGGCGTGAGCTGCAAAGCCTTTAATTATAGGCAGCGGCCTGTTTTTCAATCCCCGCTTCTGCCGATGCGCTGGCGCAACGGCGTGGGGCTGCAAACCATGGCCCCTCAACCCGGGGTGGCGGTGTAATGCACCACGTGGCCCTTCTGGTCGCGCAGGAACTGGGGCACCAGGGAGCCGACCAGCATGCCCGCGATCGCCGCCAGCAGCCCGGCGAGCTGCTGCGGAAACGCCTGGTTCAGTGCCGGGCTGGCGGCAAACAGCAGCCACACCCCCATGCCCAGCGCCACCGCCAGCAAAGCGCCCTGGCTGGTGGCCCGGTGCCAGTACAGGCCAAACGCGAGCGGCACAAACGCACCCACCAGCGGCACCTGGTACGCGCCGGACACCATGTCATAGATGGAGGTTCCCTGCGCAGAGATGGCATAGGCCAGCACGCACAAGGTGAACACAAACACCGAAATACGCATCGCCTTGAGCGTGAGCGCATCGCTCATGCCAGGCCGCATATTGCGCAAAATGTTCTCGACGAACGTGGTCGAGGGGGCCAGCAGCGTGGCCGAGGCCGTGGACATGATGGCCGAAAGCAGTGCGCCAAAAAACGCCACCTGCAAACCGATCGGCATGCGCTCCATCACCAGCGTGGGCAAGAGCTTCTGTGGGTCGTCCTTGAGCAGCGCGGTTGCCGAATCGCCCATGACCAGCACCGCGGCGGCGACGACAAACATGGGAACAAACGCAAACAGCAGGTACAGCACGCCGCCAATCACCGGGCCGCGCCGCGCCGTGGAAGCGCTGTTGGACGACATGACGCGCTGGAACACGTCCTGCTGCGGAATCGAGCCCAGCATCATGGTGATGGCGGCGGCGCCAAAGAACGTCCATTCCTTCAGGCCGGCATCCTTGGGAAACAGCGAAAACCGCCCTTCGCGCGCCGCAAATTCCACCACCCGCCCGGTGCCGCCCGCCAGATCGGCGGCAAACCAGGCAATTGCGAGCAGGCCGGCAACAATGACGATCATCTGCACGAAGTCAGTGAGCGCCACCGACCACATGCCGCCGTAGAGCGTGTACACCAGCACGATGGCGGTTCCCAGCACCGTGCCTGCGGTCACCGATACCGCACCCTGCGTCAGCAGGTTGAACACCAGCCCAAGCGCCGTGATCTGCGCCGCCACCCAGCCCAGGTAGCTGAAAATGATGATGGCCGAGCACAGCACTTCGAGGGTGCGGCCAAAGCGCTGGCGGTAGTAGTCGCCCAAGGTAATCAGGTTCTTCTGGTACAGCCGGTAAGCAAAGAAAAGGCCCACCAGTACCAGGCACATCGATGCGCCAAACGGGTCTTCCACCACGGCGCCCAGCCCCCCGTCAATGAACCGGGCCGGCACGCCCAGCACCGTCTCGGAGCCAAACCAGGTGGCAAAGGTGGTGGCGATCACCACCGGCAACGGCAGGCTGCGGCCGGCCACGGCGTAATCGGCTGTGTTGTGCACGCGGGTCGCTGCGTACAGGCCAATGCCGATGGATACCAGCAGATAGAAAGCGATGAAGGTCAGCAGCATGCGCGGCTCCGAAGAGGGGGCGGTTGGCAGGAAAACGCCGCGCATTATCCGTGCCAAACCCCCATGCCGGTCAACCGAATGCGCGCTACAGCGTCAATGCAACAGCGAAACGCGCACGATCGCCTGCACCACCACCAGCCCGAGCACGAAGCCGATGCCGCAATAGACGATGGCCTGCAGCAAGCCGTTGGTGCGGCGTTGCTCCTTGAGCAGTGCCATCAGTTCGCGCTCGCGCGCATCGTTAGGGGCGCGCTTGAGATAGTCGTGCAGCAGGCGCGGCAATGCCGGCAGCAACTGCGCATAGTGCGGCGCCTCGGCGCGCAACTCGCGCAGGAAGCGCTGCGGCCCGACCTGCTCGAGCATCCAGGTTTCCAGAAACGGCTTGGCGGTGCTCCACAGGTCAAGCTCGGGGTCGAGCTGGCGGCCCAGGCCTTCGATATTGAGCAGCGTTTTCTGCAGCAACACGAGCTGGGGCTGGATTTCCACCTGAAACCGCCGCGAGGTCTGAAACAGCCGCATCAGCACCATGCCCAGCGAGATTTCCTTGAGCGGCCGGTCGAAATACGGCTCGCACACGGTGCGAATGGCCCCTTCGAGCTCGTTGACGCGCGTGTTCGCCGGCACCCAGCCGCTCTCTACGTGCAATTCGGCCACACGTTTGTAGTCGCGCCGGAAGAAGGCGGCGAAATTCTGCGCCAGGTATTCCTTGTCGGATTCGGTCAGCGTGCCGACGATACCGAAATCGAGCGAGATGTAGCGCCCGAACGTGGCGGGCTCCAGGCTGACCTGGATGTTGCCGGGGTGCATGTCGGCGTGAAAAAAGCCGTCGCGAAACACCTGCGTGAAAAAAATGGTGACGCCGTCGCGCGCCAATTTGGGGATGTCGACCCCCGCATCGCGCAGGCGCTGCACCTGGCTGATGGGCACACCGTTCATGCGCTCCATCACCATGACTTCCGGGTGGCAGAAGTCCCAAAAAATGGTCGGGATTTCGACCAGACCCAGGCCTTCCATGTTGCGCCGCAGTTGCGCGGCGTTGGCCGCCTCGCGCACCAGGTCGAGCTCGTCGTGCAGGTAGTTGTCGAACTCGGCCACCACCTCGCGTGGTTTCAGGCGCTTGCCATCGGCCGACAAACCATCGACCCAGCCGGCCATCATGCGCATCAGGCTTAGGTCCTTCTCAATGACCTCCAGCATGCCGGGGCGCAGCACCTTGACCGCCACCTCGTGCAACGCACCCTGGCGATCGCGCAGCGTGGCGAAGTGCACCTGCGCAATCGAGGCGCTGGCCACGGGCACGCGGTCAAAGCTGACAAAGACCTCTTCCACAGGGCGGCGAAAGGCACGCTCTATAGTCGCGATGGCGATGGCGCTATCGAACGGTGGTACGCGGTCTTGCAGCAGGGCGAGCTCGTCGGCAATGTCGGGTGGCATCAGGTCGCGCCGCGTGGAGAGCACCTGGCCAAACTTGACGAAAATGGGCCCCAGGCGCTCCAGTGCCTCGCGCAGGCGCTGGCCGCGCGGCGCGCGCAGGTCGCGCCCCACCGAAACCATGCGTGCCAACAAGCGCAGCCAGGGTTTCTGGAAGCTCGTCAGCACCAGGCCATCGAGCCCATAGCGCAGCGCCACCCAGACAATGGTGGCACCACGAAAAATGCGCTTCATGGCAAGGGGCCGTTGCCCGACCAGGGCGCCACCGCGCCGCCGGCGGCCGCGCCGCTTTTGCGCACAAAGCCGCGCAGCGCCTGCGCCGCGCTGCGCGCCACGCTGGCAATGGTGTGCGCCGGCACGTCACCGATGACGCGCGCCATGTCGTCCTCGATGTCCCAGCGCAGGTTGTCGGCCAGCCACTGCAGATCACCAGCGAAATCCACCGCGCCGTCGATGCGCACGGGCGGGCGGTCCCCCCGCAGAGCGGCCTGCGCCAGCCCGAGCGGCGAGGTTTCGGTCACTTCGAAACGCAGGTCAGGGGTACCCCCTTGCGCTGCCAGATCAAACAACCCAGCGGGGGTCACCTGCAAGGCGACGAAAAACTGGCGCCATTGAACCCGCACCACGCGGCCCTTGCGCGGGATCAAGCGCTCGGTCGCCGCGCGCTCCTGCATCAGCACGTGGTTGATAAGGAGCACCAGGCGCTGCTGCGCCTCGTTCACCAGCCAGTCGGGCGGGCGCGGGCCCTGTGCGATACGTTCAAAGAGACCGTCGAGAAAGGGGAAGGGAGACTGTGTGGCCATAGCGGTGGATTATGGCAAGCCGACAGCGGCCGCAACGCGCAGCCGCACGCTGCGGCGCGGTCTTTATTGCAGCGCCTGCACGCCCGCCACCAGCCAGCCGCTCCCGCCGCTGCGGGGTTTGGTCATGTTCCAGACCTCGCGGAAGGGGCTCGGGCCGGCCGAGGGTTCCTCACGAATCATCCCGGAGAATTCCACGCTGGCCATGTAGGCATCGCCCAACTCTTCGATGCCCAGCAATTGGGCTTCGATCATGACCACGTCGGTGTGGTTGGGCTGGTCCCCACGGTGCAATTCGCGTTCGGTGAGCTGGCTCTGAATCTCTTCAACCATGGCGTCCGTCATCATGGAGCGCAGCGTGGCGATGTCGGAGCGGTCCCAGGCCGACTGCAGGGTGATGAAGTTGCGTTTGGCCGCCTCCAGAAAACCCGCCGTATCAAACCCCTGGGGCACGCCCCAGTTCTGCGAGCCCGAAAGCGCCGACCCGATGATGGAGCCCTCCTCATTTCCCGCGCTGCGCTGTGCATCAAAAGCCAGGCTACTGCGCTCCCAGGGGCGTGCGGAGGCGTCATTGCCCACCTTGTCGGGGCTGTACTGCTGCGCGACCGGGACGCTGGCAGGGGCACCACCGCCCGCCCCCTGGAAGGCGAAGGGCGATGCGGGCGAGGCCGCCGCCTTGCCGCGCGAGCGCAGCATGCGAAACAGCGCGAAGCCCACCAAGCCGAACAGCAGCAGCATCAGGACTTGGCCAAACCCGGCCCCCAGACCGAGCGAGCTGGCCAGCCAGGCCAGCCCCAGACCAGCCGCCAAGCCGCCCAGCATGGCGCCCCATGGGCGCTTGGGGGCCGCCGCAGGCGCAGCGCCCGCTGGCGTACCGGGGCGAGCGGCATTGGCGCTCTGCGCAGGCGCTGCCGGGGCGGCAGGTGGTGCGGCCTGGCGCTGCGTCACGTTGCTGGACTGGCGGCCAAAAGACTTGCCACCGCCCATGCGCTTGGCCTCGGCTTCGAAATGCACCACGACCAACATCAGGGCCAACAGGGCCGGGAAGAGTCTTTTCATGGTTTTTCCTTGGCTCAACACTTGATACCAACATGCAGGGCGACGACGCCGCCCGTCATGTTGTGGCAATCGACATGGCCGAACCCGGCCTGCTTCATCAGCGCCTTGAGCGCCTGCTGGTCCGGGTGCATGCGGATGGATTCGGCCAGATAGCGGTAACTGTCGGCATCGCCCGCCACCAACTGGCCGATGCGCGGCAGCACATTGAACGAATACCAGTCGTACACCTTGGCGAGCGGCTTGGCCACCTTGGAAAATTCGAGCACCAGCAGCTTGCCGCCAGGCTTAAGCACGCGGCACATCTCGGCCAGCGCAATGTCCTTGTGCGTCATGTTGCGCAGGCCAAAGGCCACGCTGACCAGATCGAAATGCGCGTCGGGGAACGGCAGTTGCTCCGCATCGCAGACCACCGTGGGCAGCACCACGCCGGCGTCGATCAGCCGGTCGCGCCCGGTGCGCAGCATGGCTTCGTTGATGTCGGTGTGCACCACCTGGCCACGCTCGCCCACCTTCTTGGAAAAAGCCAGCGCCAGATCGCCCGTGCCGCCGGCAATATCCAGCACGCGCTGGCCCTCTTGCAGGTTGGCGACCAACACCGTGTAGGCCTTCCACGCGCGGTGCAGGCCACCCGACATCAAGTCGTTCATCACGTCGTATTTGGACGCCACCGAATCGAACACACCGCGCACGCGGCGCGCCTTGTCGCGCTCGTCCACCGACTCGAAACCAAAATGTGTAGTGCTCATGGTGGGAATGCTAGCCGCTTGCAGGGCAACCCTCTAAATGCGTGGGATATCGGATATTTAAGCCAAACCACGCTCTAGCGCTTATGGGTATTGCGCTAGCAGCTTCTAAAACGATAGCAAAACAGTGGCAAATCTGCCACCAACCGAGCGCGAATCAGTGCCCGCCGCAGCCCTGGGCGCTCTTGGTTTTCGTCTTGCTCACGCCCTTGGACGCGCTTTTGGGCGCCATGGGGGTATCGCGGTCCACCCCTGCCGCTGCCAGCCGGGCCTCGTAATCGGCCCACAGTTCGGCCTGGCGCGCGCCAAGCTCATAGAGGTAATCCCACGAAAAAATGCCGCTGGCATGCCCATCGGAAAAGCTCGGCTGCACGGCGTAATTGCCCACCGGAGCCAGCTCCAACACCACGACATCGCGCTTGCCGGTCTGCAGCACCTCCTGCCCATGGCCATGGCCCATGACCTCGGCCGAGGGCGAGTACACGCGCAGCAGCTCAAACGGCAGGCGAAAGTGCGCACCGTCGGAAAACTCCACTTCCAACACGCGGGACTGGCTGTGGACGGTGATGGAATCGGGTGTGGGGGCGCCGGGTTTGAGGCCTGCCATGGAGATTTCCTTATGGGATAGGACTTACTGAAAATTGTCCCAGCAAGGCGCTCTGACGCAGACAGTGCAAGCGCACGGCAAGGAAGAGCAACGCCGCTGGGACGATTTTGCGCAAGTTCTGTGGGAAAACGATTGCTAAAACGGGCCGCCATTGTCCCATCCGCCCTGTGGCGGCCTGCCCTTTAGCCACATGAACCCTTGTACCCCGGTGGTTACAGGGCATGCAGCGGGCTCAAAACGCCGCGCCCGCCTTTGTTGCGCACATGGGTGTAGACCATGGTGGTGCTCACGTCCGAGTGCCCCAGCAACTCCTGCACCGTGCGGATGCTGTAGCCGTCAACCCCACGGGCACGTTCGCTTCCATCGATTTTTCGGTCATGCTGCCTTGCTTGCCCAACTCGCCATCCGGCACGATCTGACGCTCCTGACCACAGACAACGACTTCCCGTATGGGGCCAAGCACTGCGCACTTCGCATATGGCCAGCGCAGGCACGCGTAAGGCAGTGAGCCTCCCTGAGCTTGGCCTGCGCTTGGCCGGGAACGCCCGTCAATCTCCTTGCGACGCCTCACCCTTTGCCAAATACCCCCGTATCTGCGCGTTGACGGCGTCGAGGTGCGTGCGAACCGCCGCCTCCTTGTCGCGGTCTCGGGCGCGCTGCGGTTCGCCCCAGAAGGCGTTCGGGAAGTGCGTATCCCATTCAAATCGTGCGATCACGTGCCAGTGCAAGTGCGGCACCTGGTTTCCCAGGGCGGCAAGGTTGACCTTGGTTGGCGCCAAGTGTTCGATGAGCGCACGTTCGACGCAGACCACCGCGTCCATGCACTCGGTGCGTTCTTCGGCCGAGAGGTCGGAAAACTCGGCGACATGCGCATTCCAGATCACGCGGTAGTAGCCGGGGAAGCCCTCTTCTTCGACGTGCACCACCCGCAGCTTGGCGCTGTGCCACACCAGGGCGCCGCCGTCCTGCGCGCACAGCGCACAGCCAAAAGACGATTGGCTCATACCAACACCCTTTCGATACCGCCGCTGTTGGCGCACTGCACGTATTCGGGCAACCAGTTCTCACCCAGAATCTGTTTGGCCATTTCAATGACGATGTAGTCGGCCTCCAGCAGGCCGTTCTGCAAGTCGTCCTCGTAGCGCTTGAGGCCTTGCAGGCAGCTTGGGCAACTGGTCAGAATCTTCACATTGGCCTGCGGCGCCACGCTGCCGTTGGCGCGCAGCAGTGCCTCGCCCTTCTTGATTTCCTCTTCCTTGCGAAAGCGCACCTGGGTCGAGATGTCGGGGCGGGTGACGCCCAGCGTTCCCGATTCGCCGCAGCAGCGATCGCTCTTGATGACCTTGTCGCCCACCAGCGCCTTGACGGTTTTCATCGAGTCGCCCAGCTTCATGGGGTTGTGGCAGGGCTCGTGGTACAGGTAGCCGCCCTGCCCGGCCGGCAAGGTAATGCCCTTTTCCAGCAGGTATTCGTGGATGTCGATGATGCGGCTGCCAGGGAAGATCTTGTCGAATTCGTAGCCCTGCAGCTGGTCGTAGCAGGTGCCGCAGCTGACCACCACCGTCTGGATGTCCAGGTAGTTCAACGTGGTCGCCACTCGGTGGAACAGCACCCGGTTGTCGGTGATCATCTTCTCGGCCTTGTCGAACTGGCCGCTGCCGCGCTGCGGGTAGCCGCAGCACAAATAGCCCGGTGGCAGCACGGTCTGCACGCCGGCGTGCCACAGCATGGCCTGCGTGGCCAGGCCCACCTGGCTGAACAGCCGCTCGGAGCCGCAGCCGGGGAAGTAAAACACCGCCTCGCTGCTGGCCGTGGTGGCCTGCGGGTTGCGGATGATGGGGACGTAGTCCTTGTCTTCGATGTCGAGCAGGGCGCGCGCCGTCTTGGTGGGCAGGCCACCGGGCAGCTTCTTGTTGATGAAGTGGATCACCTGCTCCTTGATCGGCGCCGGGCCCACGGTGGCGGGCGGGTGCGCTGTCTGCTTGCGGCTGACCTTGCGCAGCAGATCGACGGCGATGCGCTGCGCCTTGAAGCCCACGCCCACCATGCCGGCACGCAGCAGCTTGATTTTCTCGGGGCTGGTGGCATTGAGCATGGTCATGGCCAGTGCGTTGCCGGGGCGCCAGCTCTTCTTGCCCATCTTGCGCAACAGGTTGCGCATGTTCATCGTCACATCGCCAAAGTCGATCTTCACCGGGCAGGGCGAGAGGCATTTGTGGCAGACGGTGCAGTGGTCGGCCACGTCCTCGAACTCCTGCCAGTGGCGGATGCTGATGCCGCGGCGGGTTTGCTCTTCGTACAGGAACGCCTCGACCAGCAGCGAGGTGGCGAGGATTTTGTTGCGCGGGGAGTACAGCAGGTTGGCGCGCGGCACGTGCGTCGCGCAGACCGGTTTGCACTTGCCGCAGCGCAGGCAGTCCTTGACCGAATCGGCAATGGCGCCGATGTCGCTCTGCTGCATGATGAGCGATTCGTGCCCCATCAGGCCGAAGCTCGGGGTGTAGGCGTGGGTCAGGTCGGCCGAGCGCAGATTTGATGCAAAATCGGCCTCCAGCGCTTGACCAGTAAGCGCTGATAGCTCCTGGTTACGTAGCAATTTTCCCTTGTTGAAGCGGCCCTGCGGGTCCACGCGCCGCTTGTAGTCGGCAAAGGGCGCGAGCTCTTCGTCGCTCAGGTATTCGAGCTTGGTGATGCCAATGCCATGCTCGCCCGAAATCACCCCGCCCAGGCTGCGTGCCAGCCGCATGATGCGGCCCACGGCGGCGTGCGCGGTCTGCAGCATCCGATAGTCGTCGCTGTTGACGGGGATGTTGGTGTGCACGTTGCCGTCGCCAGCGTGCATGTGCAGGGCCACCCACACGCGCCCCTTGAGCACGCGCTGGTGAATGGCAATGCACTCGGCCAGGATGGGGGCCAAGGCGTCGCCGGCAAAAATGCCGCGCAGAGGTGCGAGGATCTGCGTCTTCCAGCTCGCCCGCAGGCTGTGGTCCTGCAACTGCGGGAACAGCGCCTCGACCCCCTGCAGCCATTGGCTCCACAGCGTGCGCGCTTGCTGCACCACGTCCAGCGCCTCGTTCACGCGCTCCTGCAGCGTCTCAGGCGAGAGCGCGTCGCCCGCGTCCTGGCCGGCCGCGCCCAGCGGCAGTTGGCCGCGGGCAAAGAAATCCTCCAGCGCATCGCACAGCGCCAGTTTGTTCTGCAGCGAGAGCTCGATGTTGATGCGCTCGATGCCGTCGGTGTACTCGGCCATGCGCGGCAGCGGGATCACCACGTCTTCGTTGATCTTGAAGGCGTTGGTGTGCCGGCTGATGGCCGCGGTGCGCTTGCGGTCGGCCCAGAACTTCTTGCGCGCCTCGGCGCTGATGGCGATGAAGCCTTCGCCGCTGCGCGAATTGGCAATGCGCACCACCTCGCTGGTGACGCGGGCCACGGCATCCGCATCGTCGCCGGCAATGTCGCCAAACAGCGCCATTTTCGGCAGGCCAGCGCGCTTGGATTTGGTGGCGTAGCCCACCGCCTTGAGGTAGCGGTCGTCCAGGTGCTCCAGGCCGGCCAGCACCACGCCCGAGCGTTTTTGCTCGGCGAACATGAAATCCTTGATCTCGACGATGCTGGGCACGGCGTCCTTGGCGTTCCCAAAGAACTCCAGGCACACGGTGCGCGTGTGCACCGGCATGCGGTGCACGATCCAGCGGCAGCTGGTAATCAGGCCGTCGCAGCCTTCCTTCTGGATGCCGGGCAGGCCGGCGAGGAACTTGTCGGTCACGTCCTTGCCCAGGCCCTCGGTGCGAAAGCGCTTGCCGGGGATGTCCAGGCGCTCGCTGCGCACAGGTGTCTTGCCGTCGGCCTCGAAGTAGTTCAGCTCGAAGCTGGCCACTTCGGCGTCGTGAATCTTGCCCAGGTTGTGGCCCACGCGCGTCACTTCCAGCCACTGCGCGTCGGGTGTCACCATGCGCCAGCTCGCCAGGTTGTCCAGCGCCGTGCCCCAGAGCACCGCCTTCTTGCCGCCGGCGTTCATGGCGACGTTGCCGCCCACGCAGGAGGCTTCGGCGCTGGTCGGGTCCACGGCAAACACGAATCCCGCCGCCTCGGCGGCGTCCGCCACGCGCTGCGTGACGACACCGGCCTCCGTCCAGACGGTGGCGACCTCGCCCGCCACGCCCGGCAGCGCGCGCATTTCCACCGCCGTCATGGCTTCGAGTTTTTCGGTGTTGATGACGGCGCTTTTGTCGGTCAGCGGAATCGCGCCGCCGGTGTAGCCGGTGCCGCCGCCGCGCGCAATGATGGTCAGGCCCAGTTCGATGCAGCCTTTGACCAGGCCGGCCATTTCGGCCTCGGTGTCGGGGGTGAGCACGACAAAGGGGTACTCGACGCGCCAGTCGGTCGCATCCGTCACATGGCTGACGCGCGAGAGCGCATCGAACTTGATATTGTCCTTGGCCGTCAGCCGCGAGAGCGTGCGCCGGGTGGCGCGGCGCAGCTGGGCTGCGGCGTCAAACGAGGCGTCAAACCGGCGCACCGCGGCGGTGGCCGCAGCGAGCAGCTCGCCCACCAGCGCGTCGCGCTCGGGCGCGGCATCGGGCTGGCGGCGCTTGTGCACTTCAGAGAGGCGGTGGTCGAGCGCCTGCACCAGTTGCTTGCGCCGCTCGCGGCTGCCCAGCAGGTCGTCTTGCAGGTAGGGGTTGCGCTGCACCACCCACATGTCGCCCAGCACCTCGTAGAGCATGCGCGCCGAGCGGCCAGTGTCGCGCTCGCGCCGCAGTTGCAGCAGCGTGTCCCAGGCGCGGCTGCCCAGCAGGCGGATGACGATCTCGCGGTCGGAGAAGCTGGTGTAGTTGTAGGGGATCTCGCGCAGGCGCACGGGCTGAGGGGGTTGCGCCATCAAGTTGGCCAGCGCGGTGGGAGCATTCATTCGGGGGAACCTGGGATGGGTGGCAGCCTGTGGGCACACAGGCGCCCGGGAACCCGCGATTTTAAAGACGCAGCGCCTAAACGCGCTTTCCACGTGAAATGCGCGTTTAGAGTCAGCTCTCGGCGCGCCGCCTGGCGCGGAACGCTTTTAGAACAGCACGCGGCAGCGCAGCGTGTTGGGCACCTGCTGGAGCTTTTGCAGCGCCAGCTCGGACGAAGCGGCATCGATATCCATCACCACATAGCCAATGGCCTCGTTGGTCTGCAGGTACTGGGCGGCGACGTTGATGTGGTTCTCGGCAAAGACGCGGTTGATCTCGGACATCACGCCCGGCACGTTGCGGTGCACGTGCAGGATGCGGTGCGTACCGCGCTGCGGCGGCAGCGCCACTTCGGGGAAATTGACCGAGCTGATGGAGGTGCCGTTGTCGCTGTAGCGCACCAGCTTTTCGGCCACCTCGACGCCGATGTTGGCCTGTGCTTCGAGCGTAGAGCCGCCGATATGCGGTGTCAGGATGACGTTGTCCAGGCCGCGCAGGGGGCTGGCGAATTCTTCCTTGTTGCTGCGCGGCTCGACCGGGAACACATCAACTGCCGCGCCCAGCAGGCGCCCGGCGCGCAAGGCCTCGGCGAGGGGTTCGATCTCGACCACGGTGCCGCGTGCAGCGTTGATGAAGATCGCGCCGGGCTTGAGCGCGGCGATTTCCTTGGCGCCGATCATCCATTTCGTGGACGGCAGTTCGGGCACGTGCAGGCTGACCACATCGCTCGCGCCCAGCAGCTCCGTCAAACTGCCGACCTGGCGCGCATTGCCCAGCGGCAGCTTGGCGATCACGTCGTGAAAAATCACATGCATGCCGAGCGACTCGGCCAGCACCGAGAGCTGCGAGCCAATGGCGCCGTAGCCGACGATACCCAGCGTCTTGCCGCGCGTCTCGAACGCGTTGTCGGCCGACTTGAGCCAACCGCCACGGTGCGCGGCCGCATTGCGCGCCGGAATGCCGCGCAGCAGCAAAATGGCCTCGGCCAGCACCAGCTCGGCCACGGAGCGGGTGTTGGAATACGGCGCGTTGAACACCGCAATGCCACGCTCGCGCGCCGCGTTCAGGTCCACCTGGTTGGTGCCGATGCAGAAGCACCCGATCGCAACGAGCTTGTGGGCATGCGACAACACCTCGGCGGTGAGCTGGGTGCGCGAACGGATGCCGATGAAATGCACGTCGGCAATGCGCTTGATGAGTTCCTCTTGCGGCAACGCGCCAGACACCGCATCGATCTGCTCATAGCCGGCATTGCGCAGCACCTGCAGGCCGGAGGGGTGCAGGCCTTCGAGCAACAGAAACTTGATCTTGCTTTTATCGAGGGAAGTGGGGGCAGCAGCGCTCATGGGTCAACGGGTCAGGCCGGCGAGTGAAAGGAAGCCGGAACCGTAACATGTTGCGTCGCAACATGAAAGTTTTTGCGCGGCTGGCACTACCTGCATCCAGGGAATATGCGAGACACAGCCACGGGGTTAACCCGCCTATTCCAACAAGCAAACGCTGGTTAAAAAGCAAGGTGGTTCCGGGTTGCGACACGCAATGGTCACACAAGCAAGCCAGGATCAGCGTTTTCACCCCAGCAAGGAGACCCTTTCATGAACTACCGATCGCTCGCCGCCTGCGCCGCCCTGGCCGCCATGGCCAGCACCGCTGCCCAGGCCCAGACCGAAATCCAGTGGTGGCACGCGATGAGCGGGCCGCTAGGCGAATGGGTCAACGACCTGGCCAAGGAGTACAACGCCAGCCAGACCGAGTACAAGGTGGTGCCTACGTTCAAGGGCACCTACGACGAGAACATGACCGCCGCCATTGCGGCCTTCCGCGCCGGCAATGCCCCCGATATCCTGCAGGTGTACGAAGTGGGTACAGCCACCATGATGGCGGCCAAGAAGGCGATCGTGCCCGTGGGAGAAGTGATGAAGCAGGCCAAGGTCAAGTTCGACCCCAAGGCCTACATCCCTGCCGTCGCCGGGTACTACACCGCGCCCAATGGGCAAATGCTGAGCTTCCCATTCAACAGCTCGACCACGGTTTTCTACTACAACAAGGACAAGTTCAAGGCAGCCGGTCTCGATCCTGAGAAAGCGCCCGCCACCTGGCCCGAAGTGGTCGCTGCCGCCGCCAAGCTCAAGGCCAATGGCGAAAAATGCCCCTTCACCACGAGCTGGATCAGCTGGACCCAGCTTGAGAGCTTCTCGACCTGGCACAACACCTTGTTCGCCACCAAGAACAACGGCTTTGGCGGCACCGACGCGCGCCTGGCGTTCAACTCGCCGCTGCATGTTCGCCACTTCGAGAACCTGGCCAATATGGCCAAGCAGGGCCTGTTCGTCTACAAGGGCCGCGCCAATGCGCCCGACGTCTCGTTCCCCTCGGGGGAGTGCGCCATGATGACCGGCTCGTCTGGCCTGTACGCCCGCGTCAGCAAGGAAGCCAAGTTTGCCTACGGCATCAGCCAACTGCCCTACTACCCGGATGTGGCTGGCGCACCGCAGAACACCATCATCGGCGGCGCCAGCCTGTGGGTGATGTCGGGCAAGCCGCCTGCGCACTACAAGGGCGTGGCGGACTTCTTCTCGTTCCTCTCGAACGCCAAGGTGCAGTCCGACAGCCACATGCGCACCGGCTACCTGCCCATCACCATGGCGGCCTTTGAGCTGACCGAGAAATCGGGCTTCTACAAGGCGCATCCGGGCACCGACGTGGCCGTGACGCAGATGATCCGCAAGACCACCGACAAGTCGCGCGGCATCCGCCTGGGCAACTTCAACCAGATCCGCACCATCATCGACGAGGAAACCGAGCAGATCTGGGCCGGCAAGAAGAGCGCCAAGGAGGCCCTGGACACCGCGGTCAAACGCGGCAACGAGCAGCTTGAGCGCTTCCAGAAGGCCAACAAAACCTGAGCCAGCGGGCGTTCGCGCCCGCTTCCAACCTCTCGGCCCGCCGCACTGCAAGCCGCAGCGCGGCGGGTCGTTGCATTGACACCGGATTCATGGAAAAACGCGTACTTTTTCGCTCGGGCTGGCTGCCCTGGGTGCTGCTGACACCGCAACTGGCGGTGATCATCGTGTTCTTTTTCTGGCCGGCCAGCCAGGCCCTGCTGCAGTCGATGCAGGTGCAGGACGCGTTTGGCACCTCGACCGAATGGGTGGGGCTGCAGAATTTCCGCGAGCTGTTCAACGACCCGGCGTACCTTGAGTCGTTCAAGACCACGGCCTGGTTCTCGCTGCTGGTGGCCACGCTGGGCATCGGCATCTCGCTGCTGCTGGCCATCTTTGCCGACCGCATCGTGCGCGGCGCCATGTTCTACAAGACCTTTCTGATCCTGCCGTATGCCGTGGCGCCCGCCGTGGCCGGGGTGCTGTGGGTGTTCATGTTCTCGCCCACGCTGGGGGTGGTGGCGTATGCGCTGGAGCATGTCGGTATCCACTGGAACCATCTGCTCAACTCGGCGCATGCGCTCACGCTCATCGTCATGGCGGCCGTGTGGAAGCAGATTTCGTACAACTTCCTGTTCTTTCTGGCCGGCCTGCAATCGATCCCCAAATCGCTGATCGAGGCCGCGGCCATGGACGGCGCAGGCCCCTGGCGGCGCTTCTGGAGCATCCAGTTTCCGCTGCTCACGCCGACCACGTTCTTCCTGCTGGTGATCAACATGGTGTACGCCTTCTTCGACACCTTCGCCATCGTCGACGCCACCACCCAGGGCGGCCCAGGGCGCGACACGGCGATCCTGGTCTACAAGGTGTACTACGACGGCTTCAAGGCACTCGACCTGGGCGGCTCGGCGGCGCAGTCGGTGGTGCTGATGGCGATCGTCGTCGCGCTGACCGTGGTGCAGTTCCACTACGTCGAGAAGAAAGTCCAGTACTGATGGTTGAACGCAATCCCTTTCTGAGCGTGCTCTCGCACGCCGTCATGCTGCTGGGCGTGGCCATCGTCGCCTTCCCGCTGTACCTGGCATTTGTGGCGTCCAGCCACACCGCCCAGGAAATCGTCCAGGCGCCCATGCCACTGCTGCCCGGCAGCCACCTGTGGGACACCTACAAAACCGCCCTGCTCGGCGGCGGCGACGGCGCGGGCTCGACGGCGCCGGTGGCCCGCATGATGTGGGTGAGCTTTGTCAGCGCCATGGTCATCACCGTGGGCAAGATCTCCATCTCGCTGCTCTCGGCGTTTGCCGTGGTGTATTTCCGCTTTCCGTTCAAGCAGTTGTGCTTCTGGGCCATTTTCGTCACGCTGATGCTGCCGGTGGAAGTGCGCATCGGCCCGACCTACCAGGTGGTCTCCGACCTGGGCATGCTCAACAGCTATGCGGGCCTGACGGTGCCGCTGATTGCCTCGGCCACGGCCACCTTCCTGTTCCGGCAATTCTTCCTGACCGTGCCGGACGAACTGGTGGAAGCGGCACGCATGGACGGCGCGGGCCCGATGCGCTTCTTCAAGGACGTGCTGGTGCCGCTCTCGGCCACCTCGATTGCGGCGCTGTTCGTCATCCAGTTCATCTACGGCTGGAACCAGTACCTGTGGCCGCTGCTGGCCACCACCAGCGAGGACATGTACCCGGTAGTGATCGGCATCAAACGCATGATCGCCGGAGGCGACGCAGCGAACGACTGGAACATCGTCATGGCCACCGCCATTCTCGCCATGCTGCCACCGGCCTTTGTGGTGGTGCTGATGCAGAAGTGGTTCGTCAAGGGCTTGGTGGACACCGAAAAATAATGGTCAAATTGGCCTCTAGCGCTTACCCATAAAGCGCAAGCAGCTTCCAAATAAATAGCACAATGGCATCCATCACGCTCCGCAACATCGTCAAGCGCTACGGCCAGGGGCCCAAGGCCAACCAGGTGATCCACGGCGTCAACGCCGACATCCACGACCGCGAGTTCGTCGTCATCGTCGGGCCATCGGGCTGCGGCAAATCCACGCTGCTGCGCATGGTCGCCGGGCTGGAGGAAGTCACCGGCGGCGACATCCTCATTGGCGACAAGGTGGTCAACAACCTGGAGCCCGCCAAGCGCGACATCGCCATGGTGTTCCAGAACTACGCGCTCTACCCCCACATGAGCGTGTTCGACAACATGGCCTACGGTCTCAAGATCGCCAAGGTGCCCAAGGACGAGATCAAGACCCGCGTCGACAAGGCGGCCAAAATTCTCGAACTCGGCCACCTGCTGGAGAGGAAGCCCCGCGAACTCTCGGGCGGCCAACGCCAGCGCGTGGCCATGGGCCGCGCCATCGTGCGCCAGCCGCAGGTGTTTTTGTTCGACGAACCGCTCTCCAACCTGGACGCCAAGCTGCGCGCCCAGACCCGGCTCGAAATCCAGAAGCTGCACCGCGAGCTGGGCATCACCAGCCTATTCGTCACGCACGACCAGGTCGAGGCCATGACGTTGGCGCAGCGCATGATCGTGATGAACGCCGGCAACATGGAGCAGTTCGGCACACCCGAAGAGGTCTACCACCGCCCCACCAGCACCTTTGTCGCCAGCTTCATCGGCTCGCCGCCGATGAATTTGCTGCAGCACGCGCCGGGTGCCCGCCCCGGCACGCTGTTGGGCATCCGGCCCGAGCATCTTGACGTGACCACCGAGGGCGGATGGGACGTGGAAGTCGAGACGGTGGAGCTGCTGGGCGCCGAGCGCCTGATTTATGGGCGCCTCAACGGCGAAGCACTGATCATCCGGGTGGAAGAAGGCAGCCACGCCCCCGCGCCCGGCAGCCGCATCCACGTCACGCCGCGCGCCGGCCGTACCCACGCTTTCGATGTCGCCAGCGGGAAGAGAAAGTGAAATCCCCCTGAGGCGCTTCGCGCCTTCCCCCTTCTCTCGGTTTCGCCGGGAAGGGGGACGCCGCCAACGCGGCGGGGCGGCCCTTGCGCGGCGGCCACTGGCATTGGCCACCCCAGCTTCAAAGTACGCAGAGCAATGAATGAAAGCAGCACCAAGATGACGACACCCTGGCCCTATCCGCGCTGGATCGCCCACCGGGGCGCCGGCAAGCTCGCACCCGAAAACACCCTGGCGGCGTTCCGGCTGGGTGCGCAATACGGCTACCGCATGTTCGAGTGCGACGCCAAGTTGAGCCGTGACGGCATTCCTTTCCTGCTGCACGACAGCACGCTGGAGCGCACCACCGACGGCACAGGCACCGCTGGCGAGTTCGACTTTGCCGAACTCGCCCGGCGCGACGCCGGCAGTTGGCATGGCCGCGCCTGGGCCGGCGAGCCACTGCCCACGCTGGAAAGCGTGGCGCGCTACTGCCTTGCGAACCATTTTTTTCTGAACATCGAAATCAAACCCACCCCCGGCCAGGAACTGGAGACTGGCCGTGTGGTCGCCGCGCAGGCCGCCCAGCTCTGGGCCGGTGCGAAGGTGCCGCCGCTGCTCTCGTCCTTCCGGCCCGAATCCCTTGCCGGCGCACGCGAGGCCGCGCCCCATGTGCCCCGCGCCCTGCTGCTCGACAGCCTGTGGGAAGGGTGCATCGAGCAGGCACGGCAACTGGGCTGCGTGGCGCTGGTGTGCAAGTACACCCTATGGGATGCCGCGCTGGTGGCGCGCACCCACGGACTGGGCATGCGCGCGCTGAGCTACACGGTGAACGACGCTGCGGCCGCCGATGCGCTGCTCGCGCTGGGCACCGACGGCCTCATCACCGACCGGGTGGACTTGTTCAGCCCGGCAGCCTGACGGATGTCAACGCCGCCAGCCGCGCACCAGCAGCCATTGGGTGCTCGCGCTGGCCAGCACCAAGGCGGCATAGGTCAGCATCTTGCCGTCGCGCCCCCCTGCCCACAGCCCCACCAACAGCACAGCGGAACACACTGCGGCCTGCACCAGCCACTGCAGCCACCAGCGGGGCGCGCCAGCGGGCCGGCCGAAGGCAAGGCGCGCCAGCGGCCAGAGCAGCACGGGCAGGCACCAAGCCGGCAAAAAGAAATTCAACAGGTGGTTGGTGGCGGAGGCGAAATCCATGAACATGACGCAAGTCAAGACACTTGCGCAGGTTGTTAGGCGTTGAAGGGCCGGCGATTTTATAATCGCGCCATGTCTGTCTGGGCCTTGGGCATCAACCACAACACCGCGCCAATCGATTTGCGTGGCCGTTTTGCGTTTGCGCTTGACCAGATCGCACCCACGCTGCAGGGTTTGCGCTCGGCCCTGGGGGCCTCCAATCCGCATCGCGGCATCGAATCGGCGATCATTTCCACCTGCAACCGCACCGAGGTGTATTGCGCCGGTGACCAGATTGCACTGGACCACACGCTGGGCTGGCTGGCGCAGAGCGGCGGCGTCAGCGCCGACCTGCTGCGCTCGCACTCCTACGTGCTGGAAGACGGCCCGGCCGCCCGCCACGCGTTCCGAGTGGCCAGCGGGCTCGATTCCATGGTGCTGGGCGAGCCGCAAATTCTGGGGCAGATGAAAGATGCGGTGCGCGCTGCCGAGAGCGCGGGCGCCCTGGGCTCCACGCTCAACCAGTTGTTCCAGCGCAGCTTTGCCGTCGCCAAGGAAGTGCGCACCTCCACCGAAATCGGCGCGCACAGCATCAGCATGGCGGCCGCCGCCGTGCGCCTGGCCAGCCAGATTTTTGAAGACCTGGGCAAAACCAAGGTGCTTTTTGTCGGTGCCGGCGAAATGGTCGAGCTCACCGCCACGCATTTCGCTGCGCGCAACCCGCAATCCATCGCCATCGCCAACCGCACGCTGGAGCGCGGTGAGCGCCTGGCCGCGCGCTTTGGCGCCGAGGTGCTGCGCCTGGCCGACCTGCCCGAGCGCCTGCACGAATTCGACATCGTCGTCAGCTGCACCGCCAGCACGCTGCCCATCGTGGGCCTGGGCGCGGTCGAGCGCGCACTCAAAAAGCGCCGCCACCGCCCCATGTTCATGGTCGACTTGGCGGTGCCGCGCGACATCGAACCCGAAGTCAAAGCCCTGCGCGACGTCTACCTCTACACCGTGGACGACCTGGCCAGCGTGGTGCAAACGGCGCAGGCCAGCCGCCAAGCCGCCGTCGAGCAGGCCGAAGTGATCATCGACGCCGGCGTGCAAAGCTTCATGCACTGGATGGACCAGCGCGACCCACAGCATGGCGTGGTGCCGCTGATCCGGCAGATTCAGGAACAGACCGACCAGTGGCGCGCCATCGAACTGGCCCGCGCGCGCCGCCGACTGGCCCGGGGCGAGGACGTAGACGCCGTGCTGGAGGCGCTCGCGCGCGGGCTCTCGCGCAAGATGCTGCATGGCACCATGGCCGAGCTGCGCGCCAGCGACGCCGAGGCGCGCGATCAAACAGCGCGCACCGCTTCGCGCCTGTTTCTGCGCTCTCAAAGCAAAACCTCCTTGTAGCGCTCATTGGGCCTACGCTTATAGCTATCTTTTGGGTAGCTAAACGATCTTTCGCGCATGCAAACATTTCTCAGGAACCAGCTCGAACGCTATGCCCGGCGCATGGAGGAGCTCGACTTCCTGCTTTCGCGCGAGGACATCATGGCCGACATGGGCCAGTACCGCACGCTCTCGCGCGAGCACGCCGAGGTGACGCAGATTGCCGGCCGCTTTGCCCGCTACCGCCAGTGCGAGGCGGACCTGGCATCGGCGCGCGGCCTGCTGGACGACCCCGACATGGCCGAACTGGCGCAGGACGAGATTGCCGCTGCCGAAGCCGAAATGCCCGTGCTGGAGGCCGAGTTGCAACGCCTGCTGCTGCCCAAAGACCCCGACGACGCACGCAACGCCTTTATGGAAATCCGCGCCGGCACTGGCGGCGATGAGTCGGCACTGTTTGCCGGCGACCTGGCCCGCATGTACACGCGCTACGCCACCACCCTGGGCTGGCGCGTGGAAGTGGTCAGCGAGAGCCCGTCCGAGCTCGGCGGCTACAAGGAAATCGTGCTGCGCATCGAAGGCCCGGACGGCAGCGGCCCCGGCGGCGCGGGCGTGTACGGCACGCTGCGCTTTGAATCCGGTGGCCACCGCGTGCAGCGCGTGCCCGCCACCGAAACCCAGGGCCGCATCCACACCAGCGCCTGCACGGTGGCCGTCATGCCCGAGCCGGACGAGCATGAGGCCGTCAAACTCAACCCGGCGGATCTGCGCATCGACACCTTCCGCGCCAGCGGCGCCGGAGGCCAGCACATCAACAAGACCGATTCGGCCGTGCGCGTGGTGCACCTGCCCACCGGCATCGTCGCCGAATGCCAGGACGGCCGCAGCCAGCACGCCAACAAGGCCAAGGCGCTGCAGGTGCTGCAGGCGCGCATCCAGGAAAAGGAGCGCAGCGAGCGCGCCGCCAAGGAAGCGGCCGAGCGCAAGGGCCTGATTGGCAGCGGCGACCGGAGCGATCGCATCCGCACCTACAACTTCCCGCAAGGGCGCTTAACCGACCACCGCATCAACCTCACGCTGTACAAGCTGCTGGCGGTCATGGAGGGCGACTTGGGCGATGTGCTGCAGGCGCTGGCGCACGCCCGCGAGGCCGAGCTGCTGGAAGAATTCGAGATCGGCGCGCTGTAGGCCTGCTGCCTGCGTGCGGCACCAGAAATTTGAATGAAATAGGGCTCTAGCGCTTTACCCATAAGCGCTAACAGCTATGCAAAATATAGCAAACACTGTCACTTCCGCGCTGACCTGGGCGCAGGCGCAGGGCCTGGAGCGCATCGACGCCCAATGGCTGCTGCTGCACGTGCTGGGCCAGCCGGACAGCGGGCGTGCCTGGCTGATCACCCATGGGGACGATGCGCTGAGCAGTGCCCAAAGCGAGCGACTTTTTGCCTTGTGCGCACGCCGGGTCGCCGGAGAGCCCGTGGCCTACCTCACTGGGCACAAGGGCTTTTACGGCCTCGACCTGCAGGTGGACGCACGCGTGCTCGACCCCCGGCCCGACACCGAAACCCTGGTGGACTGGGCGCTGGAGCGCTTGGCCGGGCGCCCAGCGCCCCGCGTGCTGGACCTGGGCACGGGCAGCGGTGCCATCGCCCTGGCGCTCGCGCATGCGCGCCCAGATGCCACCGTGCTCGCCGTGGACGCCAGCGCAGACGCCCTGGCCGTGGCCCGCGCCAACGCCGAGCGGCTGCGCCTGCCGGTGCAGTTCGCCCAGTCCGACTGGTTCAGCGCGGTGCCAGGCCCTTTTGATCTGATCGTCTCGAACCCCCCCTACATTGCCGAGCACGACCCCCATCTGCCCGCCCTGCGGCACGAACCCCTGGCCGCCCTGGTGGCGGGCGCCGACGGCCTGCGCGATCTGCGCGCCATCACTGGGGCAGCACCCGCCCACCTCGCGCCCGGCGGCTGGCTGCTGCTGGAGCACGGCTGGGATCAGGCCGAGGCGGTGCAAACGCTCTTGCGCGCCCAAGGCTTCACAGAGGTGCAAACCCGCAATGACCTGGCCGGCATAGGGCGTTGCTCGGGCGCAAGACGCCCGAGAGTGAAATAATCCCCCCCGATCACCGCTACCCCCACCGGCCCCACGCGGCCACTATCTTGGAGCCCCCATGAGCGACACCCAGAAACGCATCGACGATCTCGTCAAATCCAGCAACGTGCTTTTGTTCATGAAGGGCACGGCCAGCTTCCCCATGTGCGGTTTTTCCGGCCGCGCCATCCAGATCCTGAAGGCCTGCGACATAGACCCCAAGGACATCACCACGGTCAACGTGCTCGACGACGACGAAATCCGCCAGGGCATCAAGGACTACAGCCAGTGGCCCACGATTCCGCAGTTGTACGTCAAAGGCGAATTCATTGGCGGCTCGGACATCATGATGGAGATGTACGAATCGGGCGAACTCAAGCAGACGCTGGCCCGCTGAGCGACTGCACACCCCGAGCAAGCCGCCTGCGGGCGGCTTTTTTGTGCCCGCAGCGCAATGCGGCCGGGACACCCGCTTGCCGCCTAAACTCGGATACCCGCCTAAGGCGCTCGTGCTCCATGCTGCAAGACCTTTTTTTCATCGCCCTCTTGATCGCTGCCAGTGCATTCTTCTCGGCGGCAGAGATTTCTCTGGCCGCCTCAAGGCGCCTGCGGCTGCGCCAATTGGCCGACGACGGCGACGCACGCGCCGAACGCGTCCTGCGCCTGCAAGAGCAACCGGGCGACTACTTCACCGTCGTGCAGATCGGGCAAAACGCCGTGGCGATCCTGGGCGGTATCGTGGGCGAGAGCGCCCTGAGCCCGGGATTTGGCGCCCTTTTGGCTCGCTGGCTGCCCGAGGCAACGGCGCAGAACCTGGGGTTTGCCGCCTCTTTCCTGCTGGTGACCTCGCTCTTCATCCTGTTTGCCGACCTGGTCCCCAAGCGTCTGGGCATGGCGGACCCCGAGCCGATGGCCGTGCGCCTTATGCGGCCGATGTCGCTGTGCATGGCCCTCCTCAAGCCGCTGGTGTGGCTCTACAGCCGCAGCGCTGACGGGCTGTTTCGCCTGATGGGCCTGTCTTCGCTGCGCGACGACCGCATCACCTCGGACGACGTGCTCGCCATGATGGAGGCCGGCGCACGCGCCGGTGTGCTGGCGGCGCGCGAGCAGCAGGTCATCACCAATGTGTTCGAGCTCGATACACGCACCGTCTCCAGCGCCATGTCGCAGCGCGAGCGCGTGGCGTTTTTCCGCCGCGATGACGCGGATGCCGTGATCCGCCTGCGCATCGCCGCCGAGCCGTTTTCCACCTACCCGGTCTGCGAAGGCGACATCGACCACGTGGTGGGCTACGTGGACGCCAAAGACCTGTTCCAGCGGGTGCTCAACAACCAGCCGATTTCGCTTGCCGACGACAGCCTGGTGCGCAA
This sequence comes from Simplicispira hankyongi, assembly GCF_003570885.1. Classification (GTDB taxonomy): domain Bacteria; phylum Pseudomonadota; class Gammaproteobacteria; order Burkholderiales; family Burkholderiaceae_C; genus Simplicispira; species Simplicispira hankyongi. Next base: position 588,876 of record NZ_QXJC01000003.1, read on the forward strand.
GGTGCTGATCGTGCCGGACCGGCTGACGCTCTCGGAGGTGCTCGAACAGTTCCAGCAGGCGCACGAGGATTTCGCCGTCATCGTCAACGAATACAGCCTGGTGGTGGGCGTGGTCACGCTCAACGACGTGATGAGCACGGTGATGGGCGACCTGGTATCGCCGTTTGACGAAGAGCAGATCGTGCGGCGCGACCAGGATTCCTGGCTCATCGACGGCATCACACCCATCGAAGACGTGTGCCATGCGCTCAGCCTGGACGAACTGCCGCACGATTCCGAATACGAGACCCTGGCCGGGTTTCTGATGGTGATGCTGCGCCGCGTGCCGCGCCGCACCGACAGCGTGCTGTGGGGCGGCTACAAGTTTGAGGTGCTGGACGTGGACAGCTACCGCATCGACCAGGTCATGGTCTCGCGCGTACCCTCCGGCAGCGCACCAGGTGCGGTCGCCGCCGATTAGCCCGCGAGGCGGCCGTCGAACTGCCAGTTGCGCTGGGCAGAGAACACGGCATTGGGATACGGCGAGCGCCCGCGGCTGCCGTTGTAGCGCCCTAGCGTCATGTACAGATCGCCTTGCTCTCGGTCCAGGTAGTGGCGCAGGATGACGCAGCCAAAACGCAGGTTGGTCTGCATCTGGAACAGCTTGGACGGGTCGCCGTCGCCAATCAAGCGCGTCCAGAACGGCATGACCTGCATGTAGCCGCGCGCCCCGACGCTGGAGACAGCGTACTTGCGAAATGCGCTCTCGACCTGAATCAGACCCAGCACCAGCGCCACATCCAGGCCGGCGCGGCGGCTTTCGTACCAGGCGGTCTGCAGAAAATCGCGCCGCACTTCCCAATCGAGCTTGCGCCGACGCAGGCGGTCGCTCATGGTGGCGAGCCAGCGCACATACAAGATACGCTCTTGCGTGCTGCCAAAGAGCGGCTCGGGCGGCGCCTCGTTGGCAACTGCGGCACTCAGCGCGCTGCGCACCGAATCCATCAAGGGCTCTTCTACCTGGCCACCGGCATGCGCCACACCGGGCACAGCCCAGCCCAGCGGCACCAGCGCAGGCAGCGCCGCCGCTAGGCAGTTGCGGCGTGTGACTCCCGTAGTCATTTGCTCAATTGGCCCTTCAGGTGGGCCAGGATGTCTGTGAGGGCAATTTTGGTCGCGCCAGTATCGCGCCGGTGCTGGTATTCGACAAGGCCCTCCTTGAGGCCCCGGTCGCCAATGGTCACGCGGTGCGGCACGCCAATCAGCTCCCAATCGGCAAACATGGCGCCGGGGCGCTCACCGCGGTCGTCGAGGATGACGTCAACGCCCGCCGCAAGCAGTTGGACGTACAACTGCTCCGCCGCCACTTTGACTTCAGGAAACCGGTCGGGCGTGATCGCACACAGCACCACGGTGAACGGCGCAATCGCGTCGGGCCAGATGATGCCGCGCTCGTCGTGGTTCTGCTCAATGGCCGCCGCCGGCAGGCGGGTGATGCCGATGCCGTAGCAGCCCATTTCGAAAAACGCAGGCTTGCCGTCTTCGCCCAGGAAGGTGGCGTTCATGGCGCGGCTGTACTTCGTCCCCAGATAGAACACATGGCCGACCTCGATGCCACGCTCGATGGCCAATGGCCCAGCGCCGTCGGGCGAAGCATCGCCCGCCACGACGTTGCGAATATCGGCCACCAGTTCGGGCTCGGGCAGGTCGCGCCCCCAGTTGACGCCGGTCCAGTGAAAATCGGGCGTATTGGCGCCACACACCCAGTCGGCCATCACCGCCACTTCGCGGTCCACCACCACGCGCACGGGCTGCAGCAGCCCGATAGGTCCCAGATAGCCCGGCTCACAGCCGAAATGCGCCTTGATCTCGGCCAGCGTGGCAAAGCGGAAGCCCGCGTCGAGACCCGGCAGCTTGCCCACCTTGATCTCATTCATGTCGTGGTCACCGCGCAGCAACAGCAGCCAGACCTGGCTGCGGACGATTTCGCCGGCCTGGTTCGTCTCGTCGGTCGCCAGCACCAGCGATTTCACGGTGTTCTGCAGCGGTAGGTTCAGCAGCGCAGCCACATCGGCGCAGGTGGCTTTGCCCGGCGTTGGTGTTTTGGCCATGGAATGGGCGGGTGCGGGGCGCGGCCCCGCTGGCGCCAGTGCCTCGGCCTTTTCCATGTTGGCGGCGTACTCGCTGCCGGGGCAATAGACGATGGCGTCCTCGCCGGTCGCGGCAATCACCTGGAACTCTTCGCTCAAATCGCCGCCAATGGCGCCGCTGTCGGCCGCCACCGCGCGGTAGCGCAGCCCGAAACGATCGAAGATGCGCCGATAGGCCTGGGCCATGACTTGGTAGCTCGCCTTGGCCGCATCCACATCGCGGTCAAAGCTGTAGGCGTCTTTCATGGTGAACTCGCGCCCACGCATCAGGCCAAAGCGCGGACGGCGCTCGTCACGGAATTTGGTCTGAATCTGGTAAAAGTTGCGCGGCAGCTGCTTGTAGCTGCGCAGTTCCTGGCGGGCGATGTCGGTCACCACCTCTTCGCTGGTGGGCTGCACCACATAGTCGCGGCCGTGCCGATCCTGAATGCGCAGCAACTCGGGGCCCATGGTCTCAAAGCGCTTGGTCTCCTGCCACAGCTCGGCAGGTTGGACCACCGGCATGCTCAGCTCGACGGCACCCGCGCGGTTCATTTCTTCGCGCACGATGGCTTCGACTTTCTGCACCACACGCAAGCCCATAGGCATATAGGTGTATATGCCGGCGCCCAATTTCTTGATCAGGCCGGCGCGCGTCATGAGCTGGTGGCTGGCGACTTCGGCGTCGGCAGGCGCTTCCTTGAGCGTGGAAATAAAGAACTGAGAAGCTTTCATCGGAACATTACAGACTGCACGCGCTCCGGCCGCCGCAGCAGGCAAGTGCCGTGCATAATGGATGCAGTTTTAAGATTTTGGGGTTCGATTATGCTTGACCGGGACGGCTTTCGGCCGAACGTCGGCATCATCCTGCTCAACCAGAGAAACCAGGTGTTCTGGGGCAAGCGCATACGCACCCACAGCTGGCAGTTTCCGCAAGGCGGCATAGACCGCGGCGAATCGCCCGAGCAGGCGATGTTCCGGGAACTCCACGAAGAAGTAGGCTTGTACCCCAACCACGTCCGCGTGGTGGCCCGAACCCGGGATTGGTTGCGCTATGAGGTGCCTGACCGGTACATCCGCCGCGATGCGCGGGGACATTACAAGGGACAAAAGCAGATCTGGTACCTGCTTCAGTTGGTCGGTCACGACTGGGATTTGAACCTGCGTGCCACCAACCACCCGGAATTCGACGCCTGGCGCTGGAACGAGTACTGGGTGCCGCTGGACGTGGTCGTCGAATTTAAGCGTGGCGTTTATGAGACGGCATTGACCGAGCTCGCCCGCTTTTTGCCGCGCCAAGAACAGCGCAACCGCTACCTGCGCAGCGGCATGCGCGCGCGCGACGCCGAATCGGGGGGCTATAGCAGTCTCCACCGCAGCGGCGCCATGCTGGTGCATCCGGGGGTAGAACTGCCTCCGGGAGCGAGCTTCGATCCGAATCCGCAAAAGGACTGCTCCGCAGACCCGATGGAACCCCCTGAAGACACCGACACCTTGCCGCGCCACGGGAACTGACGGGGAGGGACCGCGCCCTTGCGTGGTTTAGCGCCCTGTGAGCACCAGATTGTCGCGGTGCAGCATCTCGGGTTCGGCTGCATAGCCCAGCAAGGCTTCGAAGGCGCTGGAGGGTTTGCGGCACAGGCGCCGCGCCTCGTTGCTGGCGTAGTTGGCCAGGCCGCGCGCAATCTCGACGCCTTCTGGGTCGTGCACCGCGATGATGTCACCGCGTTCGAACTCCCCTTCGACATGCGTCATACCGATGGGCAGCAGGCTCTTGCCCTCGCCACACAGTTTGGCCGCCGCCCCGGCATCCACCCGCACGGCGCCGCGCAGTTGCAGGTGGTCCGCCATCCACTGCTTGCGTGCCTGCTTCTTGGCGGTCTGGGACACCAGCAAGGTGCCGATGGGTTCACCTGCCGCGAGCCGCAGCAGCACATCGGGCTCGCGACCCCAGGCAATCACGGTGGAAGCCCCCGAGCCGGCGGCGCGCTTGGCGGCCAGTATCTTGGTGAGCATGCCGCCTCGCCCGATACTGGAGCCGGCGCCTCCCGCCATGGCTTCGAGCGCCACATCGCCGGCGCGACCCTGGTGCACAAACGCCGCCGCGGGGTCCCGGCGCGGGTCGGCGGTGTACAGCCCCTTTTGGTCCGTGAGAATCACCAGCGCATCGGCCTCCACCAGATTCGCCACCAGGGCGCCCAGCGTGTCGTTGTCGCCAAACTTGATCTCGTCGTTGACGACGGTGTCGTTTTCGTTGATGACCGGTACCACGCCGAGCTGCAGCAGGGTGACCAGTGTTGAGCGCGCATTGAGATAGCGTTCGCGGTTAGCCAAGTCGGCGTGGGTCAGCAGCACCTGTGCGCTGCCAATGCCGTTTTCACGCAACTTGGTTTCGTACATTTGCGCAAGCCCCATCTGCCCTACGGCGGCAGCGGCCTGAAGTTCATGGACCTGGCGCGGGCGGGCACTCCAGCCCAGGCGCTTCATCCCCTCTGCGACAGCGCCGCTGGAGACCATGATGACTTCGCGCTTGCCCCCCACCTGACCACTGACCAGCGCCGCGAGTTGCCGCGCCCACTCACCAATGGCCTGTGCGTCCAGCCCACGGCCCTCGTTGGTGACCAGGCTGGAGCCCACTTTGACGACGATGCGGTGCGCGGTCCGCAGCACCTCCGAGTTTTCAAGGGTCATTTCTGCCTCTAGCGCCCTATATATAAGCGCTTAAAGCTATATTTATAATAGCAAATTTCGTACTTAGGCGGGCGATGCGTCTGGAAACCGGGGGTCGTGCTCGGGGGCGGGTGCCTGCTCGGCCACTTGCACGGCCTTGACGTGCGCGTAAATCGCGTGGATCAGCGGCTCGCAGCCTTCGCGCGTCAGGGCTGATATTTGGAATACCGGCCCCTTCCACTTGAAACGCTTGACGAAATCCGCCACGCGCGCGGCCCGCTCATCGAGCGGAACCATATCGAGTTTGTTGAGCACCAGCCAGCGCGGCTTCTTGAACAGGGCGCTGTCGTACTTCTTGAGCTCGCCCACGATGGCCTTGGCCTGCGCCACAGGGTCCACCGCGTCGTCAAACGGGGCCAGATCCACCACATGCAGCAACAGCCGCGTACGCTGCAAGTGGCGCAAGAATTGGTGCCCAAGCCCCGCACCTTCCGATGCCCCTTCGATCAGGCCAGGGATGTCGGCCACGACAAAACTTTGTTCCGGCGCGACACGCACCACGCCCAGGTTGGGATGCAGCGTGGTGAACGGGTAATCGGCAATTTTGGGCCGCGCATTCGATACCGCCGCAATGAAGGTGGACTTGCCCGCATTGGGCATGCCAAGCAGACCCACATCGGCAAGCACCTTCAATTCCAGCTTGAGGTTTCTTTTCTCGCCCGGCCAGCCAGGCGTTTTCTGGCGTGGCGCCCGGTTGATCGCGCTCTTGAAGCGCATATTGCCAAACCCGCCGTCGCCCCCCTTGGCAATGGTGATGACTTCGCCAGGTGTCAGCAGCTCGAACAGCACCTCACCGGTTTCAGCATCGCTGAGGATGGTGCCCACGGGCATCTTGAGCGTGATGTCGCTCCCGGCTGCGCCAAACATGTCGGAACCCATGCCATGTTCGCCGCGCTTGGCCTCGTAGCGGCGCGCATAGCGAAAATCCACCAAGGTATTGAGGTTCGGGTCCGCCACGGCAAACACATGGCCGCCGCGTCCACCGTCGCCGCCGTTGGGGCCGCCGAACTCCTTGTACTTCTCGTGCCGGAAGGACACGCAGCCATTGCCGCCGTCGCCCGCGGCAATGTCAATGTAGGCTTCGTCGACGAATTTCATGGGGAGTCCAGTGTACAAAAGCGGCCGCAATCATAGGGCTTGCGGCAAAAAACAAAGCCCCGACTAAGCGGGGCTTGGACTGCAAAGAAAGCGCGCGCGCTTCAGGCTGCAGCAGTCACGTTGACCGTATGCTTGGACAACGCACCCTTGACGGCAAACGACACATGGCCGTCCACCAGGGCAAACAAGGTGTGGTCCTTGCCCACGCCGACATTAGCGCCAGGGTGGAACTTGGTGCCGCGCTGGCGCACGATGATCGCGCCTGCGCTGATCAATTCGCCGCCAAAAGCCTTTACACCGAGCATCTTGGGCTTGGAATCGCGCCCGTTTCGCGTAGAGCCGCCGCCTTTTTTCTGTGCCATGACATCTCTTCCTGGTTAGCCGGCCGGATTACCCAGCAATTGCGCCGATTTGCAGTTCAGTGAACTGCTGGCGGTGGCCCTGGCGCTTCTGATAGTGCTTGCGACGGCGCATCTTGAAGATGTGCACTTTGTCGTGCTTACCGTGTGCCAGCACAGTGGCTGTCACAGTGGCGCCGGACACCAGGGGCGTGCCCACCTTGAGTTCAGCGCCGTTTCCGACGGCCAGAACCTGGTCGATCACGATTTCCTGGCCTACGTCCGCAGCAATCTGTTCTACTTTAATTTTTTCGCCGGAAGCAACGCGATACTGCTTGCCACCGGTTTTTATGACCGCGTACATGTTGACCTCTTGAGTCTGATAGCGAAGGCAGCGAGCCGCCTCCCACGAACTTTCCGCAGAAGGATTTCCGCAGAACCCATAAGTGTACCACGCCACTGCTGCTCGTTGAAACCCAGTCGCACACCCGTCTTCCCTCCCTCAGGTACAGGCAAACTCGGCAACCCGAGCGTCTTCGCCGCCTGTCCTACCCTGTAGACGTTCCTATAATTCCCCCCGTGTCTTCGATCCACATCCCGAATGCTCCAGCCCCTGCCCCACTGGCAGCGCAACGCCCCTCTCCACTGGCCTTGGTGGCGGACGAATTGCGAAACGTCGATGCCGTTATCGCACAGCGACTGGAGTCTGGGGTTCCCCTGATAGGCCAGGTCTCGCGGTACATCATTGCGGCCGGTGGGAAAAGGCTGCGCCCCGCCCTGTTGCTGCTCATGTGCGGTGCGCTGGGCGTCGAAAATCGCGCGCGGTTCACGCTGGCAGCCGTGGTGGAGTTCATTCACACCGCCACCTTGTTGCACGACGATGTGGTGGATGAGTCCACATTGCGTCGCGGGAACGCCACAGCAAATGAAACCTTTGGTAACCCGGCAAGCGTGCTGGTGGGCGATTTTCTCTATTCCCGCGCCTTCCAGATGATGGTGGATGTGGGCGAGATGCGCGTCATGCAAATCCTGTCGGATGCCACCAACGTGATTGCCGAGGGCGAGGTTTTGCAACTGATGAACATGCACGACGCCTCGCTGGACGAGGCAAGCTACCTGCATGTCATTCGCTCCAAGACAGCCAAGCTGTTCGAAGCAAGCGCGCGCCTGGCCGCTGTGTTGGCGAAATCAGAACCAGGAATTGAAGAGGCATGCGCAATTTACGGGCAAGCACTCGGCACGGCCTTCCAGATTATTGACGATGTACTGGACTACGACGGCAATGCCTCGGAGATGGGCAAGAACCTGGGAGACGATCTGCGCGAAGGCAAGGCCACGCTCCCCCTCATTGCCGCAATGCAGCGCGCCAGCACAGCCGACAGCAGACTCATTCGCAGTGCCATCGAAACCGGCAATACCGATCAACTTGATGCCGTGGTGCGCATCGTCCGCGAAACGGGCGCACTAGACGTTGCGCGAGCCCTGGCGGCAGCGGAAGCAGAACGCGCAATGACGGCAATTGCCACCTTTGCGCGCAATGAGCACCAGGCCAGTTTGCTACAATTGGCGGCTCAGTTGCTCGGGCGCAGAATGTAAATAAGTGCCCGCTCACAACACACTTCGGGGTGTAGCTTAGCCTGGTAGAGCGCTACGTTCGGGACGTAGAGGCCGGAGGTTCGAATCCTCTCACCCCGACCACAATCTGGACCTGTAAAACGCCTTGGCACTTTTTGTGCCAAGGCGTTTTTGCTTCTTAAATGGCTCCCGTTCAAATCAGCTGCAACGACTTCAATTTACAGCGCAACACTGATCGGCGATGATAGGATGATTGTCGAATTCTTACGAGGACCTCTGCCTCTATGGCTGCTGTTGATATCGCTCAGAAAGATGCTTCTTCGATAGCCTTGCCCGGGCTGGGAAGGGCCTTGATTTCTGCAGGCAAGCTGACCCAAAAAACGGCTGAAGATATTGTGCGAAAAGCACAAGCTTCGCGTAACAGCTTTATCGCGGAAGTCACAGGCGCAGGAATCGTTTCGGCAAGCGACCTAGCACACACGGTGTCGTCTATTTTTGGCGCCCCCCTCCTGGATCTCAACGCCATTGATCCGTTGCGCCTGCCCCGCGACTTGCTCGATGCCAAGATATGTCAAGCGTATCGGGTGCTGGTGCTGAGCAAGCGCAGCAATCGCTTGATTGTTGCCACCGCAGACCCCACTGATCAGGAAGCGGCAGAGAAGATCAAATTCACCACCCAGATGGGGGTGGACTGGGTCATTGCAGAATACGACAAACTTGTTCGCCTGATTGATGCCAATACCAAAACGGCCAGTGAGGCAATCGATGCTTACGCAGGTGCGGGCGAATTCGAATTTGAAGAGGCCTCATCGGAAACTGAAGCCGATCCGGGCGATGCAGCGAACGACGTCGAGGATGCGCCCATTGTCAAATTTCTGCACAAAATGCTGCTTGACGCGTTCAATATGCGCGCCTCAGATTTGCACTTTGAGCCCTATGAGCACCATTACCGGGTGCGTTTTCGGGTAGATGGGGAACTGAGGGAAATTGCCTCCCCCCCAATTGCCATCAAGGAGAAACTTGCATCGCGCATTAAAGTCATTTCACGGCTCGATATTTCGGAGAAGCGCGTACCGCAAGACGGGCGCATGAAACTCAAGGTTGGCCCGGATCGCGTTATCGATTTTCGCGTAAGCACGCTGCCAACACTGTTTGGGGAAAAGATCGTTATCCGTATTTTGGACCCGAGCAGCGCCAAAATGGGAATTGAAGCCTTGGGTTATGAACCGGAGGAAAAAGAGCGTCTTCTCAAGGCCATTGAGCGGCCTTACGGGATGATTCTCGTCACCGGCCCAACAGGTTCCGGAAAAACGGTGTCGCTCTACACCTGCTTGAACCTCCTGAACAAGCCTGGTGTGAATATTGCAACAGCTGAAGATCCATCTGAAATTAATTTGCCGGGAGTGAACCAGGTCAACGTTAACGAAAGGGCTGGATTAACGTTTGCTGTTGCACTCAAGGCTTTCCTCCGTCAGGATCCAGACATTATTATGGTCGGTGAAATTCGCGATCTGGAGACTGCGGATATTTCGATCAAGGCCGCCCAAACCGGTCACTTGGTGCTTTCGACCCTGCACACCAACGATGCGCCGACGACACTGACACGCATGCGCAACATGGGTATCGCGCCGTTCAATATTGCGTCTAGCGTGATTCTCATCACGGCGCAACGTTTAGCAAGACGGCTTTGCCCACTGTGCAAAGAGCCGGCAGATATCCCGCACGAGGCGTTGATTGATGCGGGCTATGCCGAGGAGACTATTGATGGCTCCTGGGTCCCTTATAAACCTGTTGGGTGCTCGGCCTGTAACAACGGCTACAAGGGTCGGGTTGGTATTTACCAAGTCATGCCCGTGTCCGAAGAGATTCAGCGCATTATTCTGCGGGATGGCAGCGCATTGGAAATTGCCGCACAAGCCAAAGCTGAAGGTGTGCGCTCCCTACGCGAATCCGGGCTCCACAAAGCCAAGTTGGGCCTGACTTCCCTCGAAGAAGTGCTGGCAGTCACCAACCTCTAATACCACGCAAACACTAGGGACCGCAATGGCGACTGCAGCATCTGCCCAAGGGGCCAAGGACTACGTCTACGAATGGGAAGGCAAGGATCGCAACGGCAAAATCGTCCGTGGCGAGATTCGAGCCTTGGGCGAAAACCAGGTTCAGGCGACCTTGCGACGTCAAGGCGTTCTCCCCGTCAAAATCAAGAAGCGCAAGATGCGCTCGGGGAAAAAGATCAAGCCCAAAGATATTGCGTTGTTCACTCGCCAAATGGCGACGATGATGAAGGCTGGCGTCCCTCTGCTGCAAGCCTTTGACATTGTGGGCCGTGGCAACGCCAATGTCAGCGTGGGAAAATTGCTCAACGATATTCGCAGCGATGTAGAAACCGGGACCTCGCTCAATGGTGCATTTCGCAAATACCCGATGTATTTTGATAGCCTCTACTGCAACTTGGTGGAGGCTGGCGAGGCCGCAGGTATTCTCGAAGCACTGCTCGATCGCCTTGCCATGTATATGGAAAAAACCGAGGCCATCAAATCGAAAATCCGATCGGCCTTGATGTACCCTATTTCTGTGGTGATCGTCGCTTTCGTGGTGGTGACGGTGATCATGATTTTTGTAATCCCGTCTTTCAAACAGGTTTTCACATCCTTTGGTGCAGATTTACCCGCCCCAACTTTGTTTGTAATGGGAATTAGTGAGATTTTTGTAAAATGGTGGTGGCTGATCTTTGGCGTACTGGGAGGCGGTTTTTATTTTTTCATGCAGGCTTGGCGGCGCAGTGAAAAGATGCAGATCTTCATGGATCGCGCCCTGCTGAAGATCCCGATCTTTGGTGTTCTGATTGACAAATCTGCGGTAGCACGCTGGACACGCACGCTCTCGACCATGTTTGCTGCAGGCGTTCCTCTGGTGGAAGCCTTGGACTCCGTCGGAGGCGCTGCGGGGAATGCGGTGTATGCGTTGGCAACCAACAAAATCCAGCAGGAGGTCTCCACCGGCACCAGCCTGACCGCTGCCATGACGAACGCCAATGTTTTTCCCTCCATGGTGCTGCAGATGTGTGCCATTGGTGAGGAATCGGGTTCCATCGACCACATGCTTGGCAAGGCGGCCGACTTCTATGAGGCAGAGGTCGACGACATGGTGGCCGGCCTCTCCAGCCTGATGGAGCCCATCATCATCGTGGTGCTGGGTTCCCTCATCGGTGGCATCGTGGTGTCGATGTACCTGCCCATCTTCAAACTGGGCCAGGTCATTTGATGCCGCCTGAGGTCTGGTGGGGCGCCAGCATTGCAGGCGTTCTGGGCTTGTTGATTGGCAGCTTTCTCAATGTGGTGATCTACCGATTGCCCCGCATGCTGGAGCGCCAATGGGAGCAGGAGGTGGCCGAATATGCCACCCGCGCCGTGCCGGAGGGAGCCGCTGCACAGGCGCCGTCTGAGCCCTTCAATCTGATGCTGCCACGCTCGCACTGCCAAGCGTGCTCCCACCAGTTGCGTTGGTACGAGAACATTCCGGTGCTCAGCTATGTGGCACTGCGCGGAAAGTGCTCGTCGTGCGGCGCCTCCATCAGCATGCGCTACCCTTTGGTGGAGTTGCTGGTTGGGAGCTTATTTTTCTATTGCGGGGAGCGCTTTGGCCTCAGCGCCAGCGGTATGGCATGGGCGTTTTTCTGCGCCATGTTGGTGACCATGGCGTTTATTGACTGGGACACTACCTTGCTTCCCGACGCCCTGACACTGCCGCTTCTGTGGGCGGGGCTGCTCGCATCGGCAGCTGGCTGGATTGAGGTTTCACTGCAGCATTCCGTGGTGGGCGCCGCCGCCGGTTATCTCTCGCTGTGGCTGGTCTACTGGGCCTTCAAGCTGGCAACGGGCAAGGAAGGGATGGGCTATGGGGACTTCAAGCTCTTTGCCGCTCTGGGCGCCTGGTTTGGCTGGCCGGCGCTAGTGCCCTTGATCTTGATGGCCTCGGTGGTGGGTGCCTGCGTGGGTATCGCCATGAAGTTTGCCAGCCGTCTGCGCGCGGGCGGCTACGTGCCGTTCGGGCCATTCCTGGTAGGCGCAGGACTTGCTGCCTTGTTCTTAGGCCCAGACACCGTGCAACGGGCGATTTTGGGCGCCTTGAGCCCGTGAATCAGCGCCGGGCATCTGCACCGCGCATTGGTCTGACAGGGGGCATTGGCAGCGGTAAAAGTACGGTGGCGGCATTGCTCGCCAGCGCTGGTGCAGCAATTCTGGACGCCGATGCCCTTTCCCGCGAAAGCACTGCCAGCGGCGGCGCAGCGATTCCCCTCATTGCCGAAGCTTTCGGCCCAGAATTTCTGGATGGCGATGGCGCCTTAGACCGCGCCCGCATGCGCAGCCTGGTGTTTGCCGACCCATCGGCGCGCGCGCGCCTGGAGGCCATCGTGCATCCCCTCGTGCTGCGCGGCATTGCCGAGCGTACCGACACCGCGCTGCAGGCGGGTGCTCGACTATTGGTACTTGACATTCCCTTGCTGGTCGAATCAGGGCACTGGGCCCCGGCACTGGACGCGGTACTGGTGGTGGACTGCCGTACCGAGACCCAGATAGAGCGCGTCATGCGGCGCAGTGGCATGCCGCGCGCGCAAGTGCAAAGTATTTTGGACACGCAAGCCAGCCGCGCCCAGAGGCGCGCCGTGGCCGATGCAGTGCTTTTCAACGATTGCATCTCCTTGGCAGCGCTTGACGACGCGGTCCGCACGTTCGCACGGGGGTTCGGGCTATGATTCCCAATGCGTTCTCCCTCCAACGCAACCTTTAGAAAACCGGCCGCGTGATCCTGTACGAATACCCCTTTAACGAGCGCATCCGCACGTATCTGCGGCTTGAGCATCTGTTTCGCCGCCTGGGCGTACTGATTGCCCGCGAGCATCCGCTGGACCACCATTTCGCCCTGACGACGATCTTCGAAGTCATGGATGTCGCGGCCCGGGCCGACTTGAAGTCCGACGTCATGAAGGACCTTGAAAAGCAAAAGCACCAGCTCGACGGCTACCGGGGCAACCCTTCCATCTCTCTGGATGCACTCGACAGCGTGGTGCGCCAGCTCGACGGCTGCTTTTCCGCGCTCAATGCGCAATCCGGCAAGGCGGGCCAGTCGCTCACCGAAAACGAGTGGCTCATGGCCATCCGAAGCCGCGTCGGCATTCCCGGCGGCACCTGCGGTTTTGACCTGCCCGCGTACGCCGCCTGGCAGCACCGCCCTGCCGCAGAGCGCCAGCAGGCGCTGGCCGAGTGGGCGCACACGCTGGCCCCGCTGGCCGAGGCGGTGTTTTTGCTGCTCAAGCTGCTGCGCGACTCCGGCGTGCCGCAAAAGATGGTCGCCGAACGCGGGCAGTTGCAGCAAACGCTGCCGCAAGGGCGCACTTTTCAGCTCCTGCGGCTGCGCATTGACCCAGCGCTGGAAGTGGTGCCCGAAATCAGCGGCAATCGGCTGATGGTGTCGGTGCGTTTGATGCACGAACAACCCGGCGAGCACGCCACGGCCAGTACACAGGACGTCAGCTTTGAGCTGACACTGTGCGCCTGAGCACCGGAAAGACGCAGCATGGCGCAGCCTCCTGACCTTAAAGCCCGCCAGGTCGTCTGCCCGGCCTGCGGCGGCCCAAGCCTCTACAGCAGCGCCAACCCTTGGCGGCCGTTCTGCTGTGAGCGCTGCAAGCAGCAGGATCTGGGGGCTTGGGCGAACGAGGAATTTCGCATGCCGACGGAGGCGCCACCCGACGATGCGCCGTACGGCGATCCCCGCACAAAAAATGAATGAAATAGGGCTCTAGCGCAATACCATCAAGCGCTGACAGCTATTTATTTCGTAGTATTTCGGGGTCAAACGCCAAGCCGCGCTCCTGCGCCAGCCATTCAAGCACCGGCAAGGCGCCCGGCAGCACGGGCCGCACCGTGACAGGCCAGTGCTGCCAGCACATCTGCTGGGCCTCGCGCATCTCGAACGCGCCGCTCCACTCGGTCACCCGGCACCAATGCAGGCGCACCAAGGCGTGCGGGTAATCGTGCTCCGTCACCTTCCAGACCTGTGCCGGGCCAATGGTGATGCCGATTTCTTCCTGCAGCTCGCGCCGCAGCGCCTGCTCCACGCTCTCGCCCGCTTCGAGCTTGCCGCCAGGAAACTCCCAATAGCCGGCGTAGACCTTGCCCTCCGGGCGGCTGGTGAGCAGCAGCGCACCGTCGCCCCGGATCAAAATGCCAACGGCAACCTCCGTGTACGGACGCATCTCAGGTGGCTGCGGCCGCTGTTCACGCATGGCGCACCTGCTTCGCTCGCAACTGGCGCGGCCCCGCCAGTGGACGCCGCGCAAGGGCCGCCCCGCTGCGCTGGCGTCGTCTCCCCTCCCGCAGGAGAGGGGGGAAGGCGCGAAGCGCCTCAGGGGGGCGTTGCATGCTTTCCTGCATAGTCACGGGCAAATTGATACGCCACACGCCCGCTGCGCGAGCCGCGCTCCAGCGCCCAGACCAGTGCCTCGGGCCGAGCCGCTTCAATCGCCGTGGTCGCTACACCGAACGAGGCCAGCCACTGCGCGGCAATTGCCAGGTACTCGTCCTGGCTGAACGGGTAAAAGCTGACCCACAAGCCAAAGCGCTCGGAGAGCGAAATTTTCTCTTCCACGCCTTCACCCGGATGCACTTCGCCGTCGTCGGTGTGCGTGTAGGTGAGGTTCTCGCGCATGTACTCGGGCAACAGGTGGCGGCGGTTGCTGGTGGCGTAAATCAGCACATTGGGCGTGGCAGCGGCCACCGAGCCGTCGAGGATGGATTTGAGCGCCTTGTAGCCCGGCTCACCGTCCTCGAAGCTCAGGTCGTCGCAGAAGACGATGAACTTCTCGGGCCGATCCGCGACCACTTCGATGATGTCCGGCAGATCGGTCAGATCGGCCTTGTCCACCTCGATCAGGCGCAGGCCGGCGCTGGCATAGGTGTTCAGGCAAGCCTTGATGAGCGAGCTCTTGCCGGTTCCACGCGCGCCCGTGAGCAGCACATTGTTGGCCGGCTGGCCATGGACGAACTGCTCGGTGTTGCGCCGGATCTTTTCCTTCTGGCCATCAATTTCCTTGAGGTGGCCGAGTTCCATGGCAGCCACGTGGCGCACCGGTTCCAGCCGGCCATGGCCGCCGGCGCGCCTGCGGTAGCGCCAGGCGACGGCCTGCGACCAATCGGGCGCGGACAAAGCTTGCGGCAGGGCCAACTCGATGCGCGCCATGAGTTGTTCTGCGCGGGCAATCAACTGGTCAAAATTATGGGTCATTTTGGCCTCTAGCGCTTATGGGTAAAGCGCTTACAGCTATTGAATCAAGAGCGATAGTCGGCGTTGATGCTGACGTAGTCGTGGCTCAAATCGCAGGTCCAAACCTGGTCCTGCGCGTCGCCTCTGCCGAGCAGCACGCGCACCGTGATTTCGGCCTGCTGCATGACGCGCTGGCCGTCTTCCTCGCGGTAGTCGGGGTTGCGCCCCCCTTGGCGCGCAACCAACACATCGTCGAGGTACAGGTCGATGCGCGTCTGGTCGAGGTCTTCAATGCCCGCGTAGCCGACGGCCGCCAGAATGCGCCCCAGGTTCGGGTCGCTGGCGAAAAAGGCCGTCTTCACCAACGGTGAATGGGCGATGGCATACGCCACCTTGCGGCACTCTTCTGTGCTGGCACCGCCTTCGACGCGCACGGTGATGAACTTGGTCGCCCCTTCGCCGTCGCGCACGATAGCCTGCGCCAAAAGCCGCGCCACATCGCCCAGCGCAGCGGCCAGTGCCCGGCCTTCGGCGCTGTCAAGCGAGGTGATTTCAGCGTTCCCGGCGCGCTGCGTGGCGATCAGCGTGAACGAGTCGTTGGTGGAGGTGTCGCCATCAATGGTGATGCGGTTGAAGGATTGCTCGGCCAACTGGCGCACCAGCCGCGGCAGCAGCGCCGGCGCCACGCAGGCATCGGTGGCCAGAAAGCCCAGCATGGTCGCCATGTTGGGGCGAATCATGCCGGCGCCCTTGGAGATACCGGTGACGGACACCGTGGCGCCGCCAATCTGCACCTGGGCGCTGAAGGCCTTGGGCACGGTATCGGTCGTCATGATGGCCTGCGCCGCCGTGCCCCAGTGGTCGGCAGCGGCGTTGGCAATGGCATTGGGCAGGCCCGCCACGATACGCTCGACGGGCAGCGGCTCCATGATCACGCCGGTGGAATACGGCAGCACCTGCTGCGCGGCGATGCCCAGCGCCTGCGCCGCAGCCGTGCAGGTGCGGCGGGCACGCGCCAGGCCATCGGCGCCGGTGCCCGCGTTGGCGTTGCCGGTGTTGATCACCAGCGCGCGGATGGCGCTGCCGCTCGCCAGATGCTCGCGCGCCACCTGCACGGGAGCCGCGCAGAAGCGGTTCTGCGTGAACACGCTGGCCACGGCGGCACCTTCATCAAGCAGAAAGACGGTGACGTCTTTGCGCCCCGGTTTTTTGATACCCGCTTCAGCGGTGCCGATACGAATCCCTGCAATGGGGCGAAGGTCAGATGCAAGGGGAGCAGAGAGATTCACAGGCATGGTTGTCCTTAAAAACCTTAAAAAATGCACTTGAAAATGCAAACTTAGGCCAAGTGGTCAATGAGACGGCCCACCCCCGTACCCGTGGACACCGCGCAAGGGCCGCCCCAGAGCGTCGGTGCCGTCCCCCTTGCGCAGCGCAGCTGCAAGAGAAGGGGGAAGCCGCGCAAGCGGCTCAGGGGGTTGTCACGCCAGCTTCCCGTGGCACTGCTTGTATTTCTTGCCACTGCCACAGGGGCAGGGGTCGTTGCGGCCGATGCGCCCGCCAGCAGCGACCTTCTCCTGGACGCGCAGCGTGCGCTCGTCGACGACGGTTTCGGCATCGCCGCTCTCGTTGGGAGCGCTGTAGGTGACGTTGGCGATGCTCTCGGCGCGCTGCTCCATGTCTTCGGCGGCCTGGTCGAGCTGCGTCGGCGACTGGATCTGCACCGTCATCAGCACCTTGGTGACCTCGTTCTTCACCATGTCGATGAGCTGGCGGAACAACTCGAAAGCTTCGCGCTTGTATTCCTGCTTGGGCTGCTTCTGCGCATAGCCGCGCAAATGGATACCCTGGCGCAAATAATCGAGCGCACTCAAATGGTCGCGCCAGTTGGTATCGAAGGTTTGCAGCAGCACGACGCGTTCGAACTGGGTGAAGTTTGCTTCGCCCACCAGGGCCACCTTGGCGTCAAAGGCGTCGCGCGCGGCCTGGAGCACGCGCTCGAGCACGTCTTCGTCGGTGATCGAGTGGGAACTTTCGACTTCCTTTTGCAGTTCCAGGGGCAGTTGCCAATCATCAGCCAGCACCTTTTCCAGCGCCGGCAGGTTCCATTGCTCCTCCACCGATTCCGCTGGCACATAGAAACGCACCAGGTCAGACAGGCAGTCGTCGCGCATGGCGCCAATGACATCGGCAAGCTCGGAGGCATCGAGAATTTCGTTGCGCTGCTGGTAAATGACCTTGCGCTGGTCGTTGGCGACGTCGTCGTATTCAAGCAGTTGCTTGCGCACGTCGAAGTTGCGCGCTTCCACCTTGCGCTGAGCCGATTCGATGCTGCGTGTGACGATCCCCGCTTCAATCGCCTCGCCGTCAGGCATCTTGAGACGGTCCATGATGGCCTTGACCCGGTCACCGGCAAAAATGCGCATCAGCGAATCGTCCAGGCTCAGGTAGAAGCGCGAAGAACCGGGGTCGCCCTGGCGGCCCGAGCGACCGCGCAACTGGTTGTCGATGCGGCGCGACTCGTGGCGCTCGGTGGCGATGATGCGCAGGCCGCCAAGTTCCTTGACCTGCTCATGGTCGCGCTGCCAGTCGCTGCGCAATTGGGCAATGCGGGCCTGCTTGGCAGCCTCGTCCAGCGACTCGTCGGCCTCGACGGTGGCGATGTCTTTCTCGACGTTGCCACCGAGCACGATGTCGGTGCCGCGGCCCGCCATGTTGGTGGCGATGGTGATCACCCCCAGCCGCCCCGCCTGGGCCACGATATCGGCCTCGCGTGCGTGCTGCTTGGCGTTGAGCACCTGGTGCGGCAGGCCCACCTTGGTGAGCATCTCGTCGATGATTTCGGAGTTTTCGATCGACGTCGTCCCCACCAGCACAGGCTGGCCACGCTCGTGGCATTCGCGGATGTCGGCAATGGCGGCCTCGTACTTCTCGCGCGTGGTCTTGTAAACGCGGTCGAGCTGGTCTTCACGGCGGCTCGGGCGGTTGGGCGGGACGACCATGGTTTCCAGGCCATAGATCTCCTGGAACTCGTAGGCCTCGGTATCGGCGGTTCCGGTCATACCGCCCAGATTGCTGTAGAGGCGGAAGTAGTTCTGGAACGTGATGGACGCGAGCGTCTGGTTTTCGGCTTGAATTTCCACGCCTTCCTTGGCCTCCACGGCTTGGTGCAGGCCGTCGCTCCAACGGCGCCCGGCCATCAGCCGGCCGGTGAATTCATCGACGATGACCACCTCGCCGCCCTGCACCACATAGTGCTGGTCGCGGTTGTACAGGTGGTTGGCGCGCAGCGCCGCGTACAAATGGTGCATCAGGCTGATGTTGGCAGGGTCGTACAGCGACGCACCCTCGGGGATCAGCCCCTGATGCGCCAGCACGCGCTCGGCCGTTTCGTGGCCTTGCTCGGTCAGGAACACCTGGTGGGTTTTCTCATCCACCGTGAAGTCGCCCGGCTTGATGACGCCCTCGCCAGTGCGCGGGTCCTCTTCGCCCTCCTGGCGCACCAGCAGCGGCACCACTTTGTTCATCGCCACATACATCGCGGTGTGGTCTTCGGCCTGGCCGCTGATGATCAGCGGCGTGCGCGCCTCGTCGATCAGGATGGAATCGACCTCGTCGATGAGGGCGTAGTTGAGCCCGCGCTGCACGCGGTCACCCGCCTCGTACACCATGTTGTCGCGCAGGTAGTCGAAGCCGTACTCGTTGTTCGTGCCGTAGGTAATGTCCGAACCGTAGGCCGCCTGCTTTTCCTCGCGCGGCATGTTGGGCAGGTTGATACCCACACTCAGGCCCAGGAAGTTGTACAGCCGCCCCATCCACTGCGCGTCGCGGCTGGCCAGGTAGTCGTTCACCGTGACCACGTGCACCCCCTTGCCCGATAAGGCATTGAGGTACACCGGGAGCGTAGCGGTCAGCGTCTTGCCCTCGCCAGTGCGCATTTCGGCAATCTTGCCAAAGTGCAATGCCATGCCGCCGATCAGCTGCACGTCGAAATGGCGCATTTTCATCACCCGCTTGGAGCCCTCGCGCACCACGGCGAAGGCTTCCGGCAAAAGTGCGTCCAGATGCTCGCCGCCTGCCACGCGCTGCTTGAATTCCTCTGTCTTGGCACGCAAAGCCTCGTCGCTCAGCGCCTCGTAGGCGGGCTCCAGTTCGTTGATGCGCGCAACCGTCTTGCGGTACTGCTTGAGCAGGCGATCGTTGCGGCTGCCGAAAATTTTGGTGAGAAAGTTGGTGGCCATTCAGACATGGACCTCTCGCGACGGGTGAGCGCGCGAAAAATCCGCAATCCCTGTGAAGAAGTGGGTCAAATGAGGCCGAAAGCGGGAACTGCAAGCAAACCTTGCGCCCCAGGCACTCGGACCCGAAAGGAGGGGATTTTACCTGCGCGCCACCGGGGTGGCAGCGCCTGCGATTGGCGCAACACTGGCAGTCACCGACTGGGCGCGCGTAGCGGCGTCGCCTGCAGCGAGGAATTTCTTCGGATCCTGCAATACACCCTGCACCCAGACTTCGAAATGCAGGTGGGGCCCGGTGGAACGGCCGGTGGTGCCTACCAGTGCGATTTTCTGCCCGCGCCGCACCAAGTCGCCGCGGCGAACAAACACCCGGGACGCATGCGCATAGCGTGTGATCACCTGATTCCCGTGGTCAATCTCGACCATATTGCCGTACTCTGGGTGAAACTCCTGGGTCACGACCACGCCGCCGGCCGCCGCCAGGATAGCGGACCCTGTCGCAGCAGGGAAATCCAGGCCGGTGTGCAGCGCCGATCGACCTGTGATCGGATCGATGCGCCAACCAAATCCCGAGCCCACCATATGGCCAGGAACCGGTTCTTGGGTAGGAATCATGTGCTTGCTCAGGAGTTGGTCGAGCAAGCGCGATTCGAGCACCGTCATCAAGTCTGCCCGTTGGCCGCTGATCGCGTCCAGCTCATCCAACGTGCGCTGCAACTCGTCCATGCTGAGCGGACGGCTCGCCACCAGCACGCCGCCCTGCCCCGGCGCCTTGCCGGGTTTGTCACCCGTGCTCGCTGGCAAAGGGATTCCGGCCAGACCGGAGACCCGGTCGCTGAGCGACTCCAGTTGCACCATGCGTGCCTGCATTTCTCCGACCTTGCGCGCCATGGCGTCCAGGTTCTGGCGCACGAAGCGGTTGCGCTGATCGGTATCGTCCTTGACGACCAGGCGAACCAAATCGCCAATGACGGGCCAGCCTTCGCGTGCACCCTTCAAAAATACCAGGTGGTAGAGGCCTGCGGCCACGCACATCAACACCAGCGAAAACACCAAACCCGCTAGAACCAGGCGCGTACCGGAAAGTGTCAGCGTCCGGCTGCGCGCAAGACGCGCGTCCATGATAATTACCTGCATTTGCCGCCTTTAACTGCGTGGCTTCTGCCTTTGTTTATGCACCGCCGCCACCATGCCGTGACTTTTCAGCAGGCCGCCGAGGAGGCGCCTGTCTTGGCCCAACTCACGAGCCTTGCGCGCGATTCAAGCGCACGCCTGAATGCCATCGAACCGCTGGTTCCCCCGGCGCTCCGGGCGTCTTTGCGCGCCGGACCCATTGACGGTACGACCTGGTGCCTGCTTGTCCAGGGCAACGCTGCCGCTGCCAAACTGCGCCAGTTGCTGCCCGCCCTGGAAGCCCATTTGCGCAGCAAGGGGTGGGAGGTTAGCGCGATTCGCCTGAAAGTTCAAACTTAGGGCGCCTGCAGATGCTCTGGTCAAGGGCGGAAAATGCTTCGGACACCTTCGCGCCTGCTAGCGACTGCGCAGGGCACGGCTCAGCAGCAGCACCGGCACCAGCCCGACCAGCACCAGCGCGAGTGAAGGCAGTGCTGCTTCGCCCAGGCGCTCGTCGCGCGCCAGCTGGTAGGCCACCACCGCCAGCGTATCGCTGTTGAACGGCCGCAGCACCATGGTGGCGGGCAGCTCTTTCATCACGTCGACAAATACCAGCAGCGCGCCCGCTGCCGCAGCGCGCTTGAGCAAGGGCCAATGCACCTCGCGGGCCAGGCGGATACTGCCGGCCCCCAGCAACCGGGCGCTTTCGTCCAGGCTAGTGGGCAGGCGGGCATAGCCGCTTTCCACGCTTTGCAGTGCCACGGCGCAAAAACGCACCAGGTAGGCCCAGACGATGCCCACCGCTGTCGTGGTAACGACTGCCGCAAGCCCCAGGTGCGGAAATTGCTGCTGAATCCAGGCGACAGGCAGCAATACGCCAACGACAATGACGGCGCCCGGCACTGCGTAGCCCACGCCCACCAGGCGCGCCACGAAACGACCCGGCCCTTGCGGCGTACGGCGCCCGGCAAACCCGAGCGCCAGCGCGAGACCCAACGCCAGCGCAGCGGTGATGCCGCCGAGCCGCACACTGTTCCCTGCCCATTCCAGAAAACGCTCCCAGGGCAGTACCGACCAATCGGCCGCCAGGGGCCGCAGCATGAAGCCCACCGGCGCGGCAAACCCCAGCACAACAGGCAGGCCGCACACCAACCACGCAAGCACGGTGCCCCAGCCGGACAATGCTGTCGGCACAGCAGCTGCCCCACCCGCCCCGCGGATGCTGAAACGCAAACGCCGTTGCGCGCGGCGCTCCAGCCACAACAGCACCAGCACGAATGCCAGCAGCATGGTCGAGAGCTGCGCCGCGACACGCGGGTCGTCCATTGCCAGCCAGGCCTTGATGATGGCGGTGCTGAACGTCTGGATGCCAAAGTAGCTGGTGACGCCAAAGTCCGCCAGCGTCTCCATCAAGGCAAGTGCCACGCCAGCCGCCACCGCCGGGCGGGCCAGTGGCAATGCCACTTCGGCAATGCGGCGCGAGAGTGGTGCGCCGAGCATGCGCGCGGCCTCCATCAATTGGGGAACGCGCTCGGCCAACGCCGTGCGCGCCAGCAAGTACACATAAGGATAGAGAGACACCACGAAGACCAGTACGGCGCCGCCCAGGCTGCGTACTTCCGGCAGCAAACGCCCTTCCAGCCCAAAGGCCGTCCGAGCCCATGTCTGCAAAGGCCCACTGAATTGAAGGAAATCGGTGTATGCGTAGGCCGTGACATAGGCGGGCATCGCCAGCGGCAGGAGGAGCAGCCATTCGAAACTGCGCCGGCCTGGAAAATCAAACAAGGTGACAGCGACGGCTGCGCCGGTTCCCACGACCGCAGTCCCAACGCCGACGCCTAGCGCCAGCCAGAGCGTCGTCCACAGGTACCCCGGCAGCACCGTCTCGGCCATGGCCCTGAGCACAGGCAATGGCGCCGTAGACGCTGTGCCCGGCAACCACGCGCCCAGCAAGGCGAGGACAGGCAAACCAAGCACGCCGGCAATCAGCAACAAGGGAAGGTGACGCAATACCGCGCGGAAGGTAAGCAAGATAGGAAGTCGGAAGGTGCGCGGCAACGCCAGTTCAATGCAAATGAGAATTTTACGCATTTACAAACATAAAATGGATGAATGTTCCTGCAGCTATCAAATCTGGGTGTGCGCTACCCGGATCAAAACACCCCGGCAGTCGATGGCGTCAGCCTGGGCCTGCCCGCTGGCAGCATTGGCGTTCTGATCGGGCCCTCTGGCTGCGGCAAGACCACGCTCTTGCGCGCGGTGGCCGGGCTGGCGCCCGTTGAACACGGTGAAGTGCGGCTGGCTGGCGAATGTGTGAGTTGCCCGGGCCACGGTGTGCCTCCCGAGGCAAGGCACATCGGCATGGTGTTTCAGGACTACGCGCTGTTCCCTCACCTGGACGTGGGCCGCAATATTGCGTTTGGCTTGCACGGCATGGAGCGCCACGCACAAACCCACCGCATTGGCGAGGTCCTGGATTTGGTGGGTCTTCCGGGCCGCCAGGGAAGCTACCCCCACGAACTCTCAGGCGGACAGCAGCAGCGTGTGGCGCTGGCGCGCGCTTTGGCACCCCAACCCAAACTGATGCTGCTGGATGAGCCCTTTTCCAATCTTGATGTGGGCTTGCGCGAGCGTCTGGCGCACGAAATGCGTGACATTCTCAAGGCAGCAGACGCCACAGCGTTGTTTGTCACGCACGATCAACTGGAAGCTTTTGCCATTGGCGACCTGATTGGCGTCATGCAGGCCGGCAAGCTGGAGCAATGGGACGATGCCTACAGCCTCTACCACCGCCCCGCCACCCGGTTTGTCGCCAACTTCATCGGGCACGGCGTCTTCGTGCCGGCCTCGCTTGAGCAAAGGCAGACGGGTGTTGCCGTGCATACCGCCCTGGGCAGCTTGCAGAACCTGACCGATTGCCCCCTGCCTTCGCACTATGCAGATGGCAAGTGTGACGTGCTGCTGCGCGCCGACGATATCGTGCACGACGATGCATCGCCCGTGAAAGCCCGCGTGCTGCGCAAGGCGTTTCGAGGCGCCGAGTTTCTCTACACCTTGCAGATGCAGGGCGGCTTGCAGCTACAGGCCCATGTGCCCAGCCACCACGACCATGCCATTGGCGAATGGATTGGCGTGCGCGTGCAAGCCGACCATGTCGTCACATTCGCCCGTGAGGCAGTGAACGCCTGAGACCGCTGCGGCCTCCAGCCACGCACCAAGCCTGCTCAGACGAGCAACCTGCGGCCCGTGATCCGCTCGTGTTCCGCCGCGGCAAAGCGGTCCGTCATACCGGCGATGAAATCCGCCACCACCCGTTCACATTGCCCTGGCGCTGCGGCAGCGCGGGCGAGGTAACCAGGCTTCATCGCCTTCGGGTCGGAAAGATAGGCCTGGAACAACTCACGCACCACGACTTGGGCATTGTCCGTGGTCGCCACAACCTGCGGATGCCGGTACAGGTTGTCGAAGAGAAAGCGCTTGAGCGCCTGCGACTCGCTGCGCATCTCCGGGCTGAAGCAAATCAAGGGCTCGGCATGGCGGGCGCCGTCCACATCGGCCGGCGTGGCGCGCGCCAGTGCCGCCTGGGTCGCCGCAATGACGTCGTAGACCTGCGCGCTGAGCATGCGGCGAATGGTTTCGTAGAGCAGGCGGCGCTGGTGATCGGGCATATCGAGCGAAGGGTACTCACTCAGCGCCTGCGCCCGGTAGCGCGCAAAGAGCGGCACCTGCTGCAGTTGTTCTTGCGTGATGAGCCCCGAACGCACGCCATCGTCGATGTCGTGGGCGTTGTAGGCGATCTCGTCGGCCAGATTGGCCAACTGGGCCTCCAAGCTGGGTTGGCGATGTTCCAGGAACCGGGCGCCGACACCGCCAGGCTCTTCGGCCTCCAGGGCCTGGGCATTCGTGCGCGAGCAATGTTTCAAAATGCCTTCGCGCGTCTCGAATGTGAGGTTGAGGCCAGCAAACTGCGGGTAGCGCAGCTCCAGCTTGTCCACCACACGCAGGCTTTGCAGGTTGTGCTCAAAACCGCCATGCGAGCGCATGCAATGGTTCAAGGCATCCTGCCCAGCGTGGCCAAAAGGCGTGTGGCCCAGGTCATGCGCCAGGGCGATGGCCTCCACCAGGTCTTCGTTCAGGCGCAGCGAGCGCGCCACCGAGCGGGCCAGTTGCGCCACTTCGAGCGAGTGCGTCAGCCGGGTGCGAAACAGGTCTCCCTCATGGTTGAGGAACACCTGCGTCTTGTAGACCAGGCGCCGAAAGGCCGAGGAATGCACGATGCGGTCGCGGTCGCGCTGGTAGTCGCTGCGCGTGGGCGCGGGCGCTTCGGGATGCCTGCGTCCGCGGGTGCCCGCCGCATGGCAGGCATAGGCGGCCAAACCAAAAATATCAGTCAAATCTGCCTCTAGCGCTTATTCCATATGCGCATACAGCTATGTATTCAATAGCATTCAAGGGCTTTGCCAAGCTTGTGCCTCAGTCGGTGGCGCAGCACAGGTCGATCACCTCACGCACCAAGGCATCGGGTGCCCCGCGCACCACGGCCTTGCCTGGGCCGTCGATCAGCACAAAGCGGATGTCACCTGCCTGCGCCTTCTTGTCCACCCGCATCAATTCGAGATAGCGCCCGGCGTTGTCCTGCGCATCCAGCACCGGTGCCCGCACCGGGAGGCCGGCCCGCTCGACCAAGGCGCGCAGGCGCGCGCAGAACGCCGCATCCAGCAAATTCAGGCGACGAGAGAGCTCGGCGGCCATCAGCATGCCAACGCCAACGCCCTCGCCGTGCAACCACACGCCGTAGCCCATGCCAGACTCAATGGCATGCCCAAAGGTGTGGCCAAAGTTGAGAATGGCGCGCAGGCCCGATTCGCGCTCGTCCTGGGCCACCACCTCGGCTTTGATCTCGCAACTGCGCCGCACCGCATGGGCAAGCGCCGCCTGATCGCGTGCGCGCAGCGCATCCATGTGGGCCTCAAGCCACCCCATGAATGCCATATCGTAGATAGGCCCGTACTTGATCACCTCGGCCAGACCTGCACTCAGCTCGCGCGCCGGCAGGGTAGCGAGGGTGGCCAGATCACAGACCACCAGCAGCGGCTGGTGGAACGCACCCAGCATGTTCTTGCCCAGCGGGTGGTTGATACCCGTCTTGCCGCCCACGGAAGAATCCACTTGCGCGAGCAAGGTGGTGGGCACTTGCACAAATGGCACGCCGCGCATGTAGCACGCGGCAGCGAAGCCCGTCATATCGCCGACCACACCGCCGCCCAAGGCGAACAGGATGGTTGTGCGGTCGCAGCCCTGGGACAGCAAGGCATCAAAAATCAGGTTCAGCGTGGTCCATGATTTGTGCTCTTCGCCATCCGGCAAGACTACCCCATGCACTTTCGCGTACTTCGCCTCCAGGCTGGTGCGCAAGGCTTGGGCGTACAGGGGCTCCACCGTTGTGTTGGTGACAATGAGCGCGGACGTTGCCGGCGGCAGTGTGGCAAAGCTGCTTGCCATGCCCAAAAGGCCTGGGCCGATAACGATAGGGTAGCTGCGGTCGCCCAGCTCAATAAAGACAGTTTGCATGTTCGTGGATACGGGCTAGCCAACAGAAGGTGCAGCGCCTGCGCGATCGCGGGACAGCGTGGCGTCGTGGATGTGAATCGAAGAGGACATGGCACGCAAAGTGTAGGACATGAATGTCGTGGGGGGCGGCTTATCCAGGCTGGTGTGTGGGGGCGCCCCGCTCCAGAGGGCACAGGCGACACAGTCGCTGGCCCTTCCAAGGAATCGGCCACGGCGAGGCGAAGCGGGCAGTGGGATAGCGTCTTGGTTATGGGTGCGCCTTATCACCAGGCGGCACAACGCTGCCCAGTTCCAGTTGCATCACGACCATGTTCACCAAGGTCGCGACCGACGGGCGGCCGGTTTCAATCACGAAATGCGCTGTTTCGCGGTACAGCGGGTCACGCTCGGCATACAGGCTGCGCAGCCGCTCCAGGGGATTGGCGGTTTGCAGCAAGGGCCGCGTGGTGTCGTGGCGCAGGCGTCGGTAAATATCCTCGGGCAAGGCATGCAGGTAAATTACCCGAGTACGCTCATGCAGATGATGGCGGTTCACAGGGCGAAGCACGGCACCACCTCCAGTCGATATCACTGCAAAACGATTGGCGGCCGTTAGCTCATCGATAACGGTTTCTTCCAAAGCACGAAATTGCTGCTCCCCCTCGCGCTCGAAGTAGTCACGAATGGAACACCCCAGACGCCGCTCAATTTCTTGATCAGTATCGAAAAAAGTGAAGCCGAGCCTACGGGCTAAATAGCGTCCAACCGTGGATTTTCCACTGCCAGGCATGCCGATAAGAGCAATCATATGAACATGCGACACGGACTATCCTGCTTGCAGGCTCGCCTCAAATAAGGTTTCATGTCTGCCACAATAAAATCTCAACAATTTTCTGTCCAGTATCTTCGATACATTCGCGATTAAAACGAAAATCTCCAATTTAGCAGGTAAAACAAAGCCAATTCCACTCAAATTTCTATTGCTACGAATCTAGCCCGTGATCGGGTGCTGAGGAGAAAGAGGAAATTCATAAAAAATGGGGCTTACGCCCCATATGGTCTGTCGCCACTGAAGCTGCTCCAATCCATAGCTCCAGCGGCAAACTCAATTGATCAAGGGCAACCACCGCTACCGCTAGCCAACTTAACCAGTATCTGACGACTCACTGATAAGGTATCGCGTGTGGCAGTTGCCAGAAAACTTACACTGCATTGAGCTGCTGGAACGGGGCTGACAGGCGTTCCACTGATTACGCCATTGTTTCCTACCTGGGTAGCTGTCAGCCATGCAGGTGTTGCGGGAGTGAAATTCCACGTCACAGGCTTGGTTTCATCCCCCCCTGTAGCAGAAAACGCGTACAAATAAAGCATGTCTGCAGTTGCGTTAGGCAGTTGGCATACGGTTGTGGCACTACCCGTGCAACCAGTGATCGTCAGAGGCGCCTGAGCCGGCGCAGTGGGGGTGGGCGGCGTTACCACAGCCGCTGCGGCGACTGTGATCGCCATATTTTGCGTTGTTGTCGCACCCAAGCTATCAGTAACAGTGACAACGATGTTGTAGGAGCCCTCTACTGAAGGAGTGCCTTGAAGCACCCCAGAACTGCCAAGTGTCAAGCCACTTGGTAGACCTGCAGTAGCAACCCAACTATACGGTGGCGTGCCCCCACTTGCCTGCAACACATATGCGAAGGGTACACCCACTTGAGCTCCAGGCAACGTAGTTGCAGCAATAGACAGTGGAGTCGCAGAAATAGCGTCGTAGACACCCACAGCCAGAAGAGAAGTTACCGGGTCTTGAATGCCATTACTCACATCATTATCGAAGCGATCAGTCGTAAATTCAAGTAAAATTACGCCAGAATTGGGGCCACTAGATAGTGAAATCAAGCCAGTACCGCCAATAGTGCGCACTTGGAGAACGCTGCCTGATTGAGAACCCGACAAAAGACGCGCACCAGCTGAAGCGTCACTAGCCGAGGCGAAGGGGCGAATGCTGATTTGAACATTGGCCGCGCTTGGGTTTGGAATCGGCTGATTGGCATCATCCATGATAAATGCCTGAATACCAACGTTATTTCTAATTAAGCTTACATTTCCTTGAGATCCGAGATATTTCGGTTCCTGCGCCGAGGCAATCACGCTCGCCGGTTTGCCCGTCGCAGCACCGACAACAATATCGACGCTTGCGCTGGAGACCTGATTGTCCGCAGGATTAGTAACCGAACAGGTCACCCGCGCCGTGCCTGACTTAGTGCCGGCATGAAAGTGAAAGGAGTTTCCACCAGAGTTCGCCCCTAGCGTGATGGATCGGTAAGCCAGCGGATTTCCATTATCGTCCTCATGGGACTTATCACCGTCAAGATAATACAAAACCCCAGAATCCAGTCCCTGGGAAATATTACAGGCAAAAATATCTTTCCCGCCTTGAATTGGGGCTCCGCCTTCAAAGGCATTCACATACAACGTTGTGGTATAAGTTGCATAGGCTCCAATACTTGCAGCTTGACTGGAAATATTGATAGGTAATTGAGTTTTGTCCGCCGTCAGCGTGATGGTGTAGGGTAGTTTGGTGTCCCCTGGGCTCCCTCCACCTCCACCGCAGGCAGTCAACACCGAAGAGATTACCAGGGCAGCAACGCCAAATAACTTTCTCATTTTTCTCACCTCAGTTTAAATCTTGATTTATCGCACGGGACCACGATCCGAAATCACCTTGGGCGTGATGAAGACGAGCATCTCACGCTTCGTGGATTCCTTGGTCCTGCTCTTGAAGAGATTCCCCATCACCGGAACGTCTCCAAGGAATGGAATCTTATTTTCCTGATTGGTCTCCTCCATCTCGAAGATGCCGCCAATCACAACCGTGCCACCATTTTCCACAAGAATCTGGGTGACGATATGCTTGGTATCGATGGCGACGCCCTGCGTCGTGGTTTCGCCCCGGCTGTCCTTGTTGATATCAAGGTCGAGAATAATATCGCCTTCTGGCGTGATCTGGGGAGTAACTTCCAGTTTCAACACTGCTTTCTTGAAAGCAATTGTGGTAGCACCGTTTGGCGCTGTGACAGAGTAAGGGTATTCCGTCCCTTGCTCAATCAGCGCCTTGGTCTGATCGGCCGTGATGATGCGCGGGCTGGATACGATTTTGCCTTTTCCATCCGCTTCAAGAGCCGATAACTCCAGCGTCAGAAAACGGTTTGCCGCCGCATTAAAGATGGACAAAGCGAAGCTTCCCACGGCATCGCCACCCGAGAGGGATGCCGGCAAGTTAACGAAATTACCGGTGGCGTCCGTAGTACCCCCGGCGCCACTGCTGGCAACGGCGTTGCTATAACTGGTCCCGAATGCCACGCGGTTGTTATTGCCCAGGGCGTAACCGCCCGTTCCGCCATTATTGGCGCGAAGATCTGTCCCGCCCAGGCGAACACCGAGGGAACGACCGAAGGTATCGCGGGCTTCGACAATTCGCGCTTCGATCAGCACTTGCCGTACGGCGACGTCCAGTGACAGCAGAAGCTTGCGCACCTCCTCGATCTTGGCGGCGGTATCGGTGACGAAGAGCTGGTTCGTGCGCGGCTCCGCGATGGCACTGCCGCGCTCGGAAAGGAAGCGCACTGTGTTGCCCCCGCTTGATCCACTGCCAGTGGACGTGAGCTGATCAACCATCGCTGTCGCTTTTGCGTAGTTGAGCTGAAATGCCTGCGTGCGCAATGGTTCCAGCTTTTGAATTTCCAGCGCTGCCTCAAAATCCTTCTTGGTGCGCGCGTCGATCTCGTCCTTGGGCGCTATCCACAGCACCGTACCCGTCTTGCGCATCCCCAGGCCCTTGGCGTCCATGATGATCTGCAATGCTTGGTCCCAAGGCACATCCTTGAGCCGCAGCGTGAGCGCGCCCGTCACAGTGTCGGATGTCACGATGTTGAAGTTGGTGAAATCCGCAATCACCTGCAGCAGGGAGCGCACTTCAATGTTCTGGAAATTCAGCGAAAGCTTTTCTCCGCTGTAGCCAGGGCCTTGCGTCAACTTGCTCAGGTCCACCTTTTTCTGCCGAACTTCAACGACAAACTGGTTGTCGCTTTGGTAGGCGCTGTGCTCCCACTCGCCGATCGGCTCAATCACCATGTGGACGCGGTCTCCGTCCTCTGTCGTGGTAATGCGCTGCACCGGCGTACCAAAGTCGGTGACATCCAACTTTCTCCGCAATCCCTCAGCCAGTGAAGAGCGAAGAAAATCGACAGTCAATGTTCTGGCCTGCTGCCGCAAATCAACGCCCACCTGATTGTTTGCCAAGGCCACTACAATTCTGCCGGAACCATCAGGGCCACGTCGAAAATCGATATCCTTGATGGGCAACACATCGCTATTACCGGACTCCGAAAATACCGTCGTCTGCGCAGAGGCGCTGCCGGTAGATGCCACAGGCTCCAGGACAACCAACAATGCATCCCCCTGAAGCTCTGTCCGGTATGCCGTTGGCTGCTTCAAGTTGAGCACCACACGTGAACGGCCTTGGGCTTGGACGACATTGACAGTTTTGAGGTTACCTTGGTTGATATCCACGACAGGCTTGTCCAATGCGCTGGTTGCGCCAGGAAAATCAAGTGCAATGCGTGCAGGTGACTGAGTGGCAAACCCAGTGGGGAGCGCTGCCAGTGGCTGCGTGAAATCAATACGCAGTACTTCTGAGCCACCTTGCAGCGATCCTGTCACAGATTTGATGGCGCCCTGTGCAAAAGCGAGAGAAGAGACAAGAGTAGCAGCGGTCGCGAAAGCCACGCTGCGAGCAAAGTTCATCATATTGAAATTATCCCGCTTCATTTTTTCTCCCCCTCTTGCAGTTCCAGCGATGCTGTGCGCTCAACCCAGTCGCCCGTGGCGTCCTGCACGATTTCACGAAGTTGAACCGCAGTTTCGGTGATATTTTTAATACGGCCATAGTTTTGACCGAGATAGTCGCCCACACTGACTTGGTAAAGCAAATTCTCCACCTTGAGGAGTGCAGTGGGTTTGCCTGCTTTCCTCAAACTCCCCACCATGGCCATGGAATCCAATGGAAACGCCTCCAATGGCTCTTTCCGACGGGCCAGCTCGGGGGCAATCAAGGCCGCATTCGACGCCGTTTGAGTAGAATCGCGCCGCAATGCTTGCGTCAGACGCTGAGGGTTGAAGGGCTCCAAATCGCTTTGTGCAATATACGGCTGAGGCTCGAAGTGCTTAGGTTCGGTAAGGGGCGTCACATGGGGCTGGGTTTGCGCACGCTCCTGTGCCATCCATTCGCGCAATTCACCTTCGCCCGAGGAATCGCACCCCATGAGAACCAGAACAACAGCACCTAGCAATGCGACATGAATTTGCTTCATTTTGGCTGCTCCTTCGCCACCTTGCGCTGGGCTTCAATTTCATCAGCATCTAGATAGCGGAAGGTTCTTGCCGTCGCATCCATAGTGAGGTTGGTGCTATTCTTATCCTTATCGCTGGCTACGATAGCGATATCGTTCAAGGTCACAATGCGAGAAAGATTAGCGATATCGGCCGCAAATGCACCCATATCGTTGTATTTTCCGGTCACACGAATAGCAATAGGAAGCTCTGCATAGTATTCGCGAACAATCACTTGCCCAGGACGGAAAAGTTCAAACTGCAGGCTACGCCCCACACCCGCCTGATTGATGTCAGACAGGAGGGCCGCCATCTCCGCCTTACTGGGAAGCTGTTTTTCCAACTGAATCACATATTGTTGAATTTGTTCTCGCTGCTTCTTCAAAAGATCCAAGCTCACCGCTTTGGCCAACTT
Organism: Simplicispira hankyongi; assembly: GCF_003570885.1. Classification (GTDB taxonomy): domain Bacteria; phylum Pseudomonadota; class Gammaproteobacteria; order Burkholderiales; family Burkholderiaceae_C; genus Simplicispira; species Simplicispira hankyongi. The sequence continues at coordinate 620,686 of NZ_QXJC01000003.1, forward strand.
GGTTTTGTAATCTTGACGCAGAGTTTGCTCAGTAGCACGCTCTGCATCCAACGCGTCTCGATAGTCGGTTAGTTTTGCAAACCACAATACCACTGCGACCGCAGCAGCAATAAAGATACAGAGCAGATACCGCGGCAGAGGAGGCCACAGCGATGGGTCCTTGGTATCCAGATTTCGGAATTGGCGTTGCAATTTACTTTGCAATGCCGCCATGTCTATGGAGTTTTTTTGCTTCTTGGCCATGATTTAGTTTCCGGCCGCTGGCGTATTCACATCGCCATCTTTTGTCTTGTTTGCGCCACTGGACCGCTTCAACGTAAAGCTGAGGTTAAAGGCATACACGCGTCTCTCATCACGCGGCGTCAGAGCAACCTTGCTTGCCACAATCTCAACCAATTGAGGCTTCGACAACCAAGGCGTATTGTTGGACAAATTGCGCAACATTTCAGACACACGCTCATTGGACTGCGCCATCCCCTGAATTGCAATCTGCTGGTTGGTTTGCTTCAGATTGGTCAGGTAAACACCATCAGGCAATTGCTTGACCAGTTCACTCAGCAGGTGCACAGGCAAATTACGATCTGCCTGTAAGTCCTCTACCGCTTTCTGGCGAGCACGCAGCGAAGCAATTTCGTCTTCAATGCCGGCGATCTCCTTGATTTGCCCTTCCAAAACCGTGATTTCGCTGTGCAAAAAGGCGTTTCTGGCCTGCTGTTGCTCGATCATCATCTGGAACCACCAGTAGATGAGACCGGCGATTAGCAAGCCCACCAAAAATGAGGCAAACATCGTTGCCTGGAATGCTTCGCGCCGACGCTTGCGCGCCACTTCGCGATGCGGTAGCAGGTTGATGAGAATCACTGCAGGAACCTCCGCATCGCAAGACCACAGGATGTGAGGTAGGAAGGCGCCTCACGCACCATCTTCTTGATCCGAACCGAGCTCGACATCTCCATGCCTTCAAAAGGATTGACCACGGCGGACGGAAAACCTGTGTGCTGCGTTACCGCATCAGACAAACCCTGCAGGGGAGATGACCCCCCCGCAAGCAAGATGCGATCGACCCGGTTGTGCGGCGTACTGGTGAAGAAGAACTGCAATGCGCGTCCGACCTCCTGCGCCATGCTTTCAACAAACGGCCGAAGGACCACACTCGCATAGTCTTCTGGAAGATCACCGCTGCGCTTCTTGCTTTCCGCCTCTTCGACAGAGAAGCCATATTGCCGCATGATCAGTTGTGTCAGCTGGGCACCACCGAAAGCCTGGTCGCGGTCGTACAGCACCTCGTCATTGCGAATGACCTGCATGCTGGTGGTCATCGCCCCCACCTCGAAGAGGGCAACCAGAGAGTCCACACCTTTGTTCGGGAACGCTTCGATAAGACGACTCGCTGCCAAGCGCGACGCATAAGACTCAACATCCAGAATCACCGCCTTGAGGCCTGCAGCCTCGGCCAAGCCTTCGCGGTCCTGAACCTTCTCGCGGCGCGACGCCGCAATCAGTACATCAACATCCCCTGGCGCATTCTTGCTCGGGCCGATGACACAAAAATCGAGACTCACTTCATCAAGCGAGAAAGGGATGTACTGATTGGCCTCCGACTCGACTTGCACCTCAAGCTCCTGATCGGTCATGCCAGCAGGCAATGAGATCTTCTTGGTAATGACGGCAGAGGGAGGCAAAGCAAGTGCTACAGATTTGGTACGCGTCCCGCTTTTCTTGACGACGCGTCGAACTGCCTCGGCCACTTCATCAAATTTCTCGATGTTGCCGTCAGTGATCCAGCCGCGCTCCAATGGCTCAATCGCGCAACGCTCAAGAATTAACGCACCCGATTTGTCGCGCCCCAACTCCACCAGCTTGACGCTGGATGAACTGATGTCGATACCCAGCAGCGCAGGAGACTGGCGACCGAACAAGGATCCCGAAGAGATCAAGATGCCCCCTTGTAGTTGTACATATGAAGCAACAAAACTTCACATTTCACATGAATGCTAGCAGTAAGATACTTCTCCGGCAAAGAGTTTTCCCGTTGTAGCATCTTCAGAACGTTGTCAAAAGCAGACGAATCAGTTTCCTGCCGGAACAGAGAAGCACGGTGGCCTACTCTCAAAAATGAGAGCGCCCGCCACGCAAAACCTAAGCCAGCGCGCAAGCTCGTATTCGGTTTTTTTATACTCGGTGCTTAGTTCAAACCGAAGCGATATGCCGCCCTCCACCCCGAAAAAGCCCACCCCTTCAACCGCAGGTCGTGCGGCACCCTCCTCCCCTTGGTGGAAATGGCCACTGCGGGTACTCATCTGGCTTTGTGGTTTGGCGGCTGCGGGAGCTGTTGCAGCCGCCTTGGTGATCGCTGTTGCGCTGGCATTTGCCTATCCGAACCTTCCTGACATCTCCGACCTTGCCGACTACCGCCCCAAGTTGCCACTTCGGGTCTACTCTTCCGAGGGCGCCCTGTTGGGTGAGTTCGGCGAGGAGCGGCGCAATCTCACGCCGATCGGGGACATTCCAAAGGTGATGAAAGATGCAGTCCTGGCCATTGAGGACACGCGCTTTTTCGAGCACGGAGGCGTCGACTACAAAGGCATGCTCCGCGCCGTAATGGCCAATCTTGGGAAGGTCAAAAGCCAGGGCGCATCCACCATCACCATGCAGGTGGCACGCAATGTGTATTTGTCTTCAGAAAAAACATTTACCAGAAAGATTTACGAAATATTACTTACGTACAAGCTTGAGCATCTGCTTTCCAAAAATCAGATTCTTGAGATTTACATGAACCAGATTTATCTGGGCAATCGCGCTTATGGTTTTGCTGCAGCGTCAGAGACGTATTTTGGAAAACCTCTCAAATCGGTTTCCATTGCGGAGGCCGCCATGCTTGCGGGTTTGCCCAAAGCCCCCTCCACCTACAACCCCATCAACAACCCCAAACGTGCGCGCATCCGGCAACAGCTCGTCATCGACCGGATGGAGGAAACCGGCTTCATTACCGCGGCACAGGCTGCCGAAGCTCGCAAGGAACCCGTTCACATCCGGACTGGGCCGGACGACACCCGTGTGCATGCCGAGTACGTTGCCGAAATGGCTCGCCAGCTGATTTTTGCGCAGTACGGTGCCGAGGCTTACACACGTGGACTCAACGTCTACACCACGCTCAGCGCCAGCGATCAGGACGCCGCCTACCATTCGCTACGCCGCGGCATCATGAACTACGAACGGCGCCAGCACTATCGCGGCCCAGAACAATTCATTGAATTGCCCAAAGACCCCAAGGAGATCGACGACGCGATTGACGACGCACTGGCCGACCACCCGGACAACGGCGATGTGCTCTCTGCCGTGGTGCTTGCGGTGGACAAGCGCAAGCTGACTGCGGTGCGCAGCAACGGCGACACCATTGAGGTAACCGGTGACGGGCTCAAACCCGTTCTATCCGGCTTGAGCGACAAGGCACCACCCAACATCAAATTGCGCCGGGGCGCGGTGATTCGCGTCGCACGCACCGACAAGGACGGATGGGAAGTGACGCAGCTTCCAGAAGTGGAAGGTGCCTTTGTCGCAATGGACCCACGCAGCGGCGCCATCAAGGCCCTGGTGGGTGGCTTCGACTTCAACAAGAACAAGTTCAACCATGTGACGCAGGCCTGGCGCCAGCCGGGGTCGAGCTTCAAGCCCTTCATCTATTCCGCTGCACTGGAAAAGGGCTTCACGCCGGCCACCGTGATCAACGACGGCCCCCTGTTCTTTGATTCTGCCTTTACCGGCGGCCAACCATGGGAGCCCAAAAACTACGATGGCAAGTTCGACGGACCCATGACCATGCGCTCGGCCCTGGCAAAGTCCAAAAACATGGTATCCATTCGCATCCTCCAGGCCGTAGGGCCGCGCAATGCCCAGGAATGGGCCACCCACTTTGGTTTCGACGCCGACAAGCAACCGGCCTACCTGACCATGGCGCTTGGCGCCGGCTCCGTGACGCCCATGCAGATGGCGGTGGGCTACTCCGTATTTGCCAATGGCGGTTTTCGCGTCAATCCGTGGCTCATTTCCAAGGTGACCGACTTCAAGGGCCAGATTATTTCGGAGACCACGCCTCCAGCCACCGACAAATTTCCACGCGCCATCGACGCCCGCAACGCCTTCATTATGGACAGTCTGCTACAAGAGGTAACGCGCTCGGGAACCGCCGCCCGCGCCCAGGCCACCTTGAAGCGCCCCGACCTGTATGGCAAGACCGGCACGACCAACGATGCCTGGGACGCCTGGTTTGCCGGGTTCCAGCCGACACTCGCCGCCATCACCTGGATTGGCTACGACACGCCGCGCAATCTGGGAAGCCGCGAAACGGGCGGGGGACTCAGCCTACCGGTCTGGATCAGCTTCATGGGCAGTGCGCTCAAGGGCGTTCCGGTCATGGAACCTACCGTGCCACCTGGCGTGGTGAATGTCGGCGGCGAATGGTTTTACGACGAATACGCGCGCAACGGCGTCGCGAGCCTTGGGTTGAATGACCAACCCGCACCGAATTCTCCGCTGACGCCCCAGGACGCTCCCGCGCCGGAAGAACGCAACAAAATTCTGGATTTGTTTCGCAACTAAGCTGCGGGGCGGCAAAGGCCCCGCAGCGCCGTTGGCGGGGATCAGGCCTGGAAATTGAGCGAGAGGCCCGATTGCGCGCTGGCGTTCGCGCTCAGCGCTGCAAAGAACTCACCCGCGCCCTTGGTGTCCTGCCAGGCGGCGCCGTCAAAACGGTAGTGGTAGCCGCCGGAACGCGCCGCCATCCAGATTTCATGCAGCGGCTTTTGCTGGTTGATGACGATCTGGCTGCCGTTGGCGAACACCAAGGTGATCAGGCCACCGCTGCGCTGGCTGTCGATATCAGCGTCGGTTGCGTCGTTAATGCGGTCCGCGCATTGCTCGACGGCACGCAGCAATTGCTCGGCACGGTCAGCGTATTCCAGGTCGGTCATTACAATTTCCGCATGTTGAATGTTTCGCAAATTCTAGTGAGAACGCTTGGCCTTGCCGCCTGCGTGGCTGCGCTCGCCGCCTGTGGCCAGCGCGGCCCGCTGTTTCTCCCCAAGGCGCCCGCCGCCGCGCAGCGTGCCACGCTGCCGCAAACACTGCTGCCGGGCGACAGCGCGGTGCAGCCACCGCGCCCGTCTCTTCCACCCACGCCCTCCGCCTCTACTGCCCAATGAACCCTTCTGAGCTTCCTGGCCGTCCGCAAATCGCCTACCGCGGCGAGGCCCTGTACATCGAAGACTGCGCCGTAGCCGACTTGGCGCGTGCACACGGCACGCCGCTGTTTGCCTATTCCACGGCGGCCATGCACGATGCACTGGCGGCGTACCGACGTGGATTTTCCGGTCGCAAGTTGCTGGTCTGTTATGCCATGAAGGCCAATTCCTCGCTGGCGATCCTGCAATACTTCGCCCGCCAGGGCTGCGGCTTCGACATCGTCTCGGGGGGCGAACTGGTACGGGTCCTGGCGGCTGGAGGCGATCCGGCCAAAGTCATCTTTTCGGGCGTCGGCAAGACACGCGCGGAAATGCGCCAGGCGCTTGACGCCGGCATCCTGTGCTTTAACGTCGAGAGCGAAGCTGAGCTCGAGGTCTTGAGCGAGGTCGCAACCCAGTGCGGTCGCCAGGCGCGCGTGAGCATTCGCGTCAACCCCAACGTGGACCCCAAGACCCACCCCTACATTTCGACCGGGCTCAAAGGGAACAAGTTTGGCATCGCGCACGAACGCACCCTGGCGGTGTACCAGCGCGCGGCCCAACTGCCGGGGCTGCAGGTGGCGGGCATCGATTTTCATATCGGCTCGCAGATCACCGAAGCAACGCCCTATCTGGACGCCATCGACCGGCTGCTCGACCTGGTGGAGCAGATCGAAGCCGCAGGCATCCCCATCAAGCACCTGGATTTCGGCGGCGGCCTGGGCATCGACTACGCTGGCGACACACCGCCCGCAGCCGACGCGCTGTGGCAGGAGTTGCTGGCAAAGCTTGATGCGCGCGGCTTTGGCGAGCGCCAGTTCATCATTGAGCCGGGCCGTTCGCTGATCGGCAACGCGGGGCTGTGCGTCACCGAGGTGCTGTACCTCAAACCCGGGGAAGCGAAAAACTTCTGCATCGTTGACGCGGCCATGAACGACCTGCCGCGCCCGGCGATGTACCAGGCGTTCCATGCCATCGTCCCAGTGCAGCAGCGGGGCGGCGCCGGCGCCACCTATGACGTGGTGGGCCCCGTGTGCGAGAGTGGCGATTGGCTGGCGCGCGAGCGCGCGCTCAATGTGCAAGCGGGCGACCAGCTTGCAGTGCTCTCCGCTGGCGCCTACTGCATGTCCATGGCGAGCAACTACAACACGCGCGGCCGGGCGGCGGAGGTGCTGGTTGATGGCGGCACGGCCCGCATCATCCGCGTGCGCGAGACGCCAGACGACATGCTGCGCGCTGAGCGTTTGCTCGACTAACCACGTCGCAAGAAATTTAGACGAAATTGGCCTCTAGCGCTTATGGATCAAGCGCTAGTAGCTATATTTTTAGTAGTATTACCACGAATGGGCGCCCGCGCATGCCTGCGCGGTGCACGGGCCGCTTGGCGCTTGCGCAGTGCCTCCCACACGCGCCAGCCCAGCAGGGCGGCGAGGATGGCGCCGTACACCGCCACTTCGGCAAAATTGTGCTTGCCGGCGCGCATCCAGTAAAAATGCAGAATGGCCAGCCCGGCCACCGCGTACACACTGCGGTGCAGCCAGCGCCAGCGCACGGCGCCCAGCGCCTTGATGGCACGGTTGAACGAGGTGGCCGCCATCAGCGCCAGCAGCAAGCCGGCGAACGAGCCCACCAGAATAAACGGACGTTTGGCGATATCCTTGGCGATGTCCCCCGCGTCAAAGCCCATGTCGAAGGCAGCGTAAGACAGCAGGTGCGCCAGCGCGTAGAAGGCAACAAACAACCCCAGCATGCGCCGAAAACGCGCCAACGCAGGCGTTCCGGTCAGGACGCGCAAAGGGGTCACGGCAAGCACGGCACACAAAAAGCGCAGGGTCCAGTCGCCCAGGCTGCGAATCAAGGCCTCCGCCGGGTTGGCGCCCAACTGGTCTGCCGCTGCCGCATACAACAGCCAGGCAAACGGCAACAGGCAGACGGTGAAGAGCACAGGCTTGGCGGCGCGGTGCATCAGCAGTTTTTTCATGGCGCTGCAACCGTTCAGAAGTTTTTTTTCAAATCCATGCCAGCATAAAGCTGGCCGACCTGGGCTTCATAGCCATTGAACATCAGGGTCTTGCGGCGCTTGGCAAACAGGCCGCCTTCGCCGATGCGCCGCTCCGTCGCCTGGCTCCAGCGCGGGTGGTCCACCTCGGGGTTCACGTTGGAATAAAAGCCGTATTCCTGGGCCGCCGCCTTGTTCCACGCCGTGGCGGGCTCCTTGTCGGTAAAGCGAATCTTGACGATGCTCTTGGCGCTCTTGAACCCATATTTCCAAGGAACGACGATGCGCACCGGCGCGCCGTTCTGCTTCGGCAGCACTTCGCCGTACATGCCAAAAGTGAGCAGCGTCAGCGGGTGCATGGCTTCGTCCAGCCGCAGGCCTTCGGCGTACGGCCAATCCAGCACGCGCGAATTCACGCCCGGCATGGTGACCTTGTCGGCCAGCGTCACAAATTCCACGTATTTCGCGCCGCCGAGCGGTTCGACACGTTTGATCAGCTCGGCCAGCGAGTAGCCCACCCAGGGAATCACCATGGACCAGCCCTCGACACAGCGCAGGCGGTAAATACGGTCTTCCTGGGCGGAGAGCTTGAGCAGTTCGTCCAGGCTGAACTTGCCCGGCTTCTTGACCAGCCCCTCGACGCTCACGCTCCAAGGGTCAATCTTGAGCGTGCTGGCATTGCGCGCTGGGTCGGATTTGTCCGTGCCGAACTCATAGAAGTTGTTGTAGCTGGTGGCATCTTCATACGAAGTCGCCTTTTCCATGGTGACCGCGCCCGGCACCTTGGAGGCCACACCCGGCAGTGCCGCCAGTTTGCCAGGGTGCTCTGCGGCCGCCCGTGCGCTCCGCCCGGCCCAGGCGGCCAAGGTAGCGCCGGCAGCGCCTGTCGCCAGGCCGCGCAGCAGCAGGCGCCGCTCTTCGTACACGCGCTGCGGCGTAATCTCGGAGGGAGCTGGGTGGTTGAACCCGTCGTTGCGATGAAAGATGGACATAAAAACTCCTGCTGGCCAGAAATGCGAAGCATTTCCGTTGCGTGGCAGCGTGACCTGAAAAATGCCAGGTGCACCTTGCACTGTGGTTCTAATTCGGCGAGCCCACCACCAAGGTTACAGCCAACCGAAAAATTTAGCGCGTCCGCCAGTGCCGCATGGCGGCGCGGGCGAGCCGCTCACAAGGAGTACGCAGCCGGGCGGCCGCTGGATTCACACGCGCCGCTGCGGTGCGACGCCTGACGTTTTATTCCGTATCCCAATCAACCGAGTGCGCGAAGGTGAAACGCAGACAGCACAGGCGTACTGGCGAAGCGAAGCCGACAAAGCAATCGTTTGATTTAAAAATGGAACTACAGTTCGCCGTAGCTGTGCAGGCCGCTCAGGAACATGTTCACGCCCAAGAAAGCAAAGGTCGTCACCACCAAGCCCACCAGCGCCCACCAGGCCGACACCGTGCCGCGCAGACCCTTCATCATGCGCATATGCAGCCAGGCGGCGTAATTGAGCCAGACAATAAGCGCCCAGGTTTCCTTGGGGTCCCAGCTCCAGTAGCCACCCCAGGCTTCGGCAGCCCAGAGCGCGCCCAGAACCGTGGCAATGGTGAAGAAGGCAAAGCCCACGGCAATCGCCTTGTACATCAGGTCGTCCAGCAGTTCGAGCGGTGGCAGCTTGCTGGCAATGTGCTTGCGGCCATAGAGGATGCCGCCGACTGCCAGCATGGACACACCGAAATAGACCATCCAGAAACCAGTGCTGGCCTGCCCGGCCGTGGTGCGAAACACAATCGGCTCAAAGCACAACACCAAGCCCAGCGCGCCCAGCGGCGCCAGCCGGGTCCAGCTCGTCTCGGTCGCCTGCTTTTTGATGAGGTAAGCGAACGCCACCATGGCGGAGAGCGCGAAGGTGCCATAGCCAATGAAATTGGCGGGCACGTGCAGCTTCATCCACCAGCTCTTGAGCGCCGGCACCAGAGGTTGGATCTCCTGCGCCTCGCGCGCCACGGTGTACCAGAGCAGAAAACCCACCGCTGCGCTGACCACCATCAGCACGAAGGCGCCCAGCGCGCGCGTGTTGTAGTGCTCTTCGAAGTACAGATAGAACAGCGCCGTAATCCACGAGAACAGCACGAATACCTCATAGAGGTTGCTGACCGGGATGTGGCCCACGTCTGCGCCCACCAGGTAGCTCTCGTACCAGCGCACCATGGTGCCGGTGAGCGCCATGCCCACCGCCACCCAGGCCAGCCGCGAGCCGATGAGCGACAAGGCCCCGCCTTCACCGCGCGACGCCATGCCCAGCCAGTAAAACGCGGTGCTCATAAAGAACAGCACGCTCATCCACAAGATGGCCGATTGGCTGGAGAGGAAGTACTTGAGCCAGAACACCGATTCGGCGCGCGCCAGCTGGCCTTGGCCGTCGATCTGGTAGGAGGAAATGGCCAGCAGCGCCGCCCCCGCCACCACCAGCATCAGCACGCGCAGCGGTCGCCAGAACCAGCCCAGCGCCACCAGCGCGGGTATGGCGGCCAGCAAAATACCTTTTTCGTACACGTCCATGAAGGCCGCGTAGCGCTGAAAGGCAAACAGGCCGCCGCCCACGACCAGTGCGGCAAATAGCCAGTCAAATCCATTGCGCCGGGAAAACAACCCCTCATTGAGGGACATCGTCGTAGTGCCGGTGGTGGCCGTGTTCATGCTTTGCCTCCTGTGGGGCGTGCCCCAATAAGCTTTTCAGTCAAGCTGGCGAATTCGCGGTCGCCGTCCATGGTTTTGCGGTTGGTCGAGAGCGCCATCATGGCGCGGCTGCCGCTGCCCTCCGGCACCAGCCATACCCATACGCGCCGCTCGCGGATGAAGAGCATCGAGAAAACGCCCAAAATCAGCAGCGCACAGCCCAGATAGACCACTTTCTTACCAGGGGAACGCGCCACCTGGAACACGCTGGCCTGCACCTGGGTGAAATCCTTGAGGGCAAAAATCAGGGGTGCCGGATAGGCCTGTACATCACTCAGCGCCAAAACCGCCTGCGTCATGAATTCAAGGGTGTGCTCGTCGGATTTGAGTGGAGCAAGGCCGGCGCGCTCGCGTGTGAGCTGCGCCAATTCAAACAAGGTTCCATTGAGGATGCGCACCAACACCTCTCCGGCTCGGGAGCGCTCGGCGGCTGGCACGTTGTCTTTCATGAACTTGGAGATGGCGGGCAGGCCGCCATGGAACTCACCCGTGACCAGGTCCGCCGGTTCGCCGGTGCCGGCAAACAAGGTCAGCGCGCGCTCGGCCGATTGCTGCAATTGCGCTGCCAGTTCGGCGCGGCCTGTCGGCACCACTTGCTTGACGTAGCGCTCCACCGCCTGCTCCCGCGCCTTCGGGTCGGAGAGCGCGCGCCGCAGGCGTACAAAGCCGTCGATGCTGCTATTTTCGTCGGCCGGCACACGCAAATAGCGGAAGGGCGCGGCGGGGTCGTCGCGCGCACCCAATAGAAACACCGGAACGGTGCCCTTGCCCATGTCCACCGGCAGCATGTAGTTGTTGTATTCGCGCGCCTGGCCGGCGGCGTCGCGCAGCTTGTAGCTGATGCTCGGCCCCACATTGCGCAGTTCCTTGGTCTGCCCCGTGTTGTTGGCGGCGCCCATATGTGAATCGAGCGTTCGGCGCAGATCGACCTTGCGCACATCGGTGCCCGAACCGCTGGCGTCATCGCCCTCACGGCCGAAGTTCTCGACATTGATCGTGCGCAGGCCGGTGAATTCAATGCTCAGCGCCTGCTCGCCGGTGCCCTTGACAAGCTGCGACTTGCCGCCAATGACGCCGTCGACCTCGAACGGCGTACCGCCCGGCGCCAAAGGCATGGCCGAGAGCTTGACGCGCGAACCGCCGTCGTCAAAGCTCGATTGGTAAATCTCAATGCCCTTGAAGCTCGCCGGGTGGTTCACTTCGATGCGCTTTGGCACCGCCTCTCCCGTGGCCAGGTCGTGCAGGACCACGTCGCTGGCAAACAGCTTGGGCATGCCCGTGGAGTAGTACTCGACAACGAATTTCTTGAGTTCCAGCGTGAACGGCAGCGGCTGCAGCAGAATGCCATCGGACTGGCTCAGGATGGCCGTACTGCCCTGCGTGCCCTCGCTGACGACCAGGTTGCCCCGGTACGCGGGATTGCGCTCACTCATCCAATGCTGCGGGCTGACTTCGGAAATCAGGCCGCCGCCAGCGTAGGGCGTCTTGCCCCCTAGCCACATTTGCGCGCGCACGATCATGTCGCCGTCGAGCAAGCCCCCCAGGCACACCAGCACGATGGCGCTGTGGGCGGCGATATAGCCGATCTTGTTGGCCGCACCGGCCTTGGCCGCGACCATCCAGCCAGTGCCAGGCCCGGCTGCCGTATCGCGCTGCTGAAGCTTGACCTTCCAGCCGCCACCGACCAGCATCTTGCCAATGCGCTGCGCCTCTGCCGCACTGTCGCCTGCAAGCTGCGCCTCGGCCTTGTGGTGAAACGCGCGCAGGTTCTGCTCGCGGATGTTTTCCTTGTAGGTGCGCAGGTCGGCAATGATCTTGGGCGTGTTGCGCGCTATGCACAGCGAAGTGCTGACGACCAAGAACGCCAAAATCAGCAAAAACCACCAGGCGCTGTAGACGGCATTGAGCTGCAGCGCGAAAAACGCCTCGGCCCAGAACGGCCCGAACTGGTTGACGTAGTTCCCGAGCGGCTCGTGCTGCTTGAGCACGGTGCCAATAACAGAGGCAATGCAAATCACCGTCAGCAGCGCAATGGCAAAGCGCATCGAGGACAGTAGCTCGACCGCGCGGCGCAAAGGCTGTGAGGCGCTCCGGATGTAAACGCCTTGGGTAGTATCAGACATGAAGGGGGGAGTATGCAGCGCCAGAAGACAACAGGCGGGACCACCCTGTAGATGGACCCGCCTGCATTGGGGTTAGTCGCCCGCCAATGGTTCCCGGCACGCGCCCAGGCGGGCCGCGCCGCGCAGGCTGCTCAGCGCAGCCCAGCAATGTAATCGGAGACCGCGCGAATTTCGCGGTCATTGAGCTTGGCAGCGACACCGGTCATCGGAATGCTGTTGGTGCGCACGCCATCGCGGAACGCCTTGAGCTGGGCAATGGTGTAGTTGCCGTTCTGGCCCGCCAGACGCGGGAACCCCGAAGGAATACCGGCCCCATTGGGGCTGTGGCAGCCAGCGCAGGCCGGAATACTGCGGTCGGCAATGCCCCCGCGGTAGATCCGCTCACCCAGTGCAACCAGGTCTTTGTCCTTGGCGAAGCCTTCTTTGGCGGGCTTGGAGGTCAACCACCAGGCAATGTTCTTCATGTCGGCGTCGGACAGCATGGAGGCCATGCCCTGCATGACGGCGCTGGCGCGCTTGCCGGACTTGAAATCCTGCAACTGCTTGACCAGGTATTCGGGGTGCTGCTGCGCCAGCTTGGGATTCTCGGGAATCGTCGCATTGCCGTCCACCGCGTGGCAGGCCACGCAGACCTGCGAGAAACTGGCCTCGCCCTTGGCCAGGTCGGGCTTGGCAGCCGGTGCCGGAGCGTCTGCCGCCAGGGCAGGAAGAGCGGGGGCTGCCAGCGCGGCAGCCATGAACAGGGAGGCGAGCAACTTCATGACGGGGATTTTGTTAGGTGGCGCGAAACCGGGCAATTCTACAATGCCACTCCAACCCCACTGGCCTCTTCCATGACCGCTTCTGATCCTGCACAAAGTGTTGGCACCTTTCCGCCTACCGCCGACGCCAAGAGTGCGATGGGCTGGATGCACACCGCGCGCTTCCTGACCACGGCGGCCCAACTGCACCAGTTGCCCACGGTGGAGGTGCCTGAGATCGCCTTCGTCGGGCGCTCCAACGCGGGCAAATCCTCGTGCATCAACACGCTCACGCAGCAAAAGCAGCTCGCCTTTGCCTCGAAGAAGCCGGGGCGCACGCAGCACATCAACCTGTTCTCCCTGGGGCGCCAGAACACCACCGATGCGGTGTTGGCCGACCTGCCCGGCTATGGCTACGCGGCGGTGTCGCGCTCCGACAAGATGCGCTGGCAACAGGTGATGGTGAACTACCTGGTGCACCGGGAGAGCCTCACCGGCATCGTGCTGTTGTGCGACCCGCGCCTGGGCCTGACGGGCCTGGACGAAGCGCTGCTCGAAGTCGTCCGACCGCGCGTGGAAGACGGCCTGAAGTTCCTGGTGCTGCTGACCAAGGCCGACAAGCTGACCCGCGCCGAGCAGACCAAGGCGCTGTCGATTGCGCGACTGCAAACCGGCGGCGGCGAGGTGAGGATGTTCTCCGCGCTGAAAAAGCAGGGCGTGGACGAGGCCGCGCTGCTGCTGTGGCAGTGGGCACATCCGCAGGCGGAGGCAGTTGCGCCTATTGCCCCAGCAGATTCAACGCTGAAATTTTGATTAAAACAGGCCTCTAGCGCTTACTCCATAAGCGCTAGCAGCTCATTTATCAGGAGCATTTGTGGTCTCTACGCGCAGCATTTCCCTGCCCCACGGCATCACGCTCGATTGCCGCGTCTGTGGCAATCCGGCGCGCCCGGTGCTCCTGTTCCTGCACGGTTTCCCCGAGGGTGCCTTCATCTGGGACGCGCAGCTGGCGCATTTCTCCCAACCCGAGTACGGCGGCTACTACTGCGTAGCGCCCTTTCTGCGTGGCTTTGGCGCCTCCAGCAGCCCGGCGGGCGCCGAGGCCTACCGCCCGCGCTATCTGGTGCAAGACATTGATACGCTGATCGCCGCCTTGTGCCCGGGCGGCGCGGTGGAATGCCTTATCGCGCACGACTGGGGCGGCGCCGTGGCCTGGAACCTTGCCAACCAGAAGCCCGAGCGCATGCGGCGCCTGATGATCGTCAACTCGCCCCACCCCGGCGCCTTTGTGCGCGAGCTGCAGCACAGCGCTGCGCAGCAAGCGGCCAGCCAGTACATGCATTTCCTGCGCCGCGACGATGCCGAGGCATTGCTCGCGGAGGACGACTTCCACCGCCTGTTCGGCTTCTTCAGCAACACCGCAAGCGAACCACCCGCCTGGCTCACCGAAATGGAACGCGCGAAATACCGCGCCCTGTGGCGGCAGGGCCTGCACGGTGCCTGCAACTACTACCGCGCCACGCCCCTGCGCCCGCCGCGCGCCGGCGACACCGGCGCAGAGTCCGTGCAGATGCCGGACAGCATGTGCACCATCCAGGTGCCCACGCGGGTGCTCTGGGGCAGCGACGACTTTGCCTTGCTGCCCAGCCTTCTGGAGGGGCTGGAGGCCTGGATTCCAGACCTGGAAATCCACCAGATTCCCGGCGCCTCGCACTGGCTGGTGCACGAACAGCCCGAACGGGTAAATGCGGAATTAACCGATTTCCTGCAATCAAAAGGATAGCTTTTAGCGCTTACCCCATAAGCGCTGGAGGCCATTTTCCATAGTTTTCCAGCCTGTAAAGACTCGGCGCTGCCGCCTGCAGACTTGGCGCGCGTCGAAACCGGCGCGCCTTCAGGGGGAGTCAATACAAGCCCTTTTCGCCCTCGGGCCGCGTCTTGAAGCGCTTGTGCACCCAGTAGTACTGGCTGGGCTCGGGCCTTACCCATTCTTCCAGGCGCCGATTCATCTCGGCCGTATCGGCTTTCAGATCGTCCGTAGGGTAGTGCTCCCACGCCGGGGTGATCTCGGCCACGTAGCCGCCGGGCACCAGCCGCGTGGCCATGCCAATGACCTTGGCGCGCCCCAACCGGGCAAAGCGGGACAGCGAGGGCACGGTGGCGGCGGGCACGCCGAAGAAGGGGACAAAAAGCGAGTCGTTGCGGCCGAAATCCATATCAGCGAGCAGGTACAGCAGACCGCCCTTGCGCAGATTCGACAGAATCGGCTTCACACCGTCCTTGCGGTTGAGCATGCGCACGTCGCCAAAGCGCTGGCGGCCATTGCGAAACCAGGCGTCCACGGCCGGATTGGGGTGCGTCGAGAAAATGGAGGTAAAAGCGCGTGGCGTGTGCAAGGTCAGTGCCGAGCCGCCCGCGTCCATGCCGTAGAAATGCGGCGCGAAGAGGATGGTGGGCGCGTTGCCTTCCAGCTCCTCCAGCGCCCCCGTCAGACGCACGCGGCTGAGCACTGTCTCGCGTGGGGCAAACCACAGCCAGCTGCGGTCCAGCCACGACTGGCAGAACGCCACGAAGCTCTGGCGCGCCCAGCGCCTGCGCGTAGCGGCCGATTCCTGCGGGAAGCACAGCGCCAGATTGCGCAGCGCGACGCGCCGGCGCGGAACAGCCAGGACAAACAGCACCTCGCCGATCACCCAGCCCAACGCACGCAGCAGCGGCAGCGGCACATGGGCCAGCAGGCGCATCAGCGCCACCCCCATCTTTCCGCTCATGCCGCGCCCTCCCCCACCGCCATACCCACAGGCGCCGGCCCGCGCGGACGCTTGTAGCGTGCGTAGCCCCACAGGTACTGCTGGGGGCACTGGCGAATCAGATGCTCCATGGCGCGGTTGATTTGCGTGGCGGCAAGCACCGCATCATCGGCCAGCGGTGCCTCAAGGCGTTCGAAATGCGTCACGAAGCCCCGGCCCTTGGGCAGGCGCTCGCAGTAGACGATGAGCACCTGCGCCCCCGTCTGCTGCGCCAGGCGCGCGGCCAGCGTCATGGTGTAGGCGTCCTGCCCGAAGAACGGCGCCCACACGCCCTGGCCATCGGGCGGCACCTGGTCGGGCAGCAGACCCACGGCCTCGCCTCGGCGCAGCGCCTTGATCATCAGGCGCACGCCAGTGAGGGTCGTCGGAACGGCCTGCATCGCCGGGCGGTTGCGCGCCGTTTCCATCATGCGTGCCAGCCAGGCTTGCCGGGCAGGGCGGTAGAGCACGGTAATCGGCCCGTACCGATCGCCCCAGCGGCGCGCTGCGTCCTGTGCAGAGAGCTCGAAGCAGCCCAGATGCGGGGTCAAATAGATCACGCCGCGCCCGGCGGCATACGCCTCGGCCACCAGGCCCTCGTTGACCAATGCGCAGGCTGGCGTACTGCCAAACCACAGGCGCGGAATCTCGGCCGCGGTGCGTCCGGCCTGTGCCACGGCGGCACGCACCTCGGCAAAGCGGTAGCCTGCCCGTGCGGCGTTGGCGACGAAGCGGCGCCGGTAGGTCGGCGAAGCCAGAAAGGCGAGCCAACCGAGCAATGCGCCCAGAACATGCATGAAGCGCAAAGGGATATGGGCCAGAAGGCGTACGAGAACAGGCATTAAAATGGCAGGGTCGCTGAGTTAAATGAGCAACTTGCAGAGCGACGTTAAACAAGACTGCTAAAGCGTTCGCCAGAGCTTCAAAAGGCTGCGGGCAACGCCCCACCAGCCAGCACAGGAGTTTATTCAAATGGCGAACGACTTTCTCTTTACTTCCGAATCCGTCTCCGAAGGCCACCCCGACAAGGTCGCCGATCAGATTTCGGACGCCATCCTCGACGCCATCTTCACGCAGGACCCGCTCTCGCGGGTAGCCGCCGAAACGCTGTGCAACACCGGCCTCGTGGTGCTCGCTGGCGAAATTACCACCAACGCGCATGTGGACTACATCCAGGTGGCGCGCGACACCATCAAACGCATCGGCTACGACAACACCGAATACGGCATCGACTACAAGGGCTGCGCCGTGCTCGTCGCCTACGACAAGCAGAGCAACGACATCGCCCAGGGCGTGGACCATGCAAGCGACGACCACCTCAACACCGGCGCGGGCGACCAGGGCCTGATGTTCGGCTACGCCTGCGACGAAACGCCCGACCTGATGCCAGCGCCCATCTACTACGCGCACCGTCTGGTCGAGCGCCAGTCGCAACTGCGCAAGGATGGGCGCCTGCCCTTTTTGCGCCCCGACGCCAAGAGCCAGGTCACGCTGCGCTACCGTGACGGCAAGCCGCACAGCATCGACACCGTGGTGCTCTCGACCCAGCATTCGCCCGAAATGAGCCTGGGCGACAAGATGAAGCCCGAGTTCTACGAGGCGATTCGCGAAGAGATCATTCGCCCGGTGCTGCCGGCCGAGTGGCTCACGGCGGAGACCAAGTACCTCATCAACCCCACCGGCCGCTTTGTCATCGGTGGTCCGCAGGGCGACTGCGGCCTCACGGGCCGCAAGATCATCGTCGACACCTACGGCGGCGCCTGCCCCCATGGCGGCGGCGCCTTCAGCGGCAAAGACCCGACCAAAGTGGACCGCAGCGCCGCCTACGCCGCCCGCTATGTGGCCAAGAACATCGTCGCTGCCGGCCTGGCGCGCCAGTGCCAGATTCAGGTCGCCTACGCAATTGGCGTGGCCCACCCGATGAACGTGACGATCTACACGGAGGGCACCGGCGTCATCCCCGACGACCAACTGGCCAAGCTGGTGCAGGAGCATTTCGACCTGCGCCCCAAGGGCATCATCCAGATGCTCGACCTGCTGCGTCCCATCTACGAAAAGACCGCCGCCTACGGCCACTTCGGCCGCGACGAACCCCAGTTCACTTGGGAAAAGACAGACAAGGCTGCCACGCTGCGCGCGGCAGCGGGCCTGTAAGGCCCTGAGCGCAGCGAACTTGGCTGGCTTTCGGCGCAGGCTCATATCGGCGCAGCCGATGTGAAGGGCCGCAAGGCCCGGCCGAAGCCAACGCACCGACAAAGCCCAAGCGCTGCGTGCAGCGGCTGGTCTGTAAGACCAGCACTTGTGCAGCAAATCTTGGGCTTTGGGGCGAAGCTCATATTGCGCAACAATGTGAGCGAAGACCACAAAGCCGCAGCCCTACGGGCTGCGGCCGGGCTGTAAGCCCGCTGCGCGAATGCGCAGTTGCCGCGAGCGGGCGAAGCTCATAGCGCGCAGCGGTGTGAGCGCAGACCAAAACCGGACAAGGCCGTCACCCGAGCCATGCCCCAAGGCGCGTTCGCGCCAGATTTCTCTCTAGCGGTCCAGGCGTTTGCGTCCGGACGCATCGCACGGCGGCCTATCCTGGTGGCCGCACCCGCTCGATTTGATTGAAAATCCACCCTGGCGCTTGGTACACAAGCGCCAGCAGCTCATTTTTTTGAAGCATGTACGACACCGCCATCCTGATCGGGCGTTTCCAGCCCGTACACAACAGCCATCTGGCGCTGCTGCGCGACGCATTGGCTGCCGCTCGCCAGGTCGTCGTCGTGTTGGGCTCGGCCCATGCCGCACGTTCCCCGCGCAACCCTTTCACCTGGCAGGAGCGGGCAGCGCTGCTGCGCGAGGCGCTGCCAGAAGCCGAACGGACGCGGCTGCGGGTGCTGCCCGTGCGCGACTACTACGACGAGCCCCGCTGGGCACGTGCGGTGCAGGCCGGCGTGCAGGAGCTGCTGGCGCAGCAGAGCGGCGCTTCGTCACCCCACCAGATCTGCCTCGTCGGCCATTTCAAGGACACCAGCAGCGGCTACCTGCGCAGCTTCCCTGCCTGGCCGTTGCGCGCGCTACCGCGCCAGGGCGATACCGACGCAACGGCGTTGCGCGACGCGTATTTCGGCGGCCAGTCCGCCAGCGCACTGGCCGGACAAATTCCGCGCGCAGCCGTCGCGTTTCTTGACCGTTTTCGCGAGACGGCCGAATTCACACGCTTGCAAACGGAGTGGCGTGCCTTGAAGCAAAGCCACGCCGCCTGGGCGGGCGCGCCCTACCCACCGGTGTTCGTCACCGTCGATGCGCTGCTGCGTGCCTGCGGCCACGTGCTGCTGGTGCGCCGGGCGCACGCGCCCGGGCAGGGCCTGCTGGCACTTCCCGGGGGGTTCATCGACGTGACTGAAACCTTGTGGCAAAGCTGCTTGCGCGAGCTGGCCGAAGAAACGCAGTGCAGCCTCACAGCGGCCGAGTTGGCTGCGGCGCTGCAGGGCGTGGCCGTATTCGACCACCCGGGGCGCAGCCAGCGCGGGCGCACCATCAGCCACGTGCATTTTTTTGACGTCCCGGGTGCTGCACTTCCCCCAGTGCACGGCGGCGACGATGCCGCCGAGGCGCTGTGGGTGACCGTGGGCGACCTGCCGACACTTGAAGCGCAGTTCTTCGACGACCATTTTCATGTCCTGGACCATTTCCTGGGCCTGCTGCCGCATGCAGAAGCGGGCACGTAAGAACGTGTTTACGATCTCCCGGGAGGCCCCTGGGAGATCGTAAACACGTTCTAAGACGCACCGCCATCCCGCACGGCAGACCTGTGACCCGCCCGGCCTTATTGCCAGGACTGCGCTTGCGGGTGTGGACGCACAACTGGGCGGTGCGCGACAACCAGCCCCTCGTGTCCCATCTTGGCTTGGTGCTTGACCGCAGCCGCCGCAGAGGCGACGGCATCGGGTTTGTCGAAATGCCCGGGCTCGATGACGATGGCACCAAGCGACAGCGTAGTGAACGGGAAAAACCTCCGTACGCCGTGCCGATCCTCTGCATCGATGCCGCCGCGCCGCAAAGCCTCCTCATCGAACAGATCCCGTGCACGCTCGTTGAAAGACTCGAGGATGAGCCGACAGCGCTGCTCCCAATCCTCGCTCTGGAAAAGAATCATGAAGTCGTCGCCGCCCACATGGCCCAGGAAGTCGCGTTGCGGCTCGCAATGCGAGACCAAGGTGCGAGCCGCCAGGCGGATCATTTCGTCACCTTGCCAATACCCGTAGTGGTCGTTGAATGGCTTGAAATCGTTCAAGTCGGCGTAGCAGGCCACGAACCGTCGCCCCGCCTTCAGTAACCGTCGTATGTGCTCGTTGATGGGAATGTTGCCAGGCAAGAAGGTCAGGGGATTGGCATGCCGGGCAGCTTCGATGCGCACCTCGGTCACAAGCCTCACCAACTGCTGCCCACTGCCCAGGCCCGCGTATTGGCCGTTTTCCGTAACGATAAAGCCTTCCGACAGGTAGCGCTGGTCGGCCGAGATGAGCACGTCGGTCATGGCGTCAACGCCAGCATGCTTTTGAAGCACCAAGGGATTGGTGTTGGCGAACTGCATGGCAGGACGCCCTCCAAACAATTCCTTGAAAAACGGCCTGGAGTAGCTGTCGTTGAACGTCTGGCGAATGACCAGCCCCACAGGGCGGCCGCTGTCCACCAACGCGATCGCTTTGAGCGAACTGTGGGTCTGGAACACCTCGGCCAGTTCGTTCACCGTGATTGCCGGATGCTGCGGCTCTACCCACGTCGTCACGCGCGCGAGCGTCACATCACCACCGCCAGCCCGCGCCAGGCTGGGCAGCACGGAGATTTCAGCGCTGGCAATCACGCCCTGCGCGGCAGGCAGAATGTCCAGGGCGGGTCGCTGCTGGGGCCGCCCCAGGCCATACCCTTGACCCAGTGCGATGCCCAGATCGCGCACGACACGCAGCTCGGCTTGCGTTTCGATCCCCTCTGCGATAAGCGTCGAGCCAAAAATCTCTGCCAAATGCACCAGGCCTCGGAGGGTTTGCACTTTGACCGGGTTGGCCTCGACCCCTGCGATGAAGTACTTGTCGATCTTGACGTAGTCGGGCCGCAACTCTGCCCAGAGACGCAGGCTTGAATGGCCCTCACCGTAGTCATCCAGCGCAAATCGGACGCCGCAGGCGCGGATCTGCGTTGCCGCATGGATCAGCCGCGAGATATCCATTGCGTGATCGTGCTCGGTGATCTCGATGACCAGGGAGGATGGGGACACGCCTGCCGCTTCCAGCGCCCATGCCACGCCCGCTGCGGTCAATCGATCGACCATCTCGACGACGGCGAATGCGCTCAGGTTCAAAAAAAGCAATCGGCCAGCAAGGCTGCTCCAGGTGCGGATGCCTTCGTCAAGGCAGGCTTGTTCAAGGCGTACCAGCAGCCCTTGCTCTCGAGCAGCATGAAACAGTTCGTCCGGGTTGCGTATGGCATGGCCTGCAGGCAGACGGATCAGGCTCTCATGGGCCACAACCGCTCCGTTGTCCAGCCGGGCAATGGGCTGGTAGTGGGCCCGCAGCGTGTTCTCGTCGAGCAGACGGGCGATGGACATGGTGTGAGACCCAGGAGCCGATGGCACAGGTCCGCCCACAGGGGAAGGATGCGCGGGCCGATCTCTGACCCACGGTCCCGCAATCGCCCGTTCAGGCGCCCATGCGTTGGTTTGGCGGTATTGGTTCAGCATAAGAGCCTGTTTGCGTTCTAAGCACCGGCGCCGACCAGCAGCGCGCGTCGCCCAGCCGGCGGCAGCCTCACGGGCGCGTGCTCTGCCGGCTTGGGCAGCACAAAGCGGCCGACCAGCGCCGACAGGTCGTGCGCCTGGCCGAGCAGGCTCTCGGCCGCCGCGGCGGATTGCTCCACCAGCGCGGCGTTCTGCTGCGTCATCTGGTCCAAATGCGACATGGTCGCGTGGATGGCGGCGATGTCCTGGTTCTGCGCCTGGTTGGTGGCCTTGATCTCGGCCATGGCTTCGGCCGCGTGCGTGATCGACGCGACCACCCGCTCCATGGTGTGGCCGGCATCGCCCGCCAGGCTGGTGCCGGCATCCACCTGCTGCACCGATTCCATGATGAGCGTCTTGATCTGGCGCGCCGCTTCCGCTGAGCGGTTCGCCAGGCGGCGCACTTCGCTGGCCACCACGGCAAAACCCCGGCCCTGCTCACCGGCATGCGCCGCCTCAATCGCTGCGTTCAGCGCGAGGAGATTGGTCTGGAACGCAATCGAGTCGATCACCCCGGTAATGTCGGCAATCTTTTGCGAGCTGCGGGAGATCTGCTGCATGGTGGACACCACGCGCGTGACCACGCCGCTGCCTTGCTGGGCTACGCTGGCGGCTTGCACGGCCAGGGCCTCTGTGCGCTGTGCCGTGTCGGCCGACTCCTGCACCTTGCGCGTGACGTACTCCAGCGACGACGTGGTCTCCTGCAGGCGGGCGGCGGTCTGTTCCGTGCGGCTGGACAGATCCGCGTTGCCGTTGGCGATTTCCGCGGACGCCATGCGAACGCCCTGCACGGAGGCGCTCACCTGCTGCACCAGGGTGCGCAGCGCTCCCTGCATCGTGGCGAGCGATGCGAGCATGTGGCCCGTTTCGTCGCGCGCGTGGCCGACGATATCGTGGCGCAGGTCCAGGCCCGCGACGCGGTCGGCCGTGGCGCTGGCCAGGGCGATGGGCCGCGTGATGCTGCGCACCAGCCACAGCGCCAGCAGCGTGCCCAGCACCAGCGACAGTCCACCGAAGGCCAGCAGCGACAGGCGTGCGACCTTGCTCAGCTCCGCCACGCGCAATGCCGCCAAATCGATCGCTTGGCGCTGTGAGTGGGTAAGTTCGTCCAAGGCCTGCAGAAGGGCCCGAGAAGAGGGCAGGAAGCGCTCGGCGTAGACCTTGTTGATACGTGAAGTCAGGCCCGAATCGCGCGCGGCAACCAGTTCGGTGCGGGCCCGCAGAAAGCCTTCTCCCATGCTGCGCACATGGTCCAGCCGCTGGGCATCGTCGTCGGTACTGAGCTGCTTCCCAAGCTGCGCGATGAGGGCGTCGTACTGCCCCTGCGTCTGCGCGATGTCGGCTCCCAGGATCTCACCCACCTCGGGTTCGGAACTCAGGGCGACCGCCTTGTAGCGCTCGGAATTGATCGCCTGCAGCCGGTAAGCATCGGCCACGAGCCGCTCGTTCGCCACGCTGCGCTGCACCATGGCTTCGGTGGACTGGTTGATGCGGTAGAGCGACCAGATCCCGATGGCCGCGCCGACAAGGCTCAGTGCCAGGACGGCCAGAAAGACGGAGATCAAGCGGCGCCCCAGGGAGCCGGTAGCGGAAGGCGTGGGCAAGGAAGGCGCGTCGATGGACATGTCACAAGGTGCGAAAGGGAAAGGCCGCCGGATGGGCGGGGCATCGAATCGCCGCAGACGGTATTTGCGGCACTGCAACACACTGTGCGCTGCAAATGTGTCAGTTTGTTTTCAGTGGTGTGCCGACGAAAGTGCGGCGGCGTTCCCCAGCCGCCGCCACCGCAATCGCACAGCGCCAACCCTTGAAACCAGGCCAAATGCCCTTATCATTAGCACTCGTCCAATGCGAGTGCTAGCAACCTGCACGGACTGATATCACCGAGCGCCTGCCCTGCCAGGCGCTTTGCCTTCACGGCGCATTTTTTGAACCAGGAGTACTGCAATGAACCTTCGTCCCCTTGCTGACCGCGTGATCGTCAAACGCGTCGAGTCCGAAACCAAGACCGCTTCGGGCATCTACATTCCCGACAACGCCGCCGAGAAGCCCGACCAGGGCGAAGTGCTGGCGGTTGGCCCCGGCAAGAAGAACGACAAGGGCGAACTGGGCGCGATGAGCGTCAAGGTGGGCGACCGCGTCCTGTTCGGCAAGTACAGCGGCCAGACCGTCAAGGTCGATGGCGACGAACTGCTGGTAATGAAGGAAGACGACTTGTTTGCAGTCGTCGAGAAGTAATTCAAACGCTATTTATTCGATAGCTACTAGTGCTTACCAGATAAGCGCTAAAAACGTATTTAACCCATATTCAGGAGCTCCAACATGGCAGCAAAAGACGTAGTTTTCGGCGGCGAAGCCCGCGCACGCATGGTTGAAGGCGTGAACATTCTGGCCAACGCGGTCAAGACCACCCTGGGCCCCAAGGGCCGCAACGTGGTGCTCGAGCGCTCGTTCGGCGCCCCCACGGTGACCAAGGACGGTGTGTCCGTCGCCAAGGAAATCGAACTCAAGGACAAGCTGCAGAACATGGGCGCGCAGATGGTCAAGGAAGTCGCGTCCAAAACCAGCGACAACGCCGGTGACGGCACCACGACCGCCACCGTGCTGGCCCAGGCCATCGTGCGCGAAGGCATGAAGTACGTGGCCGCCGGCATGAACCCGATGGACCTGAAGCGCGGCATCGACAAGGCCGTCACGGCCCTGGTCGCCGAGCTGAAGAAGGCCTCCAAGGCCACCACCACCAGCAAGGAAATCGCCCAGGTCGGCTCCATCTCCGCCAACTCGGACGAATCCATCGGCAAGATCATTGCCGACGCCATGGACAAGGTTGGCAAGGAAGGCGTGATCACCGTGGAAGACGGCAAGAGCCTGGACAACGAGCTCGATGTCGTCGAAGGCATGCAGTTCGACCGCGGCTACCTCTCGCCCTACTTCATCAACAACCCCGAAAAGCAAGCCGCGATCCTGGACAACCCCTTCGTGCTGCTGTTCGACAAGAAGATCAGCAACATCCGCGACCTGCTGCCCACGCTGGAAGCCGTGGCCAAGGCTGGCCGTCCGCTGCTCATCATTGCCGAGGACGTCGAAGGCGAAGCCCTGGCCACGCTGGTGGTCAACACCATCCGCGGCATCCTGAAGGTCGTGGCTGTCAAGGCCCCTGGCTTTGGCGACCGCCGCAAGGCCATGCTGGAAGACATCGCCATCCTGACGGGCGGCAAGGTTATCGCCGAGGAAGTCGGCCTGACGCTTGAAAAAGTGCAGCTCTCCGACCTCGGCCAGGCCAAGCGCGTGGAAGTGGGCAAGGAAAACACCATCATCATCGACGGCGAAGGCCAGGCTGCCGACATCGAAGCGCGTGTCAAGCAAGTGCGCGTACAGATCGAAGAAGCCACCAGCGACTACGACCGCGAGAAGCTCCAAGAGCGCGTGGCCAAGCTGGCCGGCGGTGTGGCCGTGATCAAGGTCGGCGCTGCCACCGAAGTCGAAATGAAGGAAAAGAAGGCCCGCGTGGAAGACGCCCTGCACGCCACCCGCGCTGCCGTGGAAGAAGGCATTGTGGCTGGCGGCGGCGTGGCGCTGCTGCGTGCCAAGCAGGCTGCCGGCACCATCAAGGGCGACAACGCTGACCAAGAGGCCGGTATCAAGCTGGTGCTCAAGGCCATCGAAGCGCCTCTGCGCGAAATCGTCGCCAACGCCGGCGGCGAGCCGAGCGTGGTGGTCAACGCCGTGCTGGGTGGCAAGGGCAACTACGGCTTCAACGCCGCCAACGACACCTATGGCGACATGATCGAAATGGGCATTCTGGACCCGACCAAGGTCACCCGCACCGCACTGCAGAACGCCGCTTCGGTGTCCGCACTGATGCTGACGACCGAATGCATGGTCGCCGAAGCGCCGAAGGACGAATCCGCTGCCGGCGGCGGCATGCCCGACATGGGCGGCATGGGTGGTATGGGCGGCATGGGCATGTAATGGCCCCGGGGCGGGGCTTGCTCCGCCTCAGCACTGCACAAAACCCGCAGGTTCTACGGCCTGCGGGTTTTTTCGTTCAGGCAACCGACCCTTCGCCGTAGCCATTGGCCTGTGCTTCACCGGGCTGGACGAACCAATACAGCAGCACCAGATAGCCGATTCCAGTGACCGTGAGCAGTTGCCACCAGCCCGAACGCCCAACATCGTGCAGACGGCGCGTGCCCACGGCCAGCGCGGGCAGCAACAACAGCAAGGCAAGAATGCTGTACGCCACGTCGCCCAGCATGCCCGAGACAATCAGTGCCAGTATCTGGAACAGGAAGAACCACCAGAACTCAGACCGCGATGCACGGCCCGAAAACGTCGCGTACTGGCTCAGACAGCTTTGAATGGCCTGCATAAAATTCATGGTGCGGTTCCTCTCTTGGCGGGTGATGGTTGGATTGCGGGGCGCATGCCCCGCGCCATGATAGGCGCCTTGCGCCACCCGTTCACCCTCCTGCGAACGGGCTTCGCTTGCGGCCTCAAGACGGCATGGCGCCGCCCCGTTGCTTTTAATTTGATAGCTACAAACGCTTTCCCCATAAGCGCTGGACGCCTTATTTACTCTAGCTTCTGGCCCGACCTTGGCCACCGCTCAGGACGCGTCCCGCGTTAAGCCATTCTTCATGCCCGCCTCGCACCATGGCGGCATGCATTTCTCACACCGCTTTCTCCCGACCGCCCGGGCCGCGCTGCTGGCGCTGGCCTGCACCCTGCACCTGGCGCACGCCGCCGACACCACCGCCGCCCTGCAGATGCAGCGCTGGAGCGATGCCTCCGGCGCCCCTGCTGCTGCGCAACCTGCTGGACAACGCGCTGCGCTACAGCCCCCAGGGCGCATCGGTGCACCTGCGGCTCACGCCTGCGAGCGCCACAAGCCCGGCATCGCTGTGCGTGGAAGACAGCGGCCCGGGCCTCACGAAGAGCGAAATGGCGCGGCTCGGAGAGCGCTTTTACCGCGTGCTGGGCACGGGCCAGAGCGGCAGCGGCCTGGGCTGGTCCATCGTGCAGCGCATCGCGCGCCTGCACGGCCTGGGCTTGCAGGTGGATCGCAGCCCGGCGCTGGGCGGCTTGCGGGTGCAGGTGGCCTGGTGATGCCCTGCCTGAAGGTGCATGCGCAGGCAGGCGGCGGGGCTGCCTATGGGCGCAATTTACTATTAAAAATATAGCTGCTAGCGCTTACCAGATAAGCGCTATAGCCATATTTCTCTTGTATTTTCACATATCCGTGTGCACGGCCTGCGCCAGACCGTGGCCAACGGCGCTAACCACACCGATGGCGACATGATCGAGAGGGAGGCCTGGCCCCCACCGACAAAACCCGCACCGCACCACGGAACACCGGTTCGGTGCCCTCGCTGATCTACGCTGGCGCAGCCGCAGGAAAGCGTACCGTGACCAGCACACCGTGCGACCCGTGCGGGTTGGCGGCAAGCCCAACCGTGGCGCCGAATGCGCGCGCAATCTCCTGCACGATCGCAAGCCCCAGTCCGGTCCCCTCGGTGTCCTGCGAGACGCGGTAAAAGCGCTCGAACACATGCTCCATCGCCTCTGCCGGGATGCCCGGCCCGTTGTCTTCCACCGTCAGCGCGACGCCTGCGGCGGCCACGTGCACACCCAGCGTCACACGGCCGCCCTCCTGGGTGTAGCGCAGCGCGTTGTCCAGCAGGTTGCTCACCAAGGCATCGAGCAGCGCAGGTTGCGCGAACACCATTGCGACACCAGCGGCCTGTGGCGCGTCCAGGCCCAGGTCGATCTGGCGGCGGTCCGCCAGCGCGGCGAGCTGCTCCACGCAGCGCAGCGCCACGGCGGCAAGGTCGGTCGGCTCCAGCCGGGTGTGCGCATCGCCATGCTCGGCCTGCGCCAGCAGCAGCAGCTTGTTGGTCACGTCGATCAGGCGGCGGTTGCTGGTTTGCAGGGCCCGCCACATCGCGTCCATATCGGCGCGGCGCGTCTCCCAGTTCTGCCGGTGCTGGCGGGTGTAGCGTGCAAATTCGATCTGCGAGGCCTGCAGCGCCAGCGGCGTGCGCAATTGGTGCGCTGCGTCGGCAATGAAGCGCCGCTGCGCCTCCGAGTGCCTCTTGAGCTGGCGCACAAAACGGTTGATGGTCTCGGCCACCGGCCGCAACTCGGTGTGCAAGGCATGCGCATCCACGACGAAGTCCAGGTGCAGCGGGTCGCGCTGGGCGAGCTGGCGGCTCAGCCGCACCACGGGGCGCAGTTCCCAGGTCAGCGCCAGCGTCGTCAGCACCAAGGCCAGCACCAGCGCGATCAGCAGGTACTCCATGGACGGCTGCCACAAGGTGCGCACCATCTGGTCGCGGCTGGCGGTGGTCTTGCCGACCGCAATCGTGATGTCGCGCGCGCCGGCCACGTCGTACATGGCGCGTTGCGTGATCACGGCGCGCACGGACCGGCCTTCGAACGTGGCGTCGTACCACTGCGCGCGATCTGTGCCCACCAGCCGGCGCGGCTGCGGCAGGGGAAACCCCGGCAGGCCCGCCAGCAGCCGGCCGCTGGCATCCGTCACACTGAGATAGACACGGTCATGCGCCGGCGATACGAACAGGCTTAGCGCCGCTGGCGGCACGCTGGCCTGCACGTCGTCGCCCTCCCAGATCAGCCGGTCCGACAGCACCTTGGCCGAGGCGAGCAGGTCGTGGTCCTGCACGTAATCGGCCACCTCGGCGGCATTGCGCCAGCTCAGAAACCCGCACACGGCGACAAACACCGACAACGGTAGCAGCAGCCACGCCACCAGGCGCAGGCGCAGGCTAGCCATCGTCGCGGGTGCGCAGCAGGTAACCCACACCGCGCAGGGTGATGATGGTGGCCTGGCTGGCTTCGAGCTTTTTCCGCAAACGGTGCACATACAGCTCCACCGCATCGGCGCTGGGTTCGTCGTCGAGGTCGAACAAGCCGTCGATCAGCGTCTGCTTGGGCACCGTGCTGCCGGCCTTGAGCATCAACGCCTCCAGCAGCGTGCGCTCGCGCGGTGGCAGCGCCAGTTCGCGCCCGTCCAGCGCGAACGCGCGCGTGCGCAGGTCGTAGTGCAGGTCGCCACAAGTCATCTCGTTGGCCTTGCCGGGCACCTGGCGGCGCACCAGGGCCTTGATGCGGGCCACCAGCTCGCGGCTCTCGATGGGCTTGACCATGTAGTCGTCCGCGCCGATCTCCAGGCACAGCACCTTCTGATCGAGCGAGGCGGCAGCCGTCAGGATCAGCACCGGCACCTCGTCGCGCCGCTCCCGCAGGCGGCGCAGCACGCCTTTGCCGGACAGGCGCGGGATATTCAAGTCCAGCAGCACCACGTCGTAGCGCGCCTGCTGCAACTGCCGGTCGGCGGCGTCGCCGTCCTGCATGTGGTCGACCACAAACCCCTGCTCGCGCAGCAGGCTGGCCAGCCAATGGGCCAGTTGTGGGTCGTCTTCGATGAGCAGCAGCTTCATGGGTGGGGGCCAAATCATTCCACAAACCGCAGCAGAGCGTGCCCGGCCGGCAATGCAGCGAGCCTAGGGATAACCATGAGTGATTTCGCCACCGGCCGAAAGCTGTCCGAAGGATGGCAATTTTTAGACTGGCGGAACTCTGCGGCACCAGCGCTCGCAGCCCTTTGTACAACTCTGGAGACGAACCACCATGCATCCCTCACGCCGCATCCTGATCGCCAGCGCCTTCTGCACCGCACTGGCCGCTGCCGCCCCCTTCGCCCAGGCCGCCGATGCGCCTATCACCATCATGGTGGGCGGTATCAACAAGATCATTTACCTGCCGGCCATGCTGACCGAGAAGCTGGGCTACTTCAAGGATGCCGGCCTGGATGTGAGTCTGCAGTCCGCGCCCGCCGGCGTGAATGCGGAGAACCAGTTGATTGCCGGTGCCGTGCAAGGCGTGGTGGGCTTTTACGACCACGCCATCGACCTGCAAAGCAAGGGCAAGGAGATCGAGGCCATTGCGGTGTTGTGCAAGGTTCCTGGCGAAGTCGAAATGGTATCGACCAAGGCCGCTCCAACATTCAAATCCATGGCGGACGCAAAGGGCAAGACGCTGGGCGTGACCGGGCTGGGCTCGTCCACCGATTTCCTGACCCGCTACCTCGCCGGCCGCAAAGGGGTTGCATCGGCAGATATTTCTCTGTTGCCGGTCGGCGCCGGCAACACCTTCATCGCCGCGATCCAGCAAGACCGCATCCAGGCCGGCATGACCACGGAGCCCACCGTCTCGCAATTGCTCAAGACAGGTGACGCCCAGGTGCTGGTGGACCTGCGAACCGAATCCACCACCCAGGAGGCGCTGGGGGGTTTGTACCCGGCAGCGAGCCTGTACGTGCAAAACAGCTGGGCCGAATCGCACAAGGACGAGGCCTCGAAGCTGGCGAAGGCGTTCGCGCGCACCATGGTCTATATCCACACCCACACGGCCGAGGAGATTGCCGATCTGGTGCCGCGCGACTTCTACGGCAACGACAAGGCCCTGTACGTGACCGCCCTGAA
Source organism: Simplicispira hankyongi (assembly GCF_003570885.1). Lineage (GTDB taxonomy): Bacteria > Pseudomonadota > Gammaproteobacteria > Burkholderiales > Burkholderiaceae_C > Simplicispira > Simplicispira hankyongi. Next base: position 650,546 of record NZ_QXJC01000003.1, read on the forward strand.
AGCCTCGCTGCCCATGTTCACCACCGACGGGCACATGCCCGCTGGCGGCCCGGAAACCGTGCTCAAGGTGCTCGCCACCTACAAGCCACAGGTCAAGAGCGCGAACATCAATCTGTCCAAGACCTACACCAACGCGTATCTGGACGCCAAATAACCCTTGCCATCAAGATGCCCATGAAGAATGAACAGCCAGCCAGCGCAGGCAATACCCCGTCCATCGAATTCCGCGATGTCTCGCTGCGCTTCATCTCCGCAGACGGCAACGCCACGGTGGCGCTGCGCAACTTCAGCATGTCGGTGGCGCGTGGCGAGTTCGTCGCCATCGTCGGCCCTACGGGCTGTGGCAAGTCGACCACGCTGAACATGATCACCGGCCTGCTGCGACCCACCGTGGGCGAGGTGGCGATCATGGGGCAGCCGGTGCAGGGCATCGACCCGCGCATCGGGTTCGTGTTTCAGGCAGATGCCGTGTTTCCGTGGCGCAGCGTCAGGGACAACGTGGCAGCTGGCCCGCTGTTTCGCGGCATGCCCAAACCACAGGCGTATGCGCTGGCCGACGACTGGATTGCGCGCGTCGGCCTCGACACCTTCGGCGACCATTACCCGCACCAGCTCTCTGGCGGCATGCGCAAGCGCGTGGCGCTGGCGCAGACCTTCATCAACAGCCCCGAGATCCTGCTGATGGACGAGCCCTTCTCGGCCCTCGACATGCAGACGCGCACGCTGATGCAGGACGAGCTGCTGCAACTGTGGTCAGGCACAGGCGGCTCGGTGGTCTTCGTCACGCACGACCTGGAGGAAGCCATCGCGCTGGCCGACCGCGTGTTCGTCCTGTCGGCGCGCCCGGCCACGCTCAAGCGCGTGTACGAAATCGACCTGCCGCGCCCGCGCGTGATGTCCGAGGTGCGCTACGACCCGCACTTCATCGAGCTGTCGAAACACATCTGGGCCGATTTGCGCGAAGAAGTGGTGATCCATTGATCCCCCTCCGCCCTTGCTTACTCCAACAAAGAGACTACCCATGAGTGCCATTGCCACCCACAGCGTGACGCCGGGCAAAGCCGCGCTGCCCACCTCGCTCAGCGACGAAGCGCTGGCGCGCGAATCCACGCTCGCACAGGCCGCCATCCGCCGGCACCGTTTTGTCATCATCGGCCTGCGCATCGCGGTGCTGGTCACCGTGCTCGGCGGCTGGGAGCTGGCCGCCAACCGCAAGTGGATCGACCCCTTCTTCTACTCGCAGCCGTCGCTGATCTGGGCGCAGATCGTGGACTGGATTCGCAACGGCACCTCGCAGGGTTCTCTCTGGATGCAGGTGGCCGTCACGCTGGAGGAAACCATACTCGGCTTCCTGATCGGCGGCGTCAGCGGGATCATTGCCGGCATCCTGCTGGGGCGCAACAAGCTGCTGTCGGATATCTTCAGCCTGTACATCCAGATCGCCAACTCGGTGCCGCGCGTGGTGCTGGGCTCGGTCTTTGTGATCGCGCTGGGGCTGGGCATGGCGTCCAAGGTGGCACTCGCCGTGGTGATGGTGTTTTTTGTCGTGTTCGGCAATGCCTTCCAGGGCGTGCGCGAGGCCGACAAATACCTGATCGCCAACGCCCGCATCCTGGGTGCCTCGCCCCGCCAGTTGACCACCTCGGTCGTCATCCCCTCGGCGATGTCCTGGATTCTGGCCAGCCTGCACGTGAGCTTTGGCTTTGCCCTGGTGGGTGCAGTGGTGGGCGAGTTCCTCGGCGCCAAGCAGGGCATGGGCCTGTTGATTTCCACCGCGCAGGGCGCCTTCAACGCCAGTGGCGTGTTCGCCGCGATGATCGTGCTCGCCGTGGTCGCCCTGGTGGCCGACTTCCTGCTCACCCGGCTGGAAACGCGATTGCTGAAGTGGCGCCCCACCGTGTTTTGAGGGGTGCCCACCAAGTGACAGCCTGCGCCCTTGACCGCTCAGGATCACACAGGGGACAAACTTTTACTATCTAAAGAATAGCTGCTAACGCTTATCAGATAAGCGCTAGCAGCCAATTTCACTTATTTTTTACCTACCGTGTGCGTGGCCTGCGCCAGTTCCGTGATGCGCGCCCAGTCGCCTGCGCGCACGGCATCGGGCGGCGTCAGCCACGAGCCACCCACGCAGCGCACATTGGGCAGCGCGAGGTAGTCGCCCGCCAACTGCGCTGTGATACCGCCCGTAGGGCAGAAGCCGACGGCGCCAAACGGGCTGGCCCAGGCCTTGAGCAAGCCGAGCCCGCCCACGGCCTGCGCCGGGAACAGCTTGAGGAAGTCGTAGCCGTCCGCCAGGGCGGCCATGATCTCGCCCGAGGTCGCCACGCCGGGCAGCAGCGGCAAGGCGAGTGCGCGGCAGGCCGCGCCCACGGCGTGGGTGTAGCCGGGGCTCACGGCAAACACCGCGCCGGCTTCTTTGGCACGCCGCGCATCCTCGGCGTTCAGCACCGTGCCCGCGCCGACGATGGCGTCGGGCAAGGCACGCGCAATCGCTGCAATGGCCGGCAGGGCGGCAGGCGTACGCAGGGTGATTTCCAGCACCCGCACGCCGCCAGCGAGCAGCGCGCGCGCCAGCGGCAGCGCGTCGGCCTCGCGCTCGATCACGATGACGGGAATGACAGGCCCGAAACCGGGCAAATCCTGGGTCTTCAAAGCCATGTGCAGGCTCCTTGTTCGGCACCGGCAGCGTTCTGCCGGAAGTTGTGGAAAAGATCGCGTCCGAAGGTGTGCGCGGGCGGGGCGCTACTCTGTGCGGGCGCACGCGCATCCCATTCTTCTGCGCTCACCAGCACGTCGAGCGTGCCGGCGTCAGCATCGACACGCACGATGTCGCCATCGCGCACCCGCGCCAGCGGTCCGCCGCCCAGGGCTTCGGGCGTGACGTGGATGGCGGCAGGCACCTTGCCCGAAGCGCCGCTCATGCGCCCATCGGTCACCAGCGCCACGCGCAAGCCCTTGTTTTGCAGCACGGCCAGCGGCGGCGTGAGTTTGTGCAGCTCGGGCATGCCGTTGGCGCGGGGGCCCTGGAAGCGCACCACCGCCACCAGGTCGCCTTGCAGGTCGCCCGCATCAAACGCGGCCAACAAGGCCTCCTGCGAATCGAAGACACGCGCTGGCGCCTCGACCACATGCCGGTCATCCGGCACGGCAGACACCTTGATGACGGCGCGGCCCAGCCGCCCTTGCAGCAGGCGCAGCCCGCCCGTGGGCGAGAACGGCGCCGCCGCCGTGCGCACCACGCCTTCGTCGCCCGAGACCGCCGGTGCGGCCTTCGCACCGGCGCGGATGCCGCCGGCATTCACGCTGAGCACGTCCGCGTGCATCAACCCGGCGTCCAGCAGCTCGCGCAGGATCCAGGGCGGTCCGCCTGCGGCCTGGAACTGGTTCACGTCGGCGTCGCCATTGGGATAGACGCGTGCCAGCAGCGGCACGGCGGACGACAACTCATCAAAATCCGTCCAGTCGATGAAGATGCCCGCGCTGCGCGCCACCGCCACCCAGTGGATGAGGTGGTTGGTCGAGCCGCCCGTGGCCAGCAAGGCCACCATGGCGTTGACGATGCAGCGCTCGTCCACCAAATAGCCGATGGGCGTGAAGCGCGCGCCGCGCTTGCCAATGTTCAGCACGGTGGCCAGGGCATCGCGCGTGAACTGCTCGCGCTCGGGGCTGGCCGGGTGGGCAAAAGCGGCGTTGGGCACATGCAGGCCCATGGCTTCGAGCAGCATCTGGTTGCTGTTGGCCGTGCCGTAGAAGGTGCAGGTGCCGGGGCTGTGGTACGCGGCCTGCTCGGACGCCAGCAGCTCCGGGCGGCCCACCTTGCCCTGGGCGTAGTCCTCCCGCACCTTGGATTTGGTTTTGTTGGAGATTCCCGTGCCCATCGGGCCGGCGGGCACGAACACGCAAGGCAGGTGGCCGTAGTGCAGCGCGCCAATCAGCAGGCCGGGCACGATCTTGTCGCAAATGCCCAGCAGCAAGGCGCCATCAAACACGTCGTGCGACAAGGCAATGGCGGTAGACATGGCGATGGCATCGCGCGAAAACAGACTCAGCTCCATGCCCGGCGTGCCCTGGGTGATGCCATCGCACATGGCGGGCACGCCGCCCGCCACCTGCACCGTGGCGCCCAGGCGCTTGGCCTCGTCGCGCAGCACCGCCGGGAAGCCCTGGTAGGGCTGGTGGGCCGAGAGCATGTCGTTGTAGGCAGTGACGATGCCGATATTGGGCGCCTTTTCCACCGTAACCTTGAGCTTGTCGGCACCGGGCAGCGCGGCGTAGGCATGCGCCAGGTTGGCGCAGCCCATGCGATCCTGTGGCGGCCTGCGCGCGATCATGGCGTCGACATAGGCGAGGTAGGCAGCGCGCGTTTCGGCGCTGCGCTGAACGATGCGTGCGGTCACGCGCTCTACGGTTTCATGCATGGTGGGCTCCATCAGTGACCCCTATCCGGCGCAGCGAAAGCAACTCTGTGGTGCATGGCTTCTGGTGCGCAGGCGGGTTCATTACAAATTCATGGTGATTGACTGGCTTTGTCGTGTCGTGTCGATTCGTTGCGCTCGCTGCGGCCTTCTTCATGCCCTTGCAAGCGCCTGAAACACGTCGTGGCACGCGCCAATGTTGTGGTAATCGACTTTGCCGGCATTGCTCTTTTCGCGCGTGTGGTTTCGGTTGGCCTGGTCCAGGAGGCGAAACCAGCCCCCGTGCCCATGGTCCACAAAATGCTCCCAGCAATAGACCCAGATACGGTCGTACCAGTTCCAGTACTGCATGTCGCCGGTGGCGAGCGCCAGCATCGCGGCGGCGGCCAGGCTCTCGGCCTGCACCCAGTGGTATTTGTGGCCGTCGCAGACGCTGCCGTCCGGCGCCATGCCATAGACGATGCCGCCGTGGACAGCGTCCCAGCCCTTATCGAGCGCGGCATGGAACAGGAACTGCGCACAGGGAAGATGCCAGGGGGCCGGTGCCAGAGCATCGAGCTGCAGCAGCAGCTTGGCCCACTCGGTCTGGTGGCCGATCTGAAACCCCCAGGGGCGAAAGACGTTGCTTTTGTCGTGCCGGTGGTAGTCCCAGTCGATCGACCAGTCGGCGTGAAAATGCTCCCAGATCCAGCCCGGCCAACCCTGCGCCAACGCACCCTGGCGCTGGCAGATGCCTTGGGCAAGTTGCTCGGCGCGCGCCAGGTAGCGCACCTCGCCGCTGGCGCGAAACGCGGCGATCATGGCCTCGCAGGCGTGCATATTGGCGTTCTGCCCTCGGTAGTCGGCAAGCGTCCAGTCGGGCGCCGCCTCATCGGCATACAACCCGGCGCCTGGCAACCAAAAATGCGCCTCGGTGGTGTCAAACGCCTCGGCCAGCCAGGCGCGTGCCTCGGCCACCCCGGCCCGCAGCGCCCAGGCGTAGGCCAGCATGACAAACGCCATGCCGTAGCAGTGCCGCGTGGGGTCGAGCACCGTGGACCGCCCCGCGTGCCAGTCGATCTGCCAGGCGTAACCCCCGCTGGACGGGTCCAGAAACGCGCGGCGCAAAAAACCGAGCGCGTGCAGCATGCCCGCCTGATAGCGCTGCTCACCCGTGGTCTGGTACAGCATGGCGTGCGTCACGACGAAGCGCGCCGCGCTCACGAGGTGGCGCGTGCGGGTGTCGTAGACCGTGCCATCGTCGAGAAAAAAATGGTACATGCCGCCGCTCGGGTCGGTGGCCACGGGCTCGTAGAACGCCATGGTCTGGCGCATGTGCGCCAGCAGGAAGTCGCTGGAGCGGAAGTCGGGGCGGGAAACCGCCATGCCAAGCGTCTCCATGCCGTGCTACGCAGGGGTACGCAAGCGCCGCAGCAGCCCGGCGGTCGAACCATCCAGCCCGGCGGTAGTGCCGCTGGCCAGACGGGCGGCAAGGTCCAGCGCCAGTACCTTGCCCAGTTCGACACCCCACTGATCGAAGCTGTTGATGCCCCAAAGGCTGCCGCTGACAAACACGCGGTGCTCCTGCAAAGCCAGCAGTGCCCCCAGTGCGCGCGGGGTGAGCGCGTCGAGCAGCAAGAAGGTGCTGGGTCGGTTGCCCGGAAAATCGCGGTGGCCGTCGCCGTGCTCGCGCCCGAGCATCAAGGCCTGCGCCTGCGCCAGCGCATTGGCCAGGAGCTGGTCCTGGTGCCCGGGCAAGGTATGGGCCGCCTGGCGCACGGCGATGATTTCCAGCGGGATGACGTCCGTTCCCTGGTGCAGCATTTGAAAAAACGCATGCTGCCCATTGGTGCCGGGCTCGCCCCACAGCACGGGTGCCGTGCCGCCTGCGACCGGCGCGCCGCTTTGGTCCACCCGCTTGCCGTTGCTTTCCATCTCAAGCTGCTGCAAATAGGCCGGCAGGCGGGCCAGCGCCGCATGGTAAGGAGCAATGCAGCGGCTGGTGAACCCGAGAAAATTGCGGTACCAGACATCGAGCAGCCCCAGGCGCAGCGGCAGGTTGCTGGCGACAGGCGCGGTGCGGAAGTGTTCGTCCATGGCATGCGCGCCCGCCAGAAAGGCACGGAAATGCTCCGCTCCCACGGCAATGGCCAGCGCCAGACCAATGGCCGACCACAGCGAATACCGGCCGCCCACCCAGTCCCAAAAACCAAAACAGGTGGTGATGCCCAGTGCCGCCGCCGCTTGGGTGTTGGTGGTCAGGCCAATGAAGTGCCGGCCCACATCGCGCGCCCCCTGCGCGGCAAACCAGGCCAGCGCAGAGTGCGCGTTGGCCATGGTCTCGGTGGTGGTGAAAGTCTTGGAGGCAATGAGAAACACCGTGCTCTGCGGCTGCACGCCTTGCAGCACGGCATCGAGCTCATGGCCATCGACATTGGAGACGAAATGCAGGCGCTTGCCCGCGATGCGGTACGCCGCCAGCGCGCGCACCGCCATCGCCGGGCCCAAATCAGAGCCGCCAATGCCGATGTTGACCACGTCGGTGATGCGGCTGTCGGCGCGCAGTTGCTCGGCGTACGCCAGCATGGCCTCCAGCGTACCGTGCACCTGCGCCAGCAGGCCAACCACCTCGGGTCTATCACCGGGCAAGGCAAGGCCGGCGGGCCGGCGCAGCAGCGTGTGCAGCACGGCGCGCTGCTCGGTGGTGTTGATCGGGTCGCCGCGCAGCATGGCGTCGCGCTGGCCCTCGACATCGCAGCCGGCGGCCAGTTGCAGCAGCAGCGCTTCGGTCTCGCGGCTCCAGAGGTTTTTCGACAGATCGGCAAAGACCTCCGGCGCCTGTTGGCTGAAATGCCCGAAGCGCCCCGCATCGTGGGCAAAGGCTTCGCGCAGATCGAGCGTGCGGCCCTGGTCGCGGCAGTGCGCTTGCAGTTGCCGCCACTCCGGGGTTTGGTCACAGCGTGGCACGCTTGGCTCCTTGCAATTTCAGGGAAGAGGTTACGGCAAAATTCAGGTGATATGGTAACAAAATTACATGTTTTTGCCTATATTTCTGGAAAATATTGTCCCAATTTAGTCAATAACAATGTAACTTGATTACAATTTCTGGCAAACCCATACGGAGAGTGTTCATGAGTTTCGATCTGGTGCTGTTTGGTGGAACCGGAGACCTGGCGTGGCGCAAGCTGATGCCCGCGCTGTTCCAGGCGTTTCGCCACGGAACCCTGCCGCCGGGCGGCCGCATCATCGGCGTGGCACGCGACGACCTGAGCGATGCGCAGTACCGCGAGCTGATGGCCGAGCGTGCCGGCCGGGTCGAGCTGGCCAAGCGGCCCACCGCCGAAGAGTTCACGCAGTTTGGCGCCATGCTGCACTACCTGCGCATGGACCTGTCGCAGCCCGCCGACTACGCGCGCCTGGCTGCGTTGGTGAGCGAGCGCCATGCCGACTCGCTGGTGATGTACCTGGCGACAGCTCCCGCGCTGTTCACCTCGGTGGCCGAGCAGATTGGCGCGGCGGGCCTCAACGGACCGACCACGCGCATCGTGCTGGAAAAGCCCCTGGGCCACGATTTGCAGTCCAACCGCACCATCAATGCGCTGCTGCGCACAGTGCTCAAGGAAGACCAGATCTTTCGCATCGACCACTACCTGGGCAAGCCCTCGGTGCAGAACCTGTTTGCGCTGCGCTTTGGCAACAGCCTGTTCGAGCCACTGTGGCGGCGCGAGACCATTGCCAACATCCAGATCACGATTGCCGAAGACCTGGGCGTGGAGACGCGCGGCGCCTTCTACGACCAGACCGGCGCGCTGCGCGACATGGTGCAAAACCACGCCTTGCAACTGCTCTGCGCCATTGGCATGGAGCCACCGATCAACGCCAGCGCCAGCGCCATCCGTGACGAAAAGCTCAAGGTGCTGCAGTCGCTCAAACCGTGGACCCCCGAGACACTGGCGCACCATGTGGTGCGCGGGCGGTACACGGCCGGCACGGTGAATGGCCGTGCGGTGCCTGGCTACCTGGAAGAAGCGGGCGTTGCGCCCACCAGCACCACCGAAACCTTTGTGGCCCTGCGCACCGAGATCGCCAACTGGCGCTGGGCTGGCGTGCCGTTCTACATCCGCACCGGCAAGCGCCTGGCAGGGCGCGACGCCCACATCGCCATCAATTTCCGCCCGGTGCCGCACCCCATTTTCCGCACACCCAGCGGTGCGACCAACCGGCTGGTCATCAACCTGCAGCCCAAGGATGGACTGGAACTGCAGTTGCTGTCGCAAAGCGCCAGCCAGCACCAGGCGGAGCCGGCGCTCTCGCAGGTCAGCCTGGACCTGGACTTCGATCAGCGCTTTGGTGCCGAGCGCGTCGGCGCCTACGAGCGCCTGCTGCTCGACGTCATTGCCGGGCGCTTGAATCTGTTTGTGCGCAGCGATGAGCAGGAGGAAGCCTGGCGCTGGGTGGAACCCATCCTGCAGCACTGGCGCAACGACCCCACGGGCCCGAGGCCCTATGCCGCGGGCAGCTGGGGCCCAAGCGCCGCCAGCGCCATGATTGCGCGCGAAGGCCATTGCTGGAGCGAGGAAGTTTGAGCCGCCGGCCGCCGGCTTAGGCCGACGGCCGGCCACTGTCGAGCGCGCATGCCGCGCCGTACAGCGCCGGCGCGCCACCGGGGTCCACCACCCAGCAGGGGATGGAAGCCAGGTAGGCCTTGAAGCGCCCCTTGGCTTCAAAGCGCGCGCGAAAGCTCGACTGGTCGAACCAGGTTCCCAGGCGCGGCACGATGCCGCCGCCCAGGTACACGCCGCCCTTGGCGCCCAAGGTGAGTGCCAGGTCGCCGGCGACACTGCCCAGAAACCCGCAAAACATCTCCAGCGCCTGCAAGGCCAGGGCGTCGTGCTGTTCAAAGGCCAGGCCCGTCACCTGCGCCGCCTCGCTCACCTCCCGCCCTTCCTGCCCGTCGAGCTGGCGCAGCGCGTGGTACAGCTCCACCAGCCCGGCGCCCGAGACGGCGCGCTCGGCCGAGACATGGCCGTAGCGCTGGTGCAGCAAGGTGATGACATCGAACTCTTTTTGCGTGTGCGCCGCAAGCGACACGTGGCCGCCCTCGCCGGCAATCGGCACGCCCTCCTCGCTGCCCGGCGGAAACACCAGGCCCGAGACACCCAGGCCGGTGCCCGGCCCGATCAGCGCCACAGCGCTGCCCGCCACCGCCTCGCCGCCCCCCACGGGGCGCAGGTGCTCCGAGGTGAGCCGCGGCAGCGCCAGCGCCAGCGCGGTGAAGTCGTTGACAAACACCAGCCGCTGCAAGCCCAGGGCATCGCGCACGGCGCGCTGCGAAAAGCTCCAGTGGTGGTTGGTCATGTGGATGGCGTCCCCGGTGACCGGGTTGGCGATGCCAAACGCAGCCTCGCGCGGCTCGGGCACTTGCACCTGCGCGAGGTAGTCCTGCACCGCCGCTGTCAGCGTGGGGTAGTCGCCGCAGGGCTGTACACGGATATCGTTCAGCGTACCGCCTGGCACGGCCTGCCAGGCAAGGCGGATGTTGGTGCCGCCAATGTCGGCAAGAAGGCGAGAAATTTGCATAAGACGGCCGCTGCACGCCCCAAAACTTCTTGGAGCGGAAAGCTATTATTTATGTAGCTTGAAGCGCATATGGTATATGCGCAAAAGCCAATTTTTACTCCAAATTTTCCGATGGCGCCAGACCACAGCGGGCAGAGGACCAAGCCACACCAACCCGCTGGCCGGCCAGCCCAGCGTGCGCTCAGGCGATGCGGTCTTCCGTCCGGGCGTCAAACCAGTGGGCATGGGCAGGCGCAACCGCCAGCCCGACACGCTCCCCCGGCTGCACGCGGTTTTGGGCGTCGGTGCGCAGCGTGACGCTGCCCGCAGCGGTATCCACCGTCACATAGGTGTCGGGCCCGGTGGGCTCTACCACGCTGACCTCGCCGCGCCAGGCAGCGCCGTCGACCAGCTCCAGGTGCTCGGGACGCACGCCCAGCAGCAGCTCACGCGGCCCCTGCGGCGCCGCGAGTGCCAGCGGCACCTGCGGCAAGTCAAACAGGCCACCCACCTGCGTACCGCGCAGCAGGTTCATGGTCGGCGAGCCGATGAAGCTCGCCACCCAGGTGTTGGCCGGGCGGTTGTAGATGTCGTGCGGTGAGCCCAGTTGCTGCACCACGCCGCCCTTCATGACGGCGATGCGCGAGCCCAGTGTCATGGCCTCGACCTGGTCGTGCGTGACGTAGACACTGGTGATGCCACTCGCTTGGTGCAGGCGCTTGATCTCGGCGCGCATCTCCACGCGCAGCTTGGCGTCCAGATTGGAGAGCGGTTCGTCAAACAGAAAGAGCTGCGGCTGGCGCGCCAGCGCCCGCCCCATGGCCACGCGCTGGCGCTGCCCGCCCGAGAGCTGACCGGGTCGGCGCTCCAGCAGGTGGCTGATCTGCAGCATGGCGGCGACTTCGGCAATGCGCTTCTGGCGCTCGGCCTTGGGCATCTTGCGCATCTCCAGCGCAAAGCCGATGTTGTCGGCCACCGACAGCGTCGGGTAGAGCGCGTAGCTCTGGAACACCATGGCGATGTCGCGGTCGCGCGGCGCCATGCCGACGACGTTCTTGCCCGCGATGCGGATTTCGCCCTCGCTCGGCTCGGCCAGCCCGGCAATGATGCTCAGCAGCGTCGATTTGCCGCAGCCAGAGGGGCCGACGAGAATCAGGAACTCGCCCGGGGCGACGTGGATATCGATCTTTTGCAGCACTTCCACGCTCTTGTCGCCTTTGCCAAAGCGCTTGTTGATGCCGCAAATTTCCAGTGAAGACGCCATGATTCTTTATCCCTTGACGGCACCAGCCGTGAGGCCGCGCACAAAAAATTGACCCGCCAGCACATAGATCACCATCGTGGGCAAACCCGCGATGATGGCCGCGGCCATGTCCACGTTGTAGGCCTTGACGCTGCTCGACGTATTGGCCAGGTTGTTCAACCCAACCGTGATCGGCTTGGAGTCGGCCCCCGAGAACACCACGCCAAACAGAAAATCGTTCCAGATGTTGGTGAACTGCCAGATCAGCGCCACCATGATGATGGGCGTGGACAGTGGCAGCACGATGCGCCAGAAAATCTGCCAGAAGCTCGCGCCATCCATGCGCGCGGCATTCACCAGCTCTTTCGGAATCGCGGCGTAGTAATTGCGGAAAAACAGCGTCGTGCCTGCCAATCCGGCCAGGCAGTGCACCAGCACCAGCCCGCCGATCGAGCTCGACAAGCCCAGCCAGCCGAGGACCTGGCTCATCGGCAGCAGCACCACCTGGTAGGGCATGAACACACCAAACAGCAGCAGACCGAACAGCGCATCGCTGCCGCGAAACTTCCACAGGCTGAGCACGTAGCCATTGAGGGCGCCCCAGACGGTGGAGATAAGCACCGCTGGCACCACCATCAACACCGAGTTCCAGAAGAACGGCTGCAGGCCATGGCAATCGACCCCCGTGCAGGCCCCCGACCAAGCCATGCGCCAGGCGTCGCCATTGAGCGCGCTCGGCAGGGCCAGGAGCGAGGTGGAGCGGATCTCCTGCGCGTCCTTGAACGAGGTGACCAGCATGGCGTAGAGCGGCAGCAGGAAGAAGGCCGTGGCCAGCGCCAGCACCGCGTACACGAGCAGACGGCCCACTGAGGGGGCCACAGAGCGCTTAGTGTTCATGGGGCTTGCTCCGCAATTCGCTATAGAGGTAGGGAACCACCAGCGCCGCGACGGTCGCCAGCATCATGGTGGCGCTCGCCGCGCCCAGGCCCACCTGGCCGCGCGAGAAGGACATGGTGTACATGAAGGTCGCCGGAACATCGGTGGCGTAGCCGGGGCCGCCGGCCGTGAGCGCCATCACCAGGTCAAAGCTCTTGATCGCCAGGTGCGAGAGCACCATCAGCGTGGAGAAGAACACGGGCCGCAGCGCCGGCAGCACGATGCGCCAGTAGATGCGCGGCAGCGAGGCGCCATCGACCTGCGCCGCCTTGATGATGCTGTCGTCAATGCCCCGCAGGCCCGCCAGAAAGAGCGCCATGGCAAAACCCGCGCTCTGCCAGATGCCGGCAATCACCAGGCAGTAGATCGCCTTGTCGGTATCCACCAGCCAGTCGAAAGTGAACCCCGTAAAGCCCCAGCCGCGCACCAGCTTCTCGATGCCCATGCCAGGGTTGAGCAGCCACTTCCAGGCTGTTCCCGTGACGATGAACGACAGCGCCATGGGGTAGAGGTAGATGGTGCGCAATACGCCTTCGGCGCGGATTTTCTGGTCCAGCAGCACCGCCAGCAGCACACCGATCAACAGAGAGCCGCCGACATAGCCGACACCAAAAATGCCCAGATTCTTCAGGGCCACCCACCAGCGCTCCATGCCCCAGAGTTCCCGGTACTGCGCCAGGCCCGCCCACTCGTAGTTGGGCAGCATGTGCGAGGTCGTGAGGCTGAGCGCCCCATTCCAGACCATCAGGCCATAAATAAAGGCAAACCCAAGCACGAAGGCGGGTGCCACGACCACCTTGGGAAGCCAGTGTTCAAATGAATTCTTCATTGCTTAAACGTTGTGTTCTGCATGGCGCAGGACCGGGTGTTGCCCACGCCAGCCCATGCTGCCTGCATAAAAAGGGGGGCGCCGAGGCGCCCCCAAGAACAAAGCAACCCTTGGTTAACTCACTACCCCTCTTACCACCACACCTCGTACTGCACGCCCACCAACGTGCGTGAGGTTTTCCCGTTGGCGCCGAAACTCCCCGCATTGGCCACGGCCGCCGCCTGGTTCCAGTTGGCCCGGGTCACATACAGGCGCAGCTCAGGACGCGACCAGAAGTCCGCCCCTGTCGCCAGCGCGGCTGCCAGGGTGATTTTGTTCAAGCGCTGATCTGCCCCCACGCCCTTGCGCGTGGTGGTCGACACCTCGGCCAGCGCCTTGACATGCTCGGTGAAGGCGTACGACGCCCGCCCGCCCAGCGAGAAGTCTTTGGTCGTTGGCCCCCCAAGATCGGACTTGCTGGTTTGGTAGGCGGCCAAGGCCTGCCCACCGAAGGGCCCATGCTGCCAGTTGATCGAGTCCGCGATGCGCGTCACACGCTTGCCGGCGTTCAATCCGTCAATCGACTCAAACTCGCCGTCGATACGCGCATGGCCCTGTGAGCTTTGCAGGAACAGCGCGTTGTTCAGCCCCTTGACCAGAAAATCGGTTTGGTTGTGCGAAATCGAAATGCCGGTGCCCGAACCGCCATTGACCTGGCCACTGCCCCCCACCGCCGTCAGCAGCACCCGCAGCTTGCCACCCGGATTGGTATTTATCTCCGAGAGATCGGCGTTGACGCGGTGGGCTTTGGCCCCGGTCGGCAGATTGCCGTCGAACTTGTCACCGCTAAAGACGCCGATCCCCAGCTTCATGTTGCCAACGGCAATATCCGTCACGCCGGCCCCCTCGTTGTCACCGTAGTTCAACAGAAAGTAGTCGACGATGTGCACGTCCTGGATGCGCAGGCGGCGCTGACCAGCCCAGAACTTGGCTTCCGGGGCGAACGGCAGGCCGCTCATTTCCACATAGGCCTGTTCGGTACCGACCTTGCCGCTGCCCCACTTGGAGGGCATGTAGTTCACTTTCCACTTGACGCCATTGGTATCAAAGGTGCGTGCCAGGTTGATTTCAATGCCGTTGTCCCCTTCGTTGCCAAGACGGAACTTCTGCGTATCCCCACCCAGGGTCATGCCGCCTTTCACCCCGTCCGAGTCGTTGAATACCGGCCCGCCACGCGAGTAACCGTTGAATTCAAAGCCGGCAACGTCCATTGCCATGGCACCATTGGCGCATGCGGCGGCCAAAGCCACCGCCGCGAGGCGGTATCTTTTCTTCATGATGGAATCCCTCAGTGGTTTATTTGGTTTTCGCAGCGGCTGCGATTTGCTTCATCGCATCGGCCACCGTGATCTTGTCGTCGTTCCAGAATTGGCTCACCGCATCCTTGATGGCGCCCTCGATCGCAGGGGGAACCGCCATGCCGTGGGCAATGCTGGGCACCAGGCTGCCGCTCTTGGCGGTTTCAGCGAAGTCCTTGGCCGACAACTTGGCGCAATCGTCGAACTTGTCCATGGAGACACCCGAGCGCACCGGGATCGACCCCTTGTTGAGGTTGAACACCTCCTGGAACGCGGGGCTCATGATGGAGCCGGCCAAATCGGCCTGCGCCTTGCGGGCCGAGGCATCCTTGAGCTTGAAGAAGATGAATGAGTCCACGTTGAACGTGAAGGCATTGGCCGTGCCCGGCGCCGCAGCACACTGGAAATCCTTGCCCGGCTGCTTGCCAGCGGCAAGAAACTCGCCCTTGGCCCAGTCGCCCATGAACTGAAAACCCGCCTTGCCCTGAATCAGCATTGCCGTCGCCAAGTTCCAGTCGCGGCCAGGGGCAGAGGGGTCGGTGTACGCCTTGATGCGGCGAAAGGTCTCCAGCGACTTCTTCATGGTGTCGCTGGTCAGCGCCTTGTTGTCCAGCCGCACCAGGGCGTCCTGGTAAAACTTGGCGCCGCCGGTGCCCAGGACCACCGTTTCGAAGGTGGTGAAATCCTGCCAGTTCTGGCCGCCATGCGCCACGGGAATCAGCCCCGCTGCCTTGAGCTTGTCGGCGTCGGCAAAGAACTCGTCCCAGTTTTTGGGCATGGTGGCCACGCCGGCCTTTTTCAAGGCCTCCGAGCTGCCCCACAGCCAGTTGACGCGGTGCACGTTGACCGGGGCCGCCACGTAGGAACCCTTGTATTTCATGATGTCGCCCACGACCTTGGGCAGCACCTCGTCCCATTTCTCAGCCTTGGCAACCGGGTCCATATTGGCCAGGACACCCTCGGCGGCCCACTCCTGAATCGCAGGGCCTTTGGTCTGGGCAGCCGACGGCGGGTTGCCCGAGATGACACGGCTTTTGAGAACCGTCATGGCGCTGTCGCCACCGCCACCCGCCACAGCAAAATCGCGCCAGGTGTGGCCCTTGGCCTGCATCATCTTCTTGAGCTCCGCCACCGACTTGGCCTCGCCGCCCGAAGTCCAGTAGTGCAGCACCTCCACTTCCCCCGCACTGGCGGACAAGACCGCCGCCAGACCAATCGCGGCCGCAGCGATCTTTGTAATATTCCCCATAGCCTTGTCTCCTCGATGTTGTGAATCCGGTTGGCTGCCTGACGCACGTCGCCGTCAGCGCAGGCCATACTTTAATTACAATAATTAATTTACGTCCTGGTATTTTCCCTGAGTGCCCAGTCCCACGGTTTTCGCGGATATGCTCGATTCCATGGTCACGATCCTCATTGTTGAAGACGACGCGCTACTGCTTGACGCACTGACAGGCCAGCTCCAGCAACTGGGCTATGGCGTGCACACGGCATCGAGTGTCTCCCAGGCGATGGCGCTTTTGCAGGCACATGTGGTGGACGGCATCATGCTGGACCTGGGTCTGCCGGGAGCCGACGGCATGGAGCTGCTGGTCTGGGTGCGCAGCCACATCGCTGGTTTGCCGGTGCTCATCCTGACAGCGCGCGATGGCGTGGACGACCGCGTGCGCGGGCTCAACGCCGGTGCCGACGACTACATCACCAAGCCCTTCGACATGCAGGAGCTGCAAGCCAGGCTCCAGGCGATGTTGCGGCGCGCACGCCAGCCGGCGTTCACCCATGCCACCAGCACTGCAAACGGTCAAATCACGAGCCTGGGCGCCCTGGAGATCGACCACGGCAGCCACACGGCAGCGTTGGAGGGAGCGCCCCTCGATCTGACGCAGCGCGAATGGGAATTGCTGGAATTGCTGGTCCAGCGCTGCGGCGAGGTGGTCACCCGCGAGGACGTGCTGGCGGCTTGGCGCGCCAGCCCCAGCGAAGCCGGCCAAGTGGTGCCACCGGTCAATTCGAATGCGCTTGAGGTGTATGTCCACCGCTTGCGCAAGAAGCTCGATCCCTCCAGCCTGGCCATCCGCAACATCCGCGGACTTGGCTACATGCTGGCCAAGCCCTGACGCCATGCGCCCGGCCTCTGGCGTCTCGCTGCAACGCAAGCTCTTGCTGTGGCTGCTGTTGCCCCAGCTGGTGCTGTGGTTGTCCGGTGGCTTTTTTGCCTGGCGATTGGCGCTGCAAAACGGCGAGAAAGGCATCGATCAGATGCTCACGCAGTCGGTGCGGGGCCTCGCGCGGCAGATCAAGCCGATTGGCGACGGCCTGCTGGTCGATTTTCCCAAGGCCGCGCAAGACCTGCTGGAGCAAGACCCCGCCGACCGCATCACCTACATGGTGTCGTCTCCGCCGGGCAAGTTTCTGCTGGGCAACGCCCAGCTGCCGCCCCCGCCGCCGGTGGGCGTACGCGTCGGCGAACCCCTGCTGTACCCGGCGCGGCTGGATGGCAAGGCCGTGCGCGTCGCCCTGCTGGACGTGGACTACGGCACGCCCCAGGCGCGCCAGACGCTGCGTGTCCAGGTGGCGCAAAGCCTCGCCGTACGCAAGCGCATTGCCCAGGAGCTGCTGGCACAGATGCTGCTGCCCATGGGTCTGATGGGGCTGGCACTCAGTGCGCTGGTCTATGCCGGCGTGCTGCGCGGCCTGCAGCCACTCAAGCGCCTGGAAGCCCAGATTGAGCGCGCGGGCGCGCGCTCGCACGGCGGCACCGACCCGCTGCCGCCGATTGAACTCACCTCGGCTCCACAGGAGGTGCATTCGCTCGCCAGCACCATCAACCGGCTGCTCGAAGCCGTGGCGCATGGCCAGCAAATGGAAAAGCGCTTTCTGAACGACGCCGCGCACCAGTTGCGCACGCCGCTCGCCGGCCTGATCGCCCAGACCGAGCTGGCGCTGCACGAGAGCCATGAGACGGCGGTGCGCGAGCGCCTGGAAAAAGTCCTCGCTGCCGCCCGGCGCAGCGCCCATCTGGTGCACCAACTGCTACAGCTGGCGCGCTCGGAGGCCAGCATCGCCATGCAGCCCGTTGACCTGGCCACCTTGGCGCGCGAAGTGGCGCGCGAATGGGCCGCACGCGCCCTGGCCCAAAACATCGATCTGGGCTACGAGGGCGATGCGCAGCGCCTGGTGCAGGGCCAGCCCTTGCTGCTGCGCGAGGCGCTCAACAACCTGATCGACAACGCCCTGCACTATGCCGGCCAGGGCGCGACGGTGACGGTACGCGTCACAGCCGAGCCGGATGGCTGGGCGACTCTGGCCGTTGAAGACGACGGGCCCGGTGTCTCGCCCGTGCACTTGGCAGACCTGTTTTCGCGCTTCTGGCGCGGCTCGGACAAAGCGGGCGGCTGCGGCCTGGGCTTGTCCATCGTCGAGGAAATCGCGCTGCGCCACGGTGGGCGCACCGTGGCAGAGCTGATGGAGCCGCACGGCCTGCGCGCGGGTTTGCGCCTGCCGCTCAGTGGGGAACTTGTTCGGTTTCCCAATCAATCGAGTACGCGAAGGCGAAGCGCAGACAGTACAGGCGTACGGCAAGCGGAGCCGACAAAGTCATCGTTTGATTGAGAAATAGAACTCAGGCCGCCAGGATGAGCTTTTCCAGCTTCACCGCATCCACCGCAAAGGCACGAATCCCCTCGGCCAGCTTCTCGGTGGCCATGGCATCTTCGTTCAGCGCGTAGCGGAACCCTGCCTCGTCGTACTGAATGGCCGCGATGTCCATGGCGCGCGCGGCGCCGGCATCGAGCGCACGCGGCAGCGGGGCGTCACGCTGCGCCAACTGGGCCAGCAGGTCGGGCGCGATGGTCAGCAGGTCGCAGCCCGCCAGCGCCGTGATCTGGCCGATGTTGCGAAAGCTCGCGCCCATCACTTCGGTGCCAATCCCAAAGTGCTTGTAGTAGTGGTAGATCTGCGTGACCGACTGCACGCCGGGGTCATTGGCGCCCGCACGCGCTGCCTCGTCCCACGCAGCGCCGGCGTTTTTCTTGTACCAGTCGTAAATGCGGCCCACAAACGGCGAAATGAGCTGCACCTTGGCCTGCCCGCACGCCACGGCCTGCGCCATGGAGAACAGCAGGGTCAGATTGGTGTGGATGCCGCGTGCTTCGAGCTGGCGCGCCGCCTCGATGCCCTCCCACGTGGCCGCCACCTTGATGAGCACGCGGTCGATATGAACGCCCTCGGCCTGGTAGAGCTCGATGATCCGCTCGGCACGCGAAATGGTGGCGCTGGTGTCGAAGCTCAGGCGGGCATCCACTTCGGTCGATACGCGCCCCGGAATGATCGCCAGAATCTCGCAGCCAAAGCGCACCAGCAGGCGGTCAATCACCTCGTCCAGGGCACGGCCGCGCCAGGCGTCCACGGTCGATTGCAGCAGCGGTGCGTAGTCGGGTTTTTGCACCGCTTTCAGAATGAGCGAGGGGTTGGTCGTCGCATCCTGGGGCTGGAACTGCGCGAGCTGCTTGAAGTCGCCGGTGTCGGCAACGACGGTGGTGAACTGTTTGAGGGCGTCGAGCTGGTTCATGCGGGTCCTGTAGGGAAAACGTGGGACGGAGAAGGATCTTCCAAGTGTATGCGCCGCTGCACAGCCATGAAACCGGGTTACATTGCGACGCATCCCCCTGCCCGCTCCGCTTCCTTCACCATGCTCGACCGCATCACCGCATCCCTCTCCTCGCTGGCGCCTGCCGAGCAGCGCGTGGGCCGCTTGGTGCTGCTCGACCCACGCGCCTTCGCCCGCCTGCCGGTGCGCGAACTGGCCGAGCGCGCGCAGGTCAGCAAACCCACGGTGGTGCGCTTTTGCCGCAGCATGGGCTACGACGGCCTGGCCGACTTCAAGCTCAAGCTCGCCGGCAGCGTGAGCGAGGGCGTGCCCTTCATCCACCGCAGCGTGGACCTGGACGACAAGACGGGCGACGTGCTGGTCAAGGTGGTGGACAACGCCGTGGCCGCCTTTCTGCAGTACCGCAACGCGGCGAGCACCAGCGCATTGGAGCGTGCGGCGGTAGCACTGGCGGACACCTGGCGCCAGCGCGGGCGCATTGAATTCCACGGTGCCGGCAATTCGGGCATCGTCGCGCAGGACGCGCAGCACAAGTTCTTCCGCCTGGGCGTGACATCGCTCGCCACCAGCGACGGCCATATCCAGGTGATGAGCGCGACGCTGCTGGGCAAGGGCGATTGCCTGGTCATCATCTCGAACTCGGGCCGCACGCGCGACCTGATGGACGCGGCGGACATCGCACGGCGCAATGGCGCGACGACGATTGCCATCACGTCGAGTGGCTCCCCGCTGGCCGGCGCCTGCCACATCCACCTCGCCGCCGACCACCCCGAGGGCTACGACCGCTACAGCCCCATGGTCTCGCGCCTGCTGCACTTGCTCATCATCGACGTGCTGGCCACCTGCGTGGCGCTGCGCATCGGCAGCTCGCTGCAACCCGTGCTGCAGCAGATGAAGGACAACCTGCGGGCGAAACGATATACGTGATCCCCCCTATGTCGCTTCGCTCCTTCCCCCCAAAGGGGGGACGCCACCAGCGCGGCGGGGCGGCCCTTGCGCGGTGGCCGCTGGTATGGGCCGCGCCAGTTGCGACGACCTGACGCACGCCGCAGCCTACCGCCCATAGGAGGAGGTGAAACTGGCCTTGGCCAAGGAGTTGGCGTTCACCATGAATCCCGCCAACGCCGCCGAGGCATCGTCGGGAATGTCGAGACTGTCCACGCCCAGGGCATGCACGGTGAAGACATAGCGGTGCGGCTTGTCGCCGGGTGGCGGGCACAGGCCACCCCAGGCAAAGGCGCCGTAGTCGTTGCGAATCTGCCGCGCGCCCTGCGGCAGGCTGACACCGCCCTTGGCGCCTGCATTCGGTGCCAGCGCGGCCGTGTCCGCCGGAAGGTCGATCACAAACCAGTGCCACCACCCCGAACCGCTGGGGGCGTCCGGGTCATAGACCGTGAGGGCGAAGCTTTTGGTGCCTTCGGGCGCGCCGCTCCAGTACAGCGCGGGCGATTCGTTGCGGCCCGAGCAGCCAAAGCCGTCAAACTCAAAATGCGCGGGAACGCTGCCGCCGGCGGGAATGTCGGGGCTGCTGAGGGTGAAGTGGCCCATGTCTGTCTCCTGTTCCGATCAAAACGTTGACAGTGGGTTGTAGCAGACGGGTGCGTTCGTGTCGCGCGCAACAGCCTCAGCCCAGCCAAAAAATAGTAGCAAAAATGGCCTCTAGCGCTTTATGGGTAAGCGCTACCAGCTATCTATACAGGAGCAAATTCGCGCTCTGACGCTCTCTCAGATCCGCCCCTCTTCCACGGCATGGCAGGCGATGCGGATGCCGCCCAGACTCAGCAGGGCCGGCCGCTCGCTGCGGCAGCGATCGTTGGCGTGCGGGCAGCGCGGGTTGAAGGCGCAGCCCGGCGGCGGCGCGAGCGGGTTGGGCACTTCGCCCTGCACCGGGGTGCGCGCGCGGCCGGTGTCGTGCATCTTGGGGATGGCGTCGAGCAGCATGCGCGTGTAAGGGTGGCGCGGCTCGGCAAACAGGCTCGCCTTGTCTGCCAGCTCGACCAGGCGCCCCAGGTACATCACGCCCACGGCGTCGCTCACATGCCGCACCACGGCCAGGTTGTGGCTGATGAAGAGGTAGGTCAGGCCGAGGCGCTGCTGCAAGTCCTTCATGATGTTGAGCACCTGCGCCTGCACCGACACGTCAAGCGCCGAGGTGGGCTCGTCGCAGACCAGAAATTCGGGTTCGGTCGCCAGCGCCCGGGCAATCGATACGCGCTGGCGCTGCCCGCCCGAGAACTGGTGCGGAAACTTGGCCATGTCGAGCGGCGACAGGCCTACGGATTCGAGCAGCACGCCAATGCGCTCACGCAGATCCACCTTGCCGCTCGCCATGCCATGCTCGCGCAGCGGCTCGCCCACGATGTCCTCCACCCGCCAGCGCGGGTTCAGGCTGGCGTACGGGTCCTGGAAAATCATCTGGATGCGGCGGCGCAGCGCCTGCGATTGCGCACCCAAAAAACCGGCGTGCGCATCCTGGCCATCGAACTGGAAGCTTCCGCGCGACGGCTGGTACAGCCCCACCAGCAGGCGCGCAACCGTGCTCTTGCCGCAACCCGATTCCCCCACCAGCGCCAGCGTCTGGCCACGCCCGATCTCGAAACTCACGCCATCGACGGCATGCAGGAGCGTGCGGGGTCGCCGCTCGATGACGCGGTTGAGCCAGGGCGCGGAGACGTCAAAGGTCTTGGCGAGGTCGCTGGCCTGCACCAGCGGTGCGGTGCGCAAGGCGCTCATGCACCCTCCCTGGCATGCAGCCAGCAGGCCGCGCGCGTGGCCCCTGCGTCGAGCAGGTCGGGACGCTCGGCACGGCAGCGCGCAAACACTTCGGGGCAGCGCGGGTGGTAGGCGCATCCGGGCGGAATGGCGTTCAGCCGGGGCATGGCGCCGTCGATCTGGTGCAAACGCTCCCGGTCCTGGGCCATGTCGGGGATGGCCGCCATGAGCCCTGCCGTGTAGGGGTGCGCAGGGTGGTTGATGAGCGCGTGCACCGGGCCGATTTCCGCCACGCGCCCGGCGTAGAGCACGGCCACTCGGTCGCAGGTTTCGGCGATCACCCCCATATCGTGGGTGATCAACATGACGGCCGCGCCGCGCGAGGCGCAAACGCTTTTGAGCAACTGGATGATCTGCGCCTGGATGGAGACATCGAGTGCCGTGGTCGGCTCGTCGGCAACGATCAGCCGTGGCTCGGCAGCCAGCGCCAGCGCAATCACCACCCGCTGGCGCATGCCGCCGGAGAACTGGTGCGGGTAGTGCTCAATGCGCTGTTCAGGCGCGGGAATGCCGGTGTCGGCCAGCAGCTCGATGGCCCGCTCGCGCGCCTGCGCGCGGGTCATTGGCAAATGCGTGAGGATGGTTTCCGTGAGCTGGCGCCCGACGGTGTAGAGCGGGTTCAGCGAGGTGAGCGGGTCCTGGAAGATCGCGCCGACGTGGCGGCCACGCACGTGGCGCATCTCCTGGGGTGGAAGTTGGTCGATGCGCCGGCCTTCGAGCCAGATCTCGCCCGAGGCGATGCGCCCTGGTGGCTCCAAAAGACCAATGATGGCAGCACCGGTCAGCGACTTGCCAGCACCCGATTCGCCCACCACACCCAGAATTTCTCCCGGCTCGATGGCGAACGAGATGCCGTCGAGCGCCCGCAACGTGCCACGCCGGTGCGGGAATTCGACCACCAGGTCTTTGACTTCAAGCAGGGGCATTTGCGTAGTCTGTTGCGCTATGGAAGCCCCGCAGCGCAAAACACCGGCGCAGCCCACACCAGCAGCAGCCGCGCAAGGGCCGCCCCGCCGCGCTGGCTGCGCCCCCCTTGGGGGGATGGAGCGAAGCGACACAGGGGGTTTCATTGAAACCGCGCAAGGGCCGCCCCGCCGCGCTGGCTGTGTCCCCCCTTGGGGGGGATGGAGCGAAGCGACACAGGGGGGTCATTGCAACCTTGGGTTGAGTGCATCGCGCAGCCAGTCGCCCAGCAGGTTCACCGACAGCGCAATCAGCACCAGCATGAGGCCGGGGAAGACGGTGATCCACCATTCGCCGGAGAAAAGGTAGTCGTTGCCCACGCGAATCAAGGTGCCCAGCGACGGCGAGGTCACGGGCGCCCCGACACCCAGGAACGACAGTGTTGCCTCGGTAATGATGGCGGTGGCGACCTGGATGGTGGCCAGCACCATCACCGGACCCATGACGTTGGGCAGCACATGCCGGCGCATGATGCGCAGCGGCGGCACACCGGTGACACGCGCCGCCTGCACGTATTCCTTGCTGCGTTCGACCAGCGTGGAGCCACGCACGGTGCGTGCGTACTGCACCCAGCCGGTCAGCGAAATCGACAGGATGAGCACACCAAAGGCGAGTGACTCGTCTGCATCCGGAAACATCGCCCGCCCAACCCCGGCGATCAGCAGCGCTACCAGAATGGCCGGAAACGAGAGCATCACATCGCACAAGCGCATCAGCAGGCCGTCAACCCAGCCGCCTAGGTAGCCCGCGACCAGCCCCAGCGTCACGCCGACCAGCACCGACAACACCACCGAGGCAACACCGACGATGAGTGAGATACGCGCGCCGTACATGACCGCGGACAGGATATCCCGGCCCTGGTCGTCCGTGCCCAACAGGTATTTGCGCGAGCCGAGCTCGCTCCAGGCGGGCGGCAGGCGCGAATCACCCAGCTCCAGGCTCGCAAGATCAAACGGGTTGTGCGGCGCGATCTGTCCAGCAAACAGCGAGGCCAGCACACAGACGAGTACCACCACCGCTGCCGCCATGGCAACCGGCGAGCTGCGCAGGCTGTGCGCCAGGTCGCTGTCCCAGGCGCGCCGCACGATGGCCCTCATGCGCAGGCCATCCTTGTGGCGTGTCGGGGGCTCACTTTTCGATGCTCATCCATTTGAACGGCATGAAGTTGTCGGCCAATTGCACGAGCTTGACCTTCTTGCTGACGCCCCATGCCAGCGCCTGCTGGTGCAGCGGCAGGTGGCCAATGTCGGCGGTATGCAGGGCAAAGGCTTCCTTGATCATGGCGTTGCGCTTGGTCTTGTCGGTTTCGACCTGGATTTTGTGCGCCAGTTCGTCCACCTTGGGGTTGCAATAGGCACCCAGGTTGAATTGCCCCGCGCCGTTCTCGTCCACACAGACCATCAAGGCATTGAGAGCGTTGAGCGCGTCGTAGGTCGTGGGCGTCCAGCCCAGCATGTAGAAACTGGTGTCCCTACGCAGCACCTTGGGAAAGTAGGTCCCCTTGGTTTCAGCCAGCAGCTTGATCTTGACATTGATGCGCGCCAGATTCGCCGCCACCGCCTGGCAGATTTTGCTGTCGTTCACGTAGCGGTCATTCGGACAGTTCATGGAGACCTCGAAGCCGTCGGGATAGCCGGCTTCGGCCATCAGTTTCTTGGCGGCGTCGGGGTCGTAGGGCAGACGCTTGACACTGGGGTCGAACCCATTGATACCGGGGCCGACCATCAAGGCCGACGGGTTGGATGCGCCCCGCATCACGTTCTTCTTGATGCCGTCAATGTCAATCGCCTGGTAGAACGCCTGGCGCACGCGCTTGTCCTTGAACGGATTCTTGCCCTTGACGCTGGAATACAGCAGTTCATCGCGCTTCTGGTCCATGCCGAGGAAGACGGTGCGAAGCTCGGGGCCTGTGACGGCGCGTGTGCCTGGGTTGCGGTTGACGCGCTCGATGTCCTGTACGGGAATCGGCTCCATCACATCCACTTCGCCCGACAGCAGCGCGGCGACGCGCGTGGAATCGTTCCCAATGGGCGTAAAGATGATTTCCTGGGCGTTGCCCTCAATCTTGCCCCAATAAGTACCGTTGCGCGTGAACACGGTGCGCACACCGGGCTGGCGCTCGCGCAGGCGGAATGGCCCGGTGCCGTTGGCGCGGAAAGAGGCTGCGTTTTCGATCCCCTTGCGGCGATCCACCGGCTTGACCGCCTGGTTGTCCTCACACCATTTTTTGCTCATGATGTAAGAGGTCGTAATCACATCCGGCAGGATCGGCTGGGGCGCGAACGTCTCTATGTCCACCGTGTGGTCGTCAACCTTGCGCACTTCTTTGACGTCGCTATTCGTGGCTTTCATGTCCGAGCCCTCGCCCTTCATGCGGGCGAAGCTGAACACCACGTCGTCGGCGGTGAAGGGCGTGCCGTCGTGGAACTGCACACCCTTGCGCAGTTCAAAACGCCAGACCGTGGGCGCCGTCTGCTTCCAGGCCGTGGCCAGTGCCGGTGCAAGGCTGAGATCCTTGTTGCGGCCGACCAGCGGTTCGTAGACGTTGCTGTCCGTGCTCAGTTGCAGCGACTCATTGAGCGAATGCGGGTCCATGGAGAGCGCGTCTCCCTGGTTGGCGATGCGGATGGTTTGCGCCTGTCCCACCAGCGTGGCGGCAGACAGGGCAGCGAACAGGGCAGTGGCAACCAGTTGTCTCGTCTTTTTCATTTAGGTCTCCTGGGGTGAAAGAGGGAGGGCGTCCTCATGCAACAGGCAAGGGCATGGCGCGCTCGATCAGGCTAGCGTGCAAGGCGGCGCCCAGCGACAGGATATCGTCGTTGAAGTCGTAGCGGTTGTTGTGCAGTGCGACACCGCTCGCCCCCATACCCTGACCAATGCGCAGATAGGCGCCAGGCTTGGTCTGGAGCATGAAGGAAAAATCCTCGGCACCCATGCTGGGCTCGAGGTCGCGCACCACGTTTTCCGCGCCCAGCAGGGCCACGGCCACATCACCAGCAAACTGCGCCTCGGCTTCGGAGTTGATGGTGGCAGGGTAAATGCGCTGGTAATCCAGTGCAATCGTGGCACTGAACGCCAGCCCTACAGCACTGCACAGCTCGTGCAGGCGTCTTTCAACCAAGGCTTGCACTTCGTGGTCGAATGTGCGCACCGTGCCCACCAGCGTCGCGCTTCCGGGCAACACGCTGAAAGCGGCAAGGTCGCCCGCCTGCATCGCGCACAGGCTTACGACAGCACTGTCGATGGGCCGCACGTTGCGCGAGACGATACTTTGCACGGCGGTGATCAGATGCGCGGCCACCAGCACCACGTCCACTGTCTGGTAGGGATGCGCCCCATGGCCACCGCGTCCGGTGATGTGAATGGTGATGCGATCGGCCGCTGCCATCATCGCCCCGTCATTCAGGCCCACGGTGCCCGGCTTCATTGCCGGCCAGTTGTGCATGGCGTAGATGGACTGCACAGGAAACCGATCGAACAATCCGTCTTCCATCATCACGCGCGCACCAGCCATGCCTTCTTCGCCCGGCTGAAAGATCAGGACCGCCGTGCCATCGAAATCGCGCGTCGCGGCCAGGTAACGCGCCGCGCCGACCAGCATGGCGGTATGGCCGTCGTGGCCGCAGCCATGCATCAGGCCCTGTTTGCAGGACTTCCAGGTGAAGTCGTTGTGCTCCGTCATCGGCAGGGCATCCATGTCGGCCCGCAGCCCCACCATGGCGCCGCTCGCCGTGCTGCGCCCGTGCACCACGGCAACGATGCCTGTGCGACCAATGCCATCGTGAATCTCGTCCACGCCGCAGACCTTGAGCGCTTCCTTGACGCGCGAACCGGTATACACCTCTTCAAAACCCAGTTCGGGATGTGCATGCAAATCGCGGCGCAGCGCGGTCAGTTCGGGGTGAAACTGCGCAATCTGTGCAAACGCGCGGCCGCCCGCCTTGAGGCGGTGAGAAGACAACATCAGCGAGCTCCCAAGCCCCCAGCACGCAGGCGGGGGTCAACAACAAAATACAGCAGATCAACCACCAGATTGATCACCACGAAAATCAAGGCGATCAGACACAGATAGGCCGCCATCACGGGAATGTCGGCAAACGTGACGGCCTGGATGAACAGCAGGCCCATGCCAGGCCACTGAAACACGGTTTCCGTGATGATGGCAAAAGCAATGAGGCCACCGAGCTGCAGCCCGGTGATGGTCATCACCGGTACCAAGGTATTTTTGAGCGCGTGGCCGAAATGAATCGCGCGGTCCGACAGGCCCCGCGCCCGGGCAAACTTGATGTAGTCGGTCCGCAGCACTTCCAGCATTTCGGCACGCACCAGCCGCATGATGAGCGTGAGCTGGAAAATCGCCAGGGTGATCGCGGGCAACACGATGTGGTGCCAGCCGTCACGCGTCAGCAAACCGCTGCTCCACCAGCCCAGTTGGACCACGTTGCCGCGGCCAAAGCTGGGGAACCAGCCTAGCAGCACCGAAAACACCAGAATCAGCAAAATGCCGATCAGAAAGGTAGGCAGCGACACCCCCAGCAGAGACAGCCCCATGAACACCTGGCTGAGAAAGCTGCCGCGCCGCAGCGCCGCATAGACGCCCATGGGCACCCCTGCCACCAAGGCCAGGACGGCAGCGACCAACGACAGCTCCAAGGTGGCCGGAAAGCGCTCGGCGATCAGCCGTGAGACCTTGGCGCCCTGGCGCAGGCTCAAGCCAAACTCCCCCTGGGCGGCGTGCACCAGAAAATGCCAGAACTGCACAAAAAAAGGCCTGTCCAAGCCGAGTGAGGCGCGCAACTCGCGAATCTGGTCCGGCTTGGCGTCCTGCCCCAGCAGGAACACCACCGGGTCGCCCACGTACTGGAACAGCAAAAAAGAAATGAAGGCCACCGCGACCAGTACGACCACGGCCTGCATCAGACGGCGAAAAATGAAGGCCAACATTCCCGCGTCAAGCTCCTGCCGCCATGGCGCCGTCTGTCACACCTCTGCGATGGAGGCCCACTGACCCACTAGGCCCGCTGCAAAGGATCTGCGTCATGCCGTCAGGATAGCGAGGTTTCCGTGGCTTGCCGTGCTTTGCCTGGGTGGCGTCGGGTCAAAACAACGTAGCAGACATTGGTCGATTCCATCGGCAAGAGCACGCCCATGCTGGGCGCACATAAAAAAAGCCGCAAACCCGAAGGTTTGCGGCTTTGATTCTTGCGATGCAAAGCTGGCTCACGCCAGCGCGTCATCAGAAGTTGTGGCGAACGCCCAGGCCAAAGGTGTTCTTGGCGCCGGTCTTGTAGTTGCCGGCATCATCAGCACCATCTTTGTAGTAGGTTGCGTACGTGAAGGTGCGCTTGGACAGAGCGTACTTGGCTTCCAGCAGAACGTCGGTGTTCTTGAAGCCGCTGTTGGTTTGGCGAGCGATGTCCAGCGTCAGAGCCACAGGGCCGACAGGAACCGTGCCACCCAGGGTGAAGCCCTTGGCATTGATTTGCTTGTCGTCCTGGAGCGAGCCGGCCAACTTGAACATACCGAAGTCATACGAACCACCCAGAGCTACGTTGCTCTTCAGGGTGTTGGTCTTGTTGTACGACAGAGCAGCAGCGATCGGGCCGTTCGCGTAGATCAGGTTCAGGTCGGTCTTGGCATTGCCGCTGTTGTCAGGCTTTGCGGTGTAACCGATCGTGCCGCTGAAACCGCCCATGTTGGGGGTGGTGTACTGGAACACGCTGTTGGTACGTGGGCCTTCACCCGTGAAGCCGAACTGGTTGCCCACTACCGAGTAGTTGGCCGTGCCAGTCAGTTCCCAAGCAGCCACGCCGTAGAAGCTGGGGTTCAGCGTACGGCCCATTTGGAAGCGGCCAAAGCCACCCGACAGAGCCAGCCATGCAGCACGTTGGTAGGTAGCAGCATCGGTAGCGCCGGATTCAGCGTTGATGCCTTGTTCGAAGTTGAAGGAAGCCTTCAGGCCACCGCCCAGATCTTCAACGCCGCGCACGCCCAGACGGCTGTTGCCGTTGTTCATCAGGCCGTTGCCGCTCATTTGAGCCGACACGCCGCTGGCCTTAGCCAAAGACAAATCAGCCACGCCGTACATGGTGACCGAAGACTGAGCCATGGCGGCGCCGGAAGCAGCCAGCACGGCCAGGGCAATCAGGGATTTTTTCATTGCGAGTTACTCCAAGGTTAAACATAGGGCGCCGGTACGGGGGGTCTTGGGTGTTGTGGCACCTGCACAGTCCCGCCGGTTCCCCGGGCCAACCTCCTGGTGGGGAAGTTGCTGCTATTGCACCAGAGGCGGGCAGGTTTCGCAAAGGAATTCACGGTCCAACAGCCGCAAAGTGGCAATTCGTTGTCCTGCTGCAACAGCCTGCGTCCAGACACCACCATCGGCACCAGAAGGACCAAGTTGAGCGCACAAGTTCCCATTATTTTGTATCTATACGCAAAGAATGTGCCAAATCACCCTCTATGGGGCGAGGGCCGGCAATCTCCAGCCGCCCCCGGTTCCGGTTCCGCCGCTCTGCCCTCAGCCCTCAGCCCTCCAACACTTCAAAACTGGTGGTGATCTGCGCCGTCTTGCCCAGCATGATGCTGGCCGAGCAGTATTTTTCGTGGCTGAGCGCAATGGCGCGCTCCACGGCGGTGTCTGGCAGGTCTTTGCCCGACACCGTGAAATGCATGTGAATACGGGTGAACACCTTGGGATCGGCTGCGGCTCGCTCGGTTGTGAGGTGCACGCTGCAGCCGCGCACATCGTGGCGGCCTCGGCGCAGGATCAGCACCACGTCGTAGGCGGTGCAGCCTCCAGTGCCTGCCAGCACGGTCTCCATCGGGCGCGGCGCGAGGTTCTGACCACCCATTTCCGGCTTGACCGTGTCGGGCGCGCCATCCATGGCAATCACGTGCCCGCTGCCGGTTTCGGCGACAAACCCCATACCCGAACGGGTGCCTGCGGCCCCCGTCCAACTGACTGTGCATTCCATCGGTGTCCTTGTGCGCATGTGCTTTGGAGGCAACATTCTAAAAAATTCGCAGGCTACTTGCTGCATTGCAACAAGCAAAGCGCTACACTGCAACCATGCGAGGCACCGCAGACAGCAATCCTGTCACAGCGCCTGGCACCGTTTGTCTCCTCCATCTCCTCAAAACGGATGGATTAAGCCCCCGGCTTTGCGGCCAGGGGCTTTTTTTTGCCTGTCGCTCCGGCCGGCTGCTTGGAGTGGCGCCTATGATGACCGCCCCGCGTCGGCATTGGCCGCGCCGGGTCACTTGCAGCGCGACATGATCGATCCTCTTACGCCCCACGATTACCTCACCAGAATTCTGAACGCACGCGTCTATGACGTGGCCATCGAATCCAACCTGGATCTGGCGCGCGCGCTCAGCCAGCGGCTGCACAACAAGGTGCTGCTCAAGCGCGAGGACCAGCAGCCGGTGTTCAGCTTCAAGCTGCGCGGTGCCTACAACAAGATGGCGCACCTCTCGCCCGAGGATCTGCAGCGCGGCGTGATTTGCGCCTCCGCCGGCAACCACGCCCAGGGCGTGGCCATGAGCGCGCACAAGCTGGGCACGCGCGCCGTGATCGTCATGCCCACCACCACGCCCGAGGTGAAGATCGATGCCGTGCGCGCCCTGGGCGGCGAAGTGGTGCTGCATGGCGACAGCTATTCCGACGCCTACGACCACGCTGCGGCACTGCAGCGCGACCAGGGACTGACATTCGTCCACCCGTTTGACGACCCGGACGTGATTGCCGGCCAGGGTACGGTGGCCATGGAAATCCTGCGCCAGGTGCAAAAACTCGGCACCCAGCGACTGGATGCGGTGTTTGTCGCTATCGGCGGCGGCGGCTTGATTAGCGGCGTGGCGAACTACATCAAGGCCGTGCGGCCGGACGTCAAAGTCATTGGCGTGCAGATGAACGACTCGGACGCCATGATGCAGTCGGTGGCGGCGGGCAAGCGCATCACTCTGCCCGACGTCGGGCTGTTCTCGGATGGCACGGCCGTCAAGCTCGTCGGCGAGGAGACCTTCCGCATTGCACGCGGCTTGGTGGACGAGTTCATGACCGTGGACACCGATGCGGTCTGCGCCGCCATCAAGGATGTGTTCGTTGATACCCGCAGCATCGTGGAGCCCGCCGGCGCGCTGGCTGTAGCCGCCATCAAGCAGTATGTGGCAAGCCACAAGACCCGCGGCGAAACCTACGCCGCCATTCTGTGCGGCGCCAACATGAACTTCGACCGCCTGCGCTTTGTCGCCGAGCGCGCCGAGGTGGGCGAGGAGCGCGAGGCCCTGCTGGCCGTCACCATCCCCGAAGCGCGCGGGAGCTTCCGGCGTTTTTGCGAGGTGATTGGCGAACTGCCTGGCGGGCCGCGCAACGTCACCGAGTTCAACTACCGCATCAGCGATGCGGCGCGCGCCCATGTGTTCGTCGGCATTGCGACCCACGGACGGGGCGAGTCGGCGAAGCTGGCGAAGAGCTTCGCTCGCCATGGTTTTGAAGCGCTGGATTTGACGCACGACGAATTGGCCAAGGAGCATTTGCGCCATCTGGTCGGGGGCCACTCCGCCCTGGCGCAAGACGAGCGGCTGCTGCGCTTCGTCTTCCCCGAGCGGCCCGGCGCGCTGCTGAAGTTCCTGAGCCTGATGCAGCCGAGCTGGAACATCTCGCTGTTCCACTACCGCAACCAGGGCGCCGACTACGGCCGCATTCTGGTGGGTTTGCAAGTGCCGGCCAGCGATGCGCAGGCGTTCGAGGCATTCCTGGCTACCTTGGGATACCCCTACGTGGAAGAAACGCTCAACCCGGCCTACCGCCTGTTCCTGCAGTCGGGCCACGGTGGCAACTGAAACTTCGAATCAAATGGGCTTCTTCCGCATATCCCACAAGCGCGAGCAGCTATGAATTCTGAAGAACGGGCGCAGCAGGCACTGCGCCACTACCTGCTGGCGCTGCAGTTTTTCACCCGCATTCCGGTCACCGGCCGGCTGGCGGCGTGGGTGGGGTTCAGCCCGGAGATGCTGCGCGCCTCCAGCGCCCATTTCCCAGGCGTCGGCTGGGTCGTCGGCGCCTGCGCCTGCACCGTCTATGCCCTGCTCTACCTGGGGCTCAGCGCCGCGCCCGCCACGCCCTGGGTGGCCGCGGCGCTGAGCACGGCCGCCACCGTGCTGCTCACCGGGGGCTTTCATGAAGACGGCCTGGCCGATGTGGCGGATGGTCTCGGCGGCAGCCAGGAGCGTGAGCGCGCACTCGACATCATGAAAGATTCGCGCATCGGTGCTTTCGGCGCCATGGCGCTCGTCTTGGCGCTGCTGGCCAAAACGGGCTTGCTGGCCTTGCTCGGCCAACGCGGCCTCTCGCCTGCGCTGGCGGCGCTGGCCGGCGCCCATGTGGTTTCCCGATTTTTCCCGCTGCTGCTGGTGCGGGGGCTGCCCTACATCGGCGACAGCGCGCGATCCAAAGCGAAACCGCTGGCAGACAGCATCACCCTTGTGCAACTCACGGTAGCCATGGCCTGGTGCGTGGCTCCGCTAATCGTCATCGCCCTTGGCGAAGGGGTGCTGTTCGTGCTCCTGGCGCTGCTGCTCAGCGGTGCCTGCACCGCTTTGCTGACACGCTGGTTTTTGCTGCGGCTGCAGGGCTTTACGGGCGACTGCCTGGGCGCCGTACAGCAAGTGGCCGAAATTGCGTTTTATCTCGGTGCGGCACTGGCCCTGGGCCCCGTGGGGCTCAGGACGGGCGGCTGAACGTGCCCCAATTGTGGCTGGTGCGCCATGCGCCAGTGCTGGCGCCGCCGGGCATCTGCTACGGCCAACTCGATCTGCCGGTCGAGCTGGAAGCGACGGCGCGCTGCGCCGAACGGCTGGCAAGCGCGCTGCCACGCACATTGCTGCACAGATCGGTACTGCGACATTCGACGCTACGAAGATGTGAGCTGCTTGCGCAAGCAGCATATGCGCTAAGGCCTGATTTCACCCTTAAATCTGACGCCCGCCTGCGCGAACTGAATTTTGGCGCCTGGGAAGGGCTGGCCTGGGCAACGCTGCCGCGCGCCGAGCTCGACACCTGGGCGGCCCAGCTTGCGACCTATGCGCCTGGCGGTGGCGAGCGGCTCATCGACATGCTGGCGCGCGTCGGCGCAGCCTTGCAAGAAGACAGCACCATGGCCAGCGAGACGGGGAGCGACGTGGTGTGGATCGCGCACGCCGGCGTGGCACGCTGCGTGCAGTGGCTACTGGGCGAGCGTGCGCAAAGGGGCAATCCGCCCTGCTCTGCCCACTGGCCGGTGCACGCGCCTGCGCCGGGTGCCTGGGCGCTGTACCCGCTCCCGTTCAGCCCAAGCGCAGCGGTGCACCGCCCTCAGGAAGCGCATACCCGTCCGGCGCAGGGTGCTGCACAGGAGCAGACGCCATCGGCACCGATGGCGCCCCCTGGCCCAGTTTGAACTGCGCTGCCGCGCGCGAGAGCGCAGCCGCCTGCTCGCGCAGCGACTGCGCAGCAGCGGCCGATTGTTCGACCAGCGCCGCGTTCTGCTGCGTCATCTGGTCCAGATGGCGCACGGCCTGGCCGATCTGCTCGATGTTGTCGCGCTCTTCGGCGGCCGACGCACTGATCTCGCTAATGACATCCGAGACACGGCGCACGCTGCCAACGATCTCGGTCATGGTCTGGCCGGCCTGGCCCACGAGGCGCGCGCCATCTTCCACACGCTCGACCGAGGCGCCGATAAGCGACTTGATTTCCTTGGCCGCGTCGGCGCTGCGGCCCGCGAGGCTGCGCACTTCGCTGGCCACCACGGCAAAGCCGCGCCCCTGTTCCCCGGCCCGCGCCGCTTCGACGGCAGCATTGAGCGCCAGAATATTGGTCTGAAAAGCAATGCCGTCGATGACACCGGTGATGTCGGCGATCTTGCGCGAGCTGGTGCTGATCTGCTCCATGGTGCTGACCACCTGCCCGACCACTTCGCCGCCCCGGCCCGCCACGGCGCCAGCCTCACCCGCCGAAGCGCTGGCGCTGCGGGACGATTCCGCGTTGTGCTGCACGGTGCCAGTGAGCATGTCCATCGACGCGGCGACCTCCTCCAGGTTGGCTGCTGTCTGCTCGGTGCGCTGGCTCAGGTCGAGGTTGCCGGTGGCGATCTCGGCGCTGGCGGTCGAGATGTTGCCGGCTGCATCCTGCACCTGGCGCACCAGCGTGCGCAAGGACTCCTGCATGCGTCCCATGGTCAGTACCAGTTGGCCCAACTCGTCCAGGCTGCGCGGCGCCTCGTCGTCGGAGAGGTCGCCGGCGGCAATCCGCTCGGCCAGCGCGCGGGCTTGTGCCAGCGAGGCGGTAATGGAGCGCAGCGTGAAAATGGTCAAGGGCAGCACAATGGCCAAGGCCAGCAGCACCGCCACGGCAACAGCAATCGCCAACAGGGAGGCGCGCGCATCGACCGCTGCACGCGCCTCATCCATGCGCGTTCTCGCCTGCGTCGCCAGGCCGGAGAGCAGTTGGTCGCTGATCTCCATGTGGCCCTTGAACTTTTCGGCATACGCCGCGCCCCCCGCACCATCGAGCTGGGCGGCTTCGATTTGTGTGAACACGGGGGAAACGCCCTCGTCATATTGCTTGATTTCGGCAAGCGTTTTGTCGATGGCGCCTGTGAAATCTGCGTCCCCCGCCTTGTGCTCGCGTACCTTGCCCAGTTCGCTGCGCAGCGTATTCATGGATTTGGTCCAGAGTTCGCGCTGGGCGGCTACCTCCACGGCGTTGTTGAAGTTGAGGATGATGTCTTTTTCAACCCGCCGCACATCGCCCAGCGTGGTCCGCAACTCGGAAATATCCGTCAGCGTCTGCACATGCTGGTCAAAGAGCATGGCCACCGTGTCACGCGTGCGTTCCAGCCCCACATAAGCCAAGGCGCCCACCGCTACCAGCAGCAGCAACGAAAAAGCCGTGGCGAAATACAGGCGCGTACGGATAGAGAGCGTTTTGCCGGCAAGTGTGCTCATGAAGCCTCTGGTCTATTTACAACTTTTGACACTTGCAGCATAGCCAAATCTCGCACGGCGCACCTCGGGAAAGACCCTCTTCCCGAAGACGCGCCTGGAAGTCTCTCACTTCATAAGAGTGTCTTATGCGATGGGGGTCATCGGGACGTACAAACGCCCCCCGCCCTGCTGGAACTCCTGCGCTTTCGCCTGCAGGCCGTCGGCCAATGCCTCTGTTTCGCTCAGGCCCTTTTTGGCCGCGAATTCGCGCACTTCCTGGGTGATTTTCATGGAGCAGAACTTCGGCCCGCACATGGAGCAGAAATGCGCCACCTTGGAGGCATCCTTGGGCAGGGTTTCGTCGTGGTATTCCTGCGCCGTCTCGGGGTCGAGGCCGAGATTGAACTGGTCCTGCCAGCGGAAATCAAAGCGCGCCTGGCTCAATGCATCATCACGGGCACGGGCACCGGGGTGGCCCTTGGCGACGTCGGCGGCGTGCGCGGCGATCTTGTAGGCGATGATGCCCTGCTTGACGTCGTCGCGGTCGGGCAGACCCAGGTGCTCCTTGGGCGTCACGTAGCACAGCATGGCGGTGCCCATCCAGCCAATCATGGCGGCGCCGATGGCAGACGCAATGTGGTCGTAGCCGGGCGCGATGTCGATGGTCAGCGGGCCCAGGGTGTAGAACGGCGCTTCGTGGCAGGTCTTGAGCTGCTCGGTCATGTTGGCCTGGATCATGTGCATGGGCACATGGCCAGGGCCTTCGATCATGGTCTGCACGTCGTGCTTCCAGGCCACTTGGGTGAGTTCGCCCAGCGTGTGCAATTCGGCGAACTGGGCTTCGTCATTGGCGTCCGAGGCGCAGCCGGGGCGCAGGCCGTCGCCCAGGCTGAAGGCCACGTCGTAGCTCTTCATGATGTCGCAGATGTCCTCGAAATGCTCGTACAGGAAGCTCTCGCGGTGGTGTGCCATGCACCACTTGGCCATGATGGAGCCGCCACGCGAAACGATGCCGGTGCGCCGCGCTGCCGTGAGGTGGATGTAGGCCAGGCGCACGCCCGCGTGGATGGTGAAATAGTCCACGCCCTGCTCGGCCTGCTCGATCAGGGTGTCGCGGAAGATTTCCCAGGTCAGGTCCTCGGCGATGCCGCCGACCTTTTCGAGCGCCTGGTAGATCGGCACGGTGCCGATGGGCACGGGCGAGTTGCGCACGATCCAGTCGCGCGTGGTGTGGATGTTCTTGCCGGTCGAGAGATCCATCACGTTGTCGGCGCCCCAGCGGATCGCCCAGACGAGTTTTTCGACCTCTTCCTCGATGCTTGAGGTGACGGCGGAGTTGCCGATGTTGGCGTTGATCTTGACCAGGAAATTCCGGCCAATCGCCATCGGCTCCACCTCGGGGTGGTTGATGTTGGCGGGGATGATGGCGCGGCCGCGCGCCACTTCATCGCGCACGAACTCGGGCGTGATGATCTTCGGAATCATGGCGCCCAGGGGGTTGCCGGCCAGGCGCTGCTCGCGAGCGGCGTCCTGCTGGTACTGCGCCATCCATTCGCGCTTGCCGTTTTCGCGCAGCGCCACGTATTCCATCTCGGGCGTCACGATGCCTTTGCGGGCATAGTGCATCTGCGTCACATTGGCGCCGCTCTTGGCGCGCAGCGGCTGGCGCTGCAAGCCTGCGGCCTCAATGCGCAACTGGGCCAGGCGCACCGCGTCTTCGCTCTTGCTGCCGTCGTCCAGCGCCACGGGCGGTCGCCCCTGGTAGCGTTCGGTGTCACCGCGTGCTTCGATCCAGCCGCCGCGAACGCTAGCCAGCCCCTTGCGCACGTCGATCACGGCCTGCGGGTCGGTGTACGGGCCCGAGGTGTCGTACACGCTGACCTGCTCGCCGTTGGTGAGCGCGATGTCCCGCACGGGCACACGCAGCTCGGGGTGCAAGGCGCCAGCAAGGTACTGTTTGCGCGACGCGGGAAAGGGCTCGCGCGCACGTGCCAGCAGGCTGGCGAAAGATTCACGGGCAAGGGGTTCGGGGGCGTTCATGGCAGGTCTCCTACGGTCCGGTGGATGGATGCTCCGGACTGAACCTGCGCCTCCCGCAGAGGTGGTGTGCACCAGGGGGACGGCGTGCAGGCCTTATGGGGACGGCACGCAGACAGGGAGATCGGCTCTTCTTCCGCCGGTATGAACCGGATCAAGTTCGTCGGGTTCGCCAGGGAGCCTGTTGTCAGGCCCCCGGCATCTCAGCGCATCAGCACACCCCGGAGCAGGGGCGAGTGTACTGCCCTACGCATGCCCGTGTGCGCCGGCCTCAGGCAAGGCGGTCGATAAAGAGCACCGCAAAGAAGAACAGGCCAGCGATCACGGTCCATTTGAGGATCACCAGACCAAAGCGCCGGTAACGCAGTTGCCCGGTTGCGGCGTAGAAGGCAAAAAAGACCGCTGCCGTTAGCAGCAGGATAAAAACCAAGGTACGGGCGATGAGCACGCCTGCGGCCTACCAGGCACGCACGGGCTGCGCGAACCCGCGCGGCGCCTGGCGTTCGTCGTCGAAGGTAACGACATCCCAGGCGTCCCGCTGCGCCAGCAGCTCGCGCAGCAGCAGGTTGTTCATGGCATGGCCCGAGCGAAACGCGCTGTAGGCAGCAAGCAGGGGTTTGCCGACCAGGTACAGGTCGCCCATGGCGTCGAGGATCTTGTGTTTCACAAACTCGTCGTCGTAGCGCAAGCCATCGGCATTCAGTACCTTGTAGTCGTCCATGACGATGGCGTTGTCCAGCCCGCCACCGAGCGCCAGGCCGTTCGAGCGCATCATTTCCACGTCACGCGTGAAACCAAAAGTGCGGGCCCGTGCGATGTCGCGGCTGTAGTTGCCCGCACCCAGGTCGAATTCGACCCGCTGCCCCGTGGAATCGACCGCCGGGTGGTCAAAATCAATCTCGAAGCTGAGTTTGAAGCCGTGGTAAGGCGCCAGACGCGCCCATTTGACAGCCGCGCCTGTGCCCTGGCGAACTTCCACGGCTTGCTTCACCCGAATGAAACGTCGTGGCGCCTTTTGCAACTCGATACCGGCGCTTTGCAACAGAAACACAAAGGAAGCCGAGGAGCCATCGAGGATCGGCACCTCTTCTGCCGTGATGTCGATGTAGAGGTTGTCGATGCCCAACCCTGAGCAAGCCGACATCAAATGCTCCACCGTGTGCACCTTGGCCGCGCCCACGCCAATGGTGGAGGCCAGCCGCGTGTCGGTCACCGATTCGGCGGACACGGGGATATCCACCGGTTGCGGCAGATCGATACGGCGGAACACGATGCCGGTGTCGGGCGCAGCGGGCCGCAGCGTCAGTTCGACGCGCTGGCCGCTGTGCAGACCGACGCCAACGGCACGTGTAAGCGCCTTGATGGTGCGTTGCGGGAGCATGCGGGCATTTTAGGTTCGATGGCGCAGTTTTGTTGCACTGCGCCATCGGGACCCGTTTAGTCTGCCTGCTTGCGCAGAAAGGCCGGAATCTCCAGATCGTCCATGCCGCCGGACGACAGTGCATCTACACGCGCCGCAGCGGAATTGCGGTTGGTCCGCCAGACGCTCGGCACGGCCATGTTCCCGTAGTCGGCGCTTCCTGCCTGACCTACGCCCCCCATCGCATTGGCGGGCATCTGGTAGGCGATGTTGTCGGTTCCGGTGCGCAGACCTTGCACCACCGAAATCGGCTGGCGGCGCGCGTTCTGGCGAGCCAGGCCGGTAGCGACCACCGTGACGCGGATGTCTTCGCCCAGGCTCTCGTCGTAAGCGGCGCCGAAAATCACGTGTGCATCGGTCGAGGCATACGCGTTGATGGTGCTCATGGCCAGGCGCGACTCCGCCAGCTTGAGGCTGCCCTTGCTGGCCGTCACCAACACCAGCACACCCTTGGCGCCCGACAGGTCTATGCCTTCGAGCAATGGGCAGGCAATGGCCTGTTCGGCCGC
Source organism: Simplicispira hankyongi (assembly GCF_003570885.1). Classification (GTDB taxonomy): domain Bacteria; phylum Pseudomonadota; class Gammaproteobacteria; order Burkholderiales; family Burkholderiaceae_C; genus Simplicispira; species Simplicispira hankyongi. The sequence goes on from NZ_QXJC01000003.1 coordinate 689,127, forward strand.
AATGCGCGCGCGGTCCGGACCGCTGGCCGTGGCCGTGCCCATCATGGCCTTGCCGGGTTCGCCCATCACGGTACGCACGTCTTCGAAGTCGACGTTCACCTGGCCGTATTCGTTGATGATCTCGGCGATACCGCCCACGGCATTTTTCAGCACGTCGTTGGCATGGGCAAAGGCTTCTTCCTGCCGAACGTCGTCACCCAGCACGTCGAGCAGCTTTTCATTGAGCACCACGATCAGCGAATCGACGTTGGCTTCGAGTTCTGCAAGGCCGTCATCGGCGTTCTTCATGCGCCGGCCACCTTCCCATTCGAAAGGCTTGGTCACCACGCCGACGGTGAGGATGCCCATCTCCTTGGCGATGCGTGCGATCACGGGTGCGGCGCCCGTTCCCGTGCCCCCGCCCATGCCGGCCGTGATGAACAGCATGTGGGCGCCCGAAATCGCATCGCGGATGTCATCCACCGCGGCTTCGGCGGCGTCGCGTGCCTTCTCGGGCTTGCTGCCCGCACCCAGGCCGCTCTCGCCCAGCTGGATGGCGCGGTGCGCCGAGCTGCGCATCAGGGCCTGTGCGTCGGTGTTGGCACTGATGAACTCCACGCCCTGGACGGCGCGCGCAATCATGTGTTCGACGGCGTTGCTGCCGCCACCGCCGACCCCGATCACCTTGATCTGGGTGCCCTGGTTGAATTCTTCGGTTTCGATCATTTCGATGGGCATGTTGTGACTCCTGGTACTGCTGACGGGTTTTGAATGGGTGGCAAGACAAAAAAACAAATGTGAGGTGGGCGCCATCGCCCGCGATGCCGGCCGGCAGCGCAGCTTCTGCGCCTTCGGGGCGGGGGGTGGGGGCGCAAGCGCAGATTGGGGGTCAACATGGTCAGAAGTTCCCCACGATGAAATCCTTGAAACGGCCGAATGCGGTCTGCACCGATCCCGTCTTTTGCGCCACCTTGAAGCCACGCATGCGTGCCAGGCGCGCCTCTTCGAGCAGGCCCATCACGGTGGCGGCGCGCGGCTGGGCCACCATATCGGAGAGCACGCCGGAGTATTTCGGAATGCCGCGGCGCACAGGCTTCAAGAAAATGTCTTCGCCCAACTCGACCATGCCGGGCATGACCACGCTGCCGCCGGTCAGCACGATGCCCGACGAGAGCACTTCTTCGTAGCCCGATTCGCGCACCACCTGCTGCACCAGGGTGAAAATTTCTTCCACGCGCGGCTCAATCACACCGGCCAGCGCCTGGCGGCTGATCATGCGCGGGCCACGGTCGCCCAGGCCCGGCACCTCGACCTGCGCTTCGGGGTCGGCCAGCAACTGCTTGGCGTAACCGCTTTCCACCTTGATTTCTTCCGCATCCTTGGTGGGCGTGCGCAGCGCCATGGCGATGTCGCTGGTGATCAGATCGCCAGCGATCGGAATGACGGCCGTATGCCGGATGGCGCCGCCGGTGAAAATGGCGATGTCCGTGGTGCCGGCGCCGATGTCCACCACCGCCACGCCCAGCTCGCGCTCGTCGTCGGTCAGCACCGCCTGGCTCGACGCCAGCGGGTTGAGCAGGAGCTGCTCGACTTCCAGTCCGCAGCGGCGCACGCACTTGATGATGTTCTCGGCCGCGCTCTGGGCGCCGGTCACGATATGAATCTTGGCCTCCAGGCGGATGCCGCTCATGCCGATGGGCTCTTTCACGTCTTGCCCGTCGATGACGAATTCCTGCGGCTCGACGAGCAGCAACCGCTGGTCGCTGGAGATATTGATGGCCTTGGCAGTTTCGATTACGCGGGCGACGTCGGCAGGCGTCACTTCCTTGTCTTTCACCGCCACCATGCCGCTGGAATTGAGCCCGCGAATGTGGCTGCCGGTGATGCCGGTGTAGACGCGCTGGATCTTGCAGTCGGCCATCAGCTCGGCCTCGCGCAAAGCCTGCTGGATGCTTTGCACCGTGGCGTCAATGTTGACCACCACGCCGCGCTTGAGCCCGTTGCTCGGTGCCACGCCCAGCCCGGCGAGCCTGAGCGTGCCACCGGGCAGTACCTCGGCCACCACCGCCATGATCTTGGCGGTCCCAATGTCCAGCCCCACCACCACGTCTTTGTATTCTCTTGCCATAGGTCTGATGCCTCTTGTTGTCTAGCGTGCCGCGTGGGCGTTGGTTTGGGCAGTGACGGTGGTCACGCCGCGCAAGCGCACTGCGTAACCACCGATATGGCGCAAGTCTGCGGATTCCAGCGCATCCGCGCGGCGCCCGAACTGGGTGGCCACGCGCGTGAGCGTTTGTGCAAAGCGCTGGGTGCGCGCAATGACTTCGGGGGGCGTGCCACCACCGAGCTCGACCGTGGCGTCCTCGCCCAAGGTCACGCGCCAGCCCCCGCGTACCGAGAGCGCGAGGGCCGTGATATCGAGCCCCAAGGGTTCGAAAATGGGTTCCAGCGCCTGCGCCATGGCGAGCACCTGCGCCGAACTGCCTTGCGGTCCGTCCAGGCGCTGCAAGTCTTCAAGTTCGTCGTCCACACCGTTGGACTCGAACACTTCCCCCTCGGTATTGACCATGGCCGTACCCGATTCGGGCCCCCAGTGGGCCACCGCATGGTGCTCCGTCAGGCGCACGCGCAAGGTGCGAGGAAATTCACGCTGCACCTGCGCGCTGCGCACCCAAGGCACTTGCTCGAAAGCGCGGCGCACGTTCTGCAAATTCATGGTGAAGAAATTGCCGGAAATTTGCGGCGCCACGTTGGCCCGCAGCGTCACCGCGTTGTTGTGCGCCAGTTCGCCCTGCACGACGATGCGCGCAATGGCAAAAGCGGGGTGGCGCAGCGCCCACCACGCGCCGCCCGCCAGCGCAAACAATGCGCAACCGGTGAACAGCAGCGTGGCCGTCAGGTTCATCAACCGGACGTCGAGCGGCGCGGCCAGGGTGGTCACTGCGCGCCTCCTGCCAACGTGCCTGCAGTCGAATCGAGGGCGGCGCCCGCCAGCAGCAGCAGGCACAGGTCCTCGTACGACAAGCCTGCGGCACGCGCCGACATGGGCACCAGCGAGTGGCCCGTCATGCCGGGCGAGGTATTGATCTCCAGCAAAAAGGGCTTGCGGTCGCTGGCGCGAATCATCAGGTCGGCGCGGCCCCAGCCGCGGCAGCCAAGCGCCCGGTAGCTGGCCAGCACCAGCCGCTGGATTTCGCGCTCCTCGGCTTCGGGCAGGCCACTGGGGCAGTGGTACTTGACCTCGTCGGTAAAGTACTTGTTCTGGTAGTCGTAGGCACCATTCGGGGCTTCGATCCGGATCACGGGGAGCGCACGCGCCTCTGCGCCCGTGCCCAATACGGGGCAAGTCACCTCTTCACCCTCGATGAATTCTTCACACAGCACTTCGGGCTCGTACCGGGCGGACAACGCCACCGCTGCCTGCATGTCGGAATAGCCATTGACCTTGCTGACGCCGATCGACGAACCCTCGTGCGGCGGCTTGACGATCAGGGGCAGGCCCAGCGTATCGGGCACGGCACGTAGGCGCTCGTGCGTCTGCTGCTCGGGCGTCAGGCACACATAGCGCGGCGTCGGCAAGCCTTCGGCAATCCACATGCGCTTGGTCATGACCTTGTCCATGGCAATGGCAGAGGCCAGCACCCCCGGGCCGGTGTAGGGAATGCCCAGCAGTTCCAGCGCGCCCTGCACCGTGCCGTCTTCGCCGTGGCGGCCATGCAAGGTGATGAAGCAGCGCGCAAAACCTTCACGCCGAAGTTCCCCCATGTCGCGCTCCGCTGGGTCGAAGGCGTGGGCATCGACACCGCGCGACCGGAGCGCGGCGAGCACGCCGCGTCCCGACATGAGGGACACCTCGCGCTCGGCCGACGTGCCACCCATGAGCACGGCCACCCTGCCCATTTTCTGCACGTCAATATTCACATCTTTATGGCTCATAGCGCTTGTCTTGTCTACGATGACAGCTCATGTTTTTGTAGCAATTCTACCGTGCGCGCGGACACATTGCCAATCGATCCGGCGCCCATGCACAAGACCACGTCGCCTGCTCTGGCAAGTTCGGCAATGGCGCGTGGCAGCGCCGCCACATCATCGACAAAGACGGGTTCAACCTGCCCGGCAACGCGCAGCGCACGCGCCAGCGAACGGCCGTCTGCGGCCACGATCGGAGGCTCTCCAGCGGCGTACACCTCCGTCAGCAGCACGGCGTCGGCCTTGCCGATGACCTGAACAAAATCCTCGAAGCAATCGCGTGTGCGCGTGTAGCGATGCGGCTGGAAGGCGAGCACCAGGCGCCGCCCGGGAAAAGCCCCGCGTGCAGCAGCCAGCGTGGCCGCCATCTCGACGGGATGGTGGCCGTAGTCGTCGATGAGCGTGAAGGTGCCACCCCCCGTGGCCGGCAGATCGCCGTAGCTCTGAAAGCGCCGGCCCACCCCCCGGAAATTCTCCAATGCGCGCAGCACCGCCGCGTCGTCAATGGACAGTTCCACCGCCACCGCAATCGCCGCCAATGCGTTCTGCACGTTGTGCTCGCCCGCGAGGTTGAGGCGCACCTCCATGTCCGGCAACGTGACGCCATTGCGCCGCTGTACGGTAAAGCACATTTGCGCACCTTCGGCGCGCACGTTCAGCGCGCGCACCTGGGCATCCTCTGAAAACCCATAGCTGGTGACGGGGCAGGACACCTGGGGCAGGATGTCGCGCACCGCAGCGTTGTCGATGCACAGCACGGCCGCGCCGTAGAACGGCATGCGGTGCAGAAAGTCAACAAACGCCTTTTTCAGCCGGCCAAAGTCGTGCCCATAGGTTTCCATGTGGTCGGCGTCGATGTTGGTGACGACCGCCATCACGGGCAGCAAGTTCAGAAACGAGGCGTCGGATTCATCCGCCTCGACAACGATGTAGTCGCCGCCGCCCAGCTTGGCATTGGCTCCAGCGCTGTTGAGACGCCCACCGATCACGAAAGTCGGATCGAGCCCGGCCTCGGCGAGCACGCTGGCCACGAGGCTGGTGGTGGTCGTCTTGCCGTGCGCACCGGCGATCGCGATGCCCTGCTTCATGCGCATCAGTTCCGCGAGCATGAGGGCACGCGGCACCACGGGGATCTTCTTCTCACGCGCGGCCAGCACTTCCGGGTTGCCTTCCTGCACCGCGGTGGACGTCACCACGGCATCGGCGCCTTCGACATGCGCGGCCGCATGGCCCAGGTGGGTGGCAATGCCCATGGCCTGCAGACGGCGCAGCGCAGCGCTGTCGGCCAAGTCCGAGCCGCTGACGGTGTAGCCTTGGTTGAACAGCACCTCGGCGATACCGCTCATGCCCGAACCACCGATGCCGACGAAGTGAATGTGGTGAATGGCGTGCTTCATGCGGCCAGCTCCTCGCAGGCGGCTACCACCGCGTTCGTCGCATCCAATTTTTGCATCTTTTTGGCCTCTAGCGCTTTGTTCATCAGCGCATTGCGCTCCATATTTCGGAGCATATCAGCAAGCCGCTGCGGGGTCAGTTCGCGCTGGGGAAGCAGCCATCCGCCGCCCGCGTCGACGAGAAAGCGCGCATTCGTGGTCTGGTGGTCATCGACCGCGGAAGGAAAGGGCACGAAGACCGCAGCGGCGCCGACGGCCGCAATTTCGGTCACGGTGCTGGCACCGGCGCGGCAGACGATGAGGTCGGCGGCGGCGAAAGCGCTGGCCGTGTCGTCAATGAAAGGCGTGAGCTCGGCCTCCACACCAGCAGCGGCATAGTTGGCGCGCAGGCGCTCGATCTGCGCGGCGCCGCTCTGGTGCAGCACCTGTGGGCGCTCGGCCGGCGAAAGCAAGGCCAGCGCCTGCGGCACGGTGTCGTTGAGTGCCTGTGCGCCCAGGCTCCCGCCCACCACCAGCAGGCGCAGCGGACCGCTGCGCCCAGCAAAACGCTCGGCCGGGCCCGCCTGTTGCATGAACGCCGCGCGCAGCGGGTTGCCCACCCATTCGGCCTTGCGCAGCACGTTGGGAAAGGCCGTGAACCGCTTGTCGGCAACGACCGCCAACACACGGTTGGCCATACCGGCCACCGAATTTTGCTCATGCAGCACCAATGGCTTGCCGGCCAGAACGGCCATCATGCCGCCCGGAAAGCTGATGTAGCCGCCCAGGCCCACCACCACGTCGGGGCGCACGCGGCGCACCACCGCCAGCGCCTGCCAGAAGGCGCGCAGCAGGCGCAGCGGCAGCAGCGCCAGCGTGAGGACACCCTTGCCGCGCACACCGCCAAAAGCAATCGTCTCGAGCGCAAAACCCTGTGCGGGCACCAGGCGCGACTCCATGCTGCCGGGCGCGCCCAGCCAATGCACGCGCCAGCCGCGCGTGCGCAGTGCCTGTGCCACGGCAAGGCCGGGGAAGATGTGGCCACCGGTGCCGCCCGCCATGATGAGGGCTGTTTTGCTGCTCATACGCGGCCTCCGCGCATGCACTGCTGCGCAGTGCGCAGTGCTGGCGCACTGCAGGGTTTGTTTTGCAGAAACAAGCATCTCATACGCGGCCTCCGCGCATGCGCTGCTGCGCAGCGCGCAGCGCTGGCGCACTGCAGGAGCTTGTTTTGTCGAAACAAACATCTCATACGCGGCCTCCGCGCATGAGATGTTTGTTTTCGTAATCCACTCTGAGCACCACCGCCAGGGCCACCAGATTCATCAGAATCGCCGAGCCACCAAAGCTCATCAGGGGCAGCGTCAGGCCCTTGGTCGGCAGCGCGCCCAGGTTCACACCCATGTTGATGAAGGCCTGGAAACCCATCCACATCGCCACGCCTTGCGCCACCAGGCCGGAAAAGACGCGGTCAAGCGCGATGGCCTGGCGACCGATGTGCATGATGCGGCGTGTCAGCCAGAAGAACAGCACGATCAGGGTCAGCACCCCCACCAGGCCGAATTCTTCGCCGATCACGGCCAGCAGAAAGTCGGTGTGCGCTTCGGGCAGCCAATGGAGCTTTTCCACACTGCCGCCCAGGCCAACACCGAAAATCTCGCCGCGACCGATGGCGATCAGCGAATGCGAGAGCTGGTAACCCTTGCCCAGGGCATGCGCCTCGGTCCAGGGGTCGAGGTAGGCAAAGATGCGCTCACGCCGCCAGTCGCTCATCATCACCATGGCCGAGAAAGCGGCGAGCAACACCGTGGCGATGAGAAAGAACATGCGCGCGTTGACACCCCCCAGGAACAGGATGCCCATGGCAATCACGGCGATGACCATGAAAGCGCCCATGTCGGGCTCGGCCAGCAGCAGACCGCCGACCAGCGCCACCGCCGCGCCCATGGGGAGCACGGCACGGAAAAACCGCTCTTTCACATCCATCTTGCGGCACATGTAGTCGGCCGCATAAATCACCACCGCGAACTTGGCCAGCTCGGAGGGCTGGAAGTTCATGATGCCCAGCGACAGCCAGCGCCGCGCGCCGTTGACGACCGTGCCAACGTGCGGCACCAGCACGGCAATCAGCAGGGCGATCGAGAGCAGGAACAGCGCGCGGGCCTGGCGCTCCCACACGGCCATGGGAATCTGAAAGGTGAGCAAGGCCGCCACAAACCCCATCACCAGCGCGAACATGTGGCGCACCAGGAAATGGGTGTGCGAAATATTGCCGAACCGCGGGTTGTCCGACATGGCGATGGAGGCGGAATACACCATCACCAAACCCCAGGCCAACAGCGCCATCACCACCCAGAGCAGCGCCTGGTCGAACCCCAGCACGCTCGCCGGTGTGGCCGTGCTCTGGCGGTATTCCATGCCACCCGCGCGCACCGGCAGGCCTTCCGTGCCGTGCTGCCTGCGCGCGGCAAGCCAGGCCGCGATGCGGCCGCTAAAGCGAGACGCGACGGCGCTCATGCCGCACCCTCCCAGGGGTGCCCGGCGTCCTGCGCGCGTTCGCGCACGAGGGCGGCAAACATTTCACCGCGCTGCACGTAGTGCTCGAACATGTCAAAACTGGCGCAGGCAGGCGAAAGCAATACCGCGTCACCCGCATGGGCGCGGCGGGTCGCCAGGTCCACGGCTTCGGCCAGCGTGCTGGCGTCCAGCAGCGGAACGCCGGTGGATTCGAGGGCGGCGCGAATCTGCGGCGCGTCGCGCCCTATCAACACCACGGCGCGGGCGAAGCGCTCGACCGGCACGGCGAGCGGAGAAAAATCCTGCCCCTTACCGACCCCGCCCAGGATGACGACCACGCGCCGCTCGGCGCCCAGGCCGGAGATGGCGGCCACGGTGGCACCGACGTTCGTCCCCTTGCTGTCGTCGAAATACTCGATGCCGTCGAGGGTTCCCACCGGTTCGACACGGTGCGGCTCGCCACGGTAGTCGCGCAGCGCGTAGAGCATGGGCCCCAGCGCGCCGCCTGCCGCCTGCGCGAGCGCCAACGCGGCCAGTGCGTTGACCGCGTTGTGCCGACCGCGAATGCGCAGCGCGTCGGTGGGGATCAGGCGCTGAATGAAGATCTCGTCCGGCTCCGCGCCCTGCCCCGCACTGCTGCGGCGCGGGGCGCGCTTTCGGGTCTCGTCGGCTTCCTGCGCCCGTACCAGCCAGGCCATGCCGTGCACCAGCTCGATGCCGAAGTCGCCAGGGCGCTTGGGGCTATCGGCGCCAAACGTGACGATCTCGCGCTGCACGACTTTCGCCTGCTTGCCGCGCGCGCCCCCTTCGGGCACAGCCGCTGCACTGGCCGCAGCGTGCATCTGCATCACCACCGGGTCGTCGCGGTTGAGCACCATCAGGCCTTGCTTGCCAAACACCCTGGCCTTGGCTGCGGCGTAGGCCTGCATGCTGCCGTGCCAGTCCAGATGGTCTTGGGAAATGTTCAGCACCGCGGCTGCAGTCGGCTCGAAATTTGCGGGGGCATCCAGCTGGAAGCTCGAGAGTTCCAGCACCCAGACCTCGGGGAGCGTGCCACTGTCGAGGTGCTGCGCCAAGGTATCGAGCAGCGCCGGGCCAATGTTGCCCGCCACCGCCACGCGCGCACCGCCCTCTGCGGCCAGCAGGCCGGTGAGCGCGGTCACCGTGGTCTTGCCATTGGTGCCGGTCACCGCCAGTACCCGCGGTGCGTAGCCGCAGGCGCTGCGCAGCGCCGCCAGAGCGTCGGAATACAAGCCTAATTCGCCTTCAGCGCTTATTCCATCTGCGTTAGCAGCTACGATTACAGGAGCAATCTCGGCAGGACTCAAACCCGGCGAACGCAGCACCGCATGCAGGCCCTTGCCTGCCACCAGCGCAGCGTCAAAAGCGCCGCCGACAAACCGCACCTGGGGCAGTTCGCCCCGCAGGCGCGCCAGCAGCGGCGGCTCGGCGCGCGTATCGGCCACCGTCACCGCCGCACCACAGCGCACGCACCAGCGGGCCATGGACATGCCCGAAATGCCCAGACCCAGCACCAGCACCGAGCGGCCTGCAAGCAGGCCCTGCACGGCCTCAGCCGGAGCCATGGTCGGCAGCTCTGTAGGCACCTCCGCGGCTTCGCTCTGGGCCGCCGCTTCGCTGGAGGGCGCTTCGACAGCTACCGCATCGGCGCTGCCAATGTCGCTGAACATGCGCGCTACGAACTCGCTGGCATCGCGCGCGGCGTGCAGCGGCTGCGCGGCCTGCACTTCACCCGCAGCAGGCGTGGGCATTGGCAAAGCCGAGCCCGCACCGGGCAGGGGCGCGGCGTTGTCGTGGGGCAGTTCAGGCGTCTCGTTCATCGCAGTTTCAGGGTCGAGAGGCCGATGAGACACAGCAGCATGGTGATGATCCAGAAACGCACAACCACCTGCGTCTCCTTCCAGCCGCTCTTTTCAAAATGGTGGTGCAGGGGCGCCATCTTCAGCAGGCGCCGCCCTTCGCCATAGCGGCGCCGGGTGACCTTGAACCACATCACCTGCGCCATCACCGAGAGTGCTTCGACGACAAAAATTCCGCCCATGATGGCGAGCACCACTTCCTGGCGCACGATGACGGCGATGGTGCCCAGCGCCGCCCCCAGCGCCAGGGCGCCCACGTCGCCCATGAAGACCTGGGCCGGATGGGTGTTGAACCACAGAAAAGCCAGCCCCGCACCGGCCATGGCCGAGCAGAAGATGAGCAGCTCGCCGGCACCGGGGATATGCGGGAAGAGCAAGTATTTAGAGAAGGTGATGTTGCCGGTGACATAGGCAAACACGCCCAGCGCCGAGCCCACCATGATCACCGGCATGATGGCCAGACCGTCGAGCCCGTCGGTCAGATTGACCGCATTGCTGGAGCCCACGATCACCAGGTAGGTCAGCACCACGAAGCCGACCACGCCGAGCGGGTAGCTGATTTCCTTGAAAAACGGCAGCAGCAGCCCAGCCTGCGGCGGCAGGTCGACCGAGAAGCCCGAACGCACCCAGGTGACGAAGAGTTGGAACACCTTGGGGTTGGAGCCCTCGGAAATACTGAACACCAGGGCCAGAGCCGCCAGCAGACCGATGATGGACTGCCACATGTACTTCTCGCGCGAGCGCATGCCATTGGGGTCCTTGTAGACCACCTTGCGCCAGTCGTCGGCCCAGCCGATGGCGCCAAAACCCAGCGTGACGATGAGCACGATCCAGACGAAGCGGTTCGATAAATCGGCCCACAGCAAGGTCGCCACGGCAATGCACAACAGAATCAGCACCCCGCCCATGGTCGGCGTTCCGCTCTTGACGTGGTGCGTTTCCATGCCGTTGGTGCGAATCGGCTGGCCGATCTTGAGCGCGGTGAGGCGCCGAATGACGCGTGGCCCGGCAATGAGCCCGATCAGCAGCGCCGTCATCGCCGCCATCACGGCGCGCAGCGTGAGGTATTGGAAGACACGCAAAAAACCCAGCTCCGGCGAGAGCGATTGCAGCCATTGCGCAAGCAGCATCAGCATGCGGCACCTGCGACATTGATCGAGGACTCGGCCTGTTGCGGCTGGGCCGCCTCGTTGAGGGTCTGCACGGCCCGCTCCATGCGCATGAAGCGCGAACCCTTGACGAGCACGCTGGCGACGCCGGGAAGCGCCGCTCGCAGCGCGGCCTGCAAAGCTTCCATGCTGTCGAAATGGCGCGCTCCGGGGAACGCCGCTGCGGCCTGTGCCGACTGCTCGCCCAGGGCAAACAGCTGCTCGATGCCGCGCGCATGCGCATGGGCGCCGGCCTCTTGGTGAAAACGCGGCCCTTCATCGCCCACTTCGCCCATGTCGCCCAGGACCAACAGGCGCGGGCCGGGCATCTCGGCCAGCACCTCGATGGCCGCATGCATGGAATCGGGGTTGGCGTTGTAGCTGTCGTCCACCAGCGACAGGGTACGGCCTTGCAACGGCACGGCGAGCGCGCGCGAGCGGCCCGCGACCGCACGAAATTCGGCCAGACCGCGTGCGACGGCCGCCAGCGGCACGCCCGCAGCCAGCGCACAAGCCGCGGCGGCCAAGGCGTTGCGCAGGTTGTGGCGCCCCGGCATGGCCAGGGAGAAGGCCAGCAGCCCCTGGGGCGTGGCGCAGCGTGCCTGCCAGGAAGCCCCCTGCCACTCTGCGGCTTGTACGTGCAACTCCCCTTGGTCCATGCCAAAGCCGAGCATTCGCCGCGCACCGGCAAGGCCACGCCACATCGGCGCATAGTCGTCGTCAGCGGGAAAAACTGCCGTCCCATCTGCGGGAAGTGCCGCCAGCACACTGCCGTTTTCACGCGCCACCGCGTCCACGGTGTGCATGAATTCAAGGTGCTCGCGTTGCGCGTTGTTGACCAGCGCCACCGTGGGCCGCGCGAGCGCGGCAAGTTCGGCAATCTCGCCGGGGTGGTTCATACCAAGTTCAACCACGGCAAAGCGGTGCGCAGGGGTGAGGCGCAGCAGCGTCAGCGGCACGCCAATGGCGTTGTTGAAGTTGCCGCGCGTCGCCAGCGCCGCCTCGCCCGCATGCGCGGCGAGGATGGCCGCGATCATCTGCGTCACCGTGGTCTTGCCGTTGCTGCCGGTCACGGCGATCAGCGGCAGATCGAACTGCGCACGCCATCCCGCAGCCAAAGCGCCCAGCGCCGCCAGCGGGTCAGGCACTTCGATGCCGGGCAACCCGGCAGCTTGCAGGCCACCCTGCGCCAGCGCCGCAGCAGCGCCCAGAGCGGCTGCTTGCGGCAAAAAGGCCTGCGCATCGAAGCGCTCGCCACGCAGGGCGACAAACAAATCGCCCGCCTGCAGGCTGCGGGTATCGGTGTGCACGCGCAGAAGTGGCGTTGCCGGGTCTCCCACCAGCCGCGCCTGGGGAGCACTGGCGCGGACCCAGTCGAAAGCGGACTGCAGCGTCATCATGGCGGTCATGCGGCAACTCCCCGGCGCGCCAAGGCAGTGCGCGCGTGTTCCAAATCGGAAAATGGCCGTTTGACGCCTGCCATCTCCTGCCAAGCCTCGTGCCCCTTGCCGGCAATCAGCACCACATCGGCAGGCGCCGCCTGCTGCAGCACCTGCGCAATGGCGGCGGCGCGGTCGGGTTCGGCGCGCACGGTGTTGCCGGCAATGGTGCCGAGCAGAATCTGGTGCACGATGGCCGCGGGGTCTTCGCTGCGCGGGTTGTCGCTGGTGACCACCACCTGGTCGGCGTGCTGCTGCGCTGCCGCGCCCATCAGTGGACGCTTGCCGGCATCGCGGTCGCCGCCGCAGCCAAACACGCACCACAGCTGGCCACCGCGCTCAGCGGCCAGGGGACGCAGCGCCTGCAAGGCTTTCTCCAGCGCATCGGGCGTGTGCGCGTAATCCACCGCCACCAGGGGTTGCCCGGCGGCAAGCAGGCGTTCCATGCGGCCCGGTACTGGCGCAAGCTGCTCGCAGGCACGTACGGCGGCGGCCAACGGCACGCCCAGCGCGCGCATGGCAGCGATCACGCCCAGCAGGTTAGAGATGTTGTATTGGCCTATGAGCGTGGTGTGCAGGCGCAGTTGCTCGTCCCCCTCGCTCAGCAGGCACTGCAGGCCTTGGGCGCCGAGCGCCACCTCGCTGGCGCGCAGGCGTGCCGGGCCGGTTTGCGACACGGTCCACAGGTCCAGCCCGGCGGCTTCCATCTGCCCCTGCAGACTGGCGGCAGCCGCATCGTCGAGGTTGAGCACCGCAGCGCGCAGGCCCGGCCAGGCAAACAGCGCGCGCTTGGCGTCCAGGTAGGCCGCCATGCTGCCGTGGTAGTCCAGGTGGTCCTGGGTGAAATTGGTGAACACCGCCACCGCAATGCGGGTGCCGGCCAGGCGGTGCTCGGCAATGCCAATGGACGAGGCCTCGATGGCACAGCTCCTGGCCCCCGCGTCCACCAGCGCGCGCAGGCCGCGCTGCAGGCGCACCGGGTCGGGCGTGGTCAAACCCGTTTCTTCCAAAGCGGCGGGAAAACCCATGCCCAAAGTGCCGACTAGCGCACAAGGTGCATGGGCTGTTAGCTCGCATCCTGATAGCGCTTGCGCGAGCCACCAGGCGGAGCTGGTTTTGCCGTTGGTGCCGGTAAAGGCGACCATTTCCAGGCCATGCGAGGGCACGCCAAACCAGGCAGAGGCGATCTCGCCGACTGCGGCCTTCAGCCCCTGGAAGGTGGCGATGTCGTCCCCCGCGAGATCAAACGCCTCACCGCCCTCAGCTTCCACCAGGCAGGCGGCGGCACCGCGCGTGCGCGCGTCGGCCAAATGTGCCCGCGCGTCGGTAGCCGCACCAGGCCAGGCAATGAAGGCGTCACCAGGCGCAACCTGCCGGCTGTCGGACTGCAGCGTGCCGGTGGTGCGCTCGCGCAGCCAGGCCAGGGCTTCGTCGGTGTCGTGCAGGACGCGCGTCACAGTGGCTCCTCCACTCCGTTGGCAACAATTTGCGGCTTCACGGCAACGTCGGGTTGCACCCCCATGATGCGCAGCGTTTGCTGGACCACCTGGCTGAATACTGGTGCGGCAACCTCGCCGCCATAGACCATGCCGTTGCTCGGCTCATCCACCATCACGGCGACGATGATGCGTGGCTTGTCAATGGGCGCCATCCCGTTAAACCACGCACGGTACTTGGTGGTGGAATAGCTTTTACCCACCTGCTTGCGCGCGGTACCTGTCTTGCCGCCGACCGAGTACCCCAGGGTCTGCGCCTTGGCCGCGGTGCCGCCAGGGCCGGCGGCCATCTGTAGCATCTTGCGCACTTCTGTCGCCGTTTTCGGCGAGAAGACGGGCACACCCACTGCCGGCCCGGTGGCCTTGAGCAGGGTGGCAGGAATGATCTGGCCGTTGTGTGCAAACACGGTGTACGAGCGCGCCATCTGGAACAGGCTGGCCGAAAGGCCGTAGCCGTAGGACATGGTGGCCTGCTCGATCGGGCGCCAGGATTTGTAAGGCCGGAGCTTGCCGCTCACCACACCGGGAAACTTCAGTTGCGGCTTCTGCCCAAAGCCGGCAGCGGAAAACGTCTCCCACATCTCGCGTGCCGTCATCTGCAGGGCCAGCTTGGTGGCACCGACGTTGCTCGATTTCTGAATCACCCCCTCGACTGTCAGCACGCCGTAGTTGTGCGTATCGCTGATGGTCGAACCCGTGATCGTGATGCGCCCCGGTCTGGTATCGACCAGCGTGGTCGGTGTGACGCGCCCGCTCTCGAGCGCCAGCCCGATGGTGAAGGGCTTCATGGTCGAGCCGGGTTCGAAGGTGTCGGTGAGCGCGCGGTTGCGCAGTTGTTCGCCGCTCAGATTGCGGCGGTCGTTGGGGTCATAACTGGGGTAATTGGCCAACGCCAGCACTTCACCAGTTTCGGCGTCAAGCACGACCACGCTGCCGGCCTTGGCCTTTTGTGCGATCACTTCGTCGCGCAGCTTCTGGTAGGCGAAGAATTGCACCTTGCTGTCGATGGAGAGCTGCAGATCGCGCCCATCGACCGGCAGCACATCATCCCCCAAGCCCTCCACCACGCGGCCCATGCGGTCCTTGATGACGCGGCGCGAACCGGCCTTGCCGGCCAACTGGTCATTGAAGGCCAGCTCCATGCCCTCCTGCCCCTTGTCTTCGACATTGGTGAAACCGACGATATGCGCCGCCGCTTCGCCCTCGGGGTATTCGCGCTTGTATTCCTTGCGCTGGTAGATGCCCTTGATCTTGAGGGCGGCGATTTTCTGGCCGTTGTCCCATTCCACCTGGCGCTGCAGCCAGACGAAGGTCTTGTCGTCATCGGCCAGCTTGGCAATGAGCGTGGCGTAGGGCATGTTCAGCAGGTCGGCCAGTTGCTTGAGCTGCGCCTTGGCTTCGGGCGTGTCCTGCACCACGTCTTCAGGAATCGCCCAGATGCTGGCCGCAGGCACGCTGGACGCCAGAATCATGCCGTTGCGGTCCAGAATGCGGCCACGGTTGGCCGGCAGTTCCAGCGTACGCGCAAATCGCACCTCACCCTGGCGTTGGAAAAATGCGTTGTTGATGACCTGCACATAGGACGCGCGTGCCCCGAGCGCGACAAACCCCAGCGCGACCATGGCGACAATGAACTTGCTGCGCCAGACCGGCGTACGGCTGGCCAGCAGGGGGCTCATGGTGTAGCGCACGCTGCGGCTCATGGGTGCGCTCCAGCGGCAGAGGCTGCGCTTTGCGCAGGAGCAGCACTGCTTACTGCGGCCAGACCAGCGGCAGCGCCCTCGGCCTGGGTGATGTAACGGGTAATGGCCGGCGTGGCCGGGCGCATGGCGAGCTGCGAGCGCGCCAGCGACTCGACGCGCAGCGGCGTGGCCTGCGCCCGCTTTTCTACCTGCAAGCGGTCATGCTCGGTGTCAAGCCGGCGCGCTTCGCTGCGGGCACGGTCCAGCGCGGTATAGAGCTGGCGCGATTCGTACTGGGTGTGCACCAGGTACAGCGCACTGCCCAGCACCACGACAATCAGAAAAAGGTTGATGCGCGCCACGCTTCAAGCCTCCGTGCGCCGAGCGACGCGCATGATGGCGCTGCGCGCACGTGGGTTGGCGGCCACCTCGGCTGCGCCAGGGCGCACGCGCGCGAGCACTTCGAGCTTCATCGCGCGGGGCGCGGCGAAAGGCGCGCGCCGGTCGAAGACCTCCTTGGAGTGCAGCGCCATGAACTGCTTGGTGATGCGGTCTTCGAGCGAGTGAAAGCTGATCACCACCAGCCGCCCGCCGGGCGCGAGTACCGACAGCGACGCCTCTAGCGCCTGTTGCAGCTCTTCAAGTTCGGCGTTGATGAAAATCCGAAAAGCCTGAAATGTGCGCGTTGCAGGGTTCTGGCCTGCCTCGCGGGTTTTGACCGCGCCAGCCACGAGATCGGCAAGTTCGGCGGTGCTGCCCAGAGGGCCGCGCTCCTGCCTCCAAGCAACAATCGCCTTTGCAATGGGGCCAGCAAACCGTTCTTCACCGTATTCACGTATCACCTCCGCTATTTTGTCCACCGGTGCGTCTGCCAGCCACTCGGCCACGCTTTGGCCCCGCGTGGTGTCCATGCGCATGTCCAGTGGGCCATCGAACCGGAAACTGAAGCCCCGCTCGGGCGAATCGATCTGCGGCGAACTCACGCCCAGGTCCAGGAGAACACCGGCCGCACTTTGCGGCGGCAAATCGGCCAGCTCCGAAAAGCCGGCGTGTCGAATGGAAAAACGCGCATCGTCGATGCGCGTTGCTTCTTGGATGGCTTCGGGATCCTTGTCGAACGCCAGGAGCCGGGCGCCGGGCGGGATCCGTGCGAGGATCCTCCTGGAATGCCCTCCCCGGCCAAAGGTGGCATCTACCCACAGACCGTTGCTCCAGCCGTCCACATCCGCCAGCAAGGCGTCCACCGCCTCGTCCAGCAGCACGGTGGTATGGCGAGGCGCTTCTGCCATGGCGGTCAAAACGAAAAATCCTTGAACACGTTGGGCATGGCTTCCTGCGCGGCCTTGGCCTCTTCGGCGTCGTACCTGGCCTTGTCCCACAACTCGAAATGCTTGCCCATGCCGAGCAGCAGCACGTCACGCGACAGGCTGGCCGCTTGGCGCAACTCGGGGGAGATCAGCACCCGGCCGGTGCCGTCCATGTCCACATCCATGGCGTTGCCCAGGAACATGCGCTTCCACCACTGCGCTTCCATGGGCAGGTTGGCAATGCGGTCGCGAAACTTTTCCCACTCGGGACGCGGGAACACCATCAGACAGCCGTGCGGGTGCTTGGTGATGGTGAGCTGGCCGGCGGCGTTCGCGCTCAGGACGTCCCGGTGCCGGGTCGGCACGGAAAGCCGCCCCTTGGCATCGAGACTGAGCGACGACGCACCTTGAAAGACCATCCGTTCCTCTGCTTGTTCTGCTGCCGGTCTCCCCCCGGAAACACCAGGAGGCGGCACTTTTCACCACAAATTTGCACTTTTTTGCACTGTAGCAGGAAAAGCCACCCGAACAAGAGGGCTTGCAACATCTTCTTGCAATGAAATCAAGAGCTTAGACGCGGTTCCTGAAACGATTTCAGGAAAAAATCGTTATTTAAAAAGAAGTTAGCAGCGGTACTGAAAGTGAATCCTCAGTCTGCAGGCGGTCGCAACCGGGCAACGGCAGAATCCGCCGGCGCCTCAAAGAATGAAACGCGAGAGGTCTTCGTCCTGGCTGAGGGCTTCCAGGCGCTGGTCGACATAGGCCGCATCGATGTGCACGGTCTGGCCGCCGCGGTGCGCCGCATCGAAGCTGACTTCGTCCAGCAGGCGCTCCATCACGGTGGACAGGCGCCGCGCGCCGATGTTCTCGGTGCGCTCGTTGACGTCAAAGGCAATGTGGGCCAGCCGCGTAATGCCCTCGGGCGTGAACTCCAGCACCACGTCTTCGGTGGCCAGCAAGGCCTGGTACTGGCGCACCAGGGATGCATCGGTCGCCATCAGGATGGCTTCGAAATCCTGCACCGACAGCGATTCGAGCTCGACGCGGATCGGAAAGCGCCCCTGCAGTTCAGGAATCAAATCACTGGGCTTGGCCAGGTGAAAGGCGCCCGAAGCGATGAACAGGATGTGGTCCGTCTTGACCATGCCGTATTTGGTGGACACGGTCGTGCCTTCGACGAGCGGCAGCAGGTCGCGCTGCACGCCCTGGCGCGAGACTTCGGCACCACCCGTTTCCTGGCGCGAGGCCACCTTGTCGATCTCGTCGATGAAGACAATGCCGTTCTGCTCGGCGTTGGCGATGGCCTGGGTTTTGATCTCTTCCTCGTTGACCAGCTTGCCGGCCTCTTCGTCGATCAGCAGGCGCCGGGCTTCGGCAATGGGCAGCTTGCGCTTGTGCCGCCGCTCCTGGGCCACCTGGCTGAACATGCCGCGCAGTTGCTCGGCCATCTCGTCCATGCCTTGCGGCCCCATGATTTCGAGCTGCGGGCGCGCTTCTGCCACTTCAATCTCAATCTCGCGTGTGTCGAGTTCGCCTTCGCGCAGCTTTTTGCGAAACACCTGGCGCGTGGGGCTGGCTTCGCTCACCTCGCCAGTGCGCGCAGGCGGCAGCAGGGCGTCAAGCAAGCGCTCTTCGGCCGCATCTTCAGCGCGCGTGCGCACCTGGCGGGTGTGCAGTTCGCGCTGCTGCTTGACCGCGATCTCCGCCAGGTCGCGGATGATGGCGTCCACGTCCTTGCCGACATAGCCGACCTCAGTGAACTTGGTCGCCTCCACCTTGACGAACGGCGCATCGGCCAGGCGCGCCAAGCGGCGTGCGATCTCGGTCTTGCCAACGCCGGTCGGGCCGATCATCAGGATGTTCTTGGGCGTGATCTCGTGGCGCAGCTCGGCCGGCACCTGCTGGCGGCGCCAGCGGTTGCGCAGTGCAATGGCGACGGCGCGCTTGGCGGCGGCCTGGCCGACGATGTGGCGGTCAAGTTCGGAGACGATCTCCTGGGGGGTCATCGAAGACATAATAATAGGGGTTATTTTGGCCTCTAGCGCTTATCTAGTAACCGCTAGCAGCTATATATTTGATAGTTCCGTCCACGCCAGCACTCAGAGCGTCTCGATCGTGTGCTGCATGTTGGTGTAGATGCACAGCTCGCCGGCAATCTCCAGCGATTTCTTGACGATCTCGGCGGGGCTGAGCTCGGTGTTCTGCAGCAAGGCCTTGGCAGCCGAGTGGGCGTAGGCCCCGCCGGAGCCAATGGCCACAATGCCCTGCTCGGGTTCCAGCACATCGCCGTTGCCGGTGATGATGAGCGAGGCTTCCAGGTCGGCCACGGCCAGCATGGCTTCGAGCCGGCGCAGCACACGGTCGGTGCGCCAATCTTTGGTCAGCTCGATGGCAGCGCGCGTCAGATGCCCCTGGTGCTTTTCCAGCTTGGCCTCGAAGCGCTCGAACAGCGTGAACGCATCGGCCGTGGCGCCGGCAAACCCGGCCAGCACCTTGCCATGGTGCAAGCGGCGCACCTTGCGCGCCGTGCCTTTGACGATGATGTTGCCCAGCGTGACCTGGCCGTCGCCGCCGATGGCGACCTGCATGCCGGTGGGCGTCTGGCGGCGCACGCTGAGAATGGTGGTGCCGTGAAAAACCGGCGCGTTGTTAGAAGCATCCATAGCGCCCGCAGATGGGGGCGCGGGCGATTCTTTCAAGCTCAGTCCTTGCGGGCCACCACCCAGGCGTGCTCGTTGATGCCGACGACGTTGAAGAACACCGCCACCAACCGGTGCAAGTTCACGAACTGGACGACGCGGCGCTCGGCCTGCTGCTCGGCCGCCCAGTTAAGCACCGACCCCGCAGCCGAAAAATCGATGCGTATCAGCCGGTCGCAGTGCACTTGCAGCGGCACATCCGCGCCCGCCCCTGCAGCAATGGCGGCCGCTGCCACGGCCTCCAGCGCCGCCGTGGCGTCGCCTTCCACGTGCCCAACCAAACCCTCGGCGCCCGCCACGAGAGGGGCCGGTGCAGCAGGTTCCGCACCCGGCGCCAGCGGGTCCCAACGGGCCCGCGCCATCAGTTCCGTGCTGGAGCCCGCAGGCGCCGCTGCGGCGCCACTGCCCGCATCGTCCTGGTAGGCACAGCGGGGGGACTGCCAGGACGGTGGCGACACCTCGTAGGTGACGCAATAGTCCAGGGCCACCATTTCAAACTCGTCGGGCCGCCCCATCAGGCGCAGCGCCGCCATGCGCAAGCGCCACCAGTCCGGAGATTGGGCACGGTCACCAGACTGGGTGTGCGCTTCGAGCACGGCCTGCAGACAGTCGGTTCCGACAAACACCACCTGCCCTTTCTGCTCGGCCCAGCGCTCAAATTCGGTCGCCAGCGCGGGAACCGCTGCTTCGTCGATGTCGGTGAGCCTGGACCAAGTCAGGGTCCAGGGCGACGCGGCGCGGCCCAATGCGGCTTGCAGCGCGGCCACGGTTTGCAGCGTCAGCCTGGGTGGGGCATTCCAGGCGAAATCTCGCCGCGCAGGGGCAACGTCGGCCGCAGGCTCTGCCACCATCCCGAGCTGCGCGGGCATGGAAAACCACAGGGGCGCCGAGCGGTCAAAGCGCGCGGCGAAGTCGATGGCGAGCGCATCGAATTGATCTTGCTGGCCGGTGGCGCGGTACAGGTCGAACAGCGTCATCCATATTTCAAACAGCGGCTCCGGTGCGTCATTGCCATGCTGCGCCAGCACCTCTTGAAGCCCAGCTTCGGCACCTTCGTGGTCGCCATTGGCAAACCGGATGGCCGCCTCTTCGAGATCGGGTTCGTGCACGAATCTCTCCAGTTCAGGTGCCGCAGCGGATGCGGCGCGCACAGTGGAAGGGGCCCCACCTGCCGGCCGGGCGCCTGTCGCGCTGCCAAACGCGGCAATGGCCATGCTGTCATCAGCAAAAAGCGGTGCCGCTGGAGCGCCCAGGTCCGCCGACAGCGAGAGTGGTGCAGTCGGCGCAAAGGCTGTACCGCCAGCGTTTGATTCCCTCTGCGAGGCACCGCCCGCTTGCGGCGCGTCCAACCCCATGGGCTCGGTGGGAGCCTCGGCATTGTGCTTGCTCTTCCACCACTGCATCGACATCTGCGCCTCGATCTCGTCGATCTTCTTGATCGTGCCGGCCCGATCGTCCGGCGAGGTGAGGCTGCTTTGAAAGAACGATGGGCGCGCCGCCGGGTCTTCGACCCGTTGGCCGCTCAGCGCGTCGCGCGCGCGCAGTTTGCGCAATTGATCGAACTCACGCCGGCGCACGAAGTCGTTGCGGCGCTTGCGCTCGATCATTTCCTTGAGCATTTGCTTGCTGTACTGGCTCTCGCGATCGGCTTCGATGGAGTCGAGATCGGTCCAGTTCACCGTCGGGT
The DNA here is from genome assembly GCF_003570885.1 of Simplicispira hankyongi. Taxonomy (GTDB): domain Bacteria; phylum Pseudomonadota; class Gammaproteobacteria; order Burkholderiales; family Burkholderiaceae_C; genus Simplicispira; species Simplicispira hankyongi. The sequence goes on from NZ_QXJC01000003.1 coordinate 710,303, forward strand.
TGCGCACGAACCGCACCACCTTGGACAAAAGGCCGGTGGGGGGAGTGTCTTCCTTGCTCATGGAGAACAGTTTACGGGCCCAGGCGCAAGTTCGGGCAGGCGCACACTCTTTTTCAACCGGTGCGCTGGGTCAGTCGCCAAACATCTTCTGTTTGAGCTCACGGCGCTGTTGGGCCTCTAGAGAGAGGGTCGCCGTGGGGCGTGCCAGCAGGCGGCCGACGCCAATCGGCTCGCCCGTTTCGTCGCAATAGCCGTAATCGCCGCTATCGATGCGGGCAATGGATTGCTCAATCTTCTTGAGCAGCTTGCGCTCGCGGTCGCGCGTGCGCAGCTCCAGTGCATGCTCTTCCTCGATCGTCGCGCGATCGGCTGGATCAGGCACCACCACGGTGTCCTCACGCAGGTGCTCGGTGGTTTCACCGGCACTGTTGTGAATGTCCAGTTTGAGCTGAACAAGCTTGTGGCGAAAGAACGCCATCTGCTTGTCGTTCATGTACTCGGCGTCGGGCATCGCAAGCACTTCGGCGTCGGTGAGTTCTTCGGCCGCGCGCGTCTTCCAGTTGTCCACCAGCTTGGGGTCCTTCTTCGGTGGTGCCACCGGAGCCGCCATCTGTGCCTGGGAGGGCGGTGGCGTGGAATAACTCGACTTGGCAGCCGTGGACGCGACGGACTGCGCCATCGAAGGCACCGTCAACTGCGTCAGACGCGAAGAAGGGCGCGGGCTGCGCAGCACACCGCTGGATGACACGGGTGCAGGCGCAGGTACAGGTGTTGGCGCAGGCGCCTTGGCCGCAACTTTGGCTGAAGCCTTTGCCGCCGACTTGGTGGCCGTTTTGGCCGTAGCGGATGGCGCCTTGGCAGTTGCCGTGGTTTTGCTGGTAGTAGCGTTCAATTCCCGTCTCCTCGCAGTTCGGTGGGTTTCGCGCGGTGCGCGGGCCAGGGGGCAATAGACTCCCCAGTCTTTACCGGGCCGCGATTGTATCGACACCACCTTGCGCTCGAGCCAGCGTTGCGAAATACCCACAAAGCCACGGCTCTGTCGATCGCGCCATGGGCGCAGCCATACGGCGACAGGGGACGTGCTGGGAATGTCCTTATACGGCCAGACATTGCTCCAGGCCCTGCTCCAAGATATCGCGCGGCAGGTCAATACCAATAAACACCATGCGGCTCTCGCGCGCCTCGCCCTCGGCCCAGGCAGGCCCCAGGTCGCTGCCCATGAGCTGGTGCACGCCCTGGAAGATGACCTTGCGGTCCGTTCCGGTCATGCTGAGCACACCTTTGTAGCGCAGCATGCGCGGGCCATAGATATTGACAATGGCGCCCAGAAAATCTTCCAGCTTGGCCGGATCGAACGGCCGGGGACTGCGGTAGACAAAGCTCTTGACGTCATCGTCGTGGCGATGGTCGTGCCCGCCGCCGTGCTGGTGCGAGGGATGGCTGCAATGCTCGCCGTGTGCATGGTCATGGTCATGGTCATGGTCATGGTCATGGTGGCCATCCTCCGGTTTCAGAAAATCCGGGTCGATATCGAGCTTGGCGTTCAAATTAAAGCCGCGCAGGTCGAGCACCTCGCCAATCGGCACTTCGCCGAAATGCACGGCCTTGATCGGCGCGCGCGGGTTCATGTGCTTGAGGCGGTGCGTCAAATCAGCCACGTCCTCGGCACTGACCAGATCGGTCTTGGAGAGGAAAATCTGGTCGGCAAACCCTACCTGCCGGCGCGCTTCCTGGCGCTGATCGAGCTGCTGCGGTGCATGCACCGCATCCACCAGGGTGACGATGGAGTCGAGCAAATAGGTTTCGGCGATTTCCTCGTCCATGAAAAACGTCTGCGCCACGGGCCCCGGATCGGCCAGGCCGGTGGTTTCAATCACGATGCGGTCAAACTCGAGCAGCCCCTTGCGGCGCTTGGCGGCCAGCAACTGCAAGGTTTCACGCAAGTCTTCGCGAATGGTGCAGCAAATGCAGCCGTTGCTCATCTGCACGATCTGCTCTTTGGATTCGGTCACCAATATGTCGGTGTCGATGTTTTCTTCGCCAAACTCGTTCTCGATCACGGCAATCTTCTGGCCGTGCACCTCGCTGAGCAAACGCTTGAGCAAGGTCGTTTTGCCCGAGCCGAGAAAGCCGGTGAGGATGGTGGCGGGGATGAGGGACATGAAAAACCTTGAGAAAAATGCGCCCACCGCGCCCGGCCGGACGCAATATGGCGGTGGTACAGGGGATATGGAGACTGTAGCGGAGCTGTCAAGAGGCAGCCCAAGCCAGCGACCGCAGCGCCACAGGGGGTTCTCACGGCTTGCGCATCACCACCAGGCCCTTGAGGTACTCGCCCTCGGGAAACTCCAGCGTCATCGAATGGTCCGGCGCCCCGCCCAAACGCTCCAGGATGTAGCCGTCCACGCCCGCGTCGGCCCCGGCCGAGGCCACGATCTTGTGGAACAGGTCGGCGCTGATGCCACCCGAGCACGAGAAAGTGAACAGCACCCCACCCGGCTCCAGCAACTGCAGCGCGAGGCGGTTGATGTCCTTGTACGCCCGGGCAGCGCGCTCGGCGTGCGCCGCCGTGGGGGCAAACTTGGGTGGATCGAGCACGATGGCGTCGAATTGCCGCCCTTCCTTCAGGAACTGGCGCAGCGAGGCGTTCACATCGGCGTCCAGAAAGGTGGTGCGCGCAGCGTCGAAGCCATTGAGCGCCACATGCGCGCGGGCGCGTTCGAGCGCCGGGCCGGACGAATCGATGGACACCACCTCGCCATCCACCACCCCGGCCGCGCGCTGGCCGGCCAGCGCCGCCACCGAAAACCCGCCGGTGTAGCAATAACAATTGAGCACGCGGCGCAGGCGAAGGCGCTGCACGGTGTCGGCAAAGCGCTTGCGGCTGTCGCGCTGGTCCAGGTAGAAGCCGGTTTTGTGGCCTTCGGCGATGTTGAGCGTGAGGCGCCACTGGTGCTCGTGGATCTCCAGCTCCAGCGGCGGCGCCTCCCCCCCAGCCGCCGGGCCGCCGCGCAGCCAGCCGGTGCTGGCGTCCAGGCCTTCGAGCTGGCGCACGCTGGCGTCCGAGCGCTCGTACAAGAGCGCCAGCCCCGTGGCCTGCAAAAGGGCGTCGGCAATCACATCCTTCCAGCGCTCGGTGCCTGCGCTGGTGAATTGCGCCACGAGCGTGTCGCCGTAGCGGTCCACGATCAGCCCCGGCAGAGCGTCCGATTCGCCATGGACCAGGCGCATGCCGCTACTTTTGATATCAAATCGGGCTCTAGCGCTTACCGCTCTTGCGCAAGCAGCTATGAAAAATGCACCGTCGATGCGCTGCGATGCGTCAAAACTCCACACCCGCGCCCGGATGCGCGAGGCCGGGCTGAACGCCGCCCAGGCCAGAAACTGGCCTTCATGCGACTCCACGCGCACGGTCTCACCGCTGTCGCCCCCACCTTTGGCGATGGCGGTTTCAAAGATCCAGGGGTGGCGGCGCAGCAGGGAGCGCTCTTTGCCGGGGCGCAGGATGAGGGTTTTCATGGTGGTGCAATCGTCGCGCAAATACGCCCCCAACCAAGCACGGGCCGCCGTGTCAGTATCAGAGCGCTTGGCCGATACGGCCCAGGCGCGGCGCCCAATTCTCCAGGATATCCACCGACACCAGCACGCGCCGTGCCTGGCCAATGAGCAAATGGCGCGGAACCAACCCGATGTAGCGCGAGTCGGCGCTGTTGTCCCGGTTGTCGCCGAGCACCAGGTATTCACCCTCGGGCACGGTCACCGGGCCGAAGCTGCGGTGCGCCGTCACGCCCTGCAGCCACTGCACGCGTCGTTCATCTCCCTGCAGGTGCTCGGTCCAGCGGGTGGCGGGCACCTGCGCACCGATTTCGGCCAGGGTCTCGGTCACGGCTTCGGGCGCGTCGTAGCGCGCGGCCTCGCCGTTGAGGTACAGCACCTCGTCGCGCATCTCCAGGGTATCGCCAGGCAGCGCCACAATGCGCTTGATCAGTCGCGTGCCGTCGCGCGGCGAGGAAAAAGTGACGATATCGCCCCGTCGCGGCTCGCCCAGGTGGGCGAGCACCACGTCGGTCAGCGGCAGTTTCAGGTCGTAGGCCAGGCGGTTGACAAAGACCACGTCGCCCTCCAGAAGTGTGGGCCGCATGGAGCCCGAGGGAATGGGATTCCAGTCGGCCACGGCGGTGCGAAAGACACCAAAGCACAGCAGCAGGACGATGAACCCACGGTTCGATTTGACCCATTTCAGCAGCATCTGGACAACTCCAAAAGCGCTCCACAGCGAGCGCCCCTGCTCGGATGCACCCGGTCGCAACTTGGTTCCGCCATGCCGGCGGTCGGGGGTCAGACGCAGCCATGGCCCCGTGCGCGGCGCCATGCCAGTGCCCCCTTGGAACCGGCTTTGCCGGGCCACCGGGTGCGCCCCCCTTGGGGGAAGCGGCGCAGCCGCTTAGAACGTGTTTACGATCTCCCAGAGGCCGCGCAGCAGTCTTTGCGGGATGGGATGCAAGGCGCGGTGGGCGGCCAATAGCCCCGCTATTGGCAAGCGCCGCAACGCCGCAGACCGCCCGCAAAGACCACTGCCCAAAGGGTTGGAGCGCAATCGGGCGATTGGACGCCCCGGCTGCTTGCATGGGCATGAGCCCATGCGGCGCATCCGAAGCATCCACTCATCCCGATTGCGCTCCAACGCAGCCCCTGCGAGATCGTAAACACGTTCTTAGGGGATCATTTTTTTCTCGCGCGCGGGTGCGCCGCGTCGTACACCTTGGCCAGGTGCTGGAAATCGAGCCGCGTATAGACCTGCGTGGTGGTGATGTTGGCGTGGCCCAGCAATTCCTGCACGGCGCGCAGGTCGCCGCTCGATTGCAGCAGGTGGCTGGCAAACGAATGGCGCAGCATGTGCGGGTGCACTGGCGTGCTCAGACCTGCCTGCCCGCTGCGCTGGCGCAGGCGCTTCCAGACCGACTGGGCCGAGAGGCGCGTGCCGCGCTGACCGACAAAGAGCGCCGGCCCGCCCGCACTGCCGCGCAGCGGCAGCCACACAGCCAGCGCCTGCCGCGCGGCCGTGCCCAAAGGCAGGCTGCGGCGCTTGCCGCCCTTGCCCAGTACGTGTGCCTCGCCGGCCTGAAGGTCGATCCAGCCCCGGCCTTCGCGCGCCGCGTCGCTGCCGGCCGTTCGGTCCAGGCCGACGAGCTCGCCGACGCGCAGGCCACAGCCATAGAGCAGTTCCACCATGGCGGCGTCGCGCGCCTCCAGCCAGGGGTCGGCGCCGCCGGCATGGAAATCCGCCAGCCGCACCGCATCGTCCACGCCCAATGCCTTGGGCAAGGGCTTGGCCGCCTTGGGGCCGCGCACGCCCTGCACCGGGTTGCTGCTCACCAGGCCCTGCCGCGCGGCCCAGGTGAAAAAACCGCGCCAGCCCGAGAGAATGAGTGCGATGCCCCGGCTGCTGCGCCCGGCGCCGTGCATGTGCGCCACAAAGCGGCGAATATGCGCCGGCTGCAAATGCAATAGCGGTACGCTGACTGCACTCGCAAACTGCGCCAGCTTTTCAAGGTCAAGGGTGTAGAGGGTGAGCGTGCGCGCGGCCAGCCGCTTTTCGACGCGCACATGCTCCAGATAGCGCTGGGCTTCAGCGGGCAGTGGCGCAGGCGCGGTCATGCGCAGACCACCCTGCTTTTCAGTGTTCTGCAGCGCCGTGCACCGCCCACAGCCCACGCAAAGGGCGCAATCCAGACCAGCGGCCACCGTGCAAGGGCCGCCCCGCCGCACCGGTGGCGTCCCCCTGAGGGGGAAGGCGCCGAAGGCGACTCAGGGGGCATCTACCTCAGCCGCTGCAGCGCGGCGCTGGCCAACTCGGCCATGCGCGAGAGAAATTCCGTGCCCATGGTGGCATCGAAGCGCTGGGCGTCGGGCGAACCCAGCACCAGCAGGCCAAAGGCCGGCGTGGCGCTGTCGATCGAGCCACCCCGCAGCGGCAGCAGGGCGAGCGACTGTGCTGCCATGCTGTCGCCCTCTTCCACCGCGACGCGGGGCAGCCAGCTGGCCGGCTCGAACCCCAGGTTGGGCCCGCAAAACGGCATGGTCAGCGAGCTGGCAAAGGCGCGCACATCGTCGCTTGCATCCTGCGCAAAATCGTGCTCGGTGTACTCAAAGGCAACGTCCCAGACACGGATGGCGGTCTGCGGCACGTCGAAATGCCGCTCGATGCCCTGCACCACGGCCTGCGGCAGCTCCGCGGGGTGCTGCACGCGCTGCAGCTCGCAGCCCCAGGTATGCACCTTGGCGGCAATGGCTTCGTTGTCGTGGCTGTTGCGCACCATGTCCATCACGCGCTGCTCCAGCGCCTTGATCTTCTCGCGCAGCATTTCGGCCTGGCGCTCCTGCAAACTCACGGCGCGCTGGCCGTGGGCGCTGGCGATCTGCACGCTGGCCAGCACCTCGGCGTGGCGTTCGAAGAATTCTGGCGTATTCACCAGAAATTGGGCGATATCCTCTTCGGTAATGGGGGACTGTGCGCTGGTACTCATAGGGGGTCCGGAAGTTGAATGCGGCCCTCGAACACCGTAGTGGCCGGGCCGGTCATGAAAACGGAGTCGGCCGCCTGGCCGCTCCAGGCAATGGAGAGTTCACCGCCGAGCGTCTGCACCTGCACGGGCGATACCAGATACCCCATGCGAATACCCGCCACCACCGCTGCGCAGGCGCCGGTTCCACAGGCCAGCGTCTCGCCCGCGCCGCGCTCGTACACGCGCAGGCGCACATGGTGCGGGTCCACCACCTGCAAGAAGCCGGCGTTGGCGCGCTCGGGAAAGCGGTGGTGGTTGCCGATCAAGGGGCCGATTTCGGCGACCGGCGCCGTGTCAACGTCGTCCACCAGAAGCACCGCGTGCGGATTGCCCATGGAGAGCACTGCCACATACAGCAGGGTTTCCTGGCCCTGGTCTTCGCGCGCCAATGGCCAAGTCTGCCAGGCACCTTCGGGCTTGGGCTGCAGGCCGGTCGCAGTGAATGGCGCCTGCAGCGGGTCGAACACCGGGCGGCCCATGTCCACCGTGACGCCGTCGCCAGCGAACTGCAGAACAATGGTGCCCGAGAGCGTCTGTACGCGCAGGCTGTCCTTGCTGGAGAGTCCCTTGTCGCGCACAAAACGGGCAAAGCAGCGTGCGCCGTTGCCGCATTGCTGCACCTCGCCGCCGTCGGCGTTGTAGATGGCGTAGGCAAAATCGACGTCCGGGCCGGGCGCGGGGCGCACGCACAGCACCTGGTCGGCGCCCACGCCAAAGTGGCGATCGGCGAGAAAACGAATGTGCTCGGGCGAGAGCTGGTACGCCTGCTGGGTTTCATCGAGCACGACAAAATCGTTGCCCGCGCCCTGCATCTTGGTAAATGCGATTTCCATGGCCGCAATTATGGGTGCAGGCGCCCTGCCGGGCACGGCTGTCGCGTTCGGGTTAGGCTGATTGCCATTGCATCGCAACGGACAGGAAAGGACAGAACATGACGCTACTGAGCGATTTCCCCATCACCAAGAAATGGCCGGCGCGCTTCCCGGACCGCATCCAGCTGTATTCGCTGCCCACGCCCAATGGTGTCAAGGCGTCCATCATGCTGGAGGAAACCGGCCTGGCCTACGAGCCGCACCTGGTGAATTTCGAAACCAACGACCAGAATTCACCCGAATTTCTCTCGCTCAACCCGAACAACAAGATTCCGGCCCTTCTGGACCCCAATGGCCCAGGCGGCAAGCCGATGGCACTGTTTGAATCGGGCGCCATCCTCTGGTACCTGGCAGAACGCACCGGCCTGTTCCTTCCCCAGGACGCCATGGCCCGCTACGAAACCCTGCAATGGCTGATGTGGCAAGTGGGCGGCGTCGGCCCGATGTTTGGCCAGCTCGGCTTCTTCAACAAGTTCGCCGGCAAAGACTTTGAGGACAAGCGCCCACGCGATCGTTACGTGGCCGAATCGCGCCGCCTGCTGGGCGTGCTCGACAAGCACCTCGAAGGCCGCGACTGGATCATGGGCCAGGATTACACCGTCGCCGACATCGCCACTTTCCCCTGGGTGCGCAACCTGATTGGTTTTTACGAGGCCGGCGCGCTGGTTCAATTCGAGCAGTTCCGGCAAGTCAAGCGCGTGCTCGACGCCTTTGTCGCCCGGCCCGCCGTGGCGCGCGGCCTCACGATTCCCGCGCGCGGCTGATTTCGGGTTCGATAATGGCCCCATGACCCGCCCTACCCAGTGGCTGCACCCGCAGCGCGAACCCGTCCGGCCGCTTTCGGCCGCCACTGTTCTACTTGTGCGCGATGCGCCGGACGCCCCAGGCGGGCTGCAGGTGCTGATGACGCGGCGTTCCGCCAAGGCGAGTTTTGCGCCAGGTGCCTACGTTTTCCCGGGCGGCGGCATTGACGCGCTGGACGCTGACCCAGCCACGCACGCCGCGTGCGCGCGCCGCCCCGGCCAGTCGGATGAGCAGCTCACGCAGGCCGTCGCCGCGATCCGCGAGAGCTTTGAAGAGCTCGGCATCCTGCTGGCACGCCACGAAGGTGGCCGACCGGCCGATGCTGCCGACATCGCCGCGCTCGATCGCCACGCACCGTTTGCCGCGCAATGCGCCGTGCGGGGCCTGCGCTTGGCGGCCGACGAAGTCTTTGTGCTGGCGCGCTGGACGGGGGACCGCGACCTGCCGCGGCGCTTCGACGTACCCTTCCTGATCGCCCGCATGCCCGAAGGCCAGACGCCCGTGGCCGACGAGGCCGAGCAGTTCGAGCCGGTGTGGGTGCGCCCGCATGAAGCGCTGGAACGCCACGCGGCGGGCGGTTTCTTCATGATTTTCCCGACCATCCGCACCCTGGAGCGCCTGACGAAGTTCGACGGCGCCGACGCCGTGCTGGCGGCCTGCGCCAGCGGCACGCCCCTGTGGACCAGTTGCCCCCGCGCCGGCCTGCTGGCCGGCAAGGAAGCGCGCTACATGGAAGACGAAATGCCCTATGGCGAGCTGGCCCTGGTCTGCCCAGATGGCCAGATCGTGCACCCGCTCGACTGGCAAAGCGAGCGCCCGGTGCCACTTTTGAAGAACCTGCAGCGCCTGACCGCCCCCAATCCCGGCGTCATGACCGGCCCCGGCACCAACAGCTACCTGGTGGGCGAGCCGGCCACGGGCTACATCGCCATCGACCCCGGCCCCGCCGATTCGCAGCACCTGGAAAAGCTCTGGCGCGCAGCCAGCGGCGACATCCGCATGATCGTCTGCACCCATTCGCATCCCGACCATTCGCCAGGCAGCCAGCCGCTGCAGGCGCTGTGCGTGCAAGCGGGCCGCAGCGCCCCGCCCATCCTGGGCCTGGCCTCAAAACCCACGGCGCGCGCGCACAGCCAGTTCACACCGGATCGCGCGCTACAAGATGGTGAGCTGCTCACGCTTACGGGGCAAGCGCTAGAGGGTGAAATCACCCATACTTTGCAAGTGGTGTACACCCCCGGCCACGCGGCCAACCACCTGTGCCTGTTGCTGGTGGAAGACGCCCTGCTGTTTTCCGGCGACCACATCCTGAACGGCAGCACGACGGTGATCGACCCGCCCGATGGCAACATGGCCGATTACCTCGATTCACTCGACCGGCTGGACGCGCTGTGCGCCGAACATGGCGTTGAATTCATCCTGCCCGCGCACGGCTACGTGCTGGGCGATGCGCGCGGCGCGATTGCCCGGCTCAAGGCCCACCGGCTGGCGCGCGAAGCGAAAGTGATTGCCGCGCTGGAGGCCCTGCCCGGCGGCAGCATGGAAGACTGGGTGGCGCATGCCTACGCCGACGTGCCGCCGCGCATCTGGCCGGTGGCGCAGCGCTCGCTGCTGGCGCACATCGAGCGCATTCGCGCACTCGGGCCCGGGAATAATTGATACCCCCTGAGCCGCTTCGCGGCTTCCCCCAAAGGGGGACGCCACCAGCGCGGCGGGGCGGCCCTTGCGCGGTGGCCGCTGGTCTGGGCCGCGCTTGTTTGATGCGCCGCGCTGGATGTATTGCCCCATGATTGAGCGAAATGAAAAATCTCTCCACTTCACCTGACAACACCGAGCGCCTCGCCAAGCGCGTGGCGGCCGAGCATGGCCTCTCGCGCAGCGCGGCCGAGCAGTACATCGAAGGCGGCTATGTCAGCGTCGATGGGGCACGGGTCGAAGTCCCTGGCGCCCGCGTGGCGCCGCAGCAGCACGTGGTGCTGGCCAAGGATGCCAGCCTCGACGCGCTGGAACCCGTGACGCTGCTGCTGCACAAGCCGCCGGGCTATGAAGCAGGCCTGGGGCTTGAAGCGGCGGCCGCTGCGCACGGCAGCCGCAGCCAGGGCGCGCCCGCAGCGCTGAGCCTGATCGGGCTGTCCACCCACATGGAAGGCGACGCCGCCGACACCCGCGTGCTGCTGCGCCACTTTCGCGCCCTGGAATGCTTCACGCCGCTGCCCACACCGGCCAGCGGGCTGGTGGTCTACACGCAGGACAAGCGCATCGCGCGCAAGCTGGCCGAGGACATCGAGTCGCTGGAGCAGGAGTGCATCGTCGAGGTGGCGGGCCAGATTGCCGAGGGCGGTCTGAAAAAGCTCTGCCATGGCCTCTCGTTCAACGGCCGGCCGCTGCCGCCCATCAAGGTGAGCTGGCAGAACGAAACCCGGCTGCGCTTTGCGCTGAAGGGCATCCGCCCCGGGCAGATTCCTTCGATGTGCGAGGCCGTGGGCCTGCGCGTGGTGGCGATCCGCCGCATCCGCATCGGGCGCGTGCCGCTGGCCAAGGTGCCCGAGGGGCAATGGCGCTATCTGCAGGCATGGGAAAAGTTTTAAAGCTATTTAAATGATAGCTGTCAGCGCAATATGGATAAGCGCTAGAGGCCAATTTCCCCTGAAATTTCCGCCTGCACTGCGATAAAAGTGTGAAGCGCGCCGATAAGCCGGATTCTGTGCACCCGAACCTCCTTGCGAAGGCCGGGCGTGACCGCCATTACTCTGGGCCGGATGTCGCCACCACGGCTCGGTGCTACCTACCCGCCAACTCTGCGGAACCACATCAACGTTGGCCTACTTGGTATTGCTGCGCGTAGAGATTGCCCGTTTCACCTTGGGCGCGGAGCTCCCAAGGTGGCTGCGGGCTTTCCCGGCTTGCGCCGGGAACCGACTGGCTCACGCCATTCGGCACCAGCTTTCGCTGGCGACCCACAGAACACCCTTGGTGGCTCTACACCCAAACTCGTCTCTGTTGCTCTGATCCTCACCTCACGGTGGGCAGCCGTTAGCTGCTACGCTGTCCTGTGCAGTCCGGACGTTCCTCCAGTGCCTGGTTTCCCAGATTGCACCAGCGGCGGTCTGGCGCGCTTCACGGGAGCGATTATCCCCGACCCACGCGCCTCGTTCACCCCTTTTTCCAAGCCCATCACCATGACCATTCCTTCCACCACCCATTTCGACACGGCCGCCCGCGATTGGGACCAGCGCCCCACGTCGCTGCAACTGGCCGCTATCCCCGAGCGCCTGCTGGCGCAGCTGCCCTTGCAGGCCAGCGACCATGTGCTGGATTTCGGCGCCGGCACCGGGCTGCTGTCCACCGCCATTGCGCCGCACGTCACGCAGGTCACGGCGCTGGATATGTCGGCCGCCATGCTGCAGGTGCTGGATGAAAAGGGCTTTGCCAACATCACCACGCGCCAGCAAGACATCTCCGCAGGGTTGCCCGGGCAGTACCACGCCATCGTGAGCTGCATGGCAATGCACCACGTTGCGGACACCGCCGCGCTCCTGCACACCTTTGCCGCTGCGCTGCACAGCGGCGGACGCATTGCCCTGGTGGATCTGTACCAGGAGGACGGCAGCTTTCACGGCGACGCCGCCGCCAACGCCGCGAAGGGCGTGCAGCACTTCGGCTTTGCACCCGACAGCATGCGTGCGCTGGCCGAACAAGCCGGTTTGGTGGACATCGCGTTTGGCGAAATCCTTCGCTTGCAGCAGCACAACGGGCGGGCCTATCCCCTGTTTCTGATGACCGGGCGCAAGCCCTGAGACAGCGGGCACCGCAGTAGGAAGGGGAAAGGCGCCAATCCGACATATCCATATGGCGGAACCGGCAGAACAATGGGTTCAGAATGAATGGCACTGCTTTTCCACCCAACCGTTCAGGAGACGCCATGAAGGTCGACAACATTCTGCAAACCATTGGCAACACGCCGCACATCCGCATCAACCGCATCTTCGGGCCGGACGCGAAGGTGTGGATCAAGTCCGAGCGCAGCAACCCGGGCGGCTCCATCAAGGACCGCATTGCGCTGGCCATGGTCGAAGCGGCGGAAAAGTCGGGCGCGCTCAAGCCCGGCGGCACCATCATCGAGCCCACCAGCGGCAACACCGGCATCGGCCTGGCGCTGGTAGCGGCCGTCAAGGGCTACAAAATCATCCTGGTGATGCCCGACAGCATGAGCATCGAACGGCGCCGCCTGATGCTGGCCTACGGTGCGAAGTTTGACCTGACGCCCAAGGAAAAGGGCATGAAGGGCGCAATTGCCCGCGCCGAGGAGCTGCAGGCGCAGACGCCCGGCGCCTGGATTCCGCAGCAGTTCGAGAACCCGGCCAACATCGCCGTCCACGCCGAGACCACGGCAAAAGAAATCCTGGCCGACTTCCCCGATGGCCTGGATGTGCTGATCACCGGCGTTGGCACCGGCGGCCACATCACTGGCTGCGCGCGCGTGCTCAAGGCAAGATTCCCGAATCTCAAGGTGTTTGCGGTGGAACCCACCGGCTCGGCCGTGATTTCCGGCGGCGCTCCCGGCCCGCACGCCATTCAGGGTCTGGGCGCCGGCTTCATTCCGAAGAACCTCGACACCAGCGTGCTCGATGGCGCCATCGTGGTGGACGCCGAGGACGCGCGCGAATTCGCACGCCGCAGCGCCCGCGAGGAAGGCATTCTGGTCGGCATTTCATCGGGCGCCACGCTGGCCGCGATTGCACAAAAGCTGCCCGAACTGCCCACTGGCAGCCGCATCCTCGGCTTCAACTACGACACCGGCGAGCGCTACCTGTCGGTGGATGGTTTCCTGCCCACCTGATCCAGACAAGCCCGGTGAGCGCGCTGGTGCCGCGCGTGCCTGCGGCGCTGGGCGCTCCCGAATCGGTCGGCGTGGCGCTGTTGACCACGCAAGCGCTCCCCAAGCATGGCTTCCAATGCGTCATGTAATGGAACAATAGTTTCAGATTGGAACGATTGTTCCTGTACGGCGCGATTCGCACGCTTGGCTGTGTGACACAGTTCGACAAATGAAGGGGTTGGTCTGTATTTTGCTAGCCATTTGGGCTGACACCTTGGCCATCCAACGCCCATTCCGGTACCGAATGGGCTCTCATTTTCCGATCTGGAGTACGTCATGAAACGCAATCGCTTGGGCTTGCTCACTCTGGCCGTAGTTTCGGCATTGATCGCAGCACCGCTCGCCAACGCTGCCGAAGTTACTGAAGCACAGCACCTTGGCACCATCGAACGCTCGGAAGCCAAACGCGCCACCGCGCTGCTCGATAGCGCGGTGAGCTACCTGCAGAAGAATGGCCCCGAAAAATCCTTCGCTGCCTTCAACGATCACAAGGGGCCTTTTATCGACGGCCCCTACTATGTGTTTGCCGTCGGAACGGATGGTTTCATGCATGCCGATGGCGCCGCGCCGGCGCTGGCAGGCAAAAATCAGGCTCAACTGCGCGATGCGGCCGGCAAACCCTTCATTCAGGACTTGCTGGAACTGGCCCAGAAATCCCCGACAGGCACGGTCGAATACCGGTGGCTGAACCGCACCACCAACCACCTGGAAAACAAGGTCAGCCTGTACCGCAAGGTCGGCGACACCATCCTCGGCGTCGGCTACTACACACCACGTGCCACGGTTGAAGACGCACAGAACCTGCTCGCCAAGGCCGTGGCATACCTGAAAAAATGGGGCGGCAAGACGGCATTTGAGGCCTTCAATGACCCACAGGGCAGTTTCACGCACGACGACCAATATGTGTTCGTGATCGGTATCGACGATGGCGAATACCGGGCAACGGGCGCGTCACCCCAACTCACCGGGATGAATGTGCGCGGTCTGCGGGATGCCGCCGGCAAACCGCTGATCGAAGAAATGATCAACCTGGCAAAAGAAAAGGGCAGCGGCACGGTGGACTACGTATGGCGCAATCCAGCCACCAACGCGGTGGAGGCCAAGCACTCGCTCATCCAGCGCGAAGGCGACGTGTTGCTCGGTGTCGGCTACTACACCAAGTAGCGTTCCCTGCGCCTTGGCGGACCCGCCGCCGTCGACTGACTCCCCCAGCGCAGCCATGAGGCGTGCTGCCAAGCCCATGCGAGACATGGCGCACGCAGCCTGAGGGGCTATCATTTGCGCCCTCCGACATTGCCATCGCCCGATAACCACGGGCCCGCAAAATCATGATCCGGCTCTCCGAAATCCGGCTGCCCTTCACCGCAGCCCAAGCGCCCGAGGCCCCGCTGCGGGCCGCTGCCCAGGCACTGCTGGGCCTGGCCCCGGCGGACATTGCCCATGTCCACGTCTTCAAGCGCAGCTTCGATGCACGCAAGGCGAATCTGCTGGCGGTGTACATCATCGACATCACACTGGCCCAGCCGGAGCGCGAAGCCGCCCTGCTGGAGCGCCATGCCAGCAACCCCCACCTCCAGGCCACACCCGACATGGCGTGGCAGCCCGTGGGCCGGGCGCCGGAAACGCTGGCGGATCGTCCCGTGGTGGTCGGTTTTGGCCCCTGCGGCATCTTTGCCGCGCTGGTGCTGGCGCAAATGGGGTTCAAGCCCATCGTGCTGGAGCGCGGCAAGGCGGTGCGCGAGCGCACGCAAGACACCTGGGCGCTGTGGCGCAAACGCGAACTGCACCCCGAGAGCAACGTACAGTTTGGCGAGGGCGGCGCCGGCACGTTTTCAGACGGCAAGCTCTACAGCCAGATCAAGGACCCGCGCCACCTGGGTCGCAAGGTCATGAACGAGTTCGTACAGGCCGGCGCGCCAGAAGAAATCCTCTACGCCGCCCACCCGCACATCGGCACGTTCAAGCTCGTCAAGGTGGTGGAAAACCTGCGCGCGCAAATCATCGCGCTGGGCGGCGAGGTGCGCTTTGGGCAGCGCGTGACCGATGTGCTGCTGGACAAGAGCGCCACGGGCCAGCGGATCACAGGCCTGCGCGTGCTCGACCAGACCACCGGCGACACATACGAACTGGCCGCATCGCAGGTCGTCATGGCACTCGGCCACAGCGCGCGCGACAGCTTCACCATGCTGCACACGCGCGGCGTCGCCATGGAGGCCAAGCCGTTTTCCATCGGCTTTCGCATCGAGCACCCGCAAGGCCTGATCGACCGCGCCCGCTGGGGCCGGCACGCCGGCAACCCTTTGCTGGGCGCAGCCGACTACAAACTGGTACACCACGCGGCCAACGGGCGCGCTGCCTACAGCTTTTGCATGTGCCCTGGCGGCACCGTGGTGGCCGCCACCAGCGAGCCCGGCCGTGTCGTCACCAACGGCATGAGCCAGTATTCGCGCAACGAGCGCAACGCCAATGCGGGACTAGTCGTCGGCATCACGCCCGAGGACTACCCGCAGGATGCGGCGGCATTCGAAGCCATGCTGGGGGCGCACCACGGGGTCACCGGCGGGCGCGCGGGCAGCGCGCATCCGCTCTCCGGCATCGTGCTGCAGCGCCAGCTCGAATCAAGCGCCTATGTCCTCGGCGGCAGCGACTACAGCGCGCCCGCGCAGTTGGTGGGCGACTTTCTGGCGGGCCGCGCATCCACCTACATGGCGAGTGTCGAGCCCTCGTACCAGCCTGGCGTGCGGCCGGTCGATCTGGCCAACGCCCTGCCCGGCTACGCCATTGCCGCGCTGCGGGAAGCTTTGCCCATCTTTGGCCGAAAAATCAAGGGCTTTGACATGCCCGATGCGGTGCTGACGGGGGTGGAGACACGCACCTCTTCGCCGCTGCGCATCCACCGGAGCGACGATTTCCAAAGCCCCAACACCGCCGGCCTGTACCCCGCCGGCGAAGGCGCGGGCTACGCTGGCGGGATTCTTTCGGCCGGGGTGGACGGCATCAAGGTCGGCGAGGCCGTGGCGCGCAGCCTGCTGGGCTTGGCATAGAAAAGCCGCCAGCGGCAGACCTGCTGGCGGCTTGTAGCGTGCGCGCTCAGCCGTTCTTCTGCGCCGCCTGCAGCGCTGCAATCCGCTCTTCAATCGGCGGGTGGGTGGAAAACAGCTGGCCAATACCGCCGGCAATGCCCATGGCCTGCATGCTCTTGGGCAGCTCTGCCGGGTGCAGGCCACCGAGACGCGCGAGCGCATTGATCATGGGCTGGCGCTGGCCCATGAGCTGGGCGGAGCCAGCGTCGGCACGAAACTCCCGCTGGCGTGAGAACCAGGCGACGATGATGGCCGCCAGGAAGCCCAGCACGATGTCGAGCACGATGGTGGTGACGTAGTAGCCGATACCAGGGCCCGAGCGCTGCTCGTTGTTGCGCGAGAGAAAGCTGTCCACGGCGTAGCCGATGACGCGCGAGAGGAACACGACAAAGGTGTTCATCACCCCCTGGATCAGGGTCATGGTCACCATGTCGCCGTTGGCAATGTGGGCGACCTCGTGGCCAATGACGGCTTGAACCTCCTCGCGCGTCATGTTGCGCAGCAGGCCCGTGGACACTGCCACCAGCGCCGAATTCTTGAAGGCGCCCGTGGCAAAGGCGTTCGGATCGCCCTCGAAAATGCCGACTTCGGGCATGCCGATGCCAGCCTTCTCGGCAAAACCACGCACCGTCTCGACAAGCCAGGCTTCGTCACCATTGCGCGGCGCCTCGATCACCTGCACCCCAGCGCTCCACTTGGCCACGGGTTTGCTGATGAGCAGCGAAATAATGGCGCCGCCAAAGCCCATGATGAAGGCAAACCCCAGCAGCGCGCCGAGGTTCAGGCCATTGGCGGTGAGGTAGCGGTTGACACCCAGCAGGCTGGCCACAATGCCCAGCACCACCACCACGGCCAGGTTGGTCATCAAAAACAGGGCGATACGTTTCATTCAGGCTCCACAAAAGAGTCGTTCAAAGGTCGAAGGAAGGTGCGGCGTCCAGCGCCGATTTCAAGGGTGGCGAGGTGGGCGAAACACCGTGGCGTCATCATAAAAGCCAGGTGTCTCG
This sequence comes from Simplicispira hankyongi, assembly GCF_003570885.1. GTDB lineage: Bacteria > Pseudomonadota > Gammaproteobacteria > Burkholderiales > Burkholderiaceae_C > Simplicispira > Simplicispira hankyongi. The sequence continues at coordinate 727,514 of NZ_QXJC01000003.1, forward strand.
TTGCCGGCCCACCACCCCGGGATACCCAGCAGCGGCAGGGGGGCAAAGGGCTTGGTGGCCAGCCAGGGCGCCTGGAGTTGCTGCGCCAGCCTTGCGCCCTGATTTACTTCTAAATTTATAGCATCGTACGTAATCAACACGTGCGCTGTGATCTCTTTTCTTGGCTTGACCAGTTGTTCCATTGCGGCATGGCCAAACAACGTGACCCGGGCGCTGCGCCAAAGCGCGCGGTGCAGCACGAACAGTGCTTGCCAATCGCGCGCCAGCAATGCCTGCCAGAGGGCCGGCGGCGCTTCAAGCAGGGCACCGCTCTCGTCCAGCAGCGTGCAGGCATCGCGCAGCGGCCCGCGCACCGGGCCCACGCCCCGTGTCGCCATGGCACCGGCCTGCAACTGGTTCAGGCGCTGTTTGGCTTGGCCAAAGCGCTGCCACACCAGGCCATTGAAAAAGTCGTGCAGGTTGTTGCGCGTAGGCACGCTGCCGGTGTCGAAGATGAACTGCTCATAGGCCACACCTGCTGGCAGCTCCGCCTGGGGCACGAACCGCACTGGCGCGCCTTGGGCAGCGTTCAGCGCCTCGTGCACCGGCGTGCCGCTGGCGACGGCACCCGCCAGCGGTACGCCGAGCTCGCGCCAGGGCGCAAGCCAGGGGGTTTGCCAGTCCACTTCGGAAAGCACGGTAGGCCGCGTTCGGCTGGCCATCGGTCTGGCATCGGCAGGTGTCAGTTTTGCACGCGCCACGCCAGCGCTTCGCCCGCGCGCAGGGGCTTGAGCTCGGCCTCGCCAAAGGCAAAGCTGTCCGGCGGCGTCCAGCTCTCTCGCACCAGGGTGAGTGTGCCGCTGTTGCGCGGCAGGCCGTAGAAGGCCGGGCCGTGAAAGCTGGCAAAGCCCTCCAGCTTGTCGAGCGCACCGGCGGCATCGAACGCCTCGGCGTACAGCTCCATGGCCGCGTGCGCGGTGTAGCAGCCAGCGCAACCGCTGGCGTGCTCCTTCAAATGCGCGGGGTGCGGCGCGCTGTCGGTGCCGAGAAAGAAGCGGTCGCTCCCGCTGGTGGCAGCCTGCACCAGCGCGCGGCGGTGCTCTTCACGCTTGAGCACTGGCAGACAGTAATAGTGTGGGCGAATGCCGCCCGTAAAGATAGCGTTGCGGTTGTAGAGCAGGTGGTGTGCGGTGATGGTGGCGGCCGTGAAGCGATCCGCATCATTCACGTACTGTGCGGCCTCGCGGGTAGTGATGTGCTCGAAAACGATTTTCAGCTCAGGAAAATCGTGCCGCAGGGGTATCAGTTGCTGCTCGATGAACACCGCCTCGCGGTCGAACAGGTCGATGTCGGGACTGGTCACTTCACCGTGCACCAGAAGCAGCATGCCCGCTTTCTGCATCGCCTCCAGCGTGGCATAGGTCTTGCGCAGATCGGTCACACCAGCATCGCTGTTGGTCGTGGCGCCGGCAGGGTAGAGCTTCACCGCCACAATGCCTGCTTCCTTGGCGCGGGCGATTTCCTCCGGCTGCAGCTTGTCGGTGAGATAGAGCGTCATCAGCGGCTCGAAGGCCATGCCCTCGGGCACTGCCGCCAGGATGCGCTGCTTGTATTCAAGCGCCTGCTGCGCCGTGGTCACCGGCGGGCGCAGGTTGGGCATGATGATGGCACGGCCAAACTGAGCGGCAGTGTGGGGCACCACGGTTCGCAGCGCATCGCCATCGCGCACGTGCAGGTGCCAGTCGTCGGGGCGGGTGATGGTGAGAATGTCGGTGGAGGCGGTCATGGGCAGCATTGTCCCATCCGCGCCAGCGCTTCCAAAACCGGACGACAGTCCCCCCCAATGGGGGATCCACTGGAGGCAAACGCTGGCCCCTGGTGCTCAGAACGTGTTCACGATCTACGGAACATACGGGGGCATTGGACGATGGAGCCGCCAGATCCGATGGGGCCTGTGCGTTACCATTCCCTACTGACCACCGCAGCAGTGGCTAGTCCATGGGCACCCGGGAAAAAGGGCCGCTGGAACTGATCCCCTGACGGCCTTCCCCAACTGCAGGTGCGGGAATACCTCAATCCAACCCTCTCACAGGTCCATGCAATCTCCGTCTGCTAAGACTCCGCCGGTGGCGCCTTCCAGATGGTTGAACGGTACCTACTGGCTGCTCGCCATGGTGGCTGCCATGGCGGTTGCCACTTCGACGGCGCTGTGGTGGACCGTACGGGAAACGCAGTCGCTTGCGCGACCCTACCAGCAAAGCGACCCCTGGTACGTTTCGAGCGTGCACAGCGAACTGGCACGGGTCAGTCTGCTTGCACGCAAGCTGCAGACAGGGGAAGCCTCCGCGCATGAGCTGCAGAATGGCGTGGACGTGCTTCTCGGCACGCTCGACCAGCCTCATCAAATCGGCATGCGACTGCGCGAAGAGCCACCACAGCCGGCGGCGGAACTGAAGGAACTGCTGCGCCACACTGCGCAATGGTCCAGCCGGCTGGACCGGCCCGATGCCGACGCACGGGCCGTCGCGACAGACATCATCGGGCGCTCGGATGCACTGCTCGACAGCAGCCGCAAAGCCGTGGCTGCTGCGTACCTGTCCAACACCCAGGAAACTGGCCATGCGCGCCAGCAGCTCCACGACCGCTTCACGGTGCTCAGTGCCGTGCTGGGTGGCCTGCTGGCAGGCACGGCGCTGCTGATCTGGAAGCTGGTGCATGACGCCCGGTCGGCCAGCGCGGCATCACGCCAGCTTGCTCAGGCCAACCGTCAGCTCGAAGTACGCGTGGCCAACCGCACGCGCAAGATCGAGGAAGGCCGCGCGCTGCTCAGCTTCATCCTCGATACCAGCCCGAGCGACGTGGTGCTGGCCGAGGTCCAGAGCGGGCGGGTGCATTTCATCAACCGCAAGCTCACCGAGCGCCTCGGGCTCAAGGCTCCGCCCCAGACGCTGTTCCTGCAGCAATTGCTGAACGACCCGCAAACCCGCCAACGGTTCATGCAGGCACTCGACCAGTACGGCCAGGTCGATGCGATGGAGGCGCTCATCGGCGGGCGCAACCCAAGCTGGAGTTCGCTGTCGGCACGCCTCATCGAGGTCGATGGGCAACTGGCCCATTTGCTGTGGGGGTTCGACATCAGCACGCACAAGGCGCTCGAAGCGCAGTTGCGCGAACTGGCCACCCAGGACCCGCTCAGCGGACTGCTCAACCGGCGTGCCTTCATGGAACGGGGCACGGCCCTGTTCGACCATTGCCGCCGGCACGCACAGCCCTGCGCGGTACTCATGATCGACATCGACCACTTCAAGCGCATCAACGACCTGCACGGCCACCAAGCGGGCGACGACGCCATCCGCGCCTGCGCGCAGGCCATAGGACAGGTACTGCGCGATGCCGACCTGCTCGGGCGACTGGGAGGTGAGGAATTCGCGGCGCTGCTCCCCCATTCATCGACCGGCAGCGCCATGGTGATCGCCGAGCGCATCCGCGGCGCCATCGCACGGATGGACATCGAGTCCGCCCCTGGCCATCCTATGGCATTCACCGTCTCCATCGGCGCGGCAGAAATGGCGCCCCAGCATCCCGGCATCGAGCACCTGCTCGCCGAGGCCGACCGGGCGCTTTATCGCGCCAAAGCCACGGGCCGTGACAAAGTACTTGCCTATGAGCCCGGAATCCGACAGTCTTGAGGCACTGCCTGTGCCATTCACCATGAGTATCCGACTACTGATCGTTGACGACAGCCGCATGTCCCGGCTCATCCTGCAGGGACTGGCCCTGCAGGCCCATCCGCAATGGACCATCCTGCATGCCAGCAGCGGCGAGGAGGCGCTACAGATGGTTCGAGAGAGCCCGGTAGACCTCGTCTCCATGGACTTCAACATGCATGGCATCAACGGCCTGGAGGCCGCGCTGGAGTTGCGCAAAATCCTGCCCGACGTACCTATCGCCATCCTCACCGCCAACGTACAGTCCGTCCTGCAGGAACGCATCGAGGAGGCAGGAATGGTGTTCATCCCGAAGCCGATCACAGCCAGCGCCACGGCCCAGCTCGCGGCGCTCGTGGGAGCCTGACATGGTGCAGCTTGACGACGAGCAAATCGACGCGCTCAGCGAGATCTTCAACATCGGCGTGGGCAAGGCGGCGGCCGCGATGGGCCACCTCATGCACGACGAGGTCCTGCTGTCCGTGCCGCACGTGAGCATCCTCACCGTAAGCGAGGCCGCCCAGCAGCTCGGTACGGCCGAAAAGCCCATGTACGGCGTGCGCCAGCCGTTCCGGGGCGTCTTCAGCGGCGATGCGCTGCTGATCTTTCCGGGCCACAAGAGCCTGGAGATCGTGCGCATCGTGGCGGGCCAGAGCGTGCCCGGCGAGGACCTCAGCGCCATCGAGCAGGATGCGATGACGGAGGTGGGCAACGTGATGCTCAACGCCTGCATCGCGGCACTGGCCGACCTCCTGGGCAACGAATTCGAGCTCAGTCCACCCAGTATTGACATCGGCGACAGCCGCACCATTCTGGGTACGCGCATCCAGAACCACCTGGTGGTGTTCCTGCGCATCCGCTTCGAGCTGCTGAGCAGCCAGATCGAGGGCTTCGTGGTATTCGTGCTCAACACCACCTCGCTCGAAAGCCTGCGCTCGGCAGTCAACCGACTGCTGGACCGCCCGACAGAAATGGACTGACCCAACCAACTGGCGGGCGTGTTCCACGCCCGCGAGCGCCGAGGGCCGCCGACCATCGGCGCCGCCCCTCAGTGCGACAGTATCTTGTTAAGGAAATCCTTGGTGCGCGGCTGGCGGGCTTCCAGGTTGTTAAAGAACTCCTCACGCGTGCAGTCCTCCAGGATCTTGCCGCCCACGTCCATGAAGATGACGCGGTGCGCCACCTTGCGGGCAAAGCCCATTTCGTGGGTGACGCACATCATGGTCATGCCCTCGTTGGCCAGGCCCACCATCACGTCGAGCACCTCACCGACCATTTCAGGGTCGAGTGCCGAGGTCGGCTCGTCAAACAGCATGACGATAGGGTCCATGCTGAGTGCACGTGCAATGGCCACGCGCTGTTGCTGACCACCCGAGAGCTGGCCTGGGAACTTGTCCTTGTGCGCCGACAGGCCCACACGGTCGAGCATCTTGAGGCCGCGTTTCTTGGCTTCGTCGGCGCTGCGGCCCAACACCTTGATCTGCGCGATGGTGAGGTTTTCCGTCACTGAGAGGTGCGGGAACAGCTCGAAATGCTGGAACACCATGCCAACACGGCTGCGCAGCTTGGGCAGGTTGGTCTTGGGGTCGTGCACCGCTACCCCATCGACCCAGATCTCACCCTTCTGGAAGGGTTCGAGCGCATTGATGGTCTTGATGAGCGTGGACTTGCCCGAGCCGGAAGGGCCGCAGACGACCACCACCTCACCCTTCTGGATGGCGGTGGAGCAATCGGTCAGCACCTGAAAGCTGCCGTACCACTTGGAGACGTTCTTGAGTTCAATCATGCAATTTCCTTAGCGCACGATGGCAATCCTGCGGTGCAGGCGTTTGACGGCCCAGGACAGCGCAAAACAGATGACGAAATAGACCACGGCTGCCGCCAGATAGGCCTCGATGGGTCGGCCGTAGTTCTTGCCGGCGATCTCGAAACCCTTGAGCATGTCGTAGGCGCCGATGGCGTAAACCAGCGAGGTATCCTGAAACAGGATGATGGTCTGCGTCAGCAGCACCGGCAGCATGTTGCGAAACGCCTGCGGCAGGATCACGAGCTTCATGTTCTGCCCATAGGTCATGCCCATGGCCATGCCGGCAAACACCTGGCCGCGCGAAATCGACTGGATACCGGCGCGCATGATCTCGCTGAAGTACGCCGCCTCGAAAGCAACAAAGGTCACGACCGCCGACATCTCTGCACGGTAGTCCCTTCCAAATTCGCCAAAGAGTGCATAAAAAGACATCGGCACCAGCAGGAAGCACCACAGAATCACCATGACCAGCGGAATGCTGCGCATGCCGTTGACATAGATGGTCGCCGGCAGCACGAGCAATTTGCGCCCCGAGAGCCGCATCAACGCCAGCACGGTGCCAAAAATCACGCCGCCAATGGTGGATACCACCGTGAGCATGACGCTGAAGTAGAGGCCCTTGAGCACAAAGTTGTGCACCAGGTCCCAGTTGTAGAACGAAAAATCGATCGAAAGAGGCATTTCAGTGTCCTCCTGCGCCGCTGGCGGCAATGAGGCCCGGCACACGCGAGCGCTTCTCGATGAACGCCATGAGGCGGTTGATCGCGAAGGCCGACACCACGTAAAGCGCTGTCACCGCCAGGTAAACCTCGATACCGCGCGAGGTTTCTTCCTGCGCCTGCATGGCGAACATGGTCAGCTCGGCCACGGAGACCGCAAAGGCCACGGACGAGTTCTTGAAAATGTTCATGGTCTCGCTGGTCAGCGGCGGAATGATGATCCGCAGCGCCATCGGTAGCAGCACGTAGCGGTAGATCTGGAAGGTGGTGAAGCCCACCGCCATGCCCGCGTAGCGCTGGCCCCGCGGCAGCGACTCCAGCCCCGATCTCACCTGCTCTGCAATGCGCGCGGAGGTGAACAGGCCGAGGGCGAAAATCACCAGCACGAAACCGGGCACCTGCTGGAGCGAGGGGAAGAACGATGGCAGCACGTGGTACCAGAGGAACAACTGCACCAGCAAAGGAATATTGCGAAACAGTTCCACCCAGGCATTGCCCAGTCGTACCACCCAGGGCCTTCCCTGCAGGGTGCGCAGCGTGCCGATGAGGCCGCCCAGCACCAGCGCCAGCACCAGCGCCAGCAGCGACACCGACACCGTCCAGCCCCAGGCCGAGAGCAGCCAATCGAGGTAGGTGATGTCACCACCTTTGCCAAAACAACCGGCCACGGCGGTTTGATCCAGCGTGTCCTGACAGAACACCTGCCAATCCCAACTCATAGGTTTCCTTTCAGTTCACGGTCGTGCAGCGCCACGAAAAAGCCCCCCCGAACCGATGGCTCGAAGGGGGCATGGAGCCGATGGTTGCCTTACTTGTTGCCGTAGTCTTCCATGGGCTTGTCGTTCGGGTGCGCCCACGCATCCTTGGTCGCTTCAGACATGGGCAGACCAATCTTCACGTTGGTCGGCGGCACGGGTTGCATGAACCACTTGTCGTACAGCTTGGCGAGCGAGCCGTCGGCGATCTGACGCTTGATGGAGTCGTCCACGGCTTTCTTGAAGGCCGGGTCGTCCTTGCGCAGCATGCAGGCGATGGGTTCGACCGACAGCACTTCACCGACGATTTTGTAGTCGGCCGGATTCTTGGCTTTGGAGATGTTGGCCGCCAGAATGGAGCCGTCCATCACGAAGGCATCGGCACGGCCGGTCTCAACCATCAGGAAGCTGTCGGCGTGGTCCTTGCCATAGACTTCCTTGAAGTCCAGACCGGTGGCGCGCTCGTTCTTGCGCAGGGTCTGAACCGAGGTGGTGCCGGTGGTGGTCGCTACCGTCTTGCCCTTGAGGTCCTTGATGGAGTTGATGCCCGAGTTGGCCTTGACCGCCATGCGCACTTCTTCCACGTAGGTGGTCACGGCAAAAGCCACGTCCTTCTGGCGGGCCTTGTTGTTGGTGGTGGAGCCGCACTCCAGGTCCACGGTGCCATTGGTCACCAGCGGGATGCGGTTTTGCGACGTGACGGGCTGGTACTTGATGTCCAGCTTGGCCACGCCCAGGTCCTTTTGCAGGTCGCCCACGATGCGTTCGGCCATCTCGGTGTGAAAACCGACGTACTTGCCATTGCCCAGCGTGTACGACAGACCTGACGATTCGCGCACGCCCAGCGTGATGCTGCCAGAGGATTTGATCTTTGCCAGGGTGTCACCAGCCTGCGCGAAGCTTGCGCTGGCAGCCAGTGCGAGGACGGCTGCGGCCAATAGTTGCTTTTTCATGCGTGTCTCCTTGGGGTTGTGCCGAAAATGGCGGATTTTAGGGTGCTGCACTCACCTTGCGCAGCTGTTGAAGAAATCGAATCTGCAATCAAAGCGAGAACTGGGCACCTGTGCGGAAACGCCGTTCCGCACCAAGACCGAAACGACACAGTAACCGCTTTAAGAAGAAAATGGCGCTGCCGATCAGAAAGGCACCTTGTCGGTCGGGTACTTCCAGAAGTCGCGCATCAGGTAGTTCACCGGCAGATTGAGCGCGCGGTTTTGTGGTGGAATGGGCTGCAAGAACCACTTATCGTAAATGGCATAGATCTCGCGGCTGGTAATCAGGCGGCGCATTTCGTCGTCCACCAGTTTTTTGAACTCAGGGTCGCCCGGCGCCAGCATGATGGCTAGTGGTTCCGTGGTCACGAACCGACCGACGACTTTGAGCGCCTTCGGGTTCGGGCGGCCGGCCGCCAGACCGTAGAGCAGGACGTCGTCCATCACGAAGGCATCGGCCTCGCCTTTTTCCACCATTTCCACGGCACGCGCGTGGTCCGGCGCCTCGACGATGTTCAGGCCCATCAAGTGCGATCGGTTGGCCTGCTGCACTGCGAGCAAAGGCGTGGAGCCTTTGGTGGATACCACCGTTTTGCCAGAAAGATCCTCAAGCCGGGTCACCGTGCTTGCCGCCGGCACCAGCAAACGTGCGCCGGTAATGTAGTGCGGAATGGTGAATGCCACGGTTTTGCGACGCTCGGCGTTGTTCGTCGTCGAGCCGCATTCCATGTCGGCCTTGCCCTGTGCCACCGTGGCCACCCGATTGGCCGAGGTAACCGGCACCAGTTCGATCGCCATATCCTTCTTGCCGGTTTGGCGACGCACGACGTCCGCCAAGTGCAGGCACAGGTCCATGGCGTAGCCAATGGGTTTGCCGGTTTTGGTGTCCACATAGGAGAACGGGACCGATGAGTCGCGGTAGGCAATGACCAGCTTGTCGCCCCCGCGTACGCGCTCCAGCACCCCTTGCGCAGCCAACGCGCTCGTGCTTGCCGCCACGGCCAGCAGGAAGTAGACAAAGCGCGAAGCAAGGTTCATGGGGTTCAGGTCCAGAGTAAGAAATACTGTAGGCGGCGAATGTAAGTGGACAGTTACCGCGCATCCAATGCCTATTGTTGGCCGTGTCATGCAAAAGAATCATGAGCCTGCGGAGGCGGCACTTTGGTCCACGAGAAAATTCCACAAAGCATCAATCTTGTCGTGTCCGGTCTCTCGCGGACCGCGTCGCTCGCGGCAGATGCGCACGTCCATGGTCATTTGCAGATGCGGCAGTTCAGGCGGCGCGGCACTGACCAGGCGGCGCGCACGCAGATCTTTGCGAACCGCGCTAAGAGGCAAAAAGGCCACGCCGTGGCCTTCCAGCGCCATCGCCTTGAGGCCTTCGGCCATATCGGTTTCGTACACCCGCTCCAGGTGCAACGGAACACGCGACTCCTTGAGGATCAGTTCGGTCACGCGCCCCAGATAAGCCCCTGGCGCGTAGGCCAGGTAAGGCAGCGGCTCGGCAGCGGCGCCGGGCAGACGGTACAGCGGCCGTCCGTCCGGACCGGGGCGCACATAGGGCGCAAGCACTTCCTGGCCCAGGCTGAGCATTTCGTAGCGGTTGGCATCGAGTTGAAACGGCTGCGACTCATGGTGGTAGGTGACCAACAGATCGCAGCTGCCTTCGACCAGCCGCATGACGGCATCGTGCACATTCAGCGCGATCAAACGGCTCTTGAACGGCCCAAAACGCTCGCGCATGCGCGAGACCCATTCGGGGAAAAAGGTAAACGCCAGGGTGTGCGGAACAGCAAACTCGATCATGTCCTGGCTCGAACTGCCATGGGCGCGCAAGGCGGCCCGGGTGCTGTGCAACGCTTGCAGCATTTCCAGCGACTGGTCGTAGAGCGTACGGCCCGCCGGGGTCAGGCGCGTAGGGTAGGAGCTGCGATCGACCAGGTCGGTTCCTGCCCAGGCCTCAAGCGCCTGGATGCGGCGCGAAAACGCCGGCTGCGTCACATGGCGCAACTGGGCGGAGCGGCTAAAACTGCGCGTCTCGGCCAGGCTGACAAAATCTTCAAGCCACTTGGTTTCCATCGGTCGATTATCCGCTTGCACATGCACGCCACAAGCGGCGCAATTGCGTTGCACGCATAATGTTTTGCGCCTGCGCCACGCCCCGCGTGGACCACTTCTGCTTCTCTGAATCCGCTTCCGCATGTCCCAACCTGAACTGCCCTCGCCGCCAGACGATGCGGCCGACGCCACGCCCCGCTCGCTGGCGCTTGAAGACTGGCTCACCGTACTGACCATGGCGGCGCTCGCGCTCATCACCTTCGCCAATGTGCTGGTGCGCTATTTCACCGACGCATCGTTTGCCTGGACGGAAGAATTCTCGGTCTTTCTGATGATCGTGCTGGCGCTCGTCGGCGGCTCGGCGGCGGTTGCGCGCGACCGGCACATCCGCATCGAATTTTTCTCCAGCGGCGGCAGTGCCATGCGCCAGCGGCGCCTGGCCCAGCTCGGCGCCTTGATGGTGACGGTACTGTTCACGCTGATGGCGGCGCTCAGTGTGCGCCTGGTGTGGGACGACTACCGCTACGGCGAAACCTCGCCCGGTATCGGCGTGCCGCAGTGGTGGTATTCGATCTGGTACCCGGTGCTCACCGGTTTGATCGCATGGCGCGCTTTCGGCCTGCTACTGCGCATTTCGCGCCGCCCACCCGCTCCATGACCGCCCCATGATCGCGACTTTGCTGTTTACCGCCTTCGCGGTTTTTCTGCTCGCGGGCGTGCCAGTGGGCGCCGCACTGGGCTTGGCAGGCGCGGCGGCCATTGCGCTCGCCAACGCTGATACACAGTGGTTTGGCCTGCTGGCCGTGCCACAGAACTTCTACGCCGGCCTGGGCAAGTACCCGCTGCTGGCGATTCCGATGTTCGTGCTGGTCGGGTCCATCTTCGACCGCTCCGGCGTCGCCGCACGCCTGGTGAACCTGGCCGTCGCCATCGTCGGACGCGGCCCCGGCATGCTGCCGCTGGTGGCCATTGGCGTGGCCATGTTCCTCGGCGGTATTTCGGGCTCGGGACCGGCCACGGCTGCGGCCATTGGCGGCGTGATGCTGCTGGCCATGCAGCGCGCTGGCTACCCGCCAGCGTTCTCTGCCAGCGTAGTGGCGGCAGCGGCCTCTACCGACATTCTCATTCCACCGTCTGTGGCGTTCATCGTCTACTCGGTGCTGGTGCCTGGGGCCTCGGTGCCGGCGCTGTTTGCCGCCGGCATGGTGCCGGGAATTCTGGCCGGACTGGCACTGGCCATTCCTACGGTGTGGCTGGCACGGCGCCACCGCATGGGCCAGCTTGAAGCCGCGCTACCGCGACCGCCCTTCTGGCGCAGCCTGCGCGACGCTGCCTGGGGCCTGGCAGCCCCGGTGGTGATCCTGGGCGGCATGCGCGCGGGCTGGTTCACGCCTACTGAGGCAGCAGTGGTGGCCGTGTTCTATGGCTTGTTTGTCGGCATGGCCATTCACCGCACGATTCGCGTGCGCGACCTGTTCGTCATCTTGCGCGAATCGGGCGAGCTCTCAGCGGTGATTTTGCTGGTGGTGTCGCTCGCGGCCATCTTTGCGTTCTCGCTCTCGACGCTGGGCGTGATCGACCCGATCACGAACGCCATCGTGCATTCCGGCCTGGGCGAGAACGCGGTGCTGGCGCTTCTGATCCTGATGCTTATCGTGCTGGGCATGTTTCTCGACGGCATCTCGATCTTCCTGATCTTTGTGCCGCTGATGATGCCCATCCTGCGCCACTACCACTGGGACCCGGTGTGGTTTGGCGTCATCCTCACACTCAATGTCGCCATTGGCCAGTTCACGCCGCCCATGGCGGTGAACCTGATGGTGTCGAGCCGCATCGCAGGCGTACGCATGGAAGACACCACTGGCTGGGTGCTGTGGCTGGTGGGTGCCATGTGCGTGGCGATGCTATGCGTCATCGTCTGGCCACAACTGGCGCTGTGGCTCCCCACTTACCTGGGCTATTGATTTTTACAAGGAGACTGACCCATGAAACTGCGTACTTTTCTGACCTCGGCCGTGGCCGCCGCCTCGCTGCTGGCCTTCAGCACCCCCGTTGCGCTGGCGCAAAGCCACTACAAAAGCGAGTACCGCATGTCGCTGGTGCTGGGCACGGCCTTCCCCTGGGGCAAGGGCGGCGAGTTGTGGGCCAACAAAGTACGCGAACGCACCAATGGCCGCATCAACATCAAGCTCTATCCCGGGGTCTCGCTGATCCAAGGGGACCAGACGCGCGAGTTCTCCGCCCTGCGCCAGGGCGTGATCGACATGGCCGTGGGCTCCACCATCAACTGGTCGCCGCAGGTCAAGCAGCTCAACCTGTTTTCACTGCCCTTCCTGATGCCCGACTACGCCGCCATTGACGCGCTCACGCAGGGCGAAGTCGGCAAGAGCCTGTTCACCACGCTGGACAAAGCTGGCGTGGTGCCACTCGCCTGGGGCGAGAACGGCTACCGCGAAATCTCGAATTCCAAGCACCCCATCAAGACCCCGGCCGACCTCAAGGGCATGAAGATCCGCGTCGTCGGCTCGCCACTGTTTCTCGACACCTTCACCGCCCTGGGAGCCAACCCGACGCAGATGAGCTGGTCCGATGCCCAGCCCGCCATGGCCAGCGGTGCGGTGGACGGGCAGGAAAACCCCCTCTCCATCTTCACCGCCGCCAAACTGCACAGCGTGTCGCAAAAGTACCTGACGCTGTGGGGCTACATCGCCGACCCGCTGATCTTCGTCGTCAACAAGGAAGTGTGGAACAGCTGGACGCCTGCCGACCGCGACATCGTGCGCCAGGCCGCCATTGAAGCTGGCAAGGAAGAAATCGCCATTGCGCGCAAAGGCGTAGTGGAAGCCGACAAGCCCCTGCTCAAGCAGATCGAGGGCCTGGGCGTCACGGTGACACAGCTCACGCCCGCCGAACGCGAAGCGTTTGTGAAAGCAACTCGCCCGGTCTACAACAAATGGAAAGGCCAGGTGGGCACCGATCTGGTGAACATGGCAGAGAAAGCCATTTCAGCACGCAAGCAGTAAACCCGTGCCACACCAGCCCCGCTCCGGCGGGGCTTTTTTGTGTCGGCAGAGCGCCAACTTTATGAAGAAGACACATTGGATGGTCACAATTCGACCGAGATTCGGAGCCGCCATTTCCATGCCTTTTTCACCCAGCGAAGCCCGCATGCACCCCATCGCCCTCCAAAGGGCCCATCCTGCAGATCGGTCACCTGCAAGGGCCAGTGTCCACAAGAAACAGCGGATTCATTGGTGGGCGCTCCCCCTGGCAGCAGCAGCCTTGCTGGCGGCCTGCTCCGACAAGCCTGCCTCCGACACCAAAGCCCACAGCGCCGCGGCGCAGGAACCCGCAAAGGTCGGCGTAATCACGCTGCAACCCGAGCGACAGACACTGACCAGCGCTCTGCCCGGGCGCACCGTTGCCTTCATGAGCGCCGACGTGCGCCCCCAAATCAACGGTATCGTCCAAAAACGCCTGTTTGTTGAAGGTGCGCAGGTCAAAGCGGGACAGCCGCTCTACCAGATCGACGCTGCCCCCTATCAGGCCACCGAAGCTGCTGCCCGAGCCGCAGTGGCCAAGGCAAAAGCGCAAGCGCATACCGCAGAAGTGAATGCCAAACGCAATGCGGAACTGGTGCGCATCGACGCCGTCAGCCGGCAGGCCTACGAGGAAAGCCAGGCAGCCGCCGAGCAGGCCACCGCCGACGTGGCGGTGGCACAGGCAGCGCTGGACACCGCCCGCATCAACCTGCGCAACACCCGTGTGCTGGCGCCAATTGCTGGACGCACCAGCCTCTCCAACGTCAATACCGGCGCCCTGGTCACTGCCAACCAGGCCGACGCGATGACCACGATAGCCCAGTTGGACCCGATCTATGTAGACATCACGCAGTCGAGCAGCGAGTTGCTGCAGCTCAGGCGCGACCTGGCCGATGGCCGCTTTCAGCGCGTCGGCGAAGGCGCTGTGCGCATCAGCATCGCGCTCGAAGGCGGCATTCAGTACCCGCAAACCGGGCGCCTGCAGTTTTCCGGTATCACGGTGAACCCCGGAACCGGCGCCGTAACCTTGCGCGCCGTGGTTCCCAACCCGGACGGCGTGCTTATGCCGGGCATGTACGTGCAGACGCTGCTACCCACCGGCGTCTCTAGCGATGCCCTGCTGGTGCCCCAGCAGGCTGTCACGCGGGACATTGCCGGCAAGGCCAGCGTGCTCATCGTGGGACAGGACCGCAAGGTGATGCGTCGCCCTATTGAGGTGAACCGGGCCATCGGAAGCCGCTGGCTGGTCGAGAGCGGCGTGGCGGCCGGCGACACGCTGATAGTGGACGGTTTTCAGCGCATCAAGGAAGGTGATACGGTGAACCCGCAGCCGGTGAAGGTAGCCGCCGCGCAGGCGCCAGGAGCGGCCACGGCGGCAGGCACAGGGGGCGTGCCCAAAGCGCCCGCCGACAAGGCACCTGCCGCGTCGGCCCAGCCCGCCCAGAACGCCGCAGTGCGCTGACCGGAGCGCCCGCCATGGCACCGTTTTTCATCAATCGGCCCATCTTCGCGTGGGTGCTGGCCATTGTCATCACGCTCGCCGGCGGCCTGTCGATTGTCACACTGCCGCTGGAGCAGTATCCCAACATCGCCCCACCCAGCGTGACCATCAGCGCCACCTACACCGGCGCGTCCGCCGAGACGGTGGAAAACTCGGTCACGCAGGTGATTGAGCAGCAGCTCAAGGGCATCGACAACCTGCTCTACATGGGTTCGACCAGCGACGCCTCTGGCCAGTCGCGCACCATCTTGACATTCAGCCCAGGCACCAACATCGACGTGGCGCAGGTGCAGGTGCAAAACAAGCTGCAGGCCGCCATGAACCGCCTGCCCGATGCGGTCAAAAGCCGCGGCGTGTTCGTCAACAAGGGCGGCAACGACTACCTGACCACTTACAGCTTCACTTCGCCAGACCCGAACGTGAGCCAGGTGGACGTGGGCGACTATCTGTCCACCAATCTGGTGGATGTCATCGGCCGTATCGACGGTGTGGGCGACGTACGGATATTTGGCACTGGCTATGCCATGCGCATCTGGATGAACCCTGCGCTGATGGAGAAGTTTGCGCTGATGCCGTCCGACATCATCGCGGCGTTGAACGCTCAGAACGCGCAGGTGTCGGCCGGTCAGCTCGGTGCCCTTCCCGCCATGCCCGACCAGCAGCTCAACGCCACCATCACGGCGCGCACCAAACTCAAGACGGTGGAAGAGTTCCAGAACATATTGCTGAAGGTTGCTCCAGACGGCTCGGCGGTGCTGCTCAAGGATGTGGCACGTGTAGAACTGGGCGCAGACAACCTTGCCATCACGTCGCGGTTAAATGGCAAACCCGGCGCCGGCATGGGCATTGTGCTGGCTGACGGTGCCAACGCAACAGCGGTGGCCGACGCAGTGAATGCCAAGCTGGCCGAACTGCAGCCGTTTTTCCCCAACGGCCTGACATCGTTCATCAGTTCGGACTCCACGCCTTTCGTGCGCGCGTCTATCAAGGAAGTGGTCTTCGCTCTCGGCGAAGCCATTGTGCTGGTGGTGCTGGTCATGTTCCTGTTCCTGCAGAACATCCGCGCCACGCTGATTCCCGCCATTGCCGTGCCGGTGGTGCTGCTTGGCACCATGGGCGTGTTGTCGATTGCGGGGTATTCGATCAACACGCTCACCATGTTCGCACTGGTGCTGGCCATCGGCCTGCTGGTGGACGACGCCATCGTGGTGGTGGAGAACGTCGAGCGGGTCATGTCCGAGGAAGGCTTGCCGCCCAAAGAGGCGACACGCAAATCCATGGCGGAAATCACCCCGGCGCTGGTCGGCATTGCCCTCACGCTATCGGCGGTGTTCATCCCCATGGCATTTTTTGGCGGCTCTACCGGCGTGATCTACCGGCAGTTTTCCATCACTATCGTCTCGGCCATGGCGCTGTCGGTGTTTGTGGCGCTGACCCTCACGCCAGCCCTGTGCGCCAGCCTGCTCAAGCCCGTGGTCAAGGGAACACACCACGCGCACGGCGATGCGCCGCGCCGCGGGTTGCTGGGCATCTCCGACCGGTTCTTCCTGTGGTTCAACGGCCAGTTCGACCGCAACGCCACACGCTACCAAGGTGCCGTGGGCCGGCTGCTGCACGGCAGCAAGCGGATGCTGCTGGTGTTCCTGCTGATCTGCGGCGGCACCGCACTGCTGTTCAGCAAGCTGCCGACGTCCTTCCTGCCGGTGGAAGACCAGGGGTACATGCGCATCCAGATCAGCCTGCCGCCCGGCAGCACCAATGCCCGGCTGCAAGCCGTGATGAAGCAGGTGCAGGAATACTTTTCCAAGCAACCCGATGTGGTCAGCTTCAACTCCATCACGGGCCTGAGCGGTGACCAGGCGTCGGCACGGGGCTTTCTGCGCCTCAAGGACTGGAGCCAGCGCCAACGGCCCGATCAGGCCGCCGACGCCATCGCGCGCAAGGCCACCAAAGATCTCGCGATGCTCAGAGACGCGCGAATCTTCGTGACGGCACCGCCTGCGGTACGCGGCCTCGGCTCGGACGCCGGCTTTAACTTCCAGATCAAGGATTTGAACGGCCTGGGCCACGACGCCTTGGTAGGTGCCCGCGACCAAGTGCTGGAGCAGGCCAAGGGCAGCGCGTTGATTCGCAGCCTGCGCAGCACCAATCTGGAGGACACCTCCGAGCTGGGCGTGGCGATCGACGACCGCAAGGCTGCCGCGCTGGGCCTCTCGACGGCCAACATCAACAGCGTGCTCTCCAGTGCCATAGGCGGCACCTATGTGAACGATTTTCTGAACAACGGCCGGGTCAAGCGCGTGTACGTGCAAGGCGATGCGCCCTACCGCATGCTGCCGCAGGACATCAGCCAATGGACCGTGCGCAACGACAAGGGCGAGATGGTGCCGTTCAGCGCGTTTTCTTCGACCGACTGGACCTATGGCACGCCACAACTGCAGCGCTACAACGGCAGCCCCAGCTACGAATTCATCGGTGACAGCGCACCCGGCGTGAGTTCTGGTGACGCCATGAACGCCATCGAGGCCATTCTGAAGAAGTTGCCCCCAGGTATCGGTTACGAGTGGACAGGCGCCTCCCTCCAGGAGCGCCTGTCCGGCGCGCAGGCGCCGCTGCTGTACGCCGTGTCGGTGCTGTTTGTGTTCCTCTGCCTGGCCGCTTTGTACGAAAGCTGGACGGTGCCGCTCGCGGTGATTCTGGCGGTGCCACTGGGCGTCGTCGGTGCGCTGGTCTTCACTGGGCTGCGCGGCCTCTCCAACGATGTGTACTTCCAGGTGGGGCTGCTCACCACCGTGGGGCTGGCCTCCAAAAACGCCATTCTGATCGTCGAATTTGCCACCCAGTTGCAGGAGCGCGGTCGCAGCGTCTTTGACGCCACGCTGGCAGCGGTGCGGCTGCGGCTGCGGCCCATCCTGATGACGTCCATGGCCTTTGGGTTTGGCGTGCTGCCGCTCGCCATTGGCAGCGGGGCCGGCGCGGGCGGCCGCCACGCCATTGGCACGGCCGTGCTGGGCGGCGTGGTTTTCTCCACCTCTCTCGGAATCTTTTTCGTGCCCGTCTTCTTCCTTGTCGTGCGCAGCTGGTTCGCGAGCCAGTCGCGCAGAGAAAATGCCCCAGCGGCGGCGGAGGAAGCGGTATGACCCGCATGGCAATGCGCCCTCTGCCGGCCCACGCTTTGCGCGGTCGCAACCCTTTTCTCCTGGTGATCACGGTGAGCTTGTGCTTGTCGATGGCCGGCTGCATGAATCTGGCGCCCGCCACGGCAACGCCCGCCCTGCCGGTGCCGGCAACCCTGAACGTCGCCGGGCAAGACACGCGGGACCAGGCTGCAGCGCAACCCACTGCGCACAGCCTGGAGCAGGCCGAGGCCATCGGCTGGGTGCAGGCGCCTGCGCTGCGGCAGGTGCTGGCACTCGCGCTGGCCAACAACCGCGACCTGCACCTGGCACTCACCAACATCGAAAAGGCCCGCGCGCAATACGGCGTGCAGCAGGCCGACCAGGTGCCGACACTGGCCGCCACCGTGCAGGGTACCCGCAGCCGCACGGCGCAGGACCTCACAACAGCCGGGCATGCTCAAACGACCAGCCAATTGAGCGCGCAGATCGGCTTTGCCAGCTACGAACTCGACTTCTGGGGGCGCGTGCGCAACCTGAACGAGGCGGCGCTGCAGCAGTTCCTGCAGACCACCGAGAACCAGCGCAACGTACAGATCACCCTGGTGGCCGACGTGGCCAATGCCTGGCTGACGTTTTCAGCCGACCAGGCGCGCCTGCAATTGGCGCAGGACACGCTGCAATCACGGCGCAAGGCCTACGCGATCACGCAGCGCATTTACGAGTTGGGGGCCACCTCGGGCCTCGTTCTGGCGCAAAACCAGACCACGGTGGACACCGCGCGTGGCGATGTGGCCGCCTTCTCCAGCCAGGTCGAACGCGACCGCAACGCGCTGCAACTGCTGGTGGGCGGGCCGGTGCCCGAAGTGCTGCTGCCCGCACCGCTCACCAGCGATACGCCCAGCGCGGCCGCACTGGCCGATGTAGCGGCGCCCTTGCCGTCGAGCCGGCTGCTGGCGCGCCCTGACATCCAGGCTGCCGAATACGGCCTGCGCGCCGCCAGCGCCAACATCGGCGTGGCGCGCGCGGCGCTGTTCCCGAGCATCAGCCTGACGGCCTCGGCCGGATCAGCCAGCACGGAACTGTCCAGCCTGTTCAGCGCAGGCAATGGCACCTGGAGCTTCGTACCACTGGTGCGCCTGCCGATCTTCGACGGCGGCCGCAACCGCGCCAATGTGCAGGTGGCCGAGGCCAATGAGCAACTGGCGCTCACGCAGTACGAAAAAACGGTCCAGACCGCGTTTCGTGAAACCGCCGATGCGCTCGCCGACCGCGCACGCTGGGCCGAGCGGCTTGAGGCCCAGGCGTCGCTCCTCGCAGCCACACAAAAGGCGTTTGATCTGTCCGAGGCGCGTTTCAAGGCCGGCGTGGACAACTACCTCTCGGTGCTGGACGCGCAGCGCAGCTTGTACGCCGCGCAGCAAACCCAGATCACGCTGCAGCTGGCAGAGCAGGCCAACCGCATCACGCTGTACAAGGTCCTTGGCGGCAGTTGACCGCGTTCTGATATCAAAAAGATAGCTGATAGCGCTTACTGCATAAGCGCTAGAGGCCAATTTCTCTTAAATTTCCCCTCTCACCCCAACTTGCCCCTGCGCATCGTGCGCAATCGAGCATTCAGACGTTTGCGCCATCGCCGCTCTGCTGCAGCGCCCACATGTGCGCATAACGTCCGCCCGCCGCCAACAGCGCACTGTGGCTGCCGCGCTCAACGATCTGGCCGGCGTCCATGACCAGGATTTCGTGCGCATCGACCACGGTGGAGAGGCGGTGCGCGATCACCAGCGTGGTCTTGCCGCGCGCCACGCCGCGCAGCTCGGCCTGAATGGCACGCTCGTTGGCCGAATCCAGGGCCGACGTCGCTTCGTCAAACACCAGAATAGGCGGGTTCTTGAGCAGGGTACGGGCAATCGCCACGCGCTGCTTCTCGCCACCCGAGAGCTTGAGGCCGCGCTCGCCCACCATGGTGTCGTAGCCCTTGGGCGTGCTGGCGATGAAGTCGTGGATGTGCGCGGCGCGCGCCGCCTGCTCGACCTCTTGCTGCGTGGCGCCGGGCCGGCCATAGGCGATGTTGTAGGCCACGGTGTCGTTGAACAGCACCGTGTCTTGCGGGACGATGCCGAGCGCTTCGCGCACGCTGGACTGCGTGACGCTGCGCATCTCCTGCCCCGCGATGGTGATGCGTCCCTGCTGGATGTCGTAGAAGCGAAACAACAGCCGCGCCAGTGTCGATTTGCCGGCGCCAGACGGCCCGACCACCGCCACCGTCTTGCCTGCGGGAATCTCGAAGCTCACGCCGCGCAGGATGGGGCGGTCGCTCTCGTACGCAAAGTGCACGGCTTCAAAGCGCACCGCCGGGCTGCTTGCAGAAGATAAAAGGAGCGGCTCGGCACCTGGCGCATCGGCCACCTCGCGCTCGCGGTCCATGAGCGTGAACATTTTGTCCAGGTCGGTCAGGTTCTGCTTGATTTCTCGGTAAATCACACCAAAGAAGTTCAGCGGGATGTAGAGCTGGATCATGAAGGCGTTGACCATGACCAGGTCGCCCAGTGTCATGTTCCCGGCGGCGACGCCCTGCGTCGCGCGCCAGAGCATGGCGACCAGCGTGGTGGCGATGATGGCCTGCTGCCCGGCGTTGAGCATCGAGAGCGTGCTCTGGCTTTTGAGCCGCGCGCGGCGCAGTCCCTCCAGGCTCTCGTCGTAGCGGCGCGCTTCGAAGTCTTCGTTGTTGAAGTACTTCACCGTTTCGTAGTTGAGCAGCGAATCGACCGCCTTGGTGTGCGCGGCCGAGTCGAGCAGGTTGGCTTCGCGCCGGAACTTGGTGCGCCACTCCGTCACCACGACGGTGTAACTGATGTAGAGCACCAGCGCGGCAAGGGTGATCCAGACAAACCACATATCGAAGCGGTTGCCCAGCACCGAGAGCACCAGCGCCACCTCGACCAGGGTGGAGACGATGTTGAACAGCGCAAACGACACCAGCGACTCGATGCCGTGCACCCCGCGCTCGATGTCGCGCGTCATGCCTCCGGTCTGGCGCTCCAGGTGAAAGCGCAGCGAGAGGCCGTGCAGATGGCGAAACGTCTCTAGCGCAATCGAGCGCGCCGCACCCTGCGTGGCCTTGGCAAACACCAGCTCGCGCAGTTCGGTAAACATCGAGGTCATCAGCCGCAGCGCGCCATAGCCCAGCAGCAGCGCTACGGGCACCACGAGCAGCGTGGCCGGATCGCCGGGCGGGAGCTGCATCGCATCAACCAGGCGCTTGAGCACCAGCGGCACGCCCACATTGGCAAGCTTGGCGCCCAGCATGAAGACCAGCGCAGCCAGCACGCGCCATTTGTAGCGCCACAGGTAGGGCACCAGGCGCCCAAGCGTCGCCCAGTCAGAGCGGGTGCGCGGCTGGCTACCGAGGGGGGCTGGGGGAGGGGAATCGCCGTGGTGGCGCATTGGGGGACAATTCGAAGCGTTGATTCAACCCTGATTGTTGCCCATGAGCGAACTGCCTGCACCGCCCGCGCTACCCATCCTGCCCGCCCCCGCACCGCCCTGTGAACACGAACTGGTGCTCAAGGTCATTCCCATGCCGGCAGACAGCAACGCCAACGGCGATATTTTTGGCGGCTGGGTCATGGCCCAGGTCGATCTGGCGGGCTCGGTGCTTCCCGCCCGCTACATCCGCGGCCGCATGGCCACCGTGGCAGTGAACGAGTTCATCTTCAAGCAGCCAGTGCGGGTGGGCGACATCTGCTCCTTCTTCGCCCACGTCACGCGCATCGGACGCACCTCGGTCACGGTGGAGGTCGAGGTGTATTCGGAACGCTTTGCCGGCCAGGGGCAGTATCTGAAAGTGACCGAGGCGCGCCTGACCTACGTGGCAATCGATGCGGATGGGCGGCCTCGGGCGGTAGTCTTGCCAGGGGCGCAATAGGGCCTGTTCACGCTCATGTTGCCAGATGCGTTGGGTGACATTGCGGCTTTTCGAGACTGCAATCGGACAGCGCTCAGATCACGGCCCATCCGGCCAGCCGCGCCCAGCGCTGCGCCAGGGCCTCGGTTTCGCGCTGCTTAGCCGTTTCGAAAAAGAAAGCTGTAGGCGTTGAGCGCCGGCACCCCTCCCAGGTGCGCGTACAGAACCCGGGAGCCTTCGGGGAATTCGCCGTTGCGCACCTTGTCGATCATGCCGTGCATGGACTTGCCTTCGTACACCGGGTCGGTGAGCATGCCTTCCTGGCGCGCACACAGGCGAATGGCTTCGAGCGTGCCCTCGTTGGGCAGGCCGTACTCGGGGCCGCCGTAGCGCGTGTCCAGCACTACGTCCTCGGCCGTGATCTCCTGGCCCAGCTCCACCAGTTGGGCCGTGTTCTGGGCGATGCGCAGAATTTGCGCATGGGTCTGCGCGGGCTTGGCCGATGCGTCAATGCCGATCACCTTGCGCGCGCGGCCATCGGCCGCAAAGCCCACCACCATGCCGGCCTGCGTGCTGCCCGTGACCGAGCACACGACGATGTAGTCGAACTGGAAACCCAGCGCTCTCTCCTGCTGGCGCACTTCCTCGGCAAAGCCCACAAAGCCCAGGCCGCCGTACGGGTGCTCGGAGCAGCCTGCGGGGATGGGGAAGGGCTTGCCGCCCGCCTTGCGCACGTCGTCCATGGCCTGCTCCCAACTGGGGCGGATGCCGATGTCAAAGCCCGCCGCGTCCAGGCGCACATCGGCGCCCATGATGCGGCTCATCTCGATGTTGCCCACGCGGTCGTACACCGCGTCGGAGTAGTTCACCCAGTTCTCCTGCACCAGCACGCACTTCATGCCCAGGTGGGCCGCCACGGCGGCCACCTGGCGCGTCTGGTTGGACTGGATGCCGCCAATCGACACCAGGGTGTCGTAGCCGCCCGCAATCGCTTCAGGGATCAGGTATTCGAGCTTGCGGGTTTTGTTGCCGCCGAAGGCGAGGCCCGAGTTGCAGTCCTCGCGCTTGGCGTACAGATGGACCTTGCCGCCCAGGTGGGCCGACAGCCGTGGGAGCGGTGTGATGGGCGAGGGGCCGAAGGTGAGCGGGTGACGGGGAAATTTCTGCAGGTTCATGGCGGTTGTCCGGTCGATGGAAGGGGTGGGTGCAAGGGCTCGCTTGCAGTGCCTTCATCGTAAAAAGACACGCGCATTAAATGGTTGCGAATTTCATGGAATTTTCAGAGTTCTTGGTTTCTATATAAAAATATTAGCGTCAAATATTTCTTGAAATCCATCATGTGCGCAACAAAAATTCGTTCCAGGAATGTGCCGCAGGCCGATGTGTCGGCCGAGCTGGACCGCACCGACAAAGCCATCCTGCGCCAGTTGCAGCGCGACGCCTCGCTGTCCAATGTGGCGCTGGCCGAGAAGGTTCATCTGAGCGCACCCGCCTGCCTGCGCCGGGTGGAGCGGCTCAAGCGCCTGGGGCTGATTGACAAGGTGGTGGCGCTGCTCGACCCCAAGGCCGTGGGCGCCGGCATGCTGGTGATGATCGGCGTGGTGCTGGACCGCTCCACGCCCGAGTCGTTCGCCGAATTTGAAAAGGCGGCCGCCAAGGTGTCCGGCTGCATGGAGTGCCACGTGGTGACCGGCGAGTTCGACTACTTCATGCTGGTGCGCACGCGCGACAGCGACAGCTTCAACCGCCTGCACGCCGAGCAGTTGCTTTACCTGCCGGGCGTGCGGCAGGTGCGCTCGTTCATGGTGCTGCGCAATGTGCTGTCCACCACAGAACTACCGCTGGCCTTGTGAGGGCGCCCCTCAGAGTCTGTTCAAAGTCTCACAACCCCCACTGCCGCGCTGCCAGGTCCTTCATGATGTCTTCCGCCCCGCCGCCAATCATCATCACCTTCACCTCGCGGTAGATGCGCTCGCTGACCGTGCCGCGCATATAGCCCATGCCGCCGAGGATCTGCACCGCCTGGTCGGCGCAGAACTGCAGGGTCTGGGTGGCGTGGTTCTTGAGCACACAGACCTGGGCCACCCAGTCTGCCCCCACGTCGCCGGCATCCGCCCGTGCGGCCAGGGCTTCGACCCAGGCAGACGTGGACTGGATGCGCATCTGCATGTCCACCAGCTTGTGGCGCACCGCCTGGTGGCCAACGAGCGTGCTGCCAAAAGTCTTGCGCTGGCGCGCCCAGGCGAGCGCCTCGTCGTAGCAGGCCTGGGCAAAGCCCAGCGACGCAGCGGCAATGCCGAAGCGTTCCGCGTTGAAGTTGGCCATGATGGCGCGAAAGCCGGCACCCTCTTCGCCGAGCAGGTAGCGGGCAGGCACGCGCATATGGTCAAAGCGCAGATGCGCCGTGTCCGAGCACCACCAGCCCATTTTTTCCAGGCGCGTGCGCGCGAGACCAGGGCTGTCGCCCGGCACCAGCAGCAGCGAAATGCCGCCCGAACCTTTAGCGCCAGCCTCGCCCGTGCGCACGGCGAGTGTGATCCAGTCGGCACGCATGCCCGAGGTGATGAAGACCTTTTCGCCATTGACCACGTAGTCGCCGCCATCGCGGCGTGCGGTGGTGGCGAGCTGTGCCACGTCCGAGCCGCCACCCGGTTCGGTGACGGCGAGCGCGGCAATCTGTTCGCCGGCCAACACGGGCGGAACGACTTCTCGGCGTACCGCCTCGCTCGCCAGCGCCAGCACTGGCGGCAGGCCGATGTTGTGCGAGAGGAGGCTGGCAAGCACGCCGCCACTGGCACCGTAGCGGCACAGCGGCGACCACAAGGCCAGGCGCAGCGCTTGCGGCGCGGGTGTTCCGCCGTACTGCTCGGGGTAACCCAAACCGAGCAGGCCGAGCTCGCCGGCGCGGCGGTACAGGCTGCGCGGGAATTCACCGGCAGCGTCCCACGCGGTGACGTGGGGGGCGATTTCGGTGCGGGCAAAGCGCTCGACCGTGTCGTGCAAAGCGGCGCGGTCGGCCAGCAATTCGGTGGATGAGGCAGTGCTGGAGGCGCTCATGGA
Source organism: Simplicispira hankyongi (assembly GCF_003570885.1). Classification (GTDB taxonomy): domain Bacteria; phylum Pseudomonadota; class Gammaproteobacteria; order Burkholderiales; family Burkholderiaceae_C; genus Simplicispira; species Simplicispira hankyongi. The sequence goes on from NZ_QXJC01000003.1 coordinate 752,156, forward strand.
ACATCCCCCAAAAACAGCGCCAGCGCCTGGTCGGTAAGCGCATCAAGCGAATGCGCGCCGCGCGCATTGAACCACTGCACCGACCAGTTGAGCGCGCCGAGGATGAACAAGCGCGCCGTGGCTGGGTCGGCCCTGAGTGCGCCCTGGCGGTGCAGTGCTTCGAGCACCGGCGTCCAGCAGGCCTCGTAGGCGTCCTTGGTGGCGGCAATGTCCTGGCGCTGGGTGCTGGTAAGCGAGCGCCATTCGTAGAGCATTACGGGGATGAAATCAGCATGCGGCCCGTGCAGCACCTCGAAATGCTGGCGCACCAGGCTGCGCAGTTGCGCGTGCGGGCTGGCGCCTTCCGGCAACCGGGCGAGCGCGTCCTTCTGGCTTTGGGCAGCGAATGCCATGCCTTCCTGCACCACCACGTAGAGCAAGGCATTTTTGCTATCGAAATGGTAGAACGGCGAGCCGCTGCGCATGCCGGCGGCGGCCGCAATGTCGCGGGTGCTGGTGCCCTCGAAACCCTTGGCGCGAAACAAGCGCGCCGCAGCCTCGATCAAGGGGCGGCGGCGGTTGCCTTCGTCGGGGTCGGCTTGCGACTTGGGCGGGCGGCCCCGGCGGCGCGGGCTGGGCGCGGGCGGCGTGGCAGCCGTGCGGGGAGAACTGGCTTGCGGCTTGGTCATGCCGGGAAGATAGCAAGAGCGGCATTTTTAAGCAAGCAGATGCTTTGTGAAAATACCGTGAACTATTCTGCTGCCGCCCCAGCGCGGCATGGCGGCGGGCACGGCCGCCTCACCCTGCACCGGCTCAGGCCAGTGCTGGCCTGGCCTCGTTTTGGCGCAACCGCGGCGGAGAGGCGCGCTCGCCCGTGCCGACCTCGATTTCGCCCGAAAGCTGGCCGCCCTCTTCAATCACCAGCTTGCCATAGCGGATCTTGCCGCTGACCTTGCCGGTGCTGAAGATGACCAGCTTCTGGCGCACCGTCAGCGAACCATCGAAGTTGCCGCGAATCTCGGCAATATCGATCTCGGCAGAGCCACGAAACGCGCCTTCTTCTGAAATCTGGATAACGCGCGAATCCATGGTGGCCTCAACCGTGCCTTCAACGACAAGCGTATCGCAATCGGTGATCTCCACGCCCTTGAGCTTGATGTTCGGCCCGACGGTGAGCTTGCTGCCAGCGCCGCCAGGGGCCGCAGCCGTGGTGGTCACGGGCGCCGCACTGTGCGCGGTTTGTGGAGCTGGCGCTACCGGAGCGCTGGTATGGCGCTGGAAGGATTCGGGTTCACGTTTGCCAAAGAACGGGGTTTGCACGGCCATCGGACCTCCTTGTTGGTAAGCAAGGATCGTAGAAGGCCGCCCACACCAGGCACCGCATGGATTCGCAAGTTGCGTAAGCAAACGGTTCAACGCTTGCATGCGCTTGCAGCAGTTGCCACAGCACACACCACGTAAGGACGTGTCACGAAACGATGTACGCCCCCGCCCCGGTGGCCATGAGGCTGCCATCGGGGCCCAAAAATTCCATGCGCGTGCTGGCCACACGCGAGCCCAGGCGCAGCACCGTGGCGCGCAGGTCGAAATGGCTGCCGATGCCGGGGCGCAGGTAGTCGATGCGCAGGTCGATGGTGCCCAGGCGCGAAAAACGGTGCAGGCGCTGTTCGGGCGGCTCGTCCATGTGCTTGGCGCCCAGCGCCGCCATGACCGCCAGGCCGCCCATGGCGTCCAGCCCGGCGCTGATGGCGCCGCCGTGGATGCGGTTGTAGGCAAAGTGACCAATGAGTTCGGGGCGCATGGCAATGCGGCCGCTGGCGCCATCGGCGCGCAGCTCGGTCACCTTCAGGCCCAGCACCTGGTTGAAGACGATTTTTTCTTCAAATATCGCCTTGAGGGCGGTGACGAATTCCGGCTCGAAGGCGGGCACAGTGGGTTGGGTAGCGGGGCTCATCGGACTCCAAGTAAGCGGCACCGGCACGGATGGCCGGCACCATAAAAATATCAATTTCATAGCTGCTAGCGCTTACAGGATAAGCGCTAGAGCCCTATTTCATTCAAATTTCCCATGCCTGCCGGCGCCTTGCGCAAAGTGTGCCGCGCCGCGCAGGGCGTCGGCCAGGCAGGCACGGCCACCCCGCCACTCCTGGAACAGGGCCTCACGCTCACCCAAGCCCTCTTGCGCCAAGGCGCTGGCGCGGTCGGCGCGCAGCGTGGCCTGGGGAAACGCAGCCAGTTGCCGCGCCAGCGCCAAGGCCTCATCGCGCGCCGCACCTTTGGGAACGACGCGGTTGCACAGCCCGATGCGCAGAGCTTCTTCGGCATCGACCTTGCGGCCCGTCAAAATCAGATCCAGCGCCCGTGCCAGGCCAATCAGGCGCGGCAGGCGCACCGTGCCACCGTCAATCAGTGGCACGCCAAAGCGCCGACAGAAGATGCCGAAGTACGCGTCCTCTTCCACCACGCGCAGGTCGCACCACAAGGCAAGCTCCATGCCGCCTGCCACCGCGGCACCACTGATGGCAGCCACCACAGGCTTGGTGAGCGCGAGACGGCTCGGCCCCATGGGGGCCAAGGGCTCGGTATCCGACGCAAAGAAGTCGAGCTGCCCGGCCAGCGCATCGGGGGTCACACCGCCTTCGAGCAGCGCCGCGCCGGCCTGCAAATCCCAGCCGGCACAAAAATGCCCGTTCGCGCCGTGAAACACCGCCACATCAGCCGTGTCGTCGTGCTCGAAGGCGACAAACGCCGCATGCAAGGCGAGCGCCGTGGCGGCGTCGACCGCGTTGCGCACCTGGGGCCGGTCGAGTGTCACCAGCGTGACGCGCTCAAATTTTTCGGTATAGACGGTCATCGTTTGATGCGTGACATTGCGCTTGCCTGCAGTTCGGGTTAGCCCCCGCTTGTGGCACACGCGGCAGGCAGGCACATTATTTAGTCAAAGCGTCTGCTTCGCACAATTTACCGGAGACTTCGTGCAGTTCCTGCAATTGACGGTCAGCGGCATTTCACAGGGCTGCATTTACGGATTGATCGCATTGGGCTTCGTCTTGATCTACAAGGCGACCGAGGCAGTGAGCTTTGCCCAGGGCGAGCTGATGATGCTCGGCGCCTTCTGCGGCCTGGCGCTGATGACGGTCCTGGGCTTCCCCTACTGGGTGGCAGTGCCGGCCACGATCGTGGCGATGGGGCTGTTCGGCGTGGTGCTTGAACGCCTGGTCATCCGCCCCATCCTTGGCCAGCCGGTGTTCTCGATCGTCATGCTCACGATTGGCGTCGGCTACGTGCTGCGCGGCCTGGTCACCATGATTCCCGACATTGGCACCAACACCAACAGCCTGCCCGTGCCTTACAAGGACATGCTGCTGCGCATGAGGGAGCTGGTGCTGAGCGCCGAGCAACTGGTGGTGATCGGCGCCACCGCCGTGCTGTGTCTGCTGCTGTTTGCGCTGTTTCGCTACAGCAAGCTGGGCGTGGCCATGCAGGCTTCATCACAGAACCAGCTGGCGGCGTATTACATGGGCATTCCGGTGCAGCGGCTCAATGGCCTGGCCTGGGGGCTGGCATCTGCCGTAGCGGCGGTGGCGGGGCTGCTGCTGGCGCCGATCACCTTCGTGCACGCCAACATGGGCTTCATCGGGCTCAAGGCGTTTCCGGCTGCCGTGGTGGGTGGTTTTGGCAGCTTGCCGGGCGCCATTGTCGGCGGCCTGGTGATTGGCCTGGTGGAATCGTTTTCGGGCTTTTATCTGCCTGAAGGCTTCAAGGACACCGCGCCTTACATCGTCGTGCTGCTCATGTTGATGGTCCGGCCCAACGGCCTGTTTGGCGAACGCCTGCGCAAGAAGGTATGACCATGGCACTCCCCCGAAGCACCTGCGGCGCCTCCCCCTCAAGGGGGCGGTACCAGCGGCCCGGCAAAGCCGGTTCCGCGGTAGCCCCGGTATTTGGTGGCGCGCGCTTCATACGGCATCGGTGCGGCGCAGAAAAGGGGCGCTGCTGATATGCGCTTTCTCTTCAAGACCTCGTACGCGCAGGACCTGCGGCTGGCCAAGCATGGCGGGCAGGTGTTCTGGTACGGCCTGCTGTGTCTGTTGCTGGTTGCGGCACCGCTGTTCACGCCCGAATACTGGCTGGCACAGCTCACCTTTGTGCTGATCTATGCCATCGTCGGCTTGGGGCTGATGCTGCTCGCCGGCTACACCGGCCTGTTCTCACTCGGGCACGCGGCGTTTCTCGGGGTGGGGGCGTACACGCAGGCGGTATTGACCGGCATGGGCTGGCCATTTTTCCTGTCGCTGGGCTGCGCTGCGGGCATTTCGGCGGCCGTTGGCATCGTTGTCGGCCTGCCGGCGATGCGTGTCAAAGGCATTTACCTGGGTATGGCCACATTGGCCTTTGGCTTCATTGTCGAAGAAGGGTTTGCGCGCTGGGAGAGTGTGACGGGCGGCAATTCTGGTATGCCGGTGGGCACGCCCGAGGTGCTGGGCTACGCGCTGGACACCGCGACGTCGTTCTACTTGCTGTGCCTGGCGATCACGGCGGCGTGCACGCTGGTGATCCTGAACCTGCTGCGCTCGCCCACCGGGAGGGCCTTTGTCGCCATCCGGGATTCGGAGATTTCCGCGCAGAGCATGGGCATTCACCTCGCGTACTACAAGACGCTGTCGTTCGCGCTCTCGGCAGCATTCGCCGGCATTGGCGGCGCGCTGTACGCGCACAAGCTGCAGTTCATCTCGCCGGACCAGTTCAGCATCCTGCAATCAATTGACCTGCTGCTGATGATCGTCATCGGCGGGCTGGGCTCGGTGCACGGCGCCTTCCTGGGAGCGCTGTTCCTGATTTCCATGCCACAGCTCATCTCGCTCGGCAAAGACTGGCTGCCCGATTCGGTCGGCCAGTCGCCCGGCCTGCAAGGCCTGGTTTATGGCGTGGTGCTGATTGCCTTCGTGCTGTTCGAGCCCATGGGGCTGTACGGCCGCTGGCTCAAGGTGCGCACCTGGCTGCAGATGTTTCCGTTCTACCGCCAGGGTATGTTCAAGCGACAGAAAACATTCCAGAAATCGGATAGGTTGAGATGAGCAGGCCCGCCAACTCTGATGTCCTGCTCGCGGCCCGCAACCTCAGCGTGCGCTTTGGCGGTGTGCTTGCCGTCAACGACGTCAGTTTTGACGTGCGCCGGGGCGAGGTGTTCACGCTCATCGGACCCAACGGCGCTGGCAAGACGACGGTGTTCAATCTGATCAGCCGCATCTACACCCCCACCACCGGCACCATTGCATGGTCAGGGCCAGACAGGCACGTCGATCTGACGCAGCAGGCGCCGCACCAGGTGGCAGGCCTGGGCATTGCACGCACCTTCCAGAACATCGAGTTGTTCGAACACGCCAGCGTGCTGCACAACCTGTTGATCGGCCGGCACATCCGGCGCGAAACCGGGCTCTGGGCCGACATGCTGTTCACCAGCCGCGTGCGCGCCGCCGAAGTGCGTGCGCGCACGAAGGCCGAGGAAATCATCGAGTTCCTGGACCTGCAACACTACCGCGACACGCTGGTGGCCGGCCTGCCCTACGGCGTGCGCAAGGTGGTGGAGCTGGCCCGCGCGCTGTGCACCGAGCCGCGGCTTTTGCTGCTGGATGAGCCCTCGTCGGGCCTGAACGTCGAGGAGACCGAAGACATGGCATTCTGGATCCAGGACATCCAGCAGGACCTGGGTATTTCCGTGCTGATGGTCGAACACGACATGTCGCTCGTGTCCAAGGTATCCGACCGCGTGCTGGCCATGAACCAGGGCGAGGTCGTCGCGCTGGGCACGCCGCAGGAAGTGCAGGCCCACCCCGGCGTGATCGAGGCCTACCTGGGCAGCATCGACGAAGTCGCCAGCCTGCGCCGCCCAGCCGGCAGCGCTCCCGCCAGGAGCGCCACATGATGAGCGGCGCCGCCGAAACCACCATGGCTCCCGCCCACGGCAAGGTGGCACAACCCCTGTTGCGCCTGCAAAACGTCGAGAGCGCCTACGGCCCGATCAAAGCGATTCGGGGCGTGAGCCTGAAGGTGCAGCCAGGCGAGATTGCCGCTGTGCTGGGCAGCAACGGCGCGGGCAAGACCACCATTCTCAAAACCATCTCCGGCATCCTGGACCCGCGCCGGGGCAGCGTGGAATTCGAGGGCGCGGACATCACCGCACACGACCCGGCCGCCATCGTGCGGCGCGGCATGGTGCACGTACCCGAAGGGCGGGAAGTGTTTGCCCTGCTCTCCGTGCGCGACAACCTGATGATGGGTGCCTACACCCGCAGCGACGGCGACGCCGTGGCGCGCGACCTGGAGGTGGTCTATGGCTACTTCCCCATCCTGCGCGAGCGCGCTGCGCAGGAGGCAGGCCTGCTCTCTGGCGGCCAGCAGCAGATGCTGGCGATCTCGCGTGCGCTGATGGCCGCGCCCAAGCTGATCCTGCTCGACGAACCCAGTCTGGGGCTCTCGCCGCGTTTAACGAAGGAAATCTTCGAGATCGTGGTGCGCATCAACCGCGAACGCGGCACCACCATTTTGCTGGTCGAACAGAACGCCAACATGGCCCTCAACGCCGCCGACTTCGGCTACGTGCTGGAGAACGGCCGCATCGTCATGGAAGGCGGTTGCGACGTGCTGCGCGAGAAAGACGATATCAAAGAGTTCTACCTCGGCATGAAGGACCAAGGCGTGCGCGGCGAGCGGCGCTGGAAGAAAAAGAAGACATGGAGGTGAAATGAAGCCCCCCCTGAGGCGCTTCGCGCCTCCGTGCGTCCGCCGGAGACGGCCGCTCTTCGGGCGCGTCCAAGCCTGCGCAGGCAGGCTTGGAGCCGCGGCCCTCAGCCCCTCTCTTGACTCGCTGCGCGAGGTGGGAGAGCGACGCCCCCAGCGCGGCGGTGCGGCCCTTGCGCGGGGGCGCTGGCCTAGAGCGTGCCAGTTTCAAAAGCGGTCGACGGCACACGACGCCATGGATCACTGATATGTCGAATCTCTGGGACCTCTCTCACATCCAGCCTGCTGGCGCCGACGTGCTGGCGGGCGACACCATCCCCGCGATGTTCTGGAACGCGGTGGCGGCGCGCGGGCCAAAGGTGTGGCTGCGCCAGAAGGAGCTCGGCATCTGGAAAAGCTGGGCCTGGAACCAGACCGCCGACGCAGTGCGCGAGATCGCTGGCGGGCTGATGGCGCTTGGCCTGGCGCCGGGCGAGTGCACCTCCATCCTGTCGAACACCACCATCGAATGGGTGCTGGCAGACCTGGCCGTGCTGTGCTGCGGCGGCGTCTCCAACGGCATCTACCCGACCGATGCCGCCGTGCAGGTGCAGTACCTGTGCGAAGACTCGTCCACCCGCGTGCTGTTTGTCGAGGACGACGAGCAGCTCGACAAGGCGCTGGAAGTGCGCGCCCGGCTACCCTTGCTACGCAAGATCGTGGTCTTCGACATGGAAGGCCTGCGCGCCCTGGACGACGAAGGCGTGATGGGCCTGCCCGCGCTGCGCGCCCTGGGGCGCGAGTACCTGGCGCAGCACGCAGGCGAGCTCGAACGCCGCTCCCAGGCCTGCCAACCGCAGGACCTCGCCATCCTCGTCTACACCTCGGGCACCACCGGCAAGCCCAAGGGCGCCATGCACACGCACGGCGCCATCACCTACACCTTGCGCGGCTACAACACCTTGATTGCGCGCAGCGAAGCCGACGAAGCCATGTGCTTCCTGCCGCTGTGCCACATCGCCGAGCGCATGGGCGGTGAATACTTTTCGCTCTACACCGGATCGAAACTCAACTTCGTCGAGAACCCCGACACCGTGCCCGAGAACGTGCGCGAAATTTCTCCCACGGTGTTCACCGCCGTGCCGCGTGTGTGGGAGAAGTTCTATTCGGGCGTGATGATTTCGCTGAAAGAATCGACCCGGCTGCAGCAACTCGCCTACGCCTGGGCGATTGGCGTGGGCACGCGCATTGCCGATCGGGTTTTGGCGGGTGAAGCCGTCGGCACCAGTCTGAAATTGCGCTTCTATCTGGCGCGCTGGCTGGTGCTGGACAACGTGCGCAAGCTCATCGGCATCCACAAGGCGCGCTTTCTCGTCACGGGCGCGGCGCCGATTTCGCCAGAGCTGGTGAAGTGGTACCTGGCGCTGGGCGTGCCCATGCTGGAAGTCTGGGGCATGACGGAAACCTGCGGTGCTGCCACCGGTGTACCGGCAAGCCGCATGAAGCCCGGCTCCATCGGCCCGGCGGCGCAGTTCAACGAAGTGCGTATTGCCGAGGGCACGGGCGAAATCCTGGTGCGCGGCCCCAACGTGTTCAAGGGCTACCTGAACCAACCAGAAAAAACCGCCGAAACCATCGACGCCGAAGGCTGGCTGCACACCGGCGACGTGGGCAGCATGGATGCCGATGGCTACCTGCGCATTACCGACCGCATGAAGGACATCATCATCACCGCCGGCGGCAAGAACGTGACGCCAAGCGAGTTGGAGAACGAGCTCAAGTTCAGCCCCTACATCACCGACGCAGTGGTAATCGGCGACAAGCGGCCCTACCTCACGGTCATCGTCATGATCGACCAGGAAAACGTCGAGAAGTACGCGCAGGACCATGACGTGCCCTTCTCCAACTACGCCAGCCTGACGCGCACGGCCGAGGTGCAGGCGCTGATTCAAGGCGAGCTCGACCGCGTGAACGCCAAGTTCGCGCGGGTCGAGCAGCTCAAGAAGTTCTTCTTGCTCGACACCCAACTAACCGCCGAGGACGAAGAGCTCACGCCCACCATGAAGCTCAAGCGCAAGCTGGTGGAACAGAAGTACGCACCCCACATTGAGGCGATGTATCGGTAGCCTAGGGAAATTGCCCGTGTCCTGAGCGCTGCCCCGCCCTATAACTGATCACTCAAGGAGACAAAGCCATGAAACTTCACCACCTCGCAGCCCTGGCGTTCGCGCTGGGCACCACGGGCGCCGCCTTGGCGCAGGCGCAGCAGGGTGTCACCAAGGACACCATCACGCTGGGCACGATTCAGGATTTGTCCGGCCCGCTGGCCGGTTTTGGCAAGCAGGTGCGCCTGGGCATGATGCTGCGCGTGGACGAGGCCAACGAGCAGGGCGGTGTCGATGGCCGCAAGCTCGAACTGAAGGTGGAAGATTCGGGCTACGACCCCAAGCGCGCCGTGCTGGCTGCACAAAAGCTCGTGAACCAGGACAAAATTTTCATGATGGTCGGCCACATCGGCACGGCGCAGAACATGGCCGCCATGCCGGTGCAGTTCACCAAGAACGTCATCAACTTCTTCCCGGTGACCGCCGCGCGTGAAATGTACGAGCCCTTCAATAGGCTCAAGTACTCGTTTGCCGCGACCTATTACGACCAGATCCGCCTGGCCCTGCCCAAGCTGGTGAAGGAAAAGAACGCCAAGAAGGTCTGCACCATTTACCAGGACGACGAGTTCGGCCTGGAAGTCGAGCGCGGTGGTGAAGCTGCTCTCAAGGCCATGGGCACGGACTACACCGAGAAAACGTCATTCAAGCGCGGTGCCACCGATTTTTCCTCGCAGGTGGCCAAGATGAAGGCTGCGGGTTGCGACTTCGTCGTGCTTGGCACCATCATCCGCGAGACCATCGGCACCATTGGCGAAGCGCGCAAGACGGGCTTCAACCCGACCTTCCTCGGTTCCAGCGCGGCCTATACCGACCTGATCCACAAGCTGGGCGGCAAAGCCATGGACGGGCTCTACGCCACCATGACGGTGCAGAACCCCTACCTGGATGAGGCCTCGCAGCCGATCCGCTTCTGGGCCAACAAGTACAAGACCAAGTTCAACGAGGACCCGACCGTGTTCTCGGTCTATGGCTACGACATCATCGACTCGTTCATCCGCGCAGCGCAGAAGGCGGGCAAGAACCTGACCACCGACAGCTTCATCAAGGCCATGGACACGATGGTGATCCCGCCGGACATTTTCGGCAGCGCCGAGGCCACCTTCGGCCCCAAGAAGCGCCTGGGCAGCAACCTCTCGCGCCTGTCGCAAATCCAGGATGGCAAGTGGAAGGTCGTGTCCGACTACGTGCAGCCCTGAGCCTGCGCGCCGGTCGCCTGAGCCGCCCAGTAGGCGGCTCTTTTTTTGCCGCCATGCGCGGGGGCGCGAGCCGCCTCGCGCTTGTGAAGCGCTCGCGGCGAACCGCGCCCCGGTAGTCTCAGCGTGCGGGCCGGCACAGTTCGCGCAGACGGCTTTCGAGGGCACTTGCGTCCAGGCTGGTGAAATCCGCATCGTGCACCCACTGCAGCCGGGCGGCCACGGCATGGCTCAGAACGGCCTTGAGGGCTCCCAGGAAGGGGCTGGATGCCGTGAGCCACAAGGCCTCGTATTCCCCCTGTGCCAGGCCCTCCTCGAGCCGTGCCGCCAGTTCACAGGCGAACTGGTGCATCACCTTCTGGCGCGTGCTGGTGTGCGGCTCGAAGTGCGCGGCAGCTGTGCTGTTGTCGCTGCTCTCATGGCCCTGGCGGTCCCGTTCAAGTTCACCATCCTTGAGACGACCTTGGGGAAAGTCGATGGTCTCCAGCGCCACCAGCGGATCGCCCGCGCCGGCACGGCTGAAGAATCGGGCCAGGGCCCCGTTGGCAACCAGAATCCACTGCTTACTCATAGCCGTTCCTTTCCGAATCGAGGGCTCCCAATCTAGGACCAGCGAGGGCACACGCCACTGAGTGCGATCAACACGGATGCAGGCGGGGAGCGCAACAGGCGGGCGCCTTCGCCACAGAACCCCGTGCACGATGGGGCGCGGATTCCCATTCGTGCCGACGCCGAAGGCGGACCACCAGCGTCCTGCAGAGAGGCGGGCTGGCGCACGAGGGCGACGTGGCCGACGCGGGTGGGCTATCGGCCCAGGCCGGGGCGGTACAGCAGAGAGCGGGGCATCGCACCTGCGCGGCCATTGAGTACGCTCAAGGCCACCGCCTGCGGCACCGCACAGACTGAAGGCCTCTGCTGCACACAGCATCTGGCGGGAAAGTGGTTTCGCAATCCGGCCCTGGAGACCGCACTGCGGCGGTCATCTGTACAAGCGTGGCGCAGACGTGAAGCGCCACCTACCGCCAGCCTGACGGCAGTTGGCACATCCCATCCTGGGGACAAGGAGGATCACCATGTTCAAGGTCCTGATTGCAGTCGACGGCTCCGAGCACGCCAACCACGCTATCGAGGCCGTGGCGTGGCTGCCGCGCGGACCGGGTGGCCTGGAGGTGGCGCTCGTGAACGTGAGCAACCCGGTGTACTACGGCGAACTCCCGGCCCTGGCGCAGGAGGAGGTCGAGAGGGCCCGGCGTGAACGGCAGGAGCGGATTCTGGAAGAGGCGGCGCAGCGGGCACGAGGCCTGGGCCTGATAGTGGGTGGCAAGCACGGCACGAGTGGATCGGTGGCCGAGGAGATCGTGGGGCTGGCGCGTGAGACCAGTGCCGATCAGATCGCCATGGGCACGCGCGGCCTGGGAGCGGCGGGCAGCCTCTTCCTCGGCTCGGTGGCCCTGGGCGTGGTGCACCGTTCGCATGTGCCCGTGTTGTTGGTGAAGTGAGGTGGCGACATGTCCGCGAAAGATGTCTGTGAAAGGAACCCCGCCGTGAACCGCATCCTGGTTGTCCACTACTCCCGAACGGGCCACACCGACCACGTGGCCAGGCATATTGCGGCCTCCTGCCACGCCGACATCGAGCGCATCGAGGACCGACAGAGCCGGGGGGGCATGTCTGGCTACCTGCGCAGCGCAGTCGAAGCACTTCTCGGTTGGCGCCCGCCGATCGAACCCGGACACCACCGCCCGAGCGACTACGACCTCGTGATCCTGGGTATGCCCGTATGGTTCTGGGGCGTGGCCAGTCCGATGCGCACCTGGGTGGAGCGCCACCACAGCGAACTGGACAATGTGGCGGTGTTTTGCACTTGCGGCGGTTCCGGATACGACAAGGCACTGGACGACCTGGAGCGTTTGTGTGGCCGCCCTGCATTGGCGCGGCTGGCCCTGGCCGAACGCGCGGTGGCGAAATGCCAGCACAACCCGGCATTCCACCAATTCCTGCTCGAACTCAAGCGGGCGCGCTCAATCCCCAGTTTCACTGCCTCCACGTATGGTCAGGCGCACGCCTGAAGCACCATGAAAGCCGCTGTACTGGTTTTTCTCGGCCTGTCGGCATCCGCCGCGTTCTGCCAGCCAGCGGCGGTCAAGCAGAACGTGCAGATGATGGGTCCATCGGTGCGCTCTGAAGCGGTGGTCGAGGGCGACTTCGCCGCGATGGGCGGGCATGTACTGGTGAGCCTCCCCGTGGCTGGCGACGCCCTGCTCCTGGGTGGCACGGTCGATGTGCACGCTCCAGTGGGCGACGACCTGCGCGCCGCCGGAGGCGATGTGGTCGTCGAAAGCTCCATCGGTGGCGACGTGCTGGCCGCAGCCGGCAACCTCAGGCTGACCAAGGCCGCGCGAGTGGCGGGTGGCGCCGAGCTCGCGGGTGGCGATGTGCGGGTGGACGGCCGGGTGGAGGGTTCGCTGAACGTGCGCGCCCGGCGGCTGGTGCTCAACGGACCGGTAGGCGGCAACGTGCAGGCCGCCGTCGAGGAACTCGAACTCGGGCCAGAGGCCCACGTCGGGGGCAGCTTGCGCCATACCGCATCCGCCCCCACGCAAGATCCGGCCGCGGTGGTTTCAGGCCCTGTGGAACGTGTCGACTGGCTGTTTGGCGAACGCCAGCGATGGAACGGCAGGCACCCCATGCACGAAGGGCGGTGGCCCGCCATGGGTGGGTGGTGGTTGCTGGTGCCGCTGTCCATGGGCCTGCTCGGTGTGCTGACCTTGGCCGGTCTCGTGCTGTTCGTCTTTTCCCACTTTGCCGATCAGGCGGCGCACCAGATCGAGACCCGACCCTGGCTCGCCTTGGGCGTTGGCGCGGGGTTGCTGGTCGCCCTGCCGATGCTGGCCCTGCTGCTCCTCTTCACGCTGCTGGGCATCCCGCTGGGCCTGGTGGTCATGGCCTTGTACCCGCCGCTGTTGCTGCTCGGCTGGTTGATTGGTGCGTTGTTTGCGGCGCGTTGGCTGGCAGCGCGCACCCGGCGAGGCCAAGTCACCGGGCCGGCTGTGTCCTACGGCTGGATGGCCGTGGCCGTGATCGCCTTGCTCATGGCCGGGATGATTCCCATCGTTGGACCCCTGCTGGCGACCGCCACCATGGCCGTCGGCCTGGGCGCCTGCGTGCTGGAGTGGCGCCGCCGACTGGCCAGCCGCCCCAGGGACACGCCTTGAGCCGCAGTTCCCATCTGCACCGCGCAGGGGTGTTCCTGGGCACCGGCAAAATGGAGTTCCTTGTGCGACCGGGGCACCCAGTTTCCCAAGCACGCTCAATGCGACAGCAACACCGGCAGCGTCATCGAGGCCAACACGGTATGCGAGGCGCCCCCCAGCACCCATTCGCGCGCTCGGCGGTGCCCGTAGCAGCCCATCACAAGCAAATCCGCCCCCACATCCGCAGCCATCGACAGCAGGTGGCTGCCCACATCGTTGCCCTCAGGACCTCCCGCATGCACCGTGATGTCCACGCCATGCACGCGCAGATAGCCCTGGAGCGAGCGCAGCGGCGCATCCGTGGCTCTACCGAAACACACCCCGTGCACATGCCGTGCGCGCTGCAGCCAGGGCAGGGCGGCCGACAGCGCCCGGGCGGCCTCCCGGGTCTCCTTCCAGGCCACCAGCACGTTGCGCCCGACGGGACCGATCGCGCCGGCGTAGGGCAGAACAAGGGCGGGACGGCCGCTCTCGAGCAGCACGCTGGAGACAAAGTCCGCCGGCAATTGCACGGCCGCGGGGTCGTCCGCATCGCGCTGGCCCAGGATCATCAGATCGGTATAAAGCGCCCGGCGCGCAAAGCCCCACGGCCCATCGGCCAGCGGCTCGGCCCAGCGCAGCCGCTCACTCTCGCCCACGAGTTGCCGGAAGGTGCTGCGCATTTTCTCGATGGCTTCCTGGTCCAGATCCTCCATCAGGGCGATGGTTGCTGCCGCACCCTCGATGGCGAATGGGTAGCTCACCAGGGCCGTCAACAGGCAGGGCTGACCGATGACCTCGGCCTCGAAATCGTCCGCTAACTGGCGCGCCAGCTTGATGCGCTCTGGCGTGCGGGCGGAACTGTCGAGGTGCAGCAGGATGGTTCTGGGTGTTTGCATACGCGTTCACTCCCTCTAAAGTGGCGGTACCCACATTGGTACCTGCGCTTGCACCGATTGAAACGCGCCTATGCCGCATGGACGGGAATGCGCCGACCGCGCTCGCGGTCTGCGCGCGGCATGTCGATGCGCAACACGCCGCTGCGGTAGTGTGCCTGGGTGCGCTCTGCATCGACCGCATGCGGCAGGACCAGGTTGCGCCGGAAGCTGCCGTAGGCGCACTGAACCAGGCGGTAGCTGCCATCGCCGCTCTCTTGCTCAAGGTGCTTTTCACCCGACACGCTGAGTCGGTCGCCGTCGATGTCGATCTGCAGATCTTCCCGGTTCATGCCGGGCAGCTCCATGCGCACGATGATGCGGTCATCCTCCACGCGCAGGTCGGCGGCCACCAGCCCCCAACTTGCACGGGCATCGCGGCCGGACAGGTCGCTGCGCCGAAAGCGCGTGAGCGCCCCGCCGGCACGCCTGCGCAGGTCTCTCCAGCCGTGCGCCAGCGAAGCCCAGGCCTGTTGCGCGCCCTGCTGCCAAGGTTTGGTCAGCGTGCTCATGGCATCACGCGATCGCGATTCGCTTGCTGGAGCTATCCGCCTTCTTCGGCAAGGTCAGGGTCAGGATGCCATCCTTGTAGCTGGCCTCGACCTTGCTTTCGTCCACCGGACAAGCCAAGCTGAAGCTGCGGCTGGCGTAGCCCTCCTGGCGTTCGCGGCGCAGCATGCGGCCACCGTTGCCTTTTTCCTCTTTCTCGGACTTGATTTCGGCGCTGATGGTGACCATGCTGCCGTCGATGCGTACGTCGATATCGTCTTTCTTCACGCCGGGAATCTCGGCCTTGACGGCGTAGCTGCCGTCCTGCTCGGAGAGGTCCAGTTTGATGCGCGGCGCTGCTTCCGGCATCTCGACGCGCCATGGGCGCATGAAGGAGCGCAATGCATCGTCGAAGGGGTCAATGGCAAAAGGATCCAGAGGGAGAAGCTCGTTCATGGTAATGCTCCTGTTGAACGGTGGAGATGGATTGCCTGACAGGTCCACGACATCACGAGGAATGTGCCAATGCAGGAAAGATGTTGAAACGGCAAGGTCCTGGCGCCATTGAGTGAACGCAATGCGGAAGCACTCTCTGGCGATGCCATCAAGTGCGCTCACGCTGCTCGCGCAGGGATTCCGTCTCGATCACCGCGGCCATCTCGCGCATCTGCTCGGACATCAGGGAGAGCACGTCGTCCATCGTCACCAGCCCGACCAGAACCCCTTGCGGCTTGACCACCGGCAACCGGCGGATGCCCTTGCGCCGCATGGTCGCGAGCAGGTCCTTGATCGAGTCGTCTTCCAGTGCGCTGATCAATTCATGGCCCATCACATCACCCACCGTGAGCTGGGCCGGGTTGAGTTCGTTGGCCACTACCGCCACCACGATGTCGCGATCTGTGAGCAGGCCCACCACCAGCGGCCCTGCTCCGGTTTCGTCAACAACGACCAGAGAGCCGACATGCCGCTTGCGCATGAGTTGCGCCGCCTTCACCAACGACAGACCGCGTTCGGCGACCACCACGATACGGTTGCAGATATCTCTTGCCAGCATCTTTTCATGCATGTCGCTCTCCAGCCAAGTTGCTTGATCAAGGCCGCGCGGATCGGACCTCAGGAGTTGACGCGCAACTCGTTGTCCACCCGGGTGACGCCGGGCGCCGACCAGGCCGCGCCCTGGGCAGCCTCGCGCTCGGCCCAGGTGTGCACCGAGCCGCGCAGTACGGCCGTCGAACCGTTGATGCTTACCTCAATGCCCTTGGCCTCGCGCTCGGCCCGGCGGGTCAGCGCGTCCCGGATGCGTTTTTCAATGTTGCCCGGTGTGGTTCGGGGTTTGAGCACAATGGCGTTGCTGACGCCCACGACCCCGAGCAAGGGTCGCACCAGATTGGCTGCGGTGGCCCGCTGGTATTCCCAGTCGACCTCCCCGCTGAGTGTGACCCAGCCCTTCTCGACCTTGGCCTTGATGCGTTCGGCCGGTACGGAACTGTGCCAGGCGAGTGCGGTCTCCACCGCATGGGCGATCTCCGTGTCGCTGCGCTTGCTGCCGCCGTTCAGCTTCACATCGATCTCGATCGCCACGGCGCGCACGCCAGCCACCCTCTGCACCACCTTCTCCACCTCGTACTTCTCGATGAAGCTATCCAATTGGCCGGACAACGTGACCACTCCGTCCTTGACCGCCACACCCACCTCGGCGGCATTGATCGAAGGGTCCCAGTCGAGTTCGTCCTCCACGTCCTTCTTGATCTGTATATCGGATTTCATGTTCAACCTTTCTGTTGAGAGGTGTGAAAAAAGATGGCCTGCCGTCCTTTCGGAGGGCAGGCCAAGGTGAAGGTCCCCGGCAAGACCCTCTCGGGCTCAACCGGTCTGAGGTTGCCTTCATCCCTTCATGGGGTGATTGACACTCCACGAACATTCCCCTGAGGGAAATCCTCACTTGGCCTTTGCATTTCGGTTTGACCCGTAGAGGCATCGGCAATTGCAGTATCGGCGGCGCCGGTGGCTGGCCCGTTGAGCATGCTCAACGCGGCCTCAGATCATGCAAACGATGGAGAAACACTGCGGATTTCCGTACTGCGGGAAATCCTCGCACGGCGAGCAAGGGGCCACCCCGGAAGGGCTTCGCGGCGGGCCCCGTTGAGCGGAATCAATCGATCCCGCTGTCCGCGATGCCAGGAAGCGGGACCGATGTTCGGCGATGCGGTGTTCGCCCTCCGGGCCGAGCCCTGCAAGCCCTGCTCAAGACGCCTGCCCGCATGGCGGTCCTGTGCCCACTGCTGCTTCGTCACACCCCAAAAGGATAGGTGTCGGCCAAGCCCTCGCCCACTTTCATCGGCAACGGCGTCACTGCATGGGTTTCGTCGAACCAGATGTACTCGTCGAACTGGCTCGGGAGCACCGCATCGAAATAATGGCTCTGGCGCTCCGTCTCGGGACGATAGAGGACGCCGATCGCGCGTTCCAGCCGAGGCGCTGCCAAGCCACCGAGCAGGGCTTTGGACAGGGAGGGTTCACGCAACGGCAGCAAGAAGCACGCGATACCGCTTGCGTGAAACAGGGACTCGTAACTTCCCGGCAGGGCGGGTCGAACGGCCTTCACTTCCATAGGGCCATCCCAGTCGGTGGCGGCGGCCACGGTGCCTGCGTAGGTTCCGAAGCCCACCAGGCAGGCCGATTTCCCGAATTCCTGGCGACAGAGATGCCCGAGATTGAATTCCTCGCGCAGCGACATTTCGGTGGCGGCCGAATCGCCAACATGCGAGTTGTGTGCCCACACCACGGCCTTGCTCTGCGCGCCATGGAACGACAGCAGGTGCCGCAAGGTCGTGAACATGTGGGTATCGCGCAGATTCCAGGCCACGCGCGAACCGTAGTACATGGTGCAGTAGTAGCGCTCCGCCTGACTGACGACCCGCGCGTTTTGCAGCGCGTCCAGCAGGCGCTCGCCATCCTGGCCGATGTAGAGCGGGCTCTTTTGCTGCAGGTCGACGAGCATTTTCACGACGTCCGGCTCGCAGCTCCTGTAGCGCCTGGTCAATGCCGCCAGGCCATAGCTGGCGGGATCGGACTCCCAGGGGGTAAGACACCCGTAGCGCTGCCGCGCCACCTGCGCCGTCGGGGGATCGACCCGGTCCAGATAGGCCAGCACCGCGTCGATGGAGCTGTACAGGCTGTAGAGGTCCAGCCCGTGGAACGCAGCGGGTTGCTTCGCCTGCGCATTGTGTTCGCGCAGCCAATCGACAAAGCCCCGCACTTCCTCGTTGCGCCACATCCAGGCGGGAAATCGGGCAACCCCGGACCAGGCCTGGCCGGGCGCCGCACCCGCGCGCACGGACCGATCGATCCGCGCCGCATCGGGCCAGTCGCCTTCAATGGCGACAAAGGAAAAACCCTTGCGGGCGATCAGCTCGCGCGTGATGCGCTCGCGCATGCGATAGAACTCGGAGGTGCCATGGGTGGCTTCACCCAGCAGCACGACACGCGCCTCGCCAACGCGCTGCAGCAGCGGCTCCAGATCGGCGGACTCGACCGAGTCGAACGCTTGGGCCGCTTCGGCCACAAGGCGCGCCAGCGCGGCGTCCGCAACAGCCGCCTCCTTGCCACCTGCCGGCCTGCGCCACATGGCACCCGCATGCGGGTGCACGTGCGGCGCTTCCCCCAGCACCGGAGCCGGCCCGATGTCGGCCATGTCCTCGACACGAAACTGGTTGTCCGGCAAGCGCGTCACACGCACCAGCTCCGCGACCTCGGGATCGTCCCCCAACGCCATGACAAGTCTCCCGCCCGGCACCAGCTGCTCTCTCAGCACGCGCGGAACGTGGCGGGCACTGGCGTGCACCACGATGGCATCGAACGGCGCCTCCTCCGGCCATCCCTGGGCCCCGCTGTCGTGGCGTATCTCGACGTTGTGGCAGTCCAGGCGCGCGAGCGTGGCCGTGGCCGCCAAGGCGGCCGGCCCCTGGGGCTCGACGCTGTAGACGCTCGCGCACAAACGCGACAACAGCGCCGTCACATACCCCACGCCAGTGCCGATCTCCAGCACCCTGTCCCGCGCCTGGAGGTCCAGTGCGGCCAGCATCACGCCCACCTCGCTCGGACGCGGCAGCAACCGACCATCCGGGATGGGCAGCGCGACATCGTCAAACCCGAATTCCAGCAATGCCTTGGGCACGAACTCCTCGCGCGGCACCTCGCGCATGGCGTCGAGCACGCGCTCAGCACGCACATTGCGGCCCACCACATACCGCTCCACCATGACAGCCCGGCGCCGAGAAAATTCCGAATGATTCATAGGGCTGCCTCCTGGAACGCAACGGCCATCCCAGCGATGGCAACGCAATGGCCTATGGTCTGCGAGACGCATTCACCAGGCATTGAGTCGGCGCAACCGGGACTCCCAAAAAGCACGCTGCGGCATTGCGGGAGCTGGAGGGCTGCTGCCTTGGCTACGTATGCAACTGCCTGGAACGGGGCGGCCGCAGCAGAGAGGCCAAGGCCGAGACGCTGCGGCACGCGCGGATGGCGCCGCTCAGGGTATTCTCAAATCCGATTTCAGGAGTCCCCCATGATCGAACGCAGTCTTTTCAGCACAGACCATCGGAGCTTCGGCGAGAGCTTCGAGCGCTTCATCACCAAGGAAATCGCGCCGCACCATGCCGATTGGGAAGACCAGGGCTACGTGGACCGCGCGGTCTGGACCAAGGCCGGCGAGAACGGCTTTCTGTGCATGACGCTGCCCGAGGAATACGGCGGCGCGGGCGCGGACAAGCTCTATTCGGTGCTGCAGATGGAGGCCATTGCCCGCGCGGGCGCGAGCGGCGTCGGCTTTGGCCTGCACAGCGAAATCGTCGCCCCGTACATCCTGCACTACGGCACCGAGGAGCAGAAACAGAAGTACCTGCCCCAGCTTGCCAGTGGCGCCATGGTGGGGGCGATTGCCATGAGCGAGCCGGCCGCCGGCAGCGACCTGCAAGGCATCCGCAGCACCGCCATCAAGAGCGCGGACGGGGCGCACTATGCGCTGAACGGCAGCAAAACCTTCATCACCAACGGCTGGCACGCGGACCTCATCATCGTCGTTGCCAAGACCGATCCAGCGGCGGGCGCCAAGGGGACCAGCCTGCTGCTGATCGAAGCCGGAATACCGGGCTTCGAGAAGGGCCAGCGCCTGAAGAAACTGGGCATGAAGGCGCAGGACACCTCGGAGCTTTTCTTCAACGACGTGCGGGTGCCGGCGGAAAACCTGCTGGGCGGCGCCGCCATGGAAGGCCGGGGCTTCATCTGCCTGATGGAGCAGCTCCCCTGGGAGCGTTTGCAGATTGCCATCGGCGCCGTCGCATCCGCAGAAGCCGCCATCGGCTGGACGGTGGATTACGTGAACCAGCGCAAGGCCTTCGGCCAGAGCGTGGCAGCCTTCCAGAACACACGCTTCAAGCTCGCCGAACTGCAAACCGAAGTGCAGGTAGCGCGCGTATTTGTCGACAAATGCTGCGAGCTGATACTGGCCAACCAGCTCGACACCCAGACCGCCAGCATGGCCAAGTACTGGACCAGCGACCTGCAGTGCAAGGTGATGGACGAATGCGTGCAACTGCATGGCGGCTACGGCTACATGTGGGAATACCCCATCACTCGCGCCTACGCCGACGCACGCGTCCAGCGCATCTACGGCGGCACCAACGAAATCATGAAAGAAGTGATTGCACGCGGGATGGGACTGGGGGGCCAGTGATGTTGCTTCACTATTAATAGCTGCCAGCGCTTACTGCATAAGCGCTAGAGGCCATTTTCACCAAATAATTGGTAATTGGGGTCAGATTCCAATTAATTGGCTGTTTGCTGCCCCTGAAGGCACCACAAACCTCCCATACCTCTGGCACCGTGCTTTCTTGAATTAAACAAAGCGTGCGCTCAGTTAAATAATTTATACTGATTTTCTGAATGCAACCCGGAGACCCCGCCCCATGACCGAAGCCTATGTATTCGAAGCCCTGCGCACCCCGCGCGGCAAAGGCAAAAAAGACGGCAGCCTGCACGAAGTCAAGCCCATCACTTTGCTCACCGGCCTGCTCACCGAGCTGCAGGCGCGCCAGGGTTTTGACACGGCGGCGGTGGATGACATCGTCATGGGCATCGTCTCGCCCATTGGTGAGCAGGGCTCGGTGCTGCCCAAGGTCGCGGCCATCAAGGCGGGTTGGGCGTTTACCACGGCGGGCGTGCAGATCAACCGCTTCTGCGCCTCGGGCCTGGAGGCCGTGAACCTGGCGGCGCAGAAGGTGCGTTCCGGCTGGGAAGACCTGGTGGTGGCTGGCGGCGTCGAGAGCATGAGCCGCGTGCCGATTGGCGCCGACGGCGGCGCCTGGGCTCAGGACCCCGAGACCAACTCGGCCACGCTGTTTGTGCCACAAGGCATTGGCGCCGACCTGATTGCCACGCTCGACGGCTTCACACGCGAAGACGTGGACGCGTTCGCGCTCGAATCCCAACGCCGCGCCACCGCTGCACGCGCGGCCGGCTACTTCAAGCCATCGGTGGTGCCGGTGCGCGATGCCCTGGGCCTGGTGATTCTGGAAGAAGACGAATTCATCAAACCCCAGACCACGATGGAGGCGCTCGCCGGCCTCAAGCCCTCGTTTGCGCAACTCGGCGCCATGGGGTTTGACGCCGTGGCGCTGCAACGCTACCCGCAGGTGGAACGCATCCACCACGTGCACCACGCGGGCAACGCATCGGGCATCGTCGATGGCGCGGCGGCCGTGCTCATCGGCAACGAAGCAGCAGCCAAGTCGCAGAACCTCACGCCGCGCGCGCGCATCGTCGCCACCGCCCTCTCGGGCGCCGACCCGACCATCATGCTCACCGGCCCCGTGCCGGCAACGAAAAAGGCGCTGGCACGCGCCGGCATGACGGTTGACCAGATCGACTTGTTCGAAGTGAACGAAGCCTTTGCCGCCGTGCCCATGCGCTTCATGCGCGAGCTGGACGTGCCGCACGAGAAGGTCAACGTCAACGGCGGCGCCATTGCCATGGGCCACCCGCTGGGCGCCACCGGCGCCATGCTGCTGGGCACGCTGGTCGATGAACTGCACCGGCGCCAGTTGCGCTACGGGCTTATCACGCTGTGCGTCGGCGGGGGCATGGGGATTGCCACCATCGTAGAAAGGATCTAGCTCCCCCTGTGCCGCTTTGCGGCTTCCCCCTGAGGGGGACGGCTCCAGCGGACTGGCGAAGCCAGATCCGCGTTGCCACTGGCTTAGGGCAACGGTTCGCTTCTCCAAGCGCAGTCATTCATCAGATAGAGACACCACCATGCAAACCATTCGCTACGAACTTCTGGACACCGCTTCCGGCAAAGTTGCCCTGGTCACGTTTGACGAAGCGGGCTCGCCCGTCAACACCATGTGCCGCCAGTGGCAGGACGACCTCATCGAACTGGTGGCGCAGGTGCAGCAGGACCGCACGCAGCTCTCGGGCATCGTGCTGGCGTCGGCCAAGACCAGCTTCTTCGCCGGCGCCGACCTGAAGGCCACCATGCGCGCCACGGCGGACGACGCCCAGGCCGGGTTTGCCGCCATCGAGCGCATGAAGCAGCAGTTCCGCACGCTCGAAACCCTGGGCATCCCGGTAGTGGCGTGCCTCAACGGCGCGGCGCTCGGCGGCGGCTGGGAAGTGGCGCTGATTGCCCACCACCGGATTGCGCTCGACAACCCAAAAATCCAGTTTGGCCTGCCCGAAGTGACCCTGGGCCTGATCCCCGGCGCGACCGGCATCACCAAAATGACGCGCCTGCTCGGCCTGATGGGGGCGCAGCCGTATTTGCTGGAGGGCAAGCTTTTCAACCCGCAAGAAGCCGTGAAACTGGGCCTGGTGCACGCCACCGTGGCGACACCGCAAGAGCTGCTGCCGGCGGCCCTGGCCTGGATTGCCGCCAACCCCAAGGCGCAGCAGCCCTGGGACGACAAAAACTACAAGATCCCTGGCGGCACGCCTGCCAATCCCCAAATCGCCAACGCCTTGGTCGTGGCGCCCGCCATGCTCAAGAAAACCACGCGCGGACGCTACCCCGCGCCCGAGGCGGCGCTGGCCTGCATGGTGGAAGGCGCGATGGTGGACTACGACACCGCCCTGCGCATCGAGAGCCGGGCGCTGGCCAAAATCATGAGCGGCCAGGTGGCGCGCAACATGGTCAGCACCTTCTTCTTCGACATGAACGCCGTGAAAAGCGGGCGCTCCCGCCCCGGCAACGCGCCGCGCACCAAGCTCGCCAAAGTGGGCGTGCTCGGCGCCGGCATGATGGGCGCAGGCATCGCCTGGGCGCAGGCCAGCAAGGGCATCGCCACGGTGCTCAAGGACGTGAGCCAGGAGAAGGCCGACGCCGGCAAAGCGTACAGCGCCAGCCTGGCGGAAAAACGCGTCGCCAAGGGCCGCATGGATGCCGCCAAGGCGCAGGCGCTGCTGGCGCGCATCACCCCCACGGCCGACGCAGCAGACCTCGCTGGCTGCGAACTCATCATCGAAGCCGTGTTCGAGAACCGCGAACTCAAGGCCCAGGTGACGCGCGAGGCCGAGCCGCAGCTCGCGCCCGGCGGCTTCTTTGCCAGCAACACCTCCACCCTGCCCATCTCGGGCCTGGCGCAGGCCAGCAGCAACCCGGCCAAATTCATCGGCATCCACTTCTTCAGCCCCGTGGACAAGATGAAGCTGGTCGAAATCATCCGTGGCAAGCACACGGACGATGAGACCGTGGCCCGCGCCTTCGACTACGTGCAGCAGTTGGGCAAGCTGCCCATCGTGGTCAACGACTCGCGCGGCTTCTACACCAGCCGCACCTTCGGCACCTACGTCATGGAAGGCGCTGCCATGTTGGGCGAAGGCCTTCCTGCCGCCCTCATTGAAAACGCCGCCATGCAGGCCGGTATGCCCGTGGGCCCACTGGCGGTGCTGGACGAAACCGCGCTGACGCTGAGCGTGCATGTACTGGACCAGACGCGCGCTGATTTCGCGGCGGAAGGTAAGACTTACGAAGCGACGCCCGGCGAGTTGCTGGTCGAGCGCATGGTGAAGGAACTCAAGCGCCCCGGCCGCGCCGGCGGGGGCGGCTTCTACGACTACCCTGCGGGGGAGAAAAAGCACCTGTGGCCAGAACTGCGCGGCCTGTTCGAAAAACCAAGCGTCGCCTGGAACGTGCAGGAGATCCAGGACCGCCTGCTCTACCGCCAGGCCATCGAAACGGCGCGCTGCCTGGCCGAAGGCGTGCTGACCAGCGCGCATGACGCCAACATCGGGTCGATTTTTGGCATCGGCTTCCCGGCATGGACGGGGGGAGCGATGCAGTTCATTTACGGGACTGGCGTCGAGGCATTCTTGCGCCGGGCCGACGAACTCGCGGCGAAGTACGGGGCGGGATTCGCCTTGGATGCGCGGGCACGCGAGGCCCTCAAGAAGTTTCAGCCGACGTATTGAAGCGGCTGTCCGGCAACAGCGGCGGGCGCATGAGGTAAAACTCCCAACGAAGTCCTCTTTTTTCCTTGCATTTTGACTGTCAGGCAATCAAAATGCAAGGATGTTTACCCGCCAATTGCATGCCCTGTTGACCGAACGCCTCGCGTTCTACCCCGGCATCGTCCTGCTGGGCCCGCGCCAGGTGGGCAAGACGACCCTGGCCAGGGCGATCGCCGCGCAGCACCCCGGCGCGCTGTTCCTCGACCTGGAACGGCCCGCTGACCGGGCGCAGTTGGCGGAGCCCGAACTCTTCCTGGCGCAGCACCGGGATCGCCTGGTGGTGATGGACGAAGTGCAGATGCTGCCCGACCTGTTCACCCACCTGCGGCCCGAGATTGACGCCGACCGGCGGCCGGGGCGCTTTCTGCTGCTAGGGTCCGCCAGCGGCGCGCTGCTGCGCCAGCGCTCCGAGTCGCTGGCGGGGCGCGTGGGCTATATGGAGCTGACGCCCCTGCTGGCCAGCGAGGTGGCGGCCACCAACGACTTGAGCGACCTGCAAAAACTGTGGCACCGAGGCGGTTTTCCGCTGGCGCACCTGGCACCCAGCGACAGGCTGGCCTACGCTTGGCGGCAGGATTTCATTCAGACCTTTTTGCAGCGCGACCTGCCGCAGATGGGCGTGACCGTGGCGGCGGATGCGCTGCACCGCTTCTGGCGCATGCTGGCGCATCTGCAAGGGCAACTATTCAATGCCTCGCAGTTGGGGCAGTCGTTGGGCGGCGCGTCGCACACCACCGCCGCCCGCTACCTGGACCTGCTGGTGGACACCATGCTGGTGCGCCGGCTGGAGCCGCATTTGCCCAACGTGGGCAAGCGCCTGGTGAAATCGCCCAAGACCTACATCCGCGACAGCGGCCTGCTGCACGCGCTGCTGAACATCGCCAGCCTGTCGGACCTGCAGGGCCACCCCATCGTTGGTGCTTCGTGGGAAGGGTTTGTGCTGGAGCAGGTCGCGGCGCATCTGCCCGAGGGCGCGCAACTGGGCTTCTACCGCACGGCGGCCGGCGCCGAGATGGACATCGTCGTGCAGGCCGGGCAGCGCCGCCTGGCTATTGAGGTGAAATTCTCGTCTGCACCGACGGTGACCAAGGGCTTCTGGCATGCGCGCGAAGACCTTCAGCCCACGCGCACGGTGGTGGTGGCGCCGGTGGAGCGGCGTTATCCACTCAAGGAGGGGGTCGAGGTAGTGCCGGTGAGTGCCATTGCACCATTGCTGGCTGGACTGGGTTGAGCCTGGGGGCAGGTCTCCTGCGCGACGCTCGCCGAAGGCAGCATAGTCTGGAGAATCAAAATGCTATTAACTATGTAGCTAATGGCGCTTACCCATCAAGCGCTAGAGCCTAAAACAGTCAAAATTTCCTATCCCGTGACCGGCTCACGGCACAAACCGATACCCGATCCCCGCCTCAGTACGCAGGTGCCGGGGCATCGACGGGTTGTCCTCCACTTTTTTGCGCAGGTTGGCCATGTGTACGCGCACGTAGTGCGTGTCGTCGGCATGGCCGGGGCCCCATACTGTTTTCAGCAGTTGCTGGTGGGTGATGACGCGGTCGGGCTGCGACGCCAGGTGGGTGAGCAGTTTGTATTCGATGGGCGTGAGGTGCAGCGGCTGACCAGCGCGCTCGGCGGTGCGCCGGGCGAGGTCGATGCGGACATCGCCAAAGGCAATCAGCGGCTCGCCACCGGGCGTCTGCTGGTAGTGGCGCCGCAGTTGCGCACGCACACGGGCCATCAGCTCGCCGGCGCCGAAGGGCTTGACCAGGTAGTCGTCGGCGCCAGCGTCCAGCGCGGCAATCTTGTCAGCCTCCTGGCTGCGCGCCGAGAGCACGATCACCGGCACGGTGGACCAGCGGCGCAGGCCGTGGATCACCTCGATGCCATCGCCGTCGGGCAGCCCCAGGTCAAGCACGACCAGGTCGGGGCGCCGTGTGCCGGCCTCGATCAGGCCGCGGGCCACGCTGTCGGCCTCGTGCACGGTGTGCCCCTCGGCGCCCAGCGCCAGGCGCACAAAGCGGCGAATGGCGGCTTCGTCCTCGACGACCAGAATGCTGTGGCCTGCGGGATGCTCAGGTGTGCTCATGGTGTTGCGCCCTGCCCGGTGCCGTCGTCCTGCGGAGGCTCGCCGCGCGGCAGGGCAATGGTGAAGCGGGCGCCCGCAATGGTGCCATGCGCGCGCCGGTTGCTGCCCTGGATCTGGCCGCCGTGCGCCTGCACGATGGCGCGGCAGATCGCCAGGCCCAGGCCCACGCCCGGCAGCGAGCTCTCGCGGTTGCCGCGCTCGAACTTCTCGAAGATGCGTTCTTGTGCGCCTTCAGGCAGGCCGGGGCCTTCATCGTCCACCCATAGCAACACCTCACGCGCTGTGGCCTTGGCGCCCAGGGTGATGGCGCTGCCGCTGGGCGTGTACTTGGCAGCATTCTCCAAGAGGTTGACGAGCACGCGCTCGAACAGCACGGCGTCGAGGTACAGCAGCGGCAGGTCATCCGGCAGGTTCACGTGCAGCGCTCGGCCGGCCAGCGCCTCGCTACTCGCCGCCAGCGCGCTGCCCACCACTTCTTCGAGGGGCTGCCAGTCGCGGTGCAGGGGCGCGGCGCCCGCCTCCAGCCGGGCCATGTCGAGCAGGTTGTTGACCTGGGCACTCATGCGCAGCGCCGAATCGCGGATGGCATCGGCCACCTCGCGCTGGGCGGCGCTCAAGGGCGGCCCGGTCAGGCCGAGGGCATCGGAGAGCCCCACCAGCGAGGCCAGCGGCGTGCGCAGGTCGTGCGAGATGGCCGACAGCAGCGAGTTGCGCAGGCGCTCGGATTCGATCTGCACGGTACTCATACGCGCCACTTCGATGTAGTGGATGCGTTCGAGCGAAATCGCCAGCAGCGAGGCGCAGGTACCGAGCAGGCGCATCGGCTCGGGCCCAAGCTGCGCGCTGCCGGGCAGCTCCAGCACCAACACGCCGCGCACCCGCATCGGCGCCTTGAGCGGCACGACGAGGCAGGGGCTGGCCGGCAACGTGCCGGTGCCACGGCCAGCGGGCTCGGCACGGTCGAACGACCACTGGGCGACGCCCAGGTCCACCGGCGCCTCGCCCCCTGCAAGCGCTTCCAGGTGGTTGGCGTCGTCGGCCAGCAGCAGGCTGGAGCGGGCGCGGAACTCGGCGCGCAGGAAGCGTGCGGCAATCTCGCCCACCTGCTCGGGCAGCAGCGCGGCCGACAGGTCGCGCGACATGTCGTACAGGCTGCGCACGCGCCGCTCGCGCTGCATGGCCGCCGCCGCCTGCACCTTGAGCCCTGCAGTGAGCTGGCCCACCACCAGCGCCACCACCAGCATGACGGCAAAGGTCACCAGGTACTGCACGTCGCTGACCGCCAGCGAAAAGCGGGGCGAGACGAAAAACCAGTCGAACAGCACCACGCCCAGAAACGCGGCCAGCACCGCGGGACCACGGCCGAAGCGCAGCCCGACGCCCACCACCAGCAGCAGAAACAGCATGACGATGTTGCTCAGTTCGAGCACGCCTGCCAGAGGGGCCGCCACCAAGACCAGCGCGGCACAGGCCGCGGCGGCGGCGGCGTAGCCGCGCCATGACCTGGCCTCGTCCGCGTCCGGGTCTGCGCCCTGCAGCACGGGTGGACGTTCAGGCGCCCCCGTGCCAGGCATGGCGGGCAGCGCCACCTGCAGCACGTCGAGGTCATCAGCACAGCGCACCAGTTGGTCTGCCAGGGCGCGCCGCCAGAGCCGGCGCGGGTGCGCACGCCGCCCCAGCACCAGCCGCACCAGGTTGTGTTCACGCGCGTAGCGCACCAGCGCTTGTGCCGGCTCGGGCGCCGACAGTGTGGCCGTATTGGCACCCAGCTCTCCCGCCAGTTTGAGCACGCCCAGCGCCTGAGCGTCGCCCATGGCGTTGGTTTCCACATGCACCGCGTGCCAGGGCACATCGAGCTGCGCGGCCATGCGTGCACAGGTACGCACCACTTTCTCGCCCGTGCTGCCGGGGCCTATGCAGGCGAGCAGCGCCTCGCGGTTGGCCCACACCGGCTGCACCGAGACCGAGCGGCGGTAGGCACGCACTTCGCCGTCGACCCGGTCGGCTGTGCGGCGCAGCGCCAGCTCGCGCAAGGCCAGCAAGTTGCCTTTGCGAAAGAAATTGGCGGCGGCGCGCTCGGCTTGCTGCGGCACATAGACCTTGCCGGCCTTGAGGCGCCCCAGCAGCTCGTCGGGCGGCAAGTCGACCACCACCACCTCGTCGGCTTCGTCGAAAACGCGGTCGGGCACGGTTTCCCAGACGCGGATGCCGGTGATACCGCTCACCACGTCGTTGAGGCTCTCAAGGTGCTGGACGTTCATGGTGGTCCAGACATCGATACCGGCGGCCAGCAATTCCTCTGCGTCCTGCCAGCGCTTGGGATGGCGCGCGCCGGCGGCGTTGCTGTGGGCCAGCTCGTCAAGCAGCACCAGCGCGCGCTCGTCACCACCATGCGCGGCGCCGAAAGCCAGCGCAGCGGCCAGGTCAAATTCCAGCAGGGTGCGACCCCGGTACGGCAGGGCGATTGGGGGCAGGCGCGGCAGGCCGGCTGCCATGGCTTCGGTCTCACCTCGGCCATGCGTTTCAACCACGCCGACAATCAGGGGCGTGCCCCGCACCTGCGCATCGCGGGCGGCGGCCAACATGGCGTAGGTCTTGCCCACGCCTGCGTTGGCTCCAAAGAAGATCTTGAGCCGGCCGCGCCGTGCCCGCACCTCATCGCGCTGCATCTGCGCGAGCAGTGTGTCGGGATCAGGGCGGGGTACGCTCATGGGCGGTTACTGTAGAGCAGGCACAGAGGCAAGGCAGCCCCGGCTCGTCAGGAATGGGGCAGCGCGTCGAGCGCCAGGTTGAGCTGCAGCACGTTCACGCGCGGCTCGCCCAGGAACCCCAGCAACGTGCCTTGGGTGTGCTGCGCCACCAGCGCCCGCACCTGCGCGGCCGGCAGGCCTCGCGCTCGGGCGACGCGGGACACCTGGTAGTCCGCAGCGGCGGCGCTGATGTGCGGATCAAGCCCGCTGGCCGACGCGGTCACCAGATCCACCGGCACCGGGGCATTGTTGCCTGGGTCGGCCGCGCGCAGCGCAGCAATGCGCGCTGCCACGGCCTCGGTCAGCGCCGGGTTGCTGGGCCCGAGGTTGGAGCCGGACGACGCTGCGGCGTTGTACGCATCGGGTGCCGTGGCCGAAGGGCGGCTCCAAAAATGGCCGGGCTGCGAGAACGGCTGGCCAATCAGCGCGGAGCCGACCACCACGCCATTCACCTTCACCAGGCTGCCATTGGCCTGCGATGGAAACAGCAGTTGCGCCAGCCCCGTGACGGCCAGCGGATAGGCCAGGCCGGTGATGAGGGTCAGCAGAATGAACAGCGACAGCGCGGGGCGAAACAGGGTTTTCATAGGGTCTCTCCTGGACAAAGCGCTCAAACCACGCCCAGCGCCACCAGCGCCAGGTCGATCAGCTTGATGCCGACAAAAGGCACCACCACACCGCCCAGGCCGTACACGGCGAGGTTGCGGCGCAGCAGCGACGCGGCGCCCACGGCGCGGTAGCGCACCCCTTTGAGGGCCAGCGGAATCAGGAACACGATGATCAGCGCGTTGAACACCACGGCCGACAGAATCGCCGAGTTCGGCGTCGCCAGCTGCATCACGTTCAGGGCAGAGAGCTGCGGGTAGGTGCCCACGAACGCCGCCGGCACGATGGCGAAGTACTTGGCCAGGTCGTTGGCGATGCTGAAGGTGGTGAGCGAGCCCCGCGTCATCAGCATCTGTTTTCCGGTCTCCACGATCTCGATCAGCTTGGTGGGGTTGCTGTCGAGGTCCACCATGTTGCCGGCCTCTTTGGCCGCCTGAGTGCCGGTGTTCATGGCCACGGCCACATCGGCCTGGGCCAGCGCCGGGGCATCGTTGGTTCCATCGCCCGTCATGGCCACCAGTTGGCCGGCTGCCTGGTACTCGCGGATGCGTTCGAGCTTGGCTTCGGGCGTGGCTTCGGCAAGAAAGTCGTCCACCCCCGCTTCGGCCGCGATGGCCGCCGCCGTGAGGCGGTTGTCGCCAGTGACCATCACGGTGGTGATCCCCATGCGGCGCAGCTCGGCAAAGCGCTCCTTGATGCCGGGCTTGACGATGTCCTTGAGCTCGATGGCGCCCAGCACGCGGGCACCCTCGCTCACCACCAACGGCGTGCTGCCGCGGCGGGCAATGCTGTCCACCACAGCCTGCAGCGGGGCTGGGAAGTCGCCGCCCAGTGCCTCCACATGCCGGCGGATCGCATCGGCCGCGCCCTTGCGCAGGCTGCGGCCGCCGGGCAAGTCGACACCGCTCATGCGCGTTTGCGCGGTGAAGGGCACAAACTGGGCATCCAGCGATGCAGCGTTCAATTCTGGGAGCTTGAATTTCTGCCGCGCCAGCACCACGATGCTGCGGCCTTCGGGTGTTTCATCGGCCACAGAAGCCAACTGCGCGGCGTCGCCCAGCGCGGCTTCAGCTACGCCCGGCGCCGGGGCAAACGCGCTGGCCTGGCGGTTGCCCAGGGTGATGGTGCCGGTCTTGTCGAGCAGCAACACATCCACGTCGCCAGCGGCTTCCACCGCGCGGCCAGAGGTGGCAATTACGTTGGCCTGCATCATGCGGCTCATGCCCGCGACGCCGATGGCCGAGAGCAGGCCCGCGATGGTGGTGGGAATCAGGCACACCAGCAGCGCCACCAGCACGACCAGACTCACGGGTTTGCCCGCGCCGCTGACGGCCACGCCAAACTGCGAGAACGGCAGCAAGGTGACCACCACGCCCAGGAACACGAGGGTCAGCGCCACCAGCAGAATGGTCAACGCAATCTCGTTGGGCGTCTTCTGGCGCTTGGCGTTCTCGACCATGGCGATCATGCGGTCGATAAAGGTCTCGCCAGGGTTGACCGAGACGCGCACCACGATCCAGTCGGACAACACCCGCGTGCCCCCAGTGACGGAGCTGAAGTCGCCGCCCGACTCGCGGATCACCGGGGCCGATTCGCCGGTAATGGCGCTCTCGTCCACCGAGGCCACACCCAGAATCACTTCGCCATCGGCCGGCACGGTGTCACCCGCCTCCACCAGCACCACGTTGCCACGCTTGAGCTGGCTGGCTTCGAGGGGCAGCCAGGTCATCGCTTCGCGCGTGGCGGGCAGATCGGCGCCCTTGGGCAACTGCTTGGCCCAGGTCTCCTTTTTGAGCCCGCGAAGCGATGCCGCCTGCGCTTTGCTGCGCCCTTCGGCCAAGGCCTCAGCCATGTTGGCAAAAAGGACCGTGAACCACAGCCACAGCGCCACCAGCGCGGAAAACCACGTCGGCGTGGCGAGCGCCAGCGCGGTGGTGAACGCGCTGCCCACGTACACCACGAACATCACCGGGTTGCGCCATTGCACGCGCGGGTCCAGCTTGTAAAACGCCTCCAGCAGCGCCGGGCGCAAGAGCGCCGGGTCGAACAGGGTCGGGGTGGTGTTGCGCGTCATTTCAGGGGCTCCAGCAGCATGAGGTGCTCGACCACCGGGCCAAGGGCCAGGGCGGGCACATAGTTCAAAAGACCCACCAGCAGCACCGTACCGACCAGCAGCGCGACGAACAGCGGCCCGTGCGTGGGCAGCGTTCCCACGGTAGCGGCTGCGCGTTTCTTGCCGGCGAGCGATCCGGCCATCGCCAGCACCGGCACGATCACGCCAAAGCGCCCGAACCACATCGCCGCCGCCAGCAGCAGGTTGTAGAAGGGTGTGTTGACCGACAGGCCGGCAAACGCACTGCCGTTGTTGTTGGCCGCCGAGCTCAGCGCATAGAGGATTTCACTGAAACCGTGCGGCCCGGGGTTCAAAATGCCCGCCCGCCCCGCCTCGGTACTGACCGCCAGGGCCGTGCCGAGCAGCACCAGCAAGGGCGTGACCAGGATGGCGAGCGACACCATCTTCATCTCGCCCGCTTCGATCTTCTTGCCCAGGTATTCGGGCGTGCGGCCAATCATCAGCCCGGCGATGAACACCGCCAGCATGGCGAACACCAGCATGCCGTAGAGGCCCGCGCCAACGCCGCCAAACACCACATCGCCGAGCTGGATCATCACCAGCGGCACGGCCCCGCCCAACGGGGTGAAGCTGTCGTGCATGGCGTTCACGGCGCCGCAACTGGCCGCCGTGGTGACGACGGCAAACAGCGTCGAGGCGTTGATGCCAAAGCGCGCCTCCTTACCCTCCATGTTGCCGCCGGGCTGCGTGGCGCTGGCGGTCTGGTCCACCCCCAGCGCGGCCAGCGCCGGGTTCCCCTGCTGCTCGGCGGCATTGGCCGCCACCGCGAACACCACGAACAGCACCACCATCGCGGCCAGCACCGCAAAGCCCTGGCGCCGGTCGCCCACCATGCGCCCGAACACCAGGCACAGCGCGGCGGGGATGGCGAAGATCGCCAGCATCTGCAGCCCATTGGTGATCGCGCTGGGGTTCTCGAACGGATGCGCGGAATTGGCGTTGAAAAAGCCGCCGCCATTGGTGCCCAGCATCTTGATGGCCAGTTGCGAGGCCACGGGACCCAGCGCCAGGTGCGTGCTGGCACCCTCGACACCGGTGGTGCCCACATACGCGGACAGGGTCTGGACCACGCCCAGCCCGGCAAACGCCAGCGCCAGCAGAAACGACAGTGGCAGCAGCACCCACAGCGTGGCGCGGGAGAGGTCGACCCAGACGTTGCCGATGGTCGCCGCGCTGTGGCGCGCAAAGCCGCGCACCAGTGCCACCACCACCACGATGCCGGTGGCGGCCGAGAGGAAGTTCTGCACCGCCAGGCCCAGCATTTGCGTCAGGTAGCTCATGGTGGTCTCGCCGCCATAGCCCTGCCAATTGGTGTTGGTGACGAAGCTCACTGCGGTGTTGAAGGCCGAATCGGCAGACACTGCAGCAAAGCCCTGCGGGTTCAGCGGCAACGGCTGCTGCAAGCGCTGCAGGGCATACAGGAACAGCACCCCCAAACCGTTGAACAGCAGCAGGCCCAGGGCATAGCGCACCCAGCCGGTTTCCTGCGCAGCATCGACGCCCACCAGGCGCCACAGGGGCGATTCGAGCTTGCGGCCGAGTGCGAAACGCCCGGCCATGACGGCGTCGATGGCACGCGCGAGCGGCCAGGCGAGCGCCAGCAGCAGTGCCAGGAACACCGCCAGTTGCAACAGGGCGCCGGGGGTCATGAAAAGTCCTCCGGCCGCAGCAGCACGGCCACCAGGTACACGAAGAGCCCACCCGCCAGCGCACCCGCCAGCCACAGCCAGGCACTCATCGCCGTGCCTCCGCGCGCTGCAGCCGCTCGCAGCCCTTGACCAGGCCCACGGCCAGCAGCCAGAAAAGGCCCGCCAGGGCCAGGTAGATGACGTCCATGAACCGCTCTCCTCGATGCGCTATTGGCAATGCACCGATGCTAGGAACGAACGTGTCAAGGCAGTGGCAAGAAGTACCCGCTGGGCATCAAGGAAGCATCAAGAAGCGCGGGGCCTGAACCGGTATCGCTGGGCCATGCTGGGGCCCAGGCCGCATTCCGTTCGCCCGCTGGACGAACTCCGGCGAATGCGCAATAGACCGGAAGTGGGGGTTATTTGCTATCTATTGAGGAGCTGCTTACGCAATATCCATATGCGCTAAGTGCCAAAAACACCAAAACTTTTGTTAATCCAAAGGCCACGCCAGCGGATGGGCATCGCCCACCTCCTGCAGCCCAGGCTCCTTGCGCTCCAGCGGTACAGATTCCACTGGCTGGACAGCCCCCACCGCCCGCCACCACGGTGCATCCAGCGGGCCATGCGCCGGCTCCACTGGGTCGCCCAGACGCGGCATCAACAAGTGCGCACCCTGCTGCGGCCCAAGCGTAAGCAGGGTTTCCGCGGGCTCGTCCCAGTCGTGCATCGCCAGGTTGAACGTGCCCCAGTGCACCGGCAGGAAGGCGCCGCCACCCAGGAGGTCGAGCGCCTTGAGGGCGTTTTCCGGGCCGAGGTGGATGTCGCCCCAGGTGGGGTGGAAGGCGCCGACTTCGAGCATGACGAGGTCGAAGGGGCCGAAGCGCTCGCGGATGCGGGCGTATTCGGTGGTCAGGCCCGTGTCGCCGCTGAAGAACACGCGGTGGCGGGGCGACTCGATGACCAGCGAGGACCACAGCGTGGCGTTGCGGTCCTTCAGGCTGCGGCCCGAAAAGTGCTGCGAAGGCGCGGCGTGGATGGTGAGCTCGGTGCCGGGCACCGTGTGCGACTGCCACCAGTCGAGCTCGGTAATGCGCTCGGGTGCAATCCCCCAGGCCTGCAGGTGCGCGCCGACGCCGAGCGAGGTGACGAAGGGGATGTTCGTCTTGGCCATCTGGCGGATGGTGGGGTAATCGAGGTGGTCGTAGTGGTCATGCGAAATCACGACAACGTCGATGGGCGGCAGTTGCGACAGGCGCACCGGCGCTTTCTGAAAACGCTTGGGGCCAATGAGGCGGGACGGCGAGGCACGCGGGCCCCAGACCGGATCGGTGAGCACGCGCAGGCCGTCAATTTCGATGAGCACGCTGGAATGCCCGAGCCAAGTCGCGCGCAGGCCGGACCCAGGCTTGCGGGCCCAGCGCTCGCGCGGGTCCACAGTGGGCAGCAGCCCCTGCGGCACGCGCCGGCCTTCCGAGAACATGAACTCGCGCAGGGTGGGGCGCGCGGCCGTGGTGTCGCGCAGGCCTGGCGGTATCGGGTACTGGTTGCGAAAGCCGCCCTCGGTCCACAGCGGGGAGGCCTGCATGCGCTCCAGGCGCAGGCCGGCGGCACGTTTGCCCAATGACATCATGGTGTGGTTTTCGAAAATTCAAAAAACCACTGTACGCCCTTGGCGCTGGCGCTGCTGGCGGGCAGCAGCGGTCTCAGAAATGGCTTTAGCGCTTGCCCATGAAGGCAGCAAAGGCTTCGCGCGCCGCAGGCTCGCGCAGCATGCGGCCAAAGCTGGCGCCCTCTTCGGCCATGCGCTCGATGACCTGGCTTTCCTGGCCCAGCTTCATCAGCCGCTTGGTTTCCACCAGGGACGCCAGCGGCTTGGCGGCCAGCTTCTTCGCCTGCGCCTGGGCGATGGCGTTGCATTCGGTGGGGGGCACCACGCGGTTGACCAGTCCCACCTCCAGCGCCGCCTCGGCCATGAAAGGCTCGCCCAGCAACAGCGCTTCGGCTGCGCGCTGGTGGCCCATGAGGCGCGGCAGCAGCAGGCTGGAGCCCGCCTCGGGGCACAGGCCCAGGTTCACGAACGGCAACGAGAACATGGCGTTGTCGCCGGCATAGACCAGGTCGCAGTGCAGCAGCATGGTGGTGCCAATGCCCACGGCCGGGCCGCAGACGGCGGCAATCAGCGGCTTGGGGAAACGCGCGATGGCGTGCAGGAAGCGGTAGACGGGGGAATCCTGCGTGGCAGCCGGCTGCTGCAGAAAGTCGCTGATGTCGTTGCCGGCGCTGAAGACCGTCACATCGCCCTGGAGGACCACGGCGCGCACGCCGCCGTCCTGCGCGGCGGCCTGCAAGGCGTCGGCCAGCGCCGCGTACATGGCGGTGGTGATCGAGTTCTTCTTGGCTACCCGGTTGAAGGTGAGGGTGCAGACACCGGCTTCGGTGTGCTGGAGGATGTCTTGTGTCGTGGTCTGCGTCATGGTCTCTGTTGACGCGGCGGGGCGCCGCGTCACTCCTTGTAGTAAACGATCTGGTGGCTGGTGGCAAGCAGCGTTCCGGCCTCGTTCCACAACTGCGCGGAATGGTCGAAAAAGCCGTTGCGAAACTCCTGCCCGCGCGCCTGGCCGAGCAGATAGCCGTCGCCGGTGGCGGCAAGATCCGCCTGGCTGGCATGAAAGTACACCGTGATCGACACCGTGCCCGCCGGCACCTGGCGGGCGCGGCGCAGCCATACGCGCGGAAAGAAGATGTCGGCCATGGCGGCCAGACTGCAAAAGTCGATCGCGCGCAGCGGCGCATCGCGCATCCACAGCTGCGACAGACTGTGGTCGCCGCTGCCGTCCCACACCGGGGGAATCGTTCCCGTGACGGGGCGCATTTCGTAGCGGCTGAGCCACTCCACACCAAACGCTGGCGGGATGGCCGCCAAATCCCCAGGCCGAGGCACCTCGGGCGCAGGCGTGTCCGCTGCGCTCCAGGTGTCGCGCCGCACGGCGGTGACGGCCGTGCCGGTGGTGGTGACCACGGGCGCGCCGTCTGGGCCGGGCTGAAGGATGGACAAGGTCCAGTGCTGGGTCGAGCGGTTGGTGCGCACCGGCACCGCCTGGATTTGAAACTCGCCCGCGACGAGCCCGCCCCCGTAATTCACCGTCAGCGAGAGCGGGTCGCCCAGCAGTTCGGGGTGTTGAAGTACCGCGCGAAGCAATGTGGCTGCGGTGACCCCGCCAAACGGCCCGACCATGTTCCAGTACGGCGCGGGCGCCACGCCTGTGTATTGCCCGGGCGCCTTCGCGTGCAATTGCAGGGCCTTGTCAAAGGGATGGGAAGAATCGGTCGTCATGCCCCCAAGTGTGCCCACAAAAGTACCCTCAGTGCGTCGTACTGGTGACTGGCTCGCTGCGAAATGTTGCCAGCGCGGCCACGGCACGTGGCCACAGCGTGGCGGAGAACTGCGGGCGAAAGAAACCAAAATGCCCGATGCGCCCTGCCCCTACCGCGTGCGGGTCAAGAATTTCCACGCGTGTGGGTGCCTGGCTGTAAAAGCCCGCCAGATGCTCGATGCCGCGCAGCGTCATCAGCTCGTCGTCCGCCAGTGCCAAGGAAAGAATCGGAAAGCCCACGGCCGCGTAGCGCCGCTCGGCCGCCGCGCCCTCGGCGCCCATGCCGTAGCGCGGATGCAGGCACCAGCGGCGCCACTGGCGTATGACGCCGGCGGGCAGGTCGCCGATCATGCCCAGGCGTTTACCCGGAAAGTAGCCGCACAAGCGTGTTGCCACCGGTACGATCAGCCCCCACAAAAGCGGCGCCATGCGCCGCACGCGCGGCGCCGTGTCGCGCCAGTACCCACTGCCCGCCGCCACGCCCAGCATGCCGTCGATGGCCGAGGTGTCCGCCATCAGCCCCGGCAACTGCGCGCCCAGGCTGTGGCCGATGAGGTACATCGGCACCCCAGGCCGAGCGGCCTTCGCCGCTGCAACCACCGCTTCGTAGTCGTGCACCCAATCGGATATCGTCGCGCGCACGGCGCGCATGGGCCCTTGCAGCGAATAGCCATGCCCCCGGTAGTCAAAGGTGGTGATGCGAAATCCCTGCCTCGCCAGCCACGCAGCAAACGCCGCATAAAAGTCCTGCCGAACCCCCATCGCCGCGCCAATCACGATGCTGGCGTGCACTTCCCCGTCTGGCTCGTAGACCCGCAGGGCCAGCGTGGTGTTTGCATCCACTCGCAGGGTTTCAGTTTTCACGCCATCTCCCCGAATGCCAGTCGAATGACCCCTTGTCTTCCCACCCCGCCCTCAAGGGTGTAGCGAGCGGGATGCGCTGCTAGGCGGACGGAGCACAGGAACCGGAACGTACTGAAGGTACGTGAGGATTCCGCGCACCGCCCAACGACGCAGATGGCCCGCTCGGTAGCCAACCCTCCCACCCTCAAGGGCGTAGCGAGCGGCTGTCAGGCTAGGCGGACGGAGCGCAGCAACCGGAACGTACTTCCTGTACGTGAGGATGGCGAGCACCGCCCAACGACGCATGGCAGTCGCTCGGTAGCCAGCTAAACCGATTCGAAGATGCCGGCGGCGCCTTGGCCGGTGCCCACACACATGGTCACCATCCCGTACTTCAGCTTGTGCCGCTTGAGCGCATGCACCACCGTCGCCGCACGGATCGCCCCGGTCGCCCCCAGCGGATGCCCCAGCGCAATCGCGCCGCCCATCGGGTTGACCGTGGCCGGGTCCAGGCCCAGGGTGCGCACCACGGCCAACGACTGCGCGGCAAAGGCTTCGTTCAGCTCGTACCAGCCAATGTCTTCGTGCTTGAGGCCGGCGTAGCGCAGCGCGGCGGGAATCGCCTCGATCGGGCCGATGCCCATGAGCTCGGGCGGCACGCCGCGTGCGGCAAAGCTGACAAAGCGCGCCAGCGGGCTCAAGCCAAACTGCTTGACCGCCTTCTCGCTGGCCAGAATCAAGGCGCCCGCACCGTCGCTCGTCTGCGAGCTGTTGCCGGCCGTGACGCTGCCCCGGGCGGCAAACACGGGCCGCAGTTTGCCCAAGGCTTCGAGCGTGGTGTCGGGGCGCGGGCCTTCGTCCAGGCTCACGGTGCGCTTCTTGGTGATCACTTCGCCAGTGGCCAGGTCCGGCGTGCGCTCGGTGATCTCAAAAGGCGTGATTTCGTCGGTGAATT
This sequence comes from Simplicispira hankyongi, assembly GCF_003570885.1. Classification (GTDB taxonomy): domain Bacteria; phylum Pseudomonadota; class Gammaproteobacteria; order Burkholderiales; family Burkholderiaceae_C; genus Simplicispira; species Simplicispira hankyongi. The sequence continues at coordinate 790,750 of NZ_QXJC01000003.1, forward strand.
CGCCGGCCTGCTGGGCCTTGACCGCGCGCAGGTGCGATTCCAGCGCAAAAGCGTCCTGGTCTTCGCGCGACACCTTCCATTGCTGGGCCACCTTTTCGGCCGTCAGGCCCATGCCATAGGCGATGCCGACGTTCTCGTCGCGGGCAAACACTTCGGGGTTGAACGAGGGCTTGTTGCCGCCCATGGGCACCATGCTCATCGATTCGGCGCCACCTGCGATCAGCACGTCGGCCTGGCCCACGCGGATGCGGTCGGCGGCCATCTGGATGGCGCTCACGCCCGAGGCGCAAAAGCGGTTGACCGTGATGCCGCCCACGGGGTGGTCAAAGACCAGGCCCATGGCGATACGGGCCATGTTCATGCCCTGCTCGCCCTCGGGGAACGAGCAGCCAATGATGGAATCCTCGATGGCCTTGGGGTCCAGCGTCGGCACCTGCAGCATGGCGCTGCGAATGGCGGCCACCAGCAGGTCGTCGGGACGGGTGTTCTTGAAGTAGCCACGGCCCGAGCGGCCAATGGGCATGCGCGTGGCGGCAACGATGTAGGCGTCTTGAACTTGTTTCATGGGGAGAACCTCAGGGTAAGGGCTGCGACTTCGGGGCGGCAGCGCCTGTCAATGTGGATAGGAATCAGGCTTTGGCGGCACCAAGGCGCATCCAGTCGGCCTTATCTTTTTCGATGGCGGCCGGCAACGCGCCCAGCACGCCAGCGCGCAGTCGCTGCTTGGTCGCGGTGAACGAAGCCGGGTGGGCTTTCTTCAGGCGGTCCACCTGCGCCTGCACGGCCGCAGCCAGTGCCTCGGGTGCGACGGCTTCGTCGAGCAAACCGGCCTGCACGGCAGCCGCTCCGCCATAGGCCAGAGCGGTGCCCACCAGGTGCAGATGCGGTGTCGCCACGCGCTCGCGCAGAGCTTCGAGCGCGAAGTACGGCAGCGTCATGCCGATCAGCACCTCATTGGCCTGGAACGTCGCCCCTGCGTTCAAGCCGATGCGCACATCGGCGCACTGGAGCAGGAACAGTCCCATGGCCATCGCATGGCCCGAGCAAGCGGCAACCACCGGGTGCGGATACGACAGCAGCCGCTGGGCCAGTTGTGCGCCACCGGTGAGCATCTGGAACGTTGCCTGGGGGTCGCCGGCCTTGAACACCGACAGGTCAAACCCGCCAGAAAAAACACCCGGTCGGCCGGTGAGCACCACGATGGCCTTGTCGGCCTCGGCCCGATCCAGCGCAGCATGGAGCGCGGCCTGCATGGCCGGCCCCATGACGTTGGCCTTGCCGTCGTCCATGGTCAGCGTGGCCACACCGTCGGCAAAAGCGTAGGAAACCAAATCAGTCATGTGTCTCTCCAGGGGCGCGGCGGCGCTCAATTCCTTACGGGCTTGCCCGTGCTCAGCATGCCCAGAATCCGTTCCTGCGTTTTCGGGTGCTCGATCAGCGAGCAGAAGGCCTTGCGCTCCATGGCCATGAGGTATTCCTCGCTGACCAGCGCACCGGCATCTACGTCGCCGCCGCAGACCACACCCGCGATCAGGCTGGCAATGTGGAAGTCGTGCGCGCTGATGAAGCCGCCATCGCGCATATTGACCAACTGCGCCTTGATGGTGGCGATGCCGCTGCGGCCGGCCACGGGAAACAGGCGTTTGTGCGGCGCACGCCAGCCGCCCCGGGCCATGGCCTTGGCTTCGTTCAGCGCGACAAACAGCAGTTCGTCCTTGTGCGGCACGATGAGGTCACTGTCGAGCAGGTAGCCCAGCTTGCGCGATTCGAGCGCGCTGGTGCCCACCTTGGCCATGGCGGCGGCGGAGAAACCTTCGGTCAGGAAGGGCAGCACGTCCTTGGAGGTGGACTGCGCCATGTTTTCCGCGGCACGGCGGGCGATGTAGGTCAGGCCGCCGGCACCAGGCACCAGGCCCACGCCCACTTCCACCAGACCAATGTAGCTCTCCATGTGCGCCACGCGGCGGGCCGAATGCACGGCCAGCTCGCAGCCGCCGCCTAGCGCCAGGCCCCGGATGGCCGAGACCACGGGCACGTTGGCGTAGCGGATGCGCAGCATGGTGTTCTGCAGCTCCTGCTCAGCACCTTCGATGGCACTGACACCCGCAACCATGAACGCGGGCAGCATGGCCTGCAGGTCGGCGCCGGCGCTGAAGGGCTCGTCGCCCGACCAGACCACCACGGCCTGGTAGTCTTTCTCGGCGATGTCCACCGCCAACGCCAGGCCCTCGGCCACATCGGGGCTGATGGCGTGCATCTTGGTCTTGATGCTGGCAATGACGACTTCGTCGTCCAGCGTCCACAGGCGGATGGCGTCGTCTTCGTGCAGCGTCTTGCCGGCCGTCTTGTAATCGGGCAGGGCCTCGCCCAGAAGTTTTTCAGGAAAATACTGCTTTTCGTAGACAGGCAAAGCGCGGCGCGCTACAAATTTATTAGCAGATGCGCTCCATGAGCCTTGCGCGGTGTGCACGCCACCGGCCTCGGCCACGGGGCCCTTGAAGACCCACTCGGGCAGCGGCGCCTTGGAGAGTGCCTTGCCGGCGTCGATGTCTTCCTGGATCATCTTCGCCACTTCGAGCCAGCCCGCCTCTTGCCACAGCTCGAAGGGGCCCTGTTTCATGCCGAAGCCCCAGCGCATGGCCTGGTCGATGTCGCGCGCGTTGTCGGCAATCGTGGCCAAGTGCACGGCGGCGTAGTGGAAGCTGTTGCGCAGAATGGCCCACAGGAACTGGCCCTGCGCGCCTTCGGCATGGCGCAGGAGTTTCAGGCGTTCGGCGGCGGGCTTCTTGAGCATGCGCCCGTACACCTCGTCGGCCTTCTGGCCGCCGGGCACGTACTCTTCGCCTGCCAGGTCGAAGCGCAGCACATCGCGGCCGACCTTTTTGTAGAAGCCGGCCTTGGTCTTCTGGCCCAGGTTGCCCAGGTCGAGCAACTTTTGCAGGACGGCAGGGGTGCCGAAGCTTTCATAAAACGGATCGGTTTCAAGGCTCAGGTTGTCCTGCAGCGTCTTGATGACGTGCGTCATCGTGTCCAGCCCCACCACGTCGGCGGTGCGGAAGGTGCCACTGCTGGCACGGCCGAGCTTCTTGCCGGTGAGGTCGTCCACCACATCGAAGGTCAGGCCAAAGTTCTCGACTTCCTTCATGGTCGCCAACATGCCGGCAATGCCGACGCGGTTGGCCACGAAGTTGGGCGTGTCGTGCGCGCGCACCACGCCCTTGCCCAGGCCGCTGGTCACAAAGGCTTCGAGCTGGTCGAGCACTTCGGGGGCGGTGGTGGGGGTGTTGATCAGCTCCACCAGCGTCATGTAGCGCGGCGGGTTGAAGAAGTGGATGCCGCAAAAGCGCGGCTGGATAGCGGAGGGCAGCGCCTCGGAGAGCTTGGTGATCGACAGGCCCGAGGTGTTGGATGCGACGATGGCGTTGGGATTGACGAAGGGTGCGATCTTTTTGTACAGATCGAGCTTCCAGTCCATGCGCTCGGCGATCGCCTCGATGATGAGGTCGCAGTCACGCAGTTGCTCCAGGTGCTCTTCGTAGTTGGCCTGGCCGATCAGCGCGGCGTCGTCCGCCACGCCCAGCGGCGAGGGTTTGAGTTTCTTCAGGCCTTCAACGGCCCTCATCACGATACCGTTCTTCGGGCCTTCTTTTGCCGGCAGATCGAACAGCACCACCGGCACCTTGACGTTGACCAGGTGCGCGGCAATCTGCGCGCCCATCACACCTGCGCCGAGCACTGCGACTTTCTTCACTTGAAATCTAGACATTGATTGTTCTCCGTGGAGCCCGTTCAAGCCGGGCCTCCGTTGTCAGACACCCCGCGACTGGCGCCGGGCAGACAGGGGGGTTACTGGATGCGAATCCAGGTTTGCGTGCGGCCAAAGGGACCGATGGAGCCGCGCACCTGAAGCTTCTTGCCGCCTTCGATGGGCGTCATGCGCAGGGTGTAGTTGCGGCCGTTCTCGGGGTCGAGAATCTTGCCGTCCTCCCAGACCTCCTTGCCCTCGGCCTTTTTGGCGTTGCGGATGATCTCCAGCCCCAGCAGCGGCTTGTCCTTGCGGTCGTCGCTGCACTCGGTGCACAGGTCGCCTGGCTTGGCATCCTTGAGCAGGCGCTTTTCCAGCACACCGTTCAGCGTGCCGTTGCCGGTGTCCTTGATGCGGATTTCCGCCTTGGCCTCGCCGGTCTTGTCGTCGATGTTGCGCCACAGGCCCTCAGGGGTCATCTGGGCCAGAGCCGGGGCGGCAAGCACTACCAAACCGATAGCTGTCAACGCTTTGTTCATGGGCGCTCCTGGGTCAAAAGGGGTTGAAAATCCGCACCGCGCACTCAGGCCAGCGCCAGATCGGTCTCCATCAGCGGCTTGGCACCCGCGCGCGCGGTGCGCATCAGGGTAGCGGTCTCGGGGAACAGCTTGGCGAAGTAAAAGCGCGCGGTCTGCAGCTTGGCACCGTAGAAGGGGTCGGTGTTGCCGGCGGCGATCTGGCGCAGCGCCACCTGGGCCATGCGGGCGAAGAAGTAGCCAAACACCAGGTGGCCGGCGACGCGCAGGTAGTCCACGGCGGCGGCGCCGACTTCGTCGGGGTTCTGCATGCCACGGAAGCCCAGCTCGGTGGTGAACTTGGTCATCTGGTCGGCGAGGTAGGCCACCGGGTTGATGAACTCGGCCATCTTCTCGTTCACGCCCTCTTCCTGCACCAGCGCACCGACCAATTTGCCGAACTTCTTCAGCGTGGCGCCGTTGTTGCCGAGAATCTTGCGGCCCAGCAGGTCCAGCGACTGGATGGTGTTGGTGCCTTCGTAGATCATGTTGATGCGCGCGTCGCGCACGAACTGCTCCATGCCCCATTCCTTGATGTAGCCGTGGCCGCCGAAGACCTGCTGGCACATCACCGTGGCGTCAAAACCGTTGTCGGTGATGAAGGCCTTCACGATGGGCGTCAGCAGCGCGAGCATTTCGCCCGAGTCCTTGCGCACCTTCTCGTCGGCGTGGTGCAGCTCCTTGTCGAGCAGCATGGCGCAGAAGATCGAGAGCGCACGGCCGCCTTCGGCGTAGGCCTTGGCCGTGAGCAGCATCTTGCGCACGTCGGGGTGCACGATGATGGGGTCGGCGGGTTTGTCCTTGGCTTTGGTGCCCGAAAGACTGCGCATCTGGATGCGGTCCTTGGCGTAGGCGAGCGCATTTTGGTAGGCCACTTCGGTCAGGCCGAGGGACTGGTTGCCCACGCCCAGGCGGGCGGCGTTCATCATGACGAACATGGCTGCCAGGCCCTTGTTGGGCTGGCCCACCAGGCTGCCAATGGCGCCGTCGATGTTGATCTGCGCCGTGGCATTGCCGTGAATGCCCATCTTGTGCTCCAGCGCGCCGCAGAAAATCGGGTTGCGCTCGCCCAAGCTGCCATCGGCATTCACCTTGAACTTCGGGACAGCAAACAGGCTGATGCCCTTGCTGCCCACCGGCGCATCGGGCAGACGCGCAAGCACCAGGTGGACGATGTTTTCCGTCATGCCGTGCTCACCGGCGCTGATGAAAATCTTGTTGCCGGTGATCTTGTAGGAACCGTCGGCCTGCGGCTCGGCCTTGGTGCGCAGCAGGCCCAGGTCGGTGCCGCAGTGCGGCTCGGTCAGGCACATGGTGCCGGTCCACTCGCCGCTGGTGAGCTTGGGCAGGTAGATTTTCTTCTGCTCGTCGGTGCCGTGCGCGTGCAGGCACTCATAAGCGCCATGCGAGAGGCCGGGGTACATGGTCCAGGCCTGGTTGGCCGAGTTCATCATCTCGTACATGCACTGGTTGAGCACGAACGGCAGGCCCTGGCCGCCGTATTCGGTGTCGCAGGAGAGTGCCGGCCAGCCCCCTTCGACGTACTTGGTGTAGGCGTCCTTGAAGCCCGTGGGGGTCTTGACTTCGTGCGTGGCCTTGTCGAGCGTGCAGCCCTCGGTGTCGCCGCTGATGTTGAGGGGGAAGATCACGTCGGTGGCGAACTTGCCCCCTTCCTCGATCACCGCGTTGATGGTGTCGGCATCCACTTCCGCGTGCGGCGGCAGGTTCTTGAATTCGTCGACAACGTTGAACACCTCGTGCATGACGAATTGCATGTCGCGCAGGGGCGGCGTGTAGGTAGGCATGTTGGCTCCTTGGGTTTACTTGTGGGTGGCAGAGGCGCCCGGCGTCGGCGCGGGGGCCGAGAAGCGGGCAAGAATGTTGTCAAAACCGGTGAGCGCCCGGCCAAGCGAGCCGGGGTTCTTCAGAAAACGTGCTTCGTAGTGCAGCGCCAGGATCAGGCCGTGGATTTCGAAAAGCATCTGGTCTTCGTTCACGTCGGCAAGCAGTTCGCCGCATTCCTTGGCCTGGACGATGGCGCGGCGCATGGCGCTGTGCCAGGTCATGACCGACTCGACCAGCGCATCGCGCACGGGGCCCGGGCGGTCGTCGAACTCAATGGCGCCGCTGATGTAGATGCAGCCAGAATCGATTTCCACCGAGGTGCGCTGCATCCAATTGGCAAACAGCGCACGCAACCGTGCGACACCGCGCGGCGCCGACAGCGCAGGGTAGAAAACTTCCTGCTCAAAGCAGTGGTGGTATTCGCGTACCACGGAAATCTGCAGTTCTTCGCGCGAGCCGAAGTGGGCGAACACGCCCGACTTGCTCATGCCCATGAGCTCGGCGAGCGCGCCAATCGACAGGCCTTCCAGCCCGATGTGGGTCGCCAGGCCCAAGGCCGCCTCGACGATGGCGGCCTTGGTCTGCTGCCCTTTTTGCAAAACGCGCGAGCCTGTGGCGCGCGGGCGTGGCGTGCGGGCAATGGGAGTGGTGGACGAAGCAGAAGGCATGGCCATAGAAAAACGAACGATCGTTCTATTCTGCAGCAAATTCTGACTGTGGTCACCTCCCCTTTAAAAAATAGAGGCGCGCACCCAAAAAAAGTAGGTCAGAGCATGTGGGCCAGGCAGGCATCGAGCTGCTCTGTCGGCAAGCGCCGAAACTGCGAGCGTGCAAAACGCTGCAAGCGGCCCTGGCAAAAGGCGATAAGGGTGCTGGCCGCGACCTGGGCATCGGCCGTAGGCGCGGCCGAGCCGCCCTGCTGCGCCGCTTCGCGCAGGCATTGGCGCAGTTGCGACTCCAGGCGCTCAAAGCATTGGCCGGCACGCGCTTGCAGGCGCTCGTGCTCCAGCAGCAGCGCATCGCCCGCCAGAACCTTCGCCAGGCCTGGGTTGCGCTCGCAAAATTGCAGCAGCAAGGTGACGATGCGCATAGCCTTGGACGCGGGCGGCTCGCCCTCTGCGGCAGCGATCTGGGCACTGCGGGTAAACAGCGCCTCTTCGATGAAATCGAGCAGCGCATCGAACATCTGCGCCTTGCTGGCGAAATGCCGGTACAGCGCCGCCTCGCTGACCGACAGGCGCGCCGCCAAGGCTGCCGTGGTGATGCGTTCGGCACCCGGCGCCTCCAGCATAGCGGCAAGCGCTTGAAGAATCTGCGCGCGCCGCTCACCGGGTTGGGGGCGGCGCTTGGGTGCAGCGGCGGCGGACTCGGGGGTATCGATCGGCATGGGGCTCATTCTCCTGGCGGTCGTGCGCCCGAAAGCGTGTCCGTGGTGAACACCAGCCGCACCCGCAAACCGCGCTGGCCGGCGCCGCTGCCAAGCTCCAGCGCAGCGCCATGGGCACGGGCGATTTCATCGGCAATCGGAAGCCCCAGGCCCGTGCCTTCCCCAGCGGTGCCGGGGACACGGTAGAAGCGTTGCAGTACCTTGTTGTATTCCGTGTGCGGCACGCCGGGGCCATCGTCTTCGACTTCCAGGTAGGGCTCCAGGGTGCCCCGGCGCATGCAGCGGCCGCAGCGAATCGTCACGCTGCCACCTGCCGGCGTGTATTTGATGGCGTTGTCCACCAGATTGGACAGCAGTTCGCGCAATAGCCAGCCGTGTCCGGTGGCATGGACGGATTCGGCCTCCAGCCCCAGGTCAATCCCCTTGGCCTCGGCTGCATCGAGGTGCAGTTCCAGGGCGGTCTCGCACAGCTGCCGGAGATCCGCGCGCTCCATGGCGGAGGCATCGACATTGCGCGCATCGGCGCGCGAGAGCGTGAGCAACTGGTGCGCGAGCTGCGAGGTGCGCCGCGTGGCAGCGCGCAGTTTCTCAATCTCTTCAACTCCTAATGTGATAGCTAGAGAGTCTTGATGAATAAGCGGTAGAGCCGAATTCTTATCAAAATTCCTGGCTCTCCCACCGGAGCGCGCAAGCAAGGCCCAGGCCTCCACCTGCGCCTGCAGCCCGGCCAGCGGCGTGCGCAGTTGGTGGGCCGCATCGGCGACGAAGCGGCGCTGGCCGTCCACCTGCGCACGGACCATGTCGAACAAATGGTTGAGTGCGTGCACCAGCGGGCGCACCTCCGCAGGCGACGTGGCCTCGTCGATCGGGTTGAGGTCGCGCGGCGAGCGGTGCTCTACCGCCGTGGCCAGGTCCACCAGCGGTTTGAAAGCATGGCCCACCGACCAGTAAATCGCCAGCCCAGCCGCTGCGATCAGCAGCAGGTTGGGCAGCAAGAGACGCATCATCAACTGCTGTAGCCACTGTTGGCGCGGATCGGACCCGTCGGCCAGTGCCACCACCAGCTCTCCGGCGTTGGTCTCCCCCCGCTGCACCGCCACCCGGTAGGTCACGCCGCCGTACTCGACGCTGTGAAACTCCGCGGCTGTCGTTGCCGGCAACGGCCCTTGCACCCAGTCGTCGCCGAGCAGCAGTTCACCATTCACCCGGCGCACGCTGAACGCCGTGTACTCGCCGCTGCGGCGCAGGAACTCCTCGACCGCCGGCGCCAGCATCAGCAGCGGCTCGGTTCCCGGCGTGGTGGCTGCCACCACCGAATCGGCCAGCCCCGGCAGCAGGCGCAGCAGGCGCTGGTCGTGCTGCACCGCGGCATCATCGGCGGAGCGAAAATCGACCCAGGCCGAGGCCAGCACCAGGGCAAAGAGGGGCAGCACCAGCAAGAGCAGCAGGCGGTTGCGCAGGTCGGACGTCAGCGCCCGCAGGCTCGGGCGTGCCATTTAGCGGGCGGTGGCTTCGACGAGTTCGAGCCGGTAGCCAAAGCCCCGAATCGAGCGCAGCGCGATGCCATGCGGTTCGAGCTTGCTGCGCAGGCGCGAGACATAGACCTCGACGGCGTTGGGCGTGATTTCCTTGTCCCAGCCGGTGAGCGCCTGCAGCAGCTTGTCCTTGCTGACGGGTTTGGGGGCATGGATCAGCAGGTATTCCAGCACTGTCCATTCGCGCGGCCCAAGCTCAATGGCCGTAGCGGCAGCGCCTTCGGTGCCGACGATGCTGGCGCGGCGGTTCGCGCTGTCGAGTTCCAGCGGGCCAAAGGAGAGCACGGCCGTAGTCGCGGCCTGCGAACGGCGCAGCAGCGCCCGCAGGCGCGCCAGCAGCTCGGGCAGCTCAAAGGGCTTGACCATGTAGTCGTCGGCGCCCAGGTCCAGCCCCTGCACCCGGTCCTGCAACGCATCGCGTGCGGTGAGGATCAGTACCGGCATGGCGGGGTTGGCCATTTCGGGCCGGCGCAGCAAACGCGTGAGTTCCAGGCCATCAATGCCCGGCAGGCCGATGTCGATCACGCCGATATCAAAGGATTCCCGCGCCAGCACCTCCTGGGCGCGCTCGCCGCTGCCCACCCAGTCCACGGCGTAGCCGGCGTCGGCGAGCCCCAGCTTGATGCCGCTGGCGACCATGACGTCATCTTCAACAAGCAGCAAGCGCATGCAGAGCCCTTTCAGCCTCAGCTGTTGCTGATCATGGTGCCGAACGCCTGGTCCGACAAAATCTCCAACAGCATGGCGTGCGGCACACGGCCGTCCACGATGTGCACCGCCTTCACGCCGGCCTTGGCAGCGTCCAGCGCGCCGGCAATCTTGGGCAACATGCCGCCCGAGATGGTGCCGTCGGCAATCAAGGCGTCGATCTCGCGCGACGTGAGGTCGGTCAGCAAGTCGCCGGCCTTGTTGAGCACGCCGGGAATGTTCGTCAGCATGATCAGCTTTTCGGCCTGGAGCACGGTGGCCAGCTTGCTGGCCACCAGGTCGGCATTGATGTTGTAGCTCTCGTTGTGTTCGCCAAAGCCGAGTGGGCTGATGACGGGGATGAAGGCGTCGTCCTGCAGCGCCTTGACCACGCTTGGGTCGATGCTGACGATCTCGCCCACCTGCCCCACATCGTGCTCCAGCGCCGGATCGGTGTGGTCCGTCATGCGCAGCTTGCGCGCCCGGATCAGGCCGCCGTCGCGTCCCGTCAGGCCCACGGCCTTGCCGCCGGCCTGGTTGATGAGGCCGACGATGTCCTGTTGCACCTCGCCCGCCAGCACCCACTCGACGACCTCCATGGTCTCGGCGTCGGTCACGCGCATGCCTTGAATGAAATGGCCCTTCTTGCCCAGGCGCGAGAGCGCCGCCTCGATCTGCGGGCCGCCGCCGTGCACCACCACCGGGTTCATGCCGACGAGCTTGAGCAGCACCACGTCTTCGGCGAAATCAGCCTGCAACTCTGGGTCGGTCATGGCATTGCCGCCGTACTTGATGACGATGGTCTTGCCGTGAAACTTTCGGATATAGGGCAGCGCCTGGGCCAGGATCTCGGCCTTGTCGCGTGGGCCAAGGTTTTGCAGCGTGTCTGTCATGGAAAAGCGCCCCGGGGCGGGTAGAGGGGAAGCGCAAATTGTGCCGCATGTGCGGCACGGCCATGGCCCAGGCTCAGGACGCGATCCAGTACGCCAGCACGACCAGCGCCAGCACCAGGGTGAGCCAGCCCAGCAGCAGCCAGCGCCACAGCCCCGGAGCCTTGCGCATCTCCAGGTATTCCAGAATGACCAGCGCGCCCTTGATGCCGGAAAACACCAGCACCAGCAGCACCGGCAGCATGGCGCCATGGCCAAAAAAACCGCCCTCGCCGAGCCCGAAGGTGAGCCCGGTCAGCAGCACCAGCAGGACCCAGGTCTTGCCAATCGTCAAGCGGAACATGGTAGGCCTTTCATCGCATCACATAGACCAGCGGGAACAGCACGATCCACAGCAGATCGACCATGTGCCAGAACGCCGCCCCGGTCTCCAGTGCGTGCAGGTCGCCACGGCCATAGTCCCCGCGCCGCACGCGCCACCACAGCCAGGCGAGCGCCAGCAAGCCGACCAGCACATGCAGGAAGTGAAAGCCCGTGAGCAGCAGGTAGAACATGTAGAAGGTGTTGGTCGATAGATCGACCCCCTCGGCCAGCTTGCCGGCGTACTCCCACAGCTTGACACCCACGAAACCACTGCCGCACGCCAGCGCGCCGAGCAGCCAGCGGGCGCAGGCCACGCGCGCATCACGCCCCATGGCTTGCACGGCGGACGCCACGCAGGCGCTGCCGGAGATCAGCAGCACGGTGTTGAGCGCGCCGGTGTGCAGGTTGAGCGTGGCCTGCGAAGCGTTGAACAGCGCCAGCTCCTGCGTGCGCGCAAAAGCGTAGCTGACGAACAGGATGGCAAAGGTCAGCAGCTCCATCAGGATCACCAGCCACACCCCCAGGTCGCCGCGCAAGCGCGGCGCTGCTCTCACGCGGGCAGTCGGTTGCGATGGGCTGGCGAGGCCAGGGAGCGGTGCAAAAACGGGGGTGGGAGACGGCATGGGTCGTAGAGGGGATAGGCACCCTCTAACAGGGAGAGCGCCTTGGAGGGCCATTCTGCAAGCGACGGAAGCAAAAACAACACGCCGAAGACAAAAGATTCACTTGAAATGAATCTTATTGATTATGATCAACAAAATCAAGGGTTAACCCGATAAGGTTTGACCCTGTAATTTCGCAACCAGAGAAGGACCACCATGAGCCAAGGCTTCACCAGCCAGACGGCGCGCAATATTTTCTACGGCGGCACGATGTTCTTCGTGCTGGTGTTTGCGGCGCTGATCTTCAATTCCGAAACCAAGATTCCAGCGCGCTCCAAGGCGCAGGAGATCACCCCGGCAGTGGTGCGCGGCAAGCACTTGTGGGAATCGCGCAACTGCATTGGCTGCCACACGCTGATGGGTGAGGGTGCTTACTTCGCGCCCGAGCTGGGCAATGTGTACGAACGCCGCGGGCCCGACTTCATCAAGGGCTGGATCAAAGCCATGCCAACGCACGCCCCCGGCCGCCGCCAGATGCCCCAGTTCAACTTCAGCGAGCAGCAGCTCGACGACCTGGTCGAGTTTCTGCGCTGGACCAACGGCATCGACGACGAGAAGTGGCCACCGAACATTGAAGGCTGAGCACCGGCACTCCCCGCTGCCACCCACCAAACCTTCACGAACTCACCATGAAAATTCCAACGCTTAAATACCAGTCGCAAGCTGTCGCCAAGCTGTACTTCGTTGCTGCGCTGTGCCTGTTCACCGGCCAGATCCTCTTCGGCCTGACGCTCGGCCTGCAGTACGTCATCGGCGACCTGTTCTTCCCCGCCATTCCGTTCAACATCGCGCGGATGGTGCACACCAACCTGCTGATCATCTGGCTGCTGTTCGGCTTCATGGGCGCCGCCTACTTCATGGTGCCCGAGGAGAGCGAGACCGAACTCTGGAGCCCGCTCTTCGCCAAGATCCTGTTCTGGGTGTTCCTCGCCGCCGCCGTGGCCACCATCCTGGGCTACCTGCTGGTGCCCTACGCCTCGCTCGCCAAATGGACCGGCAACGACTTTCTTGCCACCATGGGCCGCGAGTTCCTGGAGCAGCCGCTGCCGACCAAGCTGGGCATCGTGGTGGTCTGCCTGGGCTTTCTGTTCAACCTCACCATGACGGTACTCAAAGGCCGCAAGACCGCGATTTCGCTGGTGCTGATGATGGGCCTGTGGGGCCTGGCGATCATGTTCCTGTTCAGCTTCGTGAACCCCGACAACCTGGTGCGCGACAAGATGTACTGGTGGTTCGTGGTGCACCTGTGGGTGGAAGGCACCTGGGAGCTGATCATGGCATCCCTGCTGGCCTTCGTGCTGATCAAGACCACCGGCGTGGACCGTGAAGTGATCGACAAATGGATGTACATGATCGTTGCCTTCGCGCTGATCTCGGGCATCCTGGGCACCGGCCACCACTTCTACTTCATCGGTTTGCCTGGCTACTGGCACTGGGTCGGCGGCGTGTTCTCCGCACTCGAACCGATTCCGTTCTTCATGATGACGCTGTTCGCCTTCAACATGGTGCAGCGCCGCCGCCGCGAGCACCCCAACCAAGCCGCCGTGCTCTGGGCCGTGGGTACTTCCGTGATCGGCTTCCTGGGCGCGGGCGTCTGGGGCTTCATCCACACGCTCAGCAGCGTGAACTACTACACGCACGGCTCGCAAGTCACCGCCGCGCACGGCCACCTCGCCTTCTACGGCGCCTATGTGCTGGTGGTGCTGGCCATCATCAGCTACGCCATGCCCCTGATCCGCGGCCGCGAGGCCAACCCCATGCGCGCCCAGCGCGCCGAGATGTGGAGCTTCTGGATCATGAGCATCGGCATGGCCGTGATGGTGCTGGCGCTCAGCGGCGCCGGCATCCTGCAAGTGTGGCTGCAACGCATGCCCACGAGCGGCGCCATGGGCTTCATGGCCACACAAGACCAGCTCTCTTTCTTCTACTGGGTGCGCATCGCCGGTGGCGTGATGTTCCTGACAGGGCTCATCACCTACCTGTCGAGCTTCTTCATCGGCCCCGCTGCCGACGAGCAGGAAGTGGCCGCCATTCCCGGCAGCCGCCTGCAACGGGCCTGAGCATGGCCTACGCCGAGCACACAGGCCCATCGGCGGGCGCCCCTGCGGGGGCGCCGGGCACGGTAGCCATCCCCTCTGGCCCCTGCGTCCCCTACTACGCCGCCCAGGCAGGCGAATGCGCGCTCTTCGAGCACTGCTTCACCCAGCAACTGCCACTGCTCATCAAGGGCCCGACGGGCTGCGGCAAGACGCGCTTCGTCGAGCACATGGCGGCGCGCCTGGCGCGCCCTTTGATTACCGTCTCGTGCCACGACGACCTGAGCGCCGCCGACCTGGTCGGCCGCCACCTGATCGGCCACGGCAACACCGTCTGGGCCGACGGGCCGCTAACCCGCGCGGTGCGGGAAGGCGCCATCCTGTACCTCGACGAAGTGGTCGAAGCGCGCAAGGACACCACCGTGGTGCTGCACCCGCTGGCCGACGACCGGCGCGTGCTGCCGATCGAGCGCACCGGCGAGCTGATTGCCGCGCCGCGCGAGTTCATGCTCGTCATCTCGTACAACCCCGGCTACCAGAACCTGCTCAAGGGGCTCAAACCCAGCACCCGCCAGCGCTTCACAGCGCTCACGCTGGACTACCCCGAACCGGCGGTCGAGCGCGCCATCCTGGAGCGCGAAGGCCGCGCCACGCCCGAGATTGCCGCGCGCCTGGTGCAGCTCGCGCAGGCATTGCGGCGCCTGACCGACCACGACCTGGAAGAAACCGCCAGCACCCGCTTGCTGGTGATGGCGGCGCGCCTGGTCGCCTCGGGCCTGCCCCTGCGCGAGGCCTGCCGCGCCGCCGTGGTCGATGCCCTGAGCGACGACCACGACACGCTGCGCGCCCTCGACGAAGTGGTGCGCGCCGTGGTGGGCGACGGCGATTGACGGGCCATTCATGGGCGATTGTTCGAGCTGCGCCAGCGCTACCCACCATGGGGCTGGCACGGGCAATAGTGCAGCGCAGCCCCTGGCACGCACGCAGCAGTTGCAGCGCCGGCGCCGGTGGCTGCAGCTGTCGTTCTTTGCTGTCTTCCTGCTGGCGCCAGCGCTCAATTTGCTGCGCTTTGATCTAACCGAAACCCAACTGTGGGTGCTCGGGTTTCGCTGGTCGCTGGGCATAGACGCCTTTTTGCACGGCCAGGCCACGGCGGCGCAGACCGCCTGGTCCATCATCTGGCGCGGCATCCTGCCCGTGCTGGCCCTCATCGTGGGCTTCCTGTCGGTGGCCTACCACTACGGGCGCGTGTACTGCGGCTGGCTGTGCCCGCATTTTTCGCTGGTCGAAACCCTCAACGACCTGCTCCACCGCGCCACCGGCAAGCTGAGCGTATGGGACAAATCCCCCACGCCGCGCCCCGGCCGCCGCGCCGACAAGCGCTGGTGGCCCGTGTTCCTGGCCGCTTGCCTGGTGTTTGGCTTCTTCTGGGCGATCACCCTGCTGACTTACCTGCTGCCGCCCGCCCTGGTCTGGGGCAACCTGGTGCACGGCACGCTCTCTGCCAACCAGTTCCACTTTCTGGCCGTGGGCACGCTCGTCTTCACACTCGAATTCACGCTGGCGCGGCATCTGTTCTGCCGCTACGGCTGCGCCGTCGGCCTGTTCCAGAGCCTGGCCTGGATGGCCAACCCCAAGGCCATGGTGGTGTCGTTCACCCGCACGCGCGCCCGCGAATGCAAAACCTGTGAGGTGATGCCGGCAAGCCGCGTGCCGCTCGCACCCGCCACACCAGCGCTGGCCCGCACCGGTCCCATTGGGCGGCCCGCAATGCCCAGCGGCAGCGCTTGCGACCACGCCTGCCCCATGCGCCTGAACCCGCGCAACATCAAACGCATGATGTTTGCCTGCGTGCAGTGCGGCCAATGCCTCAGCGCCTGCGACGCCACGCAAACCCACCAGGGCCGCACCCCAACGCTGCAATGGAAGATCGGTGACGAGGCGGTGCGGGAAACCATGCGCCACAAGCGCGAGGGAGTTCACTGATGGAAGAATGGATTGGCCAATGGTGGCACCGCGCCATCACCCGCATGGCGGCGACGCCGCCCAACCCCGAGCGTGTGCTGCTCAGCGACGTGCAGCGCAGCATCGCGCTGCTCTACCGCGCCGGCGGGGGCGACGCTGCGGTGCGCGTGGCGCCCGCCGCTGCGTCGCGCCACCACGGCCCGCGCCGCTTTCTTGAGCGCGTGGCCGGCAGCAACCAGCGCTGCGCGCAAAGCCGCCTGGACCCCGAGGTGCTGGCCTTGCCGCCCGAAATCGGCGTGTTTGACCAGCGCGCCCTCAACCACGACCTGTACCTGTGGCTGGCGGCGCTGGCCGCCGTGTTTGAACCCACCGGCGACTGGATTGCCGACAACCGCGCCGCCACCAGCCGCGCCCTGCAGCGCTTTGCCGGGCTGCGCAGCCGACACGCCGCGCTGGTGCAGGCGCACCTGGCGCAGCGCCCGCCGCTGGCCAGCCTGCGCGCGGCCAGCATGCCCTTCGAGGCCGCTGTGCAGGCGGCGCTGCGCGGGCAAGACCACGGCCCGCTGTTCGTGCAGCCCGGCCACGTGGCGCCCGTATGGCTCTGGCTGGCCGCCGATGTGCCAGCGCAGGACAGTGCGGCGCCCGCGCCGGCAAGCGCTGCAGGCGCCGGCCCAGACCCCGACGCCGAGCACGACCCCAGCGCCCCCGACGAAGCCAGCGAGCGCCGCCGCCGCGCCAAGCGCGCGGACAGCGAAAGCGAACGCCCGCCCATGCTCGTCGGACCGAAGATGGAATCCGTCACCACCTGGAGCGAATTCGTGCGCCTGGCGCGCGGCAACGACGACGAGCCCGATCCCAACGCCAACGCCGCCGCCGACGACATGGACACGCTGACCCTGGCGCGCGGCAAGCAGACCACGGCGTCGCGCGTCAAGTTCGACCTCGACCTGCCCAGCGCCAGCGAGGACGACCAGCCCCTCGGCCCCGGCCGCAAGACCCCCGAATGGGACTGGCGCCGCCGCGCGCTGCTGCCCGACCACTGCGCCGTGCAGTGCCTGGTCACCCTGCCGCCAGCGCCTTTCGTGCCGGCACCGGCCTTGCGCGCCACCGCCCACCGGGTGCGCCGGCGCCTCGAAGTGCTGCGCGCCGCGCCGCGCTGCATCAAGGCCCAGCAAAGCGGCGACGAACTCGACCTCGACGCCTGGGTGCGCTTCCAGACCGAAGCGCGCGGCGGCGTGCAGCACAGCGATGCGCCCCCCATCTACAGCCGGCGCGAGCACGGCGAGCGCAGCCTCGCCACGCTGCTGCTGGCCGACCTGTCGCTCTCCACCGACGCCTACGCCACCTCGGACGCCCGCGTGATCGACGTGATCCGCGACGCGCTGTACGTGTTTGGCGAGGCGCTGTCCGGCACTGGCGACGCCTTCGAGATGCTGGGCTTCAGCTCGGTGCGCCGCCAGCATGTGCGCATCCAGCACATCAAGGGCTTTGGCGAGCGCTGGGGCGAGGCGGTGCGCGCCCGCGTCGGTGCCTTGAAACCCGGCTTCTACACCCGCATGGGCGCCGCCGTGCGCGACGCCACCCGGCGCCTCGCTGCCCGGCCCGAGCGCCAGCGCCTGCTGCTGGTGCTGACCGACGGCAAACCCAACGACCTCGACATCTACGAAGGCCGCTACGGCCTGGAAGACACGCGCCATGCCATCCAGGAAGCGCGCGAAGCCGGCCTCACCCCCTTCTGCGTCACCATCGACCACGAAGCGCACGCCTACCTGCCCCTGCTGTTTGGCAGCAACGGCTACGCCTTGGTGCGCCAGCCGCAGGAACTCACCCGCCGGCTCACGCAGGCCTGGGTGGCGCTGGCGCGCTGAAGACTATTAAAACAATAGCTTGCAGCGCATACCAGATATGCGCTAGAGGCCTAAAACACCTAAAAATTTACTTGCTTCGGGCGCGCTGTCGCAAAAGGCGGGGCCAGGCTGCAGTCGGCCGCGAACGCTGTGCCCTGTTTTCCGACCCCCCTGCCTGCGCCGCGCGCGCTGCTGACACCGTGGCCGAGCGCAGCGGTGGCCCAAGGGGCTGCTCGGCTCCCTCAGCGCCGCAGCCAGCCAGGCACCTTGAAACGCACGATGGCCAGATAGGCCGCGACGTAGCTGACGACAAACAGGCCGCAGCACACCATCAGCACCGGCGTGTTGTTCCAGAACATCACGGCCGGCGCCACCGTCAGCATGGTGAAGCCCCACAGCCACGGCGAAGTGCGGTTGTTGCGCATCAAGAGGCGGCGCGATTCGTCGTCGTGGAACACGCTGCGCACGATACGCCGGTAGATCAGTTGGTGGAAATGCAGCGCATCCGCCACGCCCGGTGAAGTGCCGCGCGCCGCCTTGCGGTAGATGGAAAACACCGTCTCCCACACCGGGTAGATCAGCAGCAGCATCGGAAACCAGGGCGAGACATCGCTGTTGCGCTGCACCAGCGACAGGCTGGCCAGCGCAATCACCACGCCCCAGATATAGGCCCCGCCATCGCCCGCAAAAAGCAGGCCGCGCGGGTAGTTCCAGACCAGAAAGCCGGCCGTCGCCGCCGCCGTGGACACCAGCAGCGCGGCCATGGCCCGGTCGCCCACCTGCATGGCGACATGGGCCAGCGCCAGGCAGACGATCAGCGCGACCATGCCGGCCAGGCCGTTGTAGCCATCGATCAGGTTGAAGGCGTGCGGCAGGCCGGCGATGGCCAGCACGGCGATGGCCATGCCCAGCCAGGGGGCGGCGAGCAGCGCCCTATCCACGTAGCCGATGCCCAGGCGGTGCACCGAGATACCCAGCAGCGCCACCGCCAGAATGCCCGACAGCGCCGTCAGCGCCAGGCGGTAGCGAACCGACAGGCGCTGGGTGACGTCTTCGGCAATGCCCCCAAGCGCAGCCGGCAACAGTGCCACGCCCCAGCCCGCCACCCAAGGCCCCAGGCGCAACGCGCCCGGGTCCCCATGCGCCGCTTGCACCGCGCCAAACGCCCAACTCCCCAAAACCCCCGCGAGCACTGCCACGCCGCCCAGGCGCGACACTTCCCCAGCGTGAAACCGCTGGGGCATGCTTTGCCCGTAGCGCCGGGCGTGGCCCGAGAGCCATCGCAGCACCAGCGCTCCGCCAACAGCCGATAACAGAAAAGCCAGCACAGACAACAAGATCATGGGGAGCCGATGCTACCTGTAGGCCCTGTGTCCGTTTGCAACAACTGGCGCGCCTGCCGGTACACCGGCGAGCGCCACAGGCGCAGCAGGCTGCGCACATGCCAGCGCAGATGCCGCCACTGGCGGCGGCTTGCGCGCGCGCCCGTGTGCAGCACCTTTGCATCGGCCCGCACCAGCGCCAGGCCGAGCAGCCGCAGCCGCAGGCACAGGTCCACGTCCTCGCAGTACATGAAATAGCGCTCATCGAAGCCGCCCAGTTGCTCCCAGGCCGCCCGCGGCAGCAGCAGGCAGGCCGCATTGACCCAATCGCGCCGGCGCTCCGTCCGCCCCAGCAGGCGGCGGCGCAGCAGCGCGCCCGGCGTCGGCAGCGCCCGCTCGCTGTCCTGAAGCTGCCCCTGTGCATCCACCTGCACGGGGTAGGCACAGCCGACACCAGCACCCGCGCCGGCACGCACCAGGGCGGCAAACGGATCGCTCCCCAACAACTGCACATCGGGGTTGAGCACGCACAACCACGGCTCGGTGGCGCCTTTCAGGGCCAGGTTGTGGTTGGCACCAAAGCCGCGCGGCCTGCTATTGCGCAGCAGCTCCAACGCAAAGGGCCAGCCCTGGGGCGGCGCCACAGGCTCGGCTTCGGGAATATTGAGCGTCAGCACCACACGGCGCACGCGCTCGGCACTGTAGTGCGCCAGTTGCTGCAGCAGCCCCTGCACACAGGCACCATGGCCATGGCTGACGATAGAGACCACCACCGCCTGCGCATCTGTGGCTGGAAAGGGCGTGTGGGCAATCGAGGGCGGCATGAAGCCGGTATTGTCACCGGTCGCTGCGGGCCATTTGCCCAACTGCGGCCAGCGATAATCCAGCGGATGACGCAATCCATCGACGACCTGCACGTCTATCTGCGCACCATTCAAGAAGGCGAACGCACCTCGCTTTCGGTGCTGGCCAGCCTTGTTCCCGAAGGGGCCCGCGTGCTCGATCTCGGCTGCGGCAGTGGCGCACTGGGCGGGTATTTGGCGCAAACACGCAAGGCCCAGTGCGACGGCCTGACCTGGAGCGAGGCCGAGGCGCAGCACGCACGCCCCCACTACGGCCGGGTGGTCGTCGACGACCTGGAGCGCTGCGACCTCACCGCCACCTTTGCCGGCGAGCGCTACGACGCCATCGTCTGCGCCGATGTGCTGGAACACCTCAGCCGCCCCGAGCGCGTACTGGCCGCCTGCCGCGATCTGCTCACACCGGGCGGCCACGTGCTGATCTCGGTGCCCAACGCCGGCTACAGCGGCCTGGTGGCCGAGCTGCTGCAAGGCGAGTTCCGCTACCGCGAAGAAGGTCTGCTCGACCGCACCCACCTGCGCTTTTTCACGCGCCGCTCGCTGCGGCGGTTTTTGCGTGGCGAACACTGGGCACTCGAATCACTGGACACCATCACGCGCGCCCTGCCCGATTCAGAGTTCAGCGTCCCCTTTGACAGCCTGCCCCCACCCGTCGCCAGCGCCCTGCTCGCCTCGCCCGATGCGCTGACCTACCAGTTCATCGCCGTGGCACGGCCGCTGGCCGTTGGCGCCATGGCGGCGGCCGATGCCGAAGCGGCCGCGGAGGAGGCAGAGGACACGCAAGACCGCGCCGCGCTCGCCGACGCCCGCTTCACCGCAGAGCTGTACCTCGGCCAAAACGGCCAGTTTGACGAGGCGCGCAAGCTCACCGCGACCGGTCGCATTGGCGCACTGGACCAGACCGTTGCCTTTGCCATTCCGGCCGGCACCGCCATCGACTGCCTGCGCCTGGACCCGGCCGACCGCCCCGGCTTTCTGCATTTGCATGGCATCGACTTGCGAAGTGCCGCTGGCGACACGCTCTGGCACTGGCAGGCCGACCCCGCAGCGCCTTCGCTGCTGGCGGGCGCGCCGCACAGCAGCATCGTCTGGCACACGCCGCTGGCGGCGCAAAGCGGGCCCAATCTGCTGCTGCTCTCGGGCGACGACCCCTGGTTCACGCTCCCCATTGCGCCCGATCTGCTCGCCCAGGCGACCGCCAGCGGCGCGGCTCTGACGCTGCGACTGGGCTGGCCCATGTCGGCCGACTACCTCGCCCTGGCGGGCGCCGTCCAGCCGCTGCATGAGATGCTGGCCCAGGAGCGCGCCGAGCATGCCCAGACCAGCCAGCAAATTGACACTCTGCGCGGCACGCTCAGCCAGGCGCAAAGCCGCAATGCGGTCCTGGAAGAAGTCGGCACGGCGGCGCAGCGGGAGCACGCGCGTTGGCAAACACAGGCCCAGCGCCTGCAGCGCGATTACGACCAACTGGCCGACCACCTGCGCACCATCGAGCAATCCACCGTCTTTCGCGCCACGCGCCCCCTCGTTCACACCAAAATGCGCATCGACCGCCTGCTGGGCCGCAACCAGACCCCTGCCCCCGCGCCTGAGCCTGTGCCGATGGCTGCCAGCCCGCACCCGGTCGATGTCATCGTGCCGGTCTACCGGGGCCTGGCCGACACCCAGCTGTGCATCGACTCTGCCCTGGCAAGCCCTTGCACCGCAGCGTGGCGGCTCATCGTCATCAACGATGCCAGCCCGGAGCCCGAAGTCACCGCCTGGCTGCGCGAACGCGCGGCCAATGAGCCGCGCATGCTGCTGCTGGAGAACGAAAACAACCTCGGCTTCGTCGGCACCGTGAACCGCGGCATGGCGCTGTCAAACGACAACGACGTGCTGCTGCTCAACAGCGACACCGAAGTCGCCAACGACTGGCTCGACCGCCTGCGCCGCGCCGCCTACAGCGACGCCAAAGTGGCCAGCGTCACGCCGTTCTCGAACAACGCCACCATCTGCAGCTACCCGCGCTTTTGCAAGGAGAACCCGCTGCCTGCGGGCATGACGACGCAAGCCCTGGACGCCCTGTGTGCCCAAACCAACGCCGGCGCCGTGGTCGATGTGCCCACCGGCATTGGCTTTTGCATGTACATCCGGCGCGACTGCCTGGCGCAGGTCGGCCTGTTCGATACCGAG
Organism: Simplicispira hankyongi; assembly: GCF_003570885.1. Taxonomy (GTDB): domain Bacteria; phylum Pseudomonadota; class Gammaproteobacteria; order Burkholderiales; family Burkholderiaceae_C; genus Simplicispira; species Simplicispira hankyongi. Next base: position 812,644 of record NZ_QXJC01000003.1, read on the forward strand.
AATTTCGGCAAAGGCTACGGCGAAGAGAACGACTTTTGCCAGCGTGCCTTCGAAGCCGGCTGGCGCAACCTGCACGCGCTCGACACCTTCGTGCTGCACACCGGCGGCGTCAGCTTTGGCGAGAGCAAAAGCCCGCGCGAACGCGCCGCCATGGAAACCCTGCGCCGCCTGCACCCACGCTACGAGGCGGCCGTACACCAGTTCCTGGCGCGCGACCCGGCCGCGCCCTATCGGCTGGCGCTCGATGTGGCCCGCATCGCGTCTACAGGCCTGCCTGTGGTGCTCGCCGTGCTGCACGACCGCGCCGGCGGCACCGTGCGCCACGTGCGCGAACTGGCCGCGCACCTGCACGGCCAACTGCAAATGCTCACCCTCACCCCGGCGCCCGAACGCAGCGTGCTGCTGCAAATGGCCGGCAAGGACGAAGCCTTTGCCTTGCGCTTTCGGGTGGACGACCAGTGGCCCGAGCTGCTGCAGGCGCTGCGCCAGCTCGGCGTGCGGCATGTGCACTTCCACCACCTGCTCGGCCATGACCCGCAGGTCGCTCAGTTGCCTTTGCAACTGGGCGTGGCATACGACTTCACCGCGCACGACTTCTACGCCTACTGCACCCACATCTCGCTGACCGGCAACGACAACCGCTTTGCCGGCGACCCGGCCCCCGGCACCTGCGCCTGCTGCCAGCCGGGCGACCCGGCACCAGCCGGTGGCGGCAGCGTGGCAGACTGGCGCCACCGCAACCAGCATCTGCTCACCGGCGCCCGCTGGGTACTGGCACCAAGCCGCGACGCCGCCCGGCGCATCGCCGCCTTCGCCCCTGGTGCACGGGTGCTGGCGGTACCGCACACCGACGTGCAGACTGCGCAGTTGCTGCCCACTCCCGCGCCCGCGCCCCTCGCGCCCCAAGCTCCGCTCAAGGTCGTCGTCCTTGGCGCGCTCAGCGCCATCAAGGGCGCCGACGTGCTTGAAGCCGTGGCCCTGGAAGCCGCCCGCCAGGGCGCGCCGGTGGAGTTCCACCTGCTGGGCTACGCCTACCGCAACCTGCAGACCCAGCCGCGCGCGCACCTGAGCGTGCACGGCGCTTACGAAGACGACGACCTGCCCGGCCTGCTGCAGTGGCTGCAGCCCGACCTGGTGTGGTTTCCGGCCCAATGGCCCGAGACCTACAGCTACACCTTGAGCGCCAGCCTGCAACAGGGCCTGCCGGTGGTCGCACCGGATCTCGGCGCCTTCCGCGAGCGCCTCGCTGGGCGGCCATGGAGCTGGGTCGCACCGTGGGACCAGAGCGCCCGCGACTGGCTTGCCTTTTTCACCCAGATCCGCGCGCAAAACTTCCTGCCCGGTACGCCGCCGCAAGCTCCAGCAGAACCCACCGGCCTGCCCCAGCGCGCCGACTGGCATTACGACACCCAGTACCTCGCGGGCCTGGCTGGCGCCGGCCCGCTCGGCGGTGCGGCGGCTGGCAGCCCCGCCCTGTCGCTCGCGTTCCTCGACGCGCACCGCGTGCGCAGCCAGGGCGCTGCTGCCGGCGCCCGCTCCGCGGTGCTCATGGGCGTGGTGTGGCTGCGCTCGCTGCCGGTGCTGCGTGGTGTGGCGCGGCGCATTCCGCAGCATTGGCAGACCCGGGTGAAGAACTGGCTGCGGGCCTGAGAGGGGGTTTTCGTGCCCAACATTCCGGCAGTGGGGTCAGAGCACGAGTTTCGCTGCGCGAAATCGTGATCTGACCCCACTGCCTGCGCTGAGCCCGCTGCCTGCGCCGGTCACCGGTCTCAGGCCCCGAGCAGCAGGAAGATTTCGTTGGTGCGCAGTTGCGCTTCGGGGTAACGGCCCTGCAGGGCTTCGGGAATCGGGGTGTCCACCTGCCGGCGCTCCTCGCGCAGCAACTGGAAACCGGCCTGCTGCGTGATCTCCACCAGTTCGTCGGCCGTGAGCCGGTTCAGCGCAAGGTATTCGTTGAAGACGAACTTTTTGTACCCTTCGACACCAAAATCGGCGAAACCGAAATCGGTCTCTTCCGCCGCGATGGGCCCTTGGTGCGCCTCGATGCCACGCCACAGCGCGTCTTCGGTTTCCAGCAAATGGTGCCAGGGCTGCTCGTTGTAGCGGCGCAGGTGCGAGCCGTAGGGCGAGTAGTACAGCGGCTCGATCTGCAAGAAAAACTTGCCGCCCGGTCGCAAGCAGGCGTGCAGGTCGGACAGGATAGGCAGCAACTGGTCGCGCTGCACATGCTCGAAGGTGGACCAACTGAACATGCCATCGACCTGCATGCGCCCAGCCAGCGGCGCGCTGGGCACGATGGTCTCGAAGCTCAGCGCAGCCGGCACCCGGCGCAGGCCCAACTGCTCTTTGGCAATGCGCGGCAGCTTGGCGTACTCCTGGCGAATATCCACGCCATGAATCGACGTGGCGCCGTGGCGCAGCACCAATGCAAGGTCGGTAATACCGTCGCCACAGCCGAAGTTCAGCACCTTGGCCTGCGTCAGGTCCAGCGGCTCACCCAGCCACTGGCGCACCACATCGGCCGCATAGTGGAAATGGGCGCGAAACCACTCGTCGGTGATGCGGTCGGCGTCCCACGTGGGCGTGCCAAACCGGCTTTTGAGGACTTGCAGCAGAGAGTTCATCGGGACAGTTTCAAGAGACGTGGCCGCCTGCAGCGCACAGTGCGCAAGCTACGCGGGCGGCCTGGCCCGATTGTCCACTGCCCTGACCCGCAGAAACCGGGGGGCCTGCGCCCACAGGTGCCAGGCGGCCGGCCGTGCCGCGAGCAGGCGGTCGAGCTCGGCAAACACCGCATCGCTGAGTGCCTGCGCGTCCGCGTGCACGCCCATCGGCATGATGTGCAACTGCCTGCGGCCCGTCGCCACGTCCAGGCCCATGGTGAAGACCGTCACCGGCAGGCCCAGCGCCACCGCCATGTCCGGCAGCGCCGCTGGCACGCTCACCGGAAGCTGCCGCAGGCGCGCCAGCCGCACCGGGCCGACGCGGTCTTCCGGCACGTCCATCACCACCACGAGCTGCTCGTTGCGCGCCATGGCAGCGCGCACGCCTGCCATGCCTCCCGGCACGAAGACCGTGGGGCGGCCCAGCGCGTGCTGCACCGAGCGCAGCCGGGCGCGCACGTACCAGGCGAACACACTGCGTCCGGCAAAGCCGGGGCCCTCCGGCGCCGCGAGCACCATCTGCGCCCGCATGCCAGCCTGGCGCGCGTGCAGCAGCGCCCACATTCCGGCGCCCCAATGGAAGGTCCAGAGCATGCCGGCCCGGTCGGCGTCCTGCCAGTGGCCGGTGACATCGACGTAGCGCTCCAGCCACGGACGGCCCCGGCTGCGATAGAGATAGTGATCGGCGTGGTCCACCAACTGCACCAGCCGGCGCTCCCAGGCAAACAAAGGCGCGGTTTGCGGCGTGCACAGGCCATGGGCCATGGCGTGCGCGAGCGCTTGCTCGGTGTCCACGCGGTACAGGCCGGGCCAGAGCGCCAGCCAGCGGAACACCGCGAAGGCCCACTGCCAGGGCAGTACGGCGGCGAGACCAGGCAACAGCACAAACTCCAGGGCGTCACGGCATTCGCAGGCAAGACGCCGGTACGCTGCCCTGAAGCGTGCGCGCATAGCGGCTATTCCAGGCGGTGCGGGCCATGCGCGGACCTGGGAGCAGGCTCGGACACAGGCATGCCGCGCGCCGCCCCCCATGGGGCCGGGGCGGCCAGGTGAAGCCCACCCAGGAGGGGCCCACCAATATCTGGCTGGTGCGCATTCATCGCACCGATCTTAGTGGCTTCCTGGCCTCCGGCCATGACGGAAATCATCCCGTCATGGCGCAGGACGCCGGCCGCGGCAGGGCTTCAGCTCGGCTTGACCAGCACGTAGGCGTCCTGGTGGTTCCAGAACTGCACCGGCGCCACATGAACCAGACGCTCGGCGCCCACCGTTTCGGCGATGCGTGCGCGCACGAACGCCTCGGACGTGAACGTGGTGCCGTATTCGTTGGGGTCGATCGCGTTCGATTCGCTCGATGGCGCGAAGAAGAACCCCTCGTCGTCCAGCGTCACCTTGTCGAACGCGGTCGCACGCGCACCGTGCGTGGTGAACACCAGCACGCCGCCCGGCGCCACACCGTCGTACAGACACTTGAGCCAGCGCCCCCAGGTGCTGCGCGGCAGGTGGCTGAACAGCGAGAGCACGAACACCACGTCGTAGCGCTGCGGCCAGACAAGGTCTTCTGGCGTGCTGCTGGATTGGAAGCCTGCTACGCCAAACGTGCGCCGCGAAAAATCCACCGCGTCGGGCACCACATCCGACACCGTCACCCGCTTGGCGCCCAGCGCCTTGACCAAATGCCGCGTAAAACGCCCGTGGCCGCTGGCGAATTCCAGAAAGCTGCCCGTCTTGAGCAGCGGCCGGCCCACGGCCTCCAGCAGCAGCATCAGCTCAGAGAGCGTGCGCCAGCCATCGGCCAGGTAGTCGCGCAGCGGGTTCGTGCTGGTCGGGTGCCCCTCGAAGAAATGAAAGATGTCGTCGGCCGGGGCAATTTCGCAGCGCATCGCCATCATGTCGCCGAAGGCGCCGGGCAGGTCGTTCCGCTCGATCAGGTTGTGCGCTGCCAGGCGCGTACCGGGCTCGGCCCGTGCACGCTGGAGCAGCTCGATGGCGGCGCTGCGTTGGCCCCGCTCCAGCAGCGTGGCGCCGGTTTGCAGCAGTTCGGTGGCGGGTGGGAGGGCAGAACGGTCCGTGGTGTCCTGCCATGTGTCCATGGCGAAGTCTTGCATAAAAGAAAATCCATCAAAACGCTGCGCGCACGGCCCCCATGGGACGGGCGCGCGGGGGTACGTATTGCGCCCTCAATGCCACTCATGCGGCAAGCGCACCAGGCCGGGCATCAAGGTGGGCGAAACAAAGCGGAAGTGCAGAAACTGGAACCACTGGTCGTACACCACCAGCCCGCTCTCGTCGAACAGGAAGGCGCTGACCATGTAGTCACCACTGTGCAGGGGCAGTTTCGGGAACGTTAGCACCGAGCGCCAGGTTCCGTCGGGCTGGCGCTGCGGCGCGGCACCTTCCTCGTGCGTGGCCAGCGAGGTGATGCCAACGCCCTGCGATTGCTCGATCATGAAACCGATGTTGGGCCGTTCGGCACCCCAGCCGCGCGCGCTGATGGTCACCACCAGGTCGCGGCTGTCGAGCAGGCCCGGCTCACCGTCTGACAGGCTTTCTCGCAGGTCGGCCAGCCGAACGTCCAGAATGCGCGCGCTGCCGGCGTCCTGCACGGCAGTGGCCGGCGCAGCAGAGGGCGGCGGCGCGCTGGCGCTCTCGACAGGCTCGCCCGCTGCCAGCCGGGCCGCTGCGACCGCGCCCAACGCGATCTCGCCGGCGCGGGTCTCGGCCGCCAGTTGCGCGTTGGCCGCATCGTGCGCGGCGGCGCCCTGCGCTGCTGTGGCGGTATCGGCCTGCAAGCTGCCGTCCTGCGCGTTGCGCAGGCGCGTGTGGACGTCGTAGGCGCCCAGCACGGCCTCGGTCTCGCCAAACTGCCTCACGCGGCCGCTGTCGAGCCAGAGGGCCTGGTCGCACAAGTGCCGAATGTGGTACGGGCTGTGCGAGCAAAAGAGAATCGTGCAGCCGCTGTTGCGAAACGCCAGGATGCGCTCGATGCATTTCTTCTGAAAATGCTGGTCGCCCACCGCCAGCGCTTCGTCGATGATGAGCACATCGGGCTGCACCGCCGTGACCAGCGCAAACGCCAGGCGCACCGCCATGCCCGAGGAATAGGTCTTCACCGGCCGGTCCATGGCCTCGCCCAGCTCGGAGAACTCGACGATACCGGGCTCCAGCGCCGCCATTTCCTCGCGGCCGATACCGATCAGGCTGCCGCCAAAGTACAGGTTGTCGCGCCCCGAAAAGTCGGGGTGGAACCCGGCCCCCAGCTCCAGAATGGCCGTCACCCGCCCAACGCGCTCGATGCGCCCCACACTGGGCTGCAGCGTGCCGGCCAACAATTTGAGCAGCGAGCTTTTGCCTGCGCCGTTGTCGCCAATCACCCCAATGCACTGCCCGCGCGCCAGTTCGAACGACACGCCCTGCAGCGCCCAGTGGCTGCGGTGCGTGGCCCTGCCGGTCACCAGGGCCTTCAAGCGCGCGCGCGGCGTGGGGTAGAGCTTGTATTCCTTGCCCAGGTCCAGCACGCGCAGCACCGGCGCGGCGGCAGGGGCCACCACGGCAGCCACGGCGCGGCCTTCTGGTCCAGCGCCGCTCATAGCCAGTCCACCAACTGGTCGCGGCTGCGGGCGACCAAGACGTTCAGTGCCAGTGCCAGCACGGCCAGCCACACCAGGCACACCACCCACACGCTGGCGGGGGGCCAGGCGCCCAGCAGAAACACCTGCTGGTAGCCAAGCACCAGGGCGGTCATGGGGTTGAACCACAGCACCCAGCGCCAGCGCTCGGGGAACAGGGTCAGTGGAAACAGAATGGGCGTGAGGTAAATGCCGACCGACAGCAAGAAGCCCACCAACTGCACGGTGTCGCGCAGCGCCGCCGCCAGAATGGCCAGCAGGTACGACAGCAGCAGGCACAGCACCAACTGAATGGCCAGCAGCGGGAACACCGCCAGCACCGCCGGGGCAAAGCGGTGCAGCGGCGCGTAGGCCAGCGCGACCAGCAGCATCAGCGGGCCGAAAATGACGCTGCTCGCCAGCACCGCGCGGGCAGTGAACAGCACCGGCGGCAACGGGTTCTTTTGCAGCAGGCCGCCCGAATCGATCAAGCTGTTCATGCCGCGCGAAATGGCGTCGCAAAAGGCCATCCAGGGCAAGGCGCCGACCACCAGGAAGGTGCCCACCGCATGCGTGGGCGCGCCAGCGCCCAGGCGCATGGAAAACACCACGTCGAACACGAGGTAGTAGGCCGCCACGGTGAGCAGCGGCTGCAAATAGGGCCAGAGCACGCCCACGGCGGTGCCGGCGTGGCGCGCGGCGACTTCGCGCCGGGTCAGCACCCAGACAAGCGAGCGCGCGCTCCACAAGGAACGCGCTTCTTGGAGCAAGGCAGTCATGCAATCTGCGGCACGGTGGGCCGGCTTTGGGAATTCGGTCAGGCCGGCATTGTGCCCGCCCTGGCCCATGGTGGCCTTTGGCGGAGCTTGGGCCGGCAGGGGCTTGGCGGGCCCCTGCACAACAGGGCACAGCACCTGCTCAGCCGCCCCCTGCCCCAGCCTATTTCTTGGGTGCGTAGCCCTTGGCAAAGGCCTCGATGGCCTCGGTTTGCGGCTTGGCCGCGGCGGAAATTTTCTCGGCTTCGGCGACGCGGGCATCCTGCGCTGCCTTGGCACGAATCTCGGCAATCAGCGCGTCGCGAATGTCATCAAACGGCTGCACGCCGGCGGGACGCTTGCCTTGCAGTTGCAGGATATGGTAGCCAAACTGCGATTTCACGGGCTCGCTCAGGTCGCCGACATTCTTCAAGGCAAAGGCCGCTTCCTCAAATGAAGGCACCATGCGGCCATGGGCAAAGAAGCCGAGGTCGCCTCCCTTGGCGGCGCTGCCGGTGTCGGTGGAGTACTTCTGTGCAAGCGCAGCAAAATCGCCCCCGGCACGCAGCTCTTTCAAAACTTCTTCTGCTTTGGTCTTGGCGGCCTCGTCCGTGCCGCCGATCAGGATGTGGCGAATATGCACCTGCTCGGTGGATTTGAAGCGCTCGGGGTGCGCGGTGTACATCGCGTGCGCCTGCTCCAGCGCTACAGCATCACTCAGCGTGTGCTGGCTGTCGATACGCTGCAAATACGCGTCGGACAGCACCTTGTCGCGCGCCACACGCAGCTCGGCTTGTACAGCGTCGGAGTTCTCCAGATGCAGCTTGCTGGCTTCGTCGGCCATGACGCGACGCACATACAGGTTGTTGGCAATTTGCTGCACCGATTGGGGGCGGGTCAGCACCTGCACCCGCATCTGTTCGGGCATACGCTGCGAGTCGGCATGGATATCGGCAGCGGTTATCGCCTCATTCGGCCCTTGCAGCAGCACCGGCTCGGCAGCAAACGCAGCGTGCAACGGCAGGGCTGCCATACAGGCCAGCACGGCGGCTGGCAGCGAGAAGGAAAATCGATTGGTACGCATGGGTCTAGGAGTTTTCACTAAAGTCGGAAATAAAAAAAGGCGGGATCGCTCCCGCCTTTTTTGAATCACGTTGCCGTGAAAAGTGCCGTAAGAATTACTTCTTGGCGTGGGGCCACGTGATACCGTAGGTGCCCGAGGTGCCAGCGTTGGCGTTGGGGTTGCTCAGCTTGATGAACGAAGCGCCAATGACGGGAACGCCAGGAGCCGCAAAGTTCACTTGGCCCCAACCGTTGGTGTACACGCCGGACACGTTGGAACGTGCCACCGAGCTACCCAGAACGGACATGCCAGCGTCAGCGAAGCTCAGCACGCTAACTTCACCGCACAGTTGCGTCTTGCTGATCGTGCCAGGCGAGAACACGGCACCCGAGGTCTTGCTGGTTTCTTCACGGTCATAGAACACTTGGCCCGTGGCGCTGGTGCAAATCTGACCGATGCTGTTGACCGACGTGTTGGCTACGTTGCTGAAGAACAGGGCCACATCCGAGTTGATGTAGCGGTATGCCGTAGCTGCCGTAGCACCACCGTTGTACGTAATGACACCGGCTTCCGTCGTGCTGGCGCTGGCTTGGCTGATTGGCGCAGCGTAGTTGGCGGCAATGTTGTAACGGCGGGTGGGCATGGAGAACACCCAGTCGGTCTTGGCGGTGATGGAGGCATCATTCGCGTACTGGTTGATCACGCTTTGTGCAGCCAGCGTCGTTGTCAGGGCCGTTGCCTGTGCCGAAGCGGTGGCGTACGTGGCATCGTAAGGCGTGGACAAGTCAGGCACGTCATACGCTTGCTTGACCAACACACCTGCATCGAACAGCGGGTCAGCGCTCAGCAGAGCGGTAGCGCCGGTAGCCTGGGGCGAGAACACGTTGTTGGTTGCTGCATCCGACTTGATGGCCGTCATGGCGCCAGCGTACGTGGTGGTTTCAGGCACGTTGATGATGTACCACGAACCCGTCAGACCGGTCGTAGGAGCCAACAGACCCGTCGTTGCAGCGCCAGTGGTCAACGTGCCATTCAGAACGGAGCTGGTGCAAGGAGCCACGCCATTGACGTGCTTTGTAGCAACGTACAAGGGAGCTTGCGACGTGTTCAGCGGAGGAACGTAGATCGCAGCATTGTCGATGTCAGCCATGTTGAAGATTTCAACGTAGCCTTCACGGGTGTTGTTGGCCTTGTCGGCAGCGTTCAGCGCAGGCGACAGACGGTCTTGAACGAACGAGACCGGCACGCCGCTGCTGATGGAAGGCAAGGTGCAGGTGTTGTCAGCCGTGACCAGTTGGGCAACGCCGTCGGAACCTTGGGTCACTGCAGCCGTCCACACGTCGCCAGGCGACATGAAGACTTGGAAGTCAAGCACGTCGTCGGAGTTGGAGGCACCGCGGAAGCGCACCTTCATGGCCTTGCCATGAGCGGTGTCGGTGTTGACCACGTGCAGCACGGTCATGTTGCCGTTCTGTGCGGTGTAGTAGGGCACCAACAGCATGTGACCGGCGCCGCTTTCGGCAACCGTCAGGGCTGCGGAAGCCGAACCCACAAAGCCCAGGCCACCAATCATGGCAGCAATGCTCAGGGCCAGAACATTTTTCTTCATACGAGAACTCCAGTTAAAAAAGTTGGTAAGCGCAACTACCACGATTGATTACGCTAGGGGATGGTAGCACAGGGCCCCAAGAGAAACGACGGTCAGAAACCTGCAAAAACACCGTTTGTTGAAGAAACGCAACACCGATAAAACCGGTGCCGCCCGCCAGCAAACAGCACATCAGTGCTTACGTTCCCTGGAACCGCCACCACGCCCCGTCTTCAAGCAACCAGACATCCGTCAAATAGGAAGTGACAGTGCCCAGGCCGAGTGAAGGCAGCCCCGTCTTGACACCCAGCTTGACCTGCGCTTCGCAGCGCGTGGCTTCGCAGGTGACTTTGGTCACTTCGGCGCTGGCGATGCTAGCGCCTTCACCGAATTGCTGACGGAACTGCTCGTCAGTGCGTATCTTACGGTAGGACGGCACCAACAGGGTATAGGCTTTTTTGTAATCGTTGGCCACCCGCGCCTTCCAGTACTCGGCGGCTTTGGCCTGCACCTGCTGCTCGGGCGTCTTAGGCGCCAGCATGGCACAGCCAGACATGGCCAACGAGGCCGCCAGCAACAGCCCCAGGCTGGTTCGGCGGCGGCCAGAAGCGGGATTTGTCATTAAAGGTCCTTTCATTTCGAAACAGAAGAGGCCGGCTGGTTTGCCGGAAAAACAACAGATGGTGCATCGATCACGTCGTGCGGCACTGGAATTACCGGGTGCGCACGCAGGTTTTCGCGCAGTTCAATCGCCTTGAGGCCTTGCATCTTGTTGCGCAGGTCGTCGCTGACCTGGCGGATGTCCAGGTCGGAGCGCACCACGCGCGGCGTGATGACGACGATGAGCTCGGTGCGTGCGCCCCCGTCTGTGGTGGAGCCAAACAGGTTGCCCAGCACGGGAAGGGTGTGCAGGAAGGGTATGCCCGACTTGGTGGTGGTGCTGCGGTCCTGGATAAGGCCGCCCATGACGATGGATTCGCCCGAGCGCACAGCCACCTTGCTGGAGAGCTGGCGCTGCATGAACGAAGGCTGGCCGGTGGTGGCGTCCTTGGCGCCCACATCGGTGACGGATTGGTCCACCTGCATGGTGACGACGTTGCCCGAATTGACCGACGGGGTGACCACGAGCTGCACACCGGCGTCTTTGTACTGGGTGTTGACGGTGGTGACGATGCCCGTGCCCGTGCCCGTGGTGGTTTCACCCGCCTGAATGGGCGTTTGCGTGCCGACGTTGATGGACGCTGCGTGGTTGTCCAGCACCATGAGCGACGGGCTGGCGATGACCTTGACCGAGGTTTTGGTGGACAGCGCCTTGAGCAAGGCCGTGATGTTGCCCGCCGGGTTCTTGAGCGCATACGAAAAGCCATTGGTCAGCGGCGTGAGGGCGGTGCCGCTGGCGCCAGCGGCCAGCAGGGTGCCGGCGCCGGTGTAGCCCGTTGTGGTGCGGCTGTCCTTGAAGGCCCATTCCAGTCCGTATTCAAGATCGTCGTTCAGGGTGACTTCGACAATGGAGGCCTCGATGAGCACTTGGGTAAGAGGCAGATCGAGCCGCTTCAAGGTGGATTCGATCTTGGCGTATTCGCTCTTGGTGCTCCAGACCAGCACCGAATTGTTGAGCTGGTCGGCAATGACGCGGATGCCGCCCAGGTCAACGGCAGCAGCAGACTGGGTGTTGCCAGCCTGCCCGGCGCTGTTGCCGCCCATCTGCTGATTGCTGCCGCGCAGGCCGCTGGAGGCACCAAAACCGCCCAGCGAGCTGCCAGAGCTGCCAAAGGTGTTGTTGCCGCCAAATGCGCTGGTATTGCCGAACGCGCTGACCGAGCCGAAGGCGTTGTTGTTACCGAACCCCTGGCCAAAGGACGAGCCGCTGGCGACACCCAAGCCAGGCGCGACGCCATTGTTGGCCGCAGGCGTGGCAGCGGCCTTGCCTTGCCCGCCGAAAATGCCGCCGAGCACGGTGGCCAGGTGCTGGGCGTTGACGTTCTGCACCTGGTAGATGAAGAGCTGGCGTTCGTTGCCGTTGTCGTTGGGCTGGTCGAGCCGCTCGATCCAGCGGCGGGCTTCGTCGAGGTATTCGGCACGCGGGGTGACGACGAGGATGCTATTGAGCCGCTCAATAGGCACGATTCGCAGGGCGCCGAACAGCGGGTTGCCTTCGCCCAGCCCCACGGCCGCAGCCGCCGCGGCGCCTGCCGAACCAGCGGCCTTGGAGGTGGTGCTTCCGGTGCTGCCGGTACTGCCCGTGTTAGCGCCTGCTGGCGCGCCGCCACTGACGATTTGCAAGGCCGCCTGCACTTCCTGAATCGAGGCGTATTTGAGCGGGAACACGCCGACCGACATGCCCTTGAGCAGGTCCACGTCGAAGGTGTTGACCAGTTCCATCCAGCCCTCGGCCTGGGTGCGGGTGCCGGCCAGCACCAGCAGGTTGCGGATGTTGTCCACCCGCACCAGCGCGTCGGCCGGCAGCATGGGCCGCAGGATGGTGGCCATTTCCCCGGCGCCGATGTATTGCAGCGGCACGATGATGGTGCCGTAGCCGGGTGCCAGCGGCACGCCGCTGACCGCCTGGCGCACCGCCCCGCCGATGCTGCGCAGGGCGTCGGGGCGGCCGACGTGGTAGGTGCCGCGGGCGTCGCGCATCAGGGCCAGGCCATTGGCCTGCAAGGCGCTTTCAAGCAGAAACACGGCCTGGTCGGGCGGCACCGGGGTGCGCGTGGCCAGTGTGACGGTGCCGGCGAGCGGCGGGTGCAGCACGTAGCTGACCTTGAGCAGGTCGCCCAGAACGGTGCGCACTACTTCGGCGACCGGGGCTTCCTCGAAGTTGAGCGAGACCGAGGGGCCTTCGAGCGCAGGCACCGGGGTGGGCGTCGCAATGACGCGGTTGTTGCCGCGCAGGATGCGGGGAGCGCTGGCGTCCTTTTCAGTCTTTTCGGATGCGATCGGCCCGGCGGGCTTGCCGGGGCCGCTGGATTCGCCGGCAGCTTCGCCTGCCAGGGGCAAGGGGGCGGCCCCGGTGAGGGGCGGGACGGCCTGGTCGCCTTCGGTGGCGAACGGGGCGGGCACAGTGTTGGCCGCGCCAGTGGGAACGTCCATAGCCTGGGACGGTACACGCGGCTCAGTCTGGCAACCAGCCAGCGCAAGCAGGGTAATCAAAAAGTAACGTGTAGGGATCATAGGGTCAGCCAGGTTGGCAATGAGAACCGTGCTCTAACGGCGAGTTCCACCGAATACGGCACGCGGCCCGCTGGAGGCAGCAGGTACGCCTTCACCGGCACCAGAACTGGGGCCGTTGCTGGCAGATGAAGGCACGGCAGAGGTTGCAGCCTCTGCACGTTCGGAATGAGGGGCGGGCACGGAGACAGGAGGTGGAAGAAAGGGCAATCGCCTTGCAGCAACGCCCGCCGCCGCACTTGCGGCCGGCGAACCCGGCGCTGCTTGCGAGACGTCGGCCCGCTTGAGCTGGAGCACGCGGGTCTGGCCGCCGCTGGCAAACGTGGCCTCGCGGTCGGTCAGGGACTTGAGGGTCCAGCCGTCCAGCGACTGGTGGAGCTGCACCCGCATGTCTTTGTCGCCCATGTGCATGATGAGGCCGCTGGCGCCCGCGCTATTGAAAATTCCGGTAAGTTTTGCGGTGCTGAAGTTATCGGCCTTGGCTGCCGAGGTATCTTGCGGCGTTGCGGCAGGAGGGCGGCGCGTAGGAGAAAACAGCGGTCTTTCGAGCAAGCCGACAAAGGCGGTGATGTCGGCGGGTGCAGGGCCGGGCAATGCTGGGAGCTGCGAGGCGAAATCGGTCAGACGTGGGGCGGGCGCAGCCCAGGTGGCACCGCGCAACGCGCCACTTGGCGTGACCCAGCAAGCCACCAAAATACCAAACAATACGACGTTGAGGCCTACGAGTAGCTGCAGTGCGTGGCGCTTGAGGGATACGGTCATGAAAGCTCCCGCAACACACTCAGGTTGAACTGAATGCTCAGCCGCGTGGGTTTTTTGCCGTTGTCATTCCCATTGCCAAAGTTCTGGGACTGCACGTTGATGGCGTCGAGCAGGATGGCCGGGGTCTGGCCCGAGAGGCCGACCAGCGCCGCTTGCAGCGCCAGGAGATCGCCCTCGGCCCGCACCGACAGCGGAATGCGCTCGACATCTTTTTCGGTCTTCGCCGGGAGCACCTGGCTGCTGATGATCTGCAGGCCGGCACTGCTGAAGATGTCGCGCACATGCTGCTGGGCGGCATTGCCTGTCTGGGCAGCATCGTCAGTGGCCGGGTGGACATACTCGGAGCGCTGGGCCTTGGCTTGCTCAAGGGCGGCGTCAAGTGCGGGGCGCTGCTGCTGCAGGCCAAGCATGCGGGCATAGCGCGGCTCGGTGTCGGCGAGGTACTGCTGGGCCGCCTGGTGTTTCTGGAACACGACCAGCACCACCAGGCACACAGGAAGCAGTACCGCCAGCACGGTGAGCGAGATGGCCGTTCGGTGGCGCAGCGTGATCTGGTTCATGGCTTCCCTCCGGCGCCTGGACGCGGGGCAGGCTGGGCAGGCTTGGCGCTTGTGCCACCGAAGACGGCGCCGCCGGGCGCCGGGCGAGCAACCGCAGGGGGTGCGGGCGCAGGTGCGGGGGCCGTCGTGGACGCCGGCACAGAGACTGCGGCGGGCACCGAGGGGACCTGGCTCGGCGCAGCGACCACCGGAGATGGCGCAGCAGCGGGGACACGCGAGGCGACCCGCACACCGAGTTGCGCGGGGTCTGCCGTGAATTCAATGGTGAAGGCTTCTTTCTCGGCCCCAGGAACTCGCGTAGCGGCACCGGGGGCGCGCACGTCGCGAAACCCTGGCTGGTTGCCCAGCAACTGCATGAGCGTGGAGGCGTTGGCCGTGAACCCTGTGACCGTGACCTTGGTGCCCACGAGCTGAAGGCTTTGCAGGGCGGTGTCATCCGGCAGGATGCGGGTGAGTACGTCGAGCAGGCGCAGGGGTTCGATACGGTCTGCGAGCCGCTGCTGCAGCGCGGTGGTCTGGTCGGCGGCACGCAGCAGCGCCTCGCGGCGCGCAATGGCCGGCGCCGCCGATGCGGCAAGCGCCGCGTAGGCCGCCCGGGCCTCGTTGGCACGCAATTTAAGCTGCAGCGATGGCGTCAGCGCTATCAGGCAGGCAATTGCGACAGCGCTGGCCAGCAGGACAAGCCCCGTGCGGCGGCGGCGCGCCGCGAAAGCCAGCCGCCGTGCCTCACCAAAACCGCCCAGCACCAGCGGGCGATCAGGCGCCTCAAACACCCAGAATTCAGGCACCGAGCCGGCCGGCACGCGGTTGCCCAACGTGCTTTGGTAGGCCAGCAACTGTTTGCGCGATGCCAGCACCAACGACAGCGGGCTGCCTGCCGAAGCGGGTGAGGCGGCGCCCCATACCAGGTCGTCGGAGGCAAAGGGGCTGGCGGTGCGGGCCTCCAGTGCCAGGGCGCTTGCATGGTCGGCGGCCCCCATGGCCGGCAGGCGGACGCTGCGCCGCAGCAGCAGGTCTTCAGGAACTTCAATCGCGGTGAAGGCTGCCGCCCCTGCTGAAGCCGGAGCGGTTGGAGAGGCGTAAGTGCGCTGGCCGTCTGCCCAGAGGGCATCCCGGCCATCGGCCTGGACAAGCCAGACGGGCGTGACGGGATTCAGCCAGGAAAAGACGGGCCAGGTGCTGGCGCCGTCCCACGGCTCGCGCAACTGGCGCGCCAGATCGTGCAGGTCGAGGCCGAAGAAACGGGCATCCGAGGAGAGAGATGGCATCGGTTTCAGGGGTTGGTGGGGGCCGGTACGGCCCGCTCGCTCGCATGGAATATCTGCCAGGGCGCACCACTGCGCCGGTCGGGCGTCAGGTCCACATCACGCAGAACCTCGACCGCGGAGCCGTCGGCATTGGGCACCCGGGCCACCATGCGCAACTGCCTGCCGGCGGTCTGTTGCACAAAATTACCGTCGAGGGCTGTCATGTCGATTCCTTCGCCCCCTGTGCGCCTCGCGCCGGCGATTTGGTCGACCACGCCCTGGCTGCCGTTGGCCAATACCGCTAGAACGCCGGGCGGCGCTGCCAGAGGGTTGACCCTGCCAGAGCCGCGCAGGTCGGCGGTGATAAGGCCGGCGAGTCTAGCATAGAGGTCATAGCCAAAACCGGGCACCTGGAGCAGGTCTTCCGGGGCTTCGAAACGCGCGGGAACGCCACGCGCGTCTCGGCGCTCGCGGGCTGCGACCGTGGCCTGGGCCAGGGTTTCCGCGGCGGCCGGCGGCAAGCCGCCCGCTACCATGTAGAGCTTGGCGAGCAGGGCCGGCGGCGCGGTATTGATATCAATCAAGCCCGTGAGTGGGGCTACGCTGACACCAATGGTCTGCCCCTGGAACTGCACCGGCGCCTCCCGCCACTCGCCTGCCGGCTTACCGGCGGCCACCATTTGCTGCAGTGCCAGAGCTATGGCGGCTTCTCCCAGGGCGGTGGCCTGCAGGTTGCTGCGTGCAACGCCTAGTAGCGCGGCCTCCTGCCGCACCGAGCGGGTCAGGCCTGTGACCGCAATGGACAGGGCCGCGACAATCCAGAGCACGGCGATCAACACCATGCCGGCTTGCCGATGCTGCGGCTGGCGCGCGCCCGTGCTCACCGGCTGCCCCCAAAGACCGCACCGCCCGCCGATGCCCCGCTGCTGCCGGGCAACACCCGCAGCGGCACGACCATGGTGGGCCAGGGCCTGCCGCCCTCCGACATGTTGATGCGCACGCGTGCGGGCAAGGCATCGGTTGACGCCCAGACAGGCGCCCATGCCGGGGGCTCGGGGGCGGCGTCTTCGTAGGCGAAATCGAGCGTATCCACGGACGTGGCCAGCACATGGCGGTTGGCGGATGACCAGTCGGGCACGGTGCCATCGTCCGCCCAGGGCGCATAGCGCAGCACCAAGGCACTGTGGCCGGCCTCGCCTTCAAGGGCCAGGCGCAGGAAATAACGCCCACCGGCTCCGTAGCGCGCGGGCATGACGCCAATCCAGGCGATTTCGTGGGCCTGGCCACTGAACAGGAACGGGTTTTCACCGGCCTGCAGCACACCGGGTTTTCGATGCTGCGCGACGCGGCCGAGAATACCCTGCAGGAAACTGCTGGTGACGCGCAGATCGTCGGTGCGGGTCAAGCGGGCATCGAGCCGCTCCTGGGTTTGCGCCATGGATTGCAGTGCCGAGCTGAGCGCCAGGACGATGAGCGAGAGCAGGGTCATGACGACCAGCAGCTCGACCAGGGTAAAGCCTGCGTTTGTGCGCCGCGTCATGGCGTGCGACCCGGCTCAGGCGGCTTGCGTTCGGGACGCAGGGTGTGCAGCACCAGTTCGCGCCGGGGCTCACCCCAGCCGACCACGATCTCAACCGCATGCAGCGGCGGAACATTGGGGCCGGAGAGCCCCGTGGAAAACGGGGCGCTGCTGACACGCCAGGCATAGTCGCCATCGGTACCGGCGTCGTTCCAACCAGCAGCAGGCACGGTGCTGCGCAGGTCCAGCAGCGACTGGCCCACGATGACGGCGCGCTGGTAGGCTTCGAGGTCGGCCACATTGCGCGCGCCGCTGCCGCTCGCACGGTACAAAAGACCGAGCGACATGCCCAGGATAGCAAGCGCCACCAAGACTTCGAGCAAGGTGAAGCCCTGCAGGCGCGACGGCCGGGGCGGCAGTGGGGGCGACACCCGTCGGACGCAATGCCAGCGCGTCATGGCAGGAGAGCCTCTTGCGTGACGCGACCCGAGAGCCAATCCACCCGCAATCGGATGCCGCTGCCAGGCGCGCGCAGCACTTCGATGCTGCCGCCACTCGCGCCACCGCTCGGCAGGAAACGAATACCGGCCTGCTGGCCGCTGCTGCCCGCTTCCTGAAGGCCCTCGGCCACGGTGGTGCGCAGCTCAATGCCTTCGGGGATGGCATGGGGCGGTTTTCCGGAAATACCGAAGTTGCGATCGGCCAGGCGCACGACGAACAAGATGTCGTGCCCTTCGCTTTGCGCCAGAAAACGCGCGCTGCGAAGCTCGCTCACCAGAGCACGCACCGTATCGCTGTATTTGGCGGACGCACTCAGCCGATCAAAGGCGACAGGCACCACGGCGATTAGCAGCGCCATGATTGCAAAGACAACCAGCAGTTCGATCAGGGTGAAGCCGCGAGCAAAGGCTCTTGGCCGCAGGGACGACACCACCGTGTCCAGCCGCTGCGTCAGGGCTTGTTGCGCACGTCGGCGTCTTCGCCCTCGCCGCCCGGAGCGCCATCGGCGCCCAGCGAGAGAATTTCGATCCCGCCGTTGGGGCCGGGGTTGGCGTAGCGGTATGGGTGGCCCCAAGGGTCCGAAGGAACATTGCCTTTGAGATAAGGACCGGTCCAGCCGTTGACGCTGCCTGGGCGCTTGACCAGCGCTTCGAGGCCTTCTTCGGTGGTGGGGTAGCGACCGACATCGAGCTTGAAGAGTTCAAGCGACTTGTCGAGATCGGCGATCTGCACGCCCGCCGTCTTGGACTTGGCGCCGCCGAGCTGGTTGAGCACGCGGGGGCCGACGAGGCCGGCAAGCAGTGTCAGGATGGCCAGCACCACCAGCAACTCAATGAGGGTAAAACCACGGGATGGGGAGGCGGTGCCGCGGGTGCGGCGCGCAGGGAAAGTCACCATTCGGGACGGCTCCTTGGGCAAATGAAAATTATACGGCGAGGTCATTGATGGACAGGATGCCGAGCAGGATGGAGACGATGATCGCGGCGATGACGATACCCAGGACCAGAATCAGCACCGGCTCGACCAGCGTGAGAAGGCGTTTGATGCCCGTTTCCACTTCACGGTTCAATATATCGGCCAACTCCAGCATCATCGGGCCAATGCGGCCGGTTTCTTCCCCGACGCGGATGAGGTTGATGGCCAGCGGCTCAAAGATACCCGTGGCGGCGATGGCAGAGACCACCTTGCCGCCTTCCTTGACGATAGGGGCGACGCCTGCCAACGCGCGCCGCAGCACGACGTTGCCTACGGTTTCTGTGGCGATGTGCAGCGCTGTCAGCATGGGCACGCCGTTGCCAAGCAAGGTGCCGAGCGAGCGCGAGAACAAGGTGAGCTGGTACTTGCGCGCCAGCGGCCCGACCAGCGGGGCACGCAGCAAGCGGGCCTGCCACCAGCGCTGGCCCGCTGGGGTGCGCCACCAGCGCAGCACCAGGCTGCCGATGCCAAACACCGCCACGGCAATCAGAATGCCGTAGCTGCGAAAAACATGGCCCAACGCCATGACCCAGCGGGTGGGCAATGGCAGGGCGTCGCCCATGTCGGTAAAGAGTTTTTCGAACTGCGGCACGACGAAGCCCAGCATGACGATGAGCGAGAGCACCGCCACCCCCAGCAAGATCGCGGGGTAGATGGTGGCGGAGACCACGTTCTCGCGCAGGTCGCGCTGGCGCTCCATGTGCTCGACCAGCCGGTCGAGCACGCCGGACATCTGCCCGCTGGCTTCGCCCGAGCGCACCATATTGATATAGAAGTCACCAAACAGCGCGTGGTGCGCGGTGAGCGCCCGGCTGAGCGGCGTGCCCCCCTTGACGGCGTCGAGCAGGCCTTGCACCAGCACGGCCACGCTGGGTTTGTGGCTCATGTCGATCAGCACGCGCAAGGCGTTGTCGAGCGCCAGGCCGGCGCGCAGCATGATGGCGAGCTCAGACGTCAGCGCCAGCACGTCAGCCGCGTTGACCGGGCCCCGCGCTTTGCGCCCGCCGCGCACAGGCGCCCGCACGCCGAGGGCCCCTTCGGCAGCGGCCATGCCTGCTACGCCCGATTGCGCCGCCTCAATGCTGAGCGGGGTCAGCCCGAGCGAGCGCAGATGGCGCACCACGGCCGCCTCGCCGGAGGCAGCGAAAAGCCCGGTTTCCAACTTGCCCGCGCTGTTGGCTGCGCGCCAGGCGAAATCAGGCATCGGCCTGGTCCTGCGTCACGCGGGCGAGCTCGTCGAGCGTGGTGACCCCCGCGGCGACCTTGCGCAGACCGTCTTCGTACAGCGTCAACATGCCGCTTTGTGCCGCGAGCGCGTTGAGCGCATTGGCGTCCCGCCCTTCGATGATGGCGCGGCGCATGGGTTCGTCGAGCAGCAGCAATTCGTGAATGCCCGTGCGGCCCCGGTAGCCGGACTGGCGGCATTCAGCGCAGCCCACGGCACGGTACACAGGCGTGTCGTTGCTGCAAAAACGTGCCAGGCCGGTGCGCTCGCGCACGTCGGCGCCGGGTTCGTAGGCCTCTTTGCAATGCGGGCAGAGCGTGCGCACCAGACGCTGGGCCAGTACGCCATTGACAGCCGAGGTGATGAGGTAACTTTCGACGCCCATGTCCTTCATGCGGATCACAGCGCCTGCAGCGGTGTTGGTGTGTAGCGTGGAGAGCACGAGGTGCCCCGTGAGCGCCGATTGGACGGCGATTTGCGCGGTTTCTCCGTCGCGCATCTCACCGATCATGATGATGTCTGGGTCCTGGCGCAGGATGGAGCGCAGGGCATTGGCGAAGGTGAGGTGGATCTGCGGATGCACCTGAATCTGGTTGATGCCGTCGAGCTGGTATTCCACCGGGTCTTCGACGGTGATGATTTTCTGCGCGCTGGCGTCGATCTTGGCCAGCGCCGCATACAGGGTGGTGGTCTTGCCGGAGCCGGTGGGGCCGGTGACCAACAGGATGCCGTGGGGCCGGGCGAGCAACTGGTTGAAGCGGTGAAGCGTGTCTTTCTCGAAGCCCATTTTTTCGAGTTCGAGGCGCACGCTGGCGCGGTCGAGTACCCGCATAACCACGCTCTCGCCGTGCACGGTGGGCACGGTGGAGACGCGCAGATCGAGTTCGCGCCCTTTCACGCGGGTCTTGATGCGTCCATCCTGCGGCAGGCGGCGCTCGGCGATGTCCAGATGCGCCAGGAGCTTGACCCGCGAATTGACGGCCGCGCTGAGCCTTGGCGGCACCAGTTCGCCGGCATGGATGACGCCATCCACCCGGTAGCGCACATGCAGGCCGTCGTCGAAGGGTTCAAGGTGAATGTCGGAGGCACGCAGATCGATCACGCGGCTGATGATGTTGCCAACCAGGCGAATCACCGGCGCTTCGCTGGCGAGGTCTTTGAGATGTTCGACGAAATCGCCACTGTCGGCGCCGTCGCCGAAGCCGTCGTCGGCAGCCTCCTGCGGATCGTGCTCGGGCTCGTCCAGGGCCTTTTCGATATCGGTTTCAAGCGCCAGGTGAGGGGCAATGGCCAGGCCTGTGGCCAGGTGCAGGCCTTTGAGAACGAACGCGTCCTGTGGGACAGCCATGGCCACGTGCAGCACGCCCGCTTCCTGGCGCAGCGGGTAGACCGCATTGGTTTGTAGAAAGCCCAGTTGCAAGCCTTCGATTTCGGGCATGAGATCAGGAAAATCGCTGCCGGCAACCAGGTTGACGCCGAGTTGGCGCGACAAGACCTGCGCCACGTCGATCTCCGACACCAGGCCCAAACGCACCATGACACGGCCGAGCATGTTGCCCATTTCTTCCTGCGCCGCGAGGGCCCGCTCTAGGTCACGGGCGCTAAGCTTGCCGGCCTGGACCAGAAGGTCGCCAATGCGCGGGCGTTGCACGTCGGGGTGCATGGTGGGTTCGGCCAGTGCGGGAGAAGCGTTGGAGGTCATGTCGATCGGAATGAAAGGCGGCGCGGGGTCGCGGCTGCGTTCCCGTACCACGGCTCTTGCGCTTTTGCGTTTTGCGGGGCCTTGGCGCGTAGGGGAGAAGTGTAGCGGCGTGCCTGAAGCCGCCGCAGACAGGTCCAGGCACGATTTGCAACAATGGGAACGGCAGGCGTCACGTCCAAGCCTGCGGGACCACCTGTTCGCGCTACAGTCAAAGTCGTCCCTCTGTGCCCCACTGCCCCACACGCATGTCCCTGTACCGCAATCGCCGCGCAGCCGCGCTTTTTGCTTTCAACTGCTTGGTTGCCTGTGCGCTTCTGGCTGCAGGTGCCGTCGGCGTGCAAGCTGTGCGGGCGCATACCGCCACCCTCACCGCAACCAAGGCGCCCCTGTTGTTGGCGCCTCTGGTGGGCGTCAATGACAGTTGCATCGAACAGTCCGAGGGCTCGCCGCCCTCGCCTGCCTCAGATAAGCCTGAAGATTTGGCAGCTTCCTGCAGCGGCGCACAAGGCTCGGCTGCAACGCTGATTGAATCGACACTGACGCAACTGGCGCCTGCAGGGGCGGCCGCATCGCCCTATACCCTTGGCTACACCCTGGCAGTCCCGCTGCTGACTCTCTTCAAGCGCGCACCGGATGGCTGGGAGGTTGACCACGAGCGCGTGGCCCACGTGGCCCGCACTGTGGCGCTAAGCAGCCGGCCGGCGGTGCTGTACCTGTTTTCGACCCATTTTTCGGTGGGATCGAAGCTGGAGGAAGATCTGGCGTCCAACCCCGCCAATCTGGCCCAAACCCGGGACGGACCACTTCCCACGGGCCGCTATTACGGAGCTCCCATTTACAACTGGAGCGTGGCGCGCACCGACAACACGCTGACCGCACGGCGCGAGCAGGCGCTCGCCGCCGTGCTGGCTGCGGTGTGCACGCTGCCGCAGCCAGAACGCGCGCGGATTCGCGCCGTCACGGTGCTGGGCGAGACACACCAGTTGTTTCCGGATTTTGAGGCCGGCATGGGATATGGCGGAGCCTATCGAATCACCGACTACAGCCCAGCCTCGGTGCGAGGGTTTCAAGCCTATCTGCGCCAGCAGTTTGGGTCTGTATCGCAACTCAATCGCACCTTGGGCAGCCGCTACGCAGAGTTCGGCGATGTAGCGCCGCCGTCACGCGACATCCGCACCGAAGCGCTGACGCGCTATACCGAGCATATTGACGCGTTCGCGCAGGGCAGCCTGCCGATTGCCGGCTGGGCCTTCGTTGCGCAGCCAAAGCGTCCGGGACAGGCAAGGCCCGCACCTTGGGTGCATATCTATCTCGACGGCGTTTTCATCAAGAAAGTGCGGGCAGACCGTGGTCGGCAGGACGTGGCGCAGGCCTTGCCGGAGGTACGGCATGCAGATACCGGCTGGCGAATGGACCTGGATTTTCGCCAGGTGGCGCCGGGTCTGCACCGCGTGGACGTGCTGCTGGAGCAGCGCCCCGGGGAGCTGACCTCCATCGGTTCGCGGCAAATTGCCATCATGGATGCGCGCCAGCAAACGCCGCAGCCCACGCCCCAGAAGCCCTTGCCCACCACTGCCACCAAGCGCTCTGGCGTGCTGGGGCACATCGATCAACCGCTGGAACAGGCGTCGTACTATTTCAACCCGCTGGTGCCCTACTGGCACAGGTTTCGCGGCCAGCAGGTGGCTGACTATCTGGCGCATTTTTCGCAGCAAGTGGCGCGCTCATGCCTGGCCGATGTGCCGCGCTACACGCACCAGATCGTGCCGTTCAGCAACCCTGGCTGGGACGAGAACAAATTCGCCATCGGCCGCAGTCTGCAGCCTGGCACTGGCCTGCGGTTGGGGGTCAGCCTGTATGGCGATGCAGCGTATGGCGCGCGTTTCCCCGCGTGGCTGCGAACCACCGGGCAGACCACGTATGGCGTGACGGAATTTCATCCGCTGCGCGCCATGGATGCTCAGCAGTTGAGCGATGTGCTGGCGTCACACGCGGCCCACGGCGCTCAGTTTCTGTCGTTCTTTCTGGAGCCGCGCTGGCAGGGAACGTTGGTGCCACGCGCAGTCCACAACCCCTTTTCATTTGACCCCGACAACCAGCAGTTCGGCTCGGACGTTCTGTACCGCGCCATGCAGCAGGTGCTGCACCCTGGGTGAGCTCAGGCGAACACCTCGGCGTGCGACAAGGCAAGGCCTTGTGCATCCTTCGCAGAAAGGCATGGTGTTTCGGTTAGGCGCCAATCGATGGCCAGGCTAGTGTCATTCCACGCAATGCAGCGCTCGTGCTCGGGCGCGTAGTAGTCGGTGGTTTTGTAGAGGAACTCGGCCGTTTCGCTGAGCACCACAAAACCGTGCGCAAAGCCGGGCGGCACCCACAACTGGTGGTGGTTGTCGGCACTCAGCTCCGCGCCCACCCATTGGCCGAAGGTGGCGGAGCTTTTGCGGATGTCCACGGCCACATCGAACACACAGCCCTGCACCACGCGCACCAGCTTGCCCTGGGGCTGCTGAATCTGGTAATGCAAACCCCGCAGCACCCCGCGCGCAGAGCGGCTGTGGTTGTCCTGCACAAACTGGAAGTCGGTGCCGGTGGCTTCATTGAACGCGCGCTGGTTGAAGCTCTCATAAAAGAACCCGCGTGCGTCGCCAAACACCTTGGGTTCGATCAGCAGGACGTCGGGGATGGCAAGGGGCGTGGCTTGCATGACGTTCAATACACTTTCTCTTTGAGCAGGCGCATCAGGTACTGGCCGTAGCCGTTCTTGGCCAGCGGCTGCGCCAGGCGTTCGAGCTGGGCGTCGCCGATCCAGCCGCTGCGCCAGGCGATCTCTTCGGGGCAGGCAATTTTCAGGCCCTGGCGGCGCTCCAGCGTGGCGATGAACTGGCCGGCGTCGAGCAGGCTGTCGTGCGTGCCGGTGTCAAGCCAAGCGTAGCCCCGGCCCATGATTTCCACGTGCAAGGCGTCTTGTTCGAGATAGAGGCGGTTGAGGTCGGTAATTTCCAGTTCGCCACGGGGTGAAGGCGCCAGGTGGCGCGCCAGTTCCACCACGCGCTCGTCGTAGAAGTACAGGCCGGTGACGGCGTAGTTCGACTTGGGAACCTGGGGCTTTTCTTCGATGGAGAGCACCTTGCCGGCGCCGTCGAACTCGGCGACGCCATAGCGCTCGGGGTCGTGCACGTGGTAGGCGAAGACTGTCGCTCCGCTCGTGCGCTGGCCGGCGCTGGAGAGCAGCTCGTGGATGTCGTGGCCGTAGAAAATGTTGTCGCCCAGCACCAGGGCGCTGGGGTGGCCGCCCAGGAATTCCTCGCCGATCAGAAACGCCTGCGCCAAGCCGTCGGGGCTGGGCTGCACCGCGTACTGGAGCTTGAGGCCCCATTGGCTGCCATCGCCCAGCAACTGCGCAAAGCGCGGCGTGTCCTGCGGCGTGCTGATGAGGAGGATGTCGCGGATGCCGGCGAGCATCAGGGTGGCGAGCGGGTAGTACACCATGGGCTTGTCGTACACCGGCAGGAGCTGTTTGCTGAGCGCCAGCGTGGCAGGGTGCAAGCGGGTGCCGGAGCCGCCGGCAAGCACGATGCCTTTGCGGGTGGGGGTCGTCATGTCGGGGCTTTCAAAGGATTTCGCGCAGCATGCGGGCCACGCCCTGCTGCCAGGGCGGGAGTGTGAGGCCGAAGGTATTCCGCAGGCGCGCGGTGTCCAGGCGCGAGTTGTGGGGCCGGGCGGCGGGCGTGGGGAAGGCGCTGGTGGGCACGGGCGCCACTTCGGTTGCTTTTAATTTGATAGCTGGTTGCGCAATAGCAGCCTGCGCTAGCACCTCTTTTGCATACAAATTCCAGTTCGTTTCGCCGGCTGCCACGCAGTGGTACAGGCCGCCGTCCTGGGGGCGCGCCTGTAGGTGGCGAAGGGCGTGGGCGGTGACGTCGGCGAGCAGGTCGGCGCCGGTGGGCGCGCCCCACTGGTCGTCGATGACGGTGAGGCGCTCGCGCTCCTGCGCCAGGCGCAGCATGGTCTTGGCAAAGTTGCTGCCGCGCGCCGCATAGACCCAGCTGGTGCGCAAAATCAGGTGCTTGGCGCCCGATTGCTGGATGCGCTGCTCACCTTCCCACTTGGTGCGGCCATAGACGGAGAGCGGTGCGGGCCGGTCGGTTTCCACCCAGGGGCGAGTGCCGCTGCCGTCAAAAACGTAGTCGGTGCTGTAGTGCACCAGCCAGGCGTTCAAGCGCGCGGCCTCACCCGCCAGCACGCCGGGCGTGGTGGCATTGAGCAACTGCGCCAGCGCGGGCTCGCTCTCGGCCTTGTCCACGGCCGTGTGGGCGGCGGCATTCACGATGATGTCGGGCCTGAGCGCGCGCACGGTCTGGGCGATGCCGTCCGGGTTGGCAAAGTCGCCGCAATGCTCCTGGCTGTCAAAGTCGAGTGCGGTGACCCGGCCCAGCACCGAGAGGCTGCGCTGCAGCTCCCAGCCGACCTGGCCGCTTTTGCCGAAGAGCAGGATGTTCATACCTTGCCTGCCGTGACGCCCGGTGCGTACTGCGTCTGCACCCAGTCCCGGTAAGCACCGGTCTGCACATCGGCCACCCATTGCGGATTTGCCAAGTACCACTCCACCGTCTTGCGAATGCCGGACGCGAAGGTCTCGGCGGGCTTCCAACCGAGTTCGCGCTCGATCTTGCGCGCATCAACGGCATAGCGGCGGTCGTGGCCGGGGCGGTCTTGCACGTAGCTGATCTGCTCGGCGTACGGCTTGCCATCCTCGCGCGGACGCAGCTCGTCGAGCAGGCGGCAGACGGTGTGCACGATGTCGATGTTGGTCATTTCGTTCCAGCCGCCGACGTTGTAGGTCTCGCCCGGCCGGCCGGCTTCGAGCACGCGGCGGATGGCGCTGCAGTGGTCGGCCACGTAGAGCCAGTCGCGCACCTGCATGCCGTCGCCGTACACCGGCAGGTTCTTGCCGGCCAGAGCGTTGACGATCATCAGCGGGATGAGCTTTTCCGGGAAATGCAGCGGGCCGTAGTTGTTGCTGCAGTTGGTGGTGAGCACCGGCAGGCCGAAGGTGTGGTGCCAGGCGCGCACCAAATGGTCGCTGGCGGCCTTGCTGGCCGAATAGGGGCTGTTGGGCTCGGTGGCGTGCGTCTCGGTGAAGGCCGGCGCATCCGCCGAGAGGGTGCCGTAGACCTCGTCGGTGCTCACATGCAGGAACCGGAACGCTTCTTTTTCGATAGCTGGCAGCGCTTGCCAGTATTGCCTTACAGCCTGCAAAAGCCTGAAAGTTCCGACCACATTGGTCTGGATGAAGTCTTCGGGGCCGTGAATGGAGCGGTCCACATGCGACTCGGCGGCGAAGTTGACCACGGCGCGCGGCCGGTAGCTGGAGAGCAGGCGCTCGACCAGCACGGTGTCGGCGATGTCGCCTTGCACGAAGACGTGGCGGGCGTCGCCCTCCAGCTTCGCCAGGTTGTTCCGGTTGCCGGCGTAGGTGAGCTTGTCGAGGTTGAGAACAGGCTCCTCGCTGGCGGCCAACCAGTCGAGCACGAAGTTGGCGCCGATGAAGCCAGCACCGCCAGTAACGAGGATCATGGAGTTGCGAGGGGGCAGAGAAAGATGGCGCCGATTATCCATCCCCCCCCGCAACCGCCCGGCGCCTCAGAAATGGATGCCGCGCATCATCTGCTGCAGTGCCACCGCCTCGGCCGAAAGCTGGGGCTTGGCGCCCTTGTCACCCTTGGCCGCGGTCGAATCCGGGAACATGCGAAAGCTGGTGTTCATGGTGATCTGCGCCACGCGCGGCAGGAAGGCATGCAGCACCTGGCCAACGACACCGAGGCGGGTGGCGATGCGCACCGGCTTGAAGATGCAGGCCTGGGCGATCATGTCGGCGGCTTCTTCCGGCGCCAGCGTGGGCACGTTGTTGTAGATCTGCGTCGGCGCGATCATGGGGGTGCGCACCAGCGGCATGTTGATGGTGGTGAAGGTGATGCCCTGGTCGGCGAACTCGCTCGACGCGCAGCGCGTCCAGGCATCGAGCGCGGCCTTGCTGGCGACGTAGGCCGAGAAGCGTGGGGCATTGGTCAGCACGCCAATCGAGCTGATGTTCACCACATGGCCCTTGCGCTTGACGGCCATGCCGGGGAGCAGCCCCATGGTGACGCGCAGGCAGCCGAAGTAATTGAGCTGCATGGTGCGCTCGTAGTCGTGAAAGCGGTCGTAGCTCGACTCGATGGCGCGGCGGATGGAGCGGCCGGCGTTGTTGATCAAAAAGTCCACGCCGCCATGGTCCGCCAGCACCTGCTGGATGAACCGATCGCAGTCCTGCATGTCGGCGATGTCCACCGCGTAGGCGATGAAGCGGTTGCCGCGCGCCTCGGCCTCGGCGCAGGCCTCGTCGAGCTTGGCCTGGTCGCGCCCGCAGATGAGGGTGGTGGCGCCGGCTTCGGCGAACTTGTGCGCGGCGGCAAGGCCTATGCCCGAGCTGCCGCCCGTGACCAGCACCACCTTGCCGGCCACCGTGCCCTTGAGGCTGCGGTCGATGAAAAGCTCGGGGTCGAGGTGGCGCTCCCAGTAGTCCCACAGGCGCCAGGCATAGTCCTTCAGGTTGGGGCAGGTAACGCCCGTACCCTTGAGCGCCGCTTGCGCCTCGCGGCTGTCGAAGCGCGTGGGGTAGTTGACGAAGGTGAGCATGTCCTCGGGCAGGCCCAGGTCCTTGAGCACGGCGTTGCGCACGCGGCGCACCGGCGCCAGGGCCATCAGGCTTTTCTTGATGCCGCGGGGCAGAAACCCCAGCAGCGCCGCATTGACAAACAAATTCATGCGCGGCGCGTGCGCGGCGCGGCTGAAGATGTCGAGCACATCGCCGACGCGGTAGCCGACCGGGTCGACCAGATGAAAGCACCGGCTGGCGATACCCGTCTGGTGGCTGATGGCGTCGAGCGCATCGACCACGTAGTCCACCGGCACGATGTTCACACGGCCGCCTTCCAGGCCCACCGAAGGCATCCAGGGCGGCAGGATCTGGCGCATGCGCTGAATCAGTTTGAAAAAGTAGTAAGGACCGTCGATCTTGTCCATCTCGCCGGTCTGGCTGTCGCCCACGACCATGGCGGGGCGGTACACCGTCCAGGGCAGCTTGCAGTCTTCGCGGACGATTTTCTCGCTCTCGTGCTTGGTGCGAAAGTACGGGTGATCGAGCCCTTCGGCCTCCGCGAACATGTCCTCCCGGAACACGCCTTCGTACAGGCCGGCGGCGGCGATGGACGAGACATGGTGGAAATGCCCGGCGCCAATGGCCTTGGCAAACTCCACCGTGTTGCGCGTGCCGTCGATGTTGACGGCGACCTGGCTCTCTTCGTCGGCCGACAGGTCGTACACCGCGGCGAGGTGGTGGAAATGGTCGATCTGGCCCTTGAGGCGCTTGACGTCTTCCGCGGCCACCCCCAGGCGCTTGGCCTTGAGGTCGCCAAACACCGGCACGGCACGTGCCGCCCCCACACCCCAATAGCGGCGCAGTTCGGCCACCTTGTCTTCGCTCTCGCGTCGCAACAGGAAATGCACCACCGAGCCCTTGCGTGCCAGCAGCTTTTTGACCAACCGCCGACCGATGAACCCCGTTGCGCCCGTAACGAAATACTGCATGAATCTCTCCCTTTGCGAAGGCCTCCATTCTTGCCCAGCATGGCACCGGTCGGTTCAGCGAAAACCCGTGTCAGGACTGGAGCGCTCAGTCTAGGTTTTTAGGAGCGCGCCCCTACACCTGACCCTGCGGCGCGCGTACAGTGGCTGCATACGCTCTGGCCCCCTGCCGCGGCGTCCAATCAACCCTTCGGAGGAACCATGGTCAAGAAGCTTCAAAAAATCAGCAACGACAAGAAAAAAGGCGGCGCACAGCTCGCAGGCACGGTGAAAGAATCGGCTCAGCAGATCTGGCTGGCCGGCCTGGGCGCGTTCTCGAAAGCGCAAGAAGAAGGCACCAAGGTTTTTGAAGCCTTGGTCAAGGAAGGTCTGTCCATGCAGCGCAAGACGCAATCGGCCGCCGAGGAAAAGCTCTCCGAAGCCACCAGCCGCATGACCAACATGGCCAGCGACATTGGTTCGCGCGCTGCTGGCCAGTGGGACAAGCTGGAAAACATCTTTGAAGACCGCGTCGCCAAGTCGCTTGCCAAGCTGGGCGTGCCCTCGTCGCGCGACCTGGACGTGCTGAACGCCCGCATCGACGCACTGGCCAAGAGCATGGGCAAGAGCGTTCCTGCTGCTGGCAAGCCTACGGCGAAGGCAGCCGCCAAGTCCAGCGCCAAGCCTGCCGCCAAACCCGCTGCCAAGGCTGCCGCCAAAGCGCCTGCCAAGAAGGCTGCTGCAAAGGCGCCCGCCAAGAAGGCCGCCGCCAAGCCGCGCACCGCTCGCGCACCTTTCCCCAAGGCAGCACCGCGCGCTGCAGAAGCGCCTGAAGCAGCAAGCGCCTCCTAAGCCCGAACGCACTGCGCCGGCCAATTCCGGCGCGCACGGCCGCCACACCCACCGAGGGTCTGGCGGCCGTGGCGTTTGCGGGGCATCAAGATGGTGCACCGCAGCATCAGAAAGACACTTGCGCGTCGGTTAAAGTGGCCTGCACACCCCCCAACGCCCCGCCCGAATCGCCCGACGCAACAGACCGCACTCCATGGTGAAAAAAGCGCCACGGCGCACCGCAGAACGCATTCTTGAGGTCACGCTTGAACTCTTCAACCGGTTCGGCGAGCCCAACGTCTCGACCACGCTGATCTCGGCCGAGCTGCGCATCAGTCCGGGCAACCTGTACTACCACTACCCGGCCAAGGACGAGCTCATCAACTCCTTGTTCGAGCGCTACGAGCGCGCGCTGGGCGAGTTGCTGGCGGCTGCGGGATCGGTCCGCAATGTCGAAGATGCGTGGTTCTTCATGCACTCGCTGTTCGAGCTCATCTGGCAGTACCGCTTTCTGTACCGCGACCTGAACGACCTGCTCTCCAAGAACCGCTTGCTGGAGACGCATTTCCAGACGGTGCTCGCGGACAAGACACGCGCGGTGCGCAGTCTGCTTGTGGGCATGGAGCGCGCTGGTGCGCTGCAAATCGACTCGCGCGAGGCTGGGCCCACGGCGACCAGCATGGTGGTCGTGCTCACCTACTGGCTGAATTTTGAATACGTGCGCGACCCGCGCCGAGCACTGGAGCCGGAAAGCGCACAGGCCGCCCTGCTGCGCGGCGCACACCATGTACTGAACCTGCTCATGCCCTACCTGCACGCCGACCAGCGCCAGCATCTGCTCGCCCTGGCCGATGCCTACCAGGACAAGGGCGATTGAACCCTCTCAAACGGAGATCCCCATGGCGAAATGGACCCCTTTCCCGCATGCAGGCCAGTACCACTACGACGCGGCACAGTTGAAGAAACACTGGGCGCGCCTGCATACCGGCGACGCCGAACCCCTGCCCAAGGATGCCAAGGTGCTACAGGCGTGGACACATTTTCACAACGGCGAATTTCAGGAGGCCGCACAGCTCGGCCTGGCCGCCGGTGGCGCTGGCGTGACCGCGGCCAACAAGGCCACGGCCATCTACGCCAACTATCTAGAGAAAAAGGAAAAGACGCGCCTGGAACTCTTCATGCAGGTCGCCGAGCAGGCCCAGGCCCAGGCCCAGGAAGACCCGGACAACGCCAACGCCTGGTACTGGAACGCCTACGCGCTGGGCCGCTACAGCCAGGGCATCAGCGTGGCCAAGGCGCTGGCACAGGGCCTTGGCAGCAAAATTCGCGAATCGCTGGAAAAGGCCATTGCCCTGGCACCCGCGCATGCCGATGCCCACATTGCCCTCGGCGCCTTCCACGCTGAAGTCATCGACAAGGTGGGGGCACTGATCGGCGGGATGACCTATGGCGCCAAAAAGGACAAGGGGCTCAAGCTGTTCCAGGAGGCGCTGCGCCTGAACCCTGATTCGGCCATTGCCATGATCGAGTACGCCAACGCACTCGTCATGCTCGAAGGCGACCGCAAGATGCGCGAAGCCACTGCCTTGTACGAGAAGGCTGCTGCCTCCAAGCCGCAGGATGCCATGGAACAGCTGGACGTGGACCTGGCCCGCGCCGAGCTGGAGGAATAGGGGACAACCCCCTGCGCGGCTTCGCCGCCTCCCCCTTCTCTTGCATCGCTGCGCGATGCGGAAGGGGGATACCGCCCAGCGCGGCGGGGCGGCCCTTGCGCGGGGGCCGCTGAACAGGGCGGTTCTGGGGCGCAGGCCAGTCAGGCGAAGCGCCGGGCGGCGATTTCCAGCAATCCGTCAAAAATCAGGTTGTCCACCAGCTCGAACGGTCGCGTCATGCTGGGCGCCATTTTCCAGCCCGCGCCACCAGTCATCATGCAGGCCGGCTCGCTGCCGCAGTGCGCCATCACGTGCTGCACCATGCGCTCGACCGCCCCGGCAATGGCGTAAGTGCCGCCGCTGGTGAGCGCATCGCTGGTGTTGGTGGGAAACAGGCAGACCTCCCCCGTCGGCACGTGCAGACCTGCCGTGCCCGATTCAAGCGCCCGCAGCATGATGCCGTGGCCCGGCAGGATCAGTCCGCCCAGAAACCGCCCGTGCGCGTCGATGGCTTCCACGGTAACGGCCGTGCCCACCATCACCACCACCAGTGGACGCTCGGGGCCCTGGGCAAGCATGCGGTGGCGCGCGCCAATCATGGCGACCCAGCGGTCGCAGCCCAGGCGCGTGGGGTGGTCGTAGCCGTTGATGAGGCCCGCCTCCTGCGCGCTGGCCACCACCCATTGGGGGGACACGTCCCACAATTCCATCTGTTCTTCGACACGGCGCTTGACAGCGTCGCCCGCCACCACGCAGCCCAGCATGCGTGCCGGGTGCGGCAGCTTCGCCCACGCCCCTTCGGCGAGACGTTCGATGTGGTCCAGGAATTCCGCGCCCTGAGCCAGCAGCGCGGCACCAGGACCGGGGGCTTCGTACAAGGCCCACTTGAGCCGGGTGTTGCCCACGTCGATCGCAAGAAAGGTCATGGCGGGAATTATGCGGAGTTTCGTGGCACGTGGGCGCTACACGGGAGACACGCCCAAAACCGGCATGATGCCGCGTTCGCGGCCTCCTCCCACAAGCGGGCAAGCATGAGCGCATGTATGGTGTCGTTGGCGCGCACGCGGCGCGCCAACGACAGACCGATTCAACACCCAACACCAGGGAGCTCACACCATGGGTCTTTTCAGTTTCATCAAGGAAGCCGGCGAAAAACTGTTCGGCGGTAAAGAAGTCGAAGCCGCTGTCACGAAAGCCGCCACCGACGCAACGGCCAAGCCGTCGCTCGACGCGCTCAATGCACAGGCAGCACGCGCCATTGAGACCTACATTGCCAGCCAAAAGCTCGGCGTGGAAGGCGTGCATGTGGACTACGACGGCGCGACCGGCACGGTGAGCGTCAGCGGCCAGGCGCCATCGCAAGAAGCCCTGGAAAAAGTAACCCTCTGCTGCGGCAATGTTGCCAGCGTCAAGCAGGTGAACAACCTGATGGCAGTCGCTGCGCCGGCGCCCGAAGCACAGTACCACGACGTGGTGCGCGGCGACACGCTCTCGGCGATCGCCAAAAAATACTACGGCGACGCCAGCAAGTACCCGAAAATCTTCGAAGCCAACAAACCCATGCTGAGCGACCCGGACAAGATTTATCCGGGCCAGAAACTGCGCATTCCCGCGCTGTAAATTTCAGAAACAACTCAGGTCTGCCGCCAAGGCAGACCGCGCGCACGCCAACCACCGCTGTGGTTGCGCTGTGCACTGGCATCGGGGTCGCCCTCGAAGCCTTCCAGCACATTCCAGGCTTCGATGCCCAATTGCGTAGCCCGCTGCGCCGCCGCAATCGAGCGCACCCCGCTGCGACACAGCAGCACGGCCCGCTGGCCAGCGGGCACCGCAGCGCGCAATTGCGCATCGAAATCGGGGTTCGGCAGCATGCCGGGCCACTGCTTCCAGGCCACGGCTGCCGCACCCGGCACTTCGCCAACCCAGGCGCGCTCGGCGTCGCTGCGCACGTCCACCAGCACCGCTTCCCCCGCGCTGACCCAACCCCATGCCTGCTCGGGCGTCACGTCGCCCGCATAACCTTGGTCGGGGCGCGTGAACGTGGTGGGTGGGGCCGACGTAGGCGCGGCCTGCTGGTGGACCTGAGGCGTATCGCACAGTGTGTCGCCGGGCAGGTCGGCAATTTCCTGCAGCAATTGGGCAAGCCCCGCCCCGGCGGCTTCCACCAGCGCGCGTCCCTTTTCTGCTGTCGCCGCGGCGGCGTTGCCCACTGCGCCCACGGGGTTGTAGTCCTGCATCTGCCAGCCGAGCTTGGCCGTCTTGCCATTGCCCAGCAGCGGGTAGCGCGCGGCGCGGTCTTGCGAGGTGGAGTGAAAATGCCGCGCGTGCTCCATGTGCACCGTGTGCGGCGCAAGGTGCAACATCATCGACGTCTCGA
Source organism: Simplicispira hankyongi (assembly GCF_003570885.1). GTDB lineage: Bacteria > Pseudomonadota > Gammaproteobacteria > Burkholderiales > Burkholderiaceae_C > Simplicispira > Simplicispira hankyongi. The sequence goes on from NZ_QXJC01000003.1 coordinate 846,448, forward strand.
TATCGCCTGCGTGGATGCCAAAGCGGTGCTCTTCGGCACTGAAGCGCGCGCTCACTTCTTGCGGTAGCGGCAGACTGAACCAGCTGGCGCTGTAAACCAGCAGGCCAGAGCGGGTGCGCAGCTCGCGCGCGACGATGTCCATCACGCTGACCTGGCCGCCATGGCCGTTGAACAACAGCAGCTTCTTGATACCGGCGCGCGCCACGCCCTCGCCCAGCTCGGTCCAGAGCGCGATCAACGTGGCAGGGGCAAGCGTCAGCGTACCCGGAAAACGGATGTGCTCCGGGCTGAGGCCGACGTTCTGCGGCGGCAGAAACAGCACCGGCAGCTCGGGAGGCAGCCGCGCAAGGGCCGCGTCCATCACGCCCTGCAGCAGGGTGGCATCGACCGATACCGGCAAATGCGGGCCATGCTGCTCCGTGGCGGCCACGGGCAAGACGGCCACTGTGCGTTCCAGGCCGGAGGCGGCGGCGAGTTGCGCGAAATCGCGCGTCCCCAGCTCCGACCAGAAACGGGAGGGCAGCGCGGGAGGGGAAAGTGGTTCGGTCGGCATGGCCGCATGGTAGCGGCGCGAAGACAGGTTCGGCGTTGCGCTATACGATTCGCCCCATGACAGAAGAGCTTTTTCGCAAGGATGCGCGCCTGGCCATGTGCAGTGCGCAGGTGGTCGACACCACGCCGCAGGGCATCGTGCTGGATCGCACGGTGTTCTACCCACTGGGGGGTGGCCAGGCAGGCGATGCCGGCATGCTGCTGCTCGAAGACGGCAGCGAAATCGCCATTGCCGATACCCGCAAGGAAAAGGACGACGCAGGCACGCCCACCGGCCGGATCGTGCATGTCGCTGCGCCCGGACAGGAGGCGCTGGTGGCGCAACTGCAGCCGGGCGATGTGGTGGCTGCGCGCATCGACTGGGAGCGGCGCCACCGCATGATGCGGCTGCACAGCGCCACGCACCTGCTGTGCCACCTGGTGCCGCAACTGGTCAACGGCTGCTCCATCACACCCGACTACGCACGCATGGATTTCGCCATGACCGATCCGCTCGACAAGGATGTGTTGACGCAAGGCCTGGCGGCTTTGGTAGCCGCCTCACTCCCTTTTGCGGTGGAGTCGATCAGCGACGAAGATCTGGATGCAAACCCGCAGCTCGTGAAAAGCATGAGCGTGCAGCCCCCGCGCGGCACAGGTCGCATCCGCACCATTCGCATCGGCGGTGCGGAGGGCGCGCCGCTGATTGACCTTCAGCCCTGCGGCGGCACACATGTCGCCAATACGGCGGAAATTGGACGCATCGCGGTCACGAAAATTGAGAAGAAGAGCGCCACCACCCGCAGGGTGGTGCTCGGCTTTGCCGAGTGAGCAAAGCGAAATGCGTTTTTTTTTGAGACAGCCTCATAGGCGCGCAGTGCATGTGACGACTGCACATTGAAAAGTGCCACGATACGGAGGATCGCCCCGAGCCTTGTCTGAACACGACTGCCACCCACGTGGCGCCTGGTGCGGATAATCGCCTCCCCGTCTTTGCTCGCAGCGCTCCCAATGCCCCATTCCCTGTCTTTTCCTGCGCTAAGCCGTCTGCACAAGCACCGCTGGGTGCGCCGCGCTGTGTGGGCCGCTGTGGCCTTGCTGCTGCTGTGGCTGCTGAGCTGGCTGCTGGTGCCGGTGCTTGCCAAGGGGCCGCTGGAGCGCAAGGCCAGCGAACTGCTGGGGCGGCCGGTCACGGTAGGCGCCATTGAATTCAAGCCCTGGACGCTGGAGATCACGCTGCGCGACCTCGTCGTTGGCGGTCTCAATGGCGCAGCGCCGCAATTGGAGATTGCGCGGGTGTATGCCGATGCCGAGCTGCAATCGCTGGTGCGCCTGGCGCCGGTGGTGGACGCTTTGGCCATTGACAACCCCCATCTGCGGCTGACCCTGCTGGCGGACGGCCACTACGATGTGGACGACATCCTGGCGCGCTTTGCCACCCCTGCCGATGCGCCCAGCACCGCCCCCGCACGGCTGGCGCTGTACAACCTGACGCTGACGGGTGGTGCCATCGACTTCACCGACCGCACGGTGAACCAGAGCCATGCCGTGCGCCAACTGACTCTGAAAGTGCCCTTCCTCAGCACCCTGCCCTCGCAGCGCGATATCAAGGTGGAGCCCCACCTGTCGTTCGATCTGGGCAGCAGCCACTTCAGCTCATCGGCCCAGGCGACACCGTTCGCACAAACCGGCAAGGGCGAAGCGACGATCAAATGGAGTGGTCTGGACCTGGCGCCGTATCTGGCTTACCTGCCCGCCAGTCTGCCCGTGCGATTGCAGGGCGCCGTGCTCGACCTGGACCTGAAGCTCGCTTTCGAGCAAAAGCCGGAAGTTGCCGTGAAACTGACCGGCACGGCCCAGGCGCGCAAGGTGCAGATCGCCGACCGCAGCCAACAGCCTTTGCTTGCCTGGGACCGCCTGAGCGTGGCGCTGGACGACGTGCGGCCGCTGGACCATGTGGTGCGCCTGGGCAGCATCGAACTGGATGCGCCGGTGCTGAGCGCGGCGCGCGATGCGGCTGGCGCCGTCAATCTGGCGCAACTGGGCGCGCCCGCGCCTGCCCCGACACCCGCTACAAGCGCCCTTGCAAGCACCCATGCCTCCGCTCCACCTGCACCCGCAGCCAGCCAGGCGGCGAGCAGCGCCAAGGCGCATGCAGGTGCTACCGGCAAGGCCCCTGCCTGGTCGGTCTCCGTCGCGCAAATCGCCGTGCGCCAGGGCACGGTGCACTGGGCCGACCAGAGCACGCGTCCGGCCGCCGCGCTGGAGGCCACGGGGCTCAGCGTCGATGCCAGCGCACTGGCGTTTCCATTTCAGAAGCCGTTTCCGTTTCACGGCGCGCTGGGCCTCCAGGGCAGCACGCTGTCCTTCGAGGGCCAGGCCAGCGACCAAACTGCGCAGCTGAAGCTGTCGGTCAAGGGCCTTGCCCTGCCACTGGCAGCGCCCTACCTGGCCCAGGTGCTGGAGCCCGCACTCGTCGGACAGATCGACGGTGACCTGGGTGTGCAGTGGGACGCAGCGGGAGCCGGAAAGCCAGGCGGGACGGGCGTCACGCTAGACGTAGGGCCGCTGACCGTCTCGCAGCTCGCGCTCAGGCAAGGCAAGACCAGCCTCGCAAGCGTGGACCAGATCGCGCTTGAGGGCGCCAAGGTGGACCTCGATGGCCATACGGTGGGCATTGAGCGCCTCGCCATTTCCCAGCCCCAGGCCAGCGTGGAACGCAGCGCGGACGGGCGCTGGATGTTCGAGCGCTGGCTGAAAGGCGCTTCTTCCGACACCCCCCGTCCCAGCGCTCCCCCCGATGCCGCCGCGCACCCATGGCGCGTGCAGATCACAGAAGCCAGCGTCGAAGGCGGCAAGCTTGGCTTTGCCGACCGCAGCCAACCGCGCCCGGTGGCGCTCAACGTCTCGGCCCTGGACCTGCAGGCCAGCAACCTGGCGCTCGATGGCAGCAAACCCGAAGCCTTCGCAGTCTCGGCTCGCGTGGGTGCGGGCACGGGCAAAGGCAAAGGGGAGGCCGGCAAGCTCAGCTACAAGGGCACGCTGACGCCCCAGCCCTTTGCCACCCAAGGCCAGCTCGACGCCAGCCGCCTGCCATTGCAAGCGCTCGACGGCTACCTGGCCGACCGGCTGGCGATCGAGCTGCTGCAGGGCGAAGCCGGTTTTCGCGGCACGATGGCCTTTGCGCAAACCGGGCGCGGAAATACCTTGGGCCTGAACGGCGACGCCGCCATCGACCAGCTGCGGGCCAACAGCACCGGCGCCACCACGGCCAAGACCGCCTCGCAAGTGGGCGAAGAGCTGCTGGCCTGGAAGAGCCTGGGCCTGCGCGGGCTGCATGTGGCGCTGGCCCCCGGCACCGCGCCGCGCGTGGAGGTCAAGGAAACCAGCCTGGCCGATTTCTACGCGCGCCTGTCCATCGACGAGACCGGCCGCATCAACCTCGACCAACTGGTGAAAGCACCGGGCCAGGCGGCAATACCACCCGCTGCCGGGGCGGCTGCACCGACGAACCCTGCTCAGGCGCAGGCCACTCCCGCCGCGCCCGCAGCACCTGTCACGGCCCAGGCCGCCGCGCCAGACCCGCTGGCCCCGGTGCTGCAGTTCGGTCCGATGAGCCTGGTCAACGGCAAGGTGCTGTTCTCGGACTATTTCATCAAGCCCAACTACTCGGCCGACCTCAGCGAGCTGACCGGCAAACTCAGTGCGTTTTCATCGCAGCCCGCTGGCAGCGAGCCCGTGCTGGCCGACCTGGAGCTGCGCGGGCGGGCCGAGGGTTCGGCCTCGCTGGAAGTGACCGGCAAGCTCAACCCGCTGGCCAAACCGCTGGCGCTCGACATCCAGGGCAAGGTGCGCGACCTGGAGCTGCCACCGCTCTCGCCCTACGCCGTGAAATACGCCGGCCACGGCATCGAGCGCGGCAAGCTGAGCATGGACGTGGCCTACAAGGTGCTGCCCAATGGCCAACTGACCGCCAGCAACAAGCTGGTGCTCAACCAGCTCACGTTTGGCGAGCCCGTGGCGGGCGCCCCCAACAGCCTGCCCGTCAAGCTGGCCGTGGCGCTGCTGTCGGACAGCCATGGCGTGATTGACCTGGACCTGCCGATCAGCGGCTCGCTCAACGACCCGCAGTTCAAGCTCGGCCCGGTGATCTTCAAGATCATCGTGAACCTCATCGGCAAGGCGATCACGGCGCCGTTCAGCCTGCTGGCGAGTGCACTGGGTGGCGGTGACGAGCTCAGCAGCGTGGCCTTCGCCCCAGGCAGCGCCGTGCTTTCGCCCAAGGCGCAGCAAAGTCTTGGCAAAGTGGCGAAAGCCCTGACGGACCGCCCGGCGCTGAACCTGACCGTCACTGGCACCGCCAGCCTGCCGCGCGAGCGCGAGGCCATGCAGCGCGAACGGCTGCAGCAACTGGTGCTGGCGGAAAAGCGGCGCGCCAATGCTGAAGACGACTCGCCTGTGCAGGCCGCCGAATACCCGGCTCTGCTGAAAAAGGTCTATGGCCGCGCCGACATGCCCAAGCCGCGCAACCTGGTCGGCATGGCCAAGGACTTGCCGGTGGCCGAGATGGAGGCCCTGCTGCTGGCGCACCTGCCCGCCGCAACCGAAGCCCAGGCCACCGCACTGGCGGCCGAGCGCGGGCAGGTGGTCAAGCAGTACCTGGCAGCGCAAAAGCTACCCGAAGGGCGGCTTTTTCTCGCCGCGCCCAAGCTGGCTGCGGACGGCGCAGGGTGGACGCCGCAGGCCGAATTGAGTCTGGCGGCAAAATAGGCGGCTTCGGACCCTGTCGGACTTGGAAATCGTCGGCTGCAAATCCGACAGGCTCCTAGGCAAGCGACTTCAGGCTTTGGATTCGCTGCCGCCGCTGGAACCCCACAGGCTCCCGGCACTCACACTCTGGGACCATGCGCACCATTTTCTCGCCCCGGCAACTTTTTGCTCTGCTTTTCATAGCTGTATGCGCTTACGCATCAAGCGCTAGCGCCCAAATAAGCTTCAAATCTGGCGCCATGGGCAGCAGCCTTGGCAGCGCCAGCAACGTGGTCACCACGCCGCGCGTGCGGGCAGAACTCGTGGCACACGCCCCGGACGGCCTGGCGCCCGGCGCATCCGCCTGGCTGGGCCTGGTGCTCACGCACCAGCCTGGCTGGCACACCTATTGGAAGAATGCCGGCGACTCCGGCCTGCCGACCGAGCTGCGCTGGACGCTACCCGCCGGCATGGACGTGGGCGAGATTGCATGGCCGGTGCCGCACCGCATCCGCGTCGGCCCGCTGGCCAACTACGGCTACGAGGGCGAGGTGCTGCTGGCCGTGCCGCTGCAGGTCTCGCAGGCCTTCAAGCCGCCACTGCTTGCCGGCGCGGCCGACGCGCTCACGGTGCGCCTGCACGCCAGCTGGCTGGTGTGCCGCGTGGAATGCATCCCTGAAGAAGGCGATTTCGAACTGGCGGTGCCCCTGCGCGGCTCCACGGCGGGCGATGCGGCCCGCTTTGCCCAGGCAGCGGCGCAGCAGCCCGTCGCGCTTGCCGGCGCGAGCACCGTGCGCGCCGACGGCGAACGCCTGCACTGGCGCATCGCCGGCCTGCCCCCGGCCCTGCAGGGAAAGGCGCTGGATTTGTTTGCCGAAACCCCTAGCGTGCTGGTGCCTGCCGCCGAGAGCGGCAAGGACTGGACGCAGCGCTGGGACGGCGCCGTGTGGACCGCCGACACCCCCCTGTCGCCAGAGCGCGATGCCGCCCCGCGCAGCGTGCCGGCCGTGCTCACGCTCGCGGACGGCAAGGCGCTGGGCGCCGCCGCCGGCTGGCGCGCCGTCGCCACGGTGGAGGCCGGCTGGAGCACCGGCGCGCCGCGCGCCGAGGTCTCGCCGGCGCTCGCCGCCGCACTGGAAGCCAACCGCACCGCAGCGCCGCCGCCCGCGCCCGCTGCGGCGCCCTCACTGGCCGGCCTCGCCACCGCGCTGCTCGGGGGCTTGCTGGGCGGGCTGCTGCTCAACCTCATGCCCTGCGTGTTCCCGGTGCTGGCCATCAAGCTGCTGGCCCTGGCGCGGCACGGTGGCCGGCCGCGCGCGCAGCGCCTGGCGGCGCTGGCCTACACCGTCGGCGTGGTGCTCTCCTTCCTGGCCCTCGGTGGGCTGCTGCTGGCGCTGCGCGCCGCGGGCGAGCAGCTCGGCTGGGGCTTTCAGCTGCAGTCGCCCCTGGTGGTGGCGCTGCTGGCCGGGCTGTTCACGCTGATCGGGCTGAACCTGGCAGGGGTGTTTGAGTTTGGCCAGTTCGTGCCGGGGCGCCTGGCCACGCTGCAAGCGCGCCACCCGGTGACCGACGCACTGCTCTCGGGCGTGGTGGCCGTCGCCATCGCCTCGCCTTGCACGGCGCCCTTCATGGGCGCGTCACTCGGCTTTGCCGTCGCCATGCCCGCGCCGCAGGCCCTGGCCGTGTTTGGCGCACTGGGCCTGGGCATGGCCCTGCCGTATCTGCTGGCCGGCTTTATTCCAGCGCTGGCACACGCCCTGCCGCGCCCGGGCCCGTGGATGGGCACCTTCCGCCGCGCCATGGCCTTCCCCATGTTTGCCACCGTGGTCTGGCTGGTGTGGGTGCTGGGCCAGCAAAGTGGTATCGATGGCGCCGGCGCGCTGCTGGCGCTGCTGGTGGCAGGCAGCAGCCTCGTCTGGACGTTGACGCTGCGCGGCCGCACACGCCTGCTGCTGGGCATCGCGGCGGTTGCCGCCAGCGCAGCGCTGCTGCTGGGCCTGGGGCCGAACGTCGTGCGCATGCTGCCAGCCGGTGGCACGTCGGTGGCAACCTCGCAAGCCTGGCAGCCCTGGTCGGCCGCGCGCGTGGCCGAGCTCACCGCGTCGGGCCAGCCGGTGTTTGTCGATTTCACCGCGGCCTGGTGCGTCACCTGCCAGTACAACAAGCGCACCACCCTGGCCGACCCCGAGGTGCTGGCCGACTTTGCCCGGCGCAAGGTCACGCTGCTGCGCGCCGACTGGACGCGGCGCGACCCGGCCATTACCGCCGCCCTCACCCAGCTCGGGCGCAGCGGGGTGCCGGTGTATGTGCTGTACGCCAAGGGGAAAGCGCCCGTGGTGCTGAGCGAAATCCTGGGCAAGGGCGAAGTGCAGGCGGCGCTGGCCGGGCTTTGAGGCCTGCCTGAAGGAGGGCGTGTCGCCGCCTGCGACAATCCCCCCATGAGCTTCGCACCCCTTACCAACGACACCTTTTTGCGCGCCTGCCGCCGCCAGGCCACCGACTACACGCCTTTGTGGCTGATGCGCCAGGCCGGGCGCTACCTGCCCGAGTACAAGGCGACGCGCGCCAAGGCCGGCAGCTTCATGGGCCTGGCGACGAACGTGGACTACGCCACCGAAGTCACGCTGCAGCCGCTGGAGCGTTTCCCGCTCGACGCCGCCATCTTGTTCAGCGACATCCTCACCGTGCCCGACGCCATGGGCCTGGGCCTGTCGTTTGCCGAGGGCGAAGGCCCGCGCTTTGCCAAAGTGGTGCGCGATGAAGCGGCTGTTGGACAGCTTACCGTACCCGATATGGACAAGCTGCGCTATGTGTTCGACGCCGTCACCAGCATCCGCAAGGCCTTGAACGGCCGGGTGCCGCTGATTGGCTTCTCGGGCAGCCCCTGGACCCTGGCCTGCTACATGGTCGAGGGCAAGGGCAGTGACGATTACCGCCTGGTCAAGAGCCTGATGTACAGCCGCCCCGACCTGATGCACCGCATCCTGGCCGTCAACGCCGACGCCGTGGCCCAGTACCTGAACGCCCAGATCGACGCGGGCGCCCAGGCGGTGATGGTGTTTGACAGCTGGGGCGGCGTGCTGGCCGATGGCGCCTTCCAGGAGTTCAGCCTGGCCTACACGCACCGCGTGCTGGCGCAGCTCAAGCGCACCGGCGTGGACGGCCAGGACGTGCCGCGCATCATCTTTACCAAGGGCGGCGCCTTGTGGCTTCAAGAGATGAACGCGCTCGACTGCGAAGTGCTGGGCCTGGACTGGACCGCCAATCTGGCCAAGGCGCGCGCCCTGGTGGGCGGCAAGGTCGGCGGGCCCGGCAAGGCGCTGCAGGGCAACCTCGACCCGAACGTGCTGTTTGCCCCGCCCGCGCAGATTGAAACCCAGGTGCGCAAGGTGCTGGAGAGCTTTGGCACCCCGCACACCGACCGCACGGCGACCGGCCCGACGCACATCTTCAACCTGGGCCACGGCATCAGCCAGTTCACGCCACTCGACCATGTCGCCGCGCTGGTGGAGGCGGTGCACCAGCAGTCGCGGGCGATGCGCGGGGCTTGACACACAGCAATTTTTTTGCTGGTTGTGCACACAAACCTGAAAACACCGCACCACCGGCTTGCGTTTCCCCAAGCCTCTCGTAAGTATTTGATTTGTATAGGGTGAACGGCACTGCTGATTTGCTGGGCAACGTAAGCAAAGCCCCTGTTTTCAAGGCTTCGCGGCGGGTCGGGTCGTTCTATCCACAAAGTTATCCACAGAACCCCTGGATTCTTTAAAAACTTCTGAAGGATCAGCCACTTGCACCCGGATGCGCCAAAGAAGGATGAAGTTCGACACACCGATGCGGTTGTGTCCTGCACGGTGCAAGTGGCAGTGCACACCCCCGCCCACAGCGCGCTGGGCGGCTTGCTGAGCTATGCGAGCCTCCAGCCCCTCGCTCCCGGCACGCTGGTGCGCGTGCCCCTGGGCACGCGCGAAGTGCTGGGCGTGGTGTGGGAAGCACCCGCCAGCGAGCCGGGCGTACCCCCCGCGCAACTGCGCGCCATCGCCGGTGTTCTTGCGGGCCTGCCGCCGCTGAACGCGCACTGGCGCGCCCTGGTGGCCTTTGCCGCGCGCTACTACCAGCGCAGCCTGGGCGAAGTGGCGCTGGCCGCCCTGCCGGCGCAGTTGCGCACCCTGGGGCCCGAGCAGATGGCGCGCCGGCTGCGCAGGCCCGCTGCGGCGGGTACGGACACCGATGCTACTCCATTGATAGCGCTTAGCACAGAGCAGGAAAGCGCCAGAGCCGAAATTGACTCTAAAAATGGGCCTTTCCTGCTGTTTGGCAGCACCGGCAGCGGCAAGACCGAGGTGTACCTGCGCTGCGTGCAGGACCTGCTGCTGGCCGCCCCGGCAGCGCAGGCGCTGGTCATGGTGCCCGAGATCAACCTCACGCCGCAGCTCGAAGAGCGCTTTGTCGCGCGCTTTGGTGCCGGCCAGGTGGTCTCGCTGCACAGCGGCATGACCAACCCGCAGCGCCTCAAGAGCTGGCTCGCCGCGCACAGCGGGCAGGCGCGCATTGTGCTGGGCACGCGGATGGCGGTGTTTGCCTCTATGCCTGGCCTGGGCCTGATCGTGGTCGACGAGGAACACGACGCCAGCTACAAACAGCAGGAGGGCGCCCGCTATTCGGCGCGGGATCTCGCCGTCTGGCGTGCCCGCGCCTGCGGCGCCAAGGTGATCCTGGGGTCGGCCACGCCCTCATTGGAGAGCTGGCACGCCAGCCGCCCGCCAAGCGAGGGCGACCCCGAGGGCGGTCGCTACCAACGGCTTGAGATGCCCAGCCGCATCGGCGCCGCTGCCCTGCCCCGCGTGCGCCGCGTCGACATGGGCCAGCAGCCACGCCGTGCCGTTTTTTCGGCACCGTTGCTGGCCGCCATCACCGAACGCGTGCAGCGCGGCGAGCAGTGCATGGTGCTGCTCAACCGCCGTGGCTATGCGCCCGTGCTGCATTGCCAGGATTGCGACTGGAAGAGCGACTGCCCGCACTGCAGCGCCCACCAGGTGTTCCACAAGATCGACCGCAGCCTGCGCTGCCACCACTGCGGCTACGCCCAGCGCGTGCCGCGCGCCTGCCCGGCCTGCGGCAGCCCCGACATCGCGCCCATGGGACGCGGCACCGAGCAGTTGGAAGAACATCTGGCCGGCCTGCTCGAAGGCGTGTCCCGGCAAGGCGGCGGCCCGGTGCGCATCGCCCGCATCGACGCCGACAGCACACGTGCCGCCGGCGCGCTGCAAAGCCAGCTCGCCCAAGTGCACGCGGGCGAAGTGGACGTGCTGGTCGGCACGCAGATGATTGCCAAGGGGCACGACTTTCGCCGCGTCAGCCTGGTCGCCGCGGTGCAACCCGACGGCGCCTTATTTTCGAGCGACTTTCGCGCACCCGAGCGCCTGTTTGCCTTGTTGATGCAGGCCGCAGGCCGCGCCGGGCGCGACGCCGCATGGATGGCCGAGCGCGGCACCCCGTGCGAGATGTGGGTGCAGAGCCACCACCCCAAGCACCCGGTCTACGAGGCGCTGCGCCGGCACGACTACGCCGCCTTTGCCGCGCAGCAGCTCACCGAGCGCGAGCAGGCGGGCATGCCGCCTTTTGCCTTCCAGGCACTGGTGCGGGCCGACGCGCGCACGCAGGAGGTGGCCCAGGGGTTTCTCGCCGCCGCCGCCAACGCCGCGCGCGAGGCCGCATTGCCCGGCGTGGAACACATCAGCCTGTACCCACCCATCCCGCTGGCGGTGCAGCGCGTCGCCGGCGTCGAGCGGGCCCAAATGCTGGTGGAGAGCGCCAGCCGCCCGGCGCTGCAGCATTTTCTGGCCGCCTGGCAACCGCTGCTGCATGCGCTGCGGGCAGACCCCGCGCACAAAGGGCTGGTGCGCTGGCTGGTGGACGTGGACCCGCTGGCGATCTGATTCGTTTCGCAGCCGGTGCACAATGAAAAGCATCTTTCCATGTCCGCCTTGCCCGAATCCCTTGCCGCTGCCAGCGCTCCCGGAGCGCCGGCCCCAGGCCGTGTGCACGCCGTGCGCGGCGGCGTGGTCGAGGTGCGCTTTCCTCCCTCGATCCTGCCCACGCTTGGCACGGCGCTGCTCGCCTGCCCGCCCGGCGCCCCCACACTGACACTGGAGGTCGAGAGCCAGGTGGACGAATGCACCGTGCGCAGCGTCGCCCTGCAGGACACCCAGGGCCTGGCCCGCGGCGTGCCGGTGCGCTCCATGGGCGGGCCACTGGCCGTGCCCGTGGGCGACGCCCTGCTCGGGCGCCTGATCAACGTGCTCGGCGAGCCCGGCGATGGCGGCGCGCCGATTCCCGAGGACACGCCGCGCCGGCCGATCCACCGCCCGCCCCTCCCACTGGGCCAGCGCCGCGCGGTGGCCGACGTGTTTGAAACCGGCATCAAGGTGATCGACCTGCTGGCCCCCCTGGCCCTGGGCAGCAAGGCGGCCATGTTTGGCGGCGCGGGCGTGGGCAAGACGGTGCTGGTGATGGAGCTGATCCACGTCATGGCGCAGACCTACCAGGGCCTGTCGGTGTTTGCCGGCGTGGGCGAGCGCACGCGCGAGGGGCACGAACTGCTGCTGGACATGCGCAACTCGGGCATGCTGGCCAATACCATCCTCGTCTACGGCCAGATGAACGAGCCGTCCGGCGCGCGCTGGCGCACCCCGCTCACCGCGCTGACGCTGGCCGAGTACTTTCGCGACGAACAGCAGCGCAATGTGCTGCTGCTGATGGACAACGTGTTCCGCTTCGTGCAGGCGGGCGCCGAAGTCTCGGGCCTGCTCGGGCGCCTGCCGTCCCGCGTGGGCTACCAGCCCACCCTGGCCAGCGAAGTGGCGGCGGTGCAGGAGCGCATTGCCTGCGGCGAACACGCTTCGGTCACCGCGATCGAGGCGGTCTACGTCCCGGCCGACGACTTCACCGACCCGGCCGTCACCGCCATTGCCGTTCACCTCGACAGCCGCATCGTGCTCTCGCGTTCGCTCGCCGCCGAGGGCATGTACCCGGCGGTCGATCCGCTCGCCTCGCAGTCGCGCCTGCTCGACCCGGCGGTGGTCGGCCAGGCGCACTGCGACCTGGCCCGCGAGGTGCGCGAGGCCATTGCGCGCTACCGCGAGCTGCAGGACATCATTGCGCTGCTGGGCGTGGCCGAGCTCAGCGCCGAAGACCAGACGCGCGTCAAGCGGGCACGCCGGCTGCAGCGCTTCCTGACCCAGCCCTTCAGCGTGACCGAGGCCTTCACCGGCCAGGCCGGGCGCCAGGTGGCATTGAGAGACACGCTGGCCGGCTGCCGCGCCATTCTGGACGGCGCGGGCGACGATCTGCCCGAGAGCGCTTTCTACATGGTGGGCACGCTGGACGAAGCCCTGGCGAGGAAGACCCCATGAACGCGGCCGACGCCTGGCCACGGGCCAACGCCATCCACCTCGTGCTCTCCAGCCTGGGCGCCGTGGTGGTCGATGCCCCGGGCGTGCGCTCGGTGCGCGCACAGGATGCCACGGGCAGCTTCGGCCTGTGGCCAGGCCATGAGGACCTGTTGGTGGTGCTCAGCGTCGGCCTGCTGTCCTGGCGCGACGCTCAGGATGCCTGGCACTGGTGCGCGGTGCGCAGCGGCGTGCTCACGCTGCGGCGCGGTTGCGAGCTGCAGATCGCCAGCCGCGAGGCCGTACTCGGCGGCGACCCCGCGCAGCTTGAGCACACCGTGCTGGAGCAGTTGCGCCAGCGCCAGCTAACCGAGGAGCATGCACGCCGCGAAAGCCACCAGATCGAAGTGCAACTGCTGCGCCAGCTGCAGCCCGGCAGGGCCGGCATGGGCACTGCGCCGGGAGTATGGCCATGAGCGAGAGCCCCTTGCCAGAGGAAGACCGCACCTGGATCGCACAGCTGCGCCAGCAGTGGGAGCGCCAGCAGCGCAGCCGCCGCGAGGGCGAGCCCAGCCTGCTGCACCAGCTCGCCAGCGTGGGCGTGCTGGGCTGGGTGGTGGTCGTGCCCACGCTGCTGGGCATCGCGCTGGGGCGCTGGCTGGATGCGCACTGGCATACCGGCATCACCTTCACCGCAGCGCTGCTGCTGCTGGGCCTTGTGCTCGGCGGCTGGTCGGCCTGGCGCTGGATACACCGACCATGACGGCGCTGTTTTTCTTCCCCGGCCTGCTGCTGGGCGCATGGCACTTCGGCAGCCTGCACTGGCTCGCCGGGCGGCTCACGGGCAGCGGGCAAGCCCCGTGGGGCCGTCTGTTGGCACTGCAATTGCTGCGCTTCGCGCTGCTCGCCGGTGCCTGCTACGGCGCCGCGCGCGTTGGGCCATTGGCGCTGGTGGCCCTGGGACTCGGGGTACTGGCGGCGCGGCCGCTCGTCATTCATCTCACCAAAACCCGCCGGCCACCCCCATGACCAACAGCCCGTTCAAGCACGAAGTTCTGCTGCACCTGGGGCCGCTGGCCATCACCGCGCCCGTGGTCACCACCTGGGGCGTGATGCTGGCGCTCGTTCTGGGCGCCGCCTGGCTGCGCAGCCGTCTGTCGGTGCGCACGCCCGGCCGGGTGCAAGCGCTCGCCGAACTGGCATTCGACATGGTGCAGACGGAGATGCGCTCGACCATGAATGCCGACCCCGCGCCCTTCCTGCCCATGATTGCCACGCTGTTCGTCTTCATCCTCACGGCCAACCTGAGCGGGCTCATACCCGGCGTCGAGCCGCCCACCGCCGCCCTGGAGACCGACCTGGTGCTCGCGCTGGCCGTGTTTGCCGCCGTGCTGGGCTGGGGCATTCGCCGGCACGGCCTCTGGGGCTACCTGCGCAGCTACGCCCAGCCCAGCCTGCTGGTACTGCCGCTGAACCTGATCGAGGCGCTGACGCGCATCGTCTCGATGTCGGTGCGCCTGTTTGGCAACATCATGAGCGGCGTCGTGATCTCCACCGTGGTGCTGGGACTGGCGGGGCTGCTCGTGCCCGTGCCGTTCATGGCACTTGAACTGCTCACCGGGCTGATCCAGGCCTATATTTTTACCGTGCTCGCCATGGTCTTCATCGCTGCGGCCGCGAGCGAATCTTCTGAACCGGAGTGACCCTTATGGACAACCACTGGATTGAACTTGTCAGCATCGTCTGCGCCGCCTTGACGGTGTCTTTTGGCGCCATTGGCCCGGCGCTCGCCGAGGGCCGTTCGGTGGCTGCGGCCATGGATGCGCTGGCCCGCCAACCCGAGGCCGCCAGCACCATCTCGCGCACGCTGTTTGTCGGCCTGGCCATGATCGAAACCACCGCCATTTACTGCCTGGTCATCGCGCTGCTGCTGCTGTTCGCCAACCCGTTCCTGCGCTAAGCGCTTGTTGACGTTCTGACGATGCACATCGACCTCTCCACCCTGCTGCTGCAAGCGGTCAACCTGCTGGTGCTGCTGGTACTGCTGCGCTGGCTGCTGTACCGGCCGCTGCAGTCCGTGATCGCCGCGCGGCGCGCGCTCGTCGCCAAGGAGCTGGCCGATGCCAGCGACAAAGCGGCACAGGCGCAGCAGGCCGCCAGCGCGCTGGCGAGCCAGCAGCAAACCCTGGAAACCGAACAGGCCCGTCTGCTCGACGCCGCACGCCGGGACGCCGCCGCCGAGCGCGAACAACTGCTCGCCAGCGCCCGCCTTGAGGCCAAGGCACAGCTGGACGCTGCACGTGCACAACTGGCGAGCGAACGCCAGCAGGCCGCATCAAGGCTCTTTGACGAAGCCTCCGGTCTGGCAGTGGACCTGGCGGGCCGGATGCTCACGCTCACGCCCGTCGATGACAGCACCTTCATCGACAGCCTGCTGGCCCAGGTGGCCGCAACGCCCGAGGCGCAGCGTGCGCAGTGGTTCGCGCCGGGCAGTGCAAGAAATGTGGAACTGTGCACCGCACGCGCCTTGGCGCCTGCGGCGCAGGACGCGCTGCGCACGCGCCTGCAGGCCTTGCTGGGCAACAGCGTGGCCCTCACCTGCACGCACGACAGCGCCCTCATTGCCGGCGCCGAACTGCGCTTTACCCTGGGCACGCTGGCGCTGCACTGGGCGCGTACGCTGCAAGAGGCCCGGCAGGCCCTGGCCCCGGTGGCGCAGGAAGCGGCATGAGCGAGGCCCTCGCCGAAGGTTCCGAGGTCTGCGAGACCGCGCCCGTGCCCGAACCCCTGGTGGCCAGCCTTCAGCGCTGGCGCAGCGCCGCCGCCGCGCGCCTGCCCGAAGGCGCTCAGCCGGCACATTTCGAAGAAATCGGCCGCGTGCACGCCACGGGCGACGGCATCGCCGAAATACGCGGACTGGCCGGAGCGCGCCTGGGCGAACTGCTGCGCTTCTCCAGCGATCGCATGGGCTACGCGGCCAGCCTCAATGCCGACAGCATCGCCTGCGTGCTGCTCGACGACAGCGCTGGTGTGGCCGTGGGCGACGCCGTGCGCCGCACGGGCGACGTGGTGCAGGTGCCCGTGGGCGAGGCGCTGCTGGGCCGCGTCGTAGACCCGCTGGGCCGCCCGCTCGACGGCCGTGGGCCGGTGGCAAGCACCGAGCGCCTGCCCGCCGAACGGCCGGCGCCCAGCATTCTCGAGCGCGCACTGGTCCAAGAGCCGGTGCACACCGGCACGCTCGCCGTCGATGCCCTGTTTCCCCTGGGGCGGGGCCAGCGCGAGCTGCTCATCGGCGACCGCGGCACGGGCAAGACGGCGATTGCGGTCGATGCCGTCGTTGCGCAAAAGGACAGCGAGCTGATCTGCGTCTACATCTGCGTCGGGCAAACCTCGGAATCGGCCGCCGCCGTGGTCGCCGCCATTGAAAAGTTTGGCGCCCCCGAACGCTGCATTGTTGTCGTGGCCAGTGGCAGCACCGCCCCCGGCCTGCAATGGCTGGCGCCCTTTGCCGGGTTTTCCATGGCCGAGTGGTTCCGTGACCGCGGCGGCCATGCGCTGGTGGTGGTGGACGACCTGAGCCAGCATGCGGCCACGCACCGCGAGCTGGCCCTTCTGATGCAGCAGCCACCGGGGCGCGAAGCCTATCCGGGCGACATTTTTCATGTACACGCCCGGCTGCTCGAGCGCGCCGCCATGCTCTCGCCCGAGCGCGGCGGGGGCTCGCTGACCGCGCTGCCGGTGGCCCGCACCGAGGCCGGCAACCTGAGCGCCTACATCCCGACCAACCTGATCTCGATTACCGACGGGCAGATCGTGCTGAACCAGCGCCAGTTCGAGCTGGGCCAGTTGCCTGCGGTGGACACGGGCCTGAGCGTAAGCCGCGTCGGCGGCAAGACCCAGGCCCCGCTGATGCGGGGCGCGGTGGCGCAACTGCGCCTGGCTTACGCCCAGTTCCTTGAACTGGAAGTGTTCACCCGCTTTGGGACCGAGCTGGACGCACGCGTCCAGGCGCAGATCGCCCGGGGCCGCCTGATCCGCGCGGCCCTGGGCCAGCCACGGCTGGCGCCGCAGGACGCGGCGCTGCAGGTGGCCCTGCTGATCGCGCTGCAGACCGGGCTGCTCGATACCGGCGGCCCGCAGGCACTGCCGGCCAGGCTCGCGCAACTTGGCGCCGCCATTGCCGCTGACCCCGTGCTGGCGGCAGCGCTGCGCACCCGCGGCAAGCCCCCACCCGGCCTGCAGGAGCGCCTCAGTGCCCAGTTGGCCCAGGTGCTGGGCGAGCCGGCAACCGCAGTGGTGTGAACCGTGGACCGCACTGCCGCCGACGTACAGGCACGGCTTGCCACCACGCAAGGTTTTGGCGAACTGGTCAATGCGCTGCGCGGCATGGCGGCGGCCCGCTCCGAACGCGCCCGCGCCCGCATTGCCGGCGCCGATGCCTACAGCCGCACCGTGGCCGCGGCCATCGGCCAGGCCCTGGCGCTGCTGCCCGAAAGCGATGCGCCAGCGCCCTCTGCCGCCGATCACCGCCCCGGCCCCAGCACCGGCGAAGCGCTGTGGCTGGTGTTTGGCGCGGAGCAGGGCTTCAACGGCGGCTACACCGAGCGTGTGCTGGACGCCTTGCCCACCGGGACGCCAGCCGTGCGCACCGTGCTGCTGGGAGAACAGGCCCAACACATCGCGCACGTGCGCGGGCTCAAGATCGAAGCCCACGCCCCTCTGGTCGCGCACGCGGACGCCGTGATCCCCACCAGTGAACGGCTGCGCAGCTTGTTGCTTGCCACGCTGGCAAAGCGGCCTGCGGCCAGCGTCGAATTGCTGTTTGGCGAGATGGGGGCCGGCAACCACTTCGAACTGCGGCGCCAGCGCCTGCTGCCACTGGACCTCGCCACCCTGCGCGCCGCGCCCGAGCAGGCTCCGCGCGTGCACCAGAAGCCCGCCGAACTGCTGGACCTGCTGGCAGGCGAATATGTCTCGGCGCGGCTCGCCAGGGCCACCCTGCACAGCCATGCCTGCGAAAACCTGGCGCGGCTCTCGGCCATGGCGGCGGCGCACGAGAACATCACGAAAATGAGCAGCACGCTGCAGGACGAGCTGCGCCGCCTGCGCCAGGAGGCCATCACCGCCGAAGTGGTGGAACTGGCCGCCGGCCTGCGCTCCCTGCGCCGGCAAAGCGACGCAGCCGCCAAACCCTGAGCACCGCTGTCCGACAGCCCCTAAGCTGCGGCGCCAGGACGGCGCTGCCGGACTTTAGGCCACGACCTGCCGCCCCAAAAAAATTTAAGCCGGCTTGTAAAACGCCTCGACCTTGCCCTTGAGCGTGATCAGCAGCGGCCGCCCCTTGCGGTCCAGCGTCCGGCCAGCCGGCACCTTCACCCAGCCTTCGCTCACGCAGTATTCATCGACGTCAAAGCGCTCCTTGCCGTTGAGGCGGATGCCAATATCGTGCTGGAACACCTCGGCGACGTGGTGGGCGCTGCGCGGATCGACGCTGAGGCGGTCGGGCAGCGCGGGGGGAACATGGGGCTGGGTCATGGTGGCAATGCAGAACGTAAAAAATATCAGTCAAAAGTGGCTCTAGCGCTTATCTGGCATGCGCTGAGAGCTATAACTTAAATAGCATTCAAGTCAGCAGCGCCACCGCTCCCGAAAAGCTCAGGAACGCCAGCGCCGTGGACACCAGAATGATGCGGGCAATGCGCCCGTTGTGCGCGCCAAAGCGCTCGGCCAGCAGCGAGACATTGCTGGCGCTGGGCAGCGCCGCCAGCAGCACCAGAACGGTGAAGGCGAAAGGGTCCAGCGGCACACCCAGCGCCATCGCGCCGCGCCCGACCAGCCACACCAGCAGCGGGTGCAGGAAAAGCTTGGCCAGCGCCAGCGGCACGTAGTCGCGCACCAGCACGCGCTCGTGCTGGTTCATCTGCGAGCGCGCCAGCACCGCGCCAATGGTGAACAGCGCCACCGGCGAGGCGGCGTCGGCGAGCATGGCGATGGTCTTGTCCACCGGGCCGGGCAGCTTCCACGCCGCCGCCGAGGCGATGGCGCCCAGCGCGATCGACCAGGGCATCGGGTTGGTCAGCATGCCGCGCAGGGCGCGGCGCAAGGCCACCGCCATGCCATGCGTGCCGGCGCCGTCGAGCTGCGACAGCGCAATGCACAGCGAGGTGGTCAGCACCATGTCGATCATGATGGTGACGATGGCAGGCCCCGCCGCAGTGGCCCCCAGCAGGGCCACCAGCAGCGGCACGCCCATGAAGCCGGTGTTGGGAAACGCCGCCACCAGCGCGCCAAACGCCGCGTCGTTCCAGTTGGTGCGCGGGCCGCGCGTGGCCAGCACCGCACCGCCCACCATCAGCACGGCGCACAGCGTGTACACGCCGGCCACGGCCGGGTCCAGCAGTTGGGCAATCGGCGTCTGGGCGCCAAAGCGGTACAGCAGACAGGGCAACGCAAAAAACAACACAAAGGCGTTGAGCCCGGGAATCGCCGGCTGCGGCAACACGCCGCCGCGCGCCGCCAGGTAGCCGCAGAGCACCAGGGCGAAGAAGGGAAAAGTGATGAGGAGGACGTCGAGCACGGGCGGTATTGTCGGGGCTTGGCCGGTGCTGCGCTTGAGCTCGCTATCATCCACGGCTCCCTTCCCCATGGCCGCGCCTGCGAGCGCCGCGCCGCTTGCCCGTTGCCTACCCCCATGTCTCCCGGTCTCAACCTTGCCCAACTGCGCGCCGTGCATTTCACCGAGGGCCCCTGCCTGGTGCTGGCCGGCGCTGGCTCGGGCAAGACGCGCGTCATCACGCACAAGATTGCGCACCTGATCGAGCGCGGCATGGCCCCCAAGGCGATTGCGGCGATCACCTTCACCAACAAGGCAGCGGCCGAGATGCGCGAGCGCGCCAAGGGCCTCATCGGCCGCCAGGCCAAGGACGTGCTGATCTGCACCTTCCACTCGCTGGGCGTGCGCCTGGTGCGCGAGGACGGCAAGCTCCTGGGCCTCAAACCCCAGTTCAGCATCCTCGACAGCGACGATGTGACCAGCATCCTGAAGGACGCCGCCGGCGGCACGACCGACGCCGCCACGGCGCGCCAGTGGCAATGGACCATCAGCCTGTGGAAAAACATCGGGCTGACTGGCGCGCAGGCGCTGGCCCAGGCCAAGGACGACCACGAGCGCAGCATTGCCCTGCTGATGCAGCGCTACGAAGAGCGTTTGACGGCCTATCAGAGCGTCGACTTTGACGATTTGATCGGCCTGCCGCTCAAGCTCCTGCGCGACTTCCCCGAGGTGCGCGAGAAATGGCAGCGCCAGCTCGGCCATGTGCTGGTCGATGAATACCAGGACACCAACGCCACGCAGTACGAGCTGCTCAAGCTCCTGGTGGGCGAGCGCGGCCACTTTACCGCCGTGGGCGACGACGACCAGAGCATCTACGGCTGGCGCGGCGCGACGCTGGACAACCTGAAAAAGCTGCCGCTCGACTATCCCGCCTTGCAGGTGGTCAAGCTGGAGCAGAACTACCGATCCACCTCGGCCATCCTGCGCGCGGCCAACAACGTGATCGGACCCAACCCCAAGCTGTTCCCCAAGACGCTGTTTTCCGAGCTGGGCGAGGGCGAACCGGTGCGCGTGGTCGATGCCGACAGCGAGGAGCACGAGGCCGAGCGCGCCGTGGCCCGCATCCAGAGCCTGCGCGCCGCCGCCAACCCGCCGCCGGAGTGGAAGAGCTTCGCCATCCTGTACCGCGCCAACCACCAGGCCAAGCCCTTCGAGAAGGCGCTGCGGCGCGCCAGCATTCCGTACAAGGTCTCGGGCGGCACCAGCTTTTTCGACCGGGCGGAAATCCGCGACCTGTGCGCCTGGTTTCGGCTGTGGATCAACCAGGACGACGACCCGGCCTTTCTGCGCGCGATCACCGCGCCGAAGCGCGGCATCGGCCACACCACGCTGGGGGCCCTGGGCCAGTTCGCCACGCAGCACAAGCTGAGCCTGTTCGCCGCCCTGTTCTCGCCCATGCTGCCCGCCGCCCTGCCGCGCCGGGCGCTCGATGGCCTGCATGAGTTCGGCCGTTATGTGAACGACCTGGAATACCGGGCACGGCAGACGCTGGGCGCTGAGAATGCCCGCGGCTTCCTGGCCGACTGGCTGAAAGAAATCGACTACGAAAAGCACCTCTACGACGGCGAAGACAGCGAAAAAGTCGCCGCCGCCCGCTGGACCAATGTGCTGGAGTTCTGCGACTGGATGGCCCAGCGCGCCGGCGGCCAGGTGGATGACACGGCGGGCGGGGTCGTCACGCAGGAGGCCAAAAGCCTGCTGGAGGTGGCGCAGACCATCGCCCTGCTCTCGACCCTTTCTGACCGCGAGAAGGACCAGGACGTGGTCACGCTCTCGACCCTGCACGCCTCGAAAGGGCTTGAGTGGCCGCATGTGGTGCTGGCCGGGGTCACCGAAGGCATGCTGCCCTTCAAGCTCGACGACGATGGCGGGCGGCAGCTCAAGGTGAGCGACGAAACCCTCTCGCGCCTGCAGGAAGAGCGCCGGTTGATGTACGTGGGCATCACCCGCGCCCAGCGCACACTGGCGGTAAGCTGGACCAAAAAACGCAAGAAAGGCCGCGAAATGGTGGCCGCGCAACCCAGCCGCTTCATTGCCGAAATGGCGCTCTCTGCCACGACGGCACGCGAAGACCCGCGCGAGAAGCTCAAGGCGCTGCGGGCGGAGTTCGCACGCAAGGTGGCGGCAGCGCCTGGGGCGACTGCCTGAGAATCTGTTGCATTTGCACTACAGACAATACTACCAAAACAATAGCTGCTAACGCTTACTGCATAAGCGCTAGAGGCCAAAAATGCTTAAACTTTTTGCCTTGCGTGCGCGCCCATGCGCCATGCCAAGGCGGTGCTTGCGGCGCGCTCCCACAGGCCGCCCGCCGCGCGCGGCCAACAATCCAGACATTCCCCATCGCAATTCGCCTGGTATTTTTCTCACCCTTCTCTTCATGACCCTGTCTGCATTCACCCCCCACGGCGCTGCCCGCGCCTGCCCCTTGCTGGTGCTCGCCCTGACGGCCAGCGCCGCCGCGCTGGCCCAGGGCGGCGGCGCTGCCATGTCTGGTGCCAGCGCGCCCGACGCCGCCTGGCGCAGCTGCGCGGCCATGACGGCCGACTCCAACGCCCGCCTGGCGTGCTTTGACGGCTGGGCGCAGCAGCAGTCACTGGGCACACCCGTGGCCGCGGGAGGCGCGCCCGCCGCCAGCGCCATCGAAAACGCCGCTGCCCCCAAAGCCCAGGTGGACACCACCCTGCCCGCCACGCGCGTGATCGAAGTCGCCCGCACCGAGGGCTGCCGCGACCCGCAGTACAGCGAGCTCTCGCGCTTCTGGGAGCTCGAATCGGGCACCGACTGCGGCACCTTCAGCTTTCGCGGCTACCGACCCATTTCCGTCTCCGTGGTGGCTGCCAGCAACGTGGACCGCGAGCCCACTTCACCGGCACCCGACCATTCGGCGCTGCAATCGGTCCCCTACCGCCGCACCGAGGGGCGCTTGCAACTCTCCGTGCGCACCAAGGTGGCCCAGGGCCTGCTGACCCAGGGCAACCCCACGCTGAGGGATTCGCTGTGGTTTGGCTACACCCAACAGTCGTACTGGCAGGTGTTCACGCCGCAGATCTCGCGCCCGTTCCGCACCACCGACCACGAGCCCGAAGTCATGTACGTCTACCCGACCGACGCACAGCTCCCCTTTGGCTGGCGCTGGCGCTACAGCGGCATCGGGCTGGTGCACCAGTCCAATGGCCAGAGCGAGCCGCTGTCTCGCAGCTGGAACCGCGCCTATCTGATGACCGGCATCGAGCTCGATAGCCGCTGGCGCCTACAGGCCAAGGTGTGGAAACGCATTGCCGAAGACGCCAGCAGCGACGACAACCCGGACATCAGCGACTACATCGGCCGCGGCGAGCTGTCGGCGTTCTGGAACGCCACCCCGGACAGCACCCTGGGCCTGACCGTGCGCAGCTCACTGGGCAGCACGGCGCGTGGCTCGACACGGCTGGAGTGGCTGCAGGCCTTGGGCACGGGGCTGGGCGGCGGCAAAAGCAACCTGCGCCTGCACACGCAGCTGTTCTCGGGCTACGGCGACAGCATGATCGACTACAACCACAAGCGCACGGTCTTCAGCGTCGGCCTGAGCCTGGTGGATTTCTAACAGGAACACCCCCCTGAGGCGCTGCGCGCCTTCCCCCCGCTCTCGCTACGCTGCGCTGGGCGGGCAGGGGGACGACGCCCTCGCTGCGGGGCGGCCCTTGCTCGGCGTCCCACGCCTGGGGCCGCGCCAGTGGTGTGCGCTGCTGACGAGCGCGCAAGGCGGCCAGCAGCCCCTGAGGCGCTGCGCGCCTTCCCCCCGCTCTCGCTACGCTGCGCTGCGCGGGCAGGGGGACGACGCCCTCGCTGCGGGGCGGCTCTTGCTCGGCGTCCCGCGCCTGGGGCCGCGCCAGTGGTGTGCGCTGCTGACGAGCGCGCAAGGCGGCCAGCAGCCCCTGAGGCGCTGCGCGCCTTCCCCCCGCTCTCGCTACCCTGCGCTGCGCGGGCAGGGGGACGACGCCCTCGCTGCGGGGCGGCCCTTGCTCGGCGTCCCACGCCTGGGGCCGCGCCAGTGTTGTGCGCTGCTGACAAACGCGCAAGGCGGCCAGCAGCGTCCGATCACAACTCGTTACGACATCGCCCTCAAGTTCTGCGCCATCGCGCCGAAGCGCCGCCACAATGGCACGCGCGCCGACACCGGCATGGCTGCGCGCGGCAGGCGCCTGAACAGGGCGACTTTCTCACCGTTTAATCGGCCATTGCCGGCGCCTTGCGCCCTCGACAATGTGGACAAGAGGAGCCTCCGATGGACATGCAATACCAGCTCAAGGCCGGCAGCTACTACCTGTACGACATGCGCGACGTGCCCAGCGCCGTGACCGGCGAGCGGCGCTTCAAGCTCAAGACCGACACCGTGGCGATTGCCTTTGACGCCCACACCGGTGAAGTGCACCAGCACGGCAGCCCGGTGCGCATCCAGTCCTGGGCCAACCACACGCGCCGGCGCCTGCGCGCGGCAGGCAATCAGGCGGTGGCCAACGACCTGGTCGTGGTGTCTGGCCCCCTGCCCGTGGACGAACTCAACAAATGCCTGTGGATTGCCGGCTACTGCCGGCGCATGTTCAAGCGCCTCGCCACGCTGCCCCACGGCAAGCTGCAGCGCCCGCCTGAGACAACGCGCCGCGCCGCCTGAGCTTGCGGTTTATTCGGCCCCGTCCTCATCCTCTGGGACTTCCGGCGCTTCGGCATGCTTGACGATGGTGACCGGCACCGGGCTGGAATGCGCCAGTGCCTGCGACACCGAACCCAGTAGCGCGCCGCTGATAGCGCCCTGACCGCGGGCGCCGATGATGGCCATGTCGCTCTGCGTGTTCTCAATCAAATCCACCAGTGTGTGCGCCGGGTCGCCCATGCCGATTTCCGTCTCGTAGGTCAGGCCCGCTGCATCGAGCAGCGCGCGGGCACCGGCCATCAGGTGGGCACCGGCCTCCAGGCTGGCAGCGGCAATGCGGTCGGGGTCGCGCGAGACGACCAGCTCGTACAGCGTGGCCGGCTCCTGCACGTTGGCCAGCACGAAGTCGGCACGCAAACCAGCGTGCACCAGGCCAATCGCGTGGCGCACGGCATCGAGCGCGAGTTCGGAGCCATCAACGGCAATCAGGATTCTGGGCATACGGGACTTTCTTCTAAGAGCATGGCGGCCAGTGTAGCGGTCGGGCGCTCCAACCCTAGAAACGGCAGTTGACCGCTTGCTATTGTCTGGACAAGAGCATGGTGGCTGGCATTGTTGGCTTCGTTGGCACTCACCCAGGGGGTGAACAGCGCTATGCACCCACCAGCACCACGCTGGCCGCACCATGCGGCGTTGCTCGTCCTTGCGCACAGGAGTGCGCGGCGTCCTCACGCCTTGCCTGGCCCGCCCATCGCAGCACTGGCAGGCGCATTCAACTGCCGCTTCTAGCGGTGACAATCGCACGCATGCTGAAGTTTGAGCTCCTCACCACCGACCCCACCAGCCACGCCCGCCGCGCGGCCATGACCCTTAACCACGGGGTGGTACAAACACCCGTCTTCATGCCCGTGGGGACGTATGGCACCGTCAAGGGCGTGATGCCGCAAAGCCTGCTCGATATGGGCGCGCAGATCATCCTGGGCAATACCTTTCACCTGTGGATGCGCCCCGGGCAGGACGTGATGCAAAGCTTTGGCGGCCTGCACGCGTTCGAGCAGTGGCACAAACCCATCCTGACCGACTCGGGCGGTTTTCAGGTCTGGAGCCTGGGCGCGATGCGCAAGATCACCGAAGAAGGCGTGCACTTTGCGTCTCCCGTCAATGGCGACAAGCTCTTCATGTCGCCCGAGGTGAGCATGCAGATCCAGACCACGCTGAACAGCGACATCGTGATGCAGCTCGATGAGTGCACCCCGTACGAGACCAAGGGGCAGCTCACCACCGAGCGCGAAGCGCGCCAGTCGATGGAAATGAGCCTGCGCTGGGCGCGTCGCAGCCAGGAGGAATTTGCCCGGCTGCAAAGCCCCAATGCGCTGTTTGGCATCGTGCAGGGCGGCATGTTCACCAACCTGCGCGAAGAATCTCTGGCACGCCTGGTCGAGATGGATTTCCCCGGCTATGCCATTGGCGGCGTGAGCGTCGGCGAGCCCAAGGAGCAGATGCTGCACATCATGGCGCACACCCCGCACCAACTGCCCCAGCACAAGCCGCGCTATCTGATGGGCGTGGGCACGCCCGAAGACCTGGTCCAGGGCGTGGCCGACGGCGTGGACATGTTCGACTGCGTCATGCCGACCCGCAACGCCCGCAACGGCACGCTGTTCACGCGCTTTGGCGACCTGAAGATCAGGAACGCCCGGCACAAGACCGACCACCAGCCGCTCGATACCACCTGCACCTGCCACGCCTGCGCGGGCCAGTCGGGCGTGGCGTGGGACCAAGGCGGGCGCGGCGGCTTCAGCCGCGCCTACCTGCACCACCTGGACCGCTGCGGCGAGATGCTCGGCCCCATGCTGACCACCATCCACAACCTGCACTACTACCTGAACCTGATGCACGAAGTGCGCAATGCGCTGGACGCGGGGCAGTTCGCACAGTTTCGGGCGCAGTTCAAGGCGGATCGGGCGCGCGGGGTGTAAGTAAGCGCCTGTTCAAAGGAAAGCGGCCATAGCGGCACCACTGCTTGCATGACGCCCGCACCCGCCCCGCTGCGATGGCTGCTTACCAGCCTGCGCACTCTGGCCGTCTGGCTACTGGCCCTGCTGGTCCTGTTCGAGGAATGGGGCTGGGAGCCCTTGCAGCGCCTGCTCGCGCGCATCGGCCGGTGGCCCGGTCTGCGCTGGGTGGAAGGCCGGGTGCGCGCGCTGCCGCCCTGGGCGGCGCTGGCGGCGTTTGGCGTCCCCACGCTCTTGCTGCTGCCCACCAAGCTGTTGGCGCTGTGGGCCATCGGAAACGGCCAGGTGCTGCTGGGCACGGCCGTGGTGGTTGCGGCAAAAATCATCGGCACGGCCGTGGTGGCGCGCCTGTTCACCTTGACGCAACCGGCGCTGATGCGCCTGGCCTGGTTTGCCACCCTGTACCTTCGCTGGATCGCTCTGAAAACTGCACTGCTGGCGCGCGCCCGCACCTCCTGGCCCTGGCGAGCAGCGCGGGTGCTGCGGCAGCGCATGCGACGCTGGTGGCGGCGCACGCACCCAGAGTGAACTGCCTGAGGCTTCAGCTCGGAATCGGCGGCACTGGTGGCACGGGGACCGCTGCTGCCGGCGCAGTCGCAACGGCCGCAGCACGCCCGGCACCCACCCCGCAGGCATGGCAGAACTTCGCAAACGCACTCTTGCGCGTGTTGCAGGCGCCGCAGCGGTCAAACAAACCGATACCGCAGTGCGGGCAGAAGTCGATCTTTTCGTTCTTCAAATCCACCGGACGCTCGCAGCCGGGACAGACGCTTTTGGCCAGGCGGGCCAGAGCCACGTCGTAGCTCAATTCCTTGCGTCGCTCCTGGTCCGGCAGGGCTTCGGCGAGTTTTTGCCGCTCCAGGTAGCGGTTGAGGGCCAGGATGGCGTAGCGCCCCACCAGCGCGGTTACCGCAATGCCCACCACGTAACGCACGTAGCCGCCGTAGCTCGGCAGGTAGGGCACGAGCTCGACAAAGAAGGCGAACAGAGCGAAAAAGATGAAGCCCCAGACGAAGGGCCAGTAGGTGCCCTTGCGCTTTTTCACAAACAGCCAGCCGGCCACAACGAGCAGCGGCAGGGTCAGCGCCAGCCGGTAGAGGAACACACGCATTTCCACGCGCCGCATTTCCTCATTGAGCTTGGCGCGGGCCGCGGTCTCCATGCTGTCGAGCTGCTTTTGCGTTTGCGCTGCCGCCTGCCGTGCGTCCAGCGCCGCTTGCTGCTGCGCCTCGACGGCGCGCTGCTGGGCCTGTTCGGCGCGCTGCTGTGCGTCGAGCGCACGGGTGCGGGCGATGACTTCGGGGTCTTGCTCGGATCGCTGGGTCACGCTGCGCGTGGCCAGCCAATTGTTGAAGCTCTCGCGCTGGGCGCGCGTTTCGCTGCGCGCCTTGCTGCGCTGGAGCTGCGCCTGGGCCAGGGCGCTGTCGGCGGCCTCGGCCGCACTGCGCTCGCCGCGCAACTGCTCGCGCAGCCGCTGGGCCGCCGGCTGGTTCAGAAAGTTGTCGAGCGCCAGCGGCGTCTCCACCTTGGGCAGGTCGCCCACGATGGTGCCGCCCAGGCCGATCAGGAAGCTGGCAAACACCAGCGCCACCAGCCACAGGCCACGGCGAAACCATTTTTCCGACAGGCGCAGGGATTTGCTCATTTCGTTTTCCTGATGGGATTACTATATTTTCGATAGCTGTTCGCGCAATCACTGTATGCGTTGGAGGCTATTTTCTTCTATTTTTTCTTACCTTTTCATCTGACCCGCCCCAGCGGCGGCGGCCCCTACGCCTGCGCGACAGGCGGGCAGCGCGCCGTCTTTCACAATGCCGCCATCGCACTCAGAGGTATTTTCCATGGCCAAAGCTTTTGATCTTGTCGTTCACGGCGCCACCGGTTTTACCGGCCGGCTGGTGGTGGAGTATCTGCTCCAGCGCTACCCAGCAGGCAGCGGTCTGCGCTGGGCCATGGGCGGGCGCAGTGCAGAGAAACTTGCCTCGGTGCGCGACGCCATCGGCGCGCCAGCCGATACGCCCCTGGTGCTGACCGACAGCAGCGACCCCGCCAGCCTGCAGGCGCTGATGGAGCAGACCCGGCTGGTGCTGACCACGGTGGGGCCCTACCAACTCTATGGCAGTGAACTCGTGGCGGCCTGCGCGGCTGCGGGTGTGGACTATGTCGACCTGTGCGGCGAGCCCGCCTGGATGCGCCAGATGATCGATGCGCACGAAGGTGCCGCAAAGGCCAGCGGCGCGCGCATCGTGTTCTCTTGCGGTTTTGATTCCATACCGTTCGACATGGGCGTGTGGATGTTGCAAAACGAGATGCACGCACGCTTTGGCCACCCCGCCAGCCGCGTGCGCGGACGCGTGCGCAAGATGAAGGGCACCTTCTCCGGCGGGACTGCCGCCAGCCTGAAAGCCACCATGGCCGCCGCCGCCGCGGACCCCGGCGTGCTGGAGCTGTTGCGCAACCCCTTCTCGCTCACCCCTGGCTTTGAAGGCCCGCGCCAACCCTCGGGCAACAAACCCATGGTGGACGAGGCGCTGGGCATGTGGGTAGCGCCGTTCGTGATGGCCGCCATCAACACGCGCAACGTCCACCGCTCCAACTTGTTGATGGGGCACCGCTACGGGCCGGACTTTGTGTACGACGAGATGCTGGTGACCGGCACGGGCGAGAAGGGCGAAGCGATGGCCAACGCCGTGGCCGCCGACAAGTCGCTTGGCTCCGACAGCGGCCCCAGACCGGGCGAAGGCCCTTCGCCCGAGGAGCGCGAGGCGGGGTTCTACGACGTGCTCTTCCTGGGGATGGACGCCGAGGGCCACCAACTGCGCGTGGCGGTCCAGGGCGACCGTGATCCGGGCTACGGCTCAACCTCCAAGATGATTGCCGAGGCGGCCGTGTGCCTGCTGCAGGACGCCACCAGCACACCGGGCGGTATCTGGACCACGGCCCCTGCACTGGGACAGGCGCTGATCGACCGGCTGCAGGCCCACGCCGGGCTGACATTCGCCGTCGAGCCAGCCTGAACCGCCTTAGCGGAGCAGCCCCCACCACTGCCAGAGCGCAAAGCCTGCCAGCAGGGCCGCCGAGCTCCATTGGATGCGTTGGCGCCAGGTCTCGTCCAGGCGCGCGCGCCAACGGGCCACCATGGCAGTCAGCAGCAGCCACCACAGCGCCGAGCCCAGCCACACCCCCGCCACCATGGGCAGCACCGCCACGGTCCGGGCCCCACCGGCCATGGCGCCGAAGATGGCGATGAACGACAGGATGGTGACCGGGTTCGACAGGGTGAGCGCCAGCGTGCCGACAAAACACCCCAACAGATCGCCGGACGTGGCCACGACTGCCGCCTGCCGGGCCATGGGCTGGCGTGCCACGCGCCAGGCCATCGCCAACAGCACCAGCCCACCCACCAGCGCCAGCCAGGTTCGCGCACCCACCAGCGCATCGATCAGAAAGCGCGTGCCCAGCGCCCCGAGTGCGCCATACAGCGCATCCGCCGTGGCCGCTCCGAGCCCCGTGGCCAAGCCGGCACGC
Source organism: Simplicispira hankyongi (assembly GCF_003570885.1). GTDB lineage: Bacteria > Pseudomonadota > Gammaproteobacteria > Burkholderiales > Burkholderiaceae_C > Simplicispira > Simplicispira hankyongi. Next base: position 875,908 of record NZ_QXJC01000003.1, read on the forward strand.
ATACCGCGCTCCAGCGTGCGCTGGATGGTCAGCAGGCCGATGGGCCCCACTGGCGCAGCGATCGAGAACCCCACCCACAGAGCCTCAGAAAACAACAAAAATACCTTGGAAACCATCTCGCCATGGTAGGCAGAGACGGCGCATGACAACAGCCAGAAAATTCGGCCGAACAGATTGAATGCCGTTCTTTTCAAAGCAAGAATTGGCAATGACAAAACATTCACCGATCCAGCTCGACAACAAGGCCTGGCTGCTACTGCAGGCCCTGCAGGCCGATGGCCGGGCACCGCTCAAGGCGCTGGCCGATGCCACGGGCCTATCCATGCCGGCCACGGCCGAGCGCCTCAAGCGACTGCAGGAGTCCGGTGTGATCCGCGGCTACCAGGCACAGGTGGAACCGGCCGCCGTGGGCTACGGGGTGCGCGCCATCGTAGGCATCCATGTGCCGCAACCGGGCAAGCGCGCCCTGCTGGACAGGCTCGCCGAACTGCCCGAGGTGCTGGAATGCCACCATGTAGCGGGGGAGGATTCCTATGTGATGCAGGTCGTCGCCACCTCACTGCAAGACCTGGAGCGCTTCCTCGCCAGCATCAACGGCTATGGCGAAACACGCACCTCCATCGTGTTCTCCACGCCCATCGAGCGGCGCGGGCTGGCGCGGCCTGCACGCTGAGGGCCTGTTCTCGTCTCTCCTGCAGGCGCGCGTTCGCGCGCAACCGGTCACCCACCTACACACAACTTCACGCTTGCCCTACAGACATTTGACAAGCAGGCCGCATCATGGCGATATTGGCTTTCCGTGAGCCGTATCCCAGGAGAACCTTCATGCACCGCCCTCTCACCACCGCCGCCGCTGTGGCTGCCCTTGCCCTCGCCAGCCTGGCGCCGGCGCAGGCTGCCACCCAGGCCACTGTGATCATCCAGTCCGGTCCAACCCTCGAATACCGCAACCTGCCACCACCACCGCCCCCACGTGTCATCGAGCGCCCTGGCATGCGGCGTGGCCAAGTCTGGGTGGAAGGCCACTGGGAATGGCGCGGCGCACGCTACCACTGGATCAATGGCTACTGGCTGAAGATGCGCCCCGGCTACACCTACATGCAACCTCACTGGGTGCAGAGCGGCGGCGATTGGCGCTTTGAGCGCGGCGGCTGGCAAGGCCGCGGTCCCGGTATGCGCGACCATGACGACATGCGCAACCGCTACAACCGCCACGACATGGACGGCGACGGCCTGCGCAACAACCGGGACGGCGACCGCGATGGCGACGGCGTGCGCAACCGCAACGACCGGCATCCAAACGACCCGCGCCGCAATTAAGCGCCCCCGGCATTGCGGCCTTGCTGCACGCAAAGCGCCCCAGCCCTCGCGGTTGGGGCGCTTTTTCGTTACCGCTTGGTGAGAAACACCGTCAGCACGCCGGTGTAGCCGTAGATATTGGCGTGCGCGATTTCACCGCCGGCAAAAAACCCGACCAGCGGCACATCGCCCAGGGCATGCTGCACGATGCGCAGCTCCGCACTGTCACCGCCAAAATGCCGGCCACCACGGCCTGAGCAGCTCACGTAAAGGGCGCCGGCAATGGCGTGGGTGGGCGCCGCACCTTCGGGCGCCAGTTCCTCACGGATTTCGGCGCAGATGCGCGTCAGATCGGCGCGCGCCGCCTGCACGTTGCGCTGGCAGAACGCCAGGCGCATGCCGCTTTCCACATGCTCTGCGAGGGCTACGCCGTGGCGCGTGCCATCGAGCCCGATGATGTGCCGCACACGGGTTTCGGCGCCGAAATGGCCGGTGCTGCGCAACGCCGGCGCAGGCCCAGAACGCTCGTCGTCCATGAGACCGGCCAGCGTCACGCGCACGCGCTCGATGGCCTGCTGCGGATCCCCCGAAAGCGAGACCTCCAGCGTATCGAGCAGGCGCTCGAGCGCCGGCTCGTTGTCCAACGCCAGCACCACGTTGTCGGCGGCCTCGGTGATGCGGTGCACCGGCCCGACGGGCTGGCAGCCCTGGGTGACGCGCGAGATCAGGGCCACGCCGGCCCCAAAGGCCACGCCCGAGAGGCCGCCGGTAAATACGCCACTGGCGGCGCCCTGCCCGGCAAGGTTGCCGTTGCCACCCACGGCAAATTGCACGCTGGCGCCACGGCTGGCCGCCAGACCACCAAACAAATAGCCGCTCGCCGTGCGGTCGGCCAATTCGGCCACCAGCGCCGCAACCTCAGGCGCGGCGCCATCGGCATGTACCAGCGCCGTCTGCGCCGAAAACCCGCCCACCCCGCTGCAGGGCAGCGGCGCGACGCCGGAGAACACGCGGTACTGGTCGGGCGGCAATTCCAGCAGCATCAGCGCCAGCGCTGGCTGGTCGAAGTACTCGGCGCTGCCGCCGCAGACCCCGACGCCCACGGTGCCGCTCCAGTCGGTGATTTCGGGCAGCTCAGCGGCCAGCAGGTCGAGCACTTCCTGCGCTTGATCGGCGTAGTGGTCGGTGATGTAGAGCAGGCCCAGCGTGGGTGCCGACGCGTAGCCAGGCGTGCCCATCTGCGCGCGCACCTGGGCCAGCGCCATCAGCGCTGCCATGCGGGCTTGCGGATGGGTGGCGTGGCCGGTTGGAAACAGTTTCATCGAGATCCCCGCCAAAGAAGGTGCCCAGCGCTGCGCGCTGGTGGCTTCAGCGCGTGCTACGGGCCGAGGTTTTGCGCGCCGCCGCCTTGCGCGGTGCAGGTTTTTTTGCCGTCGCCTTGGCCACCTTCTTCGCGGCCACTGGCTGTTTGGCCGCGCTGCGGGGGCTGGCCGCCTTGGTGCGGCCGGTGGCGGCCTGCATGCTCTTGACGCCCTGAGCCGCCATTTGTGCGGTCATGCCGGTGGCGGTCTTCAGAGCGTCCTTGGCCAGACCGGTAGCCACGTTGCGCGCGGCGTCCACGGCCGTCTGGCGCGCAGCGTCCTTCATGGCCGAACTGGCGATCTGCTGGAACTGCTGCGTCAGCGCGCCCCACCACTGCATCGGGTCGATGACGCTGGCGGCTTCGGCCTTGCCTTTGGATTTGCCTGCAGGGGCCTTCTTGTCCGTGCCGCCGTGCACGGAGCCTGCGGCCTCGGGCGCTGCTTCGTCCGCCGAGGGGCGAACCGCGTCGGCCGCGCGGGATGCCACGCCGCTGACCATCTGCGCGGCTTGGGCCAAGCCCTCACCCGCCTTGTGCACCCCGCCCATCACGGTATCGGCGGTCTTGAGCTTGAAGGCATTGGCCACGTCGCCCATGCTGAAGTTCATGCCCTTGAGCGTGGCCAGGGTCATCTTCTGCACCTCCAGCGCCTGGATGGTGGCGGCCAGAGCCCGCGAGTTCTGCTCCAGCCAGAACTGCACGGCTTTGAGCTCCTCGACGCGCTTGTCCAACTCTTCGACGCTGAGGGTCGGCGCCACCCAGTTGGAGAGCTGGGGCAACTGCGGGATGTTGCCTGCAGCGCCCTTGGCCAGGCCTTGCAGGAAATCGAAGCCCGGCACGAATTTGCCAAAACCAAAGGGGGTTGAATCGCTCATGGTTGCTTCCGCTGTGGAGGGTTAAGAGGTGTGCGGACAGCTTACTCCAATGCGCCCCGGCTGGGGCGCCCACAGCGGTAATGCGGCGCTCAGTTCTTCTGCGTGGGCATGGGCATGGGCATCGCCATGGGCGCGGCGTGGCCGCCGTGCGCGCCAGGGGGCATGGTGGCCACCGGGACCTGCAGTTCCATGCGGTGCTCCTCGCCCTTGGCGTCCTTGAACACCAGGGTCAGCGGCAATTGCGTGTCCTTGGCCAGCGGCGCCTTCAGGTCCATCAGCATGATGTGGTAGCCACCGGGCTTGAGCTCGACCGCCTTGCCGGCCGGCAGATCGAGCTCCGGCAAAGCACGCATTTTCATGACGCCACCATCCATTTTCATCTCATGCACTTCGGCGTGGCCAGCAGCAGGCGTCTCGGCACGCAGCAGGCGCAAAGGCTCGCTGGCGGTAATGCGCATGAATGCACCCGAGCTCGTTTGGCCCTGCACGCTGGCACGTGCCCAGGCGCCATCGACGGCGGCCGGAGCCGCGCCCTGGGCATAGGCATGGCCGGCCAGCAGAGTGGCGGCAAACAGCAGGGAGGTGGTGAAACGTTGCATAGTCATCGTGGGCTCCTGTGAAAAACTTAGTGCGAATGGCCGCCGGCTGCGGGCAGCAGCTCCAGCGCAGCCGCGGGGGATTTGAGGTCGTGCAGCTTCTGGTCTGCCATGGGCACCTCGGCCCAGTCCATGCGGCCCTGTTCGCAGATTTGCTCCACCGGCCAGTAGATTGTTCCGGCCTGGCTGGGCAGGTGTGCCTGGAGCACGAACTCGTCGTAGAAATCGCCGGGCAGTGCGTCCGCTGGCGTCTTGGCGCTCCAGCGGATGCGGCGCACTTCCTCGGTGATGGTCTTGCCGTGGTCGCTGCGCGGCTGGGCCAGCTTCTCGCGCTCGATAGCAATCGTCCAGCCCGGCTTGGGCATGGGCTTGGCGCCTTCCACGCCGGCGGGGATGGTGACGGCGATCTCGCGCGTGGGCGATGCGCCGCAGCCGTGGCCGACGCGGAACGTGGCCTTGTAGCTGCTGCCTGCATTGGCCACCTGGTATTCCAGCGTGACATGCGCATTTGCAAGGTTAAAAACGCCGCTAGCGCTTACCAGTAAAGCGCTGATAGCTATGAATTTGAGAGTTTTTGAAGGCATGGTGGTTCTTTCAGAGGTCGATCTTGAGTTCCGCGACATAGCTGCGCTGCGGATAGGGGTGGAAATTCCAGAACTGGTAGTTGTTGGCGTTGTCGATGCCGAAGGACGCCACCATGTGCTTGTCGATCCGGTAGCGGGCACGCAGGTCCACGGTGAAGAACTTGCTCACGCCCATGTAGGCAAAACCGTTCACGTCGCTGTTGTCGAGGGTGCGGAACTGCGGGCCGCTGTAGCGCGCGCCCACCGAGGTGCTCCAGCGCTCGTTCCAGCGGTAGCTCGCCAGCGCGCTGGCGCGCCATTTGGCGACATTGGGCTGGCGCTTGCCGATGGTGTCGCCCGGCACCGTGACGAAGCCGGCGTTGTCCTTGATGACCGAATCGGCGTAGGTGACGCTGGCGTTCAGGTCCAGGCCGCGGCGCAGCACATCGCTGCCGCTCCAGGCCAGTTCCAATCCCTTTGTCTGGATGCGGCCAACGTTCTGCACGCGGCTGACGTTGCGGTTGGCCACGGTATCCAGCGTGGTCTGGGTGTAGAGCGCGTCGTGCGTGTCCTCGGTGAAGAAGGTCAGGCGCAGCAGGCTGCTCCCCAGGTCTTTTTCCGCGCTCAGCTCAGTGGTCCAGGATTTTTCCGGCCGCAGGTTCGGGTCGTTGATGTACTGCGCATTCGCGGTGGCGGTGGCGCCATACAGTTCGCTCACCGTCGGAAAGCGCACTGCCCGGCCGGCCGAGGCCTTGAGCACCGTGTCCGGCAGCCACTGCCAGGAGAGCGCCGCCTTGGGCGAGAAGTGCGTCTCGCTGCGCTCGGCCCAGCGCGTGTCGATGGCGGGCGCGGCGCCAGGGATGGCGGTGCTGCCGTCGTAAGCGCTCCAGCGCTCGCCGCGCAGGCCCAGCACCGTCTTCCAGCGTGGCGCGAACGACCAGGCATCCTGCGCGTACAGGCTTTGCAAGCGCGTCTTGCCGCCCACCTCGCTGACCCGCGCGCCGGGGCCGTCCTGCAGCCAGTTGCCCGGGATCGCGGAGGTGAGGTAGTCCAGTTGGTAGCTGTCCTGCTGGAAGCCGAAATCGACGATGTGGGCGCCCTGCATGCCGCCCGGGCGCCAGATGCCCTTCAATGCCAGGTTGTTCCAGCCTGTTCCGTTGCCGTCTGCCAGCGTACCAGGCCCGCCAGAGGCGGCACCGGGCAAGGCATTGGCGGCGCTGTTCTGGCGCTTTTGGTCCTTGCCGTAGTCGTAGAGGCTGGCCGCCACTTCCCAGTCAAACACGCCCTGCGTATGGCTCTTGACCGACAGGCCGTGCATGGTGTGCAGGAGCGATTCGTTAGTCAGCGCGAAATCGCTGCCGGTCAGCGGCGCGTAGCTGCGCCCGCCGATGTTGATGGCGCCGCTCGTGACCGGCTGGCCCGCGGCATCGCGCAGGTACGACACCGGCCGCCCCTGCGACTGGTTTTGCCACACCCCCAGCGTATAGGCGGCGCGCAAGGTGGGCGTGATGTCCCAGGCCAGCTTGGCCTTGAAGTGGTCCTGCCGCGTGGTGTACGCCGTGCCGCTGCCCAGAATCCACCAGGGGGCATTGGCGCTGTTCAAACCTGGCACCGCGCCGGTGACCGGTGTGCCGGCCGTGCCGGGCGTTCCGCTGGCCAGCGTGCGCGTGGCAAAGGTCAGCGGCTGGCCCTCGCTGTCGGTGTGGCTGAAGTTGAGGAACCAGGCCCAGTCGCCGCTTTTGTTGCCCACCGAGGTGCTGGCCTGCCAGCTGCGGGTTGTGGTGTTGGTGCCGTAGAGCTCAAAAGGCTGCGACACGTAGCCCATCTTGGCGTGCGCCTCGAAGTGCGTGGGCATGCGCGTGACGTAATCGACCACCGCGCCCACCGAGTTGCCAGGGTAGGCGGCGGAGAACGGCCCGTACATCACATCGACCCGCTCGATCTCCTCGGGCGTCACCAAACCCCAGCGCGGCGGAAACGACAGGCCGCCGATGCCGTTGCCCAGGTAGTTCGACAGCAGGATGCCGTCGGCATACACCGCCGAGCGCGCGCTGTTGCCGGTGCCCGAGGCCCGGCTGGAGAGGATGGCGTGGTTGTAGTCGCCGATGTAGCGCTTGCGCACCAGCAGGCTGGGGAAGTACTTGAGCGCGTCCTCGCTGTCGGTGGCGTTGATGCCCTGCTCGATCTGCTCGCCCGTGACACCCTCCATGGTGGTGGGAATCTGCGTCGGCAGCGAGGTGGGCTGACCACCGGTGATGGTGACGACGCCCAGTTCTTTGGTCGGGGCATCGTTGGCCTGGGCATACGCGCTCAGGCTGAAGGGAAAGGCCACGGCAAGCGCCATGGCCACGCGATTTCTGCGCATGGGAACACTCCTGAAACCAATGAAAACGACCGCCAGCGCTTATCCCTATTGGGCAAGCAGCTACGGTTGCAATAGCACTTCAGGAGAACAGCGGAGGCCCGCGCGCCGGCAGCGGCGCGGCCGTGCGCGCCGCAATGTGCGCGGCGGGAATGGGCAGCAGGGCATGGGCCAGCGGCAGGGCCTGCGGCAGGCGGATGGGCGCAGGCGGCGGGGCGGCACTGCCAAAGTGCACGCACAGCGGACAGTCAAGCGTATGCCCGCGCTGCGTCTGCGTACCATCGTCGCCCAGCGCCAGCAGCTTGATGTCGCCGCTGGCCGAGCACACCAGTTGCGCCGATTGCGGGTGAACGAAAGGCGACGCCGTCGCCACGCCGATGGACATGGCAAACCACACCAGCATGAAGCTGGCGAGAGCGCGAAAGCGGCGCAAGGTTTGCATGGACAGGGATTGTAGGCGGCACGCTTGCCGAACGCTCATCCGGCTTCGCGCCGCAGCAGGTCTTGCAAGCCGCTGGCGCGCTGGGTGCGCAGCTGCACCGCCTGCGCCAGCAGCCCGGCGCGTGGCGCCACCAGCGTAAAGACCTGGCGCGCGCGGGTGATGCCGGTATAGACCAGTTCGCGCGAAAGCAAGGCGCCCGCGTGCGGCGGCAGCACCAGCGCGGTGTGCTCGAACTCCGAGCCCTGCGCCTTGTGCACCGTCATGGCGAACGCGGTTTCCACATGCGCCAGCCGCGCCACGCTGACCGAGCGCAAGCTCGGGCCATCGGCAAAAAACACGCGCAGGCCGGCGCCCCCCGCAGCCGGCAAGGCCAGACCCACATCGCCATTGAACACGCCGGCCTCCGCGTCGTTGCGTGTGACGAGCACCGGGCGCCCGGCGTACCACTGGCCGGTGCCGCCAAGCAGCCGCGCCTCGCGCGCCGCACGTTCGATGGCGCGCGCCATCCCCTCGGCACCCCAGGGGCCTTCGCGCACCGCGCACAGCAGCCGGAAGCGCTCGAAGGCGGCGAGCACGCTGGCGGTCCAGGCGGCGTGCCCGGGAGCATCGTCCGCCGCCGGCTGGCGGCCAAGCCGCAACAGGTAGTCGCGGTAGCTCGGCGCCGGCCCTTCGGCAAGTGCAAGTGTTACGGCAGCTTGGGGGTCAACCCCCTCCAGCGAATGCAGGGCGCCACTGGCGTCATGGCGCAGCAGCGCCGCCGCACGCGCGCCGTCCCCCGCATGGACGGCCAGCGCCAGCGCACCGATGGGGCCGGAAAAGCGGTGGCTCTCACGCAGCATGACGGTGTTCGCGGCCAGCAGCGGCACCGGCACCGGCACCGCCAGGGCTCGCAGCGCCAGGGGAATGTCCACACCGGCTGCCGCCTGGGCATAGCGCACCGTGCCCGCGCCGTAATGGCCCTGTTCCGCGCCCTGGCACAGGTCGCCCAGCACGGCGCCTGCCTCGACCGAGGCGAGCTGGTCTTTGTCGCCCAGCAGCACCAGGCGGGCGTGGGCGGGCAACGCGGCGAGCAGCGAAGCCATCATTTCAAGGTGCACCATGGAGGCTTCATCGACGATGAGCACGTCCACATCCAGCGGCGCCGCCGCGTGGTGGCGCAGCCGCCGCGTGCCTGGGCGGGCGCCCAGCAGCGCGTGCAGGGTACGCGCCGGACCGATGCGCGTGGCAAAGCCGGCCAGGTCCAGGGTATCGCCCACCCGCGCCTGCAAGCCCGCCAGCGCCGTCTCCAGCGATTGGCGCAAGCGCGCTGCCGCCTTGCCCGTGGGCGCGGCCAGCGCGACCCGCAGGCGCTCGGGCGTGCTGTCCACCGCCAGCAACGCGGCGAGCAGGCGGGCTGCGGTGTAGGTCTTGCCGGTGCCGGGGCCGCCGGTGACGATGGCCAGGCGCGAGCGCAAGGCGATGGCACAGGCGAGCTTCTGCCAGTCGCAGGTGCCGGTGGGCGCCGGGTCGAACAAGCGGTCGAGCCAGTGGCGCGCGAGCGCGGTGTCCACCGCGATAGGCTCGGCAGCGCGGGCGCGCAACTGCTGCGCCACCGCTTGCTCGAAATGCCAGTAGCGCCGCAGGTACAGGAGCGGCGCCTCGGGCGGGCCGGCGAGCACCAACGGGGTGCCACCGTCCGGCTGGGCACCCTGCTGCGGCGCGCGGGCGGCGTCCTGCACACAGTGGCTGGCGCGCAGCGCCTGCATCCACTGCGTGGGGTCGGTAGAAAGGCCGCGCAACAACGCGTCCAGCGCCTCCTGAGCCGCTGGCGGCCAGCCCGGCAAGGCAAGCGGCCGAGCGCACAGCAGGTTCACCGGAAGGCAACTGTGGCCACGGCCCTCGAACTGTGCCAGCAGGGCGGCGGCCACCAGCAGCTCGGGTGCAGCGTCGGGGTCGAGCCGGGCCATGAACTGTGCCAGCGCCCAGTCGAGCTGGCGCAGCCAGCCTGCGTCGGCCAGGGCACGCAGGCCGGCAAGGGTGGCGGCGCGCGGGTCGGGCACTCCCGGAATCTGGGGCATCTCACACATGCCCAGGTCGGCCGTGCTCATGGGTGCACCTCGCCTGCCACGGGCGTCTGGAGCAGCGCATCGAGCGCATCCAGCAGCGCCAGCGGCGGCGCAAGCTGCACCACGCCGCTGGCCGGCCCGTCGATGCCGCGCAGGAAGTACAACAGCACGCCGCCCAGGTGCTGCTGCGGGGCATAGTGCGCGCCCAAGCGCGCGCGCAGCAGGCGGTGCAGCGCCAGCAGGTAGAGCGCAGCCTGCACGTCGTAGCGGTGCTGGGCCAGGGCCTGCTCCAGGGCGGGCAGAGCGTAGGCCTGGGCGTCCGGCCCTAGCCAGTTGGATTTGTAGTCCAGCACCCAGTAGCGCCCGCCATGCTCGAACACCAGATCGGCAAAGCCCATCAGCATGCCGTGCAGCGCACGCTCGGGCAGGGCCGGGCGTGGCAGGCCAGGCAGCAGATGCTGGCGGCACAGCGCGTCGATGTCCTGCGCCGGCAAGCGCTGGGCGGGCAGCCAGAATTCCATCTCCGGCAGGCGCGTGGCGAGGGCGGCGAGGGGCACGCCCAGCGGCGGCAAGGGGGTTGCCACGACCGCCGCCAGCCAGGTCAGCACCTCGTCTGCCACCGCGCCATAGGCAGAGCGCTCGCAGCGCCGGCGCAGGCGCGCGGCCACCGGACCATCGGGCGCGAATGCAAAGCCTTCGCCCGCGAGCCATTCGAGCTGCTCATGCAAAAAGTTGCCCACCAGCGTGCCGCGTGCAAAGCCGTGCCAGAGCGCCGGTGGCTCGGGAAACAGGTCGGCCGTACTGCCGCGCGGGCGCTTGGCCAGCGTGGCGCTGCCGGGTTCTGCGCGTTCGGCATCGTCCGGCACCGGCGCCTCATCATCCGCCGGCATGGCGCGGTGCGTCGGCAGCAGTGCCTGCTCCGGGCCGGCGGATGGCAGGCCGCGCACCAACTGGGAAAAACTGGCGATGCCCCAATGCCGGTCGAACCAGGCGGTGTAGTCCATGCCCTCCTGCAAGGCGCGCACGCCGCCGCGTGGAACAAAGGCGGTGCAAGGCGCGGCGCCCTCCTCCACCGCTTCCAGGCGGATCGCTGGCTGTGCGTCCGCCAGGTCGTGCAGTGCGGCAAGCCACTCCTCGGGCGAGCGCGCCTCGCCTCCGGCCAGCACGCTGCCGGCCGCGCTGCGGTGGGTACTGGTCTTGGCCGACTTGCCTTCGCTGATGGCGGCAAAGCCCAGCCAGAGCGCGTGCCGCGCGCGGGTCAGTGCCACGTAGAACAAGCGCAGATCTTCGCGCAGGCGTTCGCACTCGGCCTGCTGCCATTGCGCGTCGCTGGGCGCAAGCTGGAGCGTGCGAACGCCCGCGGCATCCGACAGCGCCACGGCGGGGTTGCGCTTTTGCTTCTTCACCGGCCGCATGGAGCAGGCAAACGGCAGGCAGACCACCGGGTATTCCAGCCCCTTGCTTTTGTGGATGGTGACGATCTGCACCAGGTCGGCATCGCTCTCCAGGCGCACGATCTGCTCGTCGGCGGCCGCGCCCGCTTGCTGCAACTGGCCGGCAAGCCAGCGCACCAGCGCCTGTTCGCCATCGAGCGTGCTGCTGGCGGTCTGCAGCAGTTCGGCGAGGTGCAGGAAGTTGGTCAGGCGCCGCTCGCCACCGGCCTCGCGCAGCCAGCGCGCGGGCAGGCCGAACTGGTGCAGCGTCTGGCGCAGCATGGGAAGCACGCCCTGCGATTGCCACAGCGCCTGCAGCGCGCGCAATTGCTCGCTGCGCGCCTCCAGCGCTGCATCGTCCTGCGCCAGGCGTTCGAGCTCGGTGATCGGCAAATCCAGTGTCGCGCTCGCCAGCGCGGTGCGCAGGCGCCGCGCATCGCGCGGCTCGGCCACGGCTTGCAGCCACCAGAGCAGGTCGCGCGCTTCGGGGCCCTTGAACACCGAGTCCTTGTCCGACAAATACACCGAGGCCAGGCCCCGGCGGCGCAGCGCACGCTGCATGGCCTGGGCTTCGGTGCCACTGCGCACCAGCACGGCGATGTCGGCGGGGCGCAGTGGCCTGAACGGCTCGCCTTCCTCGGCAAAGCCCGCCTGCGGGTCGTTGAGCCAATCGACAATCTGCTCGGCGCAGCGTGCGGCAAAGCGCTGGCGCTGCACCGGCGCGCCCGCGGGCTCCAGGGCGTGGGCGAGCACCATCGGGGGCAATGCGCCCGCGCGTGTCACCAGGCGCTCCTTGCGCCCTTTGGCGCCCACCGGCACAAAGGGCAGCGGGTCGGTTTCGAGCGCGGCACTCACCCCCATGTCCCCCACCACTTCGCCGGTGCGAAACCCAAAGGCACCCGCGCCAGGGCGCTGCTCCGCACGGGAAAACCAGTGGTTGACCACCTCCACCAGCACCTGGGTGGAGCGGTAGTTGGTGTCCAGCATGGCGTGCCGGCCGCGGGTGGCGCGGCGCGCGGCCAGGTAGCTGTAGATATCGGCACCACGGAAGGCATAGATCGATTGCTTGGGGTCACCAATGAGCAGCAGCGCCGTCGCCGGGTCGTTGGCCTGCGGCTGGTACAGGCGCTCGAAGATGCGGTACTGCAGCGGCGAGGTGTCCTGGAATTCGTCAATCAGCGCCACCGGGTGCTGCGCCAGGATGCGCGCACGCAGGGCGTCGCCGCGCGGCCCCGAGAGTGCGCGGTCCAGCCGCACCAGCATGTCGTGAAAGCCAAAGCTGCCGCTTTGCTGTTTGAGGTGGGCCAGGCGCTCGGCGATCCGCGCGGCAGCGTGCTCGCGCAGCGCAATCTCGGGGGTGGGCAGGGTTTGCTGCGCGGCCAGCAGCGCAGGGATGGCAGAAAAGTCCGGCGGAATCTCGCTCGGCGGCGCATCGGGCTTGCGCAAGGCCAGCAGCGCTTCGCGGCACAGGCGTTCGGTGGCGGTCTTGGTGAGCGTGAGCGGCTCCACCCCGTCGGAGCGGGCCCAGTCGGCCACCGTGCGCAGCCAGCCGGTGACGGACGATAGCTTGCGCGAATCCCAGGCCGCCTTGCGCTCGGCCAGCTCGGTCTGCACCCACAGCGCCAGTGCGTCGGCGCGCTCGGCCCACCCGGCCTTGAGCCCGGCGACGGCTGCCGCGTGCCGTGCATCGGCGCGGGCCAGGCAATCGGCAGCGCTGCCCTCGCCCGCACCGGGCGCCAGCACCAAGGTTTCCAGCGCGCGCGCATCGGCGGCCAGGGCGTCCACGTCGGGCCACACGGTCAGCACGCGCTCCAGAAGCTCGGGCGAGAGCGGGTACACCTGCTGGCGCCAGTGGTCGTGTACCGCCTGGGCGCGCAGGGTGGCTTCGTCGGCGTCGAGTTCTTCGCCAAACAGCGCGCCGCTATCGAAAGCGTGCTCACGCAGCATGCGCTGGCACCAGGCGTCGATGGTCTGCACCGCCGCGTCGTCCATGCCCTCGGCGGCAGCCGCCAGGCGCCAGGCGGCCTGCGCGCGTGCGGGGCCGGGCGTGTACGCATCGCGCAGCGCGGTCAGGTACGTGTCGTCTGGCGTGGGGTCAAACTCGCCACGCAGCACGCGCGCTGCTTCGGTCAGGCGCGCGCGGATGCGGCCCGAGAGCTCCCGCGTGGCCGCCCGGGTGAACGTCATCACCAGAATTTCGGCCGGCGCCAGCGGCCGGGCATAGCCGGCCTCGCCGCCGTGGCCCAGCACCAGGCGCAGGTAGAGCGCGGCAATGGTCCAGGTCTTGCCCGTTCCGGCGCTCGCTTCGATGAGGCGGCTGCCGTGCAAGGGAAAGTGCAGCGGGTCGAGCTTGTGGGCGGCAAGGTCGGCGAAGGGGCTCATTCGTCTTCCTCCGCGTCATCGCCATCGCCGGGCGCAAGGGTGGTGTGCGGTGTGATCTGGAGCGCCTCGGCCGCCCATCGCGCCAGCGGCGCGTGCAGCAGCAGCGCCAGGGCCTCGAAACGCCCATCGGCGGCGAGCGCCTCGAAGTCGGGGTAGAAGCGCTCCCACTCCGGGTCTTTGACTTCGCCCGGCGCGCCCTGGCGCGACCCCGAGCCTTCGTACGCGGCCTGGGCGGGTCGCTCGCTCACCAGGGCCAGCGCAGTGGCGAGCGGCAAGGGCAGCGGCGCATCGGCGTGCCACTGCTGCTGCCACAGCCCCAGAACGACCGTGAGCGTCTGCTGTGCTGTTGCCTGCTCCATGGGCGGCCAGCAGACCACCGCATCACCGGCGACGAGCACCCCTTCCACCAGGGCGCCACAGGCGGCCGCCGCGAGCGTGCGCAGCCACCAGACCAGCATTTTCTCGGGCCGCGCCCGCGCCGGCCCTTTCCCCTTGACAAGCACGCGCGAGACCGTGCGCCCCAGCAGGGCGACGCGCCCGTCGGCTGCGCGGCGCAGGGAGTCGATCCAGTCTTCCAGGGCGGCAGGCGCTGCATTTTTTAGGTCTAAATGGCCTCTAGCGCTTATTCCATATGCGTTAGCAGCTACCAAATCAGAAGCATCCAACGATTCCCACACCACCCGCAGGCGCGGCGCCGGTACGCTCCACAGCGCGCACTGCTGCTGCCAAGCCTCGGCCACGGGAAGCAGGGTGTCGAACAACATGTGCTGGGCGCGGGCCCCCAGCGCAGCCATGGGCAGGCGGCCCGCGCGGCGCAGCCCTTCCAGGGCGTCGGCCAGCATGGCGTCCAGCGGGGCGGGGTCGCCCACCGCTGTGCGGGCGTCGAGCGCGGCCAGCGTGTCCTCGGCCATCTGGTACTGCTCCAGGCCCGCGACGGCAAAGCTCTCATCGTCGGCCACCTCTTGCTCGGGCGGCTCAAACACCACCGCCAGTCGCTCGCGCAAAAAAGCACGCGCCGGGTGGCGCAGCCAGGCGCTGAGCTGCGCGAGCGTGGCGATGTGGGGCGCAGGCGTGGAGGGGGGCGCCGGGCGCAGGGCCGCATCCGGCTGGCCCGGCGCAGCGGCCTCGTGCGCGGCACGCCACTCGCGCGCGTAGGTGAACCAGCGCGCGTCGCCCTCGAAATACTGGCGGCTGAAGGGCTGCAGCGGGTGCTCGGTGGTGCGCGCCTTGACCGCCTCTTCGCCCCAGCCAGCGGCCAGGTAGTCGCGCAGTTGGGACACCAGCACCGAGGGCGGCTGTTCGCTGTTGTCGCGCACGCTGCGGCCGGTCCAGCTCACCAGCAGCATGCGGCGTGCCGAGAGCAGGGCTTCGAGCATGAGCTGGCGGTCGTCGCTCTGGCGCGACCGGTCGCCGGGCCGCGCCATGCCGGGCAGCGCCATCAGGTCAAAGTCGCTGCGCGGGCTGCGGCGTGGGTAGTCGCCGTCGTTCATGCCGAGCAGGCAGACCACCTCGAACGGGATGGCGCGCAGCGGCAGCAGCGTGCAAAAAGTGACGCCGCCGGCCCGAAAGCGCTGGGCGAGCTGCGGTTCATCGAGTGCCTGCATCCAGGCAGCGCGCGCGATCTCCAGCGGGATGGTGCCGGCGAAATCGCCTGCCTCGCAGGCTGCCAGCCAATCGACCAGCGCGGCTTCGAGCGCCTGCAGCACTTGGCGATCGGCCTCGTCCACGGGCTTGGCAAAGTCGGCCATGAGCGCGCGAAAGCGTTGCGCCCACACGCTGGGATCGGTAGGCTCCTGGCAGGATTCGAGCCAATGCCTGAGCCGTGCAAGCAAGGCAGCCAGCGCGCCGGCGAGTTCGGCGTCGAGCCCACCCACCTCGTCCCAGGCCTCGATGCCGCCAAAGCTGCCACTGCCCACGGCGTAGCCGAGCAGCATGCGCTCCAGCCCGAACCATGCCGTGTTCTGCGCGCCGCAGGCCTGCAGGCCCAGGCCCGCACGCTGCCCGGCGTCCAGGCCCCAGCGAATACCAGCGCCCGACATCCACTGCGCGAGCTGGGCCACACCGTCGGTCGCCAGGCCAAAGTGCGCTGCAATTGCCGGAACGTCGAGCAGATCGCGCAGCTCGCTCATGGCAAAACGTTGCTGGGGCACCTGCAGCAGCCAGTCAAGCGCCCCCACCAGGGGGTGGCTGGCACGCGCACCCAGGTCGGCAATCCCCCAGGGGATGTAGCGCGCATCGCCCTGCGGCACCTGGCCAAACACCGCCCGCACGGCGGGGGCGAAGCGCTCGATATCGGGCACCATCACCACGATGTCGCGCGGCGCCAGTGGCTGGTGGCCCAGTGGGTGGGCGAGCAGATCGAGCAGTTGGTCGTGCAGCACCTCGACCTCCCGCAGCGCGCTGTGGGCACTGTGGAAGACGATGGAGCGGTCATCCTCTGCCAGCACTGTGGGCGGGTGCTCCGCCAACGGCACCAGGTCGCGTATGCGCTGCTGCACCTGCAGCAGCAGCGGTGGGGTGGGGCCATCGTCCGCTTCGTCGAAATAGTCCACGCGCGCCATGCCGAGGCGTGCCTGTGCAGTGGCGGTCTCGTCGAAGGCGTCGAGCTGGCGCACGAAGTCGCGCCCCTGGCGCCCCCAGGCGGCCAGCAGCGGGTGGGCGTGCGCATGCAGGCTCTCGATGGGCAGTTGCGCCAGATCGACCCCGCCGCGCAGCGGGTGGCGCCGACGTGCCGCAGCGAGCAGCTCGCGACCGTCAATGGCGTCGGCCCAGTGAAAGCGGCACGGGTTGGGGATGGCCATCAGCACCTGGCTGTAGCGCGACAGGTCTGCCAGGAGTTCGAGCACTGGCAGCGGCAAATGGGTCATGCCGAACAGCACCACACGGCGCGGCAGCGACGCAGCCAAGGGCTCGCCAGCGCGCAGCGCCGCCAGCGCCCGTTGGTGAATCTGCGGCCGAATGGCGGCGCGCTCCGCCTCGCCCAGGCCGCCCAGCACGGCACGCCAGAGCAAAGGCTGCCAGAGCTGCTCAGGAGGCACTGGCAGCGCAGCGCCCTGGCCGCGTACCAGCCTGTCGTGGCCCTGTGCCCAATCGCCCAGCCAGTCGGGGCGATAGACCTGGTACTGATCAAACAAATCCGCGAACCGCCCAGCGAGCTGCCACAACCGATCAGGTTCGCCAGCGCGAAGAAACCCGGCCACCGGCTCGAAGCCAGGCTGCGCAACCAAGTCAGGGAGCTGCTGCAGCAGGCGCCAGATCAGCGCCGTTTTGTCCACCGCCGAGCGCGGCGGCACGGCGGCCGCGCCCAGCACCTGGCGGTAGCTGCGCCACAAAAAGCGCGCCGGCAGCTCGACCTGCGCCGCCGCGCAAACCCCAGCACGCTCGGCCAGCGCCATCTTGAACCACTCGGCCACGCCGTTGCTTTGCACCAGCACGATTTCGGATTCAAGCGGCGCGAGCGGGTGCTGCGAAAGCCATTCGAGGACCGCGTCGGCCAGCCATTCGGCACGGTTACCGTGCAAGGCGATCAGGCCAGGCTGGACAGGAGAGCGTGGGGCCGCAGCGGTGTCAGGCATACAGCGCCGATTCTGGCCTATCAAGCAGGCCCGACGGGCGCTGCTTCATCTGAGCTAGGAATTTATAAGCCAGAAATGCAAAACGCCCACAGAAGTGGGCGTTTGCTGATTGGTTGCGCGAGAAGGATTTGAACCTCCGACCTTTGGGTTATGAGCCCAACGAGCTACCAGACTGCTCCATCGCGCGGTAAGACGTAAATTATAGCTTATTTAGCGGCTTCTGCCGGTGCAGCAGAAGATTCTTCGCTGCGCTCGACCAATTCGACGAACGCCATGGGGGCGTTGTCGCCGACGCGGTAACCCATTTTCAGGATACGCGTGTAGCCGCCGGGGCGCGCGTTGAAACGCGGGCCCAGCACCGTGAACAGCTTGGTGACGCTGTCGCGGTCGCGCAGGCGGTCAAACGCCAGGCGGCGGTTCGCCAAAGTATCCACCTTGGCCAAGGTGATCATGGGCTCAATGACGCGGCGCAGTTCTTTCGACTTGGGCAGCGTGGTCTTGATGGCCTCGTGCTCGATGAGCGAGTTCATCATGTTGCGCAGCATCGCGAGGCGGTGCGAGCTGGTGCGGTTGAGTTTGCGAAGGCCGAGTCCGTGGCGCATGGTGCTTATCCTTAAATGTAATTAAAACGGGCAGCCGTATCAGGTACTGCCCGGGCACGGCCCTTTCTGTGAGGGCGCGAAATTATAGCTTTAGCGCTTGTCCAGACCGGCAGGCGGCCAGTTTTCAAGCTTCATTCCCAAGGTGAGCCCACGCGAGGCAAGCACTTCCTTGATTTCGTTGAGCGACTTGCGACCCAGATTGGGGGTCTTGAGCAGCTCGTTCTCGGTGCGCTGGATCAGATCACCGATGTAGTAAATGTTCTCTGCCTTCAGACAGTTGGCAGAACGCACGGTCAGTTCGAGCTCGTCCACCGGGCGCAGCAGAATCGGATCGAAACTTGCGTTGCTGCGTGCTCCAGAAGGCGCATTGATGGCATCCATCTCGCCACCATCGAGCTGAGCGAATACCGCGAGCTGCTCCACCAGGATGCGCGCCGAAGCCCGAACCGCATCTTCTGCCGTGACCGCACCGTTGGTTTCAATTTCGACGACCAGCTTATCGAGGTCGGTGCGCTGCTCCACGCGCGCGCTCTCGACCGTGTAGCTGACGCGCTTGATCGGCGAGAACGAAGCATCCAACACGATACGGCCAATGGACTTGGTCGCCTCATCGCCGTAGCGGCGCTGATTGCCCGGCACGTAGCCGCGACCCTTTTCAACCTTGATCTGCATGTCAAGCTTGCCGCCTTGCGACAAGTTCGCAATCACATGATCAGGGTTGACGATTTCCACGTCATGTGGCGTCTGAATGTCGCTGGCGGTGACCACGCCTTCGGCGTCCTTGCGCAGGCTCAGCGTGACCTCGTCACGGTTGTGCAGCTTGAACACCACACCTTTGAGGTTCAGCAGGATGTTGACGACATCTTCTTGGACGCCATCCACGGACGAATACTCGTGCAGCACGCCAGCGATGGTGACTTCCGTCACGGCATAACCAACCATGGAAGACAACAGAACTCGACGCAGCGCATTGCCGAGCGTGTGACCATAGCCACGCTCGAAAGGTTCGAGCGTTACTTTGGCACGGTTGTGACCAACCTGATCGACGTTGATGGTTTTTGGCTTCAGCAAATTCGTTTGCATGCAGACTTCCTCTCAATACCCCCAGCTCGTTACACCGGTAAGGCTGGTGAAGCGCCCACCCAGCGATGCCTCGCTGAGCAGGAACGATAAATTCAGATTTGCTGGCTTAGCGCGAGTACAACTCGACGATCAGCGATTCATTGATGTCGGCGCCGAACTCGTCTCGATCGGGCACTTTCTTGAACACGCCTTCGGCCTTGTCGGCATTGACATCCACCCAGGCGGGCATACCGACCTGCGCAGCCAGTTGCAGGGCTTCGACGATCCGGTTTTGCTTCTTCGATTTCTCGCGCACGGCAACCACATCGCCCACCTTGACCAAGTAGGAAGGAATGTTCACCGACTGGCCGTTCACCGTGATCGCCTTGTGCGACACCATCTGGCGTGCTTCAGCGCGCGTCGAGCCAAAACCCATACGGTATACGACGTTGTCGAGCCGGCATTCCAGCAACGACAGCAGGTTGGCGCCCGTATTGCCCTTTTTGCGCTCCGCGGCTTCGAAGTAACGGCGGAATTGCTTCTCCAAAATGCCGTACATGCGCTTGACCTTTTGCTTCTCACGCAGTTGCAGGCCATAGTCGGAGGTGCGCTGACCCGAAGTGCGACCGTGCTGGCCGGGCTTGGAATCAAACTTGGACTTGTCCGCGATCGAGCGGCGTGCGCTCTTAAGAAACAGATCGGTGCCTTCACGGCGGGAGAGTTTGGCCTTGGGGCCGAGGTAACGTGCCACTTGAATGTCCTTCTGATGTCTCTACCGCAAACCATTGCGGGAGCCGCCTGCGGCGTGGATACGGGCGCAGGCGGCGGTGGGCTTGGAGTAATTTAAATACGGCGACGCTTTTGTGGGCGGCAGCCGTTGTGGGGAACCGGTGTCACATCAGAAATTGAGGTGATACGGATACCGAGCGCACCCAGGGCACGCACCGAGGACTCGCGACCTGGCCCTGGGCCCTTGATCTCGACATCCAGGTTTTTGATGCCTTGCTCGATGGCAGCGCGCCCGGCCGTCTCGGATGCGACCTGTGCCGCAAACGGCGTGGACTTGCGCGAACCCTTGAAGCCTTGGCCACCCGACGAAGCCCACGACAAGGCGTTACCCTGGCGATCGGTGATCGTGATGATGGTGTTGTTGAACGAGGCATGCACGTGGGCGATACCGTCGGAGACGTTCTTGCGAACCTTCTTACGGACACGCTGTGCGGCGTTATTGGCGGGAGACTTAGCCATATGGTTCTTTCAATCTCTTTATTTCTTCAGGGCCGCGGCGCCCTTGCGCGGACCCTTGCGGGTGCGGGCATTGGTGCGTGTGCGCTGGCCGCGCACCGGCAAACCGCGGCGATGGCGGAAGCCTCGGTAGCAGCCGATGTCCATCAAGCGCTTGATGTTCATCGTGGTTTCGCGACGCAGGTCACCTTCGATGGTGAACTGCGCGATCTGGTCGCGAATCTTTTCGAGATCGCCGTCCGTAAGATCCTTGATCTTCTTGGAGTAAGCGATTTCGCAAGCTTCACAGATCTTGCGTGCGCGGGTGCGACCAATGCCATAGATGGCCGTTAAGCCAATCTCTGCGTGCTGATGCGGCGGAATGTTGATGCCAGCGATACGTGCCATGTGCGTCCTCTAATACTTTCCTGTTCAACCCTGGCGCTGCTTGTGACGCAGGTCCGTGCAGATCACGCGCACCACACCCTTGCGGCGGATGATCTTGCAGTTGCGGCAAATTTTCTTGACCGAAGCCGAAACTCTCATTTCATTCTCCTAAAACCAGTCGTGGTGTGCGGCCTATGCCATAAACACCGTGTTTGCGTGCGCCATGGCGCACTGCGTTAATGCGAAACCCGAAGGCTTCATCTAATAGTGCTGCGCCTCCGTGGACTTGCAGCAAGCCTTCGTCAAGCCCCGGCCCCGCCTTTGAAATTAGCCTTCTTCAATAGCGATTCATATTGCTGGGACATCAGATAGTTCTGCACTTGTGCCATGAAATCCATCGTGACCACCACGATGATCATCAAAGAGGTGCCACCAAAATAAAACGGCACGTTGTACTTCAGGATCATGAATTCAGGCAGCAGACACACCAACGTGATGTAGATAGCCCCAGCAAGCGTCAAACGGACAAGGATTTTATCAATGTACCGCGCTGTCTGGTCGCCCGGCCGAATACCAGGAATAAACGCGCCACTCTTCTTGAGGTTGTCCGCAGTCTCTCGGCTGTTAAATACCAGCGCGGTGTAGAAAAAGCAGAAAAACACAATGGCCGTCGCATAGAGCAACACATAGATCGGCTGCCCCGGTGTCAAAGCGCCCGAAATATCTTTCAGCCAGCGCATGGAATCACCCGCGCTGAACCAGTTCACCACCGTTGCCGGCAACAAAATGATCGAAGACGCGAAGATAGGCGGGATCACGCCAGACATATTGAGCTTCAGCGGCAGGTGAGACGATTGACCGCCATACACCTTGTTGCCGACCTGTCGCCGCGCGTAATTCACAAGTATCTTGCGCTGACCACGTTCAACGAACACGACGAAATAGGTCACCAAGCAAACAACCAGAACAATGAACAATGCCGCAATGATGCTCATGGACCCGGTTCGTACCAGCTCCAAAAGACCACCAACAGCGTTGGGAAGCCCTGCTGCAATACCAGCGAAAATCAGGATGGAAATTCCATTGCCCAGACCGCGTTCGGTGATTTGCTCGCCCAACCACATCAGGAACATGGTGCCTGCCGTCAGACTCACGACCGCAGTCATGCGAAAACCGAAACCAGGCGTCAGAACCAAGCCAGCCGAACTCTCGAGTGCAACTGCAATACCCAGGGACTGAAAAAGCGCCAGACCCAGCGTGCCATACCGCGTGTACTGCGTAATCTTGCGCTGACCGGCCGCCCCTTCCTTCTTCAACTGCTCAAACGCCGGCACCGCATAGCTCATGAGCTGCATGATGATCGACGCCGAGATGTACGGCATGATTCCCAAAGCGAACACCGTGAACCGGGACAGCGCGCCGCCCGAGAACATATTGAACAAATTGAGAATACCGCCCTGCTGGCCACTGAACAATTGTTTGAGCTGCGTAGGATCGATGCCCGGAACTGGGATATGCGCGCCGACGCGGTAGACGACCAACGCAAGCAGCAGAAACACCAACCTGCGGCGCAGGTCGCCGAATTTGCCGGTTTTGGCTATTTGAGCTGCGTTAGTTGCCACGGAAGCCTTTCGTCACCGTTTGTTCAGGCGAGACTGCCGCCTGCAGCTTCAATAGCAGCGCGCGCGCCCGCAGTGGCGCCAACGCCTGTCAACTTGACAGCCGTAGCAAGTTCACCACTCTTGACGATCTTCACGACCTTGGCCATCTGGCTGACCAAACCTGCTTGCTTCAACGCCAACATATCCACTTCCGCCAGACCCAGCCGCGCCAAGGCAGCCAATGTCACTTCGGCGTTGTACTTGAGCGTTTGCGACTTGAAACCGCGCTTGGGAAGGCGGCGTTGCAAAGGCATTTGACCACCTTCGAAACCTACCTTGTGGTAACCACCGGAACGCGATTTTTGACCTTTGTGGCCGCGTCCTGCTGTTTTTCCCAGCCCGGAGCCAATGCCGCGACCGACGCGACGCTTCGCGTGCTTGGCGCCAGCGGCCGGCTTAATGCTATTGAGTTCCATCTCGAACCTCTCAGAGGACTTTGACCAGGTAACTGATCTTGTTGATCATGCCGCGCACTTCAGGACTGTCCTGGAGTTCGCTGACACTGTTGAGCTTGCGCAGGCCGAGGCCGCGCACGGTAGCGCGGTGCGACTGCTGGGTTCCAATCGGGCTGCGAACCAGCTGGATCTTCACGGTTTGTTGCGTAGACATGTGTGCGCTCCTGTCAGATGAAGAGGTCTTCGACCGACTTACCGCGCTTGGAAGCAATTTCCGAAGGCGTGGTGGAATTGGTCAGCGCATCAAACGTGGCGCGAACCATGTTGTAAGGGTTAGATGAACCATGGCTCTTGGCCACGATGTCGGTCATGCCCATCACTTCGAATACGGCACGCATCGGGCCGCCAGCAATGATGCCGGTTCCCTTGGGAGCAGGAGCCATCATCACGTGGGCTGCGCCGTGGTGGCCAGTGACCTGGTGGTGGATGGTGCCGTTCTTCAGCGACACCTTGACCATGTTGCGACGCGCCTCTTCCATCGCTTTTTGCACGGCAGCCGGCACTTCCTTCGACTTGCCCTTGCCCATGCCGACGCGACCGTCGCCATCGCCTACCACGGTCAGTGCGGCGAAACCAAGAATCCGCCCACCCTTCACGACCTTGGTGACGCGATTGACCGCGATCATCTTCTCGCGCATTCCGTCGTCGCGACTGTCGTCTTGCACTCTGGGTTGAAATTTAGCCATTTTTTTATCCGTTCCGCTTAGAACTGCAGACCCGCTTCGCGGGCAGCATCGGCAAGCGCCTTGACGCGGCCATGGTACGCAAAACCTGCGCGATCAAATGCCACCTTCTCGACGCCAGCAGCCTTGGCGCGCTCTGCAATGCGCTTGCCAATGACCTCGGCTGCGGCGGCATTGCCTCCCTTGCCGGAGGCACCCAGCGCGGTGCGGACTTCTGGCTCGACAGTGGAAGCGCTCGCAAGCACCTTGCCACCATCGCTCGAAATGACTGCTGCGTAGATGTGAAGATTCGTGCGATTCACCGTGAGTCGCGCCACGCCTTGCTGGGCAATGCGGATCCGCGTCTGACGGGCTCGGCGAAGTCGCTGCTCTTTTTTGGTCAACATGGTGCAGCTCCTTACTTCTTCTTGGTTTCTTTGATCACAATGCGCTCGCCCACGTAGCGAATACCCTTGCCCTTGTAGGGCTCGGGGGGACGAATCGCACGAATCTCGGCAGCAATCTGCCCTACACGCTGACGGTCAGCACCCTTGATCACGACCTCTGTCGGAGTCGGGGTCGCCACGGTGATGCCTTCCGGCATCTCCTTGTTGACAGGATGGGAGTAACCCACCGACAGATTCAGCTTGGAACCCGTCGCCTGCGCCTTGTACCCCACCCCCACCAGACTGAGCTTCTTTTCGAAGCCAGCACTGACACCAACGACCATGTTGTTCACCAACTGGCGCAAGGTGCCACTCATGGCATTGGCTTCGCGGCTCTCGTTCGCAGGCGCGAAGCTCAGCTTGCCGTCTTGGCTACCAACCGTAACCAGCGCGTTCTGCGCCAACGACAAGGAGCCGCCTGACCCCTTCACATTGATCAGGCCGTTCGTGATCGACACATCCACACCAGCGGGGATGGTGACCGGCATTTTTCCTACTCGGGACATTCAGTTTCTCCTCAATGTCACGGCTTAAGCCACATAGCAAAGCACTTCACCACCGACACCGGTAGCGCGCGCTTTACGATCCGTCATCACACCCTTAGGCGTGGTAACAATGGCTACGCCGAGGCCGTTCATGACCTGCGGAATGGCATCACATCCCTTGTAAATTCGCAAACCAGGGCGACTGACACGCTCAATGCGCTCAATCACCGGGCGACCTGCGTAGTACTTCAGGGTAATTTCAATTTGTGACTTGCCATCTTCGGTCTTGACTTCAAAACCGTCGATGTAACCCTCGTCCTTCAGGACTTGGGCAATGGCCACCTTCACTTTGGAAGATGGGACGGCGACGCTGGCTTTGGAGACCATCTGCGCATTGCGGATGCGGGTCAGCAGGTCAGCAATGGGATCACTCATGCTCATGTTGTATCTCTCCTGCCGGCTTACCAGCTGGCCTTGGTGACACCGGGGATGTCGCCTGCAAAAGCCAGTTCACGGATCTTGGCACGGGCCAGACCGAATTGACGGAACGTTCCACGCGGACGACCAGTGATCGTGCAGCGGTTACGCTGGCGCGTGGGGTTGGCATTGCGCGGAAGCTTTTGCAAGCCCAGACGCGCTGCTTCGCGCTCTCCGCCGGTCGACTTCATGTTCGAAGCCGCCGCCTTCAGTTCTGCATATTTCGCTGCGTATTTCGCAGCAAGTTTTTCGCGCTTGAGTTCGCGCTGGATCAAAGCTACTTTTGCCATACGCTGCCTCAGTTCTTGAACGGAAAACGGAAACCAGTGAGGAGCGCCTTACACTCTTCGTCGGTCTGCGCCGTGGTAGTAATGCTGATATTGAGACCGCGCAAGGCATCGACCTTGTCGTACTCGATTTCAGGGAAAATAATCTGCTCTTTCACGCCGACGTTATAGTTGCCGCGGCCATCGAATGCGCGACCGGAGATACCCCGGAAGTCGCGCACACGAGGAAGCGCGACTGTCACGAAACGATCGAGAAACTCATACATCTTGACGCCGCGCAGCGTGACCATGCAGCCAATCGCCTGACCTTCGCGGATCTTGAAACCAGCGATGGCCTTCCTGGCCTTGGTGACGACAGGCTTTTGCCCAGCAATCTTGGTCAGATCCGCCACAGCGCTGTCCATCACTTTTTTATCAGCAACCGCCTCACTCACACCCATATTGAGCGTGATCTTGGTCAGACGCGGAACCTGCATGGGCGAGGTGTAGCCAAACTGCTTCATCAGTTCGGGCGCCACTTTGTCGCGGTAGTGTTCTTGAAGTCGTGCCATTTCTATTTCCTCAGGCCGTCTTGATTTCGGCACCGCTCGACTTGAACACACGAACACGCGTGCCATCTGCCTGCAGCTTGATACCTACGCGATCACCCTTGCCCGTCGCAGCATTAAAAATGGCGACATTGGACTGGTGAATGGGCATGGCCTTTTCAACGATGCCACCCGTAGAACCCTTCATAGGGTTGGGCTTGACATGCTTCTTGACCAGATTGACGCCTTCGACCACCAAATGGGAGTCGTCCGCGCGCAGCGCGACCGTGCCGCGCTTTCCCTTATCGCGCCCCGTGAGCACGACGATTTCGTCGCCCTTGCGAATCTTGTTCATCGCGTGTCCTTAGAGAACTTCAGGAGCCAGGGACACGATCTTCATGAAACGCTCGGTGCGCAATTCACGCGTGACCGGGCCGAAGATGCGGGTGCCGATCGGCTCCAGCTTTGCATTGAGCAACACCGCAGCGTTGCCATCGAATTTGACCAGCGAGCCGTCACCGCGGCGAATACCCTTGGCAGTACGAACCACCACGGCACTGTAAATTTCGCCTTTTTTGACGCGCCCACGAGGAGCCGCCTCTTTGACAGCCACCTTGATGATGTCGCCCACGCTGGCGTAACGACGCCTGGATCCGCCCAGCACCTTGATGCACAAGACGGATTTCGCGCCGGTATTGTCGGCAACGTCTAACCGAGTTTCAGTCTGGATCATTTCAATATTCCCAACTTGCACCAGAAGACTACCGCTCCGAGAACACCTCGAAAGCAATTGCCTGCCAGTCAGTCTTGGGCCCGCCGTCCACGCTACAAACCATTTGCAGCGCTTCCGCTGGGCAGAGATTTCGCTAATTTCTTAGCGAAGCCTGCTATTTTCACTAAAAATTCTTCGCCCGTCAAGTAGCGCAGCGCGATTTTTCTTAGTGGGGCAGGCTGGCGTATTGTGACGCAAGCTCCCGAAAAGGCGCCAGCTGGGGGTCCAGGCCGGTTTCCTCATGGACGATCCCAGCCACACGCTCAGCCATTTCACTGGCTTGGCGGGCGTCGAGAAACAGAGCACGCCAGCGGCGGGCCAACACATCCTCCACCGTGCGTGCGTACTCGTTGCGCACAGCAAAGCGCACCATCGCTTCTGTCAGATTCATGCCAAGAACCACGCCAGCGCCAGGCAGCTGGCGTATGAAGGCAGCCTCACTGCCGTAACTGTGCCAACCTGGGGCTTCGCACAGCCGATGCCGTGCGTACCCGGTTTCTGCGCCAACCAGTGGAAAATCGTTCGTGGCGCCCCCTTTTCGAGCGTCCAGCAGTTCGGAGTTGAAGCATTTTTGCAACACATCTTCGGCCATTGCGCGGTACGTGGTCCATTTGCCACCGGTAACCGTCACCAAACCGCTGCGGCTGGCGAGCACGGTGTGCTCCCGGCTGAGGCTCTTGGTGTTATCGCCATTTTCGTCCTGCGGTTTGACCAGGGGCCGCAGACCCACCCAGACACTGCGGACATCGCTTGCCTGGGGTGCGCGGCGCAGATATCGCGCGGATTCACTGAGGATAAAAGACACCTCCTCCGCGAAGGGCGTGGGCTCGCGGTCAAGGTCGTGCCGCGGGGTGTCTGTGGTTCCGAGGATGACCTTGCCCAGCCAGGGAACAGCGAAAAGCACGCGGCCGTCGGCCGTCTTGGGCACCATCAGCGCATGATCAGACGCGAGGAAATCCCGGTCTACAACCAGATGCACGCCTTGGCTTGGCGCCACCAGCGGCGACACCGCCCGTCCTGTCGCTTGGGCATCTTTCTCGCGCAAGGCATCGACCCAAACGCCTGTGGCATTCACCACGCAGCGCGTGCGCAGCGTGAACGTATGGCCCGATTCAGCATCTCTGCACACCACACCGGAGATTTTTCCACCCTCGTTCACGAGGTCCGTTGCTTCCACATAGTTGGCAACCAAGGCCCCGGTGCGGGCCGCCGTACGCGCCAACGCCAGCGCCAGCCGCGCATCGTCAAACTGGCCATCCCAGTATTTCACACTGCCCTTAAGCCCCTGCCGCCGCACGGTTGGCAGGCACTCAAGCGTGCGTGTCCGGCCAAGAAATTCGGTGGGCCCCAGCCCCGCCTTGCCGGCCAGGGCGTCGTACATTTTCAGGCCCACACCGTAAAACGGCGTCTCCCAACACTTGTAGGAAGGCATGACGAACGGCAGAGGTTGCGCAAGGTGCGGTGCGTTGTGAAGCAAGGTGCTGCGTTCATGCAAAGCCTCCCGTACCAAGGCGATATTGCCCTGAGCCAAATAGCGCACACCACCATGGACCAGTTTGGTGGCGCGTGATGAAGTGCCTTTGGCAAAGTCCAATCTCTCGATCAGCGCAACCCGAAACCCCCGCGTGGCAGCGTCCAGTGCCACCCCCAAGCCGGTAGCGCCGCCGCCGATAACCACAAGATCGTAGGTTGCAGCGCCGGCCAGACGCTCCAGCAATTCAGCGCGAAGGGTAGGCAAGGGCGAAGAATGGGAAGCCATGAGAGCCGCAGGTAGAAGGATGAATAAGGGTTAACCCTAGTCCATTGTGCTGCGGCACCACGTTTTCTGCCAGCAGTCCACGGACTTACGATCCCGCCGCCACACACCACAGGGTATGCGGCGGCTCAGGAAGCTATCAGGACGCAGCGCTCAACGCACCTTGCCATCCTTCCAGGCTTGCAGGAGCTTGTCGTAGTCAACGGTTTCACCCTTGGGCTTCTCGTTGGCCAGCTTCTTCCAGGGTGCATGCTCGTCGCTGAGCCACTTGGCCGGATCGCTCTTGGGGTTGAGCTTGGGCGCGCAGTGGGCCATTCCCGCCCGTTGCAGCCGTGCCATCACGTCGTCCATCTCCTTGGCCAGGTTGTCCATTGCCTGCTGCGGCGTCTTCTCACCCGTTACCGCCACGGCCACGTTCTTCCACCACAGCTGGGCCAACTTGGGGTAGTCGGGCACGTTCGTGCCAGTGGGGGTCCAGGCCACGCGGGCCGGGCTGCGATAAAACTCGATCAAGCCACCGTACCTATTGGCGTTCTTGGTGAAGTATTCGCTGCGGATATCGCTGTCGCGGATGAAGGTCAAGCCGGTGATGGATTTCTTCAGCGATACGGTCTTGCTGGTCACGAACTGCGCATACAGCCACGCGGCGGCGGCGCGGTCTGGGTTCGCAGACTTCAGAAAGGTCCAGGAGCCTACGTCCTGGTACCCATTCTGCATGCCATCTTTCCAGTACGGGCCGTGCGGGCCGGGGGCCATGCGCCATTTGGGCGAACCATCGGCGTTGACCACCGGTAGACCAGCCTTGGTCATGTCGGCGGTAAATGCCGTGTACCAGAAGACTTGCTGCGCGATTTGGCCTTGGGCAGGCACAGGTCCCGCCTCGCCGAAGGTCATGCCGGTGGCCTCGGGCGGGGCGTACTTCTTCAGCCAGTCGATGTACTTGGTCAGGGCGTACACCGCGGCCGGGGAGTTGGTGGCGCCACCACGTGAAACCTCGGCACCCACCGGTGTGCACTTGTCAGCAGCCACGCGAATGCCCCATTCGTCAATCGGCATGCCGTTGGGAATCCCCTTGTCGGCTTCCCCGGCCATGGACAACCACGCGTCGGTGAAACGCCAGCCCAGCGAGGGGTCTTTCTTGCCGTAGTCCATGTGTCCATAAATGGGCTTGCCATCGATGGTCTTGACATCATTGGTAAAGAAGTCAGCGATGTCCTCGTAGGCGCTCCAGTTCACCGGCACGCCCAGGTCGTATCCGTATTTGGCCTTGAATTTGTCCTTCAGATCCTTGCGCGCAAACAGATCGGCACGGAACCAGTACAGATTGGCGAACTGCTGGTCAGGCAGTTGGTACAGCTTGCCATCAGGTGCCGTGGTAAAGCTGGTGCCAATGAAATCCTTGATGTCCAGATAGGGATCGGTCAAGTCTTTCCACGGCCCGGCCATCTGGTCGGTCAGGCTCATCGCGGTGCCATAGCGGTAGTGGGTACCAATCAGGTCGGAGTCGCTGATCCAGCCGTCATAAATGGATTTGCCCGACTGCATGGAGGTTTGCAATTTCTCCACCACGTCACCCTCCTGGATGATGTCGTGCTTCACCTTGATGCCCGTGATCTCCTCGAAGGCCTTGGCCAGGGTCTTGCTCTCATATTCGTGCACGGTCAGGGTCTCCGAGACCGTGCTGATCTCGTTCACTCCCTTGGCCTTGAGCTTCGCGGCGGCATCAATGAACCACTTCATTTCCTTGAGCTGCTGGTCCTTGCTCAGCGTAGAGGGCTGAAACTCGGTGTCTACCCACTTTTTGGCTTCGGCCTCGCCAGCCCAGACCGCGTGCCCCATGGCCAGCGCCGCAGCAGCAAACGCCACTGCTTTCAATTGCACCTTCATTGCATGTCTCCTCATGTATCCCCCTTTGCGAAAAGAGCCCGGCCACGGGGGTGCCAACCGGGCTCCAGGAATCTCAGCCTTTGCGCATGATGAACACGAGCAGGGCCATGGACAGCACCAGGCTGATCCACACCGAAGGTTCGGCTTCCAGCGAGAACCACTGCGCCATTTTTTCGCCCAGGCCCACCCAGAACAGGTTGACGTAGGCTGCGGTAAGCAAGCCAATGAACAGGCGATCGCCTCGCGTGGTGGCGATCGGCAAAAAACCTTTGCGCAGCACGGTGGGCGACTTGATCTCCCACACCGTCATACCCGCCAGCATCAGCGCGATGCAGACAAAAAATACCGCCACCGGCATGGTCCAGGCCATCCACTGAAACATCGCTGTCTCCTTTATTCCTTGGGCGTCAGACGCGCCCCATTGCAAAACCCTTGGCGATGTAGTGCCGCACGAACCAGATGACGATGGCGCCTGGCACGATGGTCAACACCCCCGCAGCAGCCAAGGTCGCCCAATCCATGCCCGAAGCAGACACCGTGCGCGTCATGATGGCCACGATGGGCTTGGCGTTCACGCTGGTCAGCGTGCGCGCCAAGAGCAGTTCGACCCAGCTGAACATGAAGCAGAAGAACGCCGCCACGCCCACGCCGGACTTGATAAGCGGCAGAAAGATCGTGAGGAAGAAGCGTGGAAAGCTGTATCCGTCGATATAAGCCGTCTCGTCAATCTCGCGGGGAATGCCGCTCATGAAACCTTCCAGAATCCACACCGCCAGCGGTACGTTGAACAGCAGGTGGGCCAGCGCCACGGCGATATGGGTGTCCATCAGCCCGACCGTGGTGTAGAGCTGGAAGAAAGGCAACAGGAACACGGCTGGCGGCGTCATGCGATTGGTGAGCAGCCAGAAAAAGACGTGCTTGTCACCAAGAAACTGGTAGCGCGAAAACGCATACGCAGCTGGCAGGGCAACCGTGAGCGAAATCACCATGTTGATGGCGACATAGATCAGGCTGTTGATGTACCCCGAATACCAGGCCGGATCCGTGAAAATGGTGCGGTAGTTGCCCCAGGTGAAATGCTGCGGGAAGAACGAGAAGCTGGACAAAATATCTTCGTTCGTCTTGAAGCTCATGCTCACCATCCAATAGATGGGAAGCAGCGCGAACACCAGGTACAGCGCGAGAAAAATGCTGCGCTTGTGAAAGCGGTTCTCATTCATGGCCAACGCCCTCCTCGCTGCTCGTGCCGACCCGTTGCATCCAGTTGTAGAGGACAAAACACAGCAGCAGGATGATGAAAAAATAGATCAGCGAGAAGGCTGCCGCCGGCCCGAGGTCAAACTGACCCACAGCCTTCTGCGTGAGGTATTGCGAAAGAAAGGTGGTGGCATTGCCCGGCCCACCCCCGGTCAGCACGAAGGGCTCGGTGTAGATCATGAAGCTGTCCATGAAGCGCAGCAGCACGGCGATCATCAGCACACCGCGCATCTTGGGCAGTTGGATGTAGCGAAACACGGCAAACTTGCTGGCCCCGTCGATGCGGGCCGCCTGGTAATAGGCGTCGGGAATGGAGCGAAGCCCGGCAAAGCACAGCAAGGCAACCAGCGGCGTCCAGTGCCAGACATCCATCGCCAGCACCGTGAGCCAGGCCTGGGTGGCATTGCCGGTGTAGCTGTAGTTGATGCCCAAGGCATCCAACCCCGCACCCAGCAAGCCGATGTCCGAGCGTCCATAGATCTGCCAGATGGTGCCCACCACGTTCCACGGAATCAGCAAGGACAGCGCTACCGTTACCAGTACGGCAGACGACTTCCAGCCCTTGGCCGGCATGGAGAGCGCCAACGCGATGCCCAGCGGGATTTCCACCAGCAGCACCGCAAACGAAAACATCAGTTGGCGAATCAGCGCTTCGTGCAGCTCCTCGTCGCGCATCACCGAGGCAAACCAATCGGTTCCGACAAAAACACGGCGATCGGGCGAAATGATGTCCTGCACCGAATAGTTCACCACCGTCATCAGCGGAATGATGGCCGAGAAGGCCACACAGATCAGCACAGGCAGGATAAGGAACCAGGCCTTCTGGTTCACCGGCTTGGTGGTCGTACTCATTGTGTAACCTCCGTGCTGCGCACTGCGGTGCGAGCTTGCTTGGGGCGGCCCGACGCGGCGCTCATGCCAGCAACTCCTCGTTTTGGTAAAAGCAGGTGTGCTCACCCAGGATCCGCAGCCAGACCGTATCGCCCGACACGGGCAACTGCGCATCGGGGTCAAAGCGCGCGCGCAGCACCTGGCCTGCAACCTCTGCCGCCAACATCAGCGAAGTCCCCAGGTCTTGCACCCGCAACACCTTGCAGGGCAAGGCCCCCGCCTCGCCCGGCGCGGTACGTGCCAGGTACTCAGGGCGCACACCGATTTGCAAGGCGCCAGCCGGCAAGCCGCGCTCGGCAGGTGCATCGAGCCAATGGTCGACAAGCTGCAAGCGGCCTGCGACATGCTCCACTGGCAGGAAGTTCATGCCTGGCGAGCCAATGAAATGGCCCACAAAGACATGCTGCGGGCGCTCGAACAAGGCATCGGCCGCCCCCACCTGCACGGCGCGGCCGCGCGTCATCACCACCACCTGGTCGGCAAAGGTCAGCGCCTCGACCTGGTCGTGCGTGACGTAAATCAGCGTGAGCTTGAGTTCGTGGTGGATCTGCTTGAGCTTGCGCCGCAGCTGCCACTTGAGGTGCGGGTCGATCACCGTGAGCGGCTCGTCGAACAGCACCGCCGCCACGTCCGGCCGCACCAGGCCGCGACCCAACGATATCTTTTGCTTGGCATCGGCCGCCAGCCCGGCGGCACGCTGGTCGAGCTGGCCGCTCAGCTCCAGCATTTCGGCAATCACGCCGACGCGCTCGCGTATCTGCGCCTCGGGCACCTTGCGGTTGCGCAGCGGGAAGGCCAGGTTCTGGGCCACCGTCATGGTGTCGTAGATCACCGGGAACTGGAACACCTGGGCAATGTTGCGTTCCTGCGGGCTGGCATGCGTGACGTCGCGCCCGTCAAATTGCACGCCGCCGTGAGACGGCACCAGCAGACCCGACATGATGTTGAGCATGGTGGTCTTGCCACAGCCCGAGGGGCCCAGCAGCGCGTAGGCGCCGCCATCGGCGAACTCCATCTTCAGCGGCAGCAGCGCGTAGTCGCCATCCGCCGTCGGGTTGGGCTTGTACGAATGCGCCAGGTCCAGCGTGATACGTGCCATCTCAAACTCCTCTCTGCCGACGCGGCGCGCAGAGCAAGGCTTCGTCCGCACCGAACACGTACAGTTGGTCGGCCTGCACATGCAGCGTGACCGGCGCACCCAAATCAAAGTAGTGCACGCCGGGCACCTGCGCCACCAGATTGCCCATGGGCGAAGAGGCGTGTACATAGGTGTCGGAGCCGGAGATTTCCGCCAGCTCCACCGTCCCGCGCATGGTCAGATCACCCGGACGCTCTTGCAGCCTCAAGGAGCTGGCGCGCACCCCGACCGTGTAGTGCGACTGCGCACCAAGCACCGCTGAGTCCATAGTGGCCAATTCAGGGCCGGACTCAATCGCCAGACCCGATGCAGAACGCCGCGCCGCCAGCAGGTTCATGGGCGGGTCGCTGAAGGCACGGGCCACACTCAGCGACGCCGGTGCATGAAACACCTGTGCGGTGGGGCCGTATTGCAGCAATCGGCCCTCGCCCAGCACGGCCGTATAGCCTCCCAGCAGCAAGGCCTCGGCGGGTTCGGTGGTGGCGTACACCACGGTGGAATCGCCTGCGGCGAACAGCTGCGTCAATTCCTCGCGCAGCTCCTCGCGCAGCTTGTAGTCCAGGTTGACCAGGGGTTCATCAAGCAGCATCAGCGGCGCGCCCTTGGCCAGCGCTCTGGCCAGCGCCACGCGCTGCTGCTGGCCGCCCGAGAGTTCGGCGGGCAGGCGGTCCAGGAACATCTCGATGTGCAGGCGGCTGGCCAGGTCGTGCACGCGCCCCTCGATATGGGGCTCGCGCCGCAGCTTGAGCGGCGAGGCTATGTTCTGTGCCACCGTCATCGAGGGGTAGTTGATGAACTGCTGGTACACCATGGCGACATTGCGCTCGCGCACCGGGGTGCCAGTGACATCGACACCATCCACCAGCACCCGGCCGGCGGTCGGGGTGTCGAGCCCGGCCATGATGCGCATCAGGCTCGTCTTGCCGGCCTGCGTAGCCCCGAGGAGCACGGTCACCGCGCCGCTGTGCAGGGCCAGGTCCATGGGGTACAGCCATGTCTGCGGCCCCACCTTCTTTTCAATGGCTTGCAGCGCCAACTCCATTACAGCTCCCAGAAACGCAAGACACTTGCGCAGCGCCACGGCGTTGCGGCCACAGACAAAGAAAACGCGCTTGTTGAATTTCGCATAGGTTCATTTTTATTCCTTTTGATTCGTTTTCATCTCAAGGTTTACCCTGAAACGTTTCCTTTTTGTTCGCTTTACAGTCACTCTCGTGAACACCAACCCAAGACAACTGCAACTGCTCAAGGAAGTCCGTGCGCGCCAGTCGGCCACGGTGGAGCAACTGGCCGACACCCTCGGCGTCACTTTGCAAACCGTGCGGCGCGACGTGCAGCGCCTCGCGGACGAAGGCTTGCTGACGCGCTTTCACGGCGGCGTGCGCGTGCCCAGCTCCACGGTGGAGAACATTGCGCACCAGCAACGTGAAACCCTGCATGCCGCAGAGAAGTCGCGGATTGCGCGGCACGTCGCGCGCGAAATCCCGAGCAACTGCTCACTGATCCTGAACATCGGCACCACCACGGAAGCGGTAGCCCGCGCCCTGCTGCACCACAAGGGGTTGCGCGTGATCACCAACAATCTCAATGTCGCCGCCACCCTGAGCAGCAACCCCGATTGCGAAGTCATCGTGGCCGGTGGCGTGGTGCGCTCGCGCGACCGCGGCATCGTCGGCGAGACGGCGGTCGATTTCATGCGCCAGTTCAAGGTGGACATTGCCGTGATTGGCATCTCGGGCATCGAAGCCGATGGCTCGCTGCGCGACTTCGACTACCGCGAAGTGAAGGTCGCGCAAACCATCATCGCGCAGTCGCGCCAGGTATGGCTGGCGGCCGACCACAGCAAGTTCAACCGCCCGGCCATGGTGCAGCTCGCCACGCTGGCGCAGATCGACCGCCTGTTCACCGACGCGCCGCCGCCAGAGCCCTTCCCCGCATTGCTGGAAGATGCGAGCGTTGCCTGCGACATTGCGTCCTCCTGAAGGCGCGCCTTCTTCCGACCCGTTTCTGCCTGCCCATGACCTACCTGCTCGCCCTCGACCAAGGCACTTCCAGCTCCCGCAGCATCGTTTTTGACGACCACGGCCACGTGGTGGCACAGGCGCAGCGCGAGCTGGCGCAGATCTACCCGCGCCCCGGCTGGGTGGAGCACGACCCGCGCGAAATCTGGCGCACCCAACTCGAAACGGTGCGCGAAGCGCTGCACACAGCCGGCATCGGCGCCGCCGAAGTGCGCGCCCTCGGCATCACCAACCAGCGCGAGACCACGGTCTTGTGGAACCGCTTGACGGGCGAGCCGGTGCACCACGCCATCGTCTGGCAGGACCGGCGCGCCGAACCCGCCTGCGCCGCCCTGCGCGAGCAAGGCCACGCCCCAGCCATTGCCGCAAAAACCGGGCTGTTGATCGACGCCTATTTCTCCGGCACCAAGCTGCAATGGCTGCTCGACAACGTGCCCGGCGCGCGCGCCCAGGCCGAGCGCGGCGAACTCGCCTTTGGCACCGTCGACAGCTGGCTGATCTGGCAGCTCACCGAGGGCGCGGTGCACGCAACCGACGTAACCAACGCGTCGCGCACCATGCTGTTCAACGTGCACAGCAACCAGTGGGACGAGGAACTGCTGGCGCTGCTGCGCATTCCCGCCTCGCTGATGCCACGCGTGCAGCCTTCTTCCAGCCACTTTGGCGAGGTCGTGCCCAGCCTGCTCGGCCACAGCATGAAGATCGGCGGCGTGGCGGGCGACCAGCAAAGCGCCCTTTTCGGCCAAGCCTGCTTCACGCCCGGCATGGCGAAAAACACCTATGGCACCGGCTGCTTCCTGCTGATGCACACCGGCCAGGCGTTCCGCCAATCGGAAAACGGGCTGCTGACCACGAGTGCGGCACAAACCACCTCAACGGCACAGTTCGCCATGGAGGGCAGCGTTTTCGTCGGCGGCGCCGTGGTGCAGTGGCTGCGCGACGGCCTGCGTGCCATCAAGAGCAGCAGCGAAGTGCAGTCGCTGGCCGAGAGTGTTCCCGACGCTGGCGGCGTGATGATGGTGCCGGCCTTCACCGGCCTGGGCGCGCCTTACTGGCAGCCCGATGCGCGCGGCACCATCACCGGGCTGACGCGCGGCAGCACGCTGGCGCACATCGCCCGCGCGGCGCTGGAGAGCATTGCCTACCAGAGCGCCGCGCTGCTGCACGCCATGTCCCGGGATGCGGTCGCCGCCGGCAGCGCTCCAGTGGCCGAACTGCGCGTGGACGGGGGCGCCTGCGTCAACGATTTGCTGATGCAATTTCAGGCCGACCTGCTGGGCATTCCCGTGGTGCGCCCCGCCGTGGTCGAGACCACGGCCCTGGGCGCGGCGTATCTGGCGGGCCTGTCCTGCGGTGTCTACGCCAGCACCGATGAGCTCTCGCGCCTGTGGCGCGCCGAGCGGCGTTTCGAGCCCACGCTGGCGCCGGTGCGCGCAGCGGAACTGATGGCCCGCTGGGAACACGCGGTGCACCAGGCCACGCTCGCGCCCTGAAAATCCGGGAGCGGCACGAAAAGGCCGTGCACTGGCGCGCACGCTGCGCTGCGGCGACAATGCAGTGGCCTGCTATGTCCCCTCTGGAACCGCCATG
This sequence comes from Simplicispira hankyongi, assembly GCF_003570885.1. GTDB lineage: Bacteria > Pseudomonadota > Gammaproteobacteria > Burkholderiales > Burkholderiaceae_C > Simplicispira > Simplicispira hankyongi. The sequence continues at coordinate 912,427 of NZ_QXJC01000003.1, forward strand.
CCTGATACCTCTTCCGCACCTGTTCCCGCTGCCCCAAACCCTGCCACCGCGCCCAACGCCATTGCCTTCATTGGCGGAGGCAATATGGCCAGCGCCTTGATAGGTGGCCTGATTGCCCAAGGCTTTGCACCCGAGCGGATCGAAGTGGTCGAGCCCTTCGAGGCCGCGCGAGACGCCTTGCAAGCGCAATTCGGGGTTACCGCGCAGGCGCTGCCCGGCCCGCAACTGCGCAGCGCCGACCTGGTCGTCTGGGCAGTCAAGCCCCAGGTGTTCCGTGAAGCCGCACTCCAGGCCCGGCCACTGACAAGCGCTGCGCTGCACCTGAGCGTGGCGGCCGGCATTCGCAGCAGCAGCATTGCGCAGTGGCTGGGCAGCGAGCGCGTGGTGCGCGCCATGCCGAACACGCCAGCGCTGATTGGCCGGGGCATCAGCGGCCTGTTTGCCCGCCAGGCAGTGGATTCTGCCGAGCGCCAGCGCATCGAGCAGGTCATGGCGCCCACGGGCGAGACGCTGTGGGTGGAACAGGAACACGACCTGGATGCCGTCACCGCGCTCTCTGGTTCCGGCCCCGCCTATGTCTTTTACCTGCTCGAAGCCATGACCCGCGCTGGCGTGGGCATGGGGCTGAGCCAGGCGCAGGCACACCGCCTCGCCGTGGCCACCGTTGGTGGCGCTGCCGAACTGGCACGCCGCTCGGACGACCCACCCGAGGTGCTGCGCCAGCGCGTCACGTCCAAAGGCGGTACCACGCATGCCGCCATCGAGGTGCTGGAACGCGCGGGGGTCGCAGGGCACTTCGTCCATGCCATAGAAGCAGCGCAGCACCGTGCGCGCGAACTGGGCGACGAATTCGGCACCTGAAATTTCAAGTGTTTTAGGCCTCTAGCGCTTATCTGGTATGCGCTAACAGCTATTATTTTTATAGTTTTCCGCGCATCCACACATCGAGCACCACGCCGGCAAACAGCGTCAGCCCGATCCAGTGGTTGAGCCGGAACGCACGGAAACACCCTTCGCGCGTGCGCTGCCAAATCATCTGCGCGTGCCAGGCGACTTGCGCCAGCGCCAGCACCAGGGCAACGCCCCACACGGCGCCAAAGCCTTGCTGGCGCAGCGCCCAGCCCCACACCACGATCAGCGCCAGATAAAACATGAGCACCGCCATCACATCAAAGCGCCCCAGGGTGATGGCCGAGGTCTTCATGCCAATCTTCAGGTCGTCGTCGCGGTCGACCATGGCGTACTCCGTGTCGTAGGCCAGCACCCAGAACAGGTTGCCCACCAGCAGCCACCAGGCCAGCGCCGGCACCTGCCCGAGCACGGCGGCAAAGGCCATGGGAATACCAAAACTGAAGGCCACGCCCAGCACCGCCTGCGGCATGGACACCACGCGCTTGGCGAAGGGGTACGCCACGGTGATGGCCAGCGCCGCGAACGAGAGCGCGACCGTGAGCGCATTGGTCAGCAGCACCAGCCCGAACGCCGCCAGGGCGAGCACGGCGGCCAGGGCCAGCGCTTCGCGCACCGACACCGCGCCTATGGTCACAGGCCGCCCCGCCGTGCGCTTGACGTGGCGGTCGAACTCGCGGTCGGCCACGTCGTTGACGCAGCAGCCCGCGCTGCGCATCAGAATCGTGCCCAGCGTAAAGATGGTGACCAACCGCCAGCCCGGAAAACCGCCAGCAGCGACCCACAGCGCCGAGAGCGTGGGCCAGAGCAGCAGCAGCCAGCCCGCGGGCCGATTCCAGCGGATGAGATCAAGATACAGAGCAAAACGGGTGCGGGCAACGGACATGGCAGCGGGGAGATCAGCAAGCGGCGGCGCGGGCAGCAAGCCCCGCCGCGGATGTTGAATGTAGCAGCCGCACCTTGGTATCGACGCGGACGGCCTTTTGGCGACAATGGCCCACTGCGGGACCACCGGCCCAGGAAAACCAGGACACGCCTTCACGATGCTGCCACCCACCAACGTTTCCCCCGTGCCCCTTGCGCCCTCGCCACCAGGCGATCTGCGCCATGGCGAAGCCGACATCAGGGTTTCGCCCCACGTGATGTTCGGCTTTCTGCTGGCGGCACTGGCCACGGTACTGATCGGCATCGTGACGTACTGGGCGCTGGCGGAGCGCGACAGCGTGCTGGAGCGCCTGGGCCGAGCGCGGCAATCCGTCGTGCTGCTGCAAAACGTGATGCGCACCACGATCGAGGCGGAAAACGGGCAGCGCGGCTTCCTGCTTTCGGGCGAGCCGCGTTACCTGGCCGGATACCAACTGGCCGTTGCAGAGATGCCCGGACAACTCGATGCCTTGTACCGCACGCTCAACGAGCGCGAAGCGCTGGTGCAGCGCCACAAGGAACTGGCGTCGCTGGTGGATGCCAAGTGGAAAGAGCTTGCCCAGACCGTCGACCTCTACCGCAGCGGCAAGCGCGAGGAGGCCCTGGCGCTCCTGCGGACGGGCCATGGCCAAGCCACCATGGAACAGCTCCTGCAAGTCGGCGACATGTTCGCTTCCGACTTGCAGCAACGCGCCGACCAGCTCCGGGACGAGTGGCGCACCTCGGCCAGTTGGTCCACCTGGGTCACCGTGGGAGGCTCGGCATTGTTGCTGGTGCTCATCGGCATGGCAGCCGCCATGTCGGCACGTGAGCAGGCCACCAAAGCGCGCCAATCCTGGGTGGACCGTGGTGTCCTGGGGTTGGGCGCGGAGCTGCAGGGCGATCACCCTCTCGAAAAACTGGGTGAGATGGCCATGCGCCACCTGGCCCATTACATGGGCGCGCAGGTGGGCGCGGCCTACGTGGTGCGGGGTGCGCAGCAGTTGGAGCTTTTCGGCACCTATGCGCTCGACTCACAGCACGCCATCGGGACCTTGGTGCTGGGCGAAGGCCTTCTGGGCGAGGCCCTGAGCTCGCGCGCACTGCACCATGTGCGCGAAGTGCCCGAGGGCTACATGCGCGTCACGTCCGCCACCGGGTCTGCCTCCCCGCGCGAACTGCTGTTGGTGCCTGCGGTCTATGGCGGACGCGTGTCGGCGGTGCTGGAACTGGGGTTTTTCCGCTCCGTGCGGCTGGCGGACAAGGAACTGCTCGAGCGGGCCTCGGAAATGCTCGCGCTGGCCATTCGCGCCGCACTCGACCGCAGCGAGCTCGAACGCCTGTTGGGCGAGACACAGCGCCAGTCGGAACAACTGCAGACACAGCAGGAAGAGCTGCGCATATCCAATGAAGAGCTGGAGCAGCAAAGCCGCATCCTCCAGGCTTCGCAAGCCCATATGGAGCAGCACCAGGCCGAACTGGAGCAGACCAATGCGCAACTGGAGGAGCAAACCAGCCAGTTGGAAGAGCAGCGTGAAAAGCTGCTGATGGCCCAGGAGGTTCTGACCACCAAGGCCAGGGAACTGGAGCTGGCCAGCCAGTACAAGAGCGAATTTTTGGCCAACATGAGCCACGAACTGCGCACTCCGCTCAATTCCGCGCTCATCCTGGCCAAGCTGCTGGGCGACAACAAGACGGGCAACCTGAGCGCCGAGCAGGTGAAATACGCGCAGACGATCCATGCCGCCGGCAACGACTTGCTCGCATTGATCAACGACATTCTCGACCTCGCCAAGATCGAATCGGGCCAGGTCGACGTGGACATCGAAACCGTCCCTATCGCCAAAACACTGGCCGCATTGCTCGACCCGCTGCGCCCGTTGGCCGGGCACAAGGGCCTGACGCTGGCCAGCACCGTCGATTCCGACGTCCCTGCCAACCTTGAAACCGATCCGCGGCGCCTGGGCCAGATACTGAAAAATCTGCTCTCCAACGCCATCAAGTTCACCGAAAGTGGTTCGATCGAGGTGCACGTCGGCATGACCGCCAGCGGCCGCGTGGCATTTGCCGTGCGTGACACAGGCATTGGCATCGCAGCCCACCAGCAGGCGCTGGTGTTCGAGGCCTTTCGACAGGCCGACGGCAGCACGCACCGCAAGTACGGCGGCACCGGGCTTGGTCTGTCGATTTCGCGCAGCCTGGCGCAGCACCTGGGGGGCGACATTCGGTTGCAGAGCACACAGGGTAAAGGCAGTGCCTTCACCCTGGAATTGCCCGTGCACCTGGCGCAGGCCATGCCTCCCGCCCCTGCGCCGGCACCGGCCCCGCCGCCACGGGGGCTGTCACCGCCTCCCGCACCGGTCCCGGCCGCACCGTGGAGCAAAGGCACGCGCAGCCTGCTGGTGGTGGAAGACGACCCGCGCTTTGCCCAGATCCTGCAAGAGTTGGCATCGGAAATGGGCTTCGAATGTGCGGTGGCGGCCACCGCCGCCGATGGCCTGGAGATGGCCACGGTCCGCAAGCCTGCCGCCATCGTGCTGGACGTGAATCTGCCGGACTTTTCCGGACTGGGCGTGCTCGACCAGCTCAAGCGCAACCCGACCACGCGCCACATCCCGGTGCACATCGTCTCGGTGGTCGACTACGCCAAAGAGGCGCTCGAGCGCGGTGCCGTGGGCTATGCACTCAAACCCGTCCCGCGCGAAGAACTGGTGCGTGCGCTGGAACGCCTGGAAGGGAAATTCACCCCCGGGCTGCGGCGCGTTCTGGTGGTCGAAGACGACGCGCGCCAGCGTGAGAGCGTTCGCTCGCTGCTGCAGAGCGAAGGGGTGGAAATCGTGGGCGTCGAGACCGCAGCGCTGGCCCTGGAACACCTGGCGCGCAGCACCTTCGACTGCATGGTGATGGACGTCAACTTGCCGGACCTGAGTGGCTACGCATTGCTGGAAAAAATGGCCGGGCAGGAGGAGGTGTCGTTCCCGCCTGTCATCGTTTACACCGGCCGTGCGCTCACGCGCGACGAAGAGCAGAAATTGCAGCGCTTCTCGCGCTCCATCGTCATCAAGGACGCGCACTCTCCCGAACGCCTGCTCGACGAGGTCACCCTGTTCTTGCACCGGGTGGAATCGGAAATGAGCGAGGAGCACCGGCACATGCTCCAGGTGGCGCGCAACCGAGAGGAAGCGTTCGAAGGCCGCACCGTGCTGGTGGTGGAAGACGACGTGCGCAACGTTTTTGCACTCGCCAGCGTGCTCGAGCCCACCGGCATCCACGTGGAAATTGCACGCAATGGCCGCGAAGCGCTTGAATGGTTGGACGGTCACACCGGCAAGGAGTGCGTCGACCTGATCCTGATGGACATCATGATGCCCGAGATGGACGGCTACACGGCCATGCGCGAGATCCGCAAGCGCCCCGATGGCCGGCGCATTCCCATCATTGCGCTCACGGCCAAGGCCATGCGCGAGGACCAGGAAAAATGCCTGGCCGCTGGCGCCAGCGACTACATCGCCAAGCCGCTGGACGTGGACAAACTGATGTCGCTGGTGCGCGTCTGGATGCCGAAGTAAGGGGGACTCCTCCATGCCCCACCGCGAACGCAGCAAGACGTTGGACATCGAGCAGCGGCTCCTGATCGACGCCATCTACCTGCGCTACCACTACGACTTTCGCTCCTATGCCCAGGCGTCGCTGTGCCGCCGTCTGAATGCGGCGCTGGCGCGGTTCCAGTGCAAAACCCTTTCGCAGCTGCAGGACCGCGTGCTGCACGAGCCCGACGTGTTTGCCGGCATGCTTGACTACCTGACGGTGCAGGTGAGCGACATGTTCCGCGACCCCGACTACTTTCGCGCGCTGCGCGAGCAGGTGCTGCCGCATTTGCACACCTACCCCTTGCTCAAGATCTGGGTGGCGGGCTGCAGCACGGGCGAAGAGGTGTATTCCCTGGCCGTTCTGCTGCAGGAAGCCGGGCTGCTGGAACGCACCTTCATCTACGCCACCGACATCAACGCCAAGGCCCTGCAAGCCGCAAGTGCCGGCGTGTTCGACGTCGAGCGCGTGCCGGCTTTCTCGCAGAACCACGCCGCCTCGGGCGCCGTGACCTCGCTGTCGGACTACTACACCGCCGCCTACGGACGCGTGGTGTTCCACAAATCGCTGCGCGACCACATGGTGTTCTCGGACCACAGCCTGGCGACGGACAGCGTGTTTTCCGAAGTGCACCTGGTGTCGTGCCGCAACGTGCTGATCTATTTCGAGCGCGCGTTGCAGGACCGCGCCCTCGGGCTGTTTCGCGAGGCCCTGTGCCAGCGTGGTTTTCTGGGCCTGGGCAGCAAGGAATCGCTGCGCTTTTCTACCCAGGCCGACGCGTTCGAGGACTGCGTTCCGCTGCAGTGCATCTACCGCAAGAAGGCTTTGGCGTGAACACCTCCACCCGGACTTTCGAGGCCATTGCCATCGTGATAGGCGGCTCTGCCAGCGCCGTTGATCAGGCCAAGGGCCTGTACCTCGTGCAAGCGCCCGACAGCGCCTCCTCGCCCACCATGCCACGGGCTGTGCTGTCACGGATCCCGCAGGTTCCCTATGTCCTGAGCCCTGTGGCGATGGCCGAAACCCTCACCCGACTGCATACCCGAGGATTGCTGTGAAACGATCTGCCAATCTGGATGCGCAAGTCGCGGCACCGATCAAGTGCCTGATCGTCGACGACATTGCCGAGAACCTCGTTGCCCTCGAAGCCTTGCTGCAACGGGACGACCTGCTGGTCCTCAAGGCACAGTCAGGTGCCCAAGCCCTGGAGTTGCTGCTCGAACACGACGACATCGCGCTCGCGCTGCTCGATGTGCAAATGCCCGAGATGACCGGTTTTGAATTGGCCGAGATAATCCGCGGGCGCGAACGCACGCGCCACATTCCTCTGATTTTCGTGACCGCGGGCACACAGAACAGTGACTGGCAGTTCAAGGGTTACGACGCCGGAGCAGTGGATTTTCTCTACAAGCCTATTGATCCCCATATGCTGCTCAGCAAGGTGGAGGTGTTCTTCACGCTGCACCGCCAGAAGCGCACGTTGGCGCGCGAACTGGCCGAGCGCACGGAGGCGCTGCGCATCAACGAAATGTTCATGGCCGTCTTGAGCCACGACCTGCGCACGCCGCTGACCTCGGTCACCCTGGCATCGGGCGCGCTGGTTCGCGCCTGCACGGACAAAAAGAACGCGGCGCTGGCGGGCCGCATCCTGTCCAGCGCGCGGCGCATGGACGGCATGATCGAAAACTTGCTCGACCTCACACGCATTCGCCAGCATGGGGGCCTGAGCCTGCATCCGGGTCCACTCGATCTGGGCGAACTGTGCGCACGCGTTGTCGAGGAACTGCGGGACCACGGCACCCGAGAGGTGGTGCTCAGCAGCGCGGGCGTGCTTTCAGGTTCCTGGGACGGTGACCGCCTGGCCCAGGTGCTGACCAACCTGCTTGGCAATGCGCTGCGGCATGGCGCAGCCGATCAACCCATTGGTCTGCACCTGGACGGCACCCACACGAGCGCCATTCGCATGGAGATCAGCAACGGTGGTTGCATCCCTGCCGACCTGCTGCCGCTGCTGTTCACGCCATTTCGCAGTAGCGCAAGCAAAGGGGGGCGCCGCGATGGACTGGGACTGGGCCTGTACATCGTGCAGCAGATCGTCACGAGCCACGGCGGCGGCATTGCAGTGCACAGCGCGGACGACCACACCCGCTTTACTGTGACGCTTCCGCGAAACACTGGATCGTCGCCGCCCAGCCGATGAATGGACTAATCGGCGCTGAGTGCCTGCTCAATCTCCCGCAGCAGAGCGTCGAGCTGTTCCAATTCAAACGGTTTGAGCAGCGTGCGCACATGCGGCCCCCAGGCCTGCGCATGCTTGCCCAGCTCGTAGCCCGAGCACAGCACCACCCAGCGGTCCGGGTTCCTGGTCAACAACTGGTGCGCAAACTCGATCCCAGAGAGTCCGGGCAAACTCACGTCGGTCACCACCACATCGAAGGGGGTCTGCACGTCCTGCGCCATGCCCTGCTCTGCACTTTCGCACAGCACCACCGAGCGCCCTTCGCCCTCCATCAGCATGCCGATGGTTTCACGCAGATCCTCATGGTCTTCAACGTACAGAATTCGCATGGAGTGCTGGCCCGAACCCGGATGGTGGTCAATCCAACGATCATCTCAAGGGCGACGCGCTCAACTTTGTAGGACAGCGTCTTGAAACCAGGCGACGCCTACTCCTCCAGCAGCGAGCGCAACATCCAGGCAGTCTGCTCGTGCACCGTCAAGCGCTGGGTGAGCAGGTCGGCCGTGGGCTCGTCGCCCACCTTGTCGGCCAGCGGGAACAGCTCGCGTGCCGTGCGCGCCACCGCCTCATGGCCCGTCACCAGCACACGCACCATGTCCAGTGCGCGCGGTGGCGTAGCGGGTGCATCGGGCAGGCTGGCAAGCTTGCCGAACTGGGCGTAGGAACCCGGCGCCACATGGCCGAGCGAGCGGATGCGCTCGGCAATCGGATCCACCGCGTTCCACAACTCGGTGTACTGGCCCATGAACATCAGGTGCAGGGTGTTGAACATCGGCCCTGTGACATTCCAATGGAAGTTGTGCGTGGTCAGGTACAGGGTATAGGTGTCCGCCAGCAGGTGCGAAAGGCCTTTGGCAATGCCGGCGCGGTCTTTCTCGGAAATACCGATGTTGATGCGCGGCACGGCGGCGGTTTTGTCGGTGGATTTGGCGGGTGCTTTGGCCATTGGGTTCTCCTTGATGGTGTTAAGAACAGTCACTTTGGTCCACTATAGGCCGCATTCAGGTGAGGCGTTTGACGCCGGGCAAGCCACAGGCCACCACCGCATTGCGCAGCGCAGCAATCGCCTCGTAGCGCGTGAAGCTGCGCCGCCACACCAGCACCACGCGGCGCGTGGGCGGGGCGCTGCCGTCGGGCTCGACGATGGGCAGGTAGCGGATATGCGGGTCATCAGCGTGGCGCCGCCGGGGGGCGCTGGTCAGCGCCGCATCCGGCACGGCCAGGCGCGGCACCAGCGTCACGCCCATGCCGGCGGCCACCATGTGCTTGATGGTTTCCAGCGATGAGCCTTCAAAGCGCTTGTGGATGCCGTCGCCCTGTGGAGCCACCCGAGCAAATTCCGGGCACACCTCCAGCACATGGTCGCGAAAACAGTGGCCGGCGCCCAGCAGCAGCACATGCTCGTTCTTCAGCTCCTCGGTGCAGACCGATTCCTGCTGCGCCAGCGGGTGCTTGCCGGGGACCGCCGCCAGAAACGGCTCGTCGTACAGCGGCGCACTGGCGAGGCCCGCATCGGGAAACGGCTCCGCCAGGATGGCGCAATCGATCTCGCCGGTGCGCAGCATTTCCAGCAATTTGACGGTGAAGTTCTCTTGCAGGATGAGCGGCATCTGCGGCGTGCGCTCAATGACGCTGCGCACCAGCTCAGGCAGCAAATAGGGACCGATGGTGTAGATCACCCCCAGGGTGAGCGGCCCGCTCAAAGGGTCTTTGCCGCGCAGCGCAATCTCTTTAATAGCCGCCGCCTGCTCCAGCACCGCCTGCGCCTGGCGCACGATCTCTTCACCCAGCGGCGTTACCGAGACGTCCCCCGCGCTGCGCTCGAAGAGCTTGAGATCGAGCTCTTCTTCCAGTTTCTTGACCGCCACCGACAGCGTCGGCTGCGAGACATGGCAGGCTTCTGCCGCGCGCCCGAAATGGCGCTCGCGGGCGACGGCGACGATGTATTTGAGTTCGGTGAGGGTCATGGGGGCAGGCAACTATCGCGGCACAGGCCCCTGCCCGCAGCGCGCAGCGCTGCGGGAGGAGGGGGAAGCGGCGAAGCCGCGCAGGGGGTGGTCACAATTCAAGCCTTGAGGTAGTCGGATTTTCCGCCCAGCCAGCGCTCCAGGTGCTGCGCCGCCAATTCGGGATGGTGCTCCAGCATTTTCGGCGCGGTTGCGCGCGCCCAGTCCAGCAGGTGCGTGTCGGTGGCGAGGTCGGCAAAACGCAGGAGCGCGTCGCCCGACTGGCGTGCCCCCAGGAATTCTCCGGGGCCACGGATTTCAAGGTCCCGCCGTGCGATCTCGAAGCCATCGCTGGTCTCTGCCATGGCGCGCAGGCGCTCTTTCGCCGTCTCGCCGACACGCCCGCTGTCGTTGGTGGCGTACAGCAGCACACAGGCCGAGGCAGTGGCGCCCCGCCCCACCCGGCCGCGCAGCTGGTGCAGCTGCGAGAGACCAAAGCGCTCCGCGTGCTCGATGACCATGAGCGAGGCGTTGGGCACGTCCACGCCGACCTCGATGACGGTGGTGCTGACCAGCACACCCAGATGGCCTTCGGTAAACAGCGCCATCACGGCCTTCTTTTCGGCGCTCGGCATGCGCGAATGCAGCAGGCCGACCGCCACGCCAGGCAGCGCCTCGCTCAGCTCGGCATGCACGGCAGTGGCGTTGGAAAGATCCAGCGCCTCGCTCTCTTCGATCAGCGGGCAGACCCAGTACACCTGGCGCCCCTCGGCGACCTGCGCGGCGATGCGCGCGATGACTTCATCCTTGCGGCTGTCGGCAATGAGCTTGGTGACCACCGGCGTGCGGCCAGGGGGCAGCTCGTCGATGACCGAGACATCCAGGTCGGCGTAGTAGCTCATGGCCAGGGTGCGCGGGATGGGCGTGGCGCTCATCATCAGCATGTGCGGCTCCATGCCGTGCGCGGCGAGCTTTTGGCGCAGCGCCAGGCGCTGGAGCACGCCAAAGCGGTGCTGCTCATCGACGATGGCCAGCGCCAGCCGATCAAACGCGACCTGCTCCTGGATGACGGCGTGCGTGCCGACCACCAGCGCCGCCTCGCCGCTGGCCACCCGCGCCAGGGCCGCCGTACGTTCCTTTTTTCTCTGGCCGCCCACCAGCCAGGCGACGCTGCGGCCCTCTGCCGCCAGCAGGGGCTCCAGCCAGCCGAGCAGCTTGGCGAAATGCTGCGCAGCGAGGATTTCGGTCGGCGCCATCAGCGCGCACTGCCAGCCTGCGTCAATGGCGCGGGTGGCGGCAAGCGCTGCCACCACCGTTTTTCCCGAGCCCACGTCGCCTTGCAGCAAGCGGTGCATGGGCTGCGCGCGCGCCAGGTCGGCGCCGATTTCCCGCACGACGCGCACCTGCGCCGCCGTGAGCGCGAAGGGCAACCCAGCCTGCAATCGGGCGGTGAGCGATGCGCCATCCTGCACGAGCGCCAGCACCGGTGCACGCAGGCGCGAGCGCTCGCGCCGCGCCTGGAACTGCGAGAGCTGCTGCGCCAGCAGCTCCTCGGCCTTGAGCCGTTGCCAGGCCGGGTGGCTGTGGTCTTCCAGCGCCGCCAACGCCACATCAGGCGTTGGGCGGTGCAAAAAAGTGAGCGCATCACGCAGGCACATCAAGCGCTGGAGGCTATTTTGGCTTGAAAAATAAGCGTGCGGAGGGGCGAGTTCCGGCACCAGGGTTTCCGGCAGGTCCACGCGCGTCAGGGCACTGGCAACCAACCGGCGCAGCAAGGGCTGGGGCAAGCCGGCCGCTGTCGGGTAGACAGGCGTCAGGGCCGTGGGCAGTTCGCCGCCTGCCGCACGAAACACCGGGTGCAGCATCTGCCGGCCCCAGAAACCTCCCCGCATTTCGCCCCGGATACGCAGGCGCGCGCCCACCGCCAGCGTCTTTTGTTGCGACGGGTAGAAGCTGAAGAAGCGCAGCGTGCAGTCGCCCGACGCGTCCTGCACCTGCACCACGAGCTGGCGGCGCGGGCGCAACTGCACTTCGCTGGCGGTGACGGTGGCTTCGATTTGCGCCAGCTGACCATCGCGCGCGCTGGCGATCGGCACGATGCGGGTCTCGTCCTCGTAGCGCAGCGGCAGGTGCAGCGCCAGGTCGATGTCGCGCCTGAGGCCCAGTTTGTGCAGGGCCTTTTGAATGGCAGGGGCAAGGGCGCGGGGCGCAGGCATGGTGGAAGCAGCAAGCGTATCGAACGCCAAGCATAGACGGGACGGAGCATCCCCCGCCGCAGTCCGCACGCCAGCCCAGGAACATGCCGGCCATCTAGAATCGGTCCTTCCCTGACCGCACCTCCTGCCCCGCCATGCTCAAGCGCATTCAAACCCGCGACCTCGTGCTCGGCATGTATGTGCAGGAGTTCTGCGGCTCATGGATGGACCACCCGTTCTGGCGGGCGAAGTTTTTGCTCAAAGAGCCGTCCGACCTGGCGCGTATTCGTGCCACCAGCATCACCGAATTGTGGATTGACACCGATCGTGGGCAAGACGTCGCCGCAGGCACGGTGACGCTCACGCAGGAAGAGGTCGAAGCGCGCATCGACACCGATTTCAGCGATCTGGCCGCGATGCACGCCATGGAAAGCACCGCCGCGGCCAAGCCGCGCCCAGCACCGATGGCGCCGCCGTGCCGCAACGCACTGGCCAGCATGCAGGACGAATTGCGCGCCGCGGCTGCCATTTGCAGCCGGGGAAAAGATGCGGTGATCTCGATGTTCAGCGAAGCCCGCATGGGGCGTGCGGTGGACGCCGCTCAGGCACAGCGCCTGGCGCAGGAAATCAACGATTCCGTGACGCGCAACCCAGGCGCGCTCATCAGCCTGGCACGGCTGAAGACGGCCGACGACTACACCTACCTGCATTCGGTGGCGGTCTGCGCGCTGATGGTGGCACTCTCGCGCCAACTGGGCCTTAGCGAGGCGCACACGCGCAGCGCGGGCCTGGCCGGCCTGCTGCACGACCTGGGCAAGGCGGCGGTCCCGATCGAGGTGCTGAACAAGCCCGGCAAGCTCACCGACGAGGAGTTCGACATGGTGCGCCGGCACCCCGTCGCGGGCTACGAAATGCTCAAGGAGGCCGGCCAGGTGGGCGCGCCGGTACTCGATGCCTGCCGACACCACCACGAGAAGATGGATGGCACGGGCTACCCGGACCGGTTGGCGGGAGAAAAAATCAGCCTCATCGCCCGCATGGCGGCGGTGTGCGACGTGTACGACGCGATTACATCCGACCGCGCCTACAAACGCGGCTGGGACCCTTCCGAATCGCTGCGCCGCATGGCCGAATGGACCGGGGGACATTTCGACGCCCGCGTCTTCCAGGCTTTCGTCAAGAGCATCGGCATCTATCCCGTGGGCTCGTTGGTGCGCCTGGTGTCGGGGCGCCTGGCGGTCGTGACCGAACAGGGCAGCCGCTCGCTAGTCACCCCGAAGGTGAAGGTGTTTTACTCGACACGCTCCAACCTGCGCATTGCCCCGGAAATCATCGATCTCGGTGCCGTCGGGTGCAACGACCGCATCGCGGCGCGCGAAGACCCGGCGAAATGGAACTTCCCCGACCTCAACGCAATGTGGTCGGGCCTGCCCAGCCACGCCCCGGCATGAGCGCCATTCGCACGCTCACGCCCAATCCGGCACTGGACCTCTCGGCGCGCACGGCGAAGGTCGAGCCGACCCACAAGCTGCGCTGCAGCGACCTGCAGCGCCACGCCGGCGGCGGCGGCATCAACGTGGCGCGCATGCTCCACCGTCTGGGGGTCGATGTGCGGGCCCACTACCTGGCCGGCGGCGTGGCGGGTGCGCAGCTCACAGCGCTGTTGGCTCAGGAGGGTGTGCCCGCGCAGTGCCAGCCCATTGCCGGAGAAACGCGCGAAAACCTGTCCGTGCTGGACAAGGCCAGCGGCCAGGAGTTTCGCTTCGTCATGCCAGGCCCGCAGCTCGCGCAGCAGGAGTGGCAGACCTGCCTGTCCGCCATGGCAAGCCTCCATCCGGCGCCGCAGTGGCTGGTGGCCAGCGGCAGCCTGCCACCCGGCGCGCCAGACGATTTTTACGCGCGCCTGGCACGTCAAGCGCAGAACGCTGGCGTGGCCCTGGCACTCGACACCTCTGGCGCCGCCCTGGCGCATGCCATGGACGCGGGCGTAGCGCTGGTCAAGCCCAGCCTGGGCGAGCTGCGCAGTCTCACCGGCCTGCCGCTTGCCGAGCAACATGAAGCCATCGCCGCCGCCACCGCGCTGGTGCAGCGCGGTGCAGCGCACATGGTGGCGCTCAGCCTGGGGGCGGAAGGTGCCGTGCTCGCTACAGCGCACGGCGTGTGGCAGGCACCCGCCGTGCCTGTGACCGCGGCGCAAGGCACTACCGGCGCAGGGGACTGTTTTCTGGGGGGGCTGCTGGCAGCGTTGGTACGGGGAAAAACCCCGCCAGAGGCTTTGCGTTGGGCCACCGCCGCCGGTGCTGCCTCGCTGCTGGCCAGCGGCACGGCGCTGGCCAGTGCGGCGGATGTGGGCAAGCTGCTGGTCCAGGTAATGGTCTCGCCGGTCGCTGCGATATAGCCCCGAGCAAGCCCCCCCGCGCAGCGGGTCAGCGCGGCGCCAGCACCCAGCGGTTGCGCCCGCCAGCCTTCGCCTCGTACAGCGCGGCGTCGGCTTCCTCCACCAGGCGGCTGCTGCCATCTTTGTGGGGCGGCACCTGCGCGGCGACGCCCACGCTCACACTCACACAGGGCGACACCTGGGACGCGCCATGCACCAGGCCAAGCGCCGCCACATTCGCCACGACACGCGCGGCCACGGTGGTGGCGCCTTCGGCATCGGTGTCGGGCAGGATGACGGCCAGCTCTTCGCCACCGTAGCGTGCCACCAGGTCGGTACTGCGCGTCAGGGTGTCCTCCACTGCACGCGCCACCGCCTGCAGGCACGCGTCCCCCTTGGGATGGCCATGGCAATCGTTGAACTGCTTGAAATGATCGACATCGATCATCAGCAAGGCCAGCGGCTGCTCGCGCCGAAATGCCGCGGCGCAGGCCTGCGCCAGACGTTCATCAAAATAGCCCCGGTTGGCGATGCCCAGCAGGCCGTCGGTGCGGGAGAACGCCTCCAATTGGAGATTGGCGTTGAGCAACTCTTCGTTGGCGTGCGCGAGCTCCTGGGTGCGCCCGGCCACACGCATCTCCAGTTGTCGGTTGACGTCGATCAGCCCGGCGTTTTGCTGCGCCAGTACATGGTAGAGCCGGGCGATCAGTTTGAGCAGCGCCTGCGTGGTTTTGCTCTCGGGGAAGTCCTTCTCGTTGCGCCATGCCTGCTCGGGCGTGGTGCCCGCGGCAATGGCCACGATCTGCCGCGCCAGCGCCTGGTCGGTTCCCAGGATGTGCAGCCCCAGCCAGGAGGTAAGAAATCCGATGATGGACTCGGCCGTGTCCGGCATGGAATGGCGCGCCGACCAGATGGTGCGGATCTGCTCGACAAAGTGCGCGTGCTCAGCCTCGTGCGACACAATGTGGCGCGGGTCGAGTCCCACGCCCCGCATCAGCGCTTCCTCGTCGGCAAAGTGGTATTCGGTATAGGCCACCAGACGCGCAAACGTGTCGTTCAGCAGGGCCTCGCGATCGTCCAGATCGGTGCTCTGGAAGGTGCTGCTCAGTTCATTGAACAGATCCACCAGCGCGTGGTGCTGGACATCCACGTCCTCGACGCCTGTGATGAAGTTCTGGTCCCAGACAAAGGCATCCATGGGCGCTGTCCTTGAAAAATCGTGTGCCATACAAGCTCAAGAGCCTGTTCAAAGTCTTTTTGGTGTCCAAAAAGACTCTGAACAGACTCTAAGCGCCCCAGGCGGTGCGCGGTTTGACACAATCGCGCCCTTTTCTCCTGATTTTCCCGATCTTTTCTAAGCGGGCCTGTTCAGCCCCTTGCCCTATGACGTCCCATTTACCCGATTCCACCGCGCGCGCCTTCACCCTCAGCGATTTTGATTTCGATCTGCCCCCCGAGCGCATCGCCCAGCACCCTGCGCCCGAGCGCAGCAGCTCGCGCCTGCTCGATGGGCGCGGCAACGCCCCCCGCGACCGCATCTTCCGCGAACTCCCGGCCTTGCTGCGGGACGGTGACTTGCTGGTGTTCAACGACACCCGTGTCGTCAAGGCGCGCATCTTTGGCGAGAAGGACAGCGGCGGCAAGCTCGAACTGTTGATCGAGCGCGTGCTGACGGGCCACGCCGGCTGCGAGGTGGTGGCGCACATGAAGGTCAGCAAGAAGCCGCCCGTGGGCGCGCGCATCCACTTGGCGGGGGGCATGGCAGCCGGCGGTTTTGACGCCACGCTGCTGTCCCGCTGGCCCGATGCCGAAGGCCCGCTGTTTCGCTTTGCCTTGCACGGACCCGCTGGCGAGAGCGCCTGGGAGCTGATGGAGCGCTGCGGCCACCTGCCACTGCCGCCCTACATAGCCCGCGACCAGGCCAGCGGCCACGACGCCGACGAAGCGCAAGACTCCGAACGCTACCAGACGGTGTTTGCCCGTGCCCCCGGTGCGGTGGCGGCGCCCACCGCCGCCCTGCACTTTGACAACGCGGTACTCGCCGACCTGGCCGAGCGCGGCGTCGAGCGCGCCAGCGTCACGCTGCATGTGGGTGCGGGCACCTTCCAGCCGGTGAAAACGGAGAACCTGGCCGAGCACCGCATGCACGCCGAGTGGTATTCCATCCCGAGCGCCACGCTGGCGGCGCTGGAGCGCTGCCGCCAGCGCGGCGGCCGCGTGGTGGCCGTGGGCACGACGACGGTGCGCACGCTCGAATCCTGGGCGCAGAGCGGGCTGGCCGAGGGCGAGACGCGTATCTTCATCACGCCGGGCTTTGCCTTCCAGGTGGTGGACCTGCTGCTGACCAACTTCCACCTGCCCAAAAGCACATTGATGATGCTGGTCAGCGCCTTTGCCGGCTACGAGCGGGTGATGGCGCTGTACCGGCACGCGGTGGCGGGGCAGTACCGGTTCTTCAGCTATGGCGATGCGATGCTGCTGGCGCGCAGCGCGGCGCCCGCCTCACACCCCGAATCAACTACTGAATAGATAGCTGCCAGCGCTTATGGAATAAGCGCTGGAGGCCGATTTCACCTTAAATTTATAGCCCCAGGTGCTGGGCGACGAAATCGGCGTCCTTGTCGCCCCGGCCCGAGAGGTTGACCAGAATGTTCTGCTCGGGCGACAGGGTTTTCGCCAGCTTCATCGCATAGGCCAGCGCGTGGGCGCTTTCAAGCGCGGGGATGATGCCCTCGGTGCGCGAGAGCGCCATGAAGGCGTCCAGGCACTCGTCGTCCGTCACCGCCTCATACTGCACACGGCCCACGTCCTTGAGGTAGCAGTGCTGCGGGCCGACGCCAGGGTAGTCCAGGCCCGAGGCAATCGAATACACCGGCAGCGGCTCGCCGCGCTCGTCCTGCAGGTTGTAGCAAATGAAACCGTGGATGGCGCCTTTGGTGCCCAGCGTCATGGTGGCGGCGTGGTCGGGGGTATCCAGGCCACGTCCGGCGGGTTCCACGCCGACAAGCTGCACATCGGCATCGGGCAGGAATTCCGTGAAGATGCCCATCGCGTTCGAGCCGCCGCCCACGCAAGCCGTCACCACGTCGGGCAGGCGCTGGTGCTCTGCCAGGAACTGCGCGCGCGCCTCGCGCCCGACGATGCTCTGGAAGTCGCGCACCATCTTCGGGAACGGGTGTGGCCCCACCACCGAACCGATGGCGTAAAAGAAATGCACCGGGTCCAACATGTACTCTTCAAACGCACTGTCCACCGCGTCCTTGAGCGTGCGCGTACCGCGCGTGACGGGCACCAGCTTGGCGCCCAGAATTTTCATCTTGGTGACGTTGGGGTGCTCCTTGGCAATGTCGATCGCGCCCATGTGGATTTCGCAATCGATGCCCACCAGCGCGCAGGCCGACGCCAGCGCCACGCCGTGCTGGCCCGCGCCCGTTTCGGCCAGCACCTTGGTCTTGCCCATGTACTTGGCCAGCAGCGCTTCGCCCAGGCAATGGTTGATCTTGTGCGCGCCAGTGTGGTTCAGGTCTTCGCGCTTCAAGTGGATGTGCGCGCCACCCTGGCGATCGGACAGGCGCCTGGCATAAAAAATCGGACTCGGGCGGCCGACGTAGTGCGCGTACAGGTCGGTCAGCTCGTCCTGGAACGCCGCCGTCTTGCGGACCTCTTCGTAGGCGACGTTGATGCCGTCCATCACGGCCTTGAGCTCGGGCGGGAGGATCTGCCCCCCATATTCGCCAAAGTAGCCCTGGCTGTCGGGCATTTCCAGAAACTGCTGTGCCATGCGGTGTCCCTCTGTGTGGTGAAAAAACTGTGAAATCTTAGAGCGTGTTGGCGGGCGCAGCTCTGCCGGCTCGGCGTTATTTATTGATTCCACCTCACGAAATTGAAGCCCTTTGGCAACGGCCAGCCGCGCACGGCCATGGCATGCTGGGATCGCGTTCCACGCGATCGCTTGTGCCTTCCCGGCGGGCTGGTGGCATCAACGACAGGTGCGCGCAGGAACCATGCGGGGCGCCGCGCCCATGGTCGGCGGCTGGTCGGCGGAGGGCAGCTCCACGCAATAGTCGCCCCACGGCCCCGACACCTTCGCGGTGCGCGAGCCCCCAGGGCCACGCAGGTCGCGCACCACGGCCTCCGCGCCCATGGTGGCGGGCACTTCCCCTGCCCAGGTCTGTGGCGCATGGCCCAGCCCTTGCCGGCGCTGCCAGGCCCTCTCCCGCGCCAGCGCGTGCGCCACTACGTCTGGCCGAAGAACGGCCTGCGGTTGCGCAGCAGAAGCGGGCAGGCTTGGCGCTGGCGCTGACGCAGCGGCGGCGGCGACCACTGGCGTCTCCCTCTCAGGGCTTGCGGTGGACTGGCGCACGCGCCCCCTTGGCAGCGGCCGGACGATGGCCACCGTGGCACGCCTCATGGCCCTCGGCGCTGCGGAGCGCGCCCCGGCCGCTTCGCCAGTTTCGCCCGGCACAACCCCGGCAGCCGGTGCGGGCACAGGCGTGGGTACCAGCGCCACCCACTGCATGGCCGGGGGCTGCATCTGCGATTCAGTCGGCAGGACGGACTGGGGCACCAGCGTCCGCCACAGCACCGCCAGCCCGACGCCATGCAGCATCAGTGACCCAGCCACCGCCCAGACCAGGCGCTGGCGTGCCGGGGCAGCGCACGCCTGTTTACTGCTGCGGGGAACCACTCGCCAGACCAGCCGGTGGCGCCGCCCCTTCATCGGGAATCCAGGTCAGCAGATCCCCTGGCTGGCACTGCAAATAGCTGCAGATGGCGGACAGGGTCTCAAATCGCACGCCCTTGACCTTGCCGCTCTTGAGCAGGGACAAATTGGCCTCGGTGATGCCCACATGGGCCGCGAGATCTCGCGACTTGACCTTGCGGCGCACAAGCATCTCATCCAGCGTGACAACTATCGCCATGGGTGGGTGTCCTGGATGAATTACACGAACGCGTTGGCTTCGGCCTGCAGGCGGCAGCCCTCGGCCAGCACATGGGCCAGCAGCAGCATCATGAGCCCCACCACCAGCATGCTCATTTCAAACGAACCCAGGCCCAGCACAATCAGCCCGCCGTTCTGCCCGGACGCGAGCCACGACAGCAGCGCCGTCACCCCCATCTGGTAGAGCAGCGAGGTCACAAACATCGCCAGAAAACCCCAGCCGACACCACGAAATCCGCGCACCACCACGGGCCCGAACACCTCTCCCGCCAGAAAGGCACGGCAAATGCGGTGCACGCACCACACGGCATAGAACATGGCCAGTGCGGGGATGCACTCGAGCCCCACCCCCACCCAGCGCCACGGCAGGTCCATGGACTGTGGCGGCGTCAGGCCGGCCAGCAAGGCCTGTGCAGGCACCACGGTCAGAGGCATCCAGCCAGCCCAGCCGCCCTCCTGCCCAATCGCCGCCCAGCGCGCCAGCGAAATCCCGAACGACACCAGCGCACACACCCAACTGGCAACCAGCAAACCCCAGGCGAGGCGCCGAAACGAGGGCTCCTGCACCGGCGAACCTTGAGAGGCCATGGAAGGAAACATGGTGTGCACCTGATGAAATTTCTGTAAAACAATAATAATATTCTGTTTTACAGAAATACCATCGAACAATGGCCTTGGACCTGCCCACCCCACCCGATCGCGTCGAGCGTCCGCCCGCGCGGCAGACGGCCTCTGCGCTGCGCGCCCTCTGGCGTGTCTTGCCAGCGCTTGCCATGGCGTCGGCCATGCTGGCCGCCTGTGGCAGCGTACCCGTAACCTCGCTGTGGAAACTGCGCAAGCTCAACCTGGAGACGCTGGACCCCGCAGCGCTGCGCGCCGCGGTGGTGCACCGGCCCGGCTTGCAACTCCATGGCCAGGGCCTGGTGCTGACCGTGAGCGTGTCGCGCAAGCTGCGCCAGCCCAACGGCAGCACCGTGACCGAGCAACTGGAGGAAAAACTCCCCCTGCAGGAGCTGCGCAGCACGGCCGAACGCAGCCTGCTGGCAGAGTACGACAGCCCCCAGACCTCAACGCAGATCTGGCGCGTCGACCCCGCCGCCCTGCCCCGGCTGCAGGCCCTGCGTGCGAGGGCACTGGGCTGGAAAGGAACGGATGGCGGGCAACGCGCGCTGGGCCTGGGGCTGGAACTGGCTGGCTGCCAACAAAAGGGCGCTCACAACCGGACCGTGACCACCCTGATCCGCTTTACCGAGCCGGGCGAGTACATCCCTATCGTGCGCAACATGGATCTGGCCGAAACCATGTCCGCAGCCGATCTGAAACAACGGTTTCCAGACTGCCCCGCGGGCTGAGATCCTACGGACTCGCGGTGCCTTCAGCCCCCATGCGCCAGGCGAAACGCCCGCGCCTTGCCGAAGTGCCCGCAGCCGATGAAGGGCACGGGCGGGCGCAGGGCCGACAGGGGCGACGGATGGTTGGCACACAGCACCAGGTGCTGCGGGGCGGTGATGAGTGCGCGCTTGGATTGCGCGTGCGCGCCCCAGAGCATGAAGACCACCGGCTGCGCCTGCGCGGCAACGCGGGCGATCAGCGCATCGGTCAGCAGCTCCCAGCCGCGCCGGGCGTGGCTGCCGGGTCGGCCTTCTTCGACGGTGAGGGTGGTGTTGAGCAGCAGGGCGCCGCGCTCGGCCCAGGCCACCAGGCTGCCGCCGGGCACCGGAAACGCGGGCGGCGGCTGGCCCAGATCGCGCTCGATTTCCTTGAAGATGTTGCGCAGCGAGGGCGGCAGCGCCACGCCCGGCGCGACGGAAAACGCCAGGCCATGCGCCTGCCCCCGGCCATGGTAGGGGTCCTGGCCCAGGATGACGACGCGCACTTTCTCAGGCGGCGTGAGCTCGAGCGCGCGCAGCGGCTGCGGCGGGAAGATGCTGGCGCCAGCCGCCAGGCGCTCGCGCAGAAAGGCCAGCAACTGCACGCCAGCGGGCGAGGCAAAGAAGCCATCGACCAGCGGTTGCCAGCCTGGCGCCACCGGCCAGTCGCGCGGGTCGGCCGTCTGGAGCTGATCGGGAGGGGGGGCGTTGGATTTCATATCAAAAAGGCCTCCAGCGCTTATCCCATCTGCGCAAGCAGCTATTGGTTCAATAGTAAAGACGGCTCATACCCGTTGAAGGATGCATCACGCAAACAGCTCTGCCAGCGCCAGCCCTGGCTCCTCGGCCCGCATGAAAGCTTCGCCCACCAAAAACGCCTGCACGCCAGCGGCGCGCAGCTTCTGCACATCGGCGCGCGTGGCCACGCCCGATTCGGTCACCAGCAAGCGCCCGGCCGGCACCTGCTTTTGCAGATCCAGCGTGGTCTGCAGATTGACTTCGAAGGTCTTCAAGTTGCGGTTGTTCACGCCAATGAGCGGGGTTTGCAGGCGCAGCGCTCGCTCCATCTCGGCAGCGTCGTGCACCTCGACCAGCACCGCCATGTCAAGCGCGCGGGCAATGGCTTCAAAGTCGCGCATCTGCACATCGTCAAGGCAGGCGGCGATCAGCAGCACCGCATCGGCGCCGATGGCGCGCGACTCGTAGATTTGCCATTCGTCGACCATGAAGTCCTTGCGCAGCACCGGCAGCATGCAGCTCGCGCGCGCCTGCTTCAGGTAGTCGATGCGGCCCTGGAAATACTGCCGGTCGGTCAGCACCGAGAGGCAGGCGGCGCTGACCTGTCCATCACCCTCTGAATAGCTCTGGGCAATATCGGCGGGCTCGAAATCGGCGCGCAGCACGCCCTTGCTGGGGCTGGCCTTTTTCACCTCGGCAATCACCGCCGCCTGCCCGCGCGTGATTTTGGCGCGCAGCGCGGCCTCGAAATCGCGCGTCAGCACGCGGCTCTCGGCGTCCTGGCGGATGGTGGCCAGGGGCGTGCGCTGCTTGGCTTGTGCGACTTCTTCGTGCTTGGTGGCGACGATTTTTTGCAGGATATCGGACATGTTCAAAGTGTGGGGGCTTGGGCGTGGGTGAAGGTGACGAGCTGGTCCAGGCGCTGCTTCGCCGCACCGCTCGCCAGCGCCTCGCGCGCACGCGCCAGTCCGTCGGCAATGGATTCGGCAACACCGGCCGCATACAGCGCAGCGCCGGCGTTCAGACAGACGATGTCGGCCGCCGGGCCTTCTGCGCCGCCCAGCACGGCGAGCAGCATGTCGCGCGATTGCTCGGGCGTCTCCACGCGGAATGCCCGGTTGCTGGCCATCGCCAGGCCAAAGTCCTCCGGGTGGATTTCGTATTCCCGCACCTGGCCGTCTTTCAGCTCACCGACCAGCGTGGCCGCGCCCAGGCTGATTTCGTCCATGCCGTCGCGACCATAGACCACTAGCGCGTGCTCGGCGCCCAGGCGCTGCAGCGCGCGCACCTGGATACCGACCAAATCCGGGTGAAACACACCCATCAGGATGTTGGGCGCGCCCGCCGGGTTGGTCAGCGGCCCGAGGATGTTGAAGATGGTGCGCACGCCCAGCTCACGCCGCACCGGGGCGACGTTTTTCATGGCCGGGTGGTGGTTGGGCGCGAACATGAAGCCGATGCCGACCTCGGCAATGCTGCGCGCGATGGCCGCGGGCGGCAGGTCGATGCGCACGCCGAGCTGCTCCATCACGTCGGCGCTGCCGGACTTGCTCGACACGCTGCGCCCGCCGTGCTTGGCGGTGCGCGCACCGGCGGCGGCGGCGACAAACATGGCGCAGGTGGAAATATTGAAGCTGGCCGCGCCGTCGCCGCCCGTGCCCACGATGTCCACCAGGTGCGTGGTGTCCGCCACCGGCACCTTGGTTGAGAACTCGCGCATCACCTGCGCGGCGGCGGTGATCTCGCCAATGGTTTCCTTCTTGACGCGCAGGCCGGTGATGATGGCCGCCGTCATGACGGGCGAGAGCTCGCCCCGCATGACCATGCGCATCAGGTGCAGCATTTCGTCGTGGAAGATTTCGCGGTGTTCAACGGTGCGCTGCAGCGCTTCCTGCGGGGTGATGGACATGGGGGCGTTCCTTTCTGTAGGAAGGGGTCAGTACACCGCCGTGCCGCTGGCGGCGGGCACGGCAGCACGGTCGGGCGAATGGGCGAAGAACTGCCGCATGCAATCGAGCGCGTATTCCACGCCGGCGGCATCGACATCGAGGTGCGTGACAAAGCGCAGGCCGATCAGGCCGGTGGCGAGCACGCCGCGCTGCTGCAGCCAGTCGAGCAAGGCCGGGCCACGGCCGTCCGCCACATCGACAAACACGATGTTGGTGCTGGCCGAGCGCACCTTGAGGCCGGCTATGCCCTGCAGGCCGCCCGCCAGTTGCTGCGCCAGGGCGTGGTCTTGCGCCAGCCGGTCCACATGGTGCTCCAGCGCATGCTGCGCCGCAGCGGCCAAGAAGCCGGCCTGGCGCATGCCGCCACCGGCCATTTTCCGAATCCGCCGCGCCCGCGCGATGAGCTCGCGCGAGCCGCACAGCGCCGACCCGACGGGGGCGCCCAGGCCCTTGCTGAAGCAGACCGAAAGGCTGTCGAAATGGCCCGCGATCTCGCCGACCCGCGCAAGGGCGCTCTGGCCGGGCGCGGCGGTTGCCACGGCGGCGTTGAATACGCGTGCACCATCCAGATGGGTGGCAAGGCCGTGCGCGCGGGCAAGCTCGGTGGCGCCGCGCAGGTAGTCATCGGGCAGGGCGTGGCCGTTCCAGGTGTTCTCCAGGCACAGCAAGCGGGTGCGTGCGAAATGCGGGTCGTCGGGCTTGATGGCGGCGGCAATGTCGGCCAGCAGCATGCGGCCCTGCGCGTCCTGCACCAGGGGCTGCGGCTGCACACTGCCCAACACGGCCGCACCCCCGCCTTCATAGCGGTAGGTGTGCGCGTTCTGGCCCACGATGTACTCGTCGCCGCGCTGGCAATGCGCCAGGATGCCGCAAAGGTTGCTCTGCGTGCCGCTGGGCATGAACAGCGCGGCCTCTTTGCCGGTAATGGCGGCGATGCGCTCCTGCAAGGCATTGAGGGAAGGGTCGTCACCAAACACGTCGTCCCCGACCGGCGCGGCCACCATGGCGGCGCGCATGGCGGCCGTGGGCTGCGTGACGGTGTCGCTGCGCAGGTCGACCTGTTGCGTGGAATGGGTGGTGGTCGTGCTGCTCATGTCGGCTCCAGAAAATGCTTCCACAACGCGTGGCCGTGCCCGCGCATCATGCGGCGGCGGGCATGTCGCTCAGCGCCAGCCGCACCCCGAAACCGATGAACAGCGTGCCGGCCACGCCGTCCAGCCAGCGCATACCGCGCTGCAAGGCACCCGCGCGCCGCGCGGCCCACGCGGTGGCCAGGGCCCAGCCGCTGTTGACGAGCGTGCTGTTAAAGGTAAACAAAAGGCCCAGCGCCAGGAACATGGCGCTGGCGTGTGCGCTGCCCGGGGCAATGAACTGCGGCACGAAGGCCAGGAAGAAGAGCGCCACCTTGGGGTTGAGCACATTGGTGAGAAAGCCGCGGCGAAACACCGTGGACAGGTCCACATCCGGCGCGGCGGCGGCGCTCGCCCCCGGAGCGGTGCGCTCGCCGCGCAGGGCGGCGCGCAGCATGCGCGCACCGATCACCACCAGGTACAGCGCCCCGACCAGCTTGAGCACGCCAAACGCCGTGGCCGACGCGGCGACCAGCGCGCTGACCCCGACGGCCGCCGCCGCCACATGCACGCAGCAGCCTGCCGAAATACCGAGCGCCGCCACCACGCCGGCGCGGGCGCCACGGCGCGCGGCGTGGGCGATGATGAAGAACACGTCAGGCCCCGGCGTGAGGTTGAGCAGCAGGCCTGCGGCGACAAACAGCAACCATTGGTGAGCAGCCATAAGGGTCGATCCAAAAGTTTTGGTGTTTTTGGCCTCTAGCGCTTATGCAGAAAGCGCTTCCAGCTATGATTTCGGGAGTTCATCAGCCCCTTGGAGCAGGAAGTTGCGCAGCAGCGCATGCCCGTGCTCGGAGAGGATGCTCTCGGGGTGGAACTGCACACCCTCGATGGGGAGCTGCTTGTGGCGCACGCCCATGATTTCGCCATCCTCCGTCCAGGCGGTGATCTCCAGCACCTCGGGGCAGCTCGCGCGCTCGATGGACAGCGAGTGGTAGCGGTTGACCGTGAACTGGCGCGGCAGCCCGGCAAACACCCCCGTCTGCGTGGTGGTGATGACGCTGGTCTTGCCGTGCATGAGCTGCTGCGCGCGCACGATGCGGCCCCCGAACGCCGCGCCGATGGCCTGGTGGCCCAGGCACACGCCGAGGATCGGCAGCCGACCGGCAAAGTGCGCAATGGCCGGCACCGAGATACCGGCCTCCTGCGGCGAGCAGGGGCCGGGCGAGACCACCAGCCGGTCCATGGCGCCGGACGCAAGGCGCGCATCCAGATCGGCCAACGTGACTTCGTCGTTGCGCACCACTTCCACGTCGGCGCCCAGTTCGCCGAAGTACTGGACGATGTTCCAGGTGAAGCTGTCGTAGTTGTCGATCATCAAGAGCTTCATGCGCTTTCTCCCTGGGCAGCGTGGCTGCGCAGCCGCGCGAATTCGCGTTCCTCGAAGGCGATGCAGGCCTCCATCAGGCTGCGGTAGATCTGCTCGATGACGTCGCTGTCGCCGCCTTCCTTCGAGGCCCCGCGGCGCACGCGCTGCACGATGTCTTCGATGCGCGCCTCGTCCCGCACCTGGCTGGCGCGCTGCTTGATGCGCGCGGCCTGCGTCATGTAGCCGACGCGCTCGACCAGCAGCGGCACCAGCACGTCGTCGAGCGCATTGATGGCGCGGCGCACGTCCTGCATGTCCTGGCAGGGCTTCACTTTTTCGATCGCGCGTGTCATTCCAGGCCCTCCTCGACCAGTTCTGCGGCGCGCAGGATGGCGCGCGCCTTGTGTTCGGTCTCGCGCCATTCGAGCTCGGGCACCGAATCGGCCACCACGCCGGCCGCGGCCTGCACGTACAGCTCGCCGTCCTTGACGATGGCGGTGCGAATCGCGATCGCCACGTCCATATCGCCCGCGTAGCTCAGATACCCGCAGGCGCCGCCATACAGGCCGCGTTTGGTGGGTTCCAACTGGTCGATGAGCTCCATGGCGTGCACCTTGGGCGCGCCGGTCAGCGTGCCGGCCGGGAAGGTGGCGCGCAGCACGTCCATGTTGCTCATGCCGGGCTTCAGAATGCCTTCGACGTTGCTCACGATGTGCATGACGTGGCTGTAGCGCTCCACCGCAAAGGCCTCAGTCACTTTCACGGTGCCGGTCTGGGCGATGCGGCCGATGTCGTTGCGCGCCAGGTCGATCAGCATGACGTGCTCGGCGCGCTCCTTGGGGTCGTTGATCAGCTCCTGCTCGGTGCGCTTGTCCAGTTCGGGCGTGGCGGCGCGCGGGCGCGTACCGGCCAGCGGGCGGATCGTCACCTTCTCGCCGAGATCGGTTTTCTCCTGGCGCACCAGAATCTCCGGGCTGGCCCCCACCACGTGGCTGTCGCCAAAGTGGTAGTAGTACATGTAGGGGCTGGGGTTGAGCGAGCGCAGCGCCCGGTAGAGCGACAGCGGACTGGCATCGAAGCGCTTGTGGATGCGCTGGCCCACCTGCACCTGCATGAAGTCGCCGCCGGCAATCAGCTCTTTGGCGCGCTCCACAGCCGCCAGGTAGTCCGCCTTGGCGAAATCGCGCTGCGCCGGGTGGCCCTGGCTGGCCTGCACCTGCGGCGCGCTGACCGAATAGCGCAATTGCTCGCGCAAACTGCGCAAACGCTTCTTGGCGCCGCTGTAGGCCTCAGGGCGCGCCGGATCGGCGTAAACGATGAGGTAGAGCTTGCCCGACAGGTTGTCGATAACCGCCAGCTCTTCACACTGCAGCAGCAGGATGTCGGGCATGCCCAGGGTGTCGGGCGGGCAGCTGTGCTCCAGCTTTTTCTCGATGTGGCGCACCACGTCGTAGCCAAAGTAGCCCGCGAGGCCCCCGCAGAACCGGGGCAGGCCCGGCCGCAGCGCCACCTTGAAGCGCTTCTGGTAGGCCTCGACGAAATCGAGCGGGTTGCCGGGCGCGCTTTCGACCACCTGGCCGTCGGTCACCACTTCGGTCACCGCGTCGGCACCGAAGCCGCGCGAGCGCAAGAGCGTGCGCGCCGGCAGGCCAATGAAGCTGTAGCGGCCAAAGCGCTCGCCGCCGACCACCGATTCGAGCAGGAAGCTGTACGCGCCATTGCCTTGGGCATGCGCCAGCTTGAGGTAAAGGGAGAGCGGGGTTTCGAGATCCGCAAACGCCTCGATCATGAGGGGAATGCGGTTGTAGCCTTCGCGAGCGAGGCTGTGGAATTCAAGTTCAGTGATCACGGAGGTGTCCTGCCAAGGCGGCAGGCGGGCCAGCAGGCTGGCGCGCCGGGGTTCATCGTAGGGGGCCTGGAGGCCCCCGGGGCGGGCGCCAGGCAGCAGGCCGGACGCTCTAACAACGCGGTGCAGTGCGAGCCCGCCAGGGCCAGGCTCCCCGGTCGCTGCGACCTGCGATGAATGCGCGGTGAATGAACATCCGGCAAAGTGTAGCAAACCGCGCGTGCACGGTGCGTTGGATGGCCTCAAAACGGAACCCGGCTGTTAAGCGAAAACCCTGTTGCGCAAGCCAGAACAATTTGCAACACTCAATAAAATAGTACGAACGTTCTTTTTTTAGGAGTCGCTATGCCACGGTTTTCCCGTACCGCCCTCACCTGTCTTCTCAGCGCCCTGCTGGCTGCAGGCACTTATGCGGCTCCCGTCACTCTGGCGGATGTGAAATACGCGGACAGCATGAAGCTGCAGGATTCCGCGCTGCAACTCAATGGTGCAGGCATTCGCTACAAAGCCATTTTCAAGGTCTATACCGCAGGCTTGTACCTGGAAAAGAAGGCCTCGACACCGGCGGAAGTGTTTGCCTTGGCAGGGCCCAAGCGCCTGTCCATCACCATGCTGCGCGAAATCGATTCGACGGAACTAGGCAAGCTGTTCTCCCGCGGCATGGAAGACAACATGGACCGCGCCTCATTCTCCAAGCTCATCCCTGGCGTGCTGCGCATGAGCCAGATTTTCTCTGACCACAAAAAGCTTGAGGCAGGCGACAGCTTCATGATCGATTGGGTGCCAGGCAAGGGCACCATCATCACGGTCAAGGGCGTGGTCCAGGGCGAACCGTTCAAGGAACCCGCCTTCTTCAACGCCTTGCTCGGTATCTGGCTGGGCAACAAGCCGGCCGACTGGAAGCTCAAGGACGCCCTGCTCGGCAAGGACTGAGCCGCCTGTTTCGCCGCACCGAGCCAGCAAACTTGAGGCCTGTCGCTTCAAGCGCCATGGGCGAGCGCTGCAAGCGAATCCACCCAGGCGTCGGCGTCCACCTCGCGCGCTGGACGGCCATGGTTGTAGCCGTAGGTCACCAGCAGTACCGGACAGCCTGCAGCGCGTGCCGCTTGGGCGTCGTTGGCCGAGTCGCCAATCATCAAGGTGCGCGCCGGCTGCACGCCCAGGGCGTCGCAGGTGCGCAGCAGCGGCAGGGGATCGGGCTTCTTCGCCTCGAAGGCATCGCCACCCGATACCTGAATAAACAAGGCACGCAGGCCCATGCCGACGAGCAGCGCCTCGGCGAACGCCGTGGGCTTGTTGGTGACGCAGGCCAGGCGCAGGCCGGCACCGGCGAGCGACTCCAGGCCCTCGCGCACCCCTGGATAGACCTGTGCGTACTGGCCGTTGATGGCATGGTAGTGCCGCTGGTAAGCGGGCCAGGCGCGGGTGTAGAGCGCTTCTATTTCAGTAGCATCAATCGCTTGGCCATTCTGCCGGAGCACGTGATTTAGCACGGATTTGAGCAAATGCTCGGAGCCCTTGCCGACCATTTTTCCGATCAACCCGGCGCCAATCGCTGGCAAATCGAGCTCTGCGAGCATGCGGCCCAGTGCCTCGGCGAAATCGCCCAGCGTGTCCACCATCGTGCCATCCAGATCGACCATCGCGGCGTCCACATCGAACCTGTACCCCGACACCCCCAATATGGCCATGCTGCCCCTCCAAGCGAGAAAGTGTGCGAGTTTAGGGGACGTGCGCTGTCATCAACGTCTGACAGACAGCCCCCCCATGGGCAGGCCATGCTGCTGGCCATGCCCTGCCTTCCGGCAGAGCACTGCACCACAAAGGAATTGCCATGCACCCCATTCGATACACCTTGTCGCTTGCGCCCCTGACGCTACTGCTGCTGGTCGGCACAGCGCAGGCCGCCGCACCCAGCGACGCGGCACACCAACGCTACGAGCAGGACCGCCAGGCCTGCCTGAGCGGCAACACCTGGGAGGCACGCGATACCTGCCTCCGGGAAGCCGGCGCTGCCTTGCAGGCTTCGCGCCGCGGCAATCTGACCAGCGACGATGCCACGCGCCTGGCCGACAACGCCTTGCAACGCTGCGACGTGTTCAAGAACCACGAGGACCAAGCCGCTTGCGTGGCCCGTGTGCAGGATGCAAGCAAGGTCAGCGGCTCGGTGAAGGAGGGCGGTTTGCTGCGCGAGAGCGTGACCACCACCACGACGGTCGTGGAACCCAAGTAGCCCTAGGCAAGCAGATCGGGCCCTGCGAAAACGGGCTCCGCTTTCAAACCGCAAGGTAGGCGTGCACAGCGACCTACCTTTTTGTATGTCTCTGTCCGGCCTAAGGCGATGCTGAATAAGTCAGCGCGATGACGCGCGCCGTGCATTGGGATGGGATGCAAGGCGCAAACCGCAGCCATAGCCGCAGCTATGGCGAGGATTTGCAACGCCGCAGACCGCCCGAAGCACGGATGCGCGGCGCGTGAGGGACTTGTTCAGCATGGCCCTAACGCCGGCATTGCCCTGCGCGCAAGACCACGGGCAGATGCCGATACCACCTGCCCCGGTACATGCCCTACACCGTAGGCACCGAGGCAACCTGTTTCGGTGCCGCATTGCGCGAGACGACCACCAAGTAGCGGCCACCTTCGTCACCAGTCGGCAACACAGCCCACTCCCCTACCCCCAGCATCTGCACGCCCTTCTGTCGGGCTTCAGAGAGCGCACCGTGCACATCTTCGAAGCACACCGTGAAGTGGTGCGTGGCGCCGCCGCGGACCAATTGGAGGTGAATCTGCGGCCAATGGCCAGGAAGGCAGGGCCGCAGGCGCACGCGCTCTGCCTGCACTTCAAGGCCCAGAATGGATTCGACCGCCGCACGGTGCATCCAGGCCGCTGACCCGGTGTACCAGCTCCACCCGCCGCGCCCCACATACGGCGCCTCGGTGTAGACATCGCCCGCCATGGCATAGGGTTCGAGCGCGTAGGCCGCCTTTTGCTCTGGATCGGCGTTGCGGTGCGCCGGGCTCAGCTGGGTGAAGGTGCGGTAAGCGCCATCGCCATCGCCCAGCCGCGCCTGGGCCATCAGCTTCCAGACGCCGGCGTGCGAATACTGGCCGCCGTTCTCCCGCACACCGGGCGGATAGGCCTGGATGTAGCCGGCGCTTGGCTCCATGTGCTGCAGCGGCGGCGTGAGCAGGCGGTTGAGGCCAGCGTTCTCGTCTACCAACAGCTCAGCGACCGCAGCCATGGCCAGGTGTTGGCGCTCGGGCGTTGCCGCCCCGGACAGCACGCTCCAGACCTGTGCAATCAGGTCGATGCGGCACTCGGCCGCGTCGCGCGTGCCCAGCGGCGTGCCGTCGTCGAAGAAGGCGCGTTTGAACCACGCGCCGTCCCAGGCCGGTCCGGCCAACGCCGTGCGCCAGCCTTGCGCGGCCTGGCGCCAGCGGTCAACGCGTTCATGGTCGGCGCGTGCCTCGGCCAGGGGCAGGAACGCATCGGTCACGGCGCACAGGAACCAGGCCAGCCAGACCGATTCGCCGCGCCCCTTGTCGCCGACAAGGTTCATGCCGTCGTTCCAGTCGCCGGAGCCGATCAGGGGAAGGCCGTGCACGCCGACCTTGAGGCTGCTGTCCAAGGCCCGGGCGCAGTGCTCATAGAGGCTGGCCGACGCGCTGCTCACGGTCGGCACGAAGTAGGCGTCGTGCCCGCCTTCGGGTATGGCCGGCCCGTCCAGAAATGCCACCGCTTCGTCAAGCACGGCCACATCGCCCGTCACTTGAACGTAGCGCGCCACGGCTTCGGGCAGCCACAGCAGATCGTCGGAGCAGTGGGTGCGCACCCCGGCGCCCGTGGGCGGGTGCCACCAGTGCTGCACGTCGCCTTCCTCGAACTGGCGCGAGGCCGACAGCAGGAGCTGCTGGCGCAGCAAGTCCGGCGCGACGATGGCCAGGGCCATGGCGTCCTGAAGTTGGTCGCGAAAACCGAAAGCGCCGCCCGCCTGGTAAAACCCCGCACGCCCCCACATGCGGCAACCCACCGCCTGGTACAGCAGCCAGTGGTTGACCAGCGCATCGAACAAGGGGTCGGGCGTTTGCACCTGCACGGGCGCCAGCAGTTGCGCCCACTGCGCATGCGCCGCCGTTTCCCGGCGCGAGGCGTCTTGCGCCGCGCTTTCATCCAGACACACCCGAGCGAGCGCAAGCGCCTCCTCGTGGCTTGCACCATGGCCCAGCAGAAAGACGCAATCCCGGCCAGATCCGGCCGGCACCTCCAGCGGGCACGACAGCGCAGCACAAGGGTCCAGCCCCAGACCTGCCTGCTCGGCCAGGTGATCGGGCACGACACGGTGGCCGCGCGCGTCAAAAAACTCGCGCCGGTCGCAGGTCCAGTCGATAGGCGCAGGCTGCGCCTGCGGCGTGCAAACGGCAAAGAACGCCGTGCTGCCACCGTAGCCCGATTGGGCGTCGCGCTGGATGGCAAGCAGCACCGGCACCGGTGCGCTGGGCGCAGCAGCCATCTCGCCGCCATCGCACGCGGTGGCAACGCTCTGGCGGTCCAGGCGCTGGCTGCCCATCACCCACTCGATCAGACCGACAGCACGCAGGCGCAGCGTCTCACTCCCGAGGTTGGTGATGGCCAGGCGCACTTGTTTGAACGGGCGCTGCGGGTCCACGCACCAGCTCGTGCGCACCGCCAGATCGCCATGGCGCTGCTCAATCACGGTGAGCCCCTGGCCGTGCTCGATCTTGCGCACGCCTTCGAACCCTTTGCCCACGCCAAACAGCGCCTTGGTGCGCACGTTCTGCAGCCAGAAGGTCTCGCCGCCGGGGTCGGAGACGGGATCGTTGGACCAGACCGTGAGCTTGTGCTGCTGGCTGTTGCCGGCCCAGCTGTAGCCGGCGCCGGCTTCCGACACCTGCGTGCCGAAATCCGGGTTGGCCAGCACATTGATCCACGGGCGCGAGAGCTGCTGTTGCGCTGTGATGTCAAAGCGGAACGCTCCGCTCTGCGCGTCGAATTCGCCTGTCGGCGCACCGCCTGGGTTGCCGGCGAGTGGCGGATTCGGCGACGCAGGGTTCTGGTCGATGCGTGCATCCAGCGCAGCGTCGTGCCACTGCGCCAGGTCGTGCACTTGCTGCGGCAGCGGCCGCCCGTCGGCCGACAAGCGTACCCGCGCCAGCATGCGCAGCGTCGTGAGTTCTTGGTCGGAGAGTTCGGGCAGGCGCAACAGGTGCATCCCGCAGGCCCGCGCCGGGTCCACATCCGTGCTCTGCGCCTTGTGGACTTCCTGCAGTTCCTGAAGGGCGAGCTGCAGCGGCATCTGGTAGGACGGTGGTTCAGCGTTGACCACCACCAGGTCACATGGCAGCCCCCCCCAGGACCACAGCCGCAGCGCCTGCACCATCGAGCGCACCAGCCGCACCCCGTGCCCTGCGCTGATTTCCACCAACAGCATGGGGCGATCGCCCGAGATGCCGAAGCGCCACAGCGTGCGCCGGTCGCCCAGATACTTTCCACCGGTGGGCAGGGCCCGCGGGCCGGGCCGGGCGTGCAGCATGGCGATCAGGGTGGAAAGCGTCTGAATAGCCGCGCGGTCTTCGCGCACGATGCCCATATCGCGCATGCGCACTGCGGCCAAAGTGGCAGACATCAGCACAGCGCGCTCCACCACGGCTGGCTGGCGGTACCGGTCGACGAGCGTCTCAAGCGCATCGCGGTGGTTGGCTGCGGCCGTAGCCAGCGTGAACTGTCTGTGCGACTGCGCTGGCACCACGAGGCGCAGCGACAGAACCGCCACGGGATCCAGGCCCGTTGGCAAGGTGGTCTTCCCGGCAGGAGGCGCATCGCACTGTGCCAGTGGAGCGGCAGCGTCACGGTTGCGACCGAGCCACGCTGCGCGGTCGGTCTGCACCCGAAGCGCCAGCGGCTCGCCCTCGCTGTGCGCGAGAAAATGCACCGCATACAAGGGCTGCTCGTCGCTGGTATGGGGGTGCCGGTCAAAGTACAGCGCCTGATCGGCGTTCACCCACTCGGCTTTCACGAACAGGTTGGCGAACGCCGGATGCGCCTCGTCGGCGCGGGCTTCCATCAGCGACACCTCGAACGCCGAGAACAGCTCCAGCTCGATGGGCGCCGACGTCAAATTCCACAGCTCGATGCGCCGCAGCTCCACATCGTCTTCCGGGCTGACCCGGACGGTGCAGCAGCTGCGCAGATCCGCCCATTCGGCATGCAGACTGGCATGGTCGCCATGCAGGGTGGCACGGTAGGCCGCTCGCAGATCCGCCGCCGGATGCTGCGTGATCGACACCAGGGGCGATTCACCCTGCTGAGTGCCCCCCACGCGGCGCAGGTAGACAAAGTGGCCATAGGCATCGCGCAAGGCATCTTCTCGCCAGCGTGAGATATCGGCGCTGCCATAGCGGCTCCACCCGGCGCCATTGGCGCGCAGGGACACGCTGTACTTGCCGTTGGACAGCAACAAGGTGGGTTCGATGGCCGTGGCTCCAGGCACCACGGCCCGCGATGGCGAGACCCGCGCCGTGGCGCGCAGCGCACGGCGCGGCTGCATCAGCGGCTCGACGAGGCGCGGAATCTCGCGCGGGATGGCTTCCTGCAACAGGCCCGAGACGGCGCGCAGACGCGGGTCTGCCATGGTCCAGCGGCGCGGGGCCGAATCGAGCAACACATTGGCCAAACCCACCAGCGTCATGCCCTGGTGGTGCGCCATGAAAGTGGACACGGGCTGGAAACGGCTGGTAGCGCTCTGGCGCTCCGGGCTGTAGTCGAGCGCCTCAATAAAGCCCACGTCAGCGCGGGCGTACAAGGCTTCGAGCCGGTGAAAATTGGCCACGGCGGCGGGCGCGTCAAACATCACCGCCAAACCGGTTGCATACGGGGCCACCACGAGATCGTCGGCAGGCGTGCGACGCAGCGCCAGTCGCGGCACCCCCTGAGGGGCGTATTGGTAGGCCAACGTGTGGTCGCCTGCGGCATACGCGCATTCCGAAATGCCCCACGGCACGTCACATCGCTGCGCATAACGCTGTTGTTCGTAAATCGCCGACCATGCCGCGGTATTGAGCGCACTGCCCACCGGCTCATCGAGCAACAGGGCCGGCATCAGGTACTCGAACATGGAGCCCGACCAGGAGCGCAAGGCCGCATGCTTGCCCACGCCATAGTACGGCCGCCCCAGCGCCCCCCAGTGCTCCGCCGGCACATCGCCCTTGGCGATGGCCCACAGACTGGCGAGCCGTGCTTCCGACGCCAGCAGGTCGTAAAAGCTGTTGTCGAGCGCTGCGTCCGCCACCCGGTAGCCAATGTGGAACAAGCGCTTGCCCGGGTGGTACAGAAACCCAAACTGCGCCTGCACCGCCATTTGGCGGCAACGCGCAGACACGGCTTGCAGCCGGTCGGCGAGCGGCGCGGGGACGTCTTCCTCCGAATGCACCCACAGTGCCTCGCAAGCACCGGAAAGCGCCAGCAGATGGCCACACAGGTTGCCGCTGTCGACTGTCGACACGTAGCTCGGTGTGAGCACGTCCAGCGTGCGGGTGTCGTACCAATTGAAGAAATGCCCCTGGTAGCGCGGGAGCGTGTCGAGCGTGGCCAGCGTGGCCTCACAGCGTGCCAGCATCTGCGCGGTATCAATCCAGCCAAAGGAGCGCGCGCAGGCCACCGCCACCAGATACAGACCAATGTTGGTGGGTGAGGTTCTCTCGGCCACCATGGTGCTGGGCACGGTCTGCACATTATCGGGCGGCAGGTGGTGCGTTGGCTCTCCGACATGGCGAACAAAGAACCCCCAGGTGTCGCGGGCGATCCCCGTCAGATAGGCATTTTCCCGCGGGGTAGCCTGCGGCCTGAACTGGACGCCCCAGGCGCGGCTGGCCAGCCAGATCCAGACAGGCGTTGCCGCCCAGGTGGCACAGAGCAGCGCACTGAACACCGGCCATGCGGTGTTCTGCCGCCACAGCAGCAGCCATATCAGCGCCGACGCCAGGGTAACGGGGGCGTGCGCGACGACGAGACCTGTCAAGCGGGTCTGGGCAGCTGCCTGCGCGCTCGCCGCCGTGGTCCATTGCAGCAGGCCTCGGTGGCTGACAAAACTGCGCCACAGCGCGCTCGCTGCCGCGTGGAGCAACAGCATGGCCTGCTGCAGCAACGTGACAAGATTCCACAGCGTGCTGCCAAAGGCGCGCAACACCTCTTTTGCGGCTTGCCGGTAGAAATATTCAATGGCCACATTGTCGCGAGCAGGGGCCAAGCCAGCCAGCGCACCGATCAGCGGACCAGCGCCGAAAGCCAGCAGCACCCACGCCAGCGTGGCCCAGGGAGAGAGGGGCGCACCCGCCAGCGCCAGCACCAGCAAGGCCACCGACGCCGGCGCCACCAGCGAGCGGCGCAGGTTGTCGATGAGTTTCCAGCGGGCAATTCCGAGCAGGGCATAGCGGCGCCACTGAAGCATGAGCGGCAGCAACTGCCAGTCCCCGCGCGTCCAACGGTGAATACGGGCGGCCGCCACGTCGGCGTGCAGCGGCGCGTCTTCCATCAGCGTGATGTCGCTCACCGTGGCGCAGCGCGCGATTGAGCCTTCAAGCAGGTCGTGGCTGAGAATCTGGCCCTCTGGCAGCCTCTGGCCCAACACCGCATGCATGGCACGCACGTTCAGCAGGCCTTTGCCAACAAAGCTTCCTTCGGAAAACAGGTCCTGGTAGATCTCGGACGTGGCGGCGCTGTAGGGGTCGATACCACAGCGGCCCGAAAACAGCCAATGGAACGGCGTCGCAGTGGCAGGTTCAGGCAAGGGGGTGGTCAGGCGGGGCTGCAAAATGCCAAACCCCGAAACGACCCGCCGCAGTTGGCCATCCACCTGTGGGTGGTTGAGCGGGTGCGCAGCCACGCCCACCAAGGCCCGCAGGGTTCCAGGTGGCAGGCCGGTGTCGCTATCGAGCGTCACGATATACGGCGTGGCAGCCACTGGTTGCGACAACGGCCCCAGGTCCACGAAAGGCGATTCGCCAC
Organism: Simplicispira hankyongi; assembly: GCF_003570885.1. Classification (GTDB taxonomy): domain Bacteria; phylum Pseudomonadota; class Gammaproteobacteria; order Burkholderiales; family Burkholderiaceae_C; genus Simplicispira; species Simplicispira hankyongi. Next base: position 948,890 of record NZ_QXJC01000003.1, read on the forward strand.
CTTCTGCAAGCAGCTGAACCAGGCGTTCAAGCTTGCCACGTTTGCGCTCCCAGCCAATCCAGCGGCGTTCGGTCGGCGCCCAGCTGCGCTCACGGTGCAGCAACAGAAAACGGCGCGGCGCGCCCTTCAGGTCCATTTGGCGGTACCGCGCCTCCAGCGCCTCAAGCTCCGATTGCGCCTGCGCCAACAGCGCGGCATCCCCTGGCTGCATGGCGGCATCGGCATCGGCGTAGTCGCTCAATAGGGCAAACTGGGCGCAGGCCTCGCTGTTGGCAAGGTAATGCTGTTCCAGTTGCAGCGCCAGCTCGTGCACGGTCTTGAACGATGTCAGCATCGCCGGCACCACCACGAGCACGCGGTGCTCGGGCGGAATGCCCGACAACAATGCGTACCGCGCAAGACGCCTGGGCGGCAGGGACTCGCTGAGCAGGCGATGCACCACGGCAAGGACGGCCTCCCCCGCAGGAAAAATGGCCAGCAGGCCCAGGCCCCACAGTACAGCGCCAGGAGTGGAGCGCCACGAAAAATCCTGCCCCAACAACAACCACGCCGCCGCGGCCACACTTCCCACCAAGAGCACGGCCACATAGGCGGGCAGGATGCTGCGTCGCAACAATTGCCGAGCGGCCCAGAGACGCTGCGTGCGCATGCCCAAGACCGTGTACAGCGCCTTGCGGCCCGGTCCGCGCAACCAGTACCCAGGCGCTGCCAACGCGTCGCCAGGGTCTTCGTCCCTCTCGCCTGGCGCCTGGCTGGCACTTGCCGCCCCCTTTGCGCCAGCACCCGCCACGCCTTCCGGGGGCATCAGCGCCAGCAACTGGCTGGCAATGAAGGATTCGCTGTGCGGGCTGCGCCGGGCGAGACGCTGGATGGCAAACAAGCTGACGTCTTGCGTGTCTTCGCGCTCCGCCAGGAACGTGGACGATGCCTGCAGGGTACGCACCAGCACGCTGGTGTGGTTCACCACTTCTCGCCAGTCGGCATCCTCCAGGGTATGCAGCGCCAGAATGGCGTTGCGCATGCTCAGATTGTCGGCGGCCTTTTCCACATGCTGTTCGACCTGGGCAGAGGAAGGATCGGGCAACAGCCTGGACAGGCTTGCGCGCACCGGATCGAGTGCAGCGCCTGGCAGGGTCAACCGTGGCGTGGCGAAATCAAGGCTGTCGGTGTTCAGCCTTTCATGTACCTGCAGTGCAAAGGGTCGGCCCACACCACGTCGCGCCATGGCATCGAACCGCTGCTCCAGCGCTTCAGGACGGGGCGCGCCGGATTCCAGCAGCGCATCGCACCACCGATCCGCGGCCTGCCGCGCCGCCATGGCCGTCGCCACCCGTTCCGCCAGGCGGCGCAGGTTTTCCACCAGCAGCACGCGCAGCGTAGGCGCAAGCGCCCAGATTTCACCAAACGTCAGTTCGCTCACCGTCTGGTAGGCGTTCAGAAAGCTGACCAGCAGATCGCTGTCGATGGCGCTGTCTGTGTGCGCCACAAATGCCCACGCTACGCCATAGATGCGGGGCATGCCGGCCAGGTGCTCACCCCTGAGAACGGGCAGGCTCGCGTAGTAGCGTCTGGGCAAGTGCAAGCCGATCTCATCGGTCTGCGCCATGAGCATCTGAAAATTGTCGAGCAGCCATTCGCCCGCAGGGCTCACATGGTGGCCCGTGCGCTCCTGCTCGGCGATGTAGGCGTGCGACTGGCGCAATACCCGCAGGTTCTGCTGAAGTCGCGGATAAAAGGGGCGCGCCGGTGACAGCGCACTGCCGCTGTCGAAATGCGCTTGCGCCAAACTTATCCCATGCTGCTCCAGGCGGGCAACACCGAAAATTTCCGAACGAATGGGCGGCTCCAACTCGCCCATTTGTGGATTCAGAAAACCTTGGAAGCCGCCGCTGCTGTTCGCGCGCCTGGCTGTGAAGTTGCGCAGCGCCACGGGAAAGGTCAAAGTTGCTGTTTACCAGTACACGCTAAGAGCGAGCAGGCCGCTTGCCACGGCGACCATGCTGACGGAGCGGCCACTGAGAAAAGCATCCAGTGCTTCCGCCGTGCAACACACTCTGTGCCAGGCGCCATTGGCCCGATCACACGCACAGACATAGCGTCGGAGGCTGTCATGCTCCACCACAACGGAGCTTCCAGGCGTACGGGGCGGAGAAAAGGAAGGATGGGAGCGGTTTGTCATGGAACTTCGCCTTTTGCGGCTCGGCGTAAACACACCCCACATGCCAAGCCCTTTGATGCAAAGTCCATGCTAGGTCTGCCCAAACAGCACGTCTGTCAGAGAAGATGCCGACAATACCTGCCCCGGCCAGGCCCTGGCAGCCCCTGCACAGGGCTGACCACCCCCACAGCTGACTGGTCAGCCCTGTGCCAGTCGTGCGCGCATCGCGTCGATCACGCCTTTGTAGTCGCTTTTGCCGAAAATGGCGCTGCCTGCGACGAAGGTATCGGCGCCGGCGTCGGCCACGCGGCGAATGTTGTTTTCCTTGATGCCGCCGTCCACTTCCAGCCGGATGTCCTTGCCGCATGCATCGATGCGGCGGCGCACGTCTTCGATCTTGCGCAGCGCCGAATCGATGAAGCTCTGGCCGCCAAAGCCGGGGTTGACGCTCATGATGAGAATCACGTCGATGTCGTCGATCACCCAGTCAAGCACATCGAGCGGCTCTGCCGGGTTGAAAACCAGGCCCGGCTTGGCCCCGCTGGCGCGAATCGCCTGGATGCTGCGGTGCACATGGTGCACCGCGTCGGGATGAAAGCTGATGCTGTCGGCTCCCGCCTCGGCAAAGGCTGCCGCCAGCGCATCGACCGGCTGGACCATCAGGTGCACATCAACCGGCACGGGCGTTCCGTCGGCGGTCTTGGCGTGGGGCTTGAGCGCCTGGCAGACCATCGGGCCAAACGTGAGATTGGGGACGTAGTGGTTGTCCATCACGTCGAAATGAATCCAGTCGGCGCCGGCAGCGATGACGCTCTTGACTTCTTCGCCCAAGCGGGCAAAGTCGGCTGAAAGAATCGAAGGGGCAATGCGGAAGGTGCGGCTCATGCGAGCGATTGTCGCAGTTACCATGCGCCCCATGCAGCAGCTTCCTTTTGACATCGACGTGCAAACGGCCTTCCTGGCCGAGCAGTCCGCGCCCGAGCGCCATGTGTTTGCCTTCAGCTACACCATCACCATCACCAACACGGGCACTGCCCCAGCGCAGCTCATCGCGCGCCACTGGGTCATCCAGGACGCCGAGGGTCCGCAGGACGACGTGCGCGGCCTCGGCGTGGTCGGCCAGCAGCCGCTGCTGCGGCCGGGGGAGCATTTCCAGTACACCAGCGGATGCCATTTGCGCAGCGAGACTGGCAGCATGGAGGGCAGCTACCGCTTCGTGACCGAGGAAGGCGACCCATTCGACATTCCCATCCCGCGCTTCGTGCTGGATGTAGCCCAGGGCGGCGCATTGCGCGTGCTGCACTGACGCATGGAGTTCCTGCCCCACTGGCCGCTCTCGGCCAATACGCTTTTTTTCTTTGGTTTTCTGCTGTTTTGTGGCGCATTGGGCGGCTATGTCGCGCACCGCTGGCGCTGGTTGCCGAGCATCACCGGCTTCATGGTGGTGGGTTTTGTCGCCGGCCCGAATGTGCTGGGCGTGATCAGCGAGGCAGGTCTGGAGCAATCGCGCATCGTGGTGGACGTCGCACTGGCGCTGATCCTTTACCGCCTGGGATTGTCGATCGATACAAAGCGCTTCGCCCAGGATCGCCAGGTGGTGCTGGTATCGCTGGCCGAGAGCGCACTGACTTTTGCGGCCGTGTTCTACGGGTTGGCGCAGGTCGGCGTCACGGGGCTGGCGGCGGCCGTGATCGCAACCATCGCGATTTCCTCATCGCCCGCGGTGCTCATTCACGTCGCCCATGAGATGCGGGCCTCAGGCCCGGTAACCGAGCGTGCCATGCTGTTGGTGGCACTGAACAACGTGATTGCTTTTATCGCCTTTGCGGCAGTCTTGCCGGCGCTCTACGGCGAAGCCAATGCACCCTTTGCCGTGATGGTCGGCGCCCCGCTGTACCAGGTGCTGGGCTCGGGCGCGCTGGGGCTTGCCATGGGGGGCCTGCTGCATCTGGCGGCGCGCAAGACCAAGGTGGCCGAGCAGTACCAGCTGGCGCTGGTCATCGGCGCCGTGATGATGACCGTGGGCGCCGCGCTGGTGCTCAAGCTCTCTGCGCTGTTCGCGCCGCTGGTGCTGGGCATGGTGGTGCGCAGCATGGAGCGCGCCAAGCTGATCGCCAATATCGAGTTCGGGTCATCGTTCGAACTGTTCTTCATCGTGCTGTTCGTCTACGCCGGCGCCAACCTGCATGTCGCCGCCATCGTCGACCATTGGCCGGCCGTGCTGGTATTTGTCGGCGCACGCGCCGCCGCCAAATGGCTGGGCGTGGGCGGCTCGGCGCTGCTGCTGGGCGCAAGCGCGCGCCAGGCAGGCAGCACCGGCCTCTTGCTGCTGCCCATGGCGGGGCTCGCGATTGGCCTGGTGAACACCACGCTCACCCTGTTCCCGGAAAAGGGCGCGCTGGTAGGCTCGGTGGTCCTCGCCGCCGTGGCATTGCTGGAAACCTTAGGGCCACCCATTGCGGCGCGTGCGCTGCGCTGGTCGGGCGACAAGGTCGATGAGAATGGGGCTTCACCCAGCCAGGGCGGGCACCCCCGCGCTGCGGCGGCCCAAACGTCCCGCCACACTGGCGACCAGGCCGGCACCGCCGACGCCGCTGCAGAACTGCCGATCGGGCGCAGCACGTAAGAACGTGTTTGCGATCTAAGGGCGCGGCACGCGCCGACACAGCGGCCCGCCAAGCGCCTTGTATATTCAACTGGCGCCCAGGCCGGCTCCTGGGAAACAAGTCTGCAGGCCATGCCGGCAGATCGAAGGAACCTATTGATGAATGAAATCCTGAGCTTCTGGGCCCAGTGGCTGCGCCCCTCAGCGGGAATTCCGACCGTGCAGTGGTCTCTGCTGCTGGCCGTGGCAGCCATCGCGGGCCACTTGCTGCAGCGCCACATCGGCTTGCCCAAGGTGGTCGGCTACACCGTCGTTGGCACCGTCGCCGGTCTTGCCGGGTTCAGTGGCGCTCCCTGGCCGCTGCAGGGCAGCAGCCTGTTCCTGCTGGAACTGGGCCTAGCCGTGGTGCTGTTCGAGGCCGGCGGGCGCATTCCGCTGCGCTGGTTTCGCCACAACCCCATGGTGCTGGTGCAGAGCTTTGCCGAATCGGCACTGACTTATTTCGCCGTGCATTGGCTGCTCGTGTGGCTGGGGCTGGAAGAGCGCGTGGCCAGCCCCCTGGCGCTCGTCGCCCTGGCCGCATCGCCCTCGGTGCTGACGCGCGTGGTGGCCGACACCCGCGCCGCCGGCCCGGTGACCGAACGCGCCATCGTGCTGGCCACCCTCTCCACCTTGTACGCGCTCACGCTGGGCAGCGCCGGCGCGGAGCTGATCAATCGGCCGGCCGTTGTGCTCACCGACACGATCTATCCGGTGATGGTCGTGCTGGGTGTCTCGATTGTGGTGGCGGCGGTGCTGGCGCTGACCTTGCGCACGGCCTTGCGCTTCATGAGCCCGACGAGCGAAAACACCTCGCTGCTGCTGTTGACGCTGGTGGCGGCAGCCACCGCCGTGGCGGCTCACCTGGGCGGCTCGGCGCCGCTGGCCGCACTGCTCGGGGCCATGCTGCTCAAGCAGCTCAACCCACGCCCGTGGGCCTGGCCGCGCCATCTGGGCAACGCCTCGGCGCTGCTGACCATGCTGATGTTCGTGCTTGTCTCCACCGTCGCGGCGCAGGCCGACTGGAGCGGGCGCGTCGCCGGACTGGTGCTGGCGCTGATTGCCGCCCGGCTCGTGGCCAAGGTGGTGGGCGTGGCCCTGGGCAACGTGGGCAGTGGGGCGAGCTGGCAGCAAGCCCTGTGGGTGGCGAGCGCGATGACGCCGATGTCCTCCATCGCCCTGCTCATCGCCTCGCAGTTCGTGCTGAAGTCGCCCGAAACCGGGCCGATGATTGCCCAGATCGCCCTGCCGGCGATCTTGCTGATGGAAGTGGTGGGCGCCGTGATCTGCACGCTCGCGATTTACCAGGCCGGCGAGAGTTCCAAACCCTGGGCGCTGACCACGCGTGTGAGCACCGGAGACCCGCATGAGTCTTGAAGCCTTCACCCATTCCGAACCGCTCACCCTGGGCGTCGAGCTGGAACTGCAGCTCGTCAACACGCACGATTACGATCTGGCGCCCTACGCCGACGACATGCTGCGCCTGATGCAGCGCCACCCGCTACCGGGCACGGTGGTGCCCGAGATGACGAACAGCATGATCGAGATCTCGACCGGCATCTGCCATTCGAGCAGCGAGGTGCTGGGGCAGCTCTCGCAGATCCGCGATGCATTGGTCAAATGCGCCGACAAACTCAACATCGCCGTGGTCGGCGGCGGCACGCACCCTTTTCAGCTCTGGCACGAGCGGCGCATTTACGACAAGCCGCGCTTTCAGGAACTCTCGCAGCTCTACGGCTACCTGTCCAAGCAGTTCACCATTTTTGGCCAGCATGTGCACATTGGCTGCCCAGACGCCGATTCGGCCCTGCTGATGCTGCACCGCATGTCGCGTTTCATTCCGCACTTCATTGCGCTCTCGGCGTCCAGCCCCTACGTACAAGGGCAAGACACGGCGTTCGACTCGGCGCGGCTCAACTCGGTGTTTGCCTTCCCACTCTCCGGCCGCGCGCCCATGGCGCTGACCTGGGCCGACTTCGAGGCCTATTTCAACAAGATGACGCGCACCGGCGTCGTCAAGAGCATGAAGGATTTCTACTGGGACATCCGTCCCAAGCCCGAATTCGGCACGATTGAAATCCGCGTCTTCGACACGCCGCTGACGATTGAGCGCGCCGCCGCGCTGGCCGGCTTCGTGCAGTCGCTTGGCGCCTGGTTCCTGGCCGACCAGCCCTTCATGCCCACGGAGGACGACTACCTGGTCTATACCTACAACCGCTTCCAGGCCTGCCGCTTCGGCATGGACGCGGTTTATGTGGACCCGGCGACCGGCGACCACATGCCGCTGCGCGAGCACATCATGCGCACCATCGACCAGATTGCCGGGCACGCTGCCGCGCATGGCGCCTCGGGTGCCCTGCACCTGCTGCGCAGCGAGGCGGCGGCCGGCCAGAACGACGCCCGCTGGCTGCGCGAGCGCCAGCGCGAAGAGCAATTGCTGGCCGAAGTGAGCCGCCAGGCGGCGCAGCGGTTCAGGGGGGCGCCCCCCTGAGTCGCCTTCTCCCCAGGAGGGCGCCCCCAGCACCCGGAGTGCACACGGCATTTGCATGTCGGGGCGGCCCTTGCCCCCACAATGCACGCCCATGGGTGAATTCGAGCTGATTGCAAGGTATTTCAAACGCCCGGTGCGCCGCGCGTCCCTGGGCGTGGGCGACGACTGCGCCCTGCTGGCGCCGCGCCCGGGCATGCAACTGGCGGTCTCGTCGGACATGCTGGTCGAGGGGCGGCATTTCTTTGCCGATGTAGACCCGCAAGCGCTGGGCCACAAGGCGCTGGCCGTCAACCTGTCCGACCTGGCGGCCTGCGGCGCCGAGCCGCTGGCCTTCACGCTGGCCCTCGCCCTGCCGCAGGCCCACGACGCCTGGCTGGCCGCATTTGCGCGCGGCCTCTTGGCCTTGGCCGATGCGCACGGCTGCGAACTGGTCGGTGGTGACACCACGCGCGGCCCGCTCAACATCTGCATCACCGTGTTCGGCGAAGTGCCCACGGGCCAGGCCCTGCTGCGCAGTGGCGCGCAGGTGGGCGACGACCTGTACGTGAGCGGCACGCTCGGCGACGCCCGCCTGGCGCTCGAAGCCTTGCAGGGCCGCATCGCGCTGCCCGCAGACGTTCTCGCCACTGCGCGCCAGCGGCTGGAGCGCCCCACGCCGCGCGTGGCGCTGGGCCTGGCGCTGCGCGGCCTGGCCACCAGCGCCATCGACCTGAGCGACGGCCTGCTGGGCGATGTGGGCCATGTGTTGCAGGCCTCGGGCGTGGGGGCGAGTATCCAGGTGGAGAAAGCTATGGAATTGCTAGCTTCTAGCGCTTATCAATCAAGCGCTGGAGGCCAATTTGAACAAGATTTCTGGCGGCGATGCGTGCTCGCGGGCGGCGACGACTACGAACTCGCCTTCACCGCCCCGCCGTCCGCGCGCGCGGCAGTGGCCGCGGCGGCGCTGCAGGCCGACACGGCCGTGCGGCGCATCGGCCAGATCGAGGCGGCAGCGGGCCTGCGCGTGGTGGATGCAGCGGGCCATGGTCTCCGCTTGGCTTTCCCATCCTTCGACCACTTCGCCTGAAGCCGGCACAGACTGCCACCATGCCATCGCCATGAGCCGCGCCGCCCGCCTGCTGCAACTGCTCGAAGCCCTGCGCGGGCACCGGCGCCCGGTGAGCGCGACCACCCTGGCCGCCGAGTTGCACGTGAGCCCACGCACCCTGTACCGCGACGTGGCGACGCTGCGCGAACAGGGCGCCCAGATCGACGGCGCGGCCGGAATGGGCTATGTGCTGCAGCCCGGCTTCACGCTGCCGCCGCTGATGTTTGGCGAGGACGAGATCGAGGCCCTGGTGCTGGGTGTGCGCTGGGTGGCGCTGCAAGCCGACCCCACGCTGGCCCAGGCCGCGCGCCAGGCGCTGGAGCGCATCCGCGCCACCTTGCCGGGGCCTTTGCGCCTGGCCGTGGACACCAGCGGGCTGCTGGTTCCGCCGGGGCGCCCGGTTACGCCTGAACCCTGGCTGCCCACGCTGCGCCGGGCCATCCGGACCGAGCAGTCGGTGCACATCGCCTACCGCGATGCGCACGAAACCGTCAGCCAGCGCACCGTGTGGCCCTTTGCCATGGCCTTCTTCCAGGAGTCACGCATGCTCGCAGCGTGGTGCGAACTGCGCCAGGACTTCCGCCACTTTCGTGCCGACCGCGTGGTGGCGCTGACCGAAACCGGCCTGCGCTACCCGGCGCGCCGCCACACGCTCATGCGGCGCTGGCGCGACCAGATGGGCTACCCGCTCGCGCTGGACTGACACGGCGGGGCAAGCCGCGACCCCACACCACTGCTGACAGTTTCTGACACGGCGGCAGCCTACGCTGGCGCCTTCGTTCAACTCCCAAGGAAGCACCATGGCCCATCCCTTCACCCTCTACACCCACCCCATGTCGCGCGGCCGCGTGGCACGCTGGATGCTCGAAGAATGCGGCGCCGCCTACGAGACGGTGCTGCTCGACTACGGCACGACAATGAAGGCGCCGGCCTACCTGGAGATCAACCCCATGGGCAAGGTGCCCGCACTGCGGCACGGCGACACCGTGGTGACCGAAGTCGCGGCCATCTGCGCCTATCTGGCCGACCAGTTTCCGCAGAAGCAACTGGCGCCGGCCCCGGCAAGCCCTGCGCGCGGCGCCTACTACCGCTGGCTGTTCTTTGCCAGCGGTCCGATGGAAGCGGCGACCACGGCCAAGTCCCTGGGCCTGCTGGCCCCGCCGGACAAGGCAATTCAGGCAGGTTACGGCCGCTACGAGGATGTGATGGACACGCTGGAAGCGGCTGTCTCACAAGGTCCTTACCTGTGCGCGGACCACTTCACCGCGGCCGATCTGTTCATGGCGGCGTTCCTGGGCTGGGGCATGCAGTTCGGCAGCATCGAAAAGCGCCCGGCGTTCGCCCGCTACGCCGAGCCCCATCTGCAGCGCCCCGCCTATCGGCGTGCGACAGAGATCGACGACGCGCTGATGGCGCAGGCGCAGAAGCCCTGAGCCCCACAACACACCTCCCGGGCAACGCCCCCCCGGTGCCACCGCTGCCAGCAGCGGTGGCACACTCTGGCGTCATCCCAAGGAGCTTTGCGTGACCCCTTCTTTTCCTCTTCCGTCCCCGGGCCTTTGCGCCCTGCGTGGCGGCGCACGGGCGCTGCAGCGGGTGCACCCATGAGCGGCTCCGGCGATGTCGATGCAGGCAGCCGCAGCGGTGTGAGCGACGTGAGCGACGTGAGCGACGCCATCCTGGTGCGCGATGCCGGCGACGCCGCGCCCCGCCCGAAGCGCCCCAGTGCACGCTTCCTGCTGGCGCATCCGGCGCATTTCATCGCCCTGGGTTTTGGCTCCGGCCTCTCGCCCTGGGCGCCGGGCACGGTGGGAACGCTCTGGGCCTGGCTGGCCTGGCTGGTGCTGCAGCGCTGGCTGACGACAGCCGAGCTGGGTCTCTTGATTGCCGGTGGCACGCTGGTGGGCTGGTGGGCCTGCACCGTTGCCGCGCGCAACCTGCGCATTGCCGACCCCGGCTGCATCGTCTGGGACGAGGTGCTGGCCTTCTGGCTGATTCTCTGGCTGGCCATGCCCATGGGGCTCACGGGCCAGACCGTGGCCTTTGCCCTGTTTCGCTATTTCGACGCCGCCAAGCCCGGCCCCGTGGGCTGGGCCGATGCGCAGTTCAAGGGTTTTGGCGCACGCGGCGCTTTTGGCATCCTGTTTGACGACTTTGTCGCCGCCTTCTGCACGCTGCTGGTGATTGCGCTTTGGAGGTTCTGGTGAACCCGGAATCGCTCCCGAATCAGGAGCTTCAGGCGCAATCTCCATCGGCGCTAGAGGCCGATTTGACCTATATTTCTGCCGCCTTGCTGGCGCGCGGCGAGATGCTGGCCACCGCCGAGAGCTGCACCGGCGGGCTGATTGCCGCCGCCTGCACCGACTTGGCGGGCTCCAGCCAATGGTTCGAGCGCGGCTTTGTCAGCTATTCGAACGCGGCCAAAACCGAGTTGCTGGGCGTGCCTGCCGCGCTCATAGACACCCACGGCGCTGTGAGCGAGCCGGTCGTGCGTGCCATGGCCGAGGGCGCCATCACGCATTCGCAGGCGCAGGTCAGCGTGGCCGTCACCGGCGTCGCCGGACCCAGCGGCGGCACGCCTGACAAGCCCGTGGGCACCGTGTGGTTCGCGTGGAGCGTTGCCGGGCGCACCGTCAGCGAGGTGCAGTGCTTTGGCGGCGGCCGGGCGGCGGTGCGCGCCGCCACGGTGCAGCACGCGCTGGCACAGTTGCGCGCATGGCTCGACAGCACCAAAAAATCTGGATGAAATAGGCTGCTAGCGCTTATTCCATAAGCGTTAACAGCTATTAATATAGTAGCGCCCTCACGCGCCGTGGCACTTCTTGAACTTCTTGCCGCTGCCGCACCAGCAGGGGTCGTTGCGGCCCGGCTCGGGCGCCTTGCGCACCGTCTCGACGCGCGGGCCCAGGCTTTTCCAGAGCTGGCGCAGGTCGTAGACCGCCCAGATGGCCTCACCGAACAGCTCCACGCGGGTTTCGCTGAGCGAGGGCAGGCCGTCTTCCGCGTACATGTTGACGGTCGGCTTGCCCGTGTCGTCTTCGGTCAGCGCGACGATGGAGTCGAGCGCGTCGTCCAGCCACTGGGCATGCTCGCGCTCACGGGGTGGCGCCCAATCTTCCGGCCAGTTTTCGACGGCGAACATGAAGCCCAGCGCCCAGACCTGGGCAAACGAAGGCACTTCGCCGTCTTCAATGCTTGGGCGTTCGGCCTCGGGCAGGGCCAGCAGCGCGCCGCGCACGTCCATCACCTCGGGCTCCAGCGTGCGCGGGTCGTCCAGTGCCTCCACGGGGGTGTCGAGCGCCAGCGTCACCTCGTCCCAGCGGCGCTGCCAGAGCGCCAGAAAGCGCGCCTGCTGGTCCAGATCGGCAAACATGGGCAGCAGCGGCAGCGCCTCGCCTTCGGGCAGATCGAGGCTCTCGCCATCGCCCAGCAGCATGGGCAGGTATTCCCCCGGCGGGATGGCGCGGCGGCTGCAGACCAGCGCAGTCAGAAAACCGTCGCAGAACTCCCACTGCGGGGTTTCGTCGAGGCGCACGCGCAGCTCGTCGAGAATGTCGTCCAGCGCCTCCAGGTCGTCGGGCGAGAGCGCGGGAGCGGGCTCGGCCCCCGGTTGGAGGGGGGATGCTGGTGTGGATTCGGTCATGTCGGTCGGTCCTATGATGGGCGGCGGCCGCTCCTAAAGGGCCGCGCCAGACGTGCCGCCCAGTGTAGCGCCGGCCCTCTTTCTTTCACCCGACGAATCCGCTTTGTGACCGCCCCGATGGATTACCCCGCTTTCCTGCGCGCCCATGCCGCCACCCAGACGCGCAGCATTGCCAGCTACCAACAAGGCGGCGAGCAGCTCTGGCTCAAAAAGGCCGGCCCGCGCAACGCTGGCAGCCGCTACCAGCTCATGGGCGCACTCGCCAGTGTGCTGCGACTGCCAATCTTCACCCCCGTACCCAATCTGGGCGGCCAGGAGGCCATCGCCACCGAAGCACGGCGCCTGCGTGAATTTGCGGTCCTCGGCATCCACGTGCCGGCACTGCTCGCCGTGCAGAGCGACGCCCTGCTGCTGCGCCACCTGGGCGTGCCCGGCCAGCCCACGCCCTCGCTGGCCAACGAAATGCGCGACGCCGTACCGGCCGGCGCCGCTGCGGTGCTGGCGCTGTGGCGACAAGGCCTTGCCGCCATTGGCGAAGTGCACGCCAAGGGCAGTTGCCTGAGCCAGGCCTTCGCCCGCAACCTGGTGCGCTGCGCGGACGGGCAGGTCGGTTTCATCGATTTCGAAGACGACCCGGCCGGCACGCTGCCGCTGGCGCTGTGCCAGGCGCGCGACGCGCTGTGCTTTGCGCATTCCAGCGCGCTGGCGCTGCACGAGGCGGATGCCCTGGCCACCGCCCGGCCGCTATGGCGCGCATGGCTCGCACAAGGCCAGCCGCACATGCAGACCGCGGTGGCCGCTAGCGTCGCGCGCCTCGCCTGGCTGCGCCACCTGCCGACCAGTCGCCGCCTGGGCCGCGACCTGCAGCGCGCACGCGCGGCGCACGACCTGCTGGCACCGTGATGACAGACACACTGCCGTGCCCTGCGGCACACTGCTTTGCCCCACCCCTCCCAGGAGACCCCATGAAACTCAGCGCCGCCGTCGCCCAGTGCGCCACCGTGATGTTCGACAGCGCTGCCACCGTCTCCAAGGCCCAGGCGCTGATGGCGAAGGCCGCCGGGCAAGGCGTGCAGGCGCCGGTGTTTCCCGAAGCCTTCTTGGGCGGCTACCCCAAAGGCGCGGATTTCCACATCTACATCGGTGGCCCCACGCCGGAAGGGCGGGAAGATTGGCACCTGGCGCCCGGCGCCAGCACGCAAACAGCCAGCGGGCAGGCCCGCCCATGAAGGTATCGGACGCCATTGCCCAGCGCATGTCGGTGCGCGCGTTCCAAGCCAGGGTGCCGCCCGCCGCCACGGTGCGCGCCATCCTCGAAGCTGCAGCACGTGCGCCTTCGGGCGGCAACCTGCAACCCTGGCGGGTGCATGCGCTCACGGGCGCGCCGTTGGCCGAGCTCCTGGCCCATGTTGCGGCCAGCCCGCCCCAGCCCGAACCCGAGTACGCCGTCTACCCACCGAGCCTGTGGGAACCCTACCGCACGCGCCGCTTTCAAAACGGCGAGCAGCTCTACAGCACGCTTGCGATGGCGCGCGAAGACAAGGCTGCGCGCCTGCGCCAGATGGCAAAGAACGCACAGTTCTTTGGCGCGCCCGTCGGCATTTTTTTGAGTATCGACCGGCGCATGGGGCCGCCGCAATGGTCCGATCTGGGCTGCTACCTGCAGAACGTGCTGCTGCTGGCGGTGGAGGCCGGCCTTGCCACCTGCCCACAGGAATACTGGGCGTTCTGCTCCGAGCCGGTCAAAACATTTCTCGGGCTGGACTCTGCGCAGACGCTGTTTGCCGGCATCGCCCTGGGCTATGCGGACGAACAGGCCCCCATCAACCAGATGCGCACGCCGCGCGCGCCGTTTGAGGAATTTGCGCTCATGTGGGGATTTTCAGACGGCTGAAGCGCTCAGCCGTCAATCGCTGGCTCGGACTTGTGCGTCTCGCGGCGGCTCCCTACACGGCTGCGCGCTGCGGCTGACTGCGCGGCGTTGGCATTGGCCCTGGCCCTATGCTTGCGGCCGGATGCCCTCTTCGCTTCGCGTACACGCGCACACCTTTATGTCCACACCCGCAGCCACTGCTGAACTTCCTGACGGCTCTCTCGATGGCCAAGGTCCCGGCACGCCCTTGACGCCCAAAAAGACCCGGCGCAGGCACGCCCCGACCTTGTCGCTTGCCGCCTGGAAGCAGTTCATGAGCGTCGCCAAGCCGTATTGGCAGGGCGACCAGAAACGCATGGCGTGGGGGCTGTTGGCGCTGCTGATTGGGCTGATGGTCGTCGATACCCAGTTGGCGGTCATGCTGGTGGACAAGAGCGGTGAAATCACCTCGGCGTTGGCGGGACGGGATGCGTCGCGCTTCTGGGCGGCCGTGCGCACCACGCTCTACGTGCTGGCCTTCGCGGTCCCGGTGTACGCGTTCTACTACTACATGCGGGACGCGTTCTCCAACTATTGGCGGCGCTGGCTGACGTCCCGCTTTCTGGATGGTTACCTCAGCGAACGCCATTACTATGAAATCGGCGCGCGCGGCGCCATCGACAACCCGGACCAGCGCATCAGCGAGGACATCGACACTTTTACCGGGCGTTCCACCAACTTTCTGCTGATTTTCATCGGCTCGCTGATGCAACTCATCGCCTTCAGCGCAGTGCTCTGGTCCATTTCCCACACCCTGGTGGCCATCTTGGCCGTCTACGCCTTTCTCGGAACATTCGGCGCCCTGTACCTGTTCGGGACACCCCTGATCCGCCTGAATTTCTGGCAACTGCGCCGTGAGGCCGATTTTCGTTTTGGCCTGATGCGGCTGCGCGAGAACGCCGAATCGATTGCGTTCTACCGCGGCGAAGCACAAGAGCGCGTGCAGCTCAATCAGCGCTTTGAGGCCGCGTTCAACAACTTCGCCCGAATGATCAAGATGCAGCGCTCGCTCAACCTGTTCCAGCGCTCGTTCAGCCAGCTCACCTTGGTGGTGCCCAGCGTCGTGCTGGCAGGAGCCGTTCTGGCGGGCGAGATGGAAGTCGGGCGCGCGGTACAGGCCGCGGGTGCCTTCACCGCCGTGCTGGCGGCCGTCTCGCTCATCGTGGACAACTTCGAGAGCCTGAGCCGCTTCGTGGCAGGTATCGACCGATTGCACGCGCTCTCGCAGGTGGTTCTGAAAACCCCGGCGGCGCCCGCGCCCTGGGCCGAGCCGCCTGCGATCGGTGAGATTGCCGCCATCGCAAAGCCCGATCTGTCGCCGAAGATCGAGATGCGCGCCGGCGACACCTTGGCCATTGAGGGACTCACCCTGTACACACCCGACTACCGCCGCATGCTGGTGCAGGACTTGTCGCTGCAGCTCGCACCGGGCGAGGCGCTGCTCATCACGGGCCCGAGCGGCTGCGGCAAGAGTTCGCTGCTGCGGGCCATTGCCGGCTTGTGGAACAGTGGCAGCGGGGTGGTGCAGCACCCGCCGATCGAAGACATGTTCTTCCTGCCACAACGCCCCTACATGCAAAGCGGCACGCTGCGCAGCCAGATCATCTACCCATCCACCACCACCGATCTCGCAGATGAGCGGCTGCTGGAGCTACTCCAGCAGGTGCACCTCGAAACGCTGGCCGAGCGGGTCGGCGGATTGGAAGCGACGCACGATTGGGAAAAGCTCCTCTCCACCGGTGAGCAGCAGCGCCTGGCGTTTGCGCGGGTGCTGGCGCGCCATCCTGGCATGGTGATTCTGGACGAAGCCACCAGCGCACTCGATGATGCCAACGAGGCCTCGCTGTACCAGCAGCTGCGCGAAAGTGGGGCCACGTTGGTCAGCATTGCGCACCGGTATTCGGTGCTGCGGCACCACAGCCAGGTGCTGGAGTTCAAAAGCGACGGTGCCTGGGCGCTGCACGACGCCGCCACGTTCAACTTCGCTGGCTGACGCGCGACTCTGCGGCCCAGGGCCTCATTCGGCGCCAACGCGCACAGGCTGAGAATGGCCAATGGACGAGAGGGACGTCGCAGCTTCGGCACCACAAGCGAGCAGGCGCTTGCGCAGACGCAGCACCGCCTTGTCCTTGGACAGCAGGATGGCGCCGTGCGCTGCGGCCAGGTCGATGAAGGGCTGGTCGTCGGCGTCCTTGCAAATGGCGCTGGCACGCGGTGCAGGCGCCACGGTCTGCACGGCGGCATCAAAGCGCGCCAGCACGGCCTCAGGCGTGAGGCCGTAGAACGCGACGCGCGGCGCGATCTGCGGGTAGCTGAGCACGCGGGCCAGCTCGCCGCGCATGCCGGCTGTCGCGATCCAGTGCAGCGCCCCCGAAACCAGCAGGCCGGGCAGCAGCGCGGTGGCCGGGTCGGCAAACACCAGCAAGTCGAGCACGATGTTGGTGTCCAGCACCAGCGCGCGGCGGCTGCCGGCGGCTGGCAGCGCCGCCGTCAGCTCACGCACCATCGGCGGAAGCGGGAGCATCGCCCGGCCGGCTGCGCAGGCTGCCGCGAATCAGGTCGAAGCGGAACAAGCGGCATTCGATGGGGCCGTTCCACATCGGCACGCGGCGCGACTCCTTCAGGCGCATCTTGCCGGGGAGCTTCAGGTCGGGCGTGAGCATCCACGCCTGCCAGCCCGTGTAATGCTTCTTCCAGTGGCTGGCGAGCTGCTGGAAGAATTCGCTGCCGTCGCCACTGTCCCCCTCCGCGCCCTGCACTTGCGCCGCCTCGCGCCCCACGGCCACCCCGTGCGCGCGCTGCTGGGCACGCTCGCGCGCGTTTTGGCCGGCGGAGCCTGCCGCAGCAATGCGCTCGCCGTACGGTGGGTTGAGCAGCATCACGCCCGGCTGCTCGCAGGGCGGCATGCGCTGCAGGGCGTCACCGCCGCGCAGTTGCACGGCCCGGGCGACGCCGGCGCGCTCGGCGTTGTGCTCGGCAAAATCGACCATGCGGTGTGAAATATCACTGCCAAATATACCTGTAGGGCAGGTAGTTATTGCGCTAGTAGCTTCTTCTTTGATAGCACCCCAGACATGCATCTGGAATGGCAAGAGCTTCTCAAAGGCAAAGCGCCGTTGCAGGCCCGGCGCAATATTGCAGGCCATTTGTGCCGCTTCGATGACCACCGTGCCACTGCCGCAGCACGGGTCGTAGAGCGGCAGGGGCGCATCGCCCTGCGGGTCCCAACCGGTGGCAGCGATCATGGCGGCGGCGAGCGTCTCCTTGAGCGGGGCGTCGCCTTTGGCTCCGCCTTCCTTGACGTTCCGCCAGCCGCGCTTGAACAGCGGCTCACCCGAGGTGTCGATGTAGACCGTGGCCTCGTCGGTGGTCAGGTGCAGGTGCACGCGCACGTCGGGCCACTGGGTGTCCACGTCGGGGCGCACGCCGGCCTTGGAACGAAAGCGGTCGGCCACCGCGTCCTTGGTGCGCAGCGCGGCAAAGTTCAGGCTGGTCAGTGGGCTGTGCTGGGCCGTGACTTCCACCTTGAAGCTCTGGCGCGGCGTGAACCAGATCTCCCAGGCAATGCCGGACGCCAGGGCGTAAATATCGTTCTCGTTGCGGTACAGGCCCTGGGCCAACTGCACCAGCACGCGCTGCGCCAGGCGGCTGTGCAGGTTGAGCAAAAGCGCATCGCGCCAGGAAGCCTGCAGCAGTACGCCGCCACGGCCCACAAGCAAATCGTTGCCGGTGAGGCCAGTGATTTGGTGCACCTCGTCGGCCAGAAAGCCCTCGACGCCGGCGGCGCAAGGGAGAAATAGATGAAGTTGATTCATAGGATGACTGTTGCGCCGTGCAACCACCGCTGCCACCAGCAGCCAAACGCCAGTGCCACCGTGGAACCGGCTTTGCCGGGCCAGGGGTGGCGTCCCCCTCCCGCAGGAGAGGGGGATGGCGCGCAGCGCCGCAGGGGGTGTTTCATGTCAGCGCCTTGCGCAGCGTGGTGGTGGGGATCTTCAGCGCTTCGCGGTATTTGGCCACGGTGCGGCGCGCGCATTCGATGCCCTGCTCCTTGAGCATGTCGGCAATCTGGCTGTCCGAGAGCGGTCTGGCCGGGTTCTCAGCGGCGACGAACTGTTTGATGAGCGCCCGCACCGCCGTGCTCGACGCATTGCCGCCCGTATCCGTCCCCAGACCCGAGCCAAAGAAAAACTTGAGTTCGTAAGTGCCCTGGGGCGTGGCCATGTATTTCGCGGTGGTGACACGCGAGATCGTCGATTCGTGCAGCCCCAGCTCGTCGGCAATGTCGCGCAGCACCAGCGGGCGCATGGCCAGTTCGCCATGCACGAAGAAGTTCTTTTGCCGTTCGACGATGGCGCGCGAGACGCGCAGGATGGTGTCGAAGCGCTGCTGGATGTTCTTGATGAACCAGCGCGCCTCCTGCAGCCGCTGCTGCAGCGCCTGGTGGCCGTCGCTGCCGCGGTGGCCGCGCAGGGCGCCCGCGTAAATGTCGTGCACGCGCAGGCGCGGCATCACGTCGGGATTGAGCTGCACGGAAAACTGCGCGCCTCCTGTGCCGACACGGCGCACCAGCACGTCGGGGACGATGGCATTGCGCTCCACATTGGCAAAGCGCCGGCCGGGGCGGGGTTCAAGGCTGGCAATGAGGGCCATGGCCGCGCGCACGGCGTCTTCGCTGGCGCCGCACAGGGGGGCCAGGCGCCGCACGTCGCGCCGCGCGAGCAGGTCAAGCGGCTGCTGGCAGATGGCAAGCGCGGTCGCGAGTGTCTCGGCGTGCTGCGCCTCGTCGTGCCGAAGCGCCTGCAGCTGCAGGCGCAGGCATTCCGCCAGATTGCGCGCGCCGACACCGGTGGGCTCCAGACTTTGCAGCAGCGAGAGCGCCACGGTGAAGCGGTGCACCAGTTCTTCGGCTTCCTCCGCGTCGCCCTCGGCCAAACCGGCGGCCAGCTCCTCGAGGGGGTCTTCCAGGTAGCCGTTGTCGTTCAAGGATTCGATCAGAAAGGAGAGCGCTGCACGGTCAATATCGGAAAGGCGCAGCGACAGCGCCTGGCGGTGCAGGAAGTCGGTCAGCGAGCCATGCTCCTGCGCGCGGTCCAGCGCGTCGCCCACGCCTTCGCCTTGGTCGCTCTGCTGGCGCGCGGGGGCGTCGCCGCCCCATTCGGCATCGTCAGGCGCCAGGTCGTACGTGCCATCGCCCGACCAATCCAGCAGCTCATCCGCTCCGGAATATTCCGAATCATTTTGGCTATCGGCGTTTACTGCACTTTCGCTATCAGCTCCTGAATACGTAGCGCTTTCGATGGGCGCATCATCAGCCTGCACGGGCATGTCGGCCTGCAGCAGGCCAAACTCCTCGCGCGGCGCCTCGTCGCTCTCGCGTTCCAGAAACGGGTTGTCGTCGAGCATCTGGTCGACTTCCTGCCCCAGCTCCAGCGTCGAGAGCTGCAGCAATCGAATGGATTGCTGCAACTGCGGCGTGAGCGCCAGATGCTGCGAGACGCGCAGCGACAGGCCGGGTTTCACGGCTACATCCGGAAGTGCTCGCCCAGGTACACCCGGCGCACTTCGGCGTTGTCCACGATGTCGGTCGGCGTGCCCTGCGCCAGCACCTCGCCCTCGCTGATGATGAAGGCGTGGTCGCAGATGCCCAGCGTCTCGCGCACGTTGTGATCGGTGATCAGGACACCGATACCGCGCGCCTTCAGGAAACCGATGATGCGCTGGATCTCGATCACGGCGATGGGGTCGATCCCGGCAAAGGGCTCGTCCAGCAGAATGAAACGCGGCTGCGTGGCAAGGGCCCGTGCAATCTCCACGCGGCGGCGCTCACCGCCCGAGAGGGCCACCGCTGGAGAGTCGCGCAGGTGTTCCACGCGCAACTCTTGCAAAAGCTCGGTCAGGCGCTCTTCAATGGCCGCCTTGGCGAGCGGTTTGCCCTCCTCGCCCTGCTGCAGTTCCAGCACGGCGCGCACGTTCTCCTGCACCGTGAGTTTGCGGAAAATGGAGGCTTCCTGGGGCAGGTACGACAGCCCCAGGCGCGAGCGCCGGTGGATCGGCATGTGCGCCACCGAATGCCCGTCGATCAGGATGTCGCCCGCGTCGCAAGGCACCAGGCCGACGATCATATAAAACGAAGTGGTCTTGCCCGCGCCATTGGGGCCGAGCAGTCCGACGACCTCGCCCTTGCGCATGCTGAGGGACACGTCCTTGACCACCTTGCGGCCGCCATAGGATTTCGCCAGGTGCCGCACCTCCAGCAGGCTGGTCGCGCTGCTGGCCTGCGCTGGTGCCGTCACTTCGCGTCGCCGCCGAGGCGGTTGCTGGGACGCAGAAGGGGGTTGGCGTCCGAGGCTGGAGCGGCGGCGGCTGCTGGCGCGGCGTCACGCGGCGCGAGGACAGCCCGTACGCGCCCTGTACCGTCCCCCGGCTTTTTGCCCGTGTTGCGGCCGTCCACGGTAAATACATCGGTCAGGTTGTTGTAGACGATCACGTCGCCGGTAATTTCGTCACTCAAATCACCCCCCCGGTAACGGCGCAGCTCGGCCTGATGGATGAAGCGCACGGTATCGGCCTTGCCGTTGTATTCGATGGTTTGCGCCTCCCCCTCGATGAACTCTTGCGGGGCGCTTGGCGCCGTGTCGCGCTTCTGGCGGAAAAACGCGCGCTGACCAGCACCACCGGTGACCGTTCCCGACTGGTAGCCGTCGGCGTCCTGGTGCACCTCCAGCCGCGTGCCGCGCAGCACGATGCTGCCCTTGGTCACGACCACCTTGCCGGTGAACACGCTGGTCTGCTGCAGTTCGTCGTGCCGCAACTGGTCGGCCTCGATGTTCATGGGCTGGTTGCGATCGGCCTTCTCGGCGAACACCGGCGCCGTGGCAAGCACCCCCATGGCGGCGAGCACCCATGCGATGAGCTCGACGGGTCGCACACGAGAAAAAGGAGACGGCAAGAAAAGAGAGAACATGCGAAGAGTGTCAGTAAAGGGCACGCCAACGCAGGGTGAACACTGCTGGCCTTTGGCGGCACGAATCTTGCAACCATTGTGCCATGCACGGGCAAAAAAATGCCCGCAGCGTCCGCGGGCATTACAGGGAAGACAGCCCCGGTTGCGAAATCAGCCTTTGGCGACCAACGCTTCGACCACTTTGAGCATTCCGGTCAGGCTGCCGGCCATGCTGCCATCGGTGTAGTAGCGCCCTGCCACGCCCATGGAGGGAACACCCTCGACGCCGTAGGCGTCTTGCAATTGGGACACCTTGCGGACCTCGTTGGAGACTGTGAAGGAGTTGTACATCTCCTTGAACTTGGCCAAATCCATGCCCGGCTGCTTGGCGATCCAGGCAAAAATGCCATCGTCCTTGGAGAGATTTTGCTTCTCGACGTGAATGGCATGAAACACCTTGGCTTGCAGTTGGTCTACCTTGCCCAAGCCTTCAAGGGCGTAGTACAACTTTTGCTGAGGGGCAAAACTCGCGTTGAAGGCGATCGGGACGCGGCGAAACGCCATGGTTTTGGGCGGCGTCTTGAGCCAGGCTTCCAGCGTGGGCTCGAATTCGTTGCAATGCGGGCAGTTGTACCAGAAGAACTCAATCACCTCGACCTTGCCGGCGGGGGCCTCGACGAGCGCGGGCTTGGAAAGGCGGGTGTAATTCTTGCCTTCCGTGGGCGCAGCGCCCTGTGCCCAGACTGGCAGAGACAGACCTGACGCCGCCAGCAGGGTGGCCGAGGTGGCGGAAAACTCTCTACGGTTCATTCAATACGCTCCTGATGGGTGTTTGCTGTGGGATGGAGAGCCGGCGCGAAAGTTCAGCGCTGTACGCGCACCAGCGCCGACTCGACGCCAGCGCCATCGAGCTTCTCCTTGAGCTGCTCGGCGTCTACGCGCTTGACAAAGGGGCCAATGCGCACGCGGAACACGGTGCGCCCGCTCTGCTCGCGCTCGTTCACGCGGGCCTCCCACCCCAGCATGGCAAGCTTGGCGCGCTGGGCGTCGGCGTCGCTCTGGGTGCGAAAGGCTCCGGCTTGAACATAGTAGTCAAACGGATCGACAGACCCCGCAGCCGTTGGTGCTGCTGCTGCGGGCGCCGACTTGCCTGCACGTGCCTTGGCCAAGTCGCCCAGTGGATCACTGGGCACGGGTGCCGGGTTGGCTGCTGCCGGGGCCGATGCCGGGGTCGATGCGGAGGCCGCAGCAACACCAGCGGCCGGGCTCGCCGTGGCAGGCGCAGGCCGCACGCTGCCTTTGCCATACAGCGGCAAATTCGGGTCCCAGTTTTTGTTCTTTTGCTCCTCGGCATTGTCCTGATCGGAGCTGCGGATCGCCCCCTTGTTCAGAAAAGGCACCGGTACTTTGGTGACATACACCGCCACGCCCAGCGCTACGCCCAGGCCGATCAGCAGGCCAATGATGAGACCAACGATGGTTCCGCCCGATTGATTCTTTTTCATATCCTCGCCGTGGTTCCGATTCACATTCTTCGTGGCGCCGAGACGCCGAGCACCGCCAAGCCATTGTGCAATACCTGCGCCGTGGCAGCGACGAGCGCCAGACGTGCGGTTTTCACACGCGCATCGTCCACCAGGATGCGCTCGGCATCGTAGTAGCTGTGGTAGCTGGCGGCCAGGTCGCGCAGGTAGAAGGTGACGTCGTGGGGCGCCTCGCCTTCGGTGGCTGCGGTGAGCATCTCGGGGTATTTGGCCAGTTGCAGCATCAGGGCCTGGGCCTGCGGGCCGTCGAGCGGCGAAAGGTCCACGTCCGCCAACGTCGCGACGTCGCCACCCCAGCCCGCCAGCACCGAGCAGATGCGGGCATGGGCATATTGCACGTAGTACACCGGGTTGTCGTTGTTCTTCGCCACCGCCAGGTCGACGTCAAAGGTGTATTCGGTATCGGGCTTGCGGCTGAGCAGGAAGAAGCGCACGGCGTCCTTGCTGGTCCACTCGATCAGGTCGCGCAGCGTCACGTAGCTGCCAGCGCGCTTGCTGATCTTGACCTCTTCGCCGCCTTTGACCACGCGCACCATGGTGTGCAGCACGTAGTCGGGGTAGCCCTGTGGAATCCCCACGTCGGCCGCCTGCAAACCAGCGCGCACCCGGGCAATGGTGCCGTGGTGGTCGGTGCCCTGGATATTGACCACCTTGGTGAAGCCGCGCTCCCATTTGGCGATGTGGTAGGCCACATCGGGCACGAAGTAGGTGTAGGTGCCGTCCTGCTTGCGCATGACGCGGTCCTTGTCGTCGCCGTAGTCGGTGCTCTTGAGCCACAAGGCGCCGTCCTGCTCGTAGGTCTTGCCGTTGGCGATGAGCCGGTTCACCGTTGCCTCGACGCGGCCGCTGGTGTACAGGCTCGATTCGAGGTAATACTCGTCGAAATGCAGGTTGAAGGCCTGCAAATCCTTGTCCTGCTCGTTGCGCAGGTAGGCCACCGCAAACTGGCGAATGTTGTCGTAGTCCTCCACATCGCCGTTGGCGGTGAACTCACGATCATCGGCCTTAACGGTGGCACGAGCCTTGAAAGCCTCGGCAATGTCGGCGATGTAGTCGCCGTTGTAGAAGTTCTTGGCCAGCGGGTTGTCGCTGTCGGTGGGCCAGCACTCGTCACCGGGCTTGAAGCCCTTGGCACGCAGCTGCGTGCTCTTGGTCAGGGTGTCAATCTGCACCCCCGCATCGTTGTAATAGAACTCGCGGTGCACGTCCCAGCCCTGGGTGGCAAACAGGTGGCACAGGGCGTCGCCCAGTGCCGCCTGCCGGCCATGGCCCACATGCAGCGGGCCGGTCGGGTTGGCCGAGACGAACTCCACCAGCACCTTGTCGCCACGCTTAGGCTGCATGCCAAAGCGCGTTCCAGCGCCCAGCACCTCCTGCACCACCTGTTGTTTGGCGGCGGGTTTGAGGCGGATATTGAGAAAACCGGGGCCAGCGATGTCCATGGCCTCGACCCAGCGCTCGAATGCAGGCATGGCCAGCAGCGCGGTGCGCAAGCGCTCGCCCAACTCGCGCGGGTTGGCCTTGAGCGGCTTGGCCAGTTGCATGGCGGCGGTGCACGCGTAGTCTCCATGGGCGGCAACCTTGGGCGATTCGAACGCAGCGCGCGCGCCAGCGCCGGGGGCAAAGCTTTCCAGCACGTCGGACAGGGCCGCGAGCAGTTGTTTTTTGGCAGTGAGCATTGGCGGATTTTACGGGGCTCGCCAGCGCGCCCTGCGCAGGGGTATATTGCGTGCACGGGGCGCTTTGGCCTCGTTTTTTTCCTCCAATGGAGCACCCATGAAAAAGCTTCTTGCCTTGACCACTCTCGGACTCGCCTGTGCTTTCGGAACGGCCTGGGCGGCCGATGCACCGGCACCCGCTGCGGCCGCATCGGCCCCTGCCAAAGCGCCCACCAAACAGCAGTCGAAGATGAAGACCTGCAATGTCGAGGCCAAAGGCATGAAGGGCGACGAGCGCAAGGCCTTCATGAAGACCTGCTTGAGCAACAAGGCCGAAGCGGCGCCCACCCAGCAGAGCAAGATGAAGACCTGCAACGCCGAAGCCAAGGACAAGAAGGGCGCCGAGCGCAAGGCGTTCATGAGCGAGTGCCTGAAGAAGTAAACCGCCACTTCGCCACACAACGAAAACCCCGCCTGGCGGGGTTTTCTTGTTTCTGCGGCCCCTGGGACGTCAGCGCGTCAGCACGCCACGCGCCAGGAACACGGCGGCGAGCAGTATCAGGCCCAGCAAGTGCGTCTCCAGCATCACCCAGCGGCGCGCGGCGCGCACTTCGTCTTCGGGCGGGAGTTCGCCCGTGGCGACCACCTTGCGGCGCCAACGCAAAAAGGAAAAAGTGGGCTTGAGCGACATCAGCCCGATCGCGACGAACACGGCGATCTTGAAATGCAGCAGTGGCTGGCTCCAGTACCAAGCCACACCCTTGTAGCCCCAGAACGTGCGTGCCAAGCCCGCCGCCACCACGGACATTGCGGCAATGCCATAGATCAGATCAAGCCGCACCAGGCGGTGGATGACGGCGGCGCTCATCCATTCGGTACGGCACAGCGCCGCTTCGCTTGCCATGAAAACCACCATGGTGAAGATGGCGACCAAGTGGAAGTAGGCCAGGAAAGATTCCAAAATCACGCGGAGACTCCGGTTTGCCAGAACTGTGGTTCGGCGTAGTGGTGTTTGAGCAAGTCGATCCACAGGCGCACGCGCAGTGGCAGGTGCTTGCGCTGGGGAAAGACAACATAGATGCCATTGGGCGGTGCGGCGTAATCCTCCAGCACCGCCACCAGCTGGCCCGAGGCAATTTCGCGCTCGACCTCCCAAGTGCTGCGCCAGGCAATGCCGTATCCTGCCAGGCACCAGTCGAACAGCACCTGCCCGTCCGAGCAGTCGAGCGGCCCGCGCGGGCGCAGGTACACCACCTCCCGGCCCGACTCGGCCACGGATATGCCCGCGTCCGAGAGGGTGCGCTCCTGGTCCTGCCCAAGGGCATTTCGCGGGACGCGAAACGCCCAGCCGCGCGTCTGTGAGGCTTCGCTCGACAAGGTCAGGCAGTCGTGCTGCATCAGGTCGGCGGGCAGTTGGGGCGTGCCGCGCTGCGCCAGATACTGCGGCGTTGCGACACACAAGCGGCGGTTGTCGGCCACGCGCACGCTGACCAGCGACGAATCGGGCAGGTCGCCCACGCGCACGGCGCAATCAAAGCCTTCGCCAGGGAGATCCACCACCCGGTCGCTGAGGTTGAGCGAAATCTGCACGTCGGGGTGCAGCGCGCGAAAGCGCGGCACCAGCGGCGCCACGTGGCGCCGCCCAAAGCCTGCCGGCGCCGTGATGCGCAGGTGCCCGCTGGCCTTGATGCCGCCCGCCGACACGCTGGCCTCGGCGTTGGCCACATCGGCGAGCACGCGCTGGCAATCCTCAAGGAAGGCGCTGCCTTCGTGCGTCAGGCTGATGCGGCGCGTGGTGCGCACTAGCAGCTTGACGCCCAGGTGCTCCTCCAGAGCGTCGAGCCGCCGACCCATGATGGCGGGCGCCACGCCTTCGGCCCGCGCCGCCGCCGTGAGGCTGCCACGCGTGGCAACGGAGACGAAAGACTCGAAGGCCTTGAGTTTGTCCATGGGGGCCGATTATGGAGACAAGGCGGCTTTCTGGGGCGGGTCGTCTGCAAAGCCAGGTTGAAAGCCAGAATTTTTAATAAAATAGGCTTCTAGCGCTTACAGATAAAGCGCGTACAGCTACTATTTTGATAGTACAGATACACCTCTGGATGGCTCTCACATCGCCACGTCATGACCAGGCCGCGTGCTTTATCTTTGCGTATTAGTCATTGGTTTTCAACTTTTCAGGCTGTTTATAACCCAATTGATTTGCAATAAAGTCACTGCCATAGGCAGGTGCCGTTCGCCGCACAACCGCCGGCAAGGCAGGCACTTTGCCAAGTTCCGATTTTTACCAAGGCCTCCCCATGAACGATCGCACCACCCTCCACGGCCTGCAAGTGGCCACGACGCTTCAGCGCTTCATCGACGAACAGGTGCTGCCCGGCACTGGCATCGACAGCGCTGCCTTCTGGAAAGGCTTTGGCGCCATCGTCACCGATCTCGCACCGCGCAACATCGCCCTGCTGGCCGAGCGCGAGCGCCTGCAGACCGAGCTCGACACCTGGCACAAGGCCAACCCAGGTCCGATCAAGGACATGCTGGCCTACCGCACCTTTCTTGAGCGTATCGGCTACCTCGTGCCCCAGCCGGCAGAAGTGAAGGCCACCACCACCAACGTGGACGACGAACTCGCCCTGCAAGCCGGCCCGCAGCTCGTGGTGCCTATCCTGAATGCCCGCTACGCGCTCAACGCCGCCAATGCGCGTTGGGGCAGTCTGTACGACGCGCTCTATGGAACCGACGCAATTCCCGAAACCGATGGCTGTGAAAAGGGCCGAGGCTACAACGCCAAGCGCGGCGCCAAGGTCATCGCCTTTGCCCGCCGCGTGCTCGACGAATCCACCCCGCTGGCCCAGGGCTCGCATGCCGATGCCACGGCTTACCGCATCGAAAACGGCGCACTGGTCGTCGCGTTGCAAGGCGGTGCCCGCACCGGCCTCAAGGACCCGGCACAGTTCACGGGCTACCAGGGCGACGCGGCGAACCCGTCGTCCGTGCTGCTGCAGCACAACGGACTGCATCTGGACATCCGCATCGACCGCAGCACCGCCATCGGCAAGACCGATGCCGCCGGCGTGAGCGACCTGGTGCTCGAAGCCGCGCTTTCCACCATTCTCGACCTGGAAGACTCGGTCGCCGCCGTGGACGCCGAAGACAAAGTGCTGGGCTACGCCAACTGGCTGGGCATCCTGAAAGCGACGCTGACCGAAGAAGTCACAAAGGGCGGCAAGACCTTCACGCGCGGCCTCAACGCCGACCGAATCTACACGGCGCCCGCCGGCAGCGGCGAGGTGCGCCTGCACGGCCGCTCGCTGATGTTCCTGCGCAATGTCGGCCACCTCATGACGAATCCGGCCATCCTCTGGACGGACAAACAGGGCCAGGAGCGCGAGATCCCCGAGGGCATTCTCGACGCCGTGGTCACCACCACCATCGCCCTGCACGATCTGCAGGGGCACGGCAAGGACGGCATTCGCAACTCGCGCAAGGGCAGCGTCTACATCGTCAAGCCCAAGATGCACGGCCCCGCCGAAGTCGCGTTTGCCAGCGACCTGTTTGGCCGCGTGGAGCAGCTTCTGGGCCTGCCGGAGAGCACCGTCAAGCTGGGCATCATGGACGAGGAGCGCCGCACCAGCGTCAACCTCAAGGCCTGCATTGCCGCTGCGAGCAGCCGCGTGGCCTTCATCAACACCGGCTTCCTCGACCGTACCGGCGACGAGATGCACAGCGCCATGTACGCCGGCCCCATGATTCGCAAGGGCGACATGAAGACCAGCGCCTGGATCCAGGCCTACGAGAAGAACAACGTGCTCGTCGGTCTCTCCTGCGGGCTGCGCGGCAAGGCACAGATTGGCAAAGGCATGTGGGCCATGCCTGACCTCATGGCCGCCATGCTGGAGCAAAAAATCGCCCACCCCAAGGCCGGCGCCAACACCGCCTGGGTGCCAAGCCCCACGGGCGCGACGCTGCACGCCCTGCACTACCACCAGGTGCTGGTGAGCGAGGTGCAAAAGGAGATGGAAAAGATCGACGCCAACGCCGAGCGCGACAACCTGCTCACCGGCCTGCTGACCATTCCCGTCACGGCCAACCCGAACTGGAGCGACGCCGAAATCCAGCAGGAACTCGACAACAACGCGCAGGGCATCCTGGGCTACGTGGTGCGCTGGGTGGACCAGGGCGTGGGCTGCTCCAAGGTTCCCGACATCCACAACGTCGGCCTGATGGAAGACCGCGCCACGCTGCGCATCAGCAGCCAGCACATGGCCAACTGGCTGTTGCACGGCGTGGTGAGCGAAGGCCGCATTCAGGCGACCTTCCAGCGCATGGCTGCCGTGGTGGATCAGCAAAATGGCGGCGACCCGCTTTACAAGCGTATGGCTGGCAATTTCGACACCAGCATGGCCTACCAGGCGGCGTGCGAACTGGTTTTCAAGGGCAAGGATCAGCCCAGCGGCTACACCGAACCGCTGCTGCACGCCTGGCGGCTCAAAGTGAAAGCCGCGGCCTGAATCCCGCCGGCGACTTGGGCTGGAGAAAAGCGCTATAAATTTAATTGCTGCAAGCCCTTTATACGTAAGCCTTAGAGGCTAGTTTATTAAAATAATGGCGTGGTGCTGGCTCAGCACCACGCCATTTTGCGTATGGCTCTACACTCACAGACGACACCCGGATACCGGCCTGAATCTTCTTCCGGCAGCACGCCCCACTTCACCATGACGACACCGCCGCAAGAATCTGCCTCCACGGCTGCTGCGCGTTGCCCACTGTGCGAGCAGAACAACCACTGCAAGATGGCGGCCGGAGAAGACGCTGCCCGGTGCTGGTGCATGCACACGCCGGTGTCCCCTCTCGCTTTGGCCCGCGTTGCGGACAATGACCGGCATCGGCGTTGTGTTTGCGCCGCTTGCGCGCAGGCAGCTCTGACCAACCCATGATTGTTTTTCAAAGGAATCCCTATGCCCACCTACCACGTTGAAATGCTGGAAGGCCGCACCGTCGAGCAAAAGCGCCGCCTGGTCGAGGAGATCACGCGCGTCTCTGTCGAGATCCTGGGCGGCTCAGCCGAGTCGGTGGATATCTTGATCACCGACGTCAAGCGGGAAAACTGGGCCACGGGGGGCAAGCTCTGGTCCGAGCGCAGCTAAGCGAGGCGTGAGTGGCTCGCGGTTCGGGTAGCCTCCAAGATCTCAAGGAGCGGTACGGCGAGCGCTACCGCTGGCTGCTTTTGTTGTCGGTCATGGTCGGCACGATGGCATCCATCATGTCGTCCACTGTGATCAACGTGGCCATCCCGGACATGAGCCAGCACTTCTCGCTGGGCCAAGGCCGTGCGCAATGGGTAGCTTCTGGCTTCATGGTGGCCATGACCGTCTCCATGCTGACCACTCCGTGGCTGCTCGGGCGCTTTGGCTACCGGATGACCTATGTCGCCTCCATGCTGCTGCTGCTGGCG
This sequence comes from Simplicispira hankyongi, assembly GCF_003570885.1. Taxonomy (GTDB): domain Bacteria; phylum Pseudomonadota; class Gammaproteobacteria; order Burkholderiales; family Burkholderiaceae_C; genus Simplicispira; species Simplicispira hankyongi. The sequence continues at coordinate 978,422 of NZ_QXJC01000003.1, forward strand.
GGGGGCATCGCCGGCGGCACCGCCGGCAACTTCTCTCTGGTATTGGTGGGACGTGTGGCCCAAGGGTTGGCGGCTGGTATCGTTCAACCCATTCCAGCGGTGATCATCCTCTACGGGTTTCAACCCCACGAGCAAGGGCGGGCCAGCGGTCTGTTTGGCATGGGCGTGGTGCTTGCTCCCGCCGTCGGGCCGACCATTGGCGGGCTGTTGGTGGACTGGTTTGGCTGGCGCTCGATCTTTTTCATGGTGGTCCCTTTTTGTCTGGCCTCTCTCTGGCTGGCATTCAAGTACGTACCGAGCACGGCGCCTGGCGGGGTAGCAGCGGATCGCGGGGGCAAGACCATCGACTGGCGCGGGCTGCTGCTGGGAAGTGTGGGCACGCTCTGCCTGCTCAATGGTCTGGTGGAGCTGCACCACGGCCCGGCGTCACGCGCACTCGCGTTGCTGGGCGGCGCCGCGACATGCACGGCACTGTTTGTCTGGTGGCAGGCGCGGCTGGGTCGCACGGGACGCCAGCCGCTAATGGATCTTCGCCTGTTTGACTACCGGCAGTTCACCATGGGCAGTATCGTGGCATTTATCTATGGCACGGCCTTGTTTGGATCGACCTATTTGCTTCCGGTTTTCATGCAGTTGGGGCTGCATCTGTCGGCGTCTTTGGCAGGAACAATCCTGCTGCCAGCGGGCATTGTGCTGGCCATCACCATTCCTATTGTCGGCAGACTTGCCGACCGGCAGCCCACTCACGTACTGGTGAGCATCGGTCTTTTCTTGCTGGCGCTTTCGTTCGCCCTGATGCTGTTGGTGCACCTGAAGTCCGGGCTTTGGATATTGGTCGCTTTGTCTGTGCTGGGGCGCATCGGCTTGGGATTCATTCTGCCGTCCCTCAACCTCGGCGCCATGCGACCGCTGGACAAGACTTTGATTTCGCAGGGCTCCAGTGCCATCGGTTTTCTGCGCATGCTAGGCGGCGCAGCTGGCGTGAGCCTGTGCGGCATCGTTCTTGAATGGCGCATTGCGGCACATGGAGCATCGCTCAGTTCCAAGGGATCTGATGCAGCACGCATCGCAGCGTTTGGCGAGACATTTGTGATGCTTGCACTGCTCTGCACCATCGCGATGATCGCCGCCTGGCGTTTGCGTGCCACTGTGCCGAAGTCCTGAGGCCAACGATTCCACCGCGTAAGAGACCTATGTGCCAGCTCCTTGGAATGAACTGCAACACGCCGACCGACGTGCGCTTTAGCTTTTCGGGTTTCGCACAACGAGGGGGCCATACGGGGGATCACAGCGACGGATGGGGAATCGCTTTTTTTGAAGGCAAGGGCGTCCGCCATTTTGTGGACCATCAGCGCGCCGTCGATTCACCCGTGGCGGAGCTGATCCGGCGCTACCCGATCAAGAGCAGCAACGTTATCGCGCACATCCGAAAGGCAACCCAGGGCTTGGTCAGTCTGCAAAACTGCCATCCCTTTGTTCGTGAACTCTGGGGACGCTACTGGGTATTTGCACACAATGGCGATCTGAAGAACTATCAGCCGCATCTGCATCGCGGCTTTCACCCTGTCGGAGACACCGACAGCGAGCGAGCCTTCTGCTGGATCATGCAGGAGCTCTCGAAATCGCATGCCCAAGTCCCAAGCGTAGAAGAACTCACGTTAACTTTGCGCGAGCTGGCAGCCCGCATCGCGCACCATGGAACCTTCAACTTTCTGCTGTCGAACGGACTGGCACTGTGGGCCCACGCGTCTACGGACCTGCACTACATCGAGCGCCGCCACCCCTTTTCTGCCGCCCATCTATCAGACGAAGATCTGTCAGTGGATTTCGCGCACGAAACACAAGCCAGCGACAAAGTCGCCATCATCGTCACGGCCCCGCTGACCCGAAATGAGTATTGGCAAGCCTTCGCACGCCATGAACTGAAGGTATTTGTCGATGGGGCGGCCTTGACCCTGTAATCAGGTGCCCGGTATTAGAGGCCTGCGCTACTTCTGCCGGAGGCTGCTTTGATTTCCCCAAAAAGCGAAACCCCCTTGAACCTAGAGGATTCAAGGGGGTTTGGCAGGGCTGTAAGAGCCTGACGATGACCTACTTTCACACGGGAACCCGCA
>NZ_QXJC01000004.1 GCF_003570885.1 Simplicispira hankyongi
AGGCCAAAGCCATGGGCATGCAGCTCGTGCCCTCCGACAACACCGCTTGAAAACACCATGAAAATCAATCAGTTATCTGGTGTTTCTTGAGAGGCTAGAGGCAGTGGATGACGTGGCAAGTGCGGGTGTCAGATTCCAGATCATGCGAGGCAATCAGCCCGCTTTCAATCTGAGCGAGGGCGAAGGCAGTCTGATTGCTTTCTGCTACTTCATGGCCAAGCTCGACTCCTTGGACAACAGCGGGAAGGAACTCATCGTATACATCGACGATCCGATCTCCAGCTTGGACAGCAATCATGTGTTCTTCGTCTACAGCGTCATCGAGCAGCTGTTATGCGCGCCCGTCAGAAAGGCCGATGGAACCGAGGCTTACAGATACAAGCAGCTCTTTGTGTCAACGCACAACCTTGACTTCCTGAAGTATCTCAAACGCCTTTCGGGGCCGGGCAAGCAGGTGCAGCACTTCATTGTGGAGCGACACGGTGATTCGCCCAGCCGCCTTTCGCTTATGCCGGATTACCTGAAGAAGTATGTGACGGAGTTCAACTATCTCTTTCATCAGATTTACCGGTGCTCGATCCAGGTGCAGCAAGGCGACAATCACGATCACTTCTTCAGTTTCGGAAACAACCTGCGGAAGTTTTTCGAGGCCTACCTGTATTTCAAGTACCCACATGGAACGGGACGAGACACCGCTACCGAGCGCGTCATGAGATTTTTCGCGGGAGACGAGATGGCGGGGAAGATTGCGACGCGCCTGAGCAATGAACTGTCACACTTGGAAGAAAGCTTAGATCGCGGCATGTCACCGATAGACATTCCTGAGATTCAGAAGATTGCGGCGCATGTCTTGGAGAAGATCAAGGCAGCGGATCCAGATCAATACGAATCTCTTATGGCGAGCATCGGCGTCCCAACATAAGTGAACGTCGACCAGCCGTCTCTACTTCACGTTGCACGACAGCTATAGGGCAGGGAGTTCAATTGCAGATAGAGAGGGCTGCAATCGCTGCACAGCCTGAGCGGCACTTCAAGGTCGACTTCGACCTTCGTCCCACGCAGCAGCCCCAATCCGTTCGAACGTTCGGCACCAGATCCAAGGCATTCGCACGCGCAGCGGCAGGATCTGCCGACCACCAGGCAAGGATGGCATTTTTCTGTTGTGCACTATAAGTGCGTAATTCTGGAAAATTACGCAAACAAACTGCGCATAAATTGCCTTAAAGACACAAATAATTGTGCATTTCAGCCATTGGTTTGCGTTCCGTGTTTGATCCAGATCAGTGCCGCCACCCCCTTGCCGCCCCGATCATCCGGGCTTTGCAGACCCCCCGGAGACACCCCATGACCCTCGGCCTCGCGCTGCTGCGCGCCCTCAAGAACCACGGCGCGCAGGAAATTTTTGGCATTCCCGGCGACTTCATCCTGCCGCTGTTCAAGCAGATCGAAGAAAGCCGCATCCTGCCGCTGCACACCCTGAGCCACGAGCCCGCGCTGGGCTTTGCCGCCGACGCGGCGGCGCGCATGCACTGCGGCCTGGGCGTGATGGCCGTGACGTATGGCGCAGGGGCCCTCAACGTGGTGAACGCCGTGGCCAGCGCCTATGCCGAATGCTCGCCACTGGTCATCCTGGCGGGCTGCCCCGGCGAGGTCGAGGCGCATTCGGGCCTGGTGCTGCACCACCAGGTGCGCAGCATCGACTCGCAGCTGCGCATCTTCAGCGAGATCACCTGCGACCAGGTGCGCCTGTCCAACGCCGACACCGCCCCCGAAGACATTGCCCGCGTGCTGCGCAACTGCCGCGAATACTCGCAGCCCGTGCTGATCGAAATCCCGCGCGACATGACGCTGCAACCCATGCGCGAGGTGCCCGTGCTGCCGCCGCGCAGCTTCAACGCCGAGGCTGTGGCCGAGGCTGCCGACGAATGGCTGGCGCGCATCCACGCCGCGAAGAACCCGGTGATGGTGGTCGATGTGGAAGTGCGCCGCTTTGGCGTCGAGGCGCGCGTGGCCGAGCTGGCGCGCCGCCTGCAGTTGCCCGTGCTCACCACCTTCATGGGCCGGGGCCTGCTGGCCGAAGACGGCGTTGATCTGCACGGCACCTACCTGGGTGTGGCGGGGGCGCCCGAAACCACGGCGCTGCTCGACGACTCGGACCTGCCCGTGATGCTGGGCGCCATTCTGTCCGACAGCAACTTTGGCGTGAGCGCCCAGCGCATGGACTTCCGCCGCGCGCTGATTGCCGCGCACCGCGAGGTGCGCGTGGGCCACCACATGTACCACGACATTCCGCTGGCCGCGCTGGTCGAGGCGCTGCTCGAACGCATTCCGCCCGCCAGCGGTGCGCGGCGCACCCTGCCGCCCCAGCCCGAATACCCGCGCGGCCTGGTGGCCGACGACACGCCGCTGTGCGCGGGCGATCTGAGCCGGGCGCTGAACGACCGCATCCTGGCGCACGGGCCGATGAACATCGTCTCGGACATGGGCGACTGCCTGTTTGCTGCCATGGAGCTGCTGCCCACGCCCCTGGTGGCCCCCGGCTACTACGCCACCATGGGCTTTGGCGTGCCCGCCGGCATTGGCGCGCAGGTGGCGACGGGCGAGCGCAGCCTGGTTCTGGTGGGCGACGGCGCTTTCCAGATGACGGGCTGGGAGCTGGGCAACTGCCCGCGCCTGGGGCTGGACCCCATCGTCATCGTGCTCAACAACCAGAGCTGGGAAATGATCCGCGCCTTCCAGACCGAATCGCAGTGCGCGGCGCTGGGCGACTGGCGCTTTGCCGACATGGCCAACGTGCTGGGCGGGCGCGGCCACCGCGTGACCACGCGAAAAGAGTTCAAAACGGCCCTGGACGCCGCCTTTGCCGAACGCGGGCGCTTTCAGCTCGTCGAGTTCATGGTGCCGCCGGGCGACAGCACGCCCACGCTGCAGCGCTTTTCGGAAGGCATTCGCGCGCTGCGGGCGCGGGCCGCGGTGGCGTGACAGAGCACTCTCGGACCCTTCGCTCTCGGTGGGTGCAGAAAAGGAGCTGACGCAACAAACAGCGGCAGACTGCAGCACCCAAATTCACCTTGGCGGCCTTGAGCGATTGAAGAATGACCTGATCCGTCCCGGCATCTATCAGCTCCAGAATCAAATCTGTGAGGTGTCCGTAATGCTCGGTCAGGATCAACAAGCTACACAAGTCATATGATCGGCCGACATGGGGCAGATAGCTACCAGTCTCAATAAAACAAGCGTTTAGTCAATTTTTTACTGGGACATGGCTGGGAAAGCACGGTGGCTTACTTACCTCGGAGTCGCGCAATTTCCTCGAAATACCGGAATGAGAGTCGAGTGAAGAGTCGTGGGTCAGCATGCTCAACGAAAGCCAAATGACCTACGAGCCGTATGACATCATCGCTTTGGAGCGATCCAGCAGCGAAATGTTTTAGAAGCAGGCGCACGTGGTCTCTGTAGTTTGCGTGAACACGTACGAGTCCCTCTTGATTAATGCGTAACCCGGTTACGAGTGTTGAGCCACCACGCCGACTCATGAATTTTGTCTTGCTCGTATTTAATTTTAAACGAGGACTCTCCAATGTGGAAAGCAGCCTCTCAAGTTTACGAACAAACTCATGGCATGCACCTGACTTGTCAGTCGAAAAAACAAAATCGTCCGCATAGCGCGTTAATTGCGTATTTCCGAAAATACTAACATCTGAAGTGATTTCATTTATCAACATTTTGTCAGTTTGATGCATAACCGCGTTTGCGATTGACGGGGATGTTGGGTAGCCAATAGGCAACCTGCCCTCGCGGTCAAAACATGCTTGACGAACCAAGTTCGTAAAACCTGTTTCCATGACAAAGGGCGGCAGTGCCGATCGATTAGAACGAACGATTCGAATTAGATCTACACTACGGATTGAAGGAAAAAAATCCTTAATATCCACCCTAACTGAATAGAGTGAGTTTCGATGTATGGCAGCATTATTTGTAATCGAAGCGCCTGGCCGAAACGCTGTTGCAACGCTGCTTAATGGCAAATGTTTAAATATTTTTTCATTTAACCATGCTTGCACTAACTTTAACTCAGCAGCAGGCTGAATAATCGTACGGTAGCCACCTGAGCGCTTTGGAACACGAATTTTCCGATATCGGATAAATGCAAGCTTTAACGCATCCTCGACAAGGACCACCGGGACTTTCATCTGATCAGCAATCAGCACCGGGAAATTGGTCATCGTTCGAACCTTGATGACTGTGTTTGCAAATGAAATATTCGAATTGAGGCCATCAAAGAATTGATATTCGCTTCGTAACGCAGAAATGGACTGCCAATTACTGATTCATAGACCCAAGTACCTGACGCATCAAAACTGCGAATTAACTCTGCCGCACGCAATACGCCGAGCAGGCGCTTCAGGATATCGTAGCTCTTTCTTCCGAAGGCAATTATTAAAAATTCGACAAGTTCTTCGTGGCTTAATGGGCCCGCAAAAAGAACTAGATCGTGAACAAAATAGAGACTTGATTTATTGGCGGCAAGCAATGAAATATCGCCAGAAATACGAATGCCACGAGATGACGAGGTCACCGTAATGGATTTTTTAAGATCATTGAAAATCGCACCGATGCCGTCGACGGTATGAATTCCATCAGTCTTCATAGGGTACCAAAGTACTGGTGCTTTCACTTCCTCGGCAGCAGCAATCGGCCCAGTATTGATGAAGGAAGATTGGGCCTTAAATTCCAAATCGTTGACGATGACCAGCTTCTTACGAAAACTTTGATGCGAGAAAGCACCAAGTTCGCAGAAGGCACTCGGACTTTCGAGAACAATCAAAATTTTGTCTGCTATATCAGAAATTTCATGCTCAAGATCTAGTACATTTCTCGAGTGTTCGATTTTTGATAATTCGCCGAATACGCCTTCAGCATATATCACCCTGAAGTCAGGTGACAACCCCTCAATAAATTTTTTGACTGCCTCTCGCCGGGCTGATGGTAGGCCAGTGCTTCGATTGGCGCCACATAGGAACAAGAGCTGATTAGTTCGCGCCAAAAGAGGCGGGCTGGCCTTAATGGCCAGCCCGAAATTCCTTACCCGTGCGCCGATCGCGCTATTGCTATGTTTCAGTGCGCGTATCAACATGCCTACTTGAGCGTCGATGGAGTCCGCTTCGGATACCCGCCGACTGGCGGGTATCCGAAGCGGACTCCATCGCCAGATGGGTAAAAATGCAAGGCGGGTTGCTACCCGCAACCCGGTTCAGCCGAAGCTGAACAATCGCTAGGCATTTACGATTATGGACATGTATTCAATTTCTGACAATCCTTAAGTCCCTTCACACCACCCGGTTCCACTCCAGCGCCCGGCTGCGCCAGTGCTCTTCGATGGTCTGCGTGAAATCCGCGCGCACCAATTTCGCGCGGTTCTCCAGCCAGTCGGCGTTTTCGCGGCGCACCACGATGCCTTCGAGGTGACCCTGGCGGAACTGGCTGTCGTGGGCGTGCACCCAGTCGCGCAACTGGTCCAGCGTGACCTCGCCCGCGTACAGGCAGGGCACGGTGTTGAAGCCCATCTGCGCCGCCCAGGCGTTGCGGCGCGGGGTGCTCCAGAAGCGCTGTTCCTGGCGGTCGTACACGTCGAACAGCATCCACCAGTCGGGCAGGGTGGCGTAGTCGAGCGAGTGGCGCGCGGCGCACCATTCGCCAAACGCAACCAGGTGGGTGCCCAGGGCGTCGAAGAGCTTGTCTTCGTGCGCGGCCAGCCAGGGGCCCAGGCGGGCAAATTGGCCGTGGAAGGGCTGGGGCAGGTACTGGCCGCGGTTTTGCGCGCGCAGCACGCCGTCGGGCGAGACCGAGAAGCCCAGGTTGGCGCCGTCGAGCTTTTCCTCCAGCACCACGGGGCCGGAAAGGATGTCCTCGGCCTCGGCGGGGGAGAGCACCTTGTCGTCGCGCGGTTCGCCCGTGGCCAGCCAGGCGATGTGGGGGGTGTGGGGGAAGCGGAAGAAATCTTCGGACATAGGTGCCTTTATTTTGCGCGCCGCATGGGCGGATGTTTCTGGCGCCAGCGCGCCCGCAGCCAGTCGGGCAGCAGGTTTTCCACCTCCAGCCCGACGCTGCGCAGGGCCTGCTGGCAGTCGATCCAGTCGGTATCGGCGGCGTTGGTGATCTGGGTGGCGTAGCCGGCGTCCAGCGCGGCCAGCGCGGCGGCCACCATCTTGCGGTCGGCCAGGTCGGTCACCGCCTCGGCCAGTTCGGGCGGCAGCACGGCGTTGCCATCCTTGTCGAGCAGCACATCGACCCACACCACTTCGCCGCGGTCCATCTTGTGCACCATCGCCAGCCAGCCGTAGTCCTGTTCGGTGAGCTTGTGTTGGTATTCGCCGCAGACATGCCAGTCCACGTCGAGCACGGCGTGGCGCGTGGGGTCGGCTTCAAAGGCTGCTAGCCAGTCGAACACCTGCTGGCGCAGGGCGGCTTCCTCCACGGGTGTGGCGTCGGGGTGAAAGGGCGAGCCCGTGTCAGCCGCGCTGGCGACGATGAGCACATTGGTGTCCACCAGGCGGGCCTGCATCTCAATGGTTCCTTGCGTTGCAAGATGTCTGCGGCGCCTGCAATGGGCGTGGCCCGGCCAGGGGCCACCGCGCAAGGGCCGCCAGTACCTGAAAGTCCGGGCGCTGGTGGCGTCCCCCTTCCGCAGCGCGTAGCGCTGCAAGAGAAGGGGGAAGGCGCGAAGCGCCACAGGGGGTTGTCATTTCTCTTCGCGCATCCGCTGGGCACGTGCCCGGGCCTGTTCGCGGGCCTCGCCCATGGCGTCGCCAAAAAAACGCGGCGGCCAGTTGCGCACGGTGCCGAACGCGTCCACCTCCAGCGGCACCAGCACGGCGTCGGCGCCGCGCCGCTCGACAAACAGCATCTGGCATTGCTGGGGGCTGGTCTTGCGCTGCGCGATCAGCGTCTGCATGCGGCGAAACAGGTGCTCGGAATGCGTCTCGACAATGAACTGCACCTGCCGCTGCTGGCTGACCTGCGAGAACATTTCAGCGAGCACGGCCTGGGCAAGAGGGTGCAGGTGGATTTCGGGCTCCTCCACCAGCGCGGTGCTGCCGGCGGGCGCCCAGAAGGCCATGGCCAGCACCGGCAGCACCTGGGCGACGCCGACGCCCACGTCGCGCAGGTTGGCGACGACGCCGTCCTTGTGCACCACCACTTCGTAGCGGCTGGAGCGCCCCACCTGCCGCACGCCCATCTGGTCGGCCATGCCCATGCGCTGCAGCCAATGCGAGACGCTGGCCAGCGTGGCGCCCTGGGTGTCGGACTTGAGCAGCGCATTGGCCAGCAGCGCCTCAAGCACCTGGTTGCCGTCGCTGCCCAGTGCGCCCGGGGCCGACTTGCTCCAGACCTGGTCGCGCGCGGGCTGGCGGCGCAGCGGGCCGAGGTACACGATGGCTTCGAGCTCGCGGCGCAGCGCCAGGCTCAGGTCTTGCAAGTGCGCGCCGTCAGCCCCCAGCAGCGCCAGCGCCTCAGCAGAAAAGGCAATGGAGCGCTCGGGCGCGTACTGCGGCCCCTTGCCGCGCGGCTGGGCTTCGCCGTCCACCCACACCGCGTACGCGCCGCGCTCGCGCCGCACCACGCGAAAGCGCCGCGCCACGGTGGACAGGCTCAGCTCCTGCACCACCACGGCGCCGCTGGCCGTCTGCCCATAGCTGCAGGCAAAGCGCGCGTGGCGCACGCGCTCGCCTTCGGGGCGCTCGAATTCCAGCGTGATCGAGAACTGGCGCGGCGCCGCGACGCCGTGCGAGAGCACGGCATCGAAACCACCAAAGTGGAAGAAATCATTGGCCTCGTCGCCCCCCAGGTTCAGGTGCACGGTGCGGTCGGGCGCGGCCGCCGTTTGCTTGAGCAGCAGCAGGCTTTGCAACAGCGTCGATTTGCCCGAAGAGTTGGTGCCCAGCAGCATGCTCACCGGCGCCAGCCGCACGGGCCCACTGTCGCGCCAGGCTTTGAGGTTTTGCAGGTGGAGGAGCTTGATCATGGCAAAAGCATCTTAGGGTGTGCCGAAATTCAGAGAAAAATGGGCTCTAGCGCTTATCCAACAAGCGCTAGCAGCTCTCAAATCCATAGCTCACTCCTTGAGCCCCAGGCGCCGCGCCAGCTTGTGCAGGTTGCTGGCGTCCAATCCGAGCTGGCGGGCCGCGCGCGCCCAGTTGCCTTGGTGGTGCGCCAGCGCATCCTGCACGCACTGGCGCTGACAGGATTCGAGGGCATCGCGCAGTGTGCCGGCAGCAATGGCAGGGCGAGGCACGGTTGCCGCTTCGGTTGGCGCAAGGGCAGTGGGCTCAGCCGGGCTCTGCAACGCATCAAGGTCGAGCACATCGGGCTCCAGGGTCACAATGTCGCTGCGGCGCGCACCCCTGCTGAGCGCCTTGAGGGCAGCGCGGCTGATGACATGCTCCAGCTCGCGAACGTTGCCCGGCCAGTGGTAGCTGCACAGCGCCGCCTGGGCGGCACTGGACAAGCGCAGGCTGCGCAGCCCCAGACGGGCGCGGTTCTGCTCCAGAAAGCGCCCTGCCAGCAGCAGCACATCGTCTCCCCGCTCGCGCAGCGGCGGAATAGGCACGGGGTACACCGAGAGGCGGTGGTACAGGTCGGCGCGAAAGCTCCCGGCAGCCACCAGGTCGCGCAAATGGCGGTTGGTGGCCGCCACCACGCGCACGTTCACGCGGCGTGGCGCGTCGGCGCCCAGACGCTGGATCTCGCCGTTCTGCAGTGCGCGCAGCAGCTTGGCCTGCACGGGGAGGGGCAGCTCGCCCACTTCGTCGAGAAACAGCGTGCCGCCCTCGGCGGCCTCGAAGCGGCCAGGCCGGTCCGCCACCGCGCCGGAGAAGGCGCCTCGCCGGTGGCCGAACAGCTCGCTCTCCGCCAGCGATTCAGGCAGGGCGGCGCAGTTGACATGCACCAGCGGCCTCTGGCAGCGCGGCGAATGGCGGTGCAGCAGGCGGGCAAACAGCTCCTTGCCGACGCCGGTCTCGCCCAGCAGCAGCACCGGCAAGTCAGAGGTGGCGACCAGCTTGACCTCGTGCAGCAATTGCGTCAGGGCTGTGCTGTGGCCCAGGATTTCGCTTTCGTCCAACGCGGCGCGCAGCGCCGGCTCGTCGTGCAGGTTGCCGTTGTGGGGGTTGGCGGAGCGGCTCAGGGCCTGGTTCTCTTGCTCAAGCCGGGTGATGCGAATGGCGGCCTCCACCAGCACCGCACACTGCGCCAACGCCGCGCGGGACGCAGCGTCAAAGGTGCCGGTCTGCAAGGTGTCGAGCGTCAGCACCCCCCAGGGACGGCCGTCCACCCGCAAGGTCACGCCCATGCAGTCGTGCACCGGCAGGGGCTCGCCCACCATGGAGTCGAGCAGGCCGTCGTAGGGGTCTGGCAACGTGCTGTCGTGGTCGAAGCACGTCACCACGCCCCGCGCCAGCAGGGCCGCAAGGCGGGGATGCTGCTGCACGGCAAAGCGCCGGCCGAGCGACTCGCTGACCAAGCCATCGACCACCACCGGGCGCAGGTGGTCCTCCTCCAGGCGCAGCAGCGCGACAGCACCACAGCGGAAATGCGCGCGCAGGCCTCCAATCAAACGCTGCAGGCGCAACTGGGCGGGAAGTTCGGCGGTCAGATCGGCCAACCAGTGGCTGTACGGAAGGGTATTCATGACCTTACATAGGTAATTTTTACCATTTGAAACAGGGTAATTATGACCGCTAATTAGCGTAAACCCTTGATTCATCGTCGCGCCAAAGCTGGCCCGTTCTGTGCAAACCACCAGGGCATCGGGGCCCATACACCGCAACACCACGCGGCACACGCCCCAAAGCCTTTCTTACCCTTGGAGCCATTGCTATGAACATCGACAAATTCAAACACCAGCACGTCGACATCCTGGGCAGCATTGCGACGCTGCGCAGCCTTGCGCAGGCCGGCATCACCCACAATGCCAGCGAAATCGCCAAGCGCATCGTCGCCATGAGTTCCACCATCAAGCTGCATCTGGCGGTGGAAGACCGTGCCTTGTACCCGGCCTTGCAGCGCGGCGGCGACGCTGAGCTGGCCCGCATGGGCCAGCAGTACCAGCAGGAAATGGGCGCCATCGCCAGCGCTTACGAAGCGTTCGCGCGGCGCTGGAACATCCCGGAAAACGTGCTGCGCGACGAACAGGGCTTCCGTAACGACGCCAACCATGTGCTGCGCATGGTGCACGAGCGCATGCAGCGCGAAAACCACGACTTTTATCCGCGCATCGAAGCGCTGTAATAGGCCGGTTACATCCGCACCAGCATCTGCTGCACCAAGGGATGCATCACTTTGCGTTCCGTGCTGATGGCGTAGTAGTGCTGCTGCACCCCCTCGCACGCGCCAATGAGCTGCACGTGGCTGCGTTGCAGCAGTTCCTCCTCCGCCGCCAGCGCGGCAGGAAAGACGCCGAGGTCTGTGCTGCCGAACGTCTCCAGCAAGGCACTGTCCTCAATCTCGCCCACCACCCGTGGGCGCAAGCCGTGCTGGCTCAGCCACCGGTCTAGCTGGCCACGTACAACGGAATGCGTAGTGGGCAAGAGCAGCGGCACCTGCTGAAGCGATGCCGGAAAGCGCTTATGCGCCACTTGCCACCAGTTGGCAGAGCCGTACCAGCCGATATCCGAGCTGCCCAGTGAGTGGCTGTGCACTTTCAGCTGGGTGTTGGAGGGTGCGGGGTGGTCGGTCAGCACCACGTCGAGCTTGTGCAGCACGAGGTCGGCGAGCAAGTCGGCCATTTCCCCGTCGTCGCACACCAGGCGCAGGTTGGGTACATCCAGCACCGGCTGCAGCAGACGCCGCACCGCCAGTTTGGGCAAGCCGTCGGCAATGCCCACCGCCAAGCGCACCGCTGGGGTTTGGGCGGTGGCCAGCACGACCTCGGGCAATGCCTGGGACAACTGAAAGATTTGTTCAGCCTGCTGCAAGGCCACTTGTCCGGCCTCGGTCAGCGCCAGCCCGCGCCCAGCCGGTTTGAGCAGCTGGCAGCCGAGGTCGCGTTCGAGTTCGCGCACCTGCGTGCTCACGGTTTGCACCGCCATGTCCAGCCGCTCGGCCGCGCGCGACATGCTGCCTTCTTTCGCGACGACCCAAAAGTAATACAGATGGCGGTGGTTGAAGGCCAAACTCATTGTCAGTTTTTAAGGAAGTTAGGTTCATAGATTGTCCGCTTTTCTCGATGCGCCACTCGCCTTACCTTACGGCGTTCGAACGCAATGGGCCGTTCGCTTTTCACATATCAGGAGATCTTTATGCGCACACACGCCTCCATTCGCTCCACGGCAGCAGCCGTGATTGCGCTGACCATCGCCTCGCTCGCGGCGCCATCGTTGGCCCACGCCAAGCGCATGGGCGGCTACAAGCCTGCGCCGTCCAGCTTCAAAAGAGCGCCCGCACTGGCGCCCGTTGCTGCGCCGAGGGCGCCGACGGCGCCCACTGCTGCAGCGCCAGCGGCCGCTGCGCCCGCAGCAGCCCGTCCTGGTCTGGGCGCCACGCTAGGTGCTGCAGCAGTAGGCGGCGTGGTGGGCTCCATGGCCGGCAATGCGATGGCCGGCGGCATGTCGAAGGACAAGGAAGCCGAGGCAGCAGCAGCTGAAAAGGAAGCACAGGCCCTGCAACTCAAGGCCGATGAAGCGAAAGCCAAGGCACAGGCCGCCCGCGCGGCAGCCAAGTAAGCAAGAGCCCATGGGCTTGCTCCATTCCATCTTTCAGAGGTGACTTTATGAACGAAAACATTCAAATCTTTGGCCAGCAGACGGGCGCGGCCCTGAGCGCCGAGCGCAATCAAGTTCTGCGCAACACCTACTGGCTTCTGGCACTGTCCATGGTGCCGACGGTGCTTGGCGCCTGGGTCGGCATTGCCACCGGCTTTGCCGGTGCTTTGTCGCCCGGCATTGGTTTGATGCTGTTCCTGGGCGGAGCTTTCGGCTTCATGTTTGCCATCGAGAAGACCAAAGACTCTGCGGCCGGCGTGTTGGTGCTGTTGGCATTCACCTTCTTCATGGGCCTGATGCTTTCGCGCCTGGTGGGCAGCGTGTTGGGCCGTGCCAATGGCGCTGAGCTGGTCATGACGGCGTTTGCCGGTACAGGCGCCATCTTCCTGGGCATGGCGAGTCTGTCGTCGGTCATCAAGCGCGACCTATCCGCCATGGGCAAGTGGCTGTTTGTGGGCGCCTTGATGATTTTGGTGGCTGGTATTGCCAACTTCTTCCTGCAGTCGAGCACACTGATGATCACGCTCGCGGTGTTGATGGTGGGCGTTTTCACGGCCTTCATCTTGTACGACTTGAAGCGCGTGCGCGATGGCCACGAGACCAACTACATCACGGCGACGCTGGGCGTGTACCTGAGCCTGTTCAACGTGTTCCAGGCGCTGCTGATGCTGCTGGGCATTGGCGGGCGGGAGGAATAAGTCTTAGACATGGAGGCGGGCCGGGTTGCGTAGACCCGGCCCCTGAGTGGCCGCTGTCGCCGGTCATCGTTTGTCGCTTATCGCGCCGCGCTGCGGCCCATCCCCATGGAAATTCTTCTCGACCCCAATGTCTGGATCGCCTTTGCGATGCTGACCGCCCTGGAAATCGTCCTGGGCATCGACAACATCATTTTCATTTCCATCTTGGTCGGGCGCCTGCCGCCGGAGGTACGCGACAAGGCGCGTCGCATCGGGCTAGGCTTTGCGATGGTGTCGCGACTGGCCTTGCTGTTCGCGCTGAGCTGGATCATGGGTCTGACGGCAGACCTGTTCCAAGTCGCCGGCATGGGCATCAGCGGTCGGGATCTGGTCTTGCTGTTTGGCGGCCTGTTCCTGCTCTACAAGGCTTCCCATGAAATCTTTGTAGAGGTCGAGGCGAAGGACGAGAAGGCGCCGCCGCCGTCAGATGCCGCAGCCATGAAGGACTCAGGAAGTCGATTGTTCTGGGCGGTGATCGGCCAGATTGCGGTCATCGATATCGTGTTCTCGCTGGACTCCGTAATCACCGCCGTCGGCATGGTCGACACCATAGGCGTCATGGTCGCCGCTGTCATCGTCTCGGTGGGAGTGATGCTGGTGGCGGCAAAGCCCATTGGCGATTTCGTCGACCGCCATGCGTCGGTCAAAGTATTGGCGCTGGCGTTCCTGGTGATGGTGGGTATGGCGCTCACCGCCGAAGCTTTTGACCAGGAAGTGCCCAAGGGCTACATCTACGCGGCGATGGCGTTTTCACTCGCGGTGGAAGCCCTCAATATCCGGGCTCGCGCACGGCGAATGCTGAAGGCACAGGAGGCCGGAGGAGGGGCTTGAGGCCCAAACCCGTATGGGTCTCGACCCTAGCCTGATGGCCTCTCCCATGACGCGGGCAGTCCTTATGCGGCATACGCTCCATACCCGAATTCCAACCCATGCCGATGCGATGAGCGCGCGGAATGCTCACGAAGCACTTCCACACACCCGCAACACATCCCCTCCATACGCCTCCAGCATCTTCGCCCCCATGCCGCCAATCCCCTCCAGGTCTGCGAGCGTTGCCGGGCAGCGCTCGGCAATGGCGACCAGGGTGGCGTTGTGGAATATCACATAGGCGGGCAGGCCGTATTCGCGGGCCACTTCGGCGCGCCAGGCTTTGAGGTTGATGAAGCGCACTTGCGCGGCCTGGTCCAGCGCGGCGGCGGCCGGGGGCAAGGTGCCGGCGGGGCTGCGGCGGCGTTTGCGCTCGCCGGGGGCAGCGGCCACGGCTTCGCGCAGGCGCACCGGGACTTCGCCGCGCAGCACCGCGCGCGAGGCGTCGGTGAGCGCCAGGGTTTCAAAGCTGTGGCCGTTGTCGAGATGCACCTTCTCCAGGCCCACCGCGCCGGTGGCGACGAGTTGGCGCAGCACGTCCATCAAATGGACAGCGCCGAAGCCAATGTGGCTGGCCTGCTGCACCCGGTAAATGGTGGAGAGCAGCTTGCGGGCCGCGTCCGTCGCATCCCACACCGCGGGTGGGTTCAAGCAGTTGTCGCAGTTGCCACAAGGTTCAGACGCTTCATCAAAGTACGCCAGCAGCCGCACGCGGCGGCAGTCGGTGGCTTCGGCTAGGGCCAGCAGGGCGTCGAGCTTGCCGCGCAGCGCGGCCTTGAATTCGGCGCCGGCCGGGCTCTCGTCGATCATGCGGCGCTGGTTGACGACGTCGTTCAGACCGTAGGCCATCCAGACGTCGGCGGGCTGACCGTGCCCCCGGTGGTAGCCGTCTCCACGGCCCTGGCCGCGAGCCACGGCCTGCTGATCCGCAATCGTGGGGCGTTCGAAGGTACGCGCAAGCTGCAGGCCGTCATCTTCGACAAAACCGACACGCTCACAGAGGGGCGCTTTGGCGTCACCGACACTTTGCTGCTGCCCCAGGACATTGACGAAGAGACGCTGCGCAAGTACGCGGCCTCGGTGGATGCCAATTCCGAACACCCCATCGCCACAGCCATCGCCGCGTCATCGGACGCGAAGCTGGCCGTCCTGAACTTCAAGAGCATCCCCGGCAAGGGCGCCGAGGGTAAGGTTGATGGCCGGGAGGTCAAGGTCGTCAGCCCGGGCTACTTGCGCGAGCAGCACATTGATCACGCGGACAAGCGCATCGAACCCCTGCAGGCGCAAGGCAAGACGGTCGTGTTTATCCTTATCAACGGACAGTTGAAGGGCGCCATCGCCTTGGCCGACAGCGTGCGCCCTGAGGCCAAGCAGGCCATCGAAGCGCTGAAGGCACTGAACATCCGCTGCATGATGCTCACCGGCGACAACCAGGCGACGGCCAAGTGGGTGTCGGACCAGGTCGGGCTGGACGAATACTTCGCCGAAGTGCTGCCGCAGGACAAGGCCGCCAAGGTCAAGGAGGTCCAGGCGCGCGGCGTGTTGGTCGCCATGACCGGCGACGGCGTGAACGACGCGCCGGCCCTGGCGCAGGCTGATGTCGGCATTGCCATCGGTGCTGGGTCCGACGTGGCGGTGGAAACCGCCGACATCGTTCTGGTGCGCAGCAACCCACAGGATGTCGTGGCCATCGTCGAGTTGTCCCGCGCCACCTATCGCAAGATGATCCAGAACCTCTTCTGGGCCACGGGCTACAACGTCGTTGCCATTCCGCTGGCAGCCGGCGCGTTCTACGCCTGGGGCGTGGTGCTGTCGCCGGCCCTGGGCGCGGCACTGATGGCGGCGAGCACGGTGATCGTGGCCGTCAACGCACGGCTGCTACGACTGAAGAAGTGACAAGTCGGCCCATGTCCGCCATGGCCGGCGGGAGGGGGGGGGAGCCCCGCTCACTTTGCCAGTTGCCTGCGAATGGCCTGCAACTCGCGCTTGCGCGCTGCGCTGACCACCGGGTAGCGCAGCTTCAGGCTTTCCATTGCATTGAGCACGATCTGCGACACGATCAGCCGCGCGTTGTCCTTGTCGTCGGCCGGCACGATGAACCAGGGCGAATCGGCCGTGCTGGTGGCGCTCAGGGCCTGGCCATAGGCTTGCATGTAGGCGTCCCAGAACTCGCGCTCGGCGATGTCGGCCTGGCTGAACTTCCAGTTCTTGTCGGGCTCGTCGATGCGCGCCAGCAGGCGCTTGCGCTGCTCTTCCTTCGACAGGTGCAGGAACACCTTGACGATGCGCGTGCCGTTGGCATGCAAATGCCTTTCCAGGTCGACGATCGAGCGGTAGCGGCCATGCCATACGGATTCGCCGGCAGCCGCATCGGGCAGGCCCTCGCTGTGCAGGATGCTGCTGTGTACGCGCACGATCAGCACCTCTTCGTAGTACGAGCGGTTGAAAATGCCGATGCGCCCGCGCTCGGGCAGGTCGCGCGTGGTGCGCCAGAGGAAATCGTGCTGCAGTTCCTGCGCGCTCGGGTGCTGGAAGCTGAACACCTGGCAGCCTTGGGGGTTGACGCCCGACATCACGTGGCGGATGGCGCCGTCCTTACCGGCGGTGTCCATCGCCTGGAAGATCACCAACAGGGCGTGGCGGTTCGAGGCGTAGAGCAGGCGCTGCTGGTCGCTCAGCTGATCGACCTGGTCCTGCAGCAGTTTGCGGTACGCCTTCTTCGACTTGCACAGCGGTTTGACCTTCGTGGCCCAAAGGCTGAGATCGACCTCGTCGGCCTCCCGCACCTTGAATGCTTTGACATCGATGTTCATACGGTTTCCTCGTTTGTCGCCGCCACCTGAACGGGAGGACCTTGCAGGCCCCAGTCAGCCACCGGGGCCAGCGAGAGATTGATCATCGCACCAACCCATTTGGCGCTGCTCCGCTGCCAGCGCCGGGCAGGCTGGGCATGGGGCGACACTCACGCGCTGTTCACGCAGGGCAAGCCGGTCGTTTTCGCGTTTTACGGCTACCCCTGGCTGATCCATCGCCTGGCTTACCGGCGCACCAACCACCACAACCTCCACGTGCGTGGCGACAAGGAAGAAGGCACGATCACCACCCCCTTCGACATGACGGTGTTGAACGACCTGGACCGCTTCCACCTCGTCATGGACACCGTCGATCGCTTGCCGCACACTGGCGCTGCGGGCGCCGCCTTGAAGGCCCGACTGGCGGCCAAGCTCGTGGAACACCACCGGTACATCCGCGAGCATGGCCAGGATCTGCCGGAAGTGCGCAACTGGCGCTGGAAGGGAGGCAAATCATGACGTTTCCACAGGCTCCATTGATCGCGACGGCGCAGGCCCTGATGGCACCGGGCAAGGGCCTGCTCGCGATGGACGAGAGCGTAAGCACCTGCAACCGGCGCCTGTCCGAAGTGGGCATCGCGCAGACGGAGGAATCCCGTCGCCGCTATCGCGAGCTGCTGGTCACCGCGCCCGGCCTGTCCGAAGCCATCAGTGGTGCCATCCTGTTCGATGCGACCTTGCAGCAGAAGACCGGCGACGGTGTGCCGTTCGTCGATGTTTTGCGCGCCGCCGGCATCGTGGTCGGCATCAAGGTGGACGCCGGTGCGAAGGCCTTGGCAGGCCATGCCGCAGAGCATGTGACCGAAGGTCTGGACGGACTGCGCGAGCGCCTCGCGCGCTATGCATCGCTGGGCGCGCGGTTCGCCAAGTGGCGCGCGGTGCTGACCATTGGAGACGGTTTGCCCAGTCGGGCCTGCATGCTGGTCAACGCACACGCTCTGGCGCGCTATGCCGCCCTCTGCCAGGAAGCGCAACTCGTGCCCATCGTCGAGCCCGAGGTGCTGATGGACGGCGGGCACTCGCTGGCGCGGTGCAGCGACGTGACAACCGAGGTGCTGCACCAGGTTTTCGAGCAGCTCCACCGCCAGGAGGTGGCGCTGGAGGGAATGGTGCTCAAGCCGAACATGGTGCTGCCCGGGTTGGCCTGCGAGCTGCCAGCTTCGGTGGACGAAGTCGCCGAAGCCACGCTGAATTGCCTGCGGCGCGCCGTGCCGGCCGCCGTTGCCGGCATCGCGTTCCTGTCCGGTGGCCAACCGGCCGCGCTGGCAACGGCGCGCTTGAATGCCATGCACCAGCAAGCCAGCTTGCCCTGGCCACTCACCTTCTCGTTCGGGCGGGCGCTGCAGCAGCCGGCGCTCGGCCTGTGGGCCGGCAGCGATTCAAACCGCGTCGCTGCACAAAGCGCGTTGTTGCACCGCGCACGCTGCAATGGCGCGGCCGCGCGGGGCGCCTGGCGCCCTGCCATGGAGACCGAAGCATTTCCGGCATGAACATCTGTCTGGTCCGCCACGGTGAAACCGCCTGGACGCTCACCGGCCAGCACACCGGTTTGACCGACCTGGGGCTGACTGCCCATGGCGAAGATGAATCGCGCGCCCTGGCGCCACGCCTGCGGGCCCTGGCTTTCACGCGCGTCTTGTCCAGCCCGCGCCTGCGCGCGCGCCAGACCTGTGCGCTCACCGGCTTCGGGGCAGCCAGCGAGATTGAGCCCGACTTGTCTGAATGGGACTACGGCCGCTACGAAGGCCGGACCTCTGCAGACATCCGCCAGGAGAACCCGGAATGGAACATCTGGCGAGATGGCTGCCCCGGTGGCGAATCGCCCTTGGATGTCAGCGCGCGGGCCGACAGACTCATCTCGCGCCTTGGCACGGTGCAAGGCACGGTGGCACTTTTCTCGCATGGCCAGTTCGGCGCCGCGCTTGCCGTGCGCTGTATCGGGCTGGCCCTGGTCGAAGGCCAGCACTTTGCGCTGCACACAGCCTCGGTAAGCGGGCTGGGCATCGACCCCCATCACCGGGATCGGCACACCATCGAATTGTGGAATGAACACCCCACCCTGTCATCGGACCCACCACCGGTCTAGCATCTGCACCCCCCACTGACGCTCCAACTTGCAACCCCCTCGGAACGTGTTCAAAGTCCTTTGGGTAGTAGGGCGAAGAATGCCAGATGGATGAATTGCAAGCTGGTATTGGGCCAACGCTCGCACCTCTTCAGTGTGGGGTCCTGGGCAGCGTTACAGCGGGGGCCGGTGACCAGGCAGGTCGTTCGGTTGCTTGGGAATCGATGACAACCAGGTAGCGCCCCGACCATGGGCCCGTGACCCTGTCCTCGCGCAGAACCCAGAACAAGCGGTGCTGGAGCGCGGCAGCCTGTTCATACGCCTGATCAATGAGCCCGTAGAGGTCGATGAACCTGTTCAGCGAGGCGGATATCCGTATGCATCCCTTGGATTGGGCGGTACCCAGGCGGGGCTCCAGAAAATCCGGATCGGTGGCGTGCATTTGCAGGCGCAGGGTACTGATCGCTCGATTCCCCCACCCTTTGGGCGCGCGCACCCAGCCAAAATCAAAAACCCGGGAACCCTTGG
This sequence comes from Simplicispira hankyongi, assembly GCF_003570885.1. Classification (GTDB taxonomy): domain Bacteria; phylum Pseudomonadota; class Gammaproteobacteria; order Burkholderiales; family Burkholderiaceae_C; genus Simplicispira; species Simplicispira hankyongi. The sequence continues at coordinate 18,812 of NZ_QXJC01000004.1, forward strand.
CGCCATATCCACGTATGCCTTGCGCATTGCGGGTGCCTTCGGCACGAAAGTCGAGGTGGACGGGGTCGTGCTCGAACAGGCCCAGCGGGGTGGCGAAGTGTTCAAACCGGCCGGGCAGACCTGTGGATACGGGCGATGCCCCCAGCAAACGCCACGGGTATCCCGCGCCACCCCAGAAGATCAGCATGGCCTGCACATGGGGGTTTCGGTCAACGAGCAAGGTGAACTGCGGAACGTCCAGCCAGCGATGGCCAGCATCAAAAGCCTGTTCAAGCGCGTCCGCGTACCTTGCCTCGTCCGCACGCGTGGGATAGAGCTGGGGCTGCACCGAAATGGAAAACTCATTGGCCAGCGGGATGGCTTGGCCAGCACCGGTGGCCCCGGCCGCCTGGCCATCAGGCCCGCTGTCAGCGGCCGCTTGGCAACAACTCAGCGCCAGGATGCATGACCACCCGACACGCAGGGCAGCCCGCCGCGCCGTACCCGCGCGGGACTGCCTGCCCCCATGGCACGCAGTGAAGGAACCGATGGGCACAGCTTTCATGCGTACCTCCCGCTTGGTGTGGTGTAGACGTATTCCGGCTGGACAGACGCCATTGTTCCCAAATCTGCGGAGGATTTGGATGCTGCTGCGGGAGTTTGGAACAAGAATACCCGCCATCCCCGAAGGGTGGCGGGCCCGATACCATTCTTCAGGCTTGAGAGATCAGGCCGCCAATGGACGCAGGCTCCCTCTGGTCCGTCTGGGAATGAGGCTCCGGTTGCGCAGCAGGGCCGAATCGTCCACCGGCCGGCGCGTACTGCGCGAGAAGGCCTTGAGCCCGCCCATATCGAGAATTTCGACTTCGCGATCGTCCACGTACAACAGCCCCATCGCCGAGAGCGCACCAAAACAACGGCTCACCGTTTCGTGCGCCACGCCCAGGAGGCTGGCAATCTCGCGGCGGCCCATGCGCAAGTGAAACCGCAGTGGCGACTGGCCGCAATCCGCCAGTCGCTTGGAGAGCTGGATCAGGAAGCGGGCCAGGCGCACATCGGACGCCACCGCCGCCAGGATGTCCACAAGCTCACGGCTGCGCGTGAGCGTCAGGCTGCCGGCCTGCTGTAGCGCGAAGGCGAACGGCGGGACGGTTTTGCAGAGCCCCTCGATCTCTCGCCGGGGGACAACAAAAACGGTCGACTCGTCCAGCGCGAGGATGGCAATGGGGTGGGATTCCATGCAGAGCGCGTCAAACCCCAATAACTCGCCTCGGATGGCGAACGCGAGAACCTGTTCGTACCCATCCTCATCGGTCCGGAACACCTTGAAAGTCCCCGAACGCACGAAAAAGAGAGCGTCGGCCAGTGCGCCTTGGTGTACCAGACTCGCACCCGCATGGAGCGTGCGCAGGTTCACCTGAACGTTTTCGGCTGCGCCTTGTTGGGCAAACGGCACACCGCACATCTGCAACAGGTCCGCCATGGTCGCAACGGGCAGAGCGGCCGATGCGCCGCTGCGCGGCAGGTGAATGTGGGCGATCGGCCCTGAAATGCTGCTGTTCATCGGGGATTTCCTCCTGATGAGAACGTGAAATATCTAGAATTTTCAGTTTGTGGCCCATGCCACCATCACACAATCGGACTGAGGATTCGAATGCACTCAGAAAATCCGGTTTTGGACTGGGCACTTGTCCGATGAAATATCAGAAAAATCTGATGGGCTGAAAGGCCCAGACCGGCCTACGATGAATGCTTGACAGGAGGTCATGGTGCACAAAGCGGGTTCTCTTGCCGATCCCATGGACATCGACTCGGCCATTCCATCAGGCGCCGTCCAGGGAGCCCTGGATGGCATCGTCGCCATTGATGAGGCGATGCGCATCGTAATGGTCAACCCCTCAGCTCAGCGCATGTTTGGCCGCACGGCCCAGCAACTGCTGGGCCGTGACTTGTCCGAGCTCATTCCCGCCGGAGCGCAGGAGGCCCATGCCGCACATGTGCGGCAATTCATGGCCTCCGAGGTGCCGGAACGCCCCATGCTCGGTCGGGGACAGCTGATGGGTCTGCGCGCCAATGGAGAGAAATTTCCGCTGGAAGCCGCAATCAGCCAGTTGGATGTTTGCGGCGACCTGGGCGGACAGCGCTACTACACCGCACTGCTGCGGGATGCCAGCCATGAGCAGGAGTTGGTCGCCACGATTGCGCAGCTCAACCGGCGGCTGCGCTCGCTGTTCGAACTGCTGCCCGTGGCCGTCTGGGTCACGGAAGGCGAATGGGTGGTCTATTCCAACATGGCCTGTGCAAGGCTTTTTGGGGTGGCGCGGCGCGAGAGCCTGGCCGGGCGCTCCATCTACGAATTTCTTGATCCGGCCATACACGACGTCGTTCGGCACAAGGTGGCGCAGGCACTGAGCACACAGGAAGCTGTGCATTCCATGCACAGCCGGATTACCCGGCTCGATGGATCTTCCCGTGATGTGGAGATGGTGCTCGCCGCGCTGCCGGATCACTCGCGAACCTTGGTGCAGATGGTCCTCTCCGACGTCACGAAGCAATCACAGGAGCGGCGTGACCTGCTGACGTCGCGAAGCACGCTGCGGGATCTGGCCGCGAGCCTGGTCGATGCACGCGAAGAAGAGCGCCGAAACATTGCACGCGAGCTGCACGACGAACTGGGCCAGCGGCTGACGGCCTTGAAGCTGGAACTCTCCGCGCTCGATCAATCCAACGCGGTGTGCATCCCGCCGCAGCGCATGCAGTCCATGATCGAAATGGTGGACGACACCGTGTCCGCAACCCGGCGGATCTCCATGGACTTGCGCCCGCTGATGCTGGACGATCTTGGCCTGCAGGCGGCCATCGAGTGGCTGGCGCAGGAGTTCGAGCGGCGTGCGGGATTGAAGATTGCGCTCAACCTTGATCCGGCCCCGGACCCGATGCATCAGAAGGTCTTGACCGCACTCTACCGCATCGTGCAGGAAGCCCTGACCAATATCGTGCGGCACTCGGGTGCAGACCACGTGGCGATCGCCATCACCCATACAGGCTCGATGGTCGAGCTCCATATCGAGGACAACGGCCGGGGGTTTCCCGGCCAGCCGCTGCAGACGCCCAAGGGGTCGTTCGGCCTGATCGGCATTCAGGAGCGGGTGCTCATGATGGGCGGCCAGCTGGACATCGGCAACCAGCCAGATGGCGGCGCGAGGCTGGTCGTGAAGCTGCCCCTTTCTGCGGAGCAGGAGAGCACGGGATATCCCGATGAAGGCAGTTGCGTTTCGGGAGCCCTCGCTTGAGCGAATCGGGGCTCAAGCCCATGCTCAGGCTGCTGCTGGTCGATGACCACACCGTGGTGCGCGAGGGCCTCAAACGCCTCATCTGCCCGTTGGCGGACAAATGGAGCATCACCGAAGCCGGCACCGGCTATCAGGCGCTGGAGCTCCTGCGGCACCAGCCCTTTGATCTGGCGATTGTCGATCTGTCCTTGCCGGGTATGAGCGGGCTGGACCTCATACGACGCATCAAAGGCGAGTACCCGTCCGTGGCGGTTCTGGTGCTGACGATGCACAGCGAAGAGCAGTACGCGATTCGCGCGCTGCAAGCGGGCGCGAACGGCTATGTAACCAAGGACACCGCAGCCACCGATCTGGTGGCTGCGGTGCGCAAAGTAGCGTCGGGCGGGGTGTTCCTGTCTGCGCAACTGGCCGAGCGCATGGTGTTGCAACTCAATGGGCAGCGCCACGTACCCGACATCCAAGTCTTATCGAACCGGGAGCTGGACATCTTGCAGCGGATCGTCAACGGGCAACGCCCGGTTGAGATCGCCAACGCTTTGAATCTGTCGATCAAGACGGTGAGCACCCACAAAAGGCATGTCCAGGAAAAACTGCGGCTTGACTCCACGGCCGCGCTGGTGCGCTTCGGGTTGGAGCACCGGCTGGGCAGGGAGATCCTAGGGCCCCCCTCGGAGGACGCGGGTGAAGCGTAAAACCGGTCCGGCTGCAAGGACTGCAAGGGCAGCACGCGTCCGCACCGTTCGCTAGCGATGAAAGGGCCGTGAAATGGACAACACAATGCGGGCCATGGTGCTGGAGCAACCCGGTACGCACCTGCGCCTGATGCGCCGTGCGGTGCCACAACCCAGCGCCGGACAGGTCTTGATCGCGGTGGAGGCCTGCGGCGTGTGCCGAACCGACCTGCATCTGGTAGATGGCGAGCTACCGGACACCGTGCTGCCCATGACCCCCGGCCACGAGATCGTGGGCCGCATCGCTGCGCTGGGAGAAGGCGTGCAGACCTGGCAGACCGGGCAGCGCGTGGGCGTTCCCTGGCTGGGCTGGACCTGCGGCGCTTGCCGCTTCTGCCGCTCCGGGCGAGAAAATCTGTGCGAACGGGCACGCTTTACCGGTTACCAGATTCCAGGCGGCTATGCGGAGTACACCGTGGCCGATGCGCGCTACTGCTTCGCACTGCCCGATGGGCCCGCGCCCGAATGCCTGGCCCCACTGCTGTGCGCGGGGCTGATCGGTTACCGCGCACTGCGCATGGCGGGCGACGCACGGCGGCTTGGGGTGTATGGCTTTGGCGCGGCGGCCCACCTGGTCACCCAGGTGGCGCGGCGTCAGGGGCGCGAGGTCTACGCGCTGACGCGCCCAGGCGACACCGGCAGCCAGGCGTTCGCGCGCAGCCTGGGAGCAGCCTGGGCCGGGGGCTCAGACGAATCCCCCCCGCAGCCGCTGGACGCTGTGCTGATTTTTGCGCCTGTGGGCGAGTTGGTTCCGGCTGCGCTGCGGCATGTAGACCCCGGTGGCTGCGTGGTGTGTGCCGGTATCCACATGAGCGACATTCCGTCGTTTCCCTACGCCTGGCTCTGGGGAGAACGATCGCTGCGGTCGGTAGCCAACCTGACGCGTCGCGACGGCGACGAATTCTTCGAACTGGTGCGGCATGCGCCGCTGCAGACGGCTGTGCATGTGTTTGCATTGGAGCAGGCCAACGAGGCGCTGGACAAGTTGCGCCATGGCGCATTCCAGGGTGCGGCCGTGTTGCGCATGGCCGCGCCCACCTGAACGACGGCACCGGTCAGGACTTGAGCAGCCTGATCACCTCCTCATCCTCGATCTGGTGAAAATCGCGGTAGAACTGGCCGACAGCCTGAAAATCATCAGGAACCTGCAGGCAGACCATCTCGTCTGCAAGCGGCCGGATCCGCTCCAGCGCTTCGCGCGAGGCAACGGGCACAGCGCAGACCAGGCGGGCTGGACGGTGTTGGCGCACGCTGTGCAGGGCAGCCGTCATGGTCGCGCCGGTAGCCAAACCGTCGTCCACCACGATCACGATCCGGCCGGCCGGATCGATGGGGGTGCGCAGCGGTGAATACATCGCACGTCGCGCTTGAAGCACCTGGAGCTGCCGACGCTTTTCCGCGTCGATGTACCGGGAGTCGGCGCCCATCGCTGCCGCGTAGGGCGCAATGGTGCACCAGCCGTTTTCGTCAATGGCACCGATGGCGAGTTCGGGTTGGTAGGGTGCCTGCAGCTTGCGCACCAGCACCACGTCAAAGTCCCCCTCCAGAAGGTCCGCCAACCTCCTGCCCATGGGCACGGCACCACGGGGAATGGCAAGCACCAACGGCGACTGGCGCCGATAGGTGTCCAAGCGAGTGGCCAGCTGGCAGGCGGCATCTTCACGGTTCTTGAACATGGCGACCCCATTTATGCCATGCGAAGCACAGGCGATGGTTGCAGCAGCTGAACGCTGAAATCTGGCTCATAAGGTGGCACATGGCATTCGACAATGTCGGTCGGCGCAACCTCCAAGCGCAGTCCCACCACGTCAGCGTGCAGTGGCAGCGTGGTCACGCAGCGGTCGGCCAGTACGGCAATACGGATCGCCACTGGACGCTTGAGGGTCAGCCAGTCCACCACTTTCAGTACGGAATGGCCGGTGTACAGCACATCATCCACCACGAGCAAGATGTGGTGGCTCAGGTCGAGCGCCGCATGGCGCGGGTCTTCGCCCAACTGCGTATCGGGAAACAGCAGCGTGAGGTCGTCGGCATAACGCTTGACCGACAGATCCAGCCGCAGTGGAGGAGCCAGGCCATGGTGCAGCACCAGGCGCTGGGTCAGGCGGTCGGCCAGCGGCGCGCCCCTGCGCAACACCCCCACCAGCGCCACCCGGTCGTGGCCCTGCAGCAGGCTTACCGCCTGCTGCGCCATGCGGTCCATCACGGCATCAAGGCTGGCCGTGTCATAGAGACAAGTTCGAGAACCTGAGACGGTGTTCATAGCAAATCATGGAATATGACAAGTCTTGTCGGTGCCGTCGCGCGCATCATTCAGGCGTGGGCAGGTGTCCCAAGAACCACTCAGCGGCGAGGGCCGCCACACTCTCCAGTGCTCCGGATTCTTCGAACAGATGGCCGGCCCCAGGAACCACTTCCAGGCGTTTGGCGCACCGCAGCTGACGCAGCGCCGACCGGTTAAGTTCCAGCACCTCCGTGTCATCTCCCCCCACGATCAGCAGTGTTGGTGCTTGCACCCGCGACAGGTAACCTTGGGCCAGATCGGGGCGTCCGCCGCGGCAAACCACCGCAGCGATAGCCTGAGGCCACTTCGCTGCTGCCACCAAAGCGGCCGCCGCACCCGTGCTGGCGCCAAAGAGACACAACGGCAGGCTCCCGAGGTCCTGGCGTTGGCTGGCCCACTGCATGGCCTGCTCCATCCGTTGGCCGAGCAGCGGGACGTCAAAGACCTTTCGCCGATCCTGCGCTTCGTCTGGGGTCAGCAGGTCGAACAGCAAAGTGGCCATACCTTCCCGCTGCAGCATGCGGGCCACCCAGCGGTTGCGCTCGCTCAGGCGGCTGCTGCCGCTGCCATGCGCGAACAGCACCAACGCACGGGCCTGGGTCGGAACGGCCAGATCGCCCTGGAGCGAACTCTCCTGCAGAACCACGGGCTCAATGGCGACCGTCATGCCATATCTCCCGCCTGCCCGCCGCAAGCCACCCCATGTCCGGCGGGTGCTTGGGTGACAGGGCGCTGGCGGTCAGGCCGTTGGTGCGCGCCCCTGTTCTCGAACCAATGCTCCAGTTTCACCGACTTGGCCGCGAGGACACCGGAGTCGGCGATCTGCGGCCAGCCATGGTCGCGGTCCAGGATCACGGTGCGTCCACGCGGGCCAAGCGCCACCTGCGTGGCCTCGGCCAAGGCATCGAGACCGCAGCGAATCCTGCCGTGGACCTCATCGCGAAAGAACAGTTGGTTGGCGGTCATGGGCTATCTCCTCGCCGAAGGCACGTAGCTTGAATCAGGGTCGATTTTTGTCCGATTTGGGCGCCGTCCATTGAGCATGCGCAACCGTTGCAGGAACCGCGCGCGATGGGTTGCGGTCATGGGCCCAACGCAGCAATGCCGCACCCTGAGCCAATATGCCGCAGCGCGTGGCCATGTCCGGCGCGAGCTTGGCTGCCTTGGCTGATCGTCGGCGGCGCCGACCGGCAGCGGGCCGCCGAGGGGCATCGCCCTCCATGGCATGGCAGATCGTTGTCCATTTCATGGGACAAGACCGTATCCGGTGCAGATGGCTTTGGTGGCTTCGATTGAGCGGACTCAATGGGTCGGCCTCGGTCGTCAATAAGCTGTTTCGAGACGCGCGGTGCTTCCTGTTTCCAAACGGGGCTCCGTCCATCGCCTTTACAAGGAGAGAGCCATGCAAGCCGGCAAGGAAACAGAACTCTGGATGTTCGAGAAAATGCTGGAGATCCGCCACTTCGAGGAGACCATGGCGACGGTCTACCTGGAGGGCAAATTGCCGCCGCACATTCAGCAAGGGCTGGCATTTGACATCGGTTCAGGCCCGGTGCCGGGCGAGATGCACCTCGCCGCCGGACAGGAGCCGGTCGCGGTGGGCGTGTGCGCGCATCTGACGCAGACCGACACGGTGGTGGGCACGCACCGGCCGCACCACTTTGCCATCGCCAAAGGGGTCTCGCTCAACGCGATGGCGGCGGAGATGTTCGGCAAGGCCACCGGCCTGGGCAAGGGAAAAGGCGGGCACATGCACCTGTTCGATCCGGCCAACCGCTTCAGCTGTAGCGGCATCATCGGGGCCAGCCTTCCGCCAGCCTGCGGCGCCGCGCTGGCGGCGAAGAAGCTGGGAAAGGACTGGGTCGCGGTGGCCTTCTTCGGCGAAGGCGCAGCGAACCAGGGCTCGGTGCACGAGTCGCTCAACCTCGCGGCCTTGTGGAAGCTGCCGGTGGTCTTTGTCTGCGAGGACAACAAGTGGGCGATCTCGGTGCCCAAGAGCAGCGCCACCTCGATTGAGTGGGTGGCCGACCGGGCGGCGGGCTACGGCATGCCGGGCATCAAGGTGGCGAGCAACGATGCGATGGCGGTGTATGAGGCTGCCGGGCCGGCTGTGGCGCGCGCTCGCCGGGGGGAAGGGCCCAGCCTGATCGAGGTCAAGACCGACCGCTACTTTGGCCACTTCCAGGGCGACGCCGAGGTCTACCGCCCGAAGGACGAGGTGGCGGGCCTGCGCAAGAACGACCCCATTCCCCGGATGGCGGGCTTCCTGAAAAAGCAGGGCCACATGGACGATGCCGAGGAGGCCCGGCTGAGGGCCCTGACGCAGCGCCGCGTGGCAGAGGCGTTCGAGTTTGCGCGCAACAGCCCTTACCCCGAGCCGCTGGATGCGCTGCAGGACGTTTTCGCCTGACCCGGTACCGAACGAACAGGAGCACGACATGAGCAACACCCGCAAGCTCACCATGGCCCAGGCGATTGCCGAGGCCATCGGCCAGGAAATGCAGCGCGATGACGCAGTCTTCGTGATGGGCGAGGACATCGGCAAGTACGGCGGCATCTTTGGCGCTACCGGCGGCCTGCTGGAGCGCTTTGGCGCTGGCCGCATCATGGATACGCCAATTTCCGAGACGGCCTTCATCGGCACCGCCACCGGCGCCGCCGCCGCGGGCCTGCGGCCGATTGCCGAACTGATGTTCGTGGATTTCTTCGGCGTTTGCATGGACCAGATCTACAACCACCTGGCCAAGAACACCTACATGGCGGGCGGCCACATCAAGCTGCCGGTGGTGCTGACCACGGCCATCGGCGGCGGCTACAACGACGCGGCGCAGCACTCGCAGTGCCTCTACGCCACCTTCGCCCACATGCCGGGCCTGAAGGTGGTGGTGCCGTCCAACGCCTACGACGCCAAAGGTCTCATGATCCAGGCCATCCGCGACGACAACCCGGTCCTCTTCATGTACCACAAAGGGATCATGGGCCTGCCGTGGATGGCGTATTTCGAGGGCAGCAGCAACGAGGTGCCCGAAGCCGCCTACACCATTGCGTTCGGCCAGGCGCGCATTGCACGCGAGGGCCGCGACATCACCATCGTCACCCTCAGCCAGATGGTGCAGAAGGCGCTGCTGGCGGCGGAAGAACTGGCCGCAGAGGGCGTTAGCGTGGAGGTAATCGACCTGCGCACGCTGGTTCCGCTGGACCGGGAGTCGGTGCTGCGCTCAGTGCGCAAGACCGGCCGCCTGCTGGTGGCCGACGAGGACTACCTGGGCTTCGGTCTCACCGGGGAAATCGCCGCCATCGTGGCGGAAAACCTCGATACGGTGCCACTGCGGGCTCCAGTGAAACGGATCGCCGTGCCGAATGTGCCAATCCCCTACAGCCGCCCGTTGGAGCGCCATGTGATCCCTCAGGTGGACAGCTTGGTGGCGGCGGTGCGTGCGGTGATGGCGGCCTCGCTGCAGCAACCGGTGGAAGCGTGATGAACATCACCTTGCCGGAGGCGGCATGGGAAGGCGTCGAGGCGTCGGTTGAGGCCCTTGTGGACCGCTGGCTGGTGCAGGAAGGCGAGCCGGTCCGCCAGGGCCAGCCGCTGGCCAGCGCAGTGCTGGTCAAGACCAGCTTGGAAATTGCAGCGCCCGCAGACGGCCGCGTGACCCGCATCCTGGTGCCGGCGGGCCAGACCTTCCGCCGAGGTCAGCCTGTGGCTACGCTGGAGCCAGGGCCATAGACAGCGCCACAGCGCCGCCCCGGTGGAAGGGCTGGAGCCGCCAGCCGCTGGAGCGACCGAAGCCTCGCTGGCGCCACCGTTCAGGCGCGCGGACTGATGCACACGAGAGAGAGGGAGGGAAGGAGGGAGGAAGCTTTCATGGCCGCAGCGCATGGCGCATGCGGCGAAGTGGCCATTACCCCCCACACACCCGCAGCACCTCCGCTCCATACGCCTCCAGCTTCTTCGCTCCCATGCCGCTGATCCCCTGCAAATCCGCGAGCGTCGCCGGGCAGCGCTCGGCAATCGCCGCCAGCGTGGCGTCGTGGAAGATGACGTAGGCGGGCAGGCCATGCTCGCGCGCCACTTCGGCGCGCCAGGCCTTGAGGTTGATGAAGCGCACCTGGGCGGCCTGGTCCAGCGAGGCGGCGGCCGGCGGCAGGGTGCCGGCGGGGCTGCGGCGGCGTTTGCGCTCGCCAGGGGCGGCGGCGACGGTTTCGCGCAGGCGCACGGGCACTTCGCCGCGCAGCACGGAGCGTGACGCATCGGTCAGCGCCAGGGTGTCAAAGCTGTGGCCGTTGTCCATTTGCACTTTTTGGAGTCCGACCGCCCCAGTGGCAACGAGCTGGCGCAGCACGCCGCGCAGTTGCTGTTCCGATAAATCGGCGCCCAACCCAAAGGTGCTGAGCTTGTCGTGGCCGAACTGGGTGACCTTGTCGGTGGGTTTGCCGCGCAGCACGTCCATCAAGTGCCCTGCGCCAAAACCAATGTGGCTGGCTTGCTGGACCCGGTAGATGGTCGAGAGCAGTTTGCGGGCCGCGTCGGTCGCATCCCACACCGCAGGGGGCGTCAAACAGTTGTCGCAATTGCCGCACGGCGTGGAGGCTTCGCCAAAGTACGCCAGCAGCCGCACGCGCCGGCAGTCGGTCGCCTCCGCCAGCGCCAGCAGGGCGTCAAGCTTGCCGCGCAGCCCGGCTTTGAATTCCTCGCCCGCCGGGCTCTCGTCGATCATGCGGCGCTGGTTCACCACGTCGGCGAGGCCGTAGGCCATCCAGGCGTCGGCGGGCAGGCCGTCGCGGCCGGCGCGGCCGGTTTCCTGGTAATAGCCCTCGATGTTCTTGGGCATGTCCACGTGCGCCACGAAGCGCACGTCGGGCTTGTCGATGCCCATGCCAAAGGCAATGGTGGCCACCATGACGATGCCTTCTTCGCGCAGAAAGCGGTCCTGGTGCTTTTTGCGCACCGCACCGTCCAGCCCTGCGTGGTAAGGCAGGGCGTTGATACCCGCGCCGGCCAGCGTGGCGGCCAGCTCGTCCACGCGCTTGCGCGACTGGCAATACACCACGCCCGCTTCGCCCGCGTGCTCGCGCTCGATGAAGCGCAGCAGTTGGGTGGTGACGTCTTTCTTTTCTTCAATGCGGTAGCGGATATTGGGGCGATCAAAGCTGCTGATGAAAAGGCGCGCCTCTTGCAACTGCAGCCGCTCGACGATGTCTTCGCGGGTGAGCGCGTCGGCCGTGGCGGTCAGCGCAATGCGCGGCACGCCAGGAAAGCGCTGGTGCAGCACGGTGAGCGCGCGGTATTCGGGCCGGAAGTCGTGGCCCCACTGGCTCACGCAGTGCGCCTCGTCGATGGCGAACAGGCTCAGCTTGCCCTGCGCGTACAGGTCGTCCAGCAGGCCCAGAAAGCGCGGCGTGTTCAGCCGCTCGGGCGCGGCGTACAGCAGGGTGATGCCGCCGGTCTGCAGGCGCAGTTCCACATCTTGCGCTTCGTCGTAGCCGAGGCTGGAGTTGAGGAAGGCGGCATCGACCCCGGCCTCGTGCAGCGCGCCGACCTGGTCGTGCATCAGCGCGATCAGTGGCGAGACGACGATGGCCACGCCGCGGCCCTGCTGCTGGCGCACGATGGCCGGCACCTGGTAGCACAGGCTTTTGCCGCCGCCCGTGGGCATGAGCACCAGCGCGTCGCCGCCACCAATCACATGGTCAACGATGGCTTCCTGCGGGCCACGAAAGGCTTCGTAGCCAAAGACTTCTTTCAGGATGGAATACGCGGCAGACAAACGGTTTGCTCTTTGATTGATAGCTGATAGCGCTTACTGGATAAGCGCTAGAGGCCGATTTTATATAAAAATTCAGTCCAAGCGCCCAGGCCCAGCGCACGGCTGGCGCCCCCGATTATCGGCAGACGGTGTGGGTCCGATACAAAGCGAAATAAACCGAAACCGCCCCGAGATGACGCGCGGCCGGCCACTGCGCACCATCGGTCCTTCGATTCACACCCTGATTGAAGAGGACATCGCGATGAAACCCTGGATCAAGAGAACCCTGTTCGGCATGCTCGGCGCCTCGCTGCTGGTGGGCGGCCTGTCGGCCTGCTCCAGCGGACACGGCTGGCACCGCGGCCCCATGGACGAGCAAAGCCTCACCGAGATGCGCGGCAAGGCGCTTGAGCGTGTTGGCAGCAAGCTCGAACTGGACGCCGCGCAAAAGCAAAGGCTCGAACACCTGGCCGACGCGCTGCAGGCCCAGCGCAAGGCCTTCATGGGCGATGCCACCAACCCGCGCGAGGCGCTGCAGGCCCTGGTGACAGGGGCCACATTCGACCGCGCGGGCGCGCAGGCGCTGGTGGACGCCAAGGTGCGCGCCGTGCAGGCCGGCAGCCCCGAGGTGATTGCCGCCATGGGCGACTTCTACGACAGTTTGAAGCCCGAGCAGCAAGCCCAGGTGCGCGACATGATGAGCAAGCGCCGCGGCTGGATGCGCCACCGGGGCTGAGGCAACGCCATGCCTGCGCATCACACCAGCCTGCAGCGCCTGACGCAGGGCCTGCGCGAAGTCGGCCCCGCCTTGTTCAATGGGGTGCCCCAGCCGCATGAGGAGCTGCTGGCCCTCGTCTGGGGGCCGCGCTTTGACCGCGTGCATGCGCTGGGGCTGGCGGCGCACCAGCCCGAACAGGCGGCACGCACGCTGCCGGCGCTGCTGTCGGCGGCGGATTGCTTCGACACGCTGGCGGCACAAAGCCAGCGGCGCCTGCGCAGCCTGATCCTGCGCCACCACCGGCTTTACGCTTGATCTGGGAATGGAATGGTTCCACGATGAAGCGAGAATTCACGCACCATGCACCGCATCCTGCTCATCGACGACGACGAACAGCTCGGCCCGCCGCTGGCCACCTACTTCCAGCGCTACGAGCTGAAACTGGTGCAGGCGCTGCGGCCAAGCGAAGGCCTGGCGCTGCTGGAAGGTCCGGGTCAAGGGGGTTTTGACGCCGCCATCCTCGACGTGATGCTGCCCGAGATGGACGGCTTCGAGCTGTGCCGCAGCATTCGGCGAACCAGCGACATCCCTCTCATCATGCTCACCGCGCGCGGCGAGGTGATGGACCGCGTGGTCGGCCTCGAACTCGGCGCCGACGACTATTTGCCCAAGCCCTTTGAGCCGCGCGAACTCGTCGCCCGCCTGCAAACCGTGCTGCGCCGCATGAAGCCGGCCGGGCCGGGCGATGCACAAGAGGCACAGGGCGTGCTGGAATTCGAGGGCCTGCGCATTGACCCCGCGCGCCGCAGCGTGCAATGCCTGGGCCGCGAGGTGGAGCTGACCGGCACCGAATTCGATCTGCTGCACCTGCTCGCACAGAGTGCCGGGCGGGTGCTGAGCCGCGACGACATCCTCAACCAGTTGCGCGGCCACGAGGCCGAGCTGTACACCCGCGCGGTGGACATCGTGGTCAGCCGCTTGCGCAAGAAGCTCGAGCCGCTGGACGCCATCAAAACGCTGCGCAACGCCGGTTACACGCTGGCCCTGCGCCGGCTGCCGACATGAGGCGGCGGGAGGCAGGGCGGCACGCGCGGCGGCATGCGGGCCGGGCGCCCTGGCACCGCCGGGCACGCCAGGCCGTGCATCGGTCGCTGCGCCTGCACCTGGTACTGGTGTTTGTGGCGCTGGCGCTGGCCATGGCCGTCACCTTCATCGGCGGCGTGCAAAAGGCCGTGGCGGTCGGCTGGCGCGAGGCGGCCCGCCCGCTGCTGATCGACTACGTGGACCACCTGGCGCGCGAAGTGGGCAGCCCGCCCAGCATCGCGCGCGCCCAGGCCATCACCGCGCGCCTGCCGATCACGCTGCGCATCTCGGGACCACAGGTGAACTGGGACTCGCAGCCCAGCGCGGCCGGCCAAGGCCTGCCGCCGCCCGGCTGGGCGCGCGAGCCGGCCCTGCGCCATGGTGGCGATGGCGAAAACCTGCTGGTGCGCACCACCCCGGACGGCCACCGGCTGGAGTTTGGCCTGAACATGCAGATTTGGCAGCAGCGCCCGCGCATCGCCTGGATCACACTCGCCGCGCTGCTGCTGCTCACCGCGCTGGCTTACCTGTATGTGCGCCGCCTGCTGCGCCCGCTCGACGAGATCCGTGCCGGCGCCGAGCGCTTTGGCGCGGGCCGCTTCGAACAGCCCATCCCGGTGCGCTGCGCGAACAAGCCCGACGAACTGGGCCAACTGGCTGCCACCATCAACACCATGGGCAGCGACATCCACCAGATGCTCGACGCCAAGCGCGCCCTGCTGCTGGCCATGAGCCACGAACTGCGCAGCCCGCTGACGCGCGCCCGCCTGAACGCCGAGCTGCTGCCCGACGCCACAGGCGCCGACGCCCCGCGCCAGGCCCTGCTGCGCGATCTGGGCGAGATGGCACGCCTTATCACCGATCTGCTGGAAAGCGAGCGCCTGGCCGGCAGCCATGCCGCGTTGCACCGCGAGCCGGTGGACCTGGTGGACCTGGCCCATGAGGTGGTTGCCGAACTGGGCAACCGCCATGCCGGAGCGGCAGCCATCCGCATGCAGGCACCGTCGGCGCTGCCGGTGTTGGCCCTGGACCGCGCCCGCATGCGCCTGCTGCTGCGCAACCTGCTGGACAACGCCTTGCGCCACAGCCACCATTTCGGCCAGAACCCTGGCGACAGCGCCACGCTGCCACCCGAGCTGCACCTGCGTGTGCAAGGCACGGAGCTGGAAATCGAAGTGCGCGACCACGGCCCCGGCGTGCCGCCAGAACATCTGGCGCAGTTGGCCCAGGCCTTCTACCGCCCCGACAGCGCCCGCCAGCGCGCCACCGGCGGCGTGGGGCTGGGGTTGTATCTGTGCCGCCTGGTGGCGCAGGCGCACGGCGGGCGGCTGGAGCTGCGCAATGCCGGGCCAGGGCTGGCGGTGCGGGTGGTGCTGCCGGTGCAAAGTGTCGTGAGTTGGAAGTAGGTTGAAAAAGTAAAGCTGTCGAAATCGTCGTCAGGCAAGGCGGCGATTCTCGGCAGCTTTCTGAAACGAACTTTCAACTCACGACACTAGGGCGTAGCGCCACCCTGCCGGGGATTCCGAGGGTTGACAGCCAGATCCAGATTCGACTAACCTGTATAGACAAGCAAACGCCGCCATGACCCTCGCCCGCTCGTCCCGCGCCTCCACCACCGTCCGCAGCCAGACCAGCGCGCCTGCTGCCGCGCCCACGCTGGCGCTGTACGAGCAGGTCAAGGATTTCATCGTGCGCAAAGTGCAGCAAGGTGTTTGGCGGGCCGGCGACCGGCTGCCTTCCGAGCATGAACTGGTGGCACAGTTCGGTATTTCGCGCATGACGGTCAACCGCGCCCTGCGCGATCTGGTGGCCGAAGGCCGCATCGTTCGCATCGCCGGCGTGGGCAGCTTTGTGGCCGAAGACAAGCCCCAATCCACCCTGCTGCAGATTGCCAATCTGGCCAGCGAAATCCGCCAGCGTGGGCACGCCTACCGCTGCGATGTGCTGACCGTAGAGCGCACCGGCGCCACGCGGGGGGTGGCGACGGCGCTGGACGTGCGCAAGGGCACGCCCGTGTTTCACACCCTGTGCCTGCACCGCGAAAACGGCGTCCCGGTGCAGCTTGAAGACCGGCATGTCAACCCTCGGCTGGCGCCGGGCTTCATCGCCCAGGACTTTGAAGCGACGCCCCCCTCTGAATACCTGGTACGCAACGTGCCCTTCGACCAGATGGAGCACATGGTCGACGCCGTGCTGCCCACCCCTGAACAGGCCGCTTTGCTCGAAATGCCCGCCACCGAGCCTTGCCTGCTGCTCACGCGGCGCACCTGGTCGCGCGGCGTTCCCGTCACTGTGGTGCACTGCCTGCACCCGGCCTCACGCTACCGCCTGGGCAGCCGCTTTCGCACCGACGGCAACCCCGTGGCCGCATAGGCCACACCCCTATTTTTTTGACGGTTACTTGTATAGACAGGATGATTGCCATGCCCGCTACCAACACCCTCACCTTGCACCCCGGCAAAGTCACGCTAGCCGAGCTGCGCCGTATCCATGCCGCGCCGCTGCCTCTGCGCCTGGACCCAGTGGCGCGCGCGGGCATGCAGGCGGCGCACACCACAGTGCAGCGCATCGTCGACGAAGACCTGGTGGTCTACGGCATCAACACCGGTTTCGGCAAGCTCGCCAGCACGAAGATCGCCCACGAGCGCCTGGCCGAGCTGCAGCGCAACCTGGTGCTCTCGCACAGCGTGGGCACGGGCGATGCCCTGCCCGATGCTGTGGTGCGCCTCATCCTGGCGACCAAGGCCATCAGTCTGGCGCGCGGGCATTCGGGCATACGCCCTGAAATCGCCGAGGCCCTGCTGGCGCTGGCCAACGCCAATGTGTTGCCCGTCATCCCCGCCAAGGGCTCGGTGGGCGCCTCGGGCGACCTGGCGCCCCTGGCGCACCTGGCCTGCGTGCTGATTGGCGAAGGCCAGGCCAAGCTCAATGACAAGATCGTTTCCGGCAAGGACGCCATGGCGGCCGTGGGCTTGGAGCCCTTCGTGCTCGGCCCCAAGGAAGGGCTGGCGCTGCTCAATGGCACGCAGGCGTCCACCGCGCTGGCGCTCGCCGGGCTGTTTGGCGCGGAGGACGTGTTCGCCGCGGCCCTGGTGGCCGGTTGCCTGTCGCTCGAAGCCATCAAGGGCTCGGTGAAGCCCTTTGACGCCCGCATCCACGAAGCGCGCGGCCAAGTGGGTCAAATAGCGGTCGCTGCAGTGGTGCGTGCATTGCTGGACGGCAGCGCCATCGACCCCTCGCACCCGCACTGCGGCCGTGTGCAGGACCCGTATTCGATCCGCTGCGTGCCGCAGGTGATGGGCGCCTGCCTGGACAACCTGCAGCATGCCGCACGCGTGCTGACCATTGAAGCGAATGCGGCGTCCGACAACCCGCTGGTGTTCAGCAATGGCGATGTGATCTCTGGCGGCAACTTCCACGCCGAGCCGGTCGCCTTTGTGGCCGACATCATTGCGCTGGCCGTGGCCGAAATCGGCGCCATCTCGGAGCGGCGCCTGTCCTTGCTGCTGGACCCAGGCCTCTCGGGCCTGCCGGCCTTCCTCATCCTGGAGAGCGGCGTCAACTCCGGTTTCATGATTGCCCAGGTCACCGCCGCTGCCCTGGCGGCCGAAAACCAATGCCTGGCCAACCCCAGCAGCGTGACCAGCCTGCCCACCTCGGCCAACCAGGAAGACCATGTGTCCATGGCCACCTATGGCGCGCGGCGCCTCGCCGACATGGTGCGCAATACGGCCGTGGTAGTCGGCATCGAGGCCATGGCGGCCGCACAAGGCATGGAATTTGATCGCTCGCTCAAGAGTTCACCCCTCATCGAAGCCCAGTTCGCCGCGATCCGCGAGCGTGTGGCCTACCTGGAGCAGGACCGTTTCCTCGCACCCGACATCGAGTCCATGCGCGAATGGGCGCAGCAGTCCACCTGGCCTGCACCGTTGCTGCACTGCCTGCCCAGCCACGCCTGAACCCAATACCCCAAGGAGCCCCCCATGAACGCCAACGACGCCATCCTCTCCGCAACGTCCAACGCCCCCCGCTTTGACGCCAGCCGCGTGATCCGCGCGCCGCGCGGCACCCAGTTGCATTGCAAAAACTGGCTCATCGAGGCCGCCTACCGCATGATCCAGAACAACCTGGACCCCGAGGTGGCAGAGCGCCCGCAGGATCTCGTGGTCTACGGCGGCATTGGCCGCGCCGCGCGCAACTGGGAGTGCTTCGACCAAATCCTCGCCTCGCTCAAAGACCTCAACAGCGACGAAACCCTGCTGGTCCAGTCGGGCAAGCCGGTGGGCGTTTTCAAGACGCACGAGAACGCGCCGCGCGTGCTGATCGCCAACTCCAACCTGGTGCCCAAGTGGGCGAACTGGGAGCATTTCAATGAACTCGACCGCAAGGGCCTGTTCATGTACGGCCAGATGACGGCCGGCAGCTGGATCTACATCGGCAGCCAGGGCATCGTGCAGGGCACCTTCGAGACCTTTGTCGAGGCGGGCCGACAGCATTACGACAACAACCTGGCAGGCAAGTGGATTCTCACCGCCGGCCTGGGCGGCATGGGCGGCGCGCAGCCGCTGGCCGCCACGCTGGCCGGTGCCTGCTCGCTGACCATCGAATGCCAGCAAAGCAGCATCGACTTTCGCCTGCGCACCCGCTATGTGGACAAGCAGGCGCGCGACATCGACCATGCGCTGGCACTCATCGCACAGCACACGGCGGCCAAGGAGGCTGTCTCCATTGCCTTGCTGGGCAATGCGGCCGACACCGTTCCCGAACTGGTGCGCCGCGCCCAGGCGGGCGGCATGCGCCCCGACCTGGTGACCGACCAGACCTCTGCGCACGACCTCATCAACGGCTACCTGCCCAGCGGCTGGAGCGTGGCAGAGTGGCGCGCCGCGCAAAAAGACCCCGCACAGCACGCCGCGCTGACCAAAGCGGCCTCCCAATCCTGCGCCGTGCACGTGCAGGCCATGCTGGACTTCCAGGCCATGGGCATTCCCACCGTGGACTACGGCAACAACATCCGCCAGGTGGCGTTCGATGCGGGCGTGAAAAACGCCTTCGATTTCCCCGGCTTCGTGCCCGCCTACATCCGTCCGCTGTTCTGCGAAGGCAAGGGGCCGTTTCGCTGGGTGGCGCTCTCGGGCGACCCGGAGGACATCGACAAGACCGACGCCAAGCTCAAGGCGCTGTTCCCGCACAACAAGCCGCTGCACCGCTGGCTCGACATGGCGCGTGAGCGCATCGCCTTCCAGGGCCTGCCGGCGCGCATCTGCTGGCTGGGTCTGGGCGAGCGCGACAAGGCGGGCCTGGCCTTCAACGAGATGGTGAAAAGCGGTGAGCTCAAGGCCCCCATCGTGATCGGCCGTGACCACCTCGATACCGGCTCGGTCGCCAGCCCCAACCGCGAGACCGAGGGAATGCGCGACGGCACCGACGCCGTGAGCGACTGGCCGCTGCTCAACGCGCTGCTCAACACCGCCGGCGGCGCCACCTGGGTCAGCCTGCACCACGGCGGCGGCGTGGGCATGGGCTACTCGCAGCACGCGGGCATGGTCATCGTCGCCGACGGCACCGATGCGGCAGCCGAGCGCCTGGCGCGCGTGCTGGTCAACGACTGCGGCAGCGGCGTGATGCGCCATGCGGACGCCGGCTACGAACTGGCGGTGGAGACGGCGAAGCGGCAGGGGCTGAAGCTCCCCATGGTGAAGGAACCCGGCCATGCAGCGCTTTGACCTGACCACCATCGCCCCCACGCCGTGGAAAAACGGCGGCGGCGCCACCCGCGAACTCGCCTGCTGGCCGGCCGGCGCCGACATGGAGCAGTTCGATTGGCGGGTGAGCGTGGCCACGATTGCACAGAGCGGACCGTTCTCGCGCTTTGCCGGGGTGGACCGGATCATCACGCTGCTCACGGGCGATGGCGTGCACCTGCGCCAGCCGGGCACCGGCATCGACCACCGTTTGGACCAGCCGCTGCAACCCTTTGCCTTTGCAGGCGATGGCGGCATGGAGTGCGACTTGCTGGGCGGCACGTCCACCGACTTCAACCTGATGACGCGCCGGGGCCGCTGGCAGGGTGCGGTGCAGGTGCTGCGCGGTCCGGCGGTGTTGCCGGCACGGCCAGCCGGCCTGTTGCTGGCGGTCCAGGGCCGCTGGACCGTGGCGCCCGCTGCGCCGGGCGAGTCGCTGGAGCTGGCGCCGCATACCGGCCTGTGGTGGGCCGATGGGGATTGCGGCTGGCACGCCGCGCCGCATGCCAGCGGGCCGGACCACGTACTCCTGCACGTGCGATTGGAGCCCGATGCGCGCCCAGCAATGCAGGCCATGGGGTCGAACCACGCTTTCGCGCAGCAAAACCCGTGCGCTGACCCCATTGCCGGAAACGCGGGCGCAGCCGCAGCGAGGCAGAAATATATATAAAAATAGCCTTTAGCGCTTATGCAGTAAGCGCGAGTAGCTATCAAAACAATATCAAAAGCTCCGTATGGAACCCAATGCCACCTCCGCCGACGGTGTCTGGCGCAACCTGCGCCCGATACCCGAACTCACCGCCTGCGATAGGGCGCTGCCCGCCGGGGAACTGGCCGCGCTGGTGGTGCAAGGCGGCCTGCTGCGCTGGGCGGGCCCCACGGGCGCCGTCCCCGCCGCCTACGCCGCGCTGCCGCAGTGGGACGGCGGCGGCGCCCTGGCCATGCCCGGCCTGGTGGACTGCCACACCCATCTCGTCTACGGCGGCCAGCGGGCCCATGAGTTCGCCATGCGCCTGGCCGGCGCCACGTACGAGGAAGTGGCCATGGCCGGAGGCGGCATCGCCTCGTCCGTGCGCGCGACGCGCGAGGCGTCGGAAGACGAACTCTTTGCCCTGGCCGAGCAGCGCCTGCAGGCGCTGCTGGCCGAGGGCGTGTGCGCCATCGAGATCAAGTCCGGCTACGGCCTGGCGCTGGCGCACGAACGCAAGCAGCTGCGCGTCGCCCGGCGGCTGGGCGAAGTGTATGGCGTGACGGTGCGCACCACCTTCCTCGGCGCGCACGCGCTGCCGCCCGAATACGCCGGCCAGCCTGGTGGCAGCCAGGACTACATCGATCGGGTGTGCCATGAGATGCTGCCCGCGCTGGCCGCCGAAGGGCTGGTCGACGCGGTCGATGTGTTCTGCGAACGCATCGCCTTCACGCTGGCCGAGACCGAGCAGGTGTTTCGCGCCGCCCAGGCGCTGGGCCTGCCCGTCAAGCTGCACGCCGAGCAGCTCTCGGACATGGGCGGTGCCACGCTGGCGGCGCGCTACGGCGCGCTGTCGTGCGACCATATCGAGCATCTATCTGCCGAAGGCATCGCCGCCATGAAAGCCGCTGGCACCGTCGCCGTGCTGCTGCCCGGCGCTTACTACACGCTGCGCGATACGCACTTGCCGCCCATTGCGCAACTGCGCGCCGCAGGCGTGCCCATGGCCGTGTCCACCGACCACAACCCCGGCACCTCGCCTTGCCTGAGCCTGCTGCTCATGGCCAACATGGCCTGCACGCTGTTCCGCCTGACGGTGCCCGAGGCGCTGATGGGCATCACCACGCACGCAGCGCGCGCGCTGGGCCTACAGGACACGCATGGCCTGCTGGCCGCCGGCCGCCCGGCCAACTTCGTGCTCTGGCCCTTTGCCGAAGCAGCCGAACTGGCTTACTGGTTCGGTCACCAACCCGCGCGCACCATCGTGCGCCAGGGGCAGGTGGTGCAGGGCGCGACGAGCGTTGCCCCACAAGGAGCGCGCCATGGCGTCTAAACCCGCCGCTGGCGGCCACCTCTTTGCAAACGATGCCCTGCTGCCCAGCGGCTGGGCGCGCCAGGTGCTGCTGCAGTGGGACGCCAGCGGGCGCATCACCCAGGTCAGCGTGGGCGCCGCCCCGCCCGCCGGCGTGCCCGTGGCGCCCGGCCCGCTGCTGCCCGGCATGCCCAACCTGCATTCGCACGCCTTCCAGCGCGCCTTTGCCGGCTTGACCGAATACCGCGCCCCCTATCCCGAGGGTGGCCAGGACAGCTTCTGGAGCTGGCGCCGGCTCATGTACCGCTTTGCCGCCCACATCACGCCCGAGAGCCTGGAGGCGATTGCCACCTGGCTGTACGTGGAAATGCTGGAGGCCGGCTACACCTCGGTGTGCGAGTTCCACTACCTGCACCACGGCCAGGGCGGAAAGCCCTATGCCGACGACACCGCGCTCTCCCTGGCGCTGCTGCGCGCCGCGCGCACGGCGGGCATCGGCATGACACTGCTGCCCGTGCTCTACCAGAGCAGCGGCTTTGGCGGCCAGGCCCCGCGCGCCGACCAGGCTCGGTTCCTGCGCAGCACCGGCAATATGCTCTCTTTATTGGAGCAGCTTGCGACCGCCACACATGCGCAAGGGGCTGTTTTGGGCTTGGCTCCACATTCCTTGCGCGCCGTGCCGCCGGAGAGCTTGCGCGAGGCGGTCGCCGGCATCACCGCGCTGGATGCGCACGCGCCCATCCACCTCCACATCGCCGAGCAGACGCAAGAGGTCGAGGACTGCATCGCCTGGAGCGGCCAGCGCCCGGTGCAGTGGCTGCTGGACCACATGCCCGTAGACGCGCGCTGGTGCCTGGTGCACGCCACGCACATGGCGCCTGCCGAATACGCCGCCGCCGCGCGCACCGGCGCCGTGGCGGGCCTGTGCCCCAGCACCGAGGCCAATTTGGGCGACGGCCTTTTCGATATGCCGCGGTGGCTGCGGCAAGGCGGCGCCTGGGGTCTGGGCTCGGACAGCCACGCCTGCGTCAACGCCGCCGAAGAACTGATGCTGCTTGAATACGGCCAGCGCCTGCACCTGCGCCAGCGCAACGTGCTGGCCAGCAGCGCCCACGCCCAGGTGGCCACCGCCATGACCCTGCAGGCGGTGCGGGGCGGCGCACAGGCGGCCGGGCGCCCGGTGGCCGGCCTTGCGGTTGGCCAGCAGGCCGATATGCTGGCGCTGGACGCGCAGCACGTCGCCCTGGCCGGGCTCGACGCCGAGCGCATGCTCGCCGCCCATGTGTTCGCCAGCCAGCGCGGCAGCGCACTGCACAGCCTGTGGGTGGCTGGCGTGCCCCGCGTGGTGGCCGGCCGGCACCCCCTGCACGACGCGGCCGCGCGCGCCTTCGTTGCCACGCGCCAGGCCCTGTTAGCCGCCGCCTGATTACCGGAGCCCGCCATGACCGACACCCCCGGCGCCCCACCGCCCTTCAGCTTTCACCAAGGCAGCGCGCCGCTGCTCATTTCCATCCCTCACGGCGGCGTGTACCTGCCGCCACCGCTCGCGGACCGCTTGGCTCCCGAGGCGCGCGCGGTGCCCGACACCGACTGGCACCTGGAGCGCCTGTACGCCTTTGCCAAGGACATGGGCGCCTCCCTCCTGGCGGCCACGCATTCGCGCTACGTCATCGACCTGAACCGCCCGCCGGACGGCGCCAGCCTCTACCCCGGCCAGAACGTCACCGGCCTGTGTCCGGTGGATACCTTCGATGAAACCCCGCTCTATGTGCGCGGCGACCTGCCCGATGCCGCCGAAATCGCCGCACGCCGCGAAGCGATATGGGCGCCCTACCACGCGCAGCTGCGCGCCGAACTCGACCGCATCCGCGCGGCGCACGGCGTGGCCATGCTGTGGGACGCGCACTCGATCCGCTCGGTGCTGCCGCGCTTCTTTCAAGGCAAGCTGCCCGACTTCAACCTCGGCACCGCCGACGGCGCCAGTTGCGCCCCGGCGCTGGCGCAGGAACTGCTGCGCATCGCGCAGAGCGCGCCCGGCTATACCGCCGTGCTCAATGGCCGATTCAAGGGCGGCCACATCACGCGCCATTGCGGCGATCCGACGCGGGGCATCCATGCCGTGCAGTTGGAGATGACGCAGTGCAGCTATATGCAGGAGGCGCTGCCGTTTGCCTACCTGCCCGAGCGCGCCGCGCAGGTGCAGCCGCATGTGCGGCGCATGCTGGAGGCGGTGCTGGGTTTTACGGGACGCGCCGCCAGGTGAGGTCTGGTGCCCGGGCGGCTCAGTTGTCCGAATGGAGCAGGTATTCCCGGACGAGTTCTCGGGCGCGGTGCAGCCGGCTCTTGACCGCACCCGATTGCTCACCAAGGCGCTCGGCGATTTCCGCGATCGACAACTCTTCAAAGTCCCGCAACAAGACCACTTCGAGGTAATGGGCGGGCAAGGATTCAAGGGCGTTCGCCAGGTCGATTCGCAAAGCGTCGTCGCTGCGGCTCGCCAACTGCTGTTCCGCTACACCGTCTTCCAGCGGATCGTGCTTGAACATCATGCGTTCAAGCTTGCGGCATTCGTGCTTGATGACGGTGAACAGCCACGAAGAAAACGCGGCCGCAACCTTGAGGCCCTTGACCTTGTGGAAGATGATCAGCAGCGACTCCTGAACGGCATCGTCCACGTCGCTCACTTGACAATGCCGGCGGGCGTAGCGGCGGGCGTCCGCCTGACAGACCACCAGCAGGCGCGAAATCGCAACCGGATCGCCCGTTTGGGCTGCCAGGATGAGGTTGTTCCGCTCCACCACACCGTCTGCCATGGTTCAGGGCCTCTTGTCGAGCTTGCGGCCAACCATGGCGCACATCGGGCAAAACCCCACCAGGCCGGTCATGGCAAGCATGGCACCGATGGTGCCAGCGCCTACGGCCCAGCCGGACGCGCCCCAGTTCATGGCGGCGAAAGCGAGGGCCATCACCCCCACGATCAAACGCAGGCCGCGCTCCCAATGGGGGACATTTTTCACGTAGAACATTGCAATCTCCTTTGGCGGTTTCAGGTTCGAGGGCACCGTTCCCAAGAACCTGTTCATAAGAGGCGCTGAACAGGCAAAACGGTTCGAAAGCGACCGAAGAAAATCTCTCCGCGTGTCCGCCGCAGTCTCGGCTGGCAGGAGGCCGCATCAAAAACGCGTGGTCAATGCCGTGAGCCAAGCCGGCGACAGATCGACCAGCCAGGCTTCCAGCGGCCTATCGGCTCCGGTAAGGATCAGCAAGGCGATGGCCACCATGAAGGCCCCCAGAACGATTTTTCCGGTTTTACCTGCCTGCATCAGCTTGCCGCGCACTTTCATCATGGCGGCACGCGAGAGAGAGGCCAGGCCGATGACCGGCATGGCCGCGCCGAGACCAAAGAGGCCCATGAGCAAGGCGACCTGCGGCAGCTGCGATCCCTGGCTGGCCAGCACGATGGCGGCGCCGAGTGTCGGGCCTACGCAAGGGCTCCAGACCACCCCCAATGCCAGGCCGATGATGAACTGCCCGCTGAGGCCATTGAGGTTGAGCCGGGAGATGAAGTGGTTGCCACCATTGCCCATCCCGGAAGTGGCCGAAGCAAAGCGCCGCTGCAGGCTGGTGGACATCAATACGAGCCCGAGCAGCCCCAAGAGGGCGGCGCCGACAGATCGAAAGGCGGAAGTGTCAAGGCCGATGGCCGAGCCCGCCCACGCGATCAGTGTGCCGATGGCGGCATACGAGAGGGCCAGACCGCCTGCGAGGGCGAGCGGCGCACGGGGATGCGCCGCTGTGGCGGAGGCCAACACAATCGGCAAGATCGGCAGCACACAAGGCGACAGCGTGGACAGCAGCCCGGCCAGCAGGCCAAAGCCATAAGAGCCGAGCCCGAATGCCATTACTGGGCCGCCTTCTTGAAGAGGGCTTCGAGGCCGGCAGGCGTGGTGTCGCCAACCGAGCGCCCTGTTTCATGGCCGCCCTTGAACGCGATCAAGGTGCTTTGCATGGCGACCTTGAATTGCTTGAGCACCGCCTTGTCAGCGTCAAAGTCCACCGCCAGGATCGCCACATCCTGGTAAGCAGCTTGCTTGGAGAGTCGCTCAACGATGGGCTTCTGGGCCTTGCAGGTCGGGCACCAGGTCGCCGAGACATCGACCACCACCGGCTTGCCATCGTGGGCCAACTGGTCGAATGCTTGCTGGGTGAAGGGCATGGGTTCGGCGGCCGATGCCATTGCCGCGCAGAAAGCAAGTGCGGCCACAAGAGGTTGGGATCGTTTCATGGAGTTCTCCTGGAGGGTGGGTAGTTAATGCGCCGGTTTGAAGGTTGTTTGCAACCCGGCGGTGTAGGCCGTTAGATCGGCCAGCGCCTGGGAATTCCAGGGCAGCGGCCTGGCGGCCATGGGCATGACCATGCAGGCTTGCACCATCTCGTCCAGGTACACACTTTTGCGGCCAAGCTGGTCACGGGCCATGGCTACCGTGTGGGGGTACGGTTGGGCAAAACTTGCTCCAAAGGCCGCATGGTTGGTATGGCAGGACGCGCAGGACATCCCGTTCGTGGAGAGTTTCGTGTCGTTGAACAGCGCCATCCCAGCCTTGGCGTGGCCCTTTAAAGGCTGGTAGCCGGGTGGGCGAATGGTAGATGCCGCCGGATCGGGGCCGGCAAACCCCAGGGTGGCCGCCAAAGCGAGCCCTGTGGCAATGAGCGTGCGCCAAGCGAACGGGTTGGATTTCATGGGACGCCTCCTGTTGACCGTGAACACGTATTAAGAGGCCGTGGGCGGCCCAAACGATTCGCGGCCAGCCACATTTTTTGCACGGTTTGTTGCTGGGTACATCGCTTTGCCTGCAGCAGGCCCGGCTTTTTTCTCTTTCCGCGAACCCAAAGGCCACGATGCCTTCTCTTAACCGGGGAGGAACGTCCTCAACCACGCATCTATTCAGGAGAACCGTATGAAAACCCAACTGACGCTGGCCTCGCTGGCCGTATTGACCGCTGCAACACTGGCACTGCCCGCAGCAGCCCAGGACACCTCCGGTCAAGCCAAATGCGCACCCAGCGCCATGGCGAAATGTGGTGCCAAAGGGGCAGCGAAATGCCACGTAAAAAAGTACCCCGTGAAGAAGGCTGCCAAGTGCGGCGCCAGCAAGTGCGCTCCTAAATGCGCTCCGAAGTGCGGCCCCAAGTGCGCGCCCAAGAGCTGAACTTGATGCAGAAAGCCTCGCCGCGCCCAACCAAGTCGGGCGCCTTTTTGCCGGCAGCAGGGCTGCGCTTGCTGGAGGCCTACGCGGGCGTGGCGGCGCGCGGCGAGCACCTGCTGGGCCGGTTGCTGGCGGGCCAGGCACCAAGGCAGTGGGCCCACTACCCGCAAGACGATGCTGTCGACCGGGCCAGCGGCTACCAATGGTTCTACCACTCGCACAGCCCTGAAGACCGGCCGGGCGCGGCAGAGCATGGGCACATCCACCTGTTCGCCCGAAAGCCCCTCTGGGGCCGGCGACTGCAGTCAGGGTCGGAACGGGCGTTTGCCGAGTTGTGTGGCAACCCAGCCGCCAAGCCGCAGACACGGCACCTGCTCGCCATCGGGTTCAACGCCAAGGGTTTGCCCATTTCGCTGTTCACGGTGAACAGTTGGGTCACGGGCGATTTGATGCTGGGAGCAAACCTGACACTGGAACTGCTCTCCTCGATGGCGCTCGACTCCGGGTATTCCGAGGTCGATGCGGTCATCGAGTCGGTCGTTCGGCTCTGCGCGCCGCAGTTGCAGGCGTTGATGCAGCGGCGAGACAACGCCTTGCGCTCGCATCCCGCTCCCGGCAAACTGCAAGACGAAGCGCTGGAACTGCTCTCGGAGGTGCGCATTGATCTGGATGCAAGGCTGCTGGCCTTGTCGGCAGCTTCCCAGACCCGGCACCCAAGCCCGGTGCGGGATTGATCCCGGCCAAGCATTCCCCTTCTTCCATTCTGTTTCTTCGCAAAACCCCTGCGCTCGCGCGCGACGTGCGGTTTTCTACAATCGCACCCATGCAAACCGCCCCCTACACCCGCGCCCAGCAGCTCCCCGCTCTTCTTGAAAAGCGCATCGCCATCCTCGACGGCGCCATGGGCACCATGATCCAGCGCTTCAAGCTGGGCGAGGCGCAGTACCGGGGCGAGGGCTATAGCGGGCCGGGCAGCGTGGGCGAGCGCTTCAAGGATTTTCCGCGCGACGTGAAGGGCAACAACGAACTGCTCAGCCTCACGCGACCGGACGTGATTCGCGACATCCACGAGCGCTATCTGGCCGCTGGCGCCGATTTGATCGAGACCAACACCTTCGGCGCGACGACGATTGCGCAGGAGGACTACGGCATGGCCGACCTGGCGCGCGAAATGAACCTCGCCTCGGCCAGGCTGGCGCGTGCCGCCTGCGACAAATTCAGCACGCCCGATCATCCGCGCTTTGTCGCCGGAGCCCTTGGCCCCACGCCCAAGACCGCCAGCATCAGCCCCGATGTGAACGACCCCGGCGCCCGCAACATCACCTTCGAGCAGCTGCGCGCGGCCTACTTCGAACAGACCGAAGCGCTGATCGAAGGCGGGGCCGACGTGATTCTGGTGGAAACGATTTTCGACACGCTCAACGCCAAGGCGGCGCTGTTCGCCATCGACGAGGTGTTCGAGAAAACCGGTGAACGCCTGCCCATCATCATCAGCGGCACGGTGACCGACGCCTCGGGCCGCATCCTTTCGGGCCAGACCGTGACGGCCTTCTGGCACAGCGTGCGCCACGCCCGCCCGCTGGCCGTGGGCCTGAACTGCGCGCTGGGCGCCGCGCTGATGCGCCCCTACATCCAAGAGCTGGCCAAGGCCGCGCCGGATACGTTCATCAGCTGCTACCCCAATGCGGGCCTGCCCAACCCCATGAGCGACACTGGCTTCGACGAGACACCCGACGTGACCAGCCGCCTGGTGCACGAGTTCGCCGCCGAGGGCCTGGTGAACATTGTGGGCGGCTGCTGCGGCACGACGCCGGACCATATCGCGGCAATTGCCGCCGGTGTGGCCCAGGACGCACCGCGCCTGCGGCCCTTCTACCGCGAGCCGCAGCCGGCCTGAGTTGCAGCGACCCTAGCCGTGCGCCGGTGTCGGAGGCAGCGGTATCCATTCATCGTGGTCATCGGGCGGCAGGGCAAAGCGCCCGGCCGCCCAGTCGGCCTTGGCCTGCTCGATGCGTTCTTTGCGCGAGGAGACGAAGTTCCAGAACAGATGGCGCGGCCCCAGTGGCTCGCCGCCCAGCAGCATGACCGTAGCGGACGCGGGCGCGGTGAGGGCGCCGGTGGCGCCCTGCGCGAACACCAGCATCTGGCCGGCGGTGTAGCGCGTGCCTTCGTACGCGATTTCTCCGCGTGCCACATAGGCAGCACGCTCGCTGTAGCCGTCTGGCAAGGCCAGCGTCGCCCCGGCCTGCAGCTCGGCGTGCACATAGAACAAGGGCGATAGCGTTTGCACCGGGCTGCCCAAACCGTAGACCGTGCCGGCAATCACGCGCAGCCATACGCCGCCATCGTCCCGCACAGGCAGCGCATCGGCAGGCGTGTGGGCGAACGCGGGTTCGCATTCTTCCAGTTCTTCGGGGAGCGCCACCCAGGACTGCAGCAGCTCCAGCCCGCCACCGGCAAACGACGCCGGGTGCTCAAAGCGCTCGGAATGGGTGATGCCGCGCCCGGCCGTCATCCAGTTCACGGCGCCGGGCTGGATGCGCGTGTGCGTGCCCAGGCTGTCGCGGTGGACGATTTCACCGCTGAGCAAATAGCTCACCGTCGCCAGGCCAATGTGCGGATGCGGCCGCACGTCGGCAGCGCGCGTGTCCTCGGCGGCCAGCGTGACGGGGCCAGCGTGGTCGAAGAAGACAAACGGGCCGACGCTACGGCGGGCAGCTGCGGGCAACAGGCGCCGTACCGTCAGGCCATGGCCCAGGTCGGCGGCGCGGGGGGTGATGAGGGTGGGGGCAGTGCTTGGCATGGACACTTTGTAGCGCAGAACCCGTGCCTATGCCGCGAACACTGCGTTGCACGCTTGGGGCCTATGCCCCCTGCAGCCATGAGAAGGCATGTGTCACTATGAAGAACATAGCTGTATACGCACGTTGGTATTGCCCTGAATGGCAAAAAACCTCACATTTCTGCTGCGAATGCACCATGGGTACAGGCCGCGATTTGCTGCAGGCCCGCCAGGACCCGCTGCAGCAGCTGGCCGTACTGAGGGCCAGCGGGCCGCTGCCGCTCAGCGGCCTGCCGCGCCCGCCTCGCGCGCACCCACACTGCGCCGGATGTCGGCATGGCGCGTGCGCGTGATGGGGTAGGCCAGCAATAAGGGGACGGCCAAGCCAAGGCACAGCGCCGGGAGAATGCTGGTCATCAGGGCGATACCCTGCAGCGCCTGAGTCGATTGCGCGACGTTGGGCACATAGCCGGTCATGTCCAGCATGCCTGCCACCAGCACGGTGGCCACGGTGCGTGCGAGTTTGTCCACCAGGCCATAGAGGCCGTAGTACATGCCCGTCTTGCGCTCGCCTACCTGCATGTGGCCGTGGTCGATGGTGTCGGGCACCATGGCAAACGGCACAATCCAGTGCGCTCCCATGCCGATGCCTATCACGACCAGAAGCACGGTCACCGTGGACTGCTGGCCAGGCCCCACGCCATAGAGCGCCGCCAGACCTGCGATGCACAGCAACAGGCCCAGGATGTAGGCCCAGTTCTTCTCCCAGCGGTCCACCACCCGTTTCCACGCAAACAGCGAAAGGCCCACCACGCCCAACAGGATGGCCATGAACCGGGGCAGATCGCCCTTGTTGCCCTGCAATTGGTAGATCACGAAATACGCCAGGGACGCCTGCACCAGCGTTAGCCCCAGGCGCACCAGGCCCACCGCGCCCACCAGCATCAGGAAAGGCCGGTTGCGCAAGGTCTCGCGCAGGGTCGCGCGCACCGAGTCCCAGGCCGCACGGGTATCGGCGCTTTCGGGCTGCGCGGTGGCGTCGGGCTCGCGTACCCGCCAGGCCACCACCGCCACGGCCACGCCGGCTGCCAACCCGAAGCAGGCGCCCGCCAGGGCGTAGCCTGTGCTTGCGTCGGGCGCGGTGCGCACCAGCACCGGCATGAGCACACTGCCCGCAAAAAACCCAAGCAGCGCGCCCATCGAGGCAAAGGCAGTGAGGCTCGTGCGCTCGTCGTAGTCGTGCGTCAGGTTGGCGGCCATGGCCTGGTAGGGCAGTTGCACCAGGGTCATGACGGTGTCGAACACCGTGTAGGTGATGGCGATCCACAGGAAAGCCGCCCACGGACTGAGGCCGGGCGGCACCATCCATACGGCAGCGGCAGCCAGGCCCAGCGGGAGGGCGCCATAGATCAGGTAAACCCGGTGGCGCCCGTGGCGGGACCGGGTGCGATCAGTCAACCAGCCAAACAGCGGGTCGTTGACGGTGTCCCACACCTTGCCCACCAGCAGCGCGGCACCCGCAACGGCTGGGGGCACCAGCGCCACGTCGGTGTAGAAGAGCATGAGCAGAAAGCTCATCGAGGCGACCAGCATCTGCAGGCCGATGTTGCCTATGGCGTAACTCAGTTTGGTGTCGGTCGAGAGCCGGGTTGGCGGTGTGGCAGGCATCAGGCAGCCTCGGACGCAGGGTGTGCATGCGGCCTGGTTTCCTGCGCGCTGCGCGTCGGCGCTGCCGTGTGAGGGCCGTGCACGGGGTCAGTGCTGCGGGGCTCTGCGGCCAGCATCAGTCGCACCTCGCGCCGCAGCATCTTGTTAAGGAAGCTGCGCGGTATCTCGTGGACCACACGAACATCGTCGGGCTGCATCTCCGCTGGCAGATTCCGCACCAGGAACTCCGCAACGTCGTGCGCCATGCTCTGCTGGCTGCGGCCATTGCGCCAGTGGTGCCGCAGACTCAGCACCAGCACGGCGTCGGCCCCGTGTTGCACCAGGCACGCCTCCTTGACGGCGGGGTGGCAGTGCGCCACTTCCTCGACCTCACGTGGGTTGAGCATCTGCCCGTTGCGGTGCACGCGATCGGCGCTGCGGCCCAGCACATGCAAGTAGCCTGCCGCGTCAAAGTAGCCTAGATCGCCCATCACCACCCACCCGTCGCGCAGGGTTTCCCGCGTCTTTTCCGGGTCAAACCAGTAGCCTTCGAACTGCACCGGCGTCTGTACCGTGATCAGGCCGATCTGGCCGACTGGCAAGGGCGCAAACTGCTCATCGCGGATGAGCACCTGCACCCCAGGTATCACATGGCCGACGCTGGAGAGAATGTCAGTGCCCAGTGGCATCCCCCGCGCATCCACATGCTCGTGGGGCAGCAGCCAGGTAACCGGGGGAAGCGCTTCCAGGCAGCCGTAGCCCTGCTGGAAGATGGGCCCGAAGCGGCGTATGGCTTCGGCGATCTTGGGTGCCGGCATCATTTCGGAGCCATAGGGCACGTGCGTGAGGGACGAGAGGTCGTACTGATCCAGCGTGGGTTCGTCCAGCAGGTCGATGATGGCCGAAGGCGACAGAAAGGCGCGCGACACGCGGTGCTGCGCGATCAGCCGGGCCAGGGTGGTGGCGCGGAAGTCTTCTGGCATGACCAGCGCGGCCCCCGCCAGCAGCGTGGGCAGCACCAGGCCAGAGCCTGGGCCGGTCAGCGGCAGGCCCAGCATGTGCACATCGGGCCCGTTGGCGGGTGGCTTGAAGTCGACGGCCTGTGAGATCAGGCGGACGCTGTCGAGGTATTTTCGGTGGCTGTAGCCAATGGCCTTGGGCAGGCCAGTGGTGCCCGAGGTCATGTGCAGAGCAAACACATCGGCTTCGTGCACATCGGCCGTGCCTGCTCTGGGTGTGTGCCGCGCCAGGGCCTGTTCGTAGTCGTCCCCCAATGCCAGCAGGTGCAGGTGCGGCAGGCGTTCGCGCACAGCCTGCAGGATGGGGGCACTCAGCAGCGGATCGTGGATGAAAACGGTGGGCTGCACACGCTCGATGGTCGAAAGCGCCGCGTCGGCGGGCAGGTGCTTGTGAAAGCTGGCGAAGATGGTGCCGTTTTCAAAAGTCGCCAGGCGGATTTCGTACTGTTCGCCGGTTTCCGGGAGCCAGGTGAACACAATATCCCCCTTGCGAACGCCTTGCGCCTGCATCCACGCCTGCAAACGCAGCACGCGATCCTGCAACTGGGCGTAGCTCAGAGTGCCACGCCGGTCGATAAGCGCAGGCCTTGTCGGGTACAGCCGATAAGCGAGCCTTGCAACCGCACGGGCCGTACGCAGACGTCGGAGCACGAAGCGCGTCATCAGGCTGCGCAGAGAGGGAAGGGCCACCGAGGTCTCCTGGAAGTGCCATGTAGTCGGGGCAGTCTTCCATGGCGCACTGTAGCCAGACGCTACCAGTTGTACGCTGGCGTATCACGGTGTTTCCGCCGGGGCTGTGCGGTCGTTCTAGGTGCCTGAACGGCAGGTGTGCAGGTTTGTGTGTCGCCATCACACCACATCGGAACCGCCGTTCGGGAAAGTCAAAAAACCGCCAGGGTCGGATCGCGACGCACTGGCGGTGGTTCGGGTAACAGCGGACACGGATGGGGCCGGCCGCTACCAACAGGCTCCTCAGATCCTAGAACTCAAGCGCCTGTCACACTTCGATTGCAGGTAATGTCATGGGTACAGGCCGCGCATCTCGCGGGCATGGAGCATGCGCGTGCAGGCGACGATGAAGGTGGCAGTGCGCAGGCTGACCTTGTGCTCTTGCGCCGTCTGCCAGATGCCGGCAAACGCCTCTTTCATGATGCGCACCAGGCGGGCATTGATTTCGTCTTCCGTCCAGAAAAAACTGGAGAAATCCTGCACCCACTCGAAATAGCTCACCGTCACGCCGCCAGCGTTGGCGATCACGTCGGGCAGCACCAGCACGCCGTTGTCGTGCAGGATGTCGTCGGCCTCGGGGGTGGTGGGGCCGTTGGCGCCTTCGATGATCAGCTTGGCGTGGATCTTGGGGGCGTTCTCTGCGGTGATCTGGCTCTCGAGCGCGGCGGGGATCAGGATTTCGCAGGGCACGCCCCAGAAGTCTTCGTCCGCCAGTTTTTCGGCGCCGGGGAATCCGGCCACGCCGCCCGTGCTGGCCACATGCGCGAGCAGTGCGACAGCATCCATGCCGCCCTCATGGGCGATGGTGCCTGTGTGGTCTTGCACCGCGACGAGGCGGGCGCCCACGTCGCAGAACAACTTGGCCGCGGTGCCGCCCACATTGCCAAAGCCCTGCACGGCCACGCGGGCGCCGTCGATTTTCAGGCCCGTGTGGTGCGCCGCTTCCAGGCCCACGGTGAACACCCCGCGGCCCGTGGCTTCGCGCCGGCCCAGCGAGCCGCCCAGGTCCACGGGCTTGCCGGTGACCACGCCCGTAGCGGCTTCGCCCGTGTTCATGGAGTAGGTGTCCATCATCCAGGCCATGATCTGTTCGTTGGTGTTCACATCGGGCGCGGGGATGTCCTTGGTCGGGCCGATGATCAGGCCGATCTCGCTGGTGTAGCGGCGCGTCAGGCGTTCGAGTTCGCCGCGCGAGAGGGTCTTGGGATTCACGCGGATACCGCCCTTGGCACCGCCGTACGGCACGTTGACGGCGGCCGTCTTGACCGACATCCAGGCCGACAGCGCCATCACTTCCGACAGCGTCACCTCCTGGTGAAAACGCACGCCGCCCTTGCCGGGCCCGCGCGAGAGGTTGTGCTGCACGCGGTAGCCCTCGAAGTGGGCAATAGTGCCGTTGTCCAGTTCGATGGGAACATCGACGATCAGGATGCGCTTGGGGCGCTTCAAGGTTTCTACCCAGCGCGACAGCGAGCCCAGGTAGGGCGTGACGCGGTCAACCTGTTTGAGGTAATTGCCCCAGGGGCCGAGGTGGTCGGCCTGCAGATACGAGGGCAGGGGATGGCTGGGCAATGTGCCTGAGCCAGACGCTTGTTGCATGAAGATTTCCTTGTGGGATCAGTCGAAGCGCGAAGCATAGGCCTGTGAAATGCCGATGTCCAAGGCAGCGCAGTTACAAGTTTATGCACGCCGCGCATAGTCTGGCGTCCGGTCGGACAGGCGAAAGCCTGCAAGAATCGCCGTATGTCTTTCACTGCCTTGATTCCCGGCCTCCACGGCCTGCGCCGCCGAGTGGTGTATGTCACCGTCTACGAGATCATCGCCATCGCCGTCGCCACATGGGGTCTGGCCGCAGCAACAGGCCAGGGCGCCGCGCATTCCGCCGTCATCTCGGCCGCATCCTCAGCCGTTGCCGTGCTGTGGAACCTGGTATTCAACACCCTGTTCGAACGCTGGGAAGCGCGCCAGAGCGTGCGTGGCCGCAGCTTGGCGCGGCGCGTGGCGCATGCCATCGGTTTCGAGGGCGGATTGGTGCTGTTTTTGGTGCCGCTGTTTGCCTGGTGGTTTGGCGTCAGCCTGTGGCAGGCGCTGGTGATGGACCTGGGGCTGGTGGTGTTTTTCCTCTGCTACACCTTTGTCTTCAACTGGTGTTTCGACCGGGTGTTTGGCCTGCCGGCCTCGGCCGCTTGAGCAGGCGCTTGGCAAGACGCACTTACCCAGCCAAATGTGCTGCGTTCAATGCAGGCGAATCTGCATGCACGCTGAAGCTTGGCCCTTTGAGAAAGCAGGACATCATGGCACGTCCCTACATCGCCCCCACTTCGCGCCTGATGGTGGCGGCAGGCTTTGCACTCTGCGCTGCCCTGGCGCAAGCAGCGAGTGGTTTTTGGGTCAGCCAGAGCCAAGAGGCTTTGGTCACCCCCGGTATGAGCATGGCAGAGGTCCGCGACGCATTGGGCCATCCGACACAGTTCATCAAATACCGCAACCAGCCCGGTCCCACCTTTACGTACCGCGTGCTTGGCACCGTCGACACCCTTTTTGACGTTGATTTTGATGCGAAGGGGCAGGTGGTTTCCACCAACGAACGCATCGTTCCGCTGGATGGAGATAGCGCCCACGATCGCTGAGCGGGCGGTTCTGTAGGCAGCGCACCGACAGGCCCGCCGCCAGGCCTGCCGTCAGGTGCATCCTTGGGCAAGCGCCCAAGGACACAACCACCCAAGGACAACCGCTATCAGCCCCCCACAGCCTCCAACGCCGCATTCAACGTCCTGCTAGGCCGCATCACCGCCTCCGTCTTCTTCGCATCC
This sequence comes from Simplicispira hankyongi, assembly GCF_003570885.1. Classification (GTDB taxonomy): domain Bacteria; phylum Pseudomonadota; class Gammaproteobacteria; order Burkholderiales; family Burkholderiaceae_C; genus Simplicispira; species Simplicispira hankyongi. The sequence goes on from NZ_QXJC01000004.1 coordinate 54,588, forward strand.
ATCAGGTAATACCCGCCAATATCCGCCGGCTTGCCCTGCACCTCGGCCATTTCGGCGACGATCTTCTGCTCGTTCTCAGCCAGGGTCTTGGCCAGCACCGCGAACTTGGCCGCCAGGGCCTTGTCTTCGGTCTGCGCGGCCAATTCTTGCGCCCAGTACAGCGCCAGGTAGAACTGGCTGCCGCGGTTGTCGAGCTGGCCGGTTTTGGGTGAAGGGTTCTTGTTGTTGTCGAGCAGTTTGCCCGTGGCGGTGTCCAGCGTTTTCGACAGCAGCGTGGCTTGCGCGTTGCCAGTTTTCAGACCCAGGTCTTCCAGGCTCACGGCCAGTGCCAGAAACTCGCCCAGCGAATCCCAGCGCAGGTGGTTTTCTTCCACTAGTTGCTGCACATGCTTGGGGGCCGAGCCGCCAGCTCCCGTCTCGTACATGCCGCCGCCGGCCATCAGGGGCACGACAGACAGCATCTTGGCGCTGGTGCCCAGTTCCATGATGGGGAACAAGTCGGTCAGATAGTCGCGCAGGATGTTGCCGGTGACGCTGATGGTGTCCAGCCCGCGAATCACGCGCTCCAGCGTGAAGCGCATGGCGCGCACCTGGCTCATGATTTGGATATCGAGGCCGGTGGTGTCGTGGTCCTTCAAATACTGGCGCACTTTCTTGATGATCTCGGCCTCGTGCGGGCGGTACGGGTCGAGCCAGAACACCGCCGGCATGCCGGAATTGCGGGCACGCGTCACGGCCAGCTTGACCCAGTCGCGAATCGGGGCATCTTTGACTTGGCACATGCGCCAGATGTCGCCGGCTTCCACGTTCTGGCTGAGCAGCACTTCGCCAGTCGCCAGGTCGACGATATTGGCCACGCCGTCCTCGGGTACTTCAAAGGTCTTGTCGTGCGAGCCGTATTCCTCGGCCTGCTGGGCCATCAGGCCCACGTTGGGCACGGTGCCCATGGTTTTCGGGTCGAAGTTGCCGTGCCATTTGCAGAAGTTGATGATCTCCTGGTAGATGCGGGCGAAGGTGCTTTCGGGCATCACGGCCTTGACGTCCTTCAGGCGGCCGTCGGCGCCCCACATCTGGCCGCCGTTGCGGATCATGGCGGGCATGGAGGCGTCCACGATGATGTCGTTGGGCGAATGGAAGTTGGTGATGCCCTTGGCCGAATCGACCATGGCCAGCTCGGGGCGGTGCGCGTGGCAGGCGTGCAGATCGCGTTTGATCTCGTCCTGCTGGCTTTGCGGCAGCGTGCTGATCTTGTTGTACAGGTCGACCATGCCGTTGTTGACGTTCACGCCCAGTTCGTCGAACAGTGCGGCGTGCTTCTCGAACGCGTCTTTGTAGAAGATGCGCACGCAGTGGCCGAACACGATGGGGTGCGACACCTTCATCATGGTCGCTTTGACGTGCAGCGAGAACATCACGCCGGTTTTGTAGGCGTCTTCAATCTCTTTTTCGTAGAAGGCGAGCAGGGCTTTCTTGCTCATGAACATGCTGTCGATGATCTCGCCATCTTTGAGCGACAGCTTGGGCTTGAGCACCACCGTCTTCCCACTTTTGCCGACCAGCTCCATCTTCACGTCGCAGGCCTTGCCAATCGTGAGCGATTTTTCACCAGCGTAGAAGTCGCCGTGGTGCATGTGCGAGACATGCGAGCGCGATGCCTGGCTCCACTCGGCCATGCTGTGCGGGTGCTTGCGGGCGTATTCCTTCACCGCCCTGGGGGCACGCCGGTCCGAGTTGCCCTCGCGCAGCACCGGGTTCACGGCGCTGCCAATGCACTTGTTGTAGCGGGCGCGAATGTCCTTCTCTTTGTCTGTCGTCGGGTTCTCGGGGTAGTCGGGAATGGCGTACCCCTTGCCCTGCAGCTCCTTGATGGCGGCGCCCAGTTGCGATACCGATGCGCTGACGTTGGGCAGCTTGATGATGTTGGCGTCGGGCGAAAGCGTGAGCTTGCCCAGCATTGCCAGGTTGTCGGGCACGCGCTGGGCTTCGGTCAGGTACTCGGGGAACTGGCTGAGGATGCGGCTGGCCACCGAAATATCGCTGGTCTCCACGTGAATGCCGGCCGGCGCGGCAAAGGCGCGCACGATGGGCAAAAAGGCCGCCGTGGCGAGCGCTGGAGCTTCGTCGGTCAGCGTGTAAATGATGGTCGGTTGCTTCGTGCTCATGCGCTGGGTTCCTTAAAGGGAAATGGGGTCAACCGGTTATTTTCGTGCCTCCCGCTGACATGGCGCTGTCCTGTGGCCCGTGGGAACCCCCCAGCCACTCGATGCCGTTGGCCCGGCGGCGTATCGCACCAGAATCGGGAGGGCGGCAACGGAGAAAGCGGGTGCCGGTGGTGATGCACGGCGATGTACCAAGCCGGAAAATCACCGCCTGCACGCCCCAAGGTCCGCCTCGACATGCGTGACACGAGCGTCTGCGGCGGGCCATCCGCTGGCGCACCTGCCTCGGCAAGCGCGCCACGGCTTTGCAGGCGCGAGGCAACGCGGTCTAAAATCATCCCCTCTCAAGGAGCGCTGCAGCGCCGGGAGCCTTCTGGCGCTCCCGTGCGTCAGGCTTGGGTGGGGCGCAAACAGGCCCCGAACGGCGCTCACCAGTCTGTTTCCCGTGAACTGCCTTGGTGAGCCGCATGCCTGAAATCTCTTCCCCGCCGACTGCTTCCGTCTCCGCGCCTCCGATGCGCCTTTCGGGCCTTGAGCCCGTTTCCATCGACGCCGCCTCGCTCTTCGTCAACGTGGGCGAGCGCACCAACATTACCGGCTCCAAGGCCTTCGCACGCCTCATCCTGAACGGCCAGTTCGAAGAAGCCCTGGCCGTGGCGCGCCAGCAGGTGGAGAACGGCGCCCAGGTCATCGACATCAACATGGACGAGGCCATGCTCGACAGCAAGGCGGCCATGGTGCGCTTCCTGAACCTGATTGCGTCCGAGCCCGACATCGCCCGCCTGCCCATCATGGTGGACAGCTCCAAGTGGGAGGTGATCGAAGCCGGCCTGCGCTGCATCCAGGGCAAGCCCATCGTCAACTCGATTTCCATGAAGGAAGGCGTGGAGGCCTTCAAGCGGCAGGCCACGCTGGTGCGCCGCTACGGCGCCGCGGCCGTGGTGATGGCATTTGACGAGCAAGGCCAAGCCGATACCTACGCGCGCAAGATCGGCATCTGCGAGCGGGCTTACCGCATCCTGGTCGATGAGGTGGGGTTTCCGCCCGAGGACATCATTTTCGACCCCAACATCTTTGCCGTGGCGACCGGCATTGAAGAGCACAACAACTACGCGGTCGAGTTCATTGAGGCGACGCGCTGGATCAAGCAGAACCTGCCGGGGGCCAAGGTGTCGGGCGGCGTATCGAACGTGTCGTTCAGCTTCCGTGGCAACGACCCGGTGCGCGAGGCCATCCACACGGTGTTCCTGTACCACGCTATTTCAGCGGGCATGGACATGGGCATCGTCAACGCCGGCATGGTGGGCGTGTACGACGACCTCGAACCCACCTTGCGCGAGCGCGTGGAGGACGTCATCCTCAACCGCCGCCCCGACGCCGCCGAACGCCTGCTCGAAGTGGCCGAAACCGCCAAAAGCGGCGCCAAGGACGAGAGCAAAAAACTCGAATGGCGCGGCACACCCGAAGCGCCCAAGACCGTGGGCGAGCGCCTCTCCCACGCGCTGGTGCACGGCTTCACCGACTTCATCGTCGAAGACACGGAAGAGGCCTACCAGGAGATCCTGGCCAAGGGCGGGCGCCCGCTGCACGTCATCGAAGGGCCGCTGATGGACGGCATGTCCATCGTCGGCGACCTGTTCGGCGCGGGCAAGATGTTCCTGCCCCAGGTGGTGAAGTCGGCACGCGTCATGAAGCTCGCCGTGGCGCACCTGATTCCCTACATCGAGGAGGAAAAGCGCCAGGACGAACTCGCCGGGCGCGATGTGCGCACCAAGGGCAAGATCGTCATTGCCACCGTCAAGGGCGACGTGCACGACATCGGCAAGAACATCGTCACCGTCGTCCTGCAGTGCAACAACTTCGAGGTCATCAACATGGGCGTGATGGTGCCCTGCCATGAGATTCTGGCGCGCGCCAAGGCCGAGGGTGCCGACATCGTGGGCCTCTCGGGCCTGATCACCCCCAGCCTGGAAGAAATGCAGTACGTGGCCGCCGAGATGCACAAGGACGACCACTTCCGCGTCAAGAAGATCCCGCTGCTCATCGGCGGCGCCACCTGCTCGCGCGTGCACACCGCCGTGAAAATTGCGCCGCACTACGACGGCCCGGTGGTCTATGTGCCCGATGCGTCGCGCAGCGTGGGCGTGGCGCAAAGCCTGCTCGGCGAAGGCGCCGAGGCCTTCCTGCAGGAAGTGCGAGCCGATTACGACCACGTGCGCACCCAGCACGCCAACAAGAAGCAGACGCCGATGTGGACGCTGGCGCAAGCGCGCGCCAACCGCACCGCCATCGACTGGACCGCGTTCAAGCCCACACCACCGCGCACGCTGGGGCGCCATGTGTTCAGGAATTTCGACCTGAATGAGCTGGTGCCCTACATGGACTGGGGCCCGTTCTTCCAGACCTGGGACCTGGCCGGCAAGTACCCCGCCATACTCAAAGACGAGATCGTCGGCGAAGAGGCGACCCGCGTGTTCGCCGACGGCCAGGCGCTGCTGAAGAAAATCATCGACGGCCGTTGGTTGCAGGCCAATGGCGTCATGGCGCTGTACCCCGCCAACAGCGTCGGCGACGACATCGAGTTCTATACCGACGAGAGCCGAAGCCAGGTGCTGACCACCTGGTACGGCTTGCGTCAGCAGACCGAGAAGCTGGCCGTTGACGGCCCGAACGGCGAAAAAATCATGCGCCCCAGCCGCTGCCTGGCCGATTTCGTCGCCCCCAAGGACAGCGGCATTGCCGACTATGCCGGCATGTTTGCCGTCACCGCCGGCCTGGGCGTGGAGAAAAAGGCGCAGGAATTCCTTGCGGACTTCGACGACTACTCCGCCATCCTGTTCAAAAGCCTGGCCGACCGCCTGGCCGAGGCCTTTGCCGAATGCCTGCACCACCGCGTGCGCACCGACCTGTGGGGTTACGCGAAGGATGAGCAGCTGTCGAACGACGCGCTGATCGCCGAAAAATACCAAGGCATCCGCCCCGCCCCCGGCTACCCGGCCTGCCCGGACCACAGCGCCAAGCGCGAGCTGTTCCGCGTGCTGCAGGCCGAAGAGATCGGTATGGAACTGACCGACAGCATGGCCATGCACCCGGCAGCCAGCGTGAGCGGCTTCTACATCGGCCACCCCGAGAGCCAGTATTTCAGCGTGGGGCGCATTGGCGAAGACCAGGTGCAGGACATGGCGGCGCGGCGCGGCATGGACGAGGCCGAGCTGCGCCGCTTGCTCGGTCCAAATTTGTAGTCAAATAGGGCTCTAGTGCTTATCCATTAAGCGCTTGCAGCTATCACGACAATAGCATCATCAGGGCGCCAGTCTGACGCGCCTGACATGCTCCGTGCTTTGCAGTGGCGGCATGGGCCAAACCCCGACGCCACCCGCACCGCCTGTGCTGGCCGCTGACTGATCCGTGCAGGCGCCATGCGCGACCATGTACCGCTCGGCGCGGTGCTCGCGCAGCGTGATGCAGGACATCCTTTGAGCCTGCTCACGCCCTGGCGAAGGCGTGAAGCGATGGGCACAATGCAACCTCCTGGAGTGGCTGGCATGTCTTTTGAAAACGACTTGGGCGCGGTGATTGCTTGCGCAAATGCGGGGGACATTGAGCACGCGTGGGATTTGTGCAGGCGGGTGGAAGCAGCCTACCCGGCACAGCCTGCCGTTCACCAGCTGCTTGCCGTTCTGAGTATGCAGCGGGGGCAACCGAAAGAAGCGGGTGACTATGCGCAGGAGAGTCTGGCGCTTCGGCCTAACCATGTTCCCACGCTGATGATCGCGGGTGACGCTGCTCGCAGCGTGGGCACCACGGACCTAGCCGCTGCACATTACACGCGGGCTTACCTATTGCAGCCGGATCGGCCGGATATTTGCCTGGCATTGGGAATTGCACACTACCAAAGCGGCCAATTGCTGCCAGCGTTGAATGCCCTTGAACGTTGCGTTCACCTTGCCCCTGAATCTTTGGATGCATGGTTCAACCTGGCACTGGTGTGCCAGGATATGCAGGACCTCAATGGCGCCATCGCAGCCTTGAACCGCCTCTTGGTACTGTGCCCGACCCGGGCCGATGCGCTTGTCAACTTGGGAATCGTGCTACAGGCCAATGGCCAAATGGACGAGGCTTTTCTGGTTTATGGCCGTGCCTACCGATTGCAAGGCGACACGTTTGGCCGGATTGCGCATGCGCTGGCAGCAGAAAAAACCGGGCGGATGTGGCTGGACTTGGACGATCTTCGCACTGCGCTACTGCACAGTGAGCGCCCGCTTACGGCGTAACGCGCTTGCTGCGGTGCTGTTGCCGGTACACGCCTGGGGCGGCCATGATTTTGGAAGCAAGATCGTCGTAGCGGCGCATTTTGTCATCCGACATTGCTTCAAAAACCAGGGTGGGGGCTTCCCGTGGGACCGGATAGCACTGCGCAATCGGAGTGCCTTTGGGCAATACCCCGCTAAAATTTTTGTCAGACCATACGGCCGGAAAATTAATGCCAACGTCATGGAAGCGATCTGAATCCACCACCCCGGTTATCAAACGGAAAGGCAAATCCGCGCGATTAATGGGGTGCACCGCCATCAGCGACCAGTTGGGATCCAGTTCAACCGTCCAAAAACTATTGAATTTAATAATGGACGCATTCTCATGGGCAAAGGGTGTTCCCGCGATTTGTTCCGGCACGTGAAAGCTGATGGGCGCCCGGGGGTGGTGCTTCATGCCCAGCGCCGGCAATTCCCAGTTCCATGTGAATTGGCCAGCACCAACGGTGACATCGCATGGCAGCAGAATGAGAAACCCGTGCATCATGGCATCCACGAATGGCGGGCATTGTTTAACCGTCCGAATACTTCTTTGATGAACGTCTGACGGCATTCGGGGCGCCATTTTTCGCAGCCATTCTGGCAACGCTGCTGAACCCGGTATTGGCCGAGGCAATACATCAAAAAGCGCCGGGTCGCAGCGAAATGTGATGTCCATAACCCCCCCTGAGTAAACAACGGATCTTACTGTCAGTGCCTGCCACAAGGCGTGTGAATGAGCGCTTCAACCCCATGCGGGGCCCGCCTCGCCGGGGCCTTTCTGACAGCATTCTTTTCATGCGGGCGCGCCCTGCGCGCTGCAGGCGCCGCACGGGGCATGCAGCGTACCCTTGCAGGTCGAACCGCCGTTTGACGCCCATGCCCGAAAACCTCCGCGCGGAGAAAGAAGGTCGGGCGCCAGCAGCGCTTCAGGCTACGGGGTCGTGGGTGAACCGGCTGCCTCCTGGGGCACTTCGGAGTACGCGGTTCCGCACGGAAAATTTGATAAAAAAGTGACTCTAGCGCTTATGGGTAAAGCGCTATAAGCTACCAATACAAGAGCAACCACACGGCCTGCGCAAACAGGCCGTGTTTACTTCTCGACGAAAGCCCGTTCCACCACGAAGTCGCCCGGCTTGGTGGTGTTGCCTTCCTCGAAATCGAGCTTTTCCAGCAGCGCCTTGATGGAGGCCAGCATCTCCGGGCTGCCGCACAGCATGGCGCGGTCTTCCAGCGGGTTGAGCGGCGGCAGGCCCAGGTCGGCGGCGAGCTTGCCCGAGGTGATCAGGTCGGGAATGCGGCCCTGGTTGCGAAACGGCTCGCGCGTCACCGTGGGGTAGTACAAAAGCTGCTTGCTCACCATCTCGCCCAGGATCTCATGCGCCGGCAGTTCCTTGGTGAGGTAGTCGTGGTAGGCCAGCTCGGCCACCTGGCGCACGCCGTGGATCAGGATGACCTGCTCGAAGCGCTCGTACGTCTCCGGGTCGCGGATCACGCTCATGAAGGGCGCGAGGCCCGTGCCGGTGGAAAACAGGTACAGGCGCTTGGCGGGCAGCAGGTAGTCGATCAGCAGCGTGCCGGTGGGTTTCTTGCCAACGATGATGTTGTCGCCCACCTGGATGTGCTGCAGGCGCGAGGTCAGCGGGCCGTCCTGCACCTTGATGCTGAGGAATTCGAGGTGCTCCTCGTAGTTGGCGCTGACAATGCTGTAGGCGCGCAGCAGCGGCTTGTTGTTCACCATGAGGCCGATCATGGTGAAGTGGCCGTTGGAAAACCGCAGGGCGGGGTCGCGCGTGGTGGTGAAGCTGAAAAGGCGGTCGGTCCAATGGTGAACCGAGAGCACGCGTTCTTCGTGGAAAGCACTCATGGTGGGATGCAGGCAGAGTCAGAAAAAGATGGCGCGAAGGGATGGTCCCGATTGCGGCCCGCGTAGAAAAGTCCTAGATAGACTGGCGGGCAATGGTCGCCATTGTCCTGCAAACCTCATAACCAATGGGGTTTCTCTTGTACCTAAATTGATATAAGGCAAGGCGAGAGGGCGATCCGCTCGCGCGAGGCACGCGCTGCGGAGTGCACTTGCAAAATACCGTTTGTGCCCGGCCCCGAAACGATGCGGCTATTCTCGGGCGAATCACGCTCCCGCCAGCCGCCCCCCTGGCGGCCCCTTGTGGGGCCATCTCACCACCACCCATGCTCCAGTACCTCACCGTTCCCGTTACGCCGTTCCAGCAGAACTGCTCCATCGTCTGGTGCGACGCCACCAAGGACGCCGCCATCATTGATCCGGGCGGTGACATCGACACGCTGCTGGCCGAAGTGCAGCATCTGGGCGTGCGCCTCAAGGCGATCTGGCTCACGCACGCCCATATCGACCATGCGGGCGCTACCGGTGAGCTGGCTGAGCAGTTGCAATTGCCCATCATCGGCCCGCACCCCGCCGACCAGTTCTGGATCGACGCGCTGCCGCAGCAAAGTGCCATGTTCGGTTTTCCACCCGCCAGGCCCTTCGCGCCGACGCGCTGGTTGCACGATGGCGACACGGTGCAAATCGGCAACGAGACATTGAACGTTCGCCACTGCCCCGGCCACACGCCTGGACACGTGGTGTTCCATGCGCCGCAAATTGACCGCGCCTTTGTTGGCGACGTGCTGTTTGCCGGCAGCATAGGCCGCACCGATTTCCCCCAGGGCAACCACCAGCAGTTGATCGACAGCATCACCCAACGCCTCTGGCCCATGGGCGACCAGACGGTGTTCATCCCCGGCCACGGGCCGGAGAGCAGCTTCGGGCGCGAGCGGCGCAGCAACCCTTACGTGCAGGGCACCTAAGACATTTTCACTATCTTATTGATAGCTTATAGCGCCCGCCAAATAAGCGTAAAACGTCTTTCTTCTTAAGATTTTCATGCCTCAGCCGCCACGGCCACCTCGTTGCCGCCCAATGGGAGCGGGTCGAGGATGCCGGCGTGAAAAGCAAGCTTGCCCCCGGCATGCAGAAAGCCTTGATCGGCTTGCTGCCCATCAGACGCTTCCTTCTCCGTCTGCCGGCAGAGCGCCCTTGCCACCCTCCGCAGCGCGGCGGCGACTGGCCTGCGCGCGCAGTTCGGCCCAGATCACCAGCAGCAGCCCCGCCAGCACGCCTGCCAACCCCCAGAACGCCATGGCCGAAGGCGCTTCGCCTACCACCGCAATGGCCAGCGCAAACGCCGTCACCGGCTCGGCCAGCGCCAGGGTCACCGCCGTGGCGCCGCTGATATGGCGCAGGGCGTGGCTGAACAGCAGGTAGGCCACCCCGGTCGCGACCAGGCCCAGATAGGCCACGATGGCCCAAGTGGCCCCCGGCGCCCTCAAAGGCCCTCCCAGTACGCTTGCCACCGGCAGCGACAGCAAGGCCGCCGTACCAAACACCGCCAAGTTGGCGCTGGCCGCGCCCGACTGCGCCACCAGCGGTTTATTGAGCAGCGCATACGCCGCGTACGCCAGCCCCGCCAGCAGACACAGCGCGATACCCGCCAGCGGCGCACTGACCGACGCGTGCCCGTTGAGCGCCATGGCCGCACCGCCGGCCACGCCCAGCAACGTGCCGGCCCACCACACCGGCGCAGGCCAGCGGCGCTGCGCCAGCGTCTGCATCAGCCCCGCCCAGATCGGCCCGCTGCCGATGGCGATAGCGGTGCCCAGGGCCACGCCGCTGGCCTTCACGCCGGCAAAGAAGCTCAGGTTGTACGCCGCCACGCACGCGCCTGCCAGCAGCACGGGGCGCCACGGCAGCCTGGCCGCACTGGCGCGCCCCCACAGGGCCGGCGCTGCCAGCAAGGCAAAAAACCCACTGGCCACCGCCAGGCGCAGCGCGCCCACCCAGTACGGGGACAGCCCCGCGGGGGCCAGGCTTTGCGCCGTGCCGGTGGTGCCCCAGAGCATGGCGGCGAGCAGCACCATGGCGATACCACGGGTGGAATGGGAAGTCGTCATGCCTGCGATGGTGCCGCCCCCGGCCCGCGCAAATGTCGAGCAACGCGCGAAGTGCATGGCCCATGAATTTTGGTAAAAACGGCTGCAGCGCTTTCCTGTAGAGCGCTAGAAGCTCTCGAATCAGGAGCAATCAGGCGGCCGGCGCAGCCCGCGGGCGCCCAGACCCCGTTCGCGCCGCAGGGCAAAGCCCAGGGCGCTGGCGCTGGCGTAGCCCAGTTGCAGCGCGGTGGCTTCCAGTGACTGGCCGCGCGCCAGCAGGCGCTGCGCCGCGTCCAGCCGCAGCGCGCGCAGCCAGGCCTGGGGCGTCTGGCCTGTCAGCTCGCGCCAGCGGGCGTGAAAGCGCTGCGTGCTCAAGGCGCACAGCGCCGCCATGCGGGCGGTGGGCCAGGGCTCGTGCAGGGCGGCTCCCACGGTCCGTGCCACCTGCTCGGGCCGGATGGCGCGGCGCGCCAGCACCCGCCGGGCCTGCAAAATCTGCTGGAGCCGCGCGGCCGCATCGTCGCTCGCGCTCCAGCCCAGCTGCGCAGGTGCCACGGCAAAGCGCCTGATACGCTCAACGCCAGGCTGCGCAGGCGCATCGATGACCAGCAGGCGCGCACCCGGCAGCGCCAGAAAACCGTGCCGCGTACCGGCCGGCACCACCAGGCCGCACGCAGTGTCGACAAAAGCGGCGCGGCCGTTCACCTCCAGCTCCATGCGCCCGCGCAGCGCGTAGAGCACCTGGGCGTGGTCGTGCGCGTGCGCCGCGTGTTCGCCGCTGTACTGGCGCACGGAAAGCAGGGGCACGAGAACCGGGGCATGGGCCATGGACGCATGGTAGCGGCGCGGGCATGCGGATAATCCTCTGAACACTTTGGGTTCCCGAATATGCCCCCAGCGACTTCCCCCGCCCCCGCGAGCCGCCGCAGCTGGCGCGAGGCCTGGCTCATTTACCTGGAGCCGGCGAGCCTGCGCATGCTCACGCTGGGGTTTTCGGCCGGGCTGCCCCTGCTGCTGGTGCTGGGCACGCTCAGCTTCTGGCTGCGCGAGGCGGGCGTGGACCGCACCACGATCGGGTACCTGAGCTGGGTGGGGCTGGCTTACGCATTCAAGTGGGTCTGGGCGCCGCTGGTGGACCGGCTGCCGCTGCCGCTGCTGACGCGCGCGCTCGGGCGGCGGCGCAGCTGGCTGCTGCTGTCGCAGGCGATGGTGATCGCCGGCCTGGCGGGCATGGCGGGGAGCGACCCGCGCGTCGCCCTGACCCCCATGGTGTGGTGCGCCCTGGCCGTGGCCTTTGGCTCGGCCACGCAGGACATTGCGCTGGACGCCTTTCGCATCGAATCGGCCGACACCGAGCGCCAGGCGGCGCTGGCCGCCACCTACCAGACGGGCTACCGCCTGGCCATGATCTGGGCCGGCGCCGGTGTGCTGTGGGTGGCCGCGCGCGCCGAGCTGGCGGGCGTGGCCGGCTACCAGCAGGGCGCCTGGAAGACGGCCTACCTGGTGATGGCCGCCTCGATGCTGGTGGGCACCGTCACGGTGCTGCTCTCGCGCGAGCCGGCGCCGCGCCCGCTGCCGCCATCGCGCAACCTCGGCGAGTGGCTGCGCGGCGCGCTCATCGACCCGTTTGCCGACTTCCTCAGCCGCTACGGCTGGCAGGCCGTGCTGATCCTGTCGCTGATCGCCATCTACCGCATCAGCGATGTGGTGATGGGCATCATGGCCAACCCGTTTTACGTGGACATGGGCTACACCAAGGACGAGGTCGCCGCCGTCACCAAAGTGTTCGGCGTGCTGATGACGCTCGCTGGCGCGTTCCTGGGCGGCGCGCTGGCGCTGCGCATGGGGGTGATGCGGGTGCTGATGCTGGGCGCTGTGCTCTCGGCCGCCAGCAACCTGCTGTTTGCCTGGCTGGGCACGCGTGGACACGACCTGACGGGCCTGGTGCTCGTCATCTCGGCGGACAACCTCTCGGGCGGCATTGCGTCGGCGGCGTTCATCGCCTACCTCTCGGGCCTGACGAATGTGCAGTATTCGGCCACGCAGTACGCGCTGCTGAGCTCCGTGATGCTGCTGCTGCCGAAATGGATCGCCGGGTTTTCCGGCCGCTTCGTTGACGCCTACGGTTACACGAACTTCTTCCTGGCTACCGCACTGCTGGGTCTTCCCGTGCTCATCCTGGTGGCATTCGCTTCAAGGCAGAAAAATGCCGTTTCCGCATGACAGACAAGAGAATACAGCTACAACATGTATAGCACTTCTCTGAGAACGTATTTACCTCGGCTTTACGCCTGCTTCAAGCCCGCGAGATGCGGGGCCACCACCATGCTCATCCCAACCCCGGAATTGCCATGACCACCCAGTTGCTGATGATTGAAGACGACAGCCGCCTCGCGCAGATGGTGGTGGAGTACCTCGGGCAATCGGGCATGCAGGTGGCGCACTGTGGCGACGGGCAGAGCGGCCTGGCCAGGCTGCAGGAGGTGGGCGGCAGCACGGCGTTGCCCGACCTCGTCATCCTGGACCTGATGCTGCCCGACATGGATGGGCTCGACGTCTGCCGCAACATCCGCGGCATGCAGGGCCCCGCCGCGCGCGTGCCGGTGCTCATGCTGACGGCCAAGGGCGACCCCATGGACCGCATCATCGGCCTGGAACTTGGCGCCGACGACTACCTGCCTAAGCCCTTCGAGCCGCGCGAGCTGCTGGCGCGCATCCGCGCCGTGCTGCGCCGCCGCACCGAAGGCGGCGCACCGCAGGCGCAGGCCCTGCGCTTTGGCGCGCTTGAGATCGATCGCGATGCCCGCACCGTCACGGTGGCGGGCCAGCCCTGCGAGCTCACGTCTTACCAGTTCGACCTGCTGGTGGCCATGGCCGAGCGCGCCGGCCGGGTGCTGACGCGCGACCAGATCATGGAGGCCGTGCGCGGCCGCGAGCTTGAAGCCTTCGACCGCTCCATCGACGTGCACATGGGCCGCATTCGCGCCGCCATCGAGGACGATGCGAAGAACCCGCGCCGCATTCTCACCGTGCGCGGCGTGGGCTACGTGTTCGCAAAACAGCAAGACTGACCGGCTCATGCTGTCGCTGTTTTCCCGCCGCCTTTACCTGCGCATCTGGCTGGCCGTCGTGGGCGGCGTGGCCGTGCTGACGCTGGCCGTTGGCTGGGCCTGGCGCATTGCAGCCGAACAGAATGAAGTGCAAAGGGTGCAAACGCAGCGCGAAGTGCGGGTCATCAATGGGCAGGGCGACATTCTGGGCAGCGGCGTGGCGCAGCGGGTCCCCGGCGAAGGCATTGAATTCAAGGTCGAACTCGATTCCGGCGCTTCCTACACCTTGCTGGTGGCACCGCGCCAGCCGCGTCCACGGGACGAGCGGGGGCCGCGCGGACGCGAAGCCGCTTTCTGGACCAGGCCACCCTTTGGCTTTCTGTGGATGCTGGGCGTGGTGGGCATTGCGGTGGCCCTTGGCGTGTTCCCCATCATCCGCAGGCTCTTGCTGCGGCTCGACATCCTGCAGCGCGGCGTGCAGCGCTTTGGCGCTGGCGACCTTGCGGCGCGCGTCCCGGTGCAGGGCCACGACGAGGTGGCAGACCTCTCGCGCCAATTCAACGCCGCTGCAGAGCGGATCGAGGCCTTGGTGCAATCGCACAAGTCCTTGCTGGCCAATGCCTCGCACGAATTGCGATCGCCGCTGACCCGCATCCGCATGGGCCTCGAACTGATGGACGGCAACCAGCCCTCGGCGCAGTTCCGGCGCGAGATCGAGCGCAACGTCGCTGAACTGGACCAACTGGTCGAAGAAATCCTGCTCGCCAGCCGATTGGATGCGCACGAGGCCGACGTGGGCGATATCGAAGCGGTAGACCTGGTCGGGCTGGCTGCAGAGGAATGCTCCCGCGTGAACGCAGACCTGGAGGCAGGGGCCGCCGATATCGAGGTGCGCGGCGTCGCCAAGCTGCTGCGCCGCGCGCTGCGCAACCTCCTGGAAAACGCACACCGCTACAGCCAGGGGCCGATCACCCTGAGCATTGCGAGCCGCCAGGGCTGGGCCGAAGTGCGGGTGTGCGACCGCGGGCCGGGCGTGCCGCCGGCGCAGCGCGAACGCATCTTTGAGCCCTTCTACCGCCTGCCGGGTGCGAGCGAGCGTGCCGGCGGCGTGGGGCTCGGGCTGGCGCTGGTGCGCTCAATTGTCGGGCGCCACCAGGGCAGCGTCCACTGTGAAGACCACGCGGGCGGGGGAGCCTGCTTCGTGCTGCGCTTGCCACTGGCGCAGCGGGCGCCTGGGCCTGTTTGAACGCCCCCGTCACCACCACCGCGTGCGATCGCGCGTGTGGCGTTGGCGAAAACGCGAAAACACATTGTCGTTGGCCGGCTGCTGCAGCCGTTCAAAGATGACCATGACGATGCCAGCCAGCGGGTGCACGGCGCAAATGCTCTCCAGCCGCCAGCGCATGTTGCGCAAAGTGTCGTCCGTGCCCGCGACAAAGGCCGACAGGCCATCGCACAGGCCGATACGGCGCGACTGCAGCGCGGCGAGGGCCTGTGGGTCGTCGGTGGCGCCGGCTTGCGCCTGAAGAAAGCGCTCGGTTTCCTGCAATTTCACGGTGTTGACCAGCAGCACGCCGTTCATCAGCGCGGCGCGCAGCGCCAGGTCCGGATGGTGATCGATCAAGGTGTCGCAGGCAGCCACCAGCCAGCGCAGGTCCAGGTGCTCGGTGAGAAAGGCCCGCTCGGCCAACCACAGGTGCTTGAAGCGCGCGAAGTTCCGCGCCACCTCGGACTCGCGGCGGATCAGCACGATCAACGCCGCGTGGTGGTACAGCAATTGCGGGCGGCCGACAAATTCCTGCCGCAGGCGCTGCAGGTGGGCTTGCAAGTCGGGCAGCGAGCCATAGGCGTATTCGGCCACGTCGCCGGGCACCAGAGTGTGCTTGAGCGCTTCAAGATCGTCGCCCAGCAGATCGCCCGCCAGCGCGCGTGCGCCAAAGCGCCGGCGGTAGCGGTTGAACGAGAACCACTTTTCGATACGTGTCTTGCGGCGGCGGCTCATGGCGATGGGGACGCGCAGAGGTAGCGCCCAACGGTGCTTTCGGGCAGGTACAGCTTGCGCTCCAGGTACAGGTCCAGGCGCTTGCGGTCAGGCTTGCGCAGCTTGATCAAGGGTGGCGGCGCAGTGGCGGCGCGGCGAAACAGCAGGCGAATCTTCAGCGCCGTGCGCCCCCACTGGCCCAGCGCATGGTAAAGGAAAGGCCCGTCTTCGGCGCGCCAGAGCAGCAGTCGGTACGCTTTGCCACTGCGCAGCACCCGCTGCAAGGCCAGGTGCATGCTCAGGTAATTCGGCAGATCGATGCCCTGGCGCAGCGCGTCGTACTCGCCGCGCTGCTGCAGGTGCCGGACGTAGCCGGGGCCCCCGAGTGGCAGCACGACACCCGTGAATTCTTGCTGCAGGTCTTCGATCAGCGCACTGCCGGGCGGCGCCGCCAGGAACCAGTTTTCCACCACCGGAAACGCCGCGTCGGTGGTGTAGCGGGCCAGGTAGTAGCCCACCAGATCGCCCCCTGCCTGCTGCGCCTGCAACACCCAGGCCAGCGATGCGGTGAGCACGGTGCTGGCATCGAGCCAGATACCGCCGTGGCGCCGCAGCAGTTCCAGTCGAATCCAGTCGGCACGCAGCGTGGCGCTGGCATGGGCAAGCGCCTCAGGCAAATCACCCACATGGTCGCGCACATTGCCGTCGTCCAGAATGCGGATGCTAAAACCTGGATTAAAGCGCCGCCAGTTGGCAAAGCAGCGCGCGATGAGCGGTGGGGGTGCCCCGCCGCTCCAGTACGCCCACACGATGGGTGGAATCGCAGCGGCAGCCTGCTCCCCGGGCGCGCGTCGCGGGGCATCTTTGCCAAAGCGGTACCCCTGCGCAGGCGCCACAGGGGCGTTTTCGGCCGCCCGGCCAAACCAGCGGTAGTAGCGCATCAGCCAGCGCGCCAGCCACAACTCGGCTTCATCGCGCCAAGGCAGGGCGGCGGGGTTCATACGCGAAACGCTCCGTACCAGCGCAAGAACTTGTGGCGCCGCAAGAACCAACCGCGCTGCAGGTAGGCGCGCGCAAGCTCTTTGGGCGTGAGTGGCGAGGAATCGCGGAAGTTCTGGCGCAATTCATCAGCCAGCATAGAGACCGATTTGCCCGAAGGCTCGCTGGGTGCCTGCGCATGCAGAAAGCGCATGGCGCCCATGAAATTGCGCGCGCTTTGGTGGGCCAGGGCGAGGCGCACCTGCGCAGACTCGCCACAGGCGTGCGCACGCAAGGTTTCCCGCAGCGGCACCAGCGCCCGCGACTGGTCTTGCGCCTTTTGCCAGCTGGCATTGGCCAGGATGCTGTGCTCGTGCTGACGGTAGGCCACCCAGGGATGCGGCGCGTAGTAGCTGGTGCGTGCCTGCAGGGCCAGCAGCGTCATGGTGGCCATGTCTTCGAAGTACTGTCCGGGAGGAAAGCGCAGGCCCGGATGCCACAGACTGCGCCGCGAGATCTTCGACCAGGCATGCAGTTGCCCGGCGAGCAACAGACCGCTGAGCAGCTCAGCCGGGTCGCTCAGCAGCCGCCCGGAAGGGCCCAGGAACGACTTGCGGTGGTGCTCCCCACGCAGCCAGTGCTTGGGCTTGCGGCAGGCACGCAGGACTTCGAAATCGCACAGCACGAGGTCGGGCGACGCGCTGTGCACGATTCGGTCCAGCTCGGCCAGTGACCCTGCAAGCAGCTTGTCGTCGGCATCCAGAAACCACAGGTATTCTCCACGCGCGGCTTCCAGAAGGGTGTTGCGCGCCGCGCTCAAGCCCCGGTTGTGGCCATGGCGGCGCACATGCAGGGCATCGGGCCAGCGTTCCGCCAGTTGCACCAGAACCTGCGCGGACCCATCGTTGGAACAATCGTCCACCACCACCACTTCGACGCCCGCTACGCCCTGCACCAGCACCGAATCGACGCATTCGCCCAAATAGGCCGCCGCATTGTAGGCAGGGACCAGTACGCTGAGCCAAGGCGTCGGACGCGGTGAATCGACCCCGCTCATGCCCTTGCCTCCGCGTGGGTTGTCGGCTCCAGCAAGCGCAGAAAAAGCGCTTCATAGCGATCGAGCATCTTGGGCAGTCCATAGTGCTCCAGGGCATCGGCCCTGGCTTGTGCTGCCAGAGCGGCAGCATGCTGCGGCTGCGTCAGAAGGCATTCAAGCGCGTCGGCCATGGCGGACGGGTCGGCTTCAGGAACCAGCAGGCCGTTGCGTTCGTGCTGGATCACTTCGCGGACGCCAGGGACGGCGCTGCCGACCACCGCGCACGCGGCGGCCATGCCCTCGATGAGCGACAGCGGCATGCCCTCGTAGTGCGTGGACAGCACGCACACCTGGTGCGCCATGAGCAAAGCCGGCACGTCGTCGCAGCGCCCAAGAAATTGCACCTGATCCTGCAGCTTGAGTTCGTCGCAGAGACGCTCGGCCTGCCGGAGCGCAGATGCCTTACCGCCACCCGCAAGCAACAGCTGCGGCGTCAGTCCGCGTCCGCGCAGCAAAGCCAGCGCATGCAGCAGGCAGGCGTGGTCCTTTTGCCTGGCAAACCTGGCCACCATGACGATGTCGGGCTTGCGCGCTTCAAAAGGGTGATCGGCAGCAGCGGCGTAGGGCCCAAGCCGCACGCCATTGGGAATCGCCAAGGTCTTGGCCGGATCCACGCCGCGCGCCAACAATGCGCCACGCACGCCTTCCGAGACGCCTACGATGGCCTGCGTGCGGCGTGCCAGCCAGAGCATCTGCGCATTGCGCCACCACGAATACCGCTCCCGCGAGTTGTGCTCCACCTGCACAAGGATCGGCACGCGCGCCAGCAGCCCGGCGTAGCGGCCCCACAAATGTTCGCTAAAACCGTGCGCGACCAGCACATCGGGCCGAAAGCGCCGGCACTGCCGAACCAACTGACAAATGGTGGCTCCGTGCGACCAGCCCGGCACCACCTGTACCGCCAGGCCTTCGGCGCGCAAGGCGGCAATGCGTGCCGGGTCGGTCTGGCGCTTGCGCCGCAACACCAGCAAGGGCTCAAACCGCCCACTGGCACGGTGCGCGCGCACCAGATCCAGGGCCACCTGCGTGGCGCCGGAAAAGCCCCCCGTGACGAAATGCAGCACGCGCGGCGGATGCGCACCCACGCCGCTCATGGTGCAGGCACCACCGGCAAGGCCTGCGCAAGTGGCAGGTTTGCAAGCTGGCGCTCCACCGACCGCAGCGCCGCCCACAGCAGCATCAACATGAACAGATAGAACATGATGCCGCTGTTGTGCGCCAGGAAAACCTGCGTCAGACCAAAGCCGATATAGAGAACGGGAATACAGGTGCCACACAGACGCAGCGCAAGCGCGTGCGCACCCAGCGCCGCATCCCGCCGGTAGCCCTGCATGCGCGATGCAAGCGGGAGAAACATGGCGAGAGGCAAGAGGTAGAACAGGAGCAGCACGGCCGGTCCTGTGACGCCCAGTTTGACCCACTGGTCAAGCAGCTCGTTGTGGACGAACTTGTATTCCACAATGGACGGCTGGTAGAGCCCCGCACCGACACGTTTCGCCTTTTCCGCCATGTAGCCGGCAAAGCCCCAGCCCAGCCACGGGCGCTCGCGCGCAATGTCCCAGGCAAAGCGCCAATGCTCAAGCCGCTGCCCAACGGAAGTGGCGGCGTCATCGCGCTGGTCGTAGACCTGCACCTCGTGCTCCATGCGGTCCCAGCGCTGGACCAATACGCTGCTGTTGATGATGGACAGCAGCAGCACCATGGCGACAACACCCAGAGCGACCCTCTTGAACAGCTGGCGCCGATGCGCCATCAGCCATCCCAGCAACAAGGGGATGGCCAGCAGCAAAGCCAGCCAGCCCCCCCGGGACTGCGACAGCATCGAAGCGTCCAACCCGGCGGCCACGCCCAGGACGCACAAGACGCGCGCGCGCCACCCCAGTTGCGCCCAGACCGCACCCGCGTAGAGCGCCAGGAGGGCCGCCAGGCACAGCGCCAGGTTGCCATATTGGATGGCATTGGTGTGGCCCCATGCGCGCTCCGCATGCAGGCCGTATATTTGCCAGACAGCAATGGCACCAGCGCCCAGACTCCCCACCACCAGCCCTGCCAGCAGCGCTCTGGGCTTGGGTGGGTAAGCGGTGACGAAAAACAGGCACACAGCGCCAAGCACGTATTTCGCCGGACGATCTGCGCGACCGAAATGCTCGGCGGGGTCGGCCTGAGCGGCCCACAAAACTGCCATGGCCAGCATGCTCGCCGCGAACCACCAAGTGAATGCGTCGCGTGGCTGTCGCGGCCAGCGGTGCAAGGTAAGCAGCGCGCCGACCAACAGCAAGACCGCGCCATAGGAATAACCAGACGGCAACCACAAGGCAAGGCCGGGCACTGCAAATGCCGCCACGCTTGAGAGTTGTTCCGGCCAGGAGGCGCGCTGCGCAGCCGCAAAAGAGGGATTCAAATCTATCGGACTCGTTGAAATCAGAGACGCAATGGCCCGCTTTGCCCCGGCTGACAGCAGATACGCAGGCGCGGCAAGCGGCAAGGCGCCGTCAATGCCCTGCTTTCAGCACTTCCCCTTCCTTGAGCCGGTACTCCGTACCACAGTAGGGGCACTTGGCTGCACCTGCGTGCGCCACGTCCAGGTACACCCTCGGGTGGTTGTTCCACAGCGCCATACCGGCCTTGGGGTTCGGGCAGAACACGCCCCCTTCCGGATTCAGGTCTTTTGCGAGCAGTTCCACAACGTCTTGTTTCATGGCATCACACCTTGCTGAGCCAATGGGCGTATTGGGGGTTGCGACCGTTCACGATGTCGAAAAAGGCCGACTGGATTTTTTCAGTGACAGGGCCGCGGCAACCCGCGCCGAGCTCGATGCGGTCGAGTTCGCGGATAGGCGTCACCTCGGCGGCGGTTCCCGTAAAGAAGGCCTCATCGCTGATGTACACCTCATCGCGTGTAATGCGCTTTTGCACCACGTCGAGCCCCAAGTCCTTGGCAATGTGCAGCACGGTATTGCGCGTGATGCCATTGAGCGCACCGGCCGAGAGGTCAGGCGTGTAGATAACGCCATTCTTGACGACGAAGATGTTTTCCCCCGAGCCCTCGGAGACGAAGCCAGAGCTGTCGAGCAACAGCGCCTCGTCGTAGCCATCGTCCAGCGCCTCCATGTTGGCGAGGATGGAATTGGTGTAGTTGCTCACCGCCTTGGCCTGCGTCATGGTGATGTTGACGTGGTGGCGCGAATAGCTGCTGGTCTTGACGCGGATGCCGCGCTGCATGCCTTCTTCGCCCAAGTAAGCGCCCCAAGCCCAGGCGGCGACCATGAGGTGAATCTGGTTGCCCTTGGGTGAGACGCCCAGCTTCTGCGAGCCGATCCAAGTGAGGGGGCGCAAGTAGCACGATTCCAGCTTGTTCTCGCGCACCACCGCTTTTTGCGCCTCATTCACTTCGTCCTTGGTGAACGGCATCTTCATACGCAGGATCTTGGCACTGTTGAACAGGCGATCGGTGTGCTCTTCGAGCCGGAAAATCGCGGTGCCCGCAGCGGTCTTGTAGGCGCGAACGCCCTCGAACGCCCCGCAGCCATAGTGCAAGGTGTGCGTGAGCACATGGATTTTGGCGTCGCGCCAATCGACCATCTGGCCGTCCATCCAGATCTTGCCGTCACGGTCGGCTATCGAGGGAACTACGGGGCTCATGGGTGTCCTTTGCATCTGCTAAGTTCGCGAATCCGGGGATTTTACGGCGCCGTGCCCACCGCCTTGCAGCATTCGTGGTAACTGTCAGTGCCAAGAAGTGCACGTCCGCCATGCTTTATTGCAATTGGCGCACGACATCCATAGCTTGCTCAACACGCTCCACTGCGTGGATGGTGAGCCCTTCAACAGGTTTTTTGGGGGCGTTCGCCTTGGGCACGATGGCCACCGAGAACCCGAGCTTGGCCGCCTCGCGCAGGCGCTCCTGGCCGCGCGGCGCCGGGCGCACCTCTCCGGCCAGGCCGACTTCGCCGAACGCCATGAACCCCTTGGGCATGGCGCGACCGCGCAGGCTCGAGGTGATGGCCAGCATGACGGCGAGATCCGCCGCAGGCTCGCTGATGCGCACGCCGCCCACGGCGTTGACAAATACGTCCTGGTCGGCGCAGGCCACGCCGGCATGGCGATGCAGCACGGCGAGCAGCATGGCGAGACGGTCGCGATCGAGCCCCACCGAGAGCCGGCGCGGGCTGGGGCCGCCGCCGTCGACCAGGGCCTGGATTTCCACCAGCAGCGGGCGCGTACCCTCCAGCGTGACCAGCACGCAACTGCCCGGCACGGGCTCGCTGTGCTGGCTGAGGAAGATGGCGCTGGGGTTGGCCACGCCTTTGAGGCCGCGTTCGGTCATGGCGAAGACGCCAATCTCATTGACGGCGCCAAAGCGGTTCTTGATGGCGCGCACCAGGCGAAAGCTCGAGTGCGTATCGCCCTCGAAGTACAGCACCGTGTCGACCATGTGCTCCAGCACCCGTGGGCCGGCCAGCGCGCCCTCTTTGGTCACGTGGCCGACCAGGACAATCGCCACCCCGGTTGCTTTGGCCAGGCGCGTCAGGTGCGCTGCGCATTCGCGTACCTGGGCCACCGAACCCGGCGCAGAGCTGAGCGCCTCGGAATACATGGTCTGGATCGAATCGATGACTGCGATGGCCGGTTGTGTCTGCTCGATGGTGGCGATGGTCTTTTCAAGCTGCGTCTCGGCCAGCACATTGACCATGCTCTGGTCCAAGCCCAATCTGCGCGAGCGCAAGGCCACCTGCGCGCCACTTTCCTCGCCGGTGACGTACAGCGTGGACAGGCCGGATCGCTGCAAGGCATCCAGCGCCTGCAAGAGCAGCGTCGATTTGCCGATACCTGGGTCGCCGCCGATCAGGACCACCGCCCCCTCGACCATGCCGCCCCCCAGAACGCGATCGAGTTCGTCCAGGCCCGTCGGGGTGCGCTCGAAGTCGCTGGCCTCCATCGACGCGATCGGCGTGACCGCCTGCGCCGCATTCAAGGCCGGACGCGACGCGCTGGCATAGCGGTTGCGGGCGCCCTGCGTCTCGGCCAAGGTCTCGTTAAGCGTGTTCCAGGCGCCGCATTGCGGGCATTTGCCCAGCCACCGGGGGCTGGTGCCACCACAGTCCGCGCACACGAACACCGTCTTGTCTTTGGACATCGCGCCCCCGTGAACCGCAAAAATGGAAATCCGCCGGCACTGCGCTGCAGCGCCGGCGGACCATGGCAACCATGTTCAGGCAGCGTTCAGCCAATAGCCCGAGTTGAAAGGGCTGCTCATGCGCAGTGCCAATGGCGAGATGTCCACCAACTTGTCGGTCGGCAATTTCTCGGCCCCGTCCTCGACAGGCACCTCAATCCCTTGCACCGGCTTGGGTGCTTCACTAGCCCCGCTTGCCCGTTCTGCCTGGCTGATGGTTGCAGAACGGGCTACAGAAAAGAATAGAAGCAGCGGAACGGGATTTTTCGCTCCCCCCAAAAATCGGCGGCGTCGCGGAACACGTCGATCAACTGCTCGCGCGCTTCTTTGTCGAACTTGGCCGTGGCAGGGATTTGCTCAAGCACCACAATGAAGCCCGGTTGCGGCCCCGACTTGTGCAGCGGATCGGTCAGGCAATCGGACAGCGCATCGAAGTTCTTGCCGAAATGCGTCGGCAGGGTGAATTGCTGGGCAATCAGATCCAGCACATCCTGCTTGGATTGTGCGTGGGCGAGGTTGGCGTAAAGGAAATGGTGTCCGAGGGCGGTGGCCGCATCTTGCAAATCCTGCACGCGAAACGCGCGGATCGATTGCACGATGTTGGGGCGAATGCCGCGCAAGGGAACATCCTGGTCTTTACGAAGTGGCGTGTCCATCTTCGCTTCTCTTTCTATCAAGTCCAAAAAATCGGTCGTTGGAGGGTCTGCAGATGCGCGAAGTTCACGCACCTGCAGGGTTCAATCCACAATTCGGCGAAAACTGGCATAGTGATCGCTCGTGTAATAGCAAGCCTCGGGATTTCGCGGCGGCCCGCCACAGACGATGCGCCGCGCGCCGCGGTTGCGCGCGCCGGGGGTTCTGACGGTGTATTCGCGGTAATACCCGCGCTTTGACGTTGGCAGCAAACGCTCCCGATTGCCAAAGACAATGCCGTCCTTGCCGCTGGGAAACGGCCCGCCCGCCAGAATCAATGCATGCATCTGTCGCCCCTGCGCAGGCAGGTCGGCCAGCGCAATGACGGAAGCGGTGCCGTCACTGGCGATTTCCCGCGCCTGCAGGCCCAGCGACGTCAATGCGAGCGTGGCACCCAAAACAAAAGAAAAACCGGTTTTGCGCGTCCAGGTCGCAGCAGCAGCAAACATCAACACCACACCTTTCAGAAACTACGGGTTAACCCGAAATTTCAAGGCGCTAGTGTGACGGAATCCCCACACAAATGCAAGCATTTGCCCAAAATATGGGCAAATGCCTGGGCTTTTAAAAGCGCTTGCGGCGCAATGGCGCGCCAGTCTAAGTGCGCAGACGGTCAGCGCTGGACGTTGGCATCCACCACTGTCAGTGCGGTCATATTGACGATGCGGCGCACGGTGGCGCTGGCGGTGAGGATGTGCACCGGCTGGGCCGCCCCCAGCAGCACCGGGCCGATGGCGATGTTGCCGCCTGCCGCCGTCTTGAGCAGGTTGTAGGAGATATTGGCGGCATCGATATTGGGCAGGATCAGCAAGTTGGCGTCGCCCACCAGGCTGCCGTGCGGCATGAGTGCGGCGCGGCTGGCACCGTTCAAGGCCACGTCGCCATGCATTTCACCGTCCACTTCGAGCCAAGGCGCTTGCAAGCGCAGGAGGTCGAGTGTCTCGCGCATTTTCACGGCGCTGGGCTGGTTGCTGCTGCCAAAGTTCGAGTGCGACAGCAGCGCCGCCTTCGGTTTGATGCCAAAACGCAGCATTTCCTCTGCTGCCATCACGGAAATTTCGGCCAGTTGGGCCGCCGTGGGGTCGTAGTTGACGTGCGTATCGACCAGGAAAATCTGGCGGTCGGGCAGCAGCAAGCCGTTCATGCAGGCGTAGGTGGCAACGCCCGCGCGCTTGCCAATCACCTGGTCAATGTAGTTCAGGTGGTGGGCTGTGTGGCCCCAGGTGCCGCAGATCAGGCCGTCCACTTCGCCTTTGTGCAGCAGCATGCTGCCGATCAGGGTCAGGCGCCGGCGCAGTTCGATCTTGGCAATCGGCACCGTCACGCCCTTGCGCTCGGTCATGCGGTGGTAGGTCTGCCAGAAGTCGTGGTAGCGGTGGTCCTGCTCGACGTTGACGACGTCGTAGTCACGCCCTTCCGAGAGGCGCAGGCCGAAGGTTTCGATGCGCTGGGCAATGACCTTCGGGCGGCCGATGAGGGTCGGGCGCGCTATATGCTCGTCCACGACAATCTGTGCCGCGCGCAGCACGCGCTCCTCCTCGCCTTCAGAATAGGCCACCCGTTTGGCAATGGCCGCCTTGGCCGACGCGAAGATCGGCTTCATTGTCGTGCCCGAAGCGTACACAAAGGTCTGCAAATGGTCGCGGTAGGCGTCCATGTCGGCAATGGGGCGCCGTGCCACACCGGAGTCAAAGGCGGCTTGCGCCACGGCCGGCGCGATCTTCATCATCAGCCGTGGGTCAAAAGGCTTGGGAATCAGGTATTCCGGCCCAAAGGCGAGCGGCTCGCCAACGTAGGCCGCTGCCACCACTTCGCTCTGCTCGGCCTGCGCCAGCTCGACGATGGCGTGCACGGCGGCGATTTCCATCTCCATCGTGATGGTGGTGGCACCCGAATCAAGCGCCCCGCGAAAGATGTAGGGGAAGCACAGGACGTTGTTGACCTGGTTGGGGTAGTCCGTACGGCCGGTGGCAATGATGGCGTCGTCGCGTACCGCCTTGACATCTTCGGGCGCGATCTCCGGGTTGGGATTGGCGAGCGCAAAGACCAGCGGGCGCGGCGCCATGGCGCGCACCATGTCCTGCTTGAGCACGCCGCCGGCCGAGAGGCCCAGGAACACGTCGGCGCCGGCAATCGCCTGGCTGAGCGTGCGCAACTCCGTGGGCTGGGCATACTGGCGCTTGTCGTCGTCCATCAGCTCGGTGCGGCCCTCATAGACCAAGCCGGCCAGGTCGGTCACCCAGATGTTCTCGCGGCGCACACCCAGCTTGACAAGCAGGCCGAGGCAGGCCAGCGCCGCAGCACCCGCACCCGAGGTCACAAGCTTGACGTCCTCGGCGCGCTTGCCCGCCACCTTGAGGCCATTGAGGATGGCGGCGCCGACGACAATGGCCGTGCCGTGCTGATCGTCATGGAACACGGGAATGTTCATGCGCTCACGCAGCTTGCGCTCGACGTAGAAGCAGTCGGGCGCCTTGATGTCTTCGAGGTTGATGCCGCCAAAGGTCGGCTCCAGCGCAGCGATAATCTCGACCAGTTTTTCCGGGTCTTTTTCGTTGATCTCGATGTCGAAAACGTCGATGCCCGAGAACTTCTTGAACAGGACCGCCTTGCCCTCCATCACGGGTTTGCTGGCCAGCGGGCCAATGTCGCCCAGGCCAAGGACGGCTGTGCCGTTGGTGACCACACCGACCAGGTTGCCGCGGCTGGTGTACCGGAAGGCCGTGGCCGGATCTCTGACGATCTCTTCGCAGGGCGCAGCCACGCCGGGTGAATAGGCCAGCGACAGATCAAGCTGGTTGACCATCTGCTTGGTGGAAGCGATGGCAATCTTGCCGGGCTTGGGAAACTCGTGGTATTCGAGAGCAGCCTTGCGCAGCAGCGCGCGCTTGTCGACAGGGGGGACTTTGGGGGCTTCAGACATAGGAACTCCGGCGGAGGCGAGCAGCCGCGCGCCGGGTTCCGTCACTGGCTTGACGCAGCCGCTCGCATGAGCGCAAAGCAATTGTAGGCTGCGCGTTTTGCGCGCTCGCCTGCCCCGATCGTTGCCGTGAAGCGAAGCACGCTTGCGCGCAATCCGCGCTGGCGCAGCGTCAGCTCCGTCGCCGCGTCCGCAAGGGCTGTGGCAGCACAGCCAAAGTTTCAAACAAAATTGGCCTCCAGCGCTTACTGAATAAGCGCCATTAGCTATTTATATAATAGCAAATGGCCCGCGAGACAAGCCTCAGGCCGTCTCGGCCAGCGCATCCCCCAGCGCATTCACCAGACGCTCGATCTCGGCCTTCTCGCTGATGAACGGCGGCGCCAGCTGGATGGTGTCTCCGCCGTAGCGCACGTAGAAGCCTTTCTTCCAGCACGCCATGGCAATCTCGTACGGCCGGCGCGCCGGCTCGCCGGGCAGCGCGGCAATCGTGAAGCCCGCCGCCAGGCCGTAGTTGCGGATGTCGGCGACATGCTTGGCGCCTTTGAGGCTGTGCACGGCCTGCTCGAAGTGCGGCAGCAAGGCCTGCACGCGGCCGGGCATGTCTTCCTTTTGCAGGATTTCGAGGGCGGCGAGGCCGGCGGCGCAGGCCACCGGGTGCGCCGAATAGGTGTAGCCGTGGGGGAACTCGACCAGGTATTGCGCGCCGCCCTGTGCCATGAAGGTGTCGTAGATGTCCTTGCTGGCCACCACGCCGCCCAGTGGCTGGGCACCGTTGGTCACCTGCTTGGCGAAGTTGAGGATATCGGGCGTGACGCCAAAGGCCTCGGACCCTGTCCAGGTGCCGCAGCGGCCAAACGCCGTGATGACTTCGTCAAAAATCAACAGGATGTGGTTCTGCGTGCAGATCTCGCGGATGCGCTCCAGGTAGCCCTTGGGCGGTATCACCACGCCCGCCGAACCCGAAAACGGCTCGACGATGACGGCGGCGATATTGCTCGCGTCGTGCAGGGCAATCACGTCGAGCAGCTTGTCCGCCAGTGCACGGCCACCTTCCTCGGCCATGCCTTTCTGGAAAGTGCCGGCGGGCGGCTGGGTGTGCGGCAGGTGGTCCGCTTCAATGCCTTGGCCAAAGGTCTTGCGGTTGCCGCCGATGCCGCCCACCGAAATGCCGCCAAAGTTCACGCCGTGGTAGCCCTTTTCGCGGCCGATGAGACGTGTCTTGGTGCCCTGGCCCTTGGCGCGCCAGTAGGCGCGGGCCATTTTCAGCGAGGTGTCGGCTGATTCCGAGCCCGAGCCGGTAAAGAAAACGTAGTCCAGCCCGTCGGGCGTGAGTTCCTTGATCTTGTTGGCCAGCGCGAACGAGGCCGGGTGGCCGAACTGGAAGGCCGGGGCGTAGTCCAGGTTCAGCGCTGCCTTGCCCACGGCCTCGGCGATTTCGCGCCGGCCGTGGCCCAGGCCGGTGCACCACAGGCCGGAGAGGCCGTCAAAAATCTTGCGGCCATCGGTGTCGGTGTAGTAGGCCCCGCTGGCGCTGGCCACCATGCGCGGTGCGGCTTTGAAATTGCGGTTGGCGGTAAACGGCATCCAGTGCGCGTCAAGCCAGGCGGCGTCCATGCGCGGTGCGGCTTCAAGGGCTTGGTCGATAGGCACAAAACTCATGGCGGTCTCCAAAAGGACAGAACGGTGCGCCATTGTTCTCGCGGGTGTTAATCTCTCAAATCAACAAATATCACTGTTTACTTGAAGATTTATGCAAGTAATGCCCCCCGCCTCTTCGGCGCGGCCCCGCGCCATGCTGGGGCAATTGGCCGATATGGACCTGCGCTTGCTGCGGGTGTTCAAGAGCGTGGTCGAGTGCGGTGGGCTCGCCGCGGCCGAGCTCGAACTCAACATCGGCACCAGCACGGTCAGCCGCCACCTGAAAGATCTGGAAACCCGCCTCGGTTTGGGGCTGTGCCGGCGCGGCCGGGCCGGCTTTGCGCTGACGCTGGAAGGCCAGCGGGTGTACGACGAAACGCTGCGCCTGCTCGCTGGCGTGGACGCGTTTCGCAGCAGCATCGACGACATCCACCACCGCATGGGCGGGCAGCTCGACGTGGCGGTGTTCGACAAGACCGCCAGCAACCCGCAGGCGCATATCGATACCGCCATTGCGCTGTTTGCCGACCGCGCCCCCGAGGTGGCGCTGAACCTGCATGTGGGCGGCATGCCTGCCATCGAGCGCGGGCTGATGGATGGGCGCTTTCAGGTGGGCATCCTGCCCACGCACCGCAGCTCGCAAAGCCTGGTCTACGAAACACTGTTTGGCGAAGACATGCGGCTCTACGCGGGCGCCAGCCACCCGCTGTTTGCCGCCGACCACGCCGCGCTGGATTGGGACGCCCTGCGCGCCTGGCCCTTTGCCGGCTTGGGCTACCACTCGCCCAACATGGAACTCGGCCACCGCGAGTGCCTGCCGCGCAAGGCGACGGGGTTTGACCAGGAGTCGATTGCCACGCTGATTCTCTCGGGCCGCTACCTGGGCTTTCTGCCCGACCACTACGCGGAAGCCTTTGAGCGGCGTGGGCACATGCGCGCGATTCGGCCCGAGCTGTTTTTCTACCGCTGCGAGTTCGTCAGCGTGCTGCGCCGCTCGCCCCCGCCTGCGCGCGCCGCACAAGCGTTTGCGCAGTGCCTGCACGACGCCCACGGCCCTCAGCCCTAGCGCACAGCGGCGGGGCGCTTGCCGACTTCGCAGCAGCGGCGGACAATCGCCAGACCCGCCACGGTTCAAGGAGTTTCCCCATGTCCAGCCTCAACGCCATTGCCGCCTCCGGTCTTTCCGCCGCCCGGATGCGGCTGGACGCCTCGGCCGGCAACGTGGCCAACATGAACACGCCCGGCTACCGCGCCCAGCGTGTCGTGCAACAGGCCGCTCCCGAGGGCGGCGTCGATGCCAGCGTTCAGCGCGCCAATGCGGAAGGTGTCTCGCTGGAGCAAGAAGTCGTGGACCAGCTCGCCGCCAAACAGGATTTCATGGCCAACGTACAGACCCTGCGCACCGCAGACGCGGTGATGGGCGCACTCCTCGACGTTCAGGCCTGACCAGCCCTTCCCGCGGGCGCCAAGCGCGCTATTGACCAACGATCCAACGCAGCGGCTGCGCGCCTCTGCGCCTTCCGTCACGCTCTCTTGGGATGGGGCAGCGAAAAAGCGCCAAAACCCCACCCCCGTTGCTATCATGGCCGCCACCCTTTTTGCCCACCCACGGGAGCAGCACATGGCCCTTATGGATTTCATCAAGAAACAGTTCATCGATGTCATCGAATGGACCGAGGACGGCGACGGCACCCTGGCCTGGCGCTTCCCGATGCGGGACATGGAAATCCAGAACGGCGGCGTGCTGGTGGTGCGCGAATCGCAAATGGCGGTTTTCGTCAACGAAGGCCAGGTGGCCGACGTGTTTGGCGCTGGCACGCACAAGCTGACCACGCAGACGCTGCCGCTGCTGACCAACCTGAAGAACTGGGACAAATTGTTCCAGTCGCCCTTCAAGAGCGACGTCTACTTCTTCAGCACGCGCCAGCAGATCGACCAGAAATGGGGCACGCCCCAACCCATCACCATCCGCGACAAGGATTTTGGCGCGGTGCGGCTGCGCGCGTTTGGCAACTACGCCTACCGCATCGCCGACCCCAAGGCGTTCTACACCGAAATCTCGGGCACCCGCGCCAGCTACCCGGTGGGCGACCTCGAAGGGCAGTTGCGCGGCCTGGTGCTGCAGAACATCAGCAACGCCATTGCCGGCAGCGGCGTGCCGTTCCTGGACCTGGCGGCCAACCAGGTCATGTTTGCCGACGCGCTGACCAAGGAGCTGACGCCCGCCTTTGAAAGGCTCGGCCTCAAGCTCGAGAGCCTGACGGTGCAGAACCTCTCGCTGCCCGAAGAGCTGCAGAAAATCCTGGACCAGAAAATCGGCATGGGCATGGTCGGCAACGACATGGGCAAGTTCATGCAGTACCAGACGGCGCAAGCCATTCCCAAGTTTGCCGAGGGAGCCGGCAGCGGTGGCGGCGGCATTGCCGGCGACGCCATGGGCCTGGGCGCCGGCGTGGCGCTCGGCCAGGTGATGGCGCAGAACCTGGCTGCCGGCCTGCAGGGCAGCGGCAATGCGCCCCAGCCGCACGCGGCCGCTGCGGCAGAAGCACCCGCAGTGGGGGTCAAGCCCGAAGACGTGATGGCGACGCTGGAAAAGCTCGGCGAGCTCAAGTCCAAGGGCATCCTGACGCAGGAAGAATTCGACAGCAAGAAGGCCGAGCTGTTGAAGAAATTGGTTTGATTGCTATTTATTAAATAGCTGCTAGCGCATACTGCATATGCGCTAGAGGCCAAAAACACCTGAAATTTATCGCGGATGGCGACCGAACCCACACCGCCCACCCAGCGCGCCTACCGCGCGCCCTGCCCCGGCTGCGGCGCGCCAGTGGAATTCCGCAGCGCGCAGTCAAGCTACGCCGTCTGCCCGTATTGCCAGAGCACGGTGGTGCGCAATGGCGAGGTGCTGTCCCGCATCGGCAAGATGGCCGAGCTGTTCGACGACCACAGCCCGCTGCAGCTCATGGCGAGCGGGCGCATCGTGCTCGATGGCAAGGAGCAGCCCTTCACGCTGATCGGCCGGCTGCAGTACAAAAGCGCCGCCGGCGTCTGGACCGAGTGGACCGCTTTCCTGCAAGACGGCGAGCTGGCCACCCTCTCGGAAGACAACGGCGCCTATGTCTTCACCCGCTCCGCCAGCGTGCAGCAGGCGCTGCCCGACGTGGCCGCGCTGCGCCCCGGCGCCAGCGTCAGCCTCGATGGCAAGGCCTACAGCGTCGCCTACACCGGCCAGGCGCAGCTCATCGCGGCCGAGGGCGAGCTGCCCAAGCTGCCGCCGCTCGGCCACCTGTTTGACCTGATCGAGCTGCGCAGCAGCGACGGCGAGGTGCTCTCCATCGACACCAGCCGCCAGCCGCCCGCGGTAGACCGGGGCCGCGCCGTGCTGCTCGACGACCTGAAGCTCCAGGGCCTCAAGGACGAATCGGTCAAGGAGGAAAAAGGCCGCCAGTTCAACTGCCCCCATTGCGGCTCGCCGGTGCAGGTGCAACTGAGCACCAGCAAGAGCATCACCTGCCCATCCTGCAAAAGCCTCATTTCGCTGGACAGCGGCGTCGGCGCCGAGCTCAGCTTTGCCGAGCAGGACGAGCCCGTGCGCCCCATCATCCCGCTGGGCGCCAAGGGCCAGTTGCAAGGCGTGCACTGGCAGGTGGTGGGCTTTCAGCACCGCATGGGGCAGGAGCCGGGCGATGATGAACAGTTCGGCTGGAGCGAGTACCTGCTCTACAACCAGAAGCGCGGTTTCTCTTTTCTGGTGGACAGCAGCGACGGCTGGAGCCTGGTCAGCCCGACCACCGGCGCCCCGCAGATGGTGCAAAACGGCCGCAGCGCCAGTTACCTGGGCACCACCTACCAATTGCAGTCGGCCTACGAGGCCGAAACCACCTACGTGCTGGGCGAGTTCTACTGGAAAGTCGAGCGCGGCCAGCGCACCAGCAACCGCGATTTCGCCAGCAGCAAAGGCCTGTTGTCGCTGGAAAAAACGCCCAGCGAAGTGACCTGGTCGGCCGGCGACAAACTGGCAAGCGATACGGTGGCAGAAGCCTTTGGCCTCAAGGACAAGGCCGATCTGCTCAAGCGAGACGACCCCGGCCCGTTCGTGGCGGCCAAAAGCATAGGCTGCGGTACGCTGTTCATCATCGCCATCGTGGTCATCATCCTGCTCGTGCTGATGTCGAACTGCTCGGGTTCACCCAGCGGCGGCGGCTATCGCAGCTCAGGCGGCTCGTACGGCGGCTTTTCCACCGGCGGCGGACACAAATAATTCGGTTTCTCAATCAATCGAGTACGCGAAGGCGAAGCGCAGACAGTACAGGCGTACTGGCGAAGCGAAGCCGACAAAGTAATCGTTTGATTTAGAAATCGAACAACCCCAGCGAAGGAGATCACACCATGCCCGCAATCGAATGGCTTCGGCCCGCAGCCATCCTTGGCTCCATCCTCTACGCGCTGATTGGCGTCGTCATCTTCTGGCTGTGCTTCGTCATCGTCGACAAGATCACGCCCTACGACCTGTGGCGCGAAATCGTCGAAAAGCAGAACCGCGCACTGGGCATGGTGGTGGCGGCCATGTGCCTGGGCATCAGCATCATCGTGGCCGCTGCGATCCACTGATTCCATTTCTCAATCAAACGATTACTTTGTCGGCTTCGCTTCGCCAGTACGCTTGTACTGTCTGCGCTTCGCCTTCGCGTACTCGATTGATTGAGAAACCGAATGAGCGCCTGCGCCGCCCGCAGGCCCGTTGCGGCCTGGCCTGGGCCGACACCGGGCGATTGAACGGTGCCCGCGCCCACGCGGGAGAAAATACGGCCTCTTGCCAAACGACAGATCGGCCCTCTTCTCCATGCGCGTC
Organism: Simplicispira hankyongi; assembly: GCF_003570885.1. Lineage (GTDB taxonomy): Bacteria > Pseudomonadota > Gammaproteobacteria > Burkholderiales > Burkholderiaceae_C > Simplicispira > Simplicispira hankyongi. Next base: position 87,374 of record NZ_QXJC01000004.1, read on the forward strand.
AATTACATCGAACCCGCCATCATGCTGGCCACCATCTTGCGGTGGCTTCTCCTGGCCAGCATCACCGGGGCGATCGTGGGAACCGGGGTCAGCTTCTTTCTGCAGGCGCTTTTTTTCCTCTCGGAGCACACCGCCCACGTCTCGCTGTGGACACAGATGGCGCTGCTGCCGCTGGCGGGCATCTTGAACGGGCTGCTCCTGCACTACGGCTACCGGGAGCCCGGCAGCTACGCGCGCGATTCGGTCATCAGCGCCATCCACCTGCGCTCGGGCGCCATGTCGCACAAGACGATCCTCATCAAGCCCCTGGCGGCGCTGATCACGCTGGCGCTCGGCGGCTCAGCCGGCAAGGAGGGGCCGTGCTCGCACATCGGCGGCACGCTGGCCTCGTGGTTTGGCCAGCGGATGCGGCTCGACCCCGAGATGCAAAAACGCCTGGTCGCCTGCGGCGTGAGCGCCGGCTTTGCCGCCGTGTTCGGCACACCGCTGGCCGGCGCCATCTACGGCATTGAAATGCTGGTCATCGGGCGCGTGCGCCACGACTTCATCTTCCCGGCCGTAATCGCCGCCATCACGGCGTTCGAGGTGGGGAAGTATTGGGGCATGGCGTACGACTACTTCCCGGTCGTCACCTCGTCGGATTTCTCTTCCTTTCTGGCAATCCGCATCACGCTCATCGGCATCCTCTGCGGGCTGGTGTCCTGGTTGTTTATTGAGTTGCTGAACCGCACCCGCTACGGGTTCATCGCGCTGCAACGGCGCTTTCACATCTGGCAGCCCCTTATGCCGTTGATCGGCGGGGTGGTGCTGGCGGCGCTAATTCTGGTGATTCCCACCGACTACCTGGGCCTGAGCCTGCCGCTGATGAACGATGCGCTGCAGGGCAAGGACATCGCCTTCTGGGGCTTTCTGTGGAAGTCGCTGCTGGTCGCCATCACGCTGGGCTCGGGGTTTTACGGCGGCATCGTCACCCCGCAGTTCGTCATTGGCGCCATGGCGGGCAGCGCCTTTGCCCATCTGCTGGGCGTCCACCCGGCACTCGGCGCCGCCGTGGGCATGGTGGCCGTGGTGGCCGCCGCGTCCAACACGCCCATCGCCGCCGTGCTGATGGGCTTCGAGCTGTTCGGCAACTCCGCCGGGCCGTACTTCGCCACCGCCTGCGTCACGGCTTACATCGTGGTCGGCCACCGCAGCGTGTACTCGGGTCAGTTGCTGGGTTACTCCAAATCGCTCTGGGTGCGCTCCACCCCGGACGCGCCGCTGGAGCCCGGAAAAATCCACATTTCCTACAGCCTGCTGCGCCGGCTGGGTTACTTCCGCAGCAACCGGTGGCGCAGGTAGGGCGCAGTGGTCTGCATGGCCATATTTTTCAAATCCATGAACCGCCTGCGCTTATAAATAGGGCATACATAGCTATGAAAATCGTAGTGCAACAATTCCCTGACGCTGTCGGCGGCTTCCCTGTGCCATGACACAGGCCAGCACATCCGCCGCGCAGAGGCCCACGGCCCGCAGCCCCCGCCCGATCGACATCGCCCTGCTCGCCAGCGTCTTCATCGTCGCGGCCTGCGGGCTGCTCTACGAGCTGGCAGCGGGGGCACTCGCCTCGTACCTGCTGGGCGACTCGGTGCTGCAGTTTTCGACCATCATCGGCACCTATATGTTCGCCATGGGCGTGGGCTCGTGGCTGTCGCGCTATTTCGAGCGCCAGTTGCCGGCGCATTTCCTGCGCATTGAGTTGATGGTGGCGCTGGTGGGCGGCTCGCTGCCAGCGGCGCTGTTCCTGGCGAATGCGTACACACCGGGGTCGTTCCACTTCCTGCTCTACGGCCTGGTGCTGGTGGTGGGGATGCTCGTCGGGCTGGAGATTCCGCTGGTCATGCGCATCCTGAAGCGCAACGTGGCGCTCAAGGATCTGATCTCGCAGGTGCTGACCTTCGACTACCTGGGCGCGCTGGCGGTGTCGCTGGCGTTCCCTATTTTTCTGGTGCCCCATTTGGGGCTGATTCGCACCGGCCTGCTGTTTGGTCTGCTCAACGCGCTGGTGGCGGTGTGGGCGCTGTGGCTGTTTCGCTGGGAACTGCGGCGCTTTCGCGCGCATGCCCTGGCCTGCGCCGGCGTGATCGCGCTGCTGGCTGCGGGCCTGTGGGGGTCCGAGCAAATCACGCACTTTGCCGAGGACAAGTTCTACCAGGACCGCATTGTCTTTGCCGTGCAGTCGCCCTACCAGCGCATCGTGGTGACCAACGGCAAGCTGGGCCACCGATTGTTCCTGAACGGCAATTTGCAGTTCGCCGAGCACGACGAGTACCGCTACCACGAGGCCCTGGTGCACCCGGCCATGTCCGCGCAGGGCGCCCCCAAACGCGTGGTGGTGCTGGGCGGGGGCGACGGCATGGCGGTGCGCGAGATCCTTAAATACCCGTCGGTGGAATCGGTCACGCTGGTCGAGCTGGACCCGGCGATGACGAAGCTCTTCACCGACAACCCCACGCTGGCCGGGTTGAACCACCATTCGCTGTCGGACCCTCGCGTGCATATCGTCAACGAAGATGCTTTTCAGTGGCTGCAGCAGGGTGTGGATTCGCCGCCGGGCCGCCCCAAGGCGAATCGCACTCCCTCGGGGGGCAACGAACCACGCGCAGCGGGGAGCGTGGGGGCCGACAGTTTCTTCGACGTGATGGTGGTGGATTTCCCCGACCCGACCAACTTCGCCATCGGCAAGCTCTACACCAACAGCTTTTATGCCTTGCTGGAAAAGCACCTGTCGGCCAGCGGCTACGCCGTCATCCAGACCACCTCGCCGCTGGTGGCGCGGCAGAGCTTCTGGACGGTGGTGCAGACGGTGGAATCCGTCGGCCTCACCGCTACGCCCTACCACGTGCATGTGCCCAGTTTTGGCGAATGGGGCTTTACGCTGGCCAGCCACCGGCCCTGGCGCATGCCCACCACGCTGCCGCCCGGCATGCGGTTTTTGTCCATCCCCACGGTGCCGCTGATGTTCGACTTTCCGCTCGACATGGCGCGCGTGCCGGCCGAGGTGAACCGCCTGTCGAACCAGGTGCTGGTGAACACCTATGAGCGCGAGTGGGGCATGGTCGCCACGCATTGAGCCGCCATGCAACGCCGCAGGTTTCTCACCGCTGCCGCCTCTGCGGCCACGGCCGTGCTCTCGCCGGGCTGCTCGCAGGCGCCCGCGCCGCTCGTCGGTGGCTTTGCCGGCATTGACATGGCGCGCGGCCATGCGCTGCGCGACCTGTTGGCGCGCGGCAGCCTGCCGGCGCCGGCTGCGCAGCGCCGCACCCGCGTGCTGATTGCCGGTGGCGGCATTGCCGGGCTGGCCGCTGCGCGCGCGCTGCGGCTGGCGGGGGTGAACGACTTTGCCCTGCTGGAGCTCGAAGACAGCGCCGGCGGCAACAGCCGCGCCGGCAGCGTGCTCGGGCGTGCCTGCCCGCACGGTGCGCACTACCTGCCCGTGCCCGGCGACAGCGCGCCCGAGGTGCAAAACCTGCTCGAAGAACTCGGCCTGCGCCAGCGCGTGGCCGGGCGCTGGCGCTACGACGAATTCACGCTCTGCCACAGCCCGCAGGAGCGCCTGTACTGGCAAGGCCACTGGCACGCCGGCCTGCTGCCGGTGGACGGCGTGGCGCCGCGCACGCTGGCCCAGTACCGGCTGTTTGCACAGCGCATCCGCACGCTCTCGCGCGCTGCGGCGTTTGCCATGCCCACCTTTGCCGATTGGGGCAACAACAAGGCCGTGGCGCCCATTGCACTTGCGCTGGATGCTATTACTTTTGATACTTGGCTGGGGGGCGAGGGCCTGGACGACCCGCACCTGCGCTGGTACCTCAACTACTGCTGCCGCGACGACTACGGCGCCGGCAGCGCCAGCGTATCGGCCTGGGCCGGCATCCACTACTTCGCCAGCCGGCACGGCTTTGCGGCGCCGGGCGAGGGTGGCGAGGGCGCCGCGGACGACGACAGCGATGGCCTGCTCACCTGGCCCGAAGGCAATGGCTTCCTCGTGCGCAAGCTGGCCGAGCCCCTGGCGCCGGGCCAGCAACTGCGCACGGGCCACAGCGTGCTCCGCATCACCGAGCAGCGCCATGGCGTGCAGGTCGACGCGCTGGAGCACGCCAGCGGCCAGGTGGTGCGCTGGCAGGCCGACCAGTGCGTGGTGGCGCTGCCGGTGTTCATCGCGGCGCGCGTGGTGCAGAACCCGCCGCAGTTCCTGCGCGCCGCCGCCGCGCAATTGGCCTGGGCGCCCTGGGTGGTGACCAACATTGCCACCAACGCGCCGCTCACCGACCGCCCCGGCGCCGCCCCGGCCTGGGACAACGTGCTTTACACCGAGGCCACGCCGGGCGGGCTCGGCTACGTGGACGCCGGCCACCAGCGGCTCGGCCTGGGCGCGCTGCTCACCGCGCCCACCGTGCTCACCTACTACGAGGCGCTGGGCGACGTGCCCGGTGGCCGCGCACAGCTGGCACGCTTGCCCTGGCAGCACTGGGCCGAGGCGGCGGTGGCGGGGCTTTCGGGCCCACACCCGGATTTGCGCGAGCGCGTGGAGCGCGTCGAAGTCACGCGCTACGGCCACGCCATGGCAATCCCACGCCCCGGCGGGCTCAAAACTTTAAGCAAAATTGGCACGCAGGGCAATGTGGACAAGCGCATGCGGCTATCGAATGGAGAGCGCCAGCGCCCCTTGCCGACGCCTGCCACCGCACGCCTGGCGTTTGCCCACGCCGATTGGTCGGGCTATTCGGTGTTCGAGGAAGCGTTCACCCGCGGGCACGGCGCGGGCCTGCGGGCGGCGGCCGGGTAAGCAAACGCGCGAGCGGCTTATCCGCCCCACTCCCACCACACGCCAGCGCACAGCGCCACGCCCACCGCATACAGCACCCAGGTCTGCGAGACCGCATAGGGATAGAGCATCAGCCCCCAACCCAGCCAGCGCAGGTTGCGCTGCTGCGAGCGCTTGCCATGCCAGTAGGCGGCCATGCCAATGGTGCCAAACAGGATCGCCCCCACGATGTAGGCGGGGCTGGGCAGTTCCAGACCCAGGGATTGCAGGGCAGAGAGGGTTTCCATGGCACAGAGGTCGAGCGGTAGCCGCGCACTATCCCACACTGCGGCCAGGCACACCCTGCGGCCCGACCGAGCGTGCGGTGGCTGTCGTGCGTGCGGCACGCCGCTGGCGTTCCGAGGGTTAGCATGGTCTCTTTTGCAGAGGCTTCCCATGTCCGACACTTTTACCGCCCTGGTCATCGAAGAGCACGAGGGCAAGGCGCGCAGCGCCTTCCAGCAACTCACCCTGGCCGATCTGCCCGATGACGACGTGCTGGTCGAGGTGCAGTACTCGGCACTGAACTACAAGGACGGGCTGGCGCTGTCCGGCAACCAGAACAAGGTCGCGCGCAGCCTGCCCATGGTGGGCGGCATCGACCTGGCGGGCACGGTGGTCGAGTCGCGTTCGCCCCTGTGGAAGGCGGGCGACCCGGTCGTGCTCAACGGCTTTGGCCTGTCCGAGACGCACTGGGGCGGCTTCACACGCTTCCAACGCGTCAAGGCCGAATGGCTGGTGCGCTTGCCGGACGCCTTCACTCCGCTGCAGGCCATGGCCATCGGCACGGCCGGCTACACCGCCGCGCTGTGCGTGGACATGCTCGAACGCTGGGGCCACGCCCAGCCGGGCAAGGGTCAGGTGCTGGTGACGGGCGCCGCCGGCGGCGTGGGCTCGGTGGCGGTCAGCCTGCTGGCCAAGCGCGGCTACCACGTCACGGCCTCTACCGGCCGGCCCGACACGCACGACTACCTTCGCGGCCTGGGCGCCAGCGCCTTCATTGACCGCGTCAGCCTGCAGGGCCCGGTGCGCCCGCTGCAGCGCGAGACCTGGGCTGGCGCGGTGGATTCGGTGGGCAGCACCACGCTGGCCAATGTGCTGGCACAAATGGAATACGGCGCGGGGGCTGCCGCCTGCGGCCTGGCCGGCGGCATGGACCTGCCGGCCACGGTGCTGCCGCATATCCTGCGCAGCGTGGCGCTGCTGGGCGTCGATTCGGTGATGGCGCCCATGCCTGCGCGCCACTCGGCCTGGCAGCGTTTGGCGCGCGATCTGGACCTGAAGCATCTGGACGCCATCACCACCGTCGAGCCCATGAGCCGCCTGCCGGAGCTGGCGGGTGCCATCCTGGCGGGGCAGGTGCGCGGGCGCGTGGTGATCGACGTGGCGCGCTGAGCGCTGCTCAGCGCTGTGCCGCGGCGATCCAGCGCAAGCCCGTGCCGGAACTGTAGTAGTAGTCCCCTTGCGGACTGATGACGAGAGCGCGGGACGCTGCCGGATCCGTGAAATAGCGCCACCCATAGCCCGGCGCATCGCTGGGGGCGCTGTGGACGACCGCCTGCATGCCTTGGCCATCCCCGTCTGTTGTGCGCATGTCCGTGGCCGGCTGGCGGTCGTGTTTCCGGTGGTGTTGGTGATCTCCGGCCAGGAGCGGGGGGCTGATGGCGGCTGCCAGCAGAGCGATCGAGGCGAGAAGTGTGGTCCGTTGCATGGTGGTCTCCTTTGCGTAGGTGCCCAGTCCTTGGCGACTGTGAACCCAGTCTGCGCCGGCCCCCATGAATCGCTGCTGAACGGCCTGTTGTGCTGCCGTTCATGCAAATCTCTGCGGCGCTCATTCCGTTTCTCAATCAATCGAGTACGCGAAGGTGAAGCGCAGACAGTACAGGCGTACGACAAGCGAAGCCGACAAAGTAATCGTTTGATTTAGAAATGGAATCAGGAGGCGGCGAACCGCCCCAGCCCCAACTCCACCAAGCCTTCGGGGCGGCGCAGCAGAAACAGCGCTTCCAGCCCCCTGCGCTGCGCCAGGGCAAGGCCTTCGCCCGGGCCGGCCACCAGCAGGGCGGTGGCCCAGGCGTCTGCCTCCATGCAGGTGCGTGCCAGCACGGTGACCGAGGCGACGGCGTTGTTCACCGGCGCGGCGCGGCGTGCGTCCATGGTGTGCGCGAGGTGCGCGTCGCCGACTTTCAGGTAGTGCCGGTAGTCGCCCGAGGTGGCCACGGCCAGGTCTTCGAGTTCGATGACGCCGCGCGCCGCGCGGCGTCCAACATCAGGAGATTCGAGCGCCACGGCCCAGGGCACGCCACTGGCCTGGCCGCCCACGGCGCGCAGCTCGCCATCGAGCGCCGCGAGCGCATGGCGCACGCCATGCTGCCGCAGCACGGCGGCCATGCGGTCCACCGCATAGCCCTTGGCAATGCCGCACAGATCGAGCTGCACGGGGGCACGCTTGCGGGCGCGGCCTGCGGGGCGGTCGAGTTCCAGGCCCTTGTGCATCGGGATGGGCACGGCCTGGCGCGCGGCCTGGATCGCTGCGGCATCGGGGGCGTCGCGCGCGGCGCCAAAACCCCAGGCATCGACCAGCGCGCCGACGCAGGGGTCAAACGCACCAGCGCTTTGGCGGTGGATGTCCATGGCGCAGGCCAGCACCTCCAGCATTTCAGGCGGCAGGTCCACCCAGGTGTCCACGGGTGCGCGGTTCAGGCGCACCAGATCGCTCTCTGGCTTCCAGGGCGACATCTGCATGTCCACCTGCTGCGCCGCAAAGGCCAGGTCTCGGCGCAGGGCCTCCTGGTTCACAGCACCATCGGCGTCCACGCTGGCGGACCAGCGCGTCCCCATGGTCGGGCCGTGCAGCGCAATCCGCGTGCAGGGCGCGGCAGTCTCAGAAGACGTCTTCGGCATAGCGCTCTTTTGCTTTGAGCTGCGCCACGCTCAGCTTCAGTGGCGCCAGGATGGCGTCCAACGCCTCGGCCACGCCCTTGGCCATGGCGCGGCTGCCGCAGACGCGCACCAGGGCGCCCTGGGCCAGCAGTGCGCGCAGGCGCTCGGCGTCGCGGCGCAGGGCGTCCTGCACATAACCACCGCCTTCCGGGATGCGCGAGAACACCGTCTGCACACTCGCCAGCCGCCCTTCACCCAGCCATTGCCCGATCTCGGTGCCAAAGTAAAAGTCCTGCGCCGGGTCGCGCCCCCCAAAGTACAGGTGCATGGGGGTGTGCCGGTCGTTGCGGCGAATAAAACCAGCCAGGGGCGCCACCCCCGTACCGGCCCCGATCAATAGCACGGGCCGGCGCGTGCGCGGCAGCGCAAAGCCGGGGTTGGGCCGAATGAAGGCGGCGATGCTGCCCCCCCTCTGCAGGCCCAGCAAATGCGTGGAGCACAGGCCACCGGGCAGCAGGCGCACGCAGATTTCCAGAAACCCGTCCTTCCAGCCCGACGCCAGCGAGTAAAAGCGCGGCACGGCCGAACCCGGCGCCACGATGCCCACCAGATCGCCCGCCGCAAAGTGCGCCAGGCCATGGCCCCGAAGTGCCCCGCCGCCCTGCGCGGGCCAGGCAAAGCGCAGGATCGCCGTGGGTTCGTCGCTGTGCTCGCGGTAGTTCTGGCGCGCCACGAGCGTGAGCGCGGTGGTGGGCGGCACGCGCGGCACATAGTCGAGCACCAGGGGCTCGCCCAGTGCACGCGCCAGAGCGTCGCCCCAGCGCGCGAACTGCTGGCCAGACTGCTGGTGGATGCACTCCAGCGGCAGCAGCGCGGGCCAACCCTGTGCACGCAGCGTTGTCTCCAGCGCCTCGGCAAAGGCGCAAAAGGCCGGGTACTGCCGGTCGCCAAACCCCAGCACCGTCACCGGCACGGGGCTGGCGGTCAGCTTTGCGATGTGCTGCAGGGCGTCGCTGGCATGGGCCGGGGCCTGGCCCTCACCATAGGTGGCGGCGAGCACGAAGACCTGCCGCGTGGCGGGCGTGGTCTGAAAATGCTCCAGCGCGCTGGTGTGCACGCGGTGCCCACCCTGGGCCAGCGCATCCTGCAGCGCCTGGGCAAATCCCCAGGTGCTGCCGCCTTCGCTGGCGACGAAGATCAGCACGTCGGCGTGCGCCAGCGGGCTGTTGCCGGTGATGTGCGGCGCCTGGCGGCGTGCCTGCCACCACATGGCCACGCCCGACCACCAGAACAGCAGCACGCTGGCGCCCACGAAGGCGAGCACCACGGCCCAGGGCCAGGCCCCTTCGCCGGTGTGCAGCACCAGCGCCCAGTCGTAGAGGCGCTGCGCCAGGGTAAGGTCTTGCCAGGCCAGCGTCTGCCCTGAATAGCGATCGATCCAGCCTTCGCCCTGACGGGTGGCGACCGTCCAAGTGTCTTGCGGGTCGGCTGCGTCCGGGAAATTCAGTTTGCGCAAATCTCGCACAGCGAGGCTTTGCAGCATAGGAAGCTGCGCCCCAGGCAGTGCTTGCAGAGCGGTCTGTCCGGTGGTGACAGAAATCACATCCGGCTCGGTCCCGGGATCCAGCGCCACCAATCCCAGGGTCGAGGCGCTCATCGTCAGCGCGGTGAGGGAGGTCAGGCACAGCACCGCCAGCACCACCCGGCCAGCCACCACGTGGATGCGCTGCGCCAGCGAGCCCCGCACCCGCGCGGCCAGGCGCCGCCAGCCGCCCATGCGGCGCAGCAGCAGCACCAGGGCCGAGACGCAGATCAAGGCCATGGCCAGTGCAATGCCCGCCGCGCCCCAGCGCCCGGCGTCGCCCAGGAGCAGCGAGCGGTGCAGGTTCTTCACCCAGCGCGGCAGCGCCGAAGGCTCCCAGGCGCCCAGCACCTTGCCATCGGCCGCATCCACGTAGTGCGCCTGCGCCTGGTCGCCGACAAAGCCGAACACCACGATGGCGCCCGAGGGCAGGTGGCGGATTTCTTCTGCGCCCGGGACGGTGCGTGCCACGCGCTCCACCAGCGTCGCTACCGACAGGTCGCCCGGTGCCGCAGGTGCCTGCCACGATTGCTGCACCGGGTCGAACGCCAGAAGGGCGCCGCTAAGGCCCAGCACCAGCGCCAGAGTACCCGCCGTCAAACCCAGCCAGCGGTGAATGGCTTTCCAACCCATGCGCACGCCCTTTACTGCAGTTGGAAGGTCAGCGACTGGAGGTACTGCTTGCCGGCCTGCGGCTTGCCGGCATTGCCGGTCGTCAGCGGTATGCGGATTTCCGATGGGCTGTCGCGCATGTCTTCCACGGCAGCATCGATGTGGATTTCATAGCCCGCGTCAATCAGGGCATCGGCCAGGTTGGCCGTGACCTTGAGCGTGCGCCCCGCGCCCACGCTGGCACCGGTGACGCCGTTCAGGCGCTTGGCGTCACCGCTGGAGAGCCGGTTCCAGTCGGACAGGTGCTTGTAGTACTTGGCCTTGCCGCCAGCCACCCACAGCGTGCCGGCATACGCCCCTTTGGCGTCGGTCAGGTAGGCGGCCAGGTAGGCACCGTCGCCGCCGTAGTTTTTGAGCTGGGCGGTCAGCGTGACCTGGCGGCTGTGCGCCAGGGCGGGAACGGCCAGCGCACAGGCGGCGGCCAAGGTGGTCAAAAGAGGTTTGGACATCGTGATGCTCCAGTGGGTGGTTACTCGATCTGGCCGCGCGGGGCGGTACCAGGGGTGAACAGTGGCGAAGGCGCATCAGCGCCGCCCGATTGCGGCGCTGCATGGTCGTGATTGCGATCGCGGTTGCGCTCGCGGGAACGCTGGCGATCCCCTTGCTTCATCTTCAACACCTTCAGGGTTTCCGGGTCGATCTTGGCCTTGAAGCTGCGGCCTTGGGCGTCCGTGCCGTGAATTTCGTAGCAGCCATCGTCGATTTTGAGTCGCTGAATCTGCCAGCCCTGCTGGGCCGCCATCTGGCGCACGGCCTCGCGCGACTGCCAGCGGTTGACCGGCGCATCGCAGTCGTCGTCGCTGGCATGCACCGGGGCCGCTGCCAAGCCCAGCCCCAGCAGGGCCAGGGCGGTGATGATTTTGAGTTTGTCTTTCATGGCGACGCTCCTTTCGGTGAATCTAGGGTATACCCTTGGCGCGGCCCCGCAAGCCCCGCCGCGCAAGGAAGGTGTTCATTCAACGCATGGCAAACGATTCGCGGTGCAGGCGCCAGGGCTTGGGGCCGCGCGCGTGCTGGTGCAGCGCATCGCCCAGGCCCGGAGGACCGCAGAACCAGATGTCCAGCGGGCCGGGCACGGTCTGCAGATCCTGGGGCGTGAGGCGCTGCCCTTCGGCCTCGCTGTACACCGTGAGCTGCACCGGCGGCTGGGCCTGCGCGCAAAGCTTCTGCAGGCGAGGCAGCAGCGGGTCGCGCCGGGCGTCCCGGGTGCAGTAATGCATGTGGACGGCGGTGGCGCCAGATTTAGCGGCCACGCCCGGCTGGCGCGCCTCCAGCAGCGCCAGAAACGGCGTTACGCCCACGCCTGCGGCCACCCAGACCTGCTGGCGACGGCGGGAGCCTTTGCCGTGAAAGCGACCATAGGGGCCTTCGATGTCCACGCGCTGCCCGGCGTGCAGACGCTGGTGCAGGGTGCGGGTGTAATCGCCCAGCGGTTTGATCACCAGGCGCAGCAGGGGCTCACCCTCGGGGCTGTTGCCCAGCGCGTGCGGCGCGCTGGCAATGGTGAAGGGGTGGGCGCCTTCGGCAGCGTCAAAGCGCACAAAGACGAACTGCCCCGCGCGGTGCCCCCGCCAGCTCTTTGGCATGGCGCAAATCACCTCAATGGGTGCGCCCGTGGGCGTGTCGCCCAGCACCGCTACCGACTGAATACGCGCCACATGGCTGCGCGAACGCCCCACCCAGCCTGCCAGCGACCACAGCGCGGCCAGGCTGCCCAGTGCCAGCAGCGAGCCCATCAGCAGCCCCAGCGGCAGCGCCCAGAACGTGAGCGGCATCAGGGCCACCGCATGGAACACCAGCGCGAGGAACAGCACCGGCATCGCGCGGTGCAGGAGTCGCCAGTGCTTGTAGGGCAGCAAGCGCGAGAGCAGCGTGAGGGCCACCATGGCCAGCAGCAGGTAGAACGCCCACTCGCCCAGGTCCTTGGCAAAACCACGGGTATCGGTCAACCAAGGCAGCACGGCGTCGTGCCCGGGTTTGCCGGCGCGGCCCCAGAGCGTCTTGATCCAGCCGCTCGATTCCTTGGCGCCCCAATGGACGATAGCGCTCAGGGCTGCGGCAATGCCCGTCCATTTGTGCAAGCGGTAGACCTGGTCCATGCCGCCTAGCACACGGTCGAACAGCGGCAGGCGCAGGGCCAGCAGCAGGGCCAGCGCCATCAGGCCGATGCTCCACAGCCCGCTCAAATAGAGGGCGTGCCGGCGCAACTGCCACCATCCCACGGCGGCGCCTTGGGCATCAACCAGGGGCGAGCCCCCCAGATCGGCCGGCACGACCGCCATCCACGCCAGGGTGATGCCCAGCAACCAGATTCCCAGTGCTATTTTTGACCGCATGAGGTGCTTCCCTTTTTTCGTTCCATGGCATTGTGGAAAATGCAGCTTGAACGCATGCTGAAAGACGCATTCATCCTCCGTTCATCACCCCAAGGGTACAAACCGGCCCATGGCCTCCTGCACCGCGCAACCCTTTCGCCGCCTGATGCTGCACAGCCTGGCCCTGTGTCTGCTCGGCGCCGGGCCGGTGCTGCACGCCGATGAGCGTGAGCATGGTGACCATGAGCTGGCGCGCCAGGCGCTCGAACAAGGCCGGGTGCTGCCTTTGCGGGCCGTGTTGGAAAAAATCGAACGCGATTACCAGGGCCAGGCGCTCAAGGTAGAGTTCGAGCAGGACGGCGGCCGCTTCCTCTACGAAATCCGATTGCTGCAGAACGATGGCCGCATCGTCAAGCTCAAGGTCGATGCCGTCGATGGCAAGGTGCTGGAGATCCAGCGCAAGGACCACGGAAAGGACAGGGATGCGCATCCTCGTCGTTGAAGATGAACCCACGCTGTGCGACCAACTGGTGCGCGCCATCACGGCCGCAGGGCACACGGTGGAAAGTGCCAGCGACGGCGTCAACGCCCATTACCTGGGCGACGTAGAGGACTTCGACGCCGTGGTGCTGGACCTGGGCCTGCCCGCACTCGATGGCCTGTCGGTGCTGCGCCGCTGGCGTGCGGCGGGGCGCACCATGCCAGTCCTTATCCTCACGGCGCGCAGCGCCTGGCATGAAAAAGTGGCCGGCATGGATGCCGGCGCGGACGACTACCTGGCCAAACCCTTTCACATGGAAGAGTTGCTGGCGCGCCTGCGCGCCTTGCTGCGGCGACTGGGTGAGCACAGCAGCGCGCAATGGCAATGCGGGGCCATCTTGCTCGACACACGCCAGGCCCGCGTGCTGGTGGACGGCCTGCCCCTGCAACTGACCAGCCATGAGTTCAAGCTGCTGTCGCTGCTCATGCAGCGCAAGGGCGAAGTGCTTTCGCGCACCGAACTGTCCGAGCACCTCTACCCGCAAGACGCCGACCGCGATTCCAACACCATCGAAGTCTTCGTCGGCCGCCTGCGCAAGAAGCTGCCCACCGGCAGCATCGAAACCGTGCGGGGCCTGGGCTACCGCTTGGTTGACGTGGGCCACTCGGCGTGAGAACGGGGTCGCTGCGCCTGCGCCTGCTGGCCGGCACACTGGCCTGGATGCTGCTGGCCATTGTCCTGGTGGGCTGGGGCCTGCGCGGCTTGTTTCAGGACCACGTCACCCAACAATTGCAGGCGCAGTTGGTGATGCAGCTCGACCATTTGAGCGCTTCCGTCGATTGGGTCCCACCCGGCCACGTCACGATCAGCCCCATGGCGGCAGACCCGCGCCTGGCACAGCCCTTGTCGGGCCTGTACTGGCAGATTGACCGGCTGGGCGCGGCGCCCCAGGCGGGCGTGGCGCGCTCGCGCTCGCTGTGGGACCAGGTGCTGCGCTTGCCCGATGCGCCAGCGTCCTACCCGGCTGGCGGCTACAGCGTTCTGCCACTGCAGGACGCCCAGGGCCACGCCTTGCTGGCCGTGGCACGCACCCTGCAACTGCCCGAGGACGACGCGCCCCTGCTGCGCCTGGTGGTGGCGGGCGACAAAGCCCTGCTGGCCGAACCCCTGCAGCGCTTTACCCGCATGCTGCTCATCGCCCTGGGCCTGCTGGCGCTGGGCCTGGCGCTTGCCGTGGCCGTGCAATTGCAATTGGCACTGCGGCCGCTGCAGCTCCTGCGCGCGCGCTTGGCCGCCGTGCGCAGCGGCGCCGCCGGGCAGCTCGAAGGCAGCTTCCCCCAAGAGCTGCAGCCGCTGGTCAACGAATTCAACCACGTGCTGCGCGAGAACGCCGACATGGTGCAGCGCGCCCGCACCCAGGCCGGCAACCTGGCCCATGCCGTGCACACGCCGCTGTCCATCCTGGCCAATGCCGCCGCGCAAGAACGCAGCCCGCTGGCGCTGCTGGTGCAAGAGCAGGTGGCCAGCGCACGCCGCCAGGTCGATTACCACCTGGCCCGTGCGCGCGCCGCCGCCGCCGTGCGCGCCACCGGCCTGCGCACCCCGGTGCTGCCGCCGCTGCGCGCGCTGCTGCGCACCATGCAGCGCCTGCATGCAGAGCGGCATCTGGCGTTTGAACTCGCGCCCCAGGCGCAGGACGGGGCCTTTCGCGGCGAGGAGCAAGACCTCTACGAACTGCTGGGCAACCTGATCGACAACGCCGGCAAATCGGCGCGCCAACGCGTGGTGGTCGATGTGCAATCGTCGCAGGGGCAGCTGTGCTTCACCGTCGATGACGACGGCCCTGGCATTCCCGAGGAAGAGCGCGAGCACATGTTCGAGCGCGGCGTGCAGCTCGACGAGCAGCGGCCCGGCTCCGGCCTGGGCCTGGACATCGTGCGCGCGCTGGCCGAGACCTACGGCGGCAGCGTGCAGGCCCTGGCCTCGCCCCTGGGCGGTGCCCGCCTGCGGCTGTGCCTGCCCATGGCCGCTGACGCGTAGGCGCGATGGCCAGGGTATGCAGAGCTTCGTCCGAATTGGTTTGAATTTTGAATAGAACCATGCTCCATGGCATGCCTGATAAGCGCTACATGCTATCTATCTAATAGCATTCTCCAGCCAATGCCAGACCCGAAAGCGCTTACCGCGCCAGCCGCCAAACCCCTGCCACCCCACCGAGAATGACCGCCGTCCCCCGCCCTCTCACCCTGCAAGACCTGCCCGGCCTGCTGGCGGTGCAGCGCGCCTGCTATGGCGCTGGCTATATCGAAAGTGCCTCGGTCTATGCACGCCGCCTCGCCAGCCCGGCGCAATGCTCATGGGTGATCGAGCAGGCGGGCCGCATCTGCGCCTACCTTGCCGCCTATGGCTCGGCCCAGGGCAAAGTGACACCGCTGCATGGCGATTTCGAGGTCGCGGATTCGCCCGACACGCTGTATCTGCACGACTTGGCCGTCTTGCCTGAATTTTCCGGGCAGGGCCTGGCGCAGGCACTGCTGGCGCTGTTGTGGCGCAGCGCAGTGGCGCGTGGCCTCACCCGCTCGGCGCTGGTGGCGGTACAGGGCTCGCAAGGCTTCTGGGAGCGGCGCGGCTATGCCGTTGCCCCGTTGCAAGATCTGGAGCAACGCCGACGTCTCGCTGCTTATGGCCAAGGCGCTGTGTACATGTTGCGGACGCTCAATTGATCAACGCGTCATCGGCAGCGCCACACCCATGGCCGCAAAGGCACCGCCACAGACGCGGTTGAAGCGCTTGCCATAGCGCTCCAGCACCGGGCGAATGCGGTGCGCCATGCGGGCGAGCAGCACTTCCACCCCACACTCGATCACCGCAAACGTGCCGGCCATGACCACGAACTGCAGCCACAGGCTGCGCGCCGGGTCAAGAAACTGGGGCAGAAAGGCGCCGTAGAACAGCAGCGCCTTGGGGTTGGACACCGCCGCGAACAGCCCCTGGCGAAACAACTGGCTGCGGCGCGGAAACGGTGTGTCCGCGCTGGGCTGGAGCTGCAGTGGCGGCGCGCGCCAGAGCTGGATGCCCAGCCATACCAGGTACGCGCCACCGACCCACTTGAGCACCAGCAGCGCGCTGGCCGAGGCCTGTAGCAACGCGCCAATGCCCAGCATGGAGAGCGCGATCACCGCCACAAAACCCACGGCGCCGCCCGCCACGCTCCAGCGTGTGCGGCGGTGGCCGTGCAGGGCGCCATTGGTCAGCGCCAGCAGGCTGTTGGGGCCGGGCGTGAGCGAGAGGCCCACCGCCGCGACGAGATAGATCAACCAGGTATGCCAGGCCACAAATCACCTCCTGCCACGCCGTGCAAGCGGGCGCGTGCTGTCAGTATAGAAAGCCCTGCTGCGGGTGGTCAAAAACGCGGGTTCAGCCAGTTCAGGATAATCCTGCCATGCCCAATCGCTGGAAACCCAACGTCACCGTCGCTGCCATCATCGAGCAGGACGGGCGCTTCATGCTGGTCGAAGAAGAAACCGCCGACGGACTGAAGCTGAACAACCCTGCCGGCCACCTCGACCCCGGCGAATCCCCCGTGGACGCCTGCGCGCGCGAGGCGCTGGAAGAAACCGCGCACGACTTCACGCCCACGGCCCTGGTCGGCATCTACCTCAACCGCTTCACGCGCACGCGTTCCGGCGACGACATCACCTACCTGCGCTTTGCCTTCACCGGCACGCTGGGCGCGCACCACGCCTGGCGAGCGCTCGACGACGGCATCGTGCGCACCGTGTGGCTCACACTCGATGAACTGCGTGCCACGCAGGAGCGCCACCGCAGCCCGCTGGTGCTGCAGTGCATCACCGACTACCTGGCCGGCAGGCGCTACGCGCTCGAACTGGTACACACCGACGCCAGCGTACTGAACCATGTCGCTGCCTGAACCGACTGGCCGGCGCCAGCGCATCGTTGTCGGCCTCTCGGGCGGGGTGGATTCGGCCGTCACCGCCTGGCTGCTCAAATCCATGGGGCACGAGGTGGTCGGCATCTTCATGAAGAACTGGGAAGACGACGACGACAGCGAATACTGCTCGTCCAACGTCGATTTCGTCGATGCCGCCGCCGTGGCCGACGTGATCGGCATCGAGATCGAGCACGTCAACTTTGCCGCCGAATACAAGGACCGCGTGTTCGCCGAGTTCCTGCGCGAATACCAGGCCGGCCGCACGCCCAACCCCGATGTGCTGTGCAACGCCGAGATCAAGTTCAAGGCCTTCCTGGACCACGCCATGCGCCTGGGCGCCGAGAAGATCGCCACGGGCCACTACGCCCGGGTGCGCCAGAGCAGCGACACCGGCCTGTTCGAACTGCTTAAAGGCCTGGACACCACCAAGGACCAGAGCTACTTCCTGCACCGCCTGACCCAGGCGCAGCTCGCCAAGACCTTGTTCCCGGTGGGCGAACTGCGAAAAACGGTGGTACGCCGCATCGCCGCCGACATCGGCCTGCCGAACGCCAAAAAGAAAGACTCGACCGGCATCTGTTTCATTGGCGAGCGGCCGTTTCGCGAGTTTCTCAACCGCTACATCGCACACGCGCCTGGCCCCATCCAGGACGAACGCGGCCGCACGCTGGGCAAGCATGTGGGCCTCTCGTTCTACACCCTGGGCCAGCGCCAGGGCCTGGGCATTGGCGGCGTGAAGGAGAAGGGCGCCCAGCGCGGAGCGGGCGAGCACGCACCCTGGTTCGTGGCGCGCAAGGAGCTGGACAAGAACACCTTGCGCGTGGTGCAGGGACACGACCACCCCTGGCTGCTGTCGCACCAACTGGCCGCGCAGGACGTGAGCTGGTGCGCAGGCCATGCCCCCGCGCCGGGAGCCTACACCGCCAAGACGCGCTACCGCCAGCAGGACGCAGCCTGCACGCTACAGGCGCTGCCCGACGGTTTTGCACTGCGCTTTGCCGAAGCCCAGTGGGCTGTGACGCCGGGGCAAAGCGCCGTGATCTACGACGGTGAGGTCTGCCTGGGCGGCGGGGTGATCCAGAGCGCGGCAGTGCACACGCCCTGAACCAGCACCTCGCGCTCAGCGCGGTGTGCCGAAATCCTCAGGCATTTGCACCGCGACCACCTCGCCGCGTGCGGTGACTACGCCGTTGGCGCTCACGGTCGTCTCCACCACCACCTTGCGGCCCTTGATTTCCTTGACGCGTCCGCGGATCTCCAGCTCCACGATGGGCGTGGGTTTCTTGAAATCCACATGCAGCGAGCCGGTCACGAAGCGGAATGCGGGCTGCGAGCTCATCTCGCGGCCCTCGCTGCGGTACATCGCGGCGGCGGCCGTGCCGGTGCTGTGGCAGTCGATCAGCGAGGCAATCAGGCCGCCATAGGCAAAGCCCGGCACCGAGGTTTCCCAGGCCTGCGGGGTATAGCGGGTCACCGTTTCATCGCCCTCCCAGAAGGTGCGAATGCGGTGGCCGTGCTGGTTTTGGCTACCGCAGCCATAGCAGTGCGAGACGTTTTCGGGGTAATAGTCTTGAAAGGCTTTCATGGGTTCTCTTGGGTTTGCAAATAGGTCACATGGTTTGCGCCGCGTAGCTGCAGCCGTGCACGCCGGCATCGGTGTTGACACTGTGGTTAGCCATCTGTGCAAAGCGTGACCCCACGCACACGGCACCGGTGCCGCTGCGGGGCATGCACAGCGCAAGCGGTACAACAGCGGCTCAGCCGCCCCAGCGCAGCCAAGCGGCGAGCAGCAGCGCAAAGGTGCAGGCCCAGCCCGAGAACAGCCAGCGCCAGAGCGCCCACCGCGGAACAAAGCCGACGCCGCGCACCAGGCCTGCGCTCATGGCCCAGAACAGTGCCAAGGCCAGGGCGTGGTCTGCCTTGCCCTGCGCATCGGCCAGCAGCAGCGGGTACACGCTGCCCACCAGCATGATGGCCAGCGCAGCCAGCAGGCTGGGCAGGTGCACGCGGCTGGTGCTTGGGCGGTCAGCGCGTGGCGGCAGCGCCGGCTCCTCGGAGGCCGGGGCTGCCATATCACCCGTCCCGCCCGAGCGAGGCCCTGCGCGCCTCTTCGTTCTCGCCCCACAGGGCATTGAGAATGGCCAGCAAGACCGCAAAGCCGATGCCAAGCATCCAGGCGAAATACCACATGGTTCAGGCTCCTTGTTGTGCGTCAGGGTGATGCACCGGGATCAATAAGCGCCGTGTTCGTTCTCGCGGATGTAGGCCGCAGTGACCTTGCCGCGCATCACGCTGTAGGCCCATGAGGTGTAGAGCACGATCAGCGGCATGAGGATCAGGGTGGCCCAGAACATGATGCCCAGCGTGAGGTGGCTGGAAACGCTGTCCCACACGGTGAGGCTGGCGGCGGGCATGGTGCTCGAGGGCATGACAAAGGGAAACATCGAGGCGCCCGCCGTACCGATCACGCCCACGATCGCCAGCGACGATGCGACAAAGGCGGTCAGCGTGCGGCGCGCCCGCAACAGCCCGGCCGCAGCCAGGGCGCCCACGATGCCCAGGGCCGGCAGCAGCCACAGCAGCGGCTGTATGGCGTAGTTGGCCATCCAGGCGCCCGTCTCAAGCACCACCGTCTTGCCCAGGGGGTTGGGCAGGGCGGACGGATCGACCACCGAGCTGATGCGAAAGCCCGGAATCCATTGCAGCCAGACACCGGCGGCCACAAAGCCGGCCACCATCACCAGCGCTGCGCCGCCCGCAGCCTTGACCGCACGTGCCTGGATTACACCTTCGGTGCGATGCGCCAGATAGGCCCCGCCTTGGAGGGTGAGCATGGCGCTGCTGACCACGCCCACGAGCAGGGCAAACGGGTTGAGCAGTTGCCAAAAATTCCCGGTGTAGGTGGAGACCAGCAGGGGATCGAACTGGAACGGCACTCCCTGGAGCAGGTTGCCAAAAGCCACGCCAAAAATCACCGGAGGAACGAAGCCGCCAACGAACAAGCCCCAATCCCAGGTGCTTCGCCAGGTGGTGTTCTGGATCTTGCTGCGGTAGGTGAAGCCCACAGGGCGGAAAAACAGGGCCCACAACGCGGCCATCATGGCCCAATAAAAACCACTGAAGGCGGTGGCATAGACCAGCGGCCAAGCCGCAAAGAGGGCCCCGCCCGCTGTGACGAACCAGACCTGGTTGCCCTCCCAGTGGGCACCGACGGTGTTGATCACGGTGCGCCGCTCGATATCGCTGCGGCCCACAAAAGGCAGCAGCGTGCCGACGCCCATGTCGTGGCCGTCCATGATGGCAAAGCCCACCAGCAGCACGCCCACCAGCAGCCACCAGATGATTTTGAGGGTTCCGTAGTCAAACATGGTCAAGACTCCTGCCAAGCCATCCCGAGGGCGGCTTGCACTCTCTCGGAGGGCTGCGAACGAAGATGGGAGCGCGGGTTCATGGTTTCCTCCTCAGGCGTGGATGGGTTCTTGCTGGTAGCGGCCGGTACCCAGGCTGCCCGGGCCCATGCGGGCGAACTTGACCATGAGAAATATCTCGACGACCAGCAGCACGGTGTAGAAGCCGATGAAGCCGGCCAGCGAGCCGTAGAGACTGTTCAGACTCAGGGTCGAAACACTCAGATGGGTCGGCAATACGCCGTAGATCGTCCAGGGCTGGCGGCCATATTCGGCGACGAACCAGCCTAGCTCGCAGGAAATCCAGGGCGCGGGCAGCATGATCAGCGCCCCGCGCAGCAGCCAGCGCGGCGGGCCGAAGCCCGTTCTGAGCGTGCTCCAGAACGCCAGGCCAAACAGCGCCAGCATCAGAAAGCCCAGCCCCACCATGACGCGAAAGCTCCAGAACATCGGGGTGACGCGCGGCACCGTGCTGTCCACCGCCTTCTGGATGATCTCGGGCGTGGCCTCCCGGACATCGGCGACATACTTTTTCAGCAGCAGACCAAAGCCCAAATCCGCCTTGTCTTGCTCGAAGCGGGCCTTGGCCGCCGCATCGCCCGGGTTCTTGCGCAACGCTTCCAGGGCTGCCACGGCGTGGATGCCACGCTCGATACGCTCGCGGTTCTTCGCCTTGATGTCGTGGATACCTGGAATCTGCTGGGTCGTCGAACGCGTGCCGATCAGGCCCATCACCCAGGGGATTTCGATTTCCCAGTCGTTCTTCTGCGCCGCTTCGTCGATACCGGCCACCAGCGTCAGGCCCGCTGGTGCGGGCTTGGTTTCCCACATGGCTTCAAGCGCCGCCATCTTGGTCTGCTGGGCCTCGCCCACCGTGTAGCCCGACTCGTCACCCAGCACAATCACCGAGCACACGCTGGCCAGGCCAAACGCCGCCGCCACGCGAAAGCTGCGCTTGGCAAATTCAATGTCGCGGCCCCTGAGCAGGTACCAGGACGAGATGGACAGCACGAACATCGCCCCCGTCACATAGCCCGCCGAGACGGTGTGCACGAACTTGGCCTGCGCAACGGGGTTGAACAGCACGGCCCAGAAGTCGGTCATCTCCATGCGCATGGTCTGGTAGCTGAACTCGGCGCCCACCGGGTTCTGCATCCAGCCATTGGCGATCAGGATCCACAGCGCCGACAGATTGGTACCCACCGCCATCAGCACGGTCACCATCAGGTGCTGCGTGCGCGAGAGCCGATCCCAGCCAAAGAAGAACAGGCCGATCATGGTCGATTCGAGGAAGAAGGCCATCAGGCCTTCAATGGCCAAGGGGGCGCCGAAGATGTCGCCCACATAGTGCGAGTAGTAGGCCCAGTTGGTGCCAAACTGGAATTCGAGCGTGATGCCGGTGGTCACCCCCAGCGCAAAGTTGATGCCGAACAACTTGCCCCAGAAACGCGTCATGTCCTTCCAGATCACGTTGCCGGTCATCACATAGACGCTCTCCATGATGACCAGCAGCCATACCATGCCAATCGTCAGCGGCACGAAAAGGAAGTGGTACAGAGCCGTGGCGGCAAATTGCAGCCGGGACAGATCCACCAGTTGTTCTGAGATCACGGGGCTACTCCTGAACGGATTTTGAAATCGGGGCGGGCGCAACCCCCAGCAACTGCGCGGCGACATCCTGCGCATCAACCGGCAAACGCTGTTCGCGCACGACCCCCCACCACAGGCCGGTCAGCACAAGCACCTTGACCACCAGCACAACGGCCAATTTGCGGATCAGGGATCGGTCGTGAAATTGCATGGTGCGGTAGGGGTGCAAGGACACAATGGAAACAAGATTCGTGCCAATCTTCTGGCACAAAAAACCCTTTGAAAATCAAAGATCTAAAACCTTGCGCAAGCATCTGCGTCCGCCTCTTCGTAGGCGCAACTGCCAAACTGGCAGAAAATGGCAGCTGCACACGCTGCCATATGGCAGTACGACCGGAACCGCTGCCATGCACCCCTTGCCCGAACTCACCGCGTTCCTTGAAGGCCTTCCAGAGCCGCATATCCTGCTGGACACACAGTACCGCATTCTTGCGGCCAACGCCGCCTACCGCCGGCAGTTCAGCGCACAGGGCAGCGTGGTGGGCCGGACCTGCCATGAGGTGTCCCACCATTTCGCCGTGCCTTGCGACCAGGCAGGCGAATCGTGCCCCCTCGCGCAGTCCCTGCACTCGGGCCAGCGCGAACGCGTCTTGCACCTGCACCATACGCCACGCGGCGAGGCGTATGTCAACATCGAGCTATCGCCTCTGCCCGGGCCGCAAGGCGGGCCGGGCTTCTTCGTCGAGAAGATGGAGTCGCTGCGAATGGCCGGGGCGCAGCCAGAAGCGGCTGCGTTGATAGGCCGCTCCGGGGCGTTCCAACGCATGCTGGCACTGGTGGCGCGTGTCGCGCCCTCCAGCGCCAACGTACTGCTGCTGGGCGAATCGGGTACCGGCAAGGAGCTGGTGGCGCGTGCCGTGCATGAGGCGAGCAACCGCGCCGGACATGCCCTGGTCGCCGTGGACTGCGCAAGTCTTCCCGAGACGCTATTCGAATCCGAATTGTTTGGCCACGAACGTGGTGCTTTCACAGGCGCGACCCATGCCCGCGACGGGCTGGTCGAAGCAGCCAACGGCGGCACGCTGTTGATCGATGAAGTGGGCGACATCCCGCTGGCCATGCAGGTCAAGCTCCTGCGCCTGCTGGAGACCGGCACCTACCGCCGCGTAGGCAGTACCGAGCTGCGGCATGCCGACATCCGCGTGGTCTCGGCCACGCACCGCGATCTGGCCGCCATGGTCGACGAGCGGCGGTTCCGCGAAGACCTGTACTACCGGCTCAGCACCTTCCCCATTGCACTGCCGCCGCTGCGCGAGCGCACGGGCGACATCGCGCTGCTGGTTCCGGCACTGCTCGCGCGGGTGGCCGCACCGCGGCAGTTTTCCGTCAGCCCGGCCGCCCTTGCGCTGTTGGAGCGCCAGCCCTTTCCCGGCAATGTGCGCGAACTGCGCAACCTCCTGGAGCGCACCACGCTGCTGTGTGATGGCAACTGCATCGAGATCGAGCATGTGCAGCTCGCGCTGGACACGGGCCTGCGCTCGCCCAAGGCGCTGGCGCCAGCCGATTGCGCGCCAGCAAGAATGCCGGTGCCGACGCAGCCCCTGCACGACAACGCACTGCGCCAAGCCCTGGCACGCCACCACGGCAGTCGAGCCGAACTGGCCTCCCAACTGGGGATCAGCGAGCGTTCACTCTACCGCCGGTTGCGGGAACTGAAAACGCCAGGGGCATCGCCATCGGCAATCGGGTCTAGCTGAACCCCGCTTTCCCCAGTAGGGAGGCTGGCTTCAATCCACAGGAATTGGCTTTGCCCGGTCTCAAAACGGAATATCGTCATCCATATCGTCGAACCCCGAGGCCGCACGCGGCGCTGGGGCTGGTGCTGGGGGGGCAGGACGAGGTGCAGGCGCTGCAGGGCGCTGGGCCGGAGGCGCGGCGCGGCGGGGGGCCTGGTCAAAGCCACCGCCCGGCTCGCCGCCGTAACCGCCATCGTCGTAGCCACCACCTTGCTGGCCACCGCCGCCTTGTCCGCCCATGCCTTGGCGGCTTCCCAACATCTGCATCTGGTCAGCGCGGATTTCGGTGCTGTACTTTTCCACACCAGCCTGGTCGGTCCATTTGCGCGTGCGCAGACTCCCTTCCACATAGACCTGCGAGCCTTTGCGCAGGTACTGGCCGGCAATCTCCGCCAGACGACCATTGAACACCACGCGGTGCCATTCGGTGGCTTCGCGCATCTCACCACTCTGCTTGTCTTTCCACTTGTCGGTGGTGGCCACGGTGACATTGGCCACCTGGTCGCCACTGGGAAAGGTGCGCATTTCGGGATCGCGGCCCAGGTTGCCGACGATGATGACTTTGTTCACGGATGCCATGGTGGGACCTGCAGGAATTGGGGAGATGGAAACATGCGCTGCGGCCAGCGCTGGTAGGGCCCGACATTGTGCCGCAAGCCGTCCGGCGAGGGCATGCGTGCCACAATCAAAGTCAAAGGCGGCGTGTAGCCCGTTGGCAGGATCGCCGCCACTCTCTGCCATGCACCACCATCAGCCCGACATTCTGCAAAACCTGCGCCGCGAGTTCTCCAGCGGCCGGCTGTGGCTGGACCGCACCGTGGTACTCGCCTACGCCGTTATCGCTGGCCTGAGCGTCGTGGCATTTACCTTTCTGACCAACCAGGCCTTCGCGTATTTCCAGCGGGTGTACCACTGGCAGGGTGGATGGGCCGTGCTGGTGTGGATTCCCACCTGGTCGGCGGCGATTGTCTGGGCGACACGCCGTTTTGCGCCCACCACGGCGGGTTCGGGCATACCGCAGGTGATCGCTGCACTGGACCCGGCAGTTGCCGAAGCCGAGCGTTCCATTTTCGTGTCGCTGCGCCTCACGCTGGCCAAGCTGGTGCTGGGAAGTGCCGGATTCCTGGCCGGCATGTCAGTCGGCAAAGAAGGGCCTTCGGTGCAAATCGCCGCCGGCGTCATGCGCCATGCAAGGCGTTGGCTAGGGCCGCATTCGGGCATCAGCGACCATGCTCTTCTGGTAGCCGGGGGCGCTGCCGGGATCGCCGCAGCCTTCAATGCGCCGCTGGCTGGCGTGCTATTCGCCATTGAGGAACTCTCGCGCAAGCTCGAATCGCGCAGCAGCGGCCTGATCATCACCGGCATCGTGCTGGCCGGTCTGATGGGCGTCTCTTTCTATGGCAACCACAGCTACTACGGCGTCATCGTGGTGCCACCACTGGATTGGAGCGCGCTGGCCCCCGGCCTGATGGTGGTGCTCGTCTGCGGAGCACTGGGCGGCCTGTTTGCCAAGGTGATGGCAACCTCCCTGACCGGAGCACCGGAACGCCTGAACGTGCTGCGCGCGCGCTTTCCGGTGCGGTTTGCAGCGGCGGGCGGCCTGATGATCGCGTTGATGGGGCTGGCCACCGGCGGCGCCACATTTGGCGCCGGCTCCGAGGCAGTGCAGCACATGCTCGCCGGGCACGCCGACGTTCCGGCGTTCTATGTCACGCTCAAGTTCATTGCCACCTGGCTGACCGCCTGGTGCGGCGTACCGGGCGGTATTTTTGCGCCTTCGCTGTCGATTGGTGCCGGCGTAGGGCACAACGTTTCGCTGTTGATGGGCGCCGACATTGCGCCAGCACTCATTGCCATGGGCATGGCGGCATTCCTCGCGGCGGTCACGCAAGCACCGCTGACGGCCTTCATCATCGTGATGGAGATGATCGACGGCCACGCTCTGGTGCTGAGCCTCATGGCCGCCGCCATGTTGTCCAGCCTGATCTCGCGCCTGATCGCCAAGCCGCTGTACGAAACGCTGGCGGCCCACATGGTGGCGGTGCTGAAGGCACCGGCAGCGCCAGACCCCTCTGCGCCGGCTGCCGATGCGCCGCCGCACTGAGTCCTTCACCCGCAGCGGGCGTCTCAGTGCCCGCCGCTGCTGCGCCCCACCGGCCGCAAGCCCCAACTCAGCGCCAGCCACAGCACACACAGTACGCTGGTCACACCAAACAGCGTCGGCACGCCGGCCCACTTGACCAGTGCACCGCCCAAGGCGCCGCCGGCAAACAGGCCGAGCGACTGCAGGGTGTTGTAAGTGCCCAGCGCCGCACCGCGCAGCGACGCTGGCGCCATGCGCGAGACCAGGCTGGGCTGGCTGGCCTCCAGCGCATTGAAGCCACAGAAAAACACAAACAGCACCGCCCCCAGCACCCACAGCGTCGGCGCGGTCTCGGTGGCCGCAAGCAGGCCCAGGCCCACCTGCACCACCAGCACCATGGCAATCGCCGCCAGCAAGGCCGCGCGCAAGTGACCGCGCCGCTCGAGTGCAAACAATCCGCCCATGGCAACAAACGAGAGCACCACCGCCGGCAAGTAAATGTGCCAGTGCGCCGCCTTGGGCAGGCCCGCCTGCACCAGCATGGCCGGCACGGCGACCCACATGGCCAATTGCACGCTGTGCAGCACGAACACGCTCAGGTTCAGGCGCAGCAAGTCGGCATGCTTCCAGACGTCCAGCAGCCGCCCGCGCGGCGCATTGGCATGCTGGGCGGGCTCGGCCGGTACCCACCACAGCACCACGGCAACGCCGCCCAGTGCCAGCGCACAGGTCAGGCCAAACAGCCCCGACAAGCCAATGTGGGCCGCCAACGCCGGCGCCGCCACCAGCGCCACGGCAAACATGAGGCCGATGCTGCCACCCACCAGCGCCATGGCCTTGGTGCGCACGCCGTCGCGCGTCTGGTCGGCGAGCAGGGCGGTCACCGCCGCCGACACGGCGCCCGCGCCCTGCAGCGCACGGCCTACCAAAAGGCCCGTGATGGAGCCGGCCAGCGCCGCCACCAAGCTGCCAGCAGCAAAGACCAGCAGGCCCGCCACGATGACACGCTTGCGCCCCAGCCGGTCAGACGCCAGGCCCAGCGGGAGCTGCAAAAAGGCCTGCGTCAGACCATAAATACCCATGGCCAGGCCGACCAGCGCCGGGTCGTCGCCACCGGGGTACTTGCGCGCTTCAAGCGCAAACACCGGCAGCACCAGGAAGAGGCCCAGCATGCGCAGCGCGAAGATCAGCGCCAGGCTGACGCTGGAGCGTCGCTCCAGCGCGGTCATGCGGTGGGCGGGATCGGGAATCGAAGAGGGGATGGGGCGAGCAGAAGCGATGGACTCGGACACGCGGTGCAGGCCAGCCTGAAAGGGCCGGCGAAGGCTGAAAAAACGTGCATTGTGCGCCAATCGCCCACCGCGCGGGGGACAAACCCTGACCGCGGCACGGTGGCTGGCCGTAGACGCAAACAGGCGCCCAGGTACTCCCACAGTCCGGCAGTGGGGTCGCCCTTTCTTTGGTGACTTTCTTTTGGCGACGCGAAAGAAAGCGACTGCGTTGCCAGACGCACCCCCGGCCTCCGCCCTTGGCAAAAGCAGACGCTCAAAAATCCAAACTCGCCCTCAATGAATTTCTCGGCTGTCCAAGGAATGAATCCAATCAAGTAAATTGGCCTGAGGCCTGCACGCAGCAGGTGCTAAATGCTACTTTTATAATAGCGTTTATGCACCAAGGTAACGGCTCCCGCCAACCCCGCCAACCCCGCCAACCCCGCCAACCCCGCCAGCAGCGACAGCAGCGCCAAGCCCCACGGGCTTAGCGTGGGAATCGCCGCCACCCCGACTGGCGCCGGCACCGCCAAAATCACAGGGTCTGTGAAGCGGCCTGCGGTCTTGTCCGCGTCCAGGGCGCCATCGTCGGTGATCGTATAAGTCACCTGGTTGCCGCTGATCGAGGTGGGCGTGAAGCTCTGCCATGGCGGGGTGGCGGCGGCGTCGTACTTCATCAGCACGACATTGGCGGGTACCGGGCCCGGGAAGGTAAGCGTCACCGCCAGGTTGCTGCCCGGGATGCACTGCTCGGCAGTGAAATCCACGGCGACGAACGGGTAGGTGTAGCCCACGGGCAGTGTCTGCCTTTGTGGGGTCGGCAACGCGGAAGGGCTGGTGAATTGCGCAAGGGTCAGTATGCAGGTGGGGCCGGGGTTGCTGATTGTCAGCGTGGTGCCTGAACCCGTAGCCGTTTGCAGGCTGGCCAGCGATGCGTAGCTGAACTGGTCAGTTGCACTGGTGCTGCTGGTGCCGCCGGGTGTGGTCACCCGCACGTCCACCGTGCCTGCGCTGCCCGCCGGGGCGGTGGCCGTGATGGACGTGGCGCTGTTGACGGTGAAGCCCGTGGCCGCCGTGGCGCCAAACGTCACCGCCGTGGTGCCTGTGAAGTCGGTGCCCGTAATGGTGACCGAGGTGCCGCCCCCCGTGGGGCCGGCCGTGGGCGCAATGCCCGTCGCCGTGGGCGCAGCCACATAGGTGTACTGATCGCTCGCGCCGGTGGCGCTGGTGCCACCGGGCGTGGTGACCACCACATCCACCGTTCCTGCGCTACCCGCCGGTGCGGTGGCAGTAACGGTCGTGGCGTTGACCACGGTGACCCCCGTGGCGGCCCCACCGCCAAACGCCACGCCCGTGGCCCCCGTGAGGTTGGTGCCGGTGATGGTGACCACGGTGCCGCCCGCCGCAGGACCTATCGCGGGCGAAAGGGTGGTCACCGTAGGCACCGCCACATAGGTGTACTGATCACTCGCACTGGTACTGCTGGTGCCGCCCGGCGTGGTGACCTGCACATCCACCGTGCCCGCGCTACCTGCCGGGGAGGTGGCAGTGATGGACGTGTCGCTGACCACGGTAACTCCCGTGGCCGCCGTGGCGCCGAACTTCACCCCCGTGGCACCGGTAAAGTGGGTACCCGTGATGGTGACCACAGTACCGCCCGCCGTAGGGCCCGTAATAGGGGAAATAGCCGTCACCGTCGGCGCGGCCGCGTAGGTGAACTGGTCCGGCGTGCCGGCGGCACTGGTGCCGCCCACCGTGGTGACCTGCACGTGCACCGTACCCGTGCCTGCTGGTGCGGTGGCAGTGATGGTCGTGGCGTTGACGACGGTCACGCCCGTGGCCGCCCCACCGCCAAACGCCACGCCCGTGGCCCCCGTCAGGTTGGTGCCGGTGATGGTGACGACGGTGCTGCCCGCCAGCGGGCCGGCTGCGGGCGAAATGCTGGTTACCGTGGGTGCGGCCATATAGGTGTACTGGTCAGCCGCACTGGTGCTGCTGGTGCCGATGGGAGTGGTCACCCGCACGTCCACCGTGCCTGCGCTGCCCGCCGGCGCGGTGGCGGTGATGGACGTGGCGCTGTTGACGGTGAAGCCCGTGGCCGCCGTGGCGCCAAACGTCACCGCCGTGGTGCCCGTGAAGTTGGTGCCCGTAATGGTGACCGAGGTGCCGCCCCCCGTGGGACCGGCCGTGGGCGCAATGCCCGTCACCGTGGGCGCAGCCACATAGGTGTACTGATCGCTCGCGCCGGTACTGCTGGTGCCGCCGGGCGTGGTCACCCGCACGTCCACCGTGCCTGCGCTGCCCGCCGGCGCGGTGGCGGTGATGGACGTGGCGCTGTTGACGGTGAAGCCCGTGGCCGCCGTGGCGCCAAACGTCACCGCCGTGGTGCCTGTGAAGTCGGTGCCCGTAATGGTGACCGAGGTGCCGCCCCCCGTGGGGCCGGCCGTGGGCGCAATGCCTGTCACCGTGGGCGCAGCCACATAGGTGTACTGATCAGCTGCACTGGTGCTGCTGGTGCCGCCGGGCGTGATCACCGTGACATCCACCGTGCCCGCACTGCCCGCCGGCGCAGTGGCCGTGATCTGGGTGTTGCTATTGACGGTATAGGTGGTCACGGTGGCGCCAAAGTGCACGGCTCCGGTGGACGCAGCAGCCGCAAAACCCGTACCGGTGATGGTGACCGAGGTGCCGCCCCCCGTGGGGCCGGCCGTGGGTGCAATGCCTGTCACCGTGGGCCCAGCCACATAGGTGTACTGATCGCTCGCGCTGGTACTGCTGGTGCCGCCGGGCGTGGTCACCCGCGCGTCCACCGTGCCTGCGCTGCCCGCCGGCGCGGTGGCGGTGATGGACGTGGCGCTGTTGACGGTGAAGCCCGTGGCCGCCGTGGCGCCAAACGTCACCGCCGTGGCGCCCGTGAAGTTGGTGCCCGTAATGGTGACCGAGGTGCCGCCCCCCGTGGGACCGGCCGTGGGCGCAATGCCTGTCACCGTGGGCGCAGCCACATAGGTGTACTGATCGCTCGCGCCGGTGGCGCTGGTGCCGCCGGGTGTGGTCACCCTCACGTCCACCGTGCCTGCGCTGCCCGCAGGGGCGGTGGCGGTGATGGACGTGGCGCTGTTGACGGTGAAGCCCGTGGCCGCCGTGGCGCCAAACGTCACCGCCGTGGTGCCCGTGAAGTCGGTGCCCGTAATGGTGACCGAGGTGCCGCCCCCAGTGGGGCCGGCCGTGGGCGCAATGCCCGTCACCGTGGGTGCGGCCACATAAGTGAACTGATCAGCCGCACTGGTGCTGCTGGTGGCGCCGGAACCAGTCGCCGTCACGTGCACCGTGCCCGTACCCACCGGGCTGGTGGCGGTGATCTGGGTGTCGCTGTTCACGGTAAAGGCCGTCGCGGCCGTGCCGCCAAAGTTCACTGCCGTCACGCCCAGGCCAGCCTTGAAGCCGGTGCCGGTGAGGGTCACGCTGGTACTGCCTGCCGCTAGGCCGCTGGCGGGCGACACGCCCGTCACCGTGGGGGCTATGGGGTAGGGCTCGACCACCAGGTCATCGATACCGAAGGTCCAGTTCTGGTCAGACAGGAAGCTCACCTTGTCCACGTCGACTACGCTGGCCAACTGGGTCGGGTTGAAGGTGAAGGATTGAAAGTTTGACGGGTCGGCGACAACCGCCAGGTCAAAGGAGCCTACGGGCGTACCCCCCCGATAGCCTGTGACCGTGATCTTGGAGTTGAAGGTGATCCCATTGACAAAGTTGAATATCTTGACGCTCTTGATACTAAAGCGGTCGCCTGGCGTTGCTGCCTGAAAGTTCGCAATCGTTGGCTGGCCCGGGCCGGGGCCGCCTGACGCGTCGGCGGCTGGCTGCGCGGCGTCGCCCGTCGCGCCAGGGAAACCACTCAAAAGCCCGCTTGGTGTGGCATAGAGCCAGCCGTTGGCACCGAAGTTAGTGCCCAAAAAGTCGATGCCATTGAAGGTGCCAATCGGATCCACTTCGTTATGCCCCGTGCCGAATGTGATCGTTCCACCTGTGATGGCGGCCTGCGCGGGCAGGGCCAGCGCCAGCAGCAGCGCCATGCACCACGCGAACCACAGGCGCACAAAGGTGGCTGCGGCTTTGCGCTGATGCGTATGGGGAGAGGGGGGCGTGTTAGGCAACATGGCGATCATCATTCAAAAACATAGCTGCCAGCGCTTTGTACATAAGCGCTAGCAGCCTATTTGATGCAAAACCAGGGCACAGCGGTCAGGGTCTGGCGGGGAATTCCCCGTTCAGGCAAATACAGAAGTTCAGCGCCAGATTGGGCTGCAAGTTGCTGTGCGGCTGGCTGCCGCCACTGAACGGGGCCAGGGCGTTGGCGGCCAGCGCGCCCTGGGGCACGGTGGGCGCTCCGGGGGCGTAGGCGAATACCTGCGGTGCGCGTGGGCCGCTACCGTTCACGCTCTGCGCCAGCACATTGCCGCCGGGAATGGCCGCGGTGGCGTTCGCCGTCTGCACGGCAATGGCGTGGTTGTGCGGCGGCATGTCGGTGGGCAGCAGGGCGACAGCAGCTTCACCCACGGCCTCGCCCACGGTGCGCGGCGTGAGACCGGGGCCGGCGCCCGCGCCCATGGGGGCCTGGCCTTGCAGGTTGGGCAGGCCGAAGTTGCTCGTGCCGTTGCCGCCAAACTGGGTGCCGATGATGGAAAAAAGCGCCGGATTCTGCTGCAAGGGCATGAGCTGGCCTTGGCACATGGCCCAGTTCACGGGCGCGAAGTTGAAGCCGAAGGCGCGGATTTCTCCGATAAAGGGGTCTGCCATGGGGTCTCCTTGCCTGTTTCAGCTGCGGGATGGAAAAATGCCGCTGGTGGCAATGCACCAGTTGACGGCCAGCGAGGGCTGCATGTTCTCGTGCGCCTGGTTGGCGCCGCTGGTTGCCACGGCGCCGGCGGCCAACGCGGCGCTGCCGTTGGGCACGGCATAGGCCGAGACACTTGCTGGCAGGGTGGCCAGCGATGCTGTGCTGGGCGCGGCGGTGCTGGCGGCGGCGGTGCTGGCGTAGACGGCGTGGGTGTGCGCAGGCACTTCGGCAGCGGTCAGCGTGGCGGTTTCACTGCCGCTCTGGGCGCCGATGGCGACCGAACTGCCGTAGCCCAACGGGGCGCGCCCGCGCAGGTCGGGCAGGGCGAAGTTGGTGGTGCCGTTACCGCCGTAGGCGACGCCCAGCAAGGAGAAAAGGGCCTGGTTCTGCTGCACGGACAGCAGGCGACCGTCGCACGGCGCCCAGCCCTTGGGGGTGATGCCGAAGGCGAAGGCGCGGGTTTCACCGAGAAAGGGATCCATGGTCTGCTCCTGTTCAGCCCTGGGAAGGGAAGATGCCCGCCAGGGCGATGATGAAACCCACCGCCAGCGAGGGCATGACGTTGCCGTGCGGCTGCCCGCCGCCCACGGTTTCCACCGTGCCGGGGGCCAGCCAGGCCGAGGGGGTGGGGGCACTTGCGTAGAAGCTCAAGCCGGTAGCCGCCGCCGGCACCAAGTTTTGCGGGCTGGCGCTGCTGGACGCGCCGCCCGCCGCGAAGGTGTGGGTGTGCGCAGGGGTTTGCGCCACGGTGAGGGTGACGTTTTCCACGCCCATTAACTGGCCCTGCACGCGCGGGCTCAGGCCAGGCCCCTGACCCATGCCGATGGGCAGGCGCCCGCGCAGGTCGGGCAGACCAAAGGTGCTGACGCCGTCGCCGCCGTACGTGGTGCCCAGCAGGGCGTAAAGGACGTCATTTTCGGCGATGGACAGCAGGCGGCCGTCGCACGGCGCCCAGTTTTGAGGGGCGTAATTGCCCCCGAACATGCGGATTTCTCCGATGTAGGCTTCGCTCATGGGATGGGCTCCTTTGTAGGCGGCGGGGTCAGGCGCGTGACGATGGCCTGGTAACACATGTCCCCGGCCGCACCGTCCATCACGGGGCCAAGGAATAACGGAAAGCGCCCCAGGCGTGGGTGGGCCAGGGTGTAGGTGGCGTGCGCGGGGCGGCCTAGGTCCGGGCCCGTGAAGCGCAGCGAGCAGCCAAGGCCGTGCGCACCCTGGCGGTGCGTGGCCTCTTGCAAGCGCAGCGTGGCCAAAAGACTGCCGTCGCCGCCGGGCTGGCTGAGCTGAAAGTCCGTTCCCGTTTCGGCGGCCAAATCCTCCATACCCGGCGGTTGCACGGGCGGGCGTTGCAAGTAAAGGTAAACGCCCCGGTCGTCCCGCACCTGAAAGCCCAGGCGTTCATAGGCGCTGAGGATGGGGTTGTTCTTCTCAACGTGCAGGCCCAGGGGGGCGCCGCAGGCGTCGGACTCATCGGCCAACGCGCGCAGCAGGCGCCCGCCCAGTCCCTGGCGCCGGTGCGCGGGCAGTAAGGCGATGTCGATGATGCGGATTTCCGCGGGGGTGCGGTCCACATACAGGCGGCCGGCTATCTGTGCTGGCCCGCCGCCCTCCCCGCCGCGCAGCACGATGCTGAACGTAGGGTTGGCGTAGCCGTGCATGTACTGGGCGTGCTGGGCAGCGAATTGCTGGCGGGTGAAGGCATCCCACTCGGGCGCGCTCCAGCCAAACTGCTGGCGCTCGGCCTCGCGAGTGGCGGCGAATATGGTGTGCAATACCTCTTCGTCCCCAGGCTGGATGGAGCGCAACGCCAGAGGATCGGGCAGGGTGCGGTGCGCAGGCATGGTGGGGTAGGGAGTGTGGCGGCATGCCCGGCGGCGGCCACTGCCCTGGTACACCGGAGCTTGATGCTAATGGAACCGCAAATCTTTGTGAACAATGGGTTTTCCCTAGTGCCATTGCCTGTTTCTCAGGGTCCAGCATCAGCGGGGATGGCTCGGTGGGGCGCGATCCGCAAAGGCGGGCCTATCATCGCGGGTTCGACTTTTTTCACCCGCTGATGCCAGATCCCGTCTCCCCTGAAGCTTCCACCGACGGCCCCCACCTTGCCCGCGCCCTGCGCGAGCAGCGCATCAGCATCCGCGGCGCGCGCACGCACAACCTCAAAAACATCGACCTCGACCTGCCGCGCAACCAGTTGGTGGTCATCACCGGGCTGTCGGGCTCCGGCAAGTCGAGCCTGGCGTTCGACACGCTGTACGCCGAGGGCCAGCGGCGCTATGTGGAGAGCCTCTCTGCCTATGCGCGGCAGTTTCTCGGGCGACTGGACAAGCCCGATGTCGATTTGATTGAAGGCCTCTCGCCCGCCATTGCCATCGAGCAGAAGGCCACCAGCCACAACCCGCGCTCCACGGTGGGCACGGTGACCGAGATTCACGATTACCTGCGCCTGCTGTACGCCCGCGCCGGCACGCCGTACTGCCCCGAGCATGGCCTGCCACTGCAATCGCAGACGGTGAGCCAAATGGTCGATGCGGTGCTGGCGCTGCCGCTTGATACGCGCTTGATGCTGCTGGCGCCCGTGGCACGCGAGAAGAAGGGGGAATTCACCGAGCTGTTCGCGCAGATGCAGGCGCTGGGCTATGTGCGCTTTCGCGTCGATGGCCAGGTGCTGGAGGCCGAAAACCTGCCACAGCTGAAAAAGACCGAGAAGCACGATATCGACGTCGTCATCGACCGCCTCAAGGTGCGCCCGGACGCCCAGCAGCGCCTGGCCGAGAGCATCGAAGCGGCGCTGCGCGTGGGCGCCAGCGCGGGCGAGACCAATGGCCGCGTGCTGGCGCTGGAGATGGACAGCAACACGGACGGTGAAGGCGAGCACGCGTTCAGCGCGAAATTCTCCTGCCCGGTGTGCAGCTATTCGCTGCCCGAGCTGGAACCACGCCTGTTTTCCTTCAACTCGCCCATGGGGGCCTGCCCCACCTGCGACGGCCTGGGCCACAGCGAGGTGTTCGACCCGGCGCGCGTGGTGGCCTTTCCCACGCTCAGCCTGGCCAGCGGCGCCATCAAGGGCTGGGACCGGCGCAACGCCTACTACTTTGCCATGCTGCAAAGCCTGGGCGAGCACTACCACTTTGACGTGGACACGCCGTTCGAGACCTTGCCGCCCCAGGTGCAGCAGGTGGTGCTGCACGGTTCGGGTGACGAGCAGATTGTGTTTCGCTACCTTGTTGACAGTGGCGCATCCAAGGGCAAGCCGGTGCTGCGCGAGCACCCCTTCGAAGGGATCCTGCCCAATATGACGCGGCGCTACCGCGAGACCGATTCCAGTGCGGTGCGCGAGGACCTGGCCCGCTACCGCCAGTCGCAGCCCTGTCCCGACTGCCACGGCACACGCCTGCGCCGCGAGGCACGCTTCGTGAAAATCGGCGAAGGCGAGCAGGCCCGCGCCATCTGGGAGGTGAGCCGCGCCACGCTGTCTGCTTCCCACGCCTGGTTTGCCGCTCTGCGGCTCAGCGGTTCGAAGGCCGACATTGCCGACAAAGTGGTGCGCGAAATCGCCACCCGCCTGCAGTTTCTGAACGACGTGGGCCTGAACTACCTGAGCCTGGACCGCAGTGCCGAGACGCTCTCGGGCGGCGAAGCGCAGCGCATCCGCCTGGCCAGCCAGATCGGCTCGGGCCTGACGGGCGTGATGTACGTGCTCGACGAGCCCAGCATCGGCCTGCACCAACGCGACAACGACCGGCTGATCGCCACGCTCAAACACCTGCGCGACATCGGCAACAGCGTGATCGTCGTCGAGCACGACGAAGACATGATGCGCGCCGCCGACCAAGTGGTGGACATGGGCCCCGGCGCTGGCGTACACGGTGGCCGCGTGATGGCCCAGGGCACCTACGACGAAGTGCGCGCCAACCCCGATTCGCTCACCGGCCAGTACCTGGCGGGCACGCGCCGCATCGCCGTCCCGGCGCGGCGCACGCCCTGGCTGCCGGTGGTGAAACAGGAGGCCCCTGCCGCGCCCAAGGGCAAATCGCGTTTCCCCGTCACCGAAGCCGGCGAACGCCGCGCTGCACGCCTTGCCGAGCATGTGGCCCGCCAGGGCGCCGTGCAGGCGCTGCGCGTGGTCGGGGCGAGCGGTCACAACCTCAAAGACGTGAGCGTCGATTTTCCGGTCGGCCTGTTCACCTGCGTAACGGGCGTTTCTGGCTCAGGCAAAAGCACGCTGGTGAACGACACGCTGTACACCGCCGTGGCCCACCAGCTCTACCGCGCGCACGAGGAGCCGGCGGCACACGAAGCCATTGAAGGCATCGAGTATTTCGACAAGGTCATCAACGTCGACCAAAGCCCCATTGGCCGCACGCCGCGCAGCAACCCGGCCACCTACACCGGCCTGTTCACGCCCATCCGTGAACTGATGGCGGAAACCAACCTCGCCAAGGAGCGCGGCTACGGCCCAGGGCGCTTCAGCTTCAACGTGGCGGGCGGGCGCTGTGAGGCCTGCCAGGGCGACGGCGTGGTGAAGGTGGAAATGCACTTTCTGCCAGATGTCTACGTGCCTTGCGACATCTGCCACGGCCAACGCTACAACCGCGAATCGCTGGAAGTGCAATGGAAGGGCCGCAACATCGCGGGCATCCTGGAGCTGACGGTGGAAGACGCCTACGCCTTCTTCAAGGACGTGCCTTCAATAGCCCGCAAGCTGCAGACCCTGCTCGACGTCGGCCTGTCGTACCTGCGCCTGGGGCAAAGCGCCACCACGCTCTCGGGCGGCGAGGCGCAGCGCGTCAAGCTCGCGCAAGAGCTCAGCAAACGCGACACCGGCCGCACCCTCTACATCCTGGACGAGCCCACCACCGGCCTGCACTTTGCCGACATCGATTTGCTGCTCAAGGTGCTGCACCAGCTGCGCGACGCCGGCAACACCATCGTCGTCATCGAGCACAACCTGGACGTCATCAAGACCGCCGACTGGATCATCGACATGGGACCCGAGGGCGGCGCGGGTGGAGGCAGCGTGGTGGGCACGGGCACGCCGGAGCAGGTCGCGGCCAACCCGGCGAGCCATACCGGGCATTACCTGCGGAAATATTTGGCCAAATCGGCCTCTAGCGCTTTATAGATATGCGCTTTCAGCTATTTATTTGGTAGCTTACGTACGGAGATGCTCTAGGGAATAATGGCCTCTCCAACTCGCCCGCCCACACCCGCCCATGCACTCCATCACCTTGCGCTTTCTGGCCCCGCACAACAGCCCGCACGCCGGCGCCGGCGCCCGCGTCTCAGGCGGCAGCGTTCTTGGCTGGGTGGACGAAGCCGGCTTTGCCTGCGCCTCGGCCTGGGCGCGGGGCGCCTGCGTGACGGCTTTTGTCGGCAACGCGCACTTTTTGCGGCCGGTGCATGCGGGCGATTTGGTCGAGGTGCGTGCGCACCTGGCGTTCACCGGCGAGACCAGCATGAGCCTGGCGATTGAAGTGCACACCGGCGCGCTGGCCGGCAGCGAGCTGCACATGGTGCTGCACTGCGCAGCCGTCTATGTGGCGCTGGACGCTGCCGGCGCGCCGCGCGCCGTAGACCATTTCATTCCCGAAACGCCTGGCGACATGGCCCTGGCGCAGCGGGTCCAAGCGCAAATTGCCGCCGCGCAGGCGGTGCAGTGAGCCGCCGCCCCACCGGTGAGGCAGCGGGCCTGGGGACGGGCGACCTGCTGGCGGCGCTGGCCGTGGTCGTCCTCTGGGGGCTTAACTTCATTGCCATGAAGTGGGGGCTGGAAAGCTTCACCCCCTTTGAACTGGGCGGCATGCGCTACGTCGCCGCCGCCCTTCCGATGGTGTTTCTGGTGCGCCCACCGCGCATTGGTTGGCGCTGGGTGGTCGGATTTGGCATGTTCCAGGGCGTGGGACAGTTCAGTTTTGGTTTCTTTGCGCTCAAACTCGGCATGACGGCGGCGCTGGCCAGCGTGCTGATGCAGACCCAGGTGTTCTTCACCGCGCTGTTTGGCTTTATGGCGCTGGGCGAGCGACCCAGCCGCCCGCTGCTGATCGGCATGGCCCTGGCGGCTGTCGGGCTCGGGTGCTTTGCCATGAACTTCATTGGGCCTGAAGCGGGCAGCGCCGGCGGTGCCACGCTGATCGGCATTGCGCTCACGCTGTGCGCGGCGGCGTCTTGGTCGGTCTCGAACATCATTGCGCGCCTGGCACAGCGTGCGGCGCCGGGCTACGACCCGATTGCCTTTGTCGTCTGGTCCTGCCCGGCGCCGATTCTGGCGTTCGCTGCGCTCGTGGCGGTCACGGAGCCTGACGCTGACCGCTGGCTCCACCTGGGTAGCTGGAGCGCTTTGCCCGGGCTGGCCTGGGGCTCGGTCGCGTACCTGGGCTGGGCGGCAACCATCCTCGGCTACGGCCTGTGGACACGTCTGCTCACGCGCCACCCGGCCAACCGGGTGGCGCCTTTCAGCCTGGGCGTACCGGTCGTGGGATTGGCGGCCGGCCTGCTGGTGCTGGGCGAAGTCGTGACCGGATGGCAATGGGTCGGAACGGCCTTTATCGTGGCGGCGCTGGTTTGCGTGGTGCTGGGCGGGCGCATGGCCCAGCGCAAAAGTACCCCGTAAAAAAGGCCCGCACCGTTTGCACGGTACGGGCCTAGAAGCGAGGGCGCCTAGCGCCCTGCCGCAGTGTTTAGCTGCGTTCGCCGGTGGCGATCTGGTGGGCGCGGATAGCGACCAAGGCGTCCGAACGAACAGCGGCGCGGTCCAGATTGCTGGTGGTGCGTGCAGCGTAGTCGGCCACGGGGCCCTTGGCGAAGTTGGGCAGTGCCTTCTGGCCTTCGGCGCGCACGTCGGTGCTGCTGCGGGTGGATTGCACGTGGGCTTCAAAGTCCGTGCCGTAGAGGTTGCCGTTCAATTCGCCGGCTTGGGCGCCGATAGAGGCAAAAGCGGCAACAGCGGCGATAGAGAGAATGCGTGCGGTGTTCATGATGGTTTCTTTCTTAAAAACGACTTAAAAAACCCGCTGTGGGAAGGGCACGGTGCCCTTGGGGAGCGGTTTCGGTGAGTCGCCTTGTGTGTTCGGCTCATCGATGGATTGAACTGTACGCCGCATGAGGTCGATTTAAAACCATTCAGTCACGAATTGACTGTTCCAGTATTTGAAACAATCTCGATCGACGGCAGGTGCGCAAAAGGTGCGCACTGGGCACAATGGCAACATGCCTTCCTTTGCTTCTTCCGTTCCACCCGCTGGCGCTGGCAGCGCCGAGATGCTGGAGGCGCAACTGCGCCAAGCCGAGCCCTGTTTGTGGGCCAACCCCGATTGGCAGGCGGCCCCGGCGCCCGGTGAAGTCGGCCAGGCCCAGATAAACGCCGCGCAGCAGCGCTTCGAGCGTGCCGCAGCCCTGTTGGCGCGCGTGTTCCCGGTGCTCGCAGAGGCCGGCGGACGCATCGCTTCGCCTCTGGTGCGCACCGCCGAATTGCAGTGCGCCCTGGGCCTGGACGCCGCCTGCGGCGCGCTCTGGTTGAAATGCGACCACCTGCTCCCCGTTGCCGGCTCGGTCAAGGCGCGCGGCGCGACGCACGAAATACTGGAACTGGCCGAGCGTCTGGCGCTTGCCCACGGGTTGATGGCTGCGGGGGACGACCTCACGGTGCTGGCCAGCGCCCCCGCGCGCGCGCTGTTTGCGCAGCATGAGGTGGCGGTGGGCTCGACCGGCAACTTGGGGATGGGCGTTGGGCTGATTGCCAAGGCGCTCGGGTTTCGCGCCCGCGTGCACATGTCGCACGACGCCAAGGCCTGGAAGAAAGCGCGGCTGCGCGCGCATGGCGTGGAGGTGCTGGAGCACGCAGGCGACTACGCGCTGGCCGTGCAGGCCGGACGCGAAGCGGCCGCCCAAGACCCGCTGTGCCATTTTGTCGACGACGAGCAATCGCGTTCGCTGCTGCTGGGCTACAGCGTCGCGGCTGGCGAGTTGCAGGCGCAACTGGACGCCGCCGGCGTGATGGTGGACGCCCGGCACCCGCTGTTCGTCTACCTGCCCTGCGGCGTCGGCGGCGCGCCCGGCGGCATCACCCTGGGCCTGCGCGAGCGCTTCGGGCCGCATGTGCACTGCTTTTTTGCCGAGCCGGTGCAATCGCCCTGCATGTTGCTGCAATTGCGCGCGGGCCTGGGCGCCGAGCCTTCGGTGTACGGCATGGGCCTGACCAACCGCACGGAGGCCGATGGGCTTGCCGTGGCGCAGGCTTCGCGCCTGGCAGCGGGCCTGATGCGCGAGCGGCTCTCTGGCGTGTACACGGTGGATGACGCAACCCTGTTCCAGCACCTGGTGCGGGCACACGAGGCAGAAGGCCTGCGCATCGAGCCCTCCGCCGCCGCCGGGCTTGAAGGCCCGCTGCGCCTGACGCAAAGCCCCATTGGCCGCGCCTGGCTGGCGCACACGGGTTTGCTCGCGCAGTTGCCGCAGGCGACCCACGTGGCCTGGACCACCGGTGGCTCCTTGCTGCCGGACGCCGAATTCGGGCAATTTGTCGCGCGCGGACGGGGCCTGTCCGCAACCGCTACTGCAGGCGCAGCCGCATCCTGAACCCGCAAGGAGACCTGAGCATGTCCACCGTAGATTTCGCCATCGTCGGCGCCGGCATTGCGGGCGCCAGCCTGGGCTGGGAGCTCGCCGCGCACGGCAGCGTGCTGCTGCTGGAGCGCGAATCCCTTCCCGGCTACCACACCACGGGCCGCTCGGCGGCGCTGTTCCTGGAAACCTACGGCACGCCGGCGATTCGCGCCATGACGCGTGCCAGCCGGCCGTTCCTGCAATCGCCTCCGCCCGGTTTCTGCGACAGCGCCATCCTCTCGCCGCGCGGCGTGGTCTATATCGCAGGGCCCGACCAGCTCGACCTGCTGGACGCCACCGAAGCCGAACTGCGCCCCCATGCACCGCAACTCGAACGCCTGTCGGCCGACGCCCTGGCCGCACGCCACCCCTGCCTGCGCCGCGAGGCGCTGGGCGGCGGCCTGCAGGAAGGGGGCGCCGCGGACATCGACGTGCACAGCCTGCACCAGGGCTATCTGCGTGGGCTGAGGCAGCGCGGCGGCGCGCTGCGCACCGATGCCGAAGTGGTCGCGGCCAAGCACCACGATGGCTTGTGGAACCTCACGCTGGCCGACGGCAGCCACGTGCGCGCGCGCACCCTCGTCAACGCAGCCGGCGCCTGGGCCGATGTGCTGGGTGAGATGGCGGGCGCCGCCCCCATTGGCCTCACGCCGTGCCGGCGCACCGCCTTCACCTTTCCGGCGCCAGAGGGCATGGATCTGGCGCGGATGCCCGCCATCATTGCCGTGGACGAGAGCTTCTACATCAAGCCCGACGCGCGCCAACTGCTGGGCTCACCCGCCAACGCCGACCCGACGACGCCGCACGACGTCATGCCCGAAGAGATCGATGTGGCCACCGGCATCTTCCACATCGAGGAGATGACGCATTTCACCATCCGCCGACCCACGCACACCTGGGCGGGGCTGCGCTCTTTCGTGCCGGATGGCGAGATGGTGATCGGCTGGGATGGTGGCGTGGGCGGCCTGTTCTGGCTGGCCGCGCAGGGCGGCTACGGCATCCAGAGTGCGCCCGCCTACGCCCTGCTGGCGCGCAACCTCGTGCTGGGCGAAACGCTGGACGAGAGCCTGCAGGCGCAGGGCGTGGACCCGGCTGCCATGTCGCCCGCCCGTTTGCGCTGAAATTTAAGAGAAATAGGCCGCTAACGCACAGCCTGTATGCGCCTGCAGCTATATTTACCGTAGCTATCTTACGCCAGCGCTGCCTGCAGTTGCGCCCGCGTGCGCTCGGCTTCGCGCCGTGCGGCCTGGGCAAAATCCTTGCCGTTGCTGGCGTACAAAATGGACCGCGACGAGTTGACGACGATCGGCCCGTCCACCCGCCAGCCGGCGCGCACCGTAGCGGCGGCGTCGCCCCCCTGGGCCCCCACGCCG
The DNA here is from genome assembly GCF_003570885.1 of Simplicispira hankyongi. Taxonomy (GTDB): domain Bacteria; phylum Pseudomonadota; class Gammaproteobacteria; order Burkholderiales; family Burkholderiaceae_C; genus Simplicispira; species Simplicispira hankyongi. The sequence goes on from NZ_QXJC01000004.1 coordinate 129,066, forward strand.
GGAATGAGCAGCGGCACCGTGGGCGCCAATGCCCGCACGCGCGCGATCTCGGCCGGGTAGGTGGCGCCCACCACCAGCCCGAGCTGGCCGTTGCGGTTCCACGGCCCCTGCGCGAGGCGGGCGATGTGCTCGTACACACGCGGCTGGCCTTCCACATCGGCCAGGTGCTGGTTCTGCAGATCGTCGCCCCCAGGGTTGGACGTGCGGCAGAGCAAAAAGGCGCCCTTGCCGGGGTACTGCAAATACGGTTCGATAGAGTCGTAGCCCATGAAGGGCGAGAGCGTCACCGCGTCGGCGCCATAGCGCTCGAACGCCTCGCGTGCGTACTGCTCGGCGGTGGAGCCGATGTCGCCGCGCTTGGCGTCGAGGATCACCGGCACCTGCGGCGCATTGGCGCGCATGTGCTGCATCAGGCGCTCCAACTGGCCCTCGGCGCCGTGCGCGGCAAAGTAGGCGATCTGCGGCTTGAAGGCGCACACCAGGTCGCAGGTGGCGTCGACGATGGCGGCGCAGAAGTCGTAGAGCCGGTTCGGGCCCTCCGGCACGCAAGCAGGGATGCGTGTGGGTTCGGGGTCCAGCCCGACGCAGAGCATGGAGGCGTTCTGCGCCGAAGCGGCGCGCAGCATGTCGAGGAAGTCCATGGGGGGATTTTAGGCAGCCAGGACCACCCGTTTGCACGGTTCAGCGGCCTTGGCGTCGGCGCACAGGCATGGCGGATGGCATGAGGGGGGCATCACGGCGCTGCGAGGGCGCGCGCATCGATGTAAACCCAGGCCGTTCGCCCGGAAGCCAGTTGGGCCGCGACGCGCTTGTAGTCGGACACCTCGTAGCGGTCTGCCTGCGCGAGCTCCTCCTGCGTCACTTCGAAAACGGTCCCTGCCACACGGTCGTCTGGCCTGCCGGTGCGGGCGACGATGGGGTGATGGGTTTTCCCGCTGGTCCTCACCACATCGGGATCTTCAATCTTGACCATGGATTGGTGAAAACCTAGCAGCTCGTCGGCGGTTCCATGAAGGAGTCTCCCAAACGTGGCCTGTTGCACATCACGCTGCTGGAGCGTTCCATAGGAGAAGAGAAGCTGCATCATGGGCATGGAAGTGTCATGAAAAACGGTTGCGCCCCGCATCGGCAAGCGTGCCGTGCCGGGAACATGGGGCGGTGAAGGCAATGCTGAATAAGTCCCTCACGCGCCGCGCATCCGTGCTTCGGGCGGTCTGCGGCGTTGCAAATCCTCGCCATCGCGGTGACTTATTCAGCATCGCCTTAAATCATTCTATTGGGCGGCATCTGGGGACGGTATTTTGCGAGGAGTGAAACCCGCATGCTTGCCATTGACCCGCGCCACCGGCAACGATCCAAGAGGGCGTCGGCCTGGAACAGTGGATCGCTGCGCTCCCACCGGGTGCCCGCGCTCACGCAGCACGCTCGAAATGAAACACCGCCGTCCCCGCCCGCGCGTTCGGCAGCCAGCGCACCACTTCGCCGTCCTGCAATCCAAAGGCGTCGAGGATGCGCAGCTGGTTCTTGTGCGCCAGCACCTCAAAGTCCTTGTAAGTGCCAACGCGGATGTTGGGCGTGTCGTACCACTGGTAGGGCAGGCGCCGCGTCACGGGCATACGCCCACGCAGCACCGAGAGGCGGTTGGGCCAGTGGGCAAAGTTTGGGAAGGCGACGACGCCGGCGCGGCCTACACGCGCCGTTTCGCGCAGCATGACTTCGGCGTTGCGCAGATGCGGCAGGGTGTCGATCTGCAGCACCATGTCGAACGAGTTGTCCTCGAAGAGGGCCAGGCCTTCGTCGAGGTTGAGCTGCACCACGTTGACGCCGCGGCGCACACAGGCCAGCACATTGGCATCGGCAATCTCAACGCCGTAGCCGCTGCAGCCGCGCTCTCGTTGCAGGTAGTCGAGCATGGCGCCGTCGCCACAGCCCAGATCGAGCACGCGTGAGCCCTGGGGAACCAGCGCGGCCAGCGCCTGCATGGTGGCCTTTTCAGTCATGCCAGCTCCTTGGCAATGCGATCGAAATACGCGCCGACGACGCCCAGGTAGCGGGCATCGTCGAGCAAAAAGGCGTCGTGCCCGTGCGGCGCATCAATTTCGGCGTAGCTCACGTCGCGCCGGTTCTCCAGCAGCGCCTTGACGATTTCACGCGAACGCGCGGGGGCAAAGCGCCAGTCGGTAGAAAAGCTCACCAGCAGGAATTTGGCGCTGGCGCGCGCCAGCGCCTCGGTCAGGTTGCCGCCAAAGGCACGCGCGGGGTCGAAGTAGTCGAGCGCGCGGGTGATCAGCAGGTAGGTGTTGGCATCGAAATACTCGCTGAACTTGTCGCCCTGGTAGCGCAGGTAGCTTTCGATCTGGAACTCGATGTCCTGCGTGCTGTAGTGGTAGTCGCGCAGCAGCGTGGCCGGGTCGTCCGACGGCGGCGCCTGGCCGGCCAGCAGCTCAGGCGGCCGCAGACTGCGGCCGAACTTCTCGTTCATCACGTCGTCGGAAAGGTACGTGATGTGGCCGATCATGCGGGCGATGCGCAGGCCGCGTTTGGGAACCACGCCGTGGCGGTAGAAGTTGCCGCCGTGGAAATCCGGGTCGGTCACGATGGCGCGGCGCGCCACCTCGTTGAAGGCAATGTTCTCGGCCGTGAGGTTGGGTGCACTCGCCACCACCACGGCGTGGCGCACCCGCTCGGGGTACTGCAGTGCCCACGACAGCGCCTGCATGCCGCCCAGGCTCCCACCGAGCACGGCGGCCAACTGCGCGATGCCCAGCACATCGAGCAGCCGCGCCTGGGCATTCACCCAGTCTTCCACCGTGACCACGGGAAAGTCGGCGCCATAGACCTGGCCGGTGGCCGGGTTCTCGTGCATGGGGCCGGTGGAGCCAAAGCACGAGCCGAGGTTGTTGATGCCGATGACGAAGAAGCGGTTGGTGTCCACCGGTTTGCCGGGGCCGATCATGTTGTCCCACCAGCCTTCGCTCTTGTCCTGGCCAGCATAGACGCCCGCCACATGGTGCGATGCATTGAGCGCGTGGCACACCACCACGGCGTTGGAGCGCGCAGCGTTGAGCGTGCCGTAGGTTTCAAACGCCAGCGTGTAGCCGGCGATGGACGCACCGCTTTGCAGCGCGAGCGGCTCGGAAAAATGCTGGAACTGGGGCGTGGCGAGTAGCGGCATAAAAAAACCCGGCAACGCTAAAAACGGTACCGGGTGGCTCGCGGACGGTCTTTAGCAGTATTTGTAAAGCGCCCGCAAGCTGTGGCAAATCGGCGCGTGGCAGCCACTATAGCAAAGCCGCAGGTGCCCATGCGCGCCATACGGGCGTTGTGCCAAGGCACAATTTAGAAGAAAAGGGAAATAAAAGCGGCCGCCCTGGAAAATTGGCTGATAATGGTCAGGTTTTTCCGCATGTCGAAAAAACAGTGAAGCGGTGCATGGTCAGTTTCGCGTCTTTGAAGTCGTCACAGGTTTGTTGATTGCGTCGGACTCCATCGCGTTTTTTGTTTCTTCAGGAGTCCCTTATGGGCAACAAACTTTACGTGGGCAACCTGCCCTATTCTTTCCGCGACAGCGACCTTGAGCAAACCTTCGGCCAGTACGGCTCGGTCTCCAGCGCCAAAGTCATGATGGAACGCGACACCGGCCGCTCCAAGGGTTTCGGCTTTGTCGAAATGGGCAACGACGCTGAGGCACAAGCTGCTATCGCTGGCGTGCACGGCCAAAACTTCGGCGGCCGCGACCTCGTGGTCAACGAAGCGCGCCCCATGGAACCCCGTCCTCCCCGTAGCGGTGGCGGCGGTGGCTATGGTGGTGGTGCTGGCGGCGGCGGCTACGGTGGTGGTGCCGGTGGTGGCGGCGGCTACGGTGGTGGCCGCAGCGGCGGCGGCGGTGGCGGCTACGGTGGTGGCCGCGGCGGCTACTGATCAACCCCTTGCGAGCCGGCTTTCGCCGGCATAGCTAAAAAAGGAACCTTCGGGTTCCTTTTTTGTTGCCGGTGCACACAAAAATCCCAGAAAACCCTTGCTTTCCCGGGAAAAACAAGATTCATAATGCGCTGGCGGGTGCTCCATTGGAGCGCGTGCGGAGAGTGCCTTTAACAAATGGGGCGTGCTTCGTGCGGTCCCGTTGGGTTTGCGGTGATCCGTCGGTTTCACGCAGCGTCGTCAAGATGATCTGGTTGCGTTTTCGGGACTCCATCGCTTTTTTCATGTGTTTTTGAGGAATCCCGAACATGGGCAACAAACTGTACGTGGGCAACCTGCCCTACGGCGTGCGCGACAACGATCTGGAAGAGGCTTTTGCCGAGTTCGGAGCCGTGACCAGCGCCAAGGTGATGATGGAGCGCGATACCGGTCGCTCCAAGGGCTTTGGATTCGTCGAAATGGGCAGCGACGCAGAAGCGCAGGCCGCCATCAACGGCATGAATGGCCAATCGCTCGGCGGCCGGGCCATCGTCGTCAATGAAGCGCGTCCCATGGAGCCGCGCCCACCGCGCTCCGGTGGCTATGGCGGCGGTGGTGGCGGATACGGCGGTGGTCGCAGCGGTGGCGGCGGCTACGGCGGGGGACGCGAAGGTGGCGGTGGAGGCTACGGCGGTGGCCGCGAGGGCGGCGGTGGTGGCTACGGCGGCGGTCGCAGTGAAGGGGGTTTCCGCAGCCCTTACGGCTCTGGCCCCCGCGGCGGCGGTGGCCGAAGTGGTGGCAACGACTATGGCGGCGGAAGCGGCTACTGACCGGCCGCATAGCACTTCGACGAAAAGCCTCTGCGGAGGCTTTTTTTTCGGCCTAGCCAATCAAATGCTACTAATTATGTAGCGCAAGACTGTTCTTCCAATTACGATAGAGCGCTTTTTACTTTGATTTTCTCGGCACCAAGCTACCGTGCACGGCACCCTGCAGTTCCAACACCTGGGCGATGTTGTCGTACACCAGGCCATTCGCCGTGAAACGGTCATTGCCGCGGGTCAGCGTCACCGGTTTGTTGGACCGCACCCGCTCCAACTGCGGCCACACGTGCAGGAACTCGCCTTCAAACGCAAGCTGCGGCTGCGCCTGCCCGCGCACGCTGGGTACGGCCTCGCGCACCACCTTGGCATTCCCGAAAAGCTGCACTTCGGAGCCATCAGCGTTGCTCAGTGCACGGTCGGCAGAGGCATGGGTGACCCGGCCGGCAGCGTCCTGCGCGCGCAGGCGCATGCGGTCGATCTCCAGCGTGTCGGTGTCTGGGTAGTGGCGGCCCATTTCACCGCGTACTTCACTGAGCAACTGCCCCTGGGGGCCAAAATTCTTGACCGAGAAACCCTGCATGAAATAGTCCGCCTCATGGCCACGCACAGGCTCCTGCGCACCGGACGGAGCCGAAGGCGCACTGCGCACCAGCCACCAGGTGGCGAGCGCCAGCATCCCCATGAGCACGACGGGCAGGTACACCGATATGTGGTCCCACACGCGCTGCGGGCGGCTTCTCATACGCAGTAGTCGGCCAGCAGGCCAGCATAGCTGCCGCTGGCCACCAGCAGCAGATCACAGAACTCACGTGCAGCTCCGGCACCGGCCAATGCCTGAGTGGTGTATTGGGCGCTGGCAAGGACCTCGGCGTGGGCACCCGGCGGCGCACAGGCGAAGCGGGCGCGCCGCAACACTGGCAGATCGGGCCAGTCGTCGCCCATGGCAGCCGCCTGGCCCCAAGTGAGGCCCAGCTCTGCCAGCAGGCGCTCCGCGGCCGGGCCCTTGTCTTCGGTGCCGAACACCGCATGCTGCACGCCCAGGGCGGAGAGCCGCAGGCGCAGCGGCGCAGAATCGCGCCCGGTGATGACGGCGGGCACAATGCCGGCGCGCTGCAGCAGCTTGAGGCCATGGCCATCGAGCGTACTGAAGCGCTTGAGGGTTTCGCCAGTGTCGGTGAAATAGATGCCCCCGTCGGTCAGCACCCCGTCCACGTCAAAAAACGCCACGCGCACGCCCTGTGCGGCCAGCAGCAGCTCAGGCGCAAAGCGCAGGGCGGGGAGGGTTGGCGCAGCGCTCTTCATGTCAGATCACCTTGGCGCGCATCAGGTCGCGAATATGCACCACGCCCAGCAGCAGCGCATCGTCGCCGGCCACCAGCACGCTGGTGATGCCATGGGTTTCCATCAACGCCGCAGCGTCGGCCGCCAGCGCGTCGCTGCGGATGGTGCGCGGACCCGGGTGCATGAGCTGCGCGGCGGTGCAAGGGCGCAGATCGGCGCCGTTCTCGATCCGCCGGCGCAGGTCACCGTCGGTAAAAATGCCCAGAATATGGCCAGCTTGGTCCACGATGGCAGCGGCGCCCAGGCCCTTGGCGCTCATCTCGCGCATCAGTTCGCCAAATCCGGCTTCTGGGCCCACGCGCGGCAGTTCGTCGCCGCTGCGCATCACGTCGCTGACATGCGTCAGCAACTTGCGACCCAAGGCACCGCCGGGGTGTGAGCGCGCAAAGTCTTCGGCGCGGAAACCCCGTGCATCCAGCAGGGCCACGGCAAGCGCATCGCCGAGGGCCAGCTGCGCCGTGGTACTGGTGGTCGGCGCCAGGTTGAGCGGGCAGGCCTCGCGCTCGACGCTGCAGTCAAGCACGATATCGGCATGCTGCGCCAGCGCCGACTGCGGCTTGGCAGTGATCGCGACCAGTGGCGTGCCAAGCCGTCGCAGCACCGGGAGGATGGCAATCAACTCGGCGCTCTCGCCGCTGTTGGAAATGGCCAGCACCAAATCGCCCGGGGTCACCATGCCCAGGTCGCCATGGCTGGCCTCTGCGGGGTGAACGAACAGCGCCGGGGTGCCGGTGGAGGCGAGCGTGGCGGCTATTTTGCGCCCCACATGCCCGCTTTTGCCCATTCCCATGACCACCACGCGCCCCGTCGTGTGCAGCATGGCACGCACCGCGTCGGGGAACGCGCCGGTGAGCGATTCACCCAGGCGCTGCAGAGCAGCCGACTCAATTTCAAAGGTCTCACGACCAAGTCGCAGGGCTTGCTGCGGGTCGAAAGGGCGCTCGGAGGCGTGGGCAGCGTGCATCGGCCAATTCTATCGGTGGCGCTCCGCTAGCATTGCACCATGTCCAGCCTTGCGCTCACACTTCTCTATCTGCTTGCCGCAGTGCTGGGCGTAGTCGTGTGCCGAAGCCTGCGACTGCCCCCCATGCTCGGCTACCTGGTGGCAGGAGTACTGATCGGGCCCCATGCGCTGGCGCTGGCGCGCAATTCCGACAGCGTGCGCCATCTGGGCGAATTCGGCGTCGTGTTCCTGATGTTTGCCATTGGCCTGGAATTCAGCCTGCCCAAGCTGCGCGCCATGCACCGCCAGGTGTTCGGGCTGGGTCTGCTACAGGTGACGCTGACCATGGCCCTGGGGTTTGGCGGGACCTTGTTCCTGGCCAAGTACCTGGGCGGAGTCTGGGATGTGGGGTGGCAGACCGCACTGGCACTCGCCGGCGTACTGGCCATGAGCAGCACGGCCATTGTGGTCAAGCTGATGTCCGAACGTGCCGAGCTGGAGAGCGAGCACGGGCGCAATGTCATGGGCATCCTGTTGTTCCAGGATCTGGCGGTCGTCCCGCTGCTGGTGCTGGTCCCGGCGCTGGGGTCGTCGCCCGACAACCTGCTGAGCGCGCTGGGCCTGGCCTTGCTCAAGGCCATTGTGCTGGTAACGGTGCTGTTAACGGGCGGGCAAGGCGTGATGCGCCGGTGGCTCACGCTGGTGGCACGGCGCAAGAGCGACGAGCTGTTCATGCTCAATCTTCTGCTCATCACGCTGGGCCTGGCGTGGCTGACCGACCTTGCGGGCTTGAGCCTAGCCCTCGGGGCCTTCATTGCTGGCGTACTGGTGTCGGAAACCGAATACCGGCACCAGGTGGGGACGGACATTCGCCCTTTCCACGACGTGCTGCTGGGCCTGTTCTTCATCACCATCGGAATGATGCTCGACTGGCACATCCTGCTCGAACAGGGATGGCTGGTGCTGGGCCTGGTGGTTGTGCCGCTGGCGCTCAAGCTGCTCATCATCCTGCTGCTGGCGCGCCTCACGGGGGCCAGCACGGGCGTGGCGCTGCGCACCGGGTTGTACCTGGCTCAGGCGGGCGAATTCGGCTTCGTGCTGCTCTCGCTGACCCTGCAAAACAACCTGCTGCGTCCGGCGCTCATGAACCCCATCCTCGCGGCCATGGTGCTGTCGATGCTGGCCACACCCTTTCTGATTTTGTACAGCAACCGCATCGTCATGCGCCTGGTGGCGAGTGACTGGCTTTTGCAATCGCTGCAGATGACAACCATTGCGCGCAAGTCGATTGACACCAACGGACACGTGATCATTTGCGGCTATGGCCGTTGCGGACAAAACCTGGCGCGCATGCTTGAGCGCGAATCGATACCGTACCTGGCACTGGACCTCGACCCGGACCGCGTACGCCAGGCCGCTGCCGCGGGTGACAAGGTGGTGTACGGCGACGCCACACGCCTGCAGGCCTTGATGGCGGCGGGCCTGGTACGCGCCAGTGCGGTGGCCATCACCTACCTGGAACTACCTGCGGCGCTCAAGGTGCTCGCCAATACGCGTACGCATGCACCGCACGTTCCGGTGGTCGTACGCACCCAGGACGATCTGCACCTGGAAAAATTGCGCGAAGCCGGCGCAACGGAAGTGGTGCCCGAGGCTATCGAGGGCTCGCTGATGCTGGCCAGCCACGCACTGGCGCTGGTGGGCGTCCCCATGCGGCGCGTGATCCGCTCCGTGCAGGACCAGCGCGAAGCGCGCTACCAGTTGCTGCGTGGCTACTTTCATGGTGCGGACGACGACACCTCCGCCGAGCGCGAACAGGCACGCCTGGCGACGCTGACGCTGCCTACGGGGGCGGCCACGCTGGGACAGGCATTGGGGACACTCCATTTGCCCGATCTGGGGGTGAGCGTGGTGAATCTGCGCAATCGCCTGGGCCATGCACTCAGCGTGAGCGAGGCGGCTGTACTGGCCGAAGGCGACACCCTGGTGCTTTCGGGCGCGCCGCCCGCGCTGGCACTGGCAGAGGAGCGGCTACTGCGCGGCTGAGTGCGCCGCCACTATGGCTGCAGCAAGGCCTCAGCAGGACCTGGGCGCCCGAACAAATACCCCTGAAAGCAGCGGCAGCCATTGTTCAGCAGAAACTGCCGCTGGCCTTCGGTCTCCACTCCCTCGGCCACTACATCGAGCCCCAGGCTCTGCGCCAGCGTGACAATGGTGCAGGCGATGGCGGCATCGTTGGGGTCGGTCAACACATCGCGCACAAAGCTCTGGTCAATCTTGAGCTGGTCCAGCGGCAAGCGCTTGAGGTAGGTCAGGCTCGAATACCCGGTGCCGAAATCATCTAGGGAAAACCCCACGCCCCGGCTGCGCAGGACCTGCATCTTGGCGATGCAATCCTCTACATCGTGCAGCAGCAGGCTTTCGGTGAGTTCGAGCTTGAGCAGGGCCGGCTGTGCTCCCGTTTCCTGAAGGATGGCGAGCACTTGCTCGACAAAGCCAGGGTGGCGAAACTCGTGCGCACTGACATTCACCGAGACCGTCCAGTGCGCGCTGGCCGCATGGGCAGCCCAGCGTGCGAGTTGCTCGCAAGCGCTACGCAGGACAGCACGGCCCAGCGGCAGGATCAAACCGGTCTGCTCAGCCAGACCGATGAACTCCATCGGTGGCACCAGCCCACGCTGCGGATGCTGCCAGCGCACCAGTGCCTCCGCCCCGAGCACACGGTTGTCTGCGTCGACCAGGCGCTGGTAGTGCACAAGAAATTCGGACCGCGCCAACGCCTGCCGCAGATCCGCTTCAAGCAGCGAGCGCGCCGATGCCGTGGCCTGCATCTGCGGATCAAAGAAGCACAGCGTATTGCGCCCCTGCGCCTTGGCCTCGTACATGGCGAGGTCGGCTCGCTTGAGCAGATCCTGCGGCGTTCCAGAGGCCGAGTCAACCAGCGCGATGCCAATGCTGGGGGTGCTGTGGATGGAGCGACCTTCGATCTCGTAGCTTTGGTTCAGGCGGGCGAGAATTTTGAGCGCCACGACCTCCACTTCCTGCGCCGCGTCCTGGGCCTTCCCGCTCAGGCCCTGGAGGATGACGACAAATTCATCTCCACCTAGCCGGGCGACGGTGTCCGAGGCGCGCACGCCTTCGGACAAGCGCTGGCCCACCTCTGCGAGGAGCCGGTCGCCCCATTCATGCCCCAGCGTGTCGTTGATGTCCTTGAAATTGTCCAGATCCAGGAACAACAGTGCAGCCTGGCTGTTGACTCGCTTGCACTGAGCAAGCACCTGGCCCAGTCGGTCCAGCAACAGGCGGCGATTGGGCAGGCCTGTGAGATCGTCGAAAAACGCCAACTGCTCGATTTTGGCCTCAGCACGCTTGCGCTCGGTAATATCGCGCGCGATACCGCGGTAGCCGGTGAATTGGCCCGCCTCGTCGAATATCGGCTCACCGCTGAGCGCCGCCCAGAACGTGGTCACGCCAGAATTGGCGTTCTGTATCTCGAAATCATGGAAGACCTTGTGCGCATTGAGCCGCCGGCGGTAGGCTGCCATCGCAGCCGAAGGGACTTGCACCGTCGCCATTTCCCACAAGCGCTTGCCGTACAACTGGTCTTCAGAGATGCCCAGATCCGCGCGGATATTGCCCTCCAGCCGTGTCAGGCGAAATTCGGCATCGCACTCCCAGTACCAATCGGAGGACAGTTGCGTGAGGCTGCGCCAGCGCGCTTCGCTCTGGCGCAGCGCGTCCTGTGTGACGAGGTAGTCGGTGACGTCGGCAAATGTGCGCACGCGTCCGCCACCTGGAAGCAGGCGGGTGCGCACTTCCAGATAGCGCCCCTCCATCGTCTTGCGGATATAGAGTGGCGGCATGTCCCCCAGTTGGGCCTGCGCGGCAGACTCGGAGGCGACATAGCTGCGCGCATTCGGCTCAATCAGTTCGAACCCCACACCAAAGTCGCCGCGCTCCCGCTGAAAGCTCACGATCTCGCTCATATGGGGTTGGCGATCGAGCAGTTCCTGAGGCAGATCCAGAAGCTCGCGGTAGCGCTGGTTGTGCACGCGCACGAATCCCTGCTCGTCCACATTGGAAATGCCCTGGGAGACGCTGGCCAGCGTCACTTCGAGCGCCTGGCTCTTGGTGGCCAGCTCAGCACTGGTGCGCGCCAGCTGCGCCTCCATCGCCCGGCGTTCCCGGTCGGCGCGCCGCGCCATTTCCAACTGCCCCACGGTGTTGAGCAGCGGCTGCAGAAAGCTCACATCTGCCGTGAGATAGCCCTCGGCGCGGTTGGCCACACCCGCCAGCGCAACGACCTCGCCTCCTGCCAGAATGGGCAAGGCCATAAAGGAGTGCAGCGGCGGGTGGCCGGGCGGCAATCCGCCGGCACGCGGATCACTCGCGGGATCGTTGCTGATCAGGGGCACAGCCCCCTCAAGCGCAGCACCCAGCAGCGAGTGGGGATTGTTAAAGACCATGCCTCCCGCATCGAGTTGCGCAAGCTTTCTTCGTGATGGCACGTCCCAGGCAATGTCGGTAATGGCGTGGATGCGCAGTTGCTTTGCACCTGAGGGCGCTGCTTCCACCTGGCCAACGAAGCCCAGCGGACTCTGCGTCAACACCAGCATTTCGTGAAGAAGGGTTTCAAAAGCATCCCGGGGCGTTGCACTGGCAATGAACAAGGCCTGGGCCTTGAAAATCGCTTGCAACAAGCGGTGCTGGCGCGCGAGCAGCTGTTCGGCGGCTTCCCGGGACTTCGCGCTGCGGCTGCGCTCGAGCACGGCTTCGATTTGCGAAGGGAGGGTGAGCAGGTACTGACAGGCCGGGTCGTGCACAAAAAAATCGGCAAACCCGTGGCGCAAGGCATGGGCCGCCTGCGACTCGGCACCCGCCGGTACCGCGATCAGGGCTGGGGTCCCCGCCAGAGCCGCCAACGCATCGTAGGCAGCACCGTCCGACAGGCGGTAGGACACCAGCGCCACATCAAAACGGCGCTGCTGGAGGATTTCTCGTGCCTCACGAAGCGTGCGTGCGCGCTGGACGTCCCAGGCAAGCCAGGATTCGGCCAGTGCCCCGTGCACCTGGTCGGCGTAGTCGTCGCTGCTTTCGACAAGAAGAACAGAAACGGTCATGGGCTTTTGGGGTACGCGCGGACTCGCATTACCAAAGTCATTATGGGCGCTTTGCCACACACTTTGACAAGTGGCGGGTGCACAACGGTTCACTACACTGCCCGCTGGCACAGGCCATCAGCACCCGCGGATTTCATTGCAAACTCTCGCCATGCCCACACCCAGCTTTTCCGACTACCTGCGCCAGCACATCCGTACCGTACCGGACTGGCCCGCCCCAGGCGTGCAGTTTCGCGATATCACGCCGCTGCTGCAGGATCCCCAGGTGTTTCGCGTGCTGATAGACGCCTTCGTGCAGCGCTACATGCAGCGTGACTTGCGGCCAGACGCAGTGGCAGGCCTCGACGCGCGCGGCTTCATCCTGGGCGCGGTGGTGGCCTACGAACTGGGCGTGGGCTTTGTGCCGATCCGCAAAAAGGGCAAGCTGCCCTTTACCACCGTCGAGGAAACCTACGAGCTCGAATACGGCAGTGCAACGGTGGAACTGCACACCGATGCCGTGCAGGCTGGCGACCGGGTGTTGCTGATCGACGACTTGATCGCCACCGGCGGCACCATGATGGCGGGGAAAAAGCTGTTGGAAAAGCTCGGCGCTCAGGTGGTGGAAGGCGCCTGCATTGTCGATCTGCCCGAACTGGGAGGCTCTGCACGACTGCGCCAGGCGGGGCTGCGCCTATATACGCTGGTGGATTTCGCCGGGCATTGAACGCGCCGGCAATGGTCACAAATCGCCGTACTGCGTGCCACTCAAGTCCGGGCCACGGGGTTCTGTGTGCGGCATTTCCGTGTCGGCAAAATCATCTGCCGTGGGGCGCCGCAACGGCCCCGTGCGCACTGCGACCCCCGGCAGATTGGACCGTTGCGGCGAAGCGCCCAGGGCCTTTTTGAAGGCTTCGACTTCGTCCGCGGCAATCGGGTCAAAGGGCGCCGGCGCGGGACGTGCGGCGGCGCGTACCGGCGCCACGACCGGGGGGTGCGTCGGCTGCGGCGCTACCGGGGCGTTGGCCGCGACCGGTCGCTGCGCTGCAGCCGCTTTCTGTGGAATGCCCACGGCGACGTGGTCGTTGATCCGCCAATAGACGGCCGTCACCGCAATGTCGTAGCGCGACTTGGCCGTCTGCGCAATCAGCGCCTCGATTTCGCTCAGCCTGGCGGTATCCCCGCCAAACTCGCGCGCCAGATCCATCATGACGAGAAACTGGCTGCCACGCTGGTCCAGCGAGAGCACCTTGAATTTGTAGCTGGCCGAGAGCACGCCGGCACGCACCATGGCGTCGCGCACGACGGTGTAGAGCAGTTCGCGCCGCTCCATGCGCTCATTCTTGCGATTGGCCGCATGGTCCATGGGGACAGGCTCGGGCATTTGGCGCCCATTGCGGCCCGGTACGAGGGGCACCGTGGCGTCGGCATTCAGAAGGCCCGAAGGTTCAAGATTGCGTGCACCGACCGGCGTCTGCTTTCGGGTGAACCAGCTCAGAATGGACATTGTTGTACTTTCTTCAACCTAAATGGGCCGCAGATGGCGTGCGCACCGCTGTATGCGGGCCGAGTTTAGGTCATGGCAGCCTGTATGGCGATAGGCGCTATGTCAGATAAACGGTCAATAAGGCACCCGACAGCATGTAGCCCCCATCAAGCATGCAGGGGCACAGCAATACACCGAAGCCGCCTTCGCGGACCAGCGCCACCGCAGTCGGCGTGAATCCAGCGCTCAGGTCGTCGCGATGCGGCGGCGGCGATTGCCCATGCGCTTGGCTATCACCGCCCCAACCGCCATGGCGAGGTGCAGCGCAATGGCGGGCTGGCGGTTGCTCAGTTCGGTAAAGCGCATCGCCGTCAAACTCCAGAGCTTGCAAGGCGCCGTGGCCTGCACGGTGGCGCTGCGCGGTCGGTGCGAGAAAAACGCGCCTTCGCCAACCACCGAGCCGGCCGTGACGATGGCCAGGCGCAGGCGCTCCTTTTCGTCCTCGTAGTGCACGCTGAGGCTGCCGCTCTCGACAAAGTACAAAGTGCGCTCGGAGGCCCCCTGCATGAACAAGGTCTGGCCTGCGGCGAGCGTCATGGGCTGGATGTAGGCCGACAGCAAGTTCCAATCGGCAGTATTCAGCGGATTGCTCAGACTGTCCTCGGCGGTGGCTTGAATAATGGCGTTGATCAGGCCGCTTAAATCGAGCTTGATCGTGGAGGGCATTGGAGCATTCATGATCCATTGACGCTACCGCGAATGCGGAATGCGCACAAGCCGGCGTTACGGTCGCTTACAAGCGGGTTTTCGCGGCTATTTCCCGATACAGAAGCTCGAGAAGATGACGCCAAGCAGATCGTCGGCGCCAAACGCGCCCGTGATGGCGTTCAAGGCATTCTGCGCCAGGCGCAGTTCCTCGGCCAACAAATCCAGCGCCGGATGGCGGCCCTGCAATTGGTCAGCCGCCGCCTCCAGATGCGCGCCCACCGCAGCAAGCGCCTGCACATGGCGCGCGCGGGCAATGAAGATGCCATCCGGAGCCGATTGCCAGCCGGCCATCGCCAGCAAGCGCAGGCGCAGCGCATCCAGCCCCTCACCGCTATGGGACGACAGGCGGATACCCTCGCGCGGCCCGCCCGGAGGGACGCAGTCGCTTTTGGTCCAGACGTCGAGCAAGGGTACGGAATTCGGCTTAAATCTGCCCATAGCGCTTGCCAGTACTGCGTCGTCAGCTACATATTCAGTAGTGTCACTTCGGGTGAGATCATGCAGAAACAGTACGGCATCAGCGCCAGCGATGGCCTCCCAGGCACGTGCGATGCCGATGCGCTCTACCTCGTCGTCGCTCTCACGCAGGCCAGCCGTATCGATCACGTGGAGCGGCACGCCTTCAATCTGAATCGTCTCCTGCACCTTGTCCCGCGTAGTGCCGGGAATCGGCGTGACGATGGCCAGTTCGGCACCCGCCAGGGCGTTGAGGAGTGAGCTCTTGCCTGCATTGGGTTGGCCGGCGATCACCACCTTGATCCCTTCGCGCAGCAGCGCGCCTTGGTGCGCGCGCTCCATGAGAAGCTTCAGCCGCCGCTGCAAATCTTGTAGCTGCCCAGCGGCATCAGAACTGCGAAGGAAGTCAATCTCCTCCTCAGGAAAATCCAGCGTGGCTTCCACCAGCATGCGCAGATGCACCAGCGCGTCGCGCAGCGTGTGGATTTCCTGCGAGAACGCGCCCGCCAGCGAGCGCGCGGCGCTTCGGGCCGCGGCGCTGGTCGAGGCGTCGATCAGGTCGGCCACTGCTTCGGCCTGCGCCAGGTCGAGCTTGTCGTTGAGAAAGGCCCGCTCGGTGAATTCGCCCGGCTGCGCGAGGCGCAGGCCCGCCAGCCGCGGCGTTCCCGTCTGCGGGTCGGGCTCGGCAGCCGCCTGCAGGCAGCGCGCCAGCAACAACTGGAGCACCACCGGGCCGCCGTGTGCCTGCAGTTCCAGCACGTCTTCCCCGGTGTAGGAGTGCGGCGCGGGAAAGTACAGCGCCAGCCCCTGGTCGATGGCCTGTCCTGCGGCGTCGCGAAACGGCAGGTAGGTGGCCTCGCGTGCGCGTAGGGGGCGACCGAAAAGCGCCAGGGCCAGCGCCGCCAGCCCTTTGCCCGACACGCGCACGATGCCTACGGCACCGCGCCCAGGGGCGGTGGCGATGGCGGCGATGGGGTCGTGGTGACGGGCAAGCATGGCGGCGATGGTTCGGATTGGAGCGCCAAAAACTGGCGCAGCCCAGGCGCGGGACACCGCGCAAGGGCCGCCCCGCCGCGCTGGTGTCGTCCCCCTTCCCGCGCGTAGCGCGAGAGAAAGGGGGAAGCGGCGCAGCCGCTCAGGGGGTTACTTAAATTTTGGCAAATGGAACTGCGGCGGAACCCCCATGCGGGTGTTGATGACCCATTGCTGGGCAATCGACAGCAGGTTGTTCGTCAGCCAGTACATCACCAGACCGGCGGGGAAGAAGAAGAACATCACGCTGAACATCAGCGGCATGATCCACATCATCTTGGCCTGCATAGGGTCTGGCGGCGCCGGGTTGAGCGCCGTCTGCAGCAGCGAACTGAGCGTCATGAGCAATGGCAGGATAAAGAACGGGTCGGGCGACGACAAGTCGTGGATCCAGCCGATCCAGGGGGCATTGCGCATTTCCACGCTGGAGAGCAGCACCCAGTACAGCGAAATGAACACCGGAATCTGAATCACGATGGGGAAGCACCCGCCCATGGGGTTGACCTTCTCCTCGCGGTAGATGCGCATCATCTCCTGCTGAATCTGCTGGGGCTTGTCCTTGAGGCGCTCGCGCATCTCGGTAATCTTGGGATTGATGGCCTTCATCTTGGCCATGCTGGCGTAGGCCTTGGCATTGAGCCAGTAGAAGGCGATCTTGAGCAGCAGCACCAGGCCCACGATGGACCAGCCCCAGTTGCCCAGCACGCTGTGCAACTGGTTGAGCAACCAGTACAGCGGCTTGGAAATAATGGTGAAGATGCCGTAGTCCTTCACCAGCTCCAGGCCAGGGGCAAGTGCTTCGAGCTTTTTCTCTTCTTCCGGGCCAGCATACAGGTCGCTGTCAACGGTCCGGCTCGCGCCCGGCGCGATGGTGCCCAACGGCATCACCATGGCCACGGAATACTGGTTGTCGCCCAGACGCTTCACGCGAAATTCACGCTGCAGGGTCTGGCTATCAGGTGCGTTGAGCAGCCAGGCCGCAACAAAGTAGTGCTGGACCATGGCGATCCAGCCGTTGTTCGCTGGCGCAGGCACTTCGGCCTTTTGCTTTTCGATGTCAGCAAAGGGAATCTTGTGGAATTTCTTCTCATCGGTATACGCGGCCGGTCCGGTGAACGTGTTGGCCCCCAGCATGGTGCCCTTAGCCACCGTGCCATGGCGCACCAGCTGCAGGTAGAGCTGCGCGTCACGTGGCTGGTCGCCGACGTTGACCACCTGGTGCTTCACGCGGATGGAATAGTCCCCACGGGTAAAGACATAGGTCTTGACGTACTTGAGCCCGCCCACAGGCTGCGATTCAAAGCTCACTTCCAGCGTCTTGGCGCCATCGGCCAGCACACGCGGGCCAGGCAGCGCCTGCATCAGCGTCAGGTGGTTAGGGAAGCTGGCGCCAGCGTCCACCGTATTGAGCAGGCCGGTTTGCGCCACGTAGCGGGTCGCCGGGTTGCCGTCTTCCATCAGCGTGACAGGCGTGATCTCGACGGGAAGCAACGGCATGCCCAAGACGCCCTTGACGGCATCGACCAGCCCGCGGATATGCGACTTTTCCTTGTACTGCGTGAGCTCAAGCTCCGACAAGGTAGCGCCCTGGCTGTCAATCACGACCTTGAAGACATCGGTGGACACCGAAATTTTGTCGCGCGCCACAGGGCTCGCCTGGTCCGGCACGGCGGCCCCCGTCTGGGCGCCTGCTGGTGCTGCTGCTGCAGCGGCGGCTGGTACACCGGACAGCGCAGCCTTGTCCGCAGCAGGTACGCTCGAGACTTGCTGCGCGGGGCTGGGAAAAAACGTGCCCCGGTGGCCGTTGTGCACCTGCCACTTGTCCCACAGCAGGACCATGGAAAAGCCGAATATGACCCACAGAATGGTGCGGCGGATGTCGTTCATGGAGTCTTCTCAGAAGCAGGAGAGTGAGATTTTTCTTGCGCCACCAAAAGACGCGAGAACAGGCGCGAAGCGCGCGGCGAATCCAAGGGCACCGGGTCGTGCCCGCCCTGACACCAGGGCTGGCAGCGCGCCAACCGCGTGAGCGTGAGCCAACTGCCTGAGAGTGCCCCATGGCGCTCAAGCGCCTCTATGGCGTACACGGAGCAGGTGGGCTCGAAGCGACAGGCCGAGCCGAGCCAGGGGCTAAGCAGCAGGCGGTAGCCGCGCACCAGCGCGATCAGCACGCGGCGCATCAGGCGCTACTCCGGCTGGCGCGCTCAAACAGCGTGTGCAATTCCTCGCGCACCGCGCTCTTGAGCACATCAGAGCTGGCACTGACAAACACCTTGCGATCGAACGCTGCGCGCAGCCGCACCACATGGGCCGCGAGAGGGAGCTGGGGCTCAAAGCTGGTCGCCACGCTAAAAATCTGGCGCTTGATGGCATTGCGCGTGACCGCGCGCCGGGCCCAGCGCTTGGGCACCATGGCGCCAAGCCAGACCATGCCGGGCACGATCAGAGGTTTTGCTACGACCCCCCCATCAACCGGCGTTAGCGGCACGGCAGTGGGCGCCAGGACAAGGCGGTGCATGGCGAAATGGGGCGTCCGCGCCACCGTGCCACCGTCGAGAGTGGCCTGGAATTGCGGACGGGTTTTCAGGCGCTGCATACGAGCGTGGCGCGCCGGGCACGAAACTGCCACCGACCGCTGATGCTCACGCAGGCTCAGACGGCCAGGCGCTTGCGGCCCTTGGCGCGGCGGGCATTGATCACGGCGCGGCCGCCACGCGTCTTCATGCGCACGAGGAAACCGTGGGTGCGGGCGCGGCGGGTCTTGGAAGGTTGGTAAGTGCGTTTCATGGTCTTTCCTTGGAAGTTGTTCAGGCAAGCCGCCAGCCACCAATGGCGCCAGAGCAGTTGCGTGCGAAGTCAAAATTGCCCTGAACCTTTTCAGGGAAACCGGCAATTATCGCAGGCTTGTATGAACGAAGCAATCGAACTCGCCGCAAATGCCCTTGCGCACGCCTTTTCACGGGTGTGGATAAGATCTTGAAAAGCTACAATTCCGGGCCTCATAAGCTCCCTCTATCCACAAGAAAACCATCTACATGACAGAGGAATTCGCGAACCCTGCCCCTGACGCATCCGCACCACAAGCGGGGCAGGCATTGTGGCAGGCCTGCCTGGAGCAACTGGCGCAAGACTTGCCCGCCCAACAGTTCGGCACCTGGATCAAACCCCTGAGCGCTCAAGTCTCGGACGACTTCTCCCGCGCCACGCTGTACGTTCCCAACCGCTTCACGCTCGACTGGATTCGCTCGCAGTATGCCGGGCGCATTGCCTCGGTACTGGAGCAGCTCTCGGGCCAGACCGTGACGCTGGAGTTAGCGCTTGCTCAGCGCGCAGCCCCCGTGCGTGCGTACGCTGCACCTGCAAATACCGCCGCCCAGGCGCCGGCGGAGGCGCTTGCCTCGCAGCGCCCCGAGGGCGATGCGGCGTACAGCCCACCGCGCAACCGCCTGAACCCTGGCCTCACCTTCGACACGCTGGTCGAGGGCACGGCCAACCGCATGGCGCGCGCCGCCGCCATGCACGTGGCGGGGATGCCGGGGCATTTGTACAACCCGCTTTTCATCTACGGCGGCGTCGGCCTGGGCAAGACCCATCTGGTGCACGCCGTGGGCAACAAGCTGCTGGCCGACCGGCCGAACGCCAAAGTTCTCTACATCCACGCCGAGCAGTTCGTCTCGGATGTGGTCAAGTCGTACCAGCGCAAGACTTTTGACGAGTTCAAGCAGCGCTACCACTCGCTCGATCTGCTGCTGATCGACGACGTGCAGTTCTTCGCCAACAAGGACCGCACGCAGGAAGAATTCTTCAACGCCTTCGAGGCGCTGCTGGCCAAAAAGAGCCACATCGTCATGACCAGCGACACCTACCCCAAGGGCCTGGCGGACATCCACGAGCGGCTGGTCTCGCGCTTTGATTCCGGCCTGACGGTGGCCATCGAGCCGCCCGAGCTGGAAATGCGCGTCGCCATCCTGATCAACAAGGCGCACGCCGAGAGCGTCGAGATGCCCGAGGAAGTGGCGTTTTTCGTCGCCAAGAACGTGCGCTCGAACGTGCGCGAGCTCGAAGGTGCGCTGCGCAAGATCCTGGCCTACAGCCGCTTCAACCAAAAGGAAATCTCGATTCAGCTCGCCCGCGAGGCCCTGCGCGACCTGCTGTCCATCCAGAACCGCCAGATCAGCGTCGAGAACATTCAAAAGACGGTAGCCGACTATTACAAGATCAAAGTGGCAGACATGTACAGCAAGAAGCGCCCGGCCAGCATTGCCCGGCCGCGCCAGATTGCCATGTACCTGGCCAAGGAGCTGACGCAAAAAAGCCTGCCCGAGATCGGCGAACTGTTTGGCGGGCGCGACCACACCACCGTGCTGCACGCGGTGCGCAAGATATCCACCGAGCGCCAGCAGCTCACCGAACTGAACCAGCAGCTCCATGTGCTGGAGCAGACACTCAAAGGCTAGGCCAGACGGCGTGGCGCACAGGCAAAATGGCGGGTTAAACGGCGCGGGAGACGGGCGCCGGCCAATCGCAGAAAACCACAAGAGGATGAAATGATCGTTCTGAAGGCTCCCCAAGACAAGGTTCTCGCAGTCCTGCAATCGGTCGCCGGCATCGTCGAGCGCCGCCACACGCTGCCGATCCTGGCCAACGTGCTGCTCAGAAAGACCGGCAACGCCCTGCAACTGACCACCAGCGACCTGGAAATCCAGATCCGCACCACGGCGGAACTCGGCGGCGACACCGGCGACTTCACCACCACGGTAGCGGCGCGCAAGCTCATCGACGTGCTGCGCACCATGCCCGGTGACCAGACCGTGAGCCTGGAGACGGCGCAGGAAAAGCTGGTGCTCAAGGGCGGCAAGAGCCGCTTCACCTTGCAGACCTTGCCGGCGGAAGACTTCCCGCTGGTGCAGGAGGCCGCCAACTTCGGCCCGGCTTTCAGCATTCCGCAAAAGACCCTCAAAAACCTGCTCGGCCAGGTGGCCTTCGCCATGGCGGTGCAAGACATCCGCTACTACCTGAACGGCATTCTTTTTGTCGCCGAGGGCAAGACGCTCTCCCTGGTCGCCACCGACGGCCACCGCCTGGCGTTTGCCAGTGCCACGCTGGATGTCGAGGTGCCCAAGCAGGAAGTCATCCTGCCGCGCAAGACGGTGCTGGAACTGCAGCGCCTGCTGAGCGACGGCGACGCCGCCATCGAAATGCAATTCGCCAGCAACCAGGCCAAGTTCAGCTTTGGCGCGATGGAGTTCGTCACCAAGCTGGTCGAAGGCAAGTTCCCTGACTACAACCGCGTGATTCCCCGCAGCCACGGCAACACCATTACCCTGGGCCGCGCGCCGCTTCTGGCCAGCCTGCAGCGCACCGCCATCATGACCAGCGACAAGTTCAAGGGCGTGCGCCTGAACCTGGAGCCCGGCAGCCTGCGCGTGACCAGCAACAACGCCGAGCAGGAAGAGGCGGTGGACGAGCTGGATATCGACTACGGCGGCGAGCCGATCGAGATCGGCTTCAACGTCACCTACCTGATCGACGCGCTCGCCAGCATGCCGCAAGACATGGTGCAGATCGCCCTGGCCGATGGCAGCAGCTCGGCGCTGATCACCATTCCTGAGAACGACAGCTTCAAATACGTCGTGATGCCGATGAGAATCTAGAGGCCAACCCCCTGTGTCGCTGCGCTCCCTGCACAAGCCGAGTGGCGCATTGCTCGGCATGCATTTACTATTTATTTAATAGCTGCTCACGCTTACAGGATAAGCGCTAGAGGCCAATTTGGCTAGAATTTTATGACCGCTGACAACCACTTGCCCGAATCCGACGAACCGCTCACCCCCGTCCAGCGGATCGACGCCCACCAGGCCGGCGCCAGCGAAGGCTATGGCGAAGGCGCCATCACCATCCTCGAAGGCCTGGAAGCGGTGCGCAAACGCCCCGGCATGTACATCGGCGATACGTCCGACGGCACCGGCCTGCACCACCTCGTCTTTGAAGTGGTGGACAACTCCATCGACGAAGCACTCGCCGGCCATTGCGACGACATCGTCGTCACCATCCACTCGGACAACTCGGTCTCCGTCACCGACAACGGCCGCGGCATTCCCACGGGCGTGAAGATGGACGACAAGCACGAGCCCAAGCGCAGTGCGTCCGAAATTGCTCTGACCGAGCTGCACGCCGGCGGCAAGTTCAACCAGAACAGCTACAAGGTCTCGGGCGGCCTGCACGGCGTGGGCGTGAGCTGCGTGAACGCGCTCTCCAAAATGCTGCGCCTGACGGTGCGCCGCGAAGGCAAGGTGCACGTGCTTGAATTCAGCCGCGGCTTTGTGCAAAACCGCCTCATCGAGACCGTGGACGGCGTCGAAGTCTCGCCCATGAAGGTGACAGGCGACACCGACAAGCGTGGCACCGAGGTGCACTTTCTGCCCGACACCGAAATCTTCAAGGAAAACAGCGATTTCCACTATGAGATTCTGGCCAAGCGCCTGCGCGAGCTCTCGTTCCTGAACAACGGCGTGCGCATCCGCCTGAAAGACGAGCGCACCGGCAAGGAAGACGATTTCTCCGGCGCGGGTGGCGTGCGCGGCTTTGTCGAGTTCATCAACAAGGGCAAGACCGTCCTGCATCCCCATTCCTTCTACGCGGCCGGCGAGCGGCCGGCCGAGACCTACGGCGGTATCCCCGGCACGCACATCGGCGTCGAAGTGGCCATGCAGTGGAACAGCGGCTACAGCGAGCAGGTGCTGTGCTTCACCAACAACATTCCGCAGCGCGACGGCGGCACCCACCTGACCGGCCTGCGCGCCGCGATGACGCGCGTCATCAACAAATACATCGACGAGAACGACCTCGCCAAGAAGGCCAAGGTCGAAGTCACCGGCGACGACATGCGCGAAGGCCTGTGCTGCGTGCTCTCCGTCAAAGTGCCCGAACCCAAGTTCAGCAGCCAGACCAAGGACAAGCTGGTATCGAGCGAAGTGCGCGCCCCGGTGGAAGACATCGTCGGCAAGCTGCTCACCGATTACCTGCAGGAGAAGCCCGCGGACGCCAAAATCATCTGCGGCAAGATCATCGAGGCCGCCCGCGCCCGCGAAGCCGCCCGCAAGGCGCGCGACCTGACGCGCCGCAAGGGCGTGCTCGACGGCATGGGCCTGCCCGGCAAGCTCGCCGACTGCCAGGAAAAAGACCCGGCGATGTGCGAGATCTACATTGTCGAGGGCGACTCCGCCGGGGGCTCTGCCAAGCAAGGCCGCGACCGCAAGTTCCAGGCCATCCTGCCGCTGCGCGGCAAGATCCTGAACGTTGAGAAAGCCCGCTACGAAAAACTGCTGACCAGCAACGAAATCCTCACGCTGATCACGGCGCTGGGCACCGGTATCGGCAAGGCCGGCGGCAGCACCGGCAGCGACGATTTCGACGTCGCCAAGCTGCGTTACCACCGCATCATCATCATGACCGACGCCGACGTGGACGGCGCGCACATCCGCACCCTGCTGCTGACCTTCTTCTACCGCCAGATGCCCGAGCTGGTCGAGCGCGGCCACATCTACATCGCCCAGCCGCCGCTGTACAAAGTGAAGGCCGGCAAGGACGAGCTGTACCTGAAAGACGCACCCGCGCTGGACACCTTCCTGCTGCGCGTGGCGCTGCAGGGCGCCAGCGTGACCACCGGCGGTGCCGACCCGCAAACCCTCAGCGGCGACACGCTGGCCGAACTGGCGCAAAAGCACCAACTGGCCGAAAACGTCATCAACCGCCTGTCCAGCTTCATGGACTTCGAAGCCCTGCGCGCGATTGCCGGCGGCGTGCACCTCAACCTCGACACAGTGGAGGCTGCCGAAGCCAGCGCCGTCGCCCTGCAAACCGCTCTGCGCGAACTCTCCAGCACTGGCGTCCCCGCCGAAGTGGCGAGCGAGTTCGATGCCCGCACCGACAAGCCGCTGCTGCGCATCAGCCGCCGCCACCACGGCAACGTCAAAAGCAGCGTCATCACGCAAGACTTCGTGCACGGCGCCGACTACGCCGCTCTGGCCACCGCGGCCGACACCTTCCGCGGCCTGCTGGGCGAGGGCGCCAAGGTGCAGCGCGGCGAAGGCGAGCGCCAGAAATCCGAGAAAGCAGGCGACTTCCGCGAAGCCATGGCCTGGCTCATTTCGGAGGCCGAGCGCACCACCAGCCGCCAGCGCTACAAGGGCCTGGGCGAAATGAATCCCGAGCAGCTCTGGGAAACCACCATGGACCCCGAAGTGCGCCGCCTGCTGCGCGTGCAAATCGACGACACCATCGAGGCGGATCGGGTGTTCACCATGCTCATGGGCGACGAGGTCGAGCCACGGCGGGATTTCATTGAGACCAATGCGCTGCGCGCGGGAAATATCGACATCTGAGCGCAAGCAAGGCACCCGCCGCCCCTCATTGCTGCAGAGGCTCCGCCATGGAGCCTTTGTTGTTTCCACCCTCGGCCCGCCCTGTTGCGCGGGTGTTCTTCTGAAAGCCAACCCGTCATGACCTGGCAGGAATTCAAACAACAGTACCTCGTGCGCTTCTGGTCGCCCGTTCCGTCCGTAATTGCGGCGGGGGTGCTCTCTGCCTATTACTTTGGCCTGACCGGCACCTTCTGGGCCGTCACGGGTGAATTCACGCGCTGGGGCGGCCATGCACTGCAGTTTGCGGGCGTGGACCTGTCGCACTGGGGCTACTTCAAGCTCATTGGTCTGCAAGGCACGCCGCTGACGCGCGTGGACGGCGTGATGATCATCGGCATGTTTGTCGGCTGCTTGTCTGCAGCGCTCTGGGCCAATAACGTCAAGCTGCGCCTGCCCACGCACCGCATCCGCGTGTTCCAGGCGTTGGTGGGCGGCATCATCGCGGGCTTTGGCGCGCGCCTGGCGATGGGCTGCAATCTGGCCGCGTTCTTCACGGGAATTCCGCAGTTCTCGCTGCACGCCTGGTTTTTTGCCATTGCCACAGCCATCGGCTCGTTGGCCGGGGCCAAGGTCAGCCTGCTGCCCGTCTTTCGCATCCCGGTGAAGCTGCAAAAGGTATCGGCGCCGCAGCCCCTGTCGGCGCGCCAGGCGCAGGCCAGGACACGCTTTCGCCTCGGCATGGCGCTGTTTCTGGCCTTTATCGTCTGGGCCGTGGCCAAAGCCTTCGCTGCACCCAAGCTCGGAATGGCGGCGCTGTTTGGCTTGGCCTTTGGCCTGATCATCGAGCGCGCCCAGGTGTGCTTTACCTCGGCGTTTCGCGATCTGTGGATCACCGGGCGCACGCAGATGGCCAAGGCCATCATTGCCGGCATGGCGGTGGGCACCATTGGCGTGTACAGCTATGTGCAACTGGGGCTGGACCCAAAGATCTTCTGGGCCGGCCCGAACGCCGTGATCGGCGGCCTGCTGTTCGGTTTTGGCATCGTGCTGGCCGGTGGCTGCGAGACCGGCTGGATGTACCGTGCCGTCGAAGGCCAGGTGCACTACTGGTGGGTGGGCCTGGGCAATGTGATCGGCTCGACACTGCTGGCGCTGGTCTGGGACGACCTGGCACCCCTCATTGCCGTCAACTACGACAAGGTCAACCTGCTCAAGGTGCTGGGCCCGCAGGGCGGTCTGCTCGCCACCTATGGAATGCTGGGCCTGTCGCTGGCGCTGGTCGTCTGGTGGGAAAAGCACTTTTTTGCCAAGAAGGCACGCCTGAGCGCCGCCGCACTGCAAACCGCCCTTTGAAAGGCCCCCATGAGCATCCGCCCCTACGTTCCCGACTTTCGCCTTGACATGCTGGGCGAGCCCTGCCCCTACCCGGCGGTCGCCACGCTTGAAGCCATGCCCCAGCTTGCGCCCGGTCAGATTCTGGAGGTCGTGTCCGACTGCCCGCAGTCGATCAACAGCATTCCCCTCGATGCCAAGAACCATGGCTACGAGGTGCTGGAGATTCAGCAGGACGGGCCGACCATCCGCTACCTGATCCGCCGTTGAACCCTCCGACCACCCGCCGAGCAAGAAAGCCATCCATGCAAAAAGTCCTGATCATCGTCCACGCGGCCCCCTATGGCAGCGAGCGCTGCCTGTCGGCGCTGCGCCTGGCCACCACGCTGGCGGGGCGTGAGCACGACACGCCCCTGGTGCGCGTGTTTCTGATGTCCGACGCCACCGTTCTGGGGCTGCCGAACCAGCGAGACGGCGCCACCGGCGGCCTGCAGGCCATGGTCGAACAACTGGTGGGCGATGGCGTGGCGATCCGGCTGTGCCGCACCTGCGCCATGGCGCGTGGTCTGGCCGACCTGCCACTGATCGAAGGCGTCGCCATTGGCACCTTGCCCGAGCTGGCCGACTGGACGCTGGAAGCCGACAAGGTGCTGACGTTCTGAACGCCCACCGCACGGGTGGCGACAACGGGCTTCGTGCTGGTTAAGGCAATGCTGAACAAGTCCCTCACACGCCGCGCATCCGTGCTTCGGGCTCAAGGCTGGCCCGGGGGGCGGTTCTGACCCTGGAGGTTGAGAACAAGCCGCTTGAAGCCCCTCTGAACGGCCCGAGAGGTGGCAGGGGTTGCCCAGCGTTCCAGGCGTATCAGCGGGCGCCCGCTTCCCTCTCCGCCCAAGCTTCACTGCGCTGCCACAACTGGGCCGCCAAGGCCGCATCGAGCGCCAGGGCACTCGGCGTGCGCGGCCGGCACTTGTCGTAGTACAGGCCAGACGCTGTGGCAAGTTCGGGTGCGGTGGCGCAGTGCAAGCTGGTGGCGGCACCTTCTTCCGTAGAAATCATGCCGAGCTTCATCAGCGGACGGATCGGCCACGGCACCGCGCGCCAAACGTCCGAGGCCACCACGCCCGGGTGTACCGCGTAGGTACTCACGCCGCTGCCCTGCAACCGGCGGCCCAGTTCGGCGCTGAACAGCACATTGGCAAGCTTGGAGTTGCAATACTCATCGATGCCGGTGCGGCTGCGCGTGCCTTGGCGCAGGGCCTCCCAATCCAACCCAGCGGCACGAAAATGCGCCCGGCTCGCCACGGTGACGATGCGCGCCGGTGCCGAGCGCTTGAGGCGTTCGAGCAGCAACTGCGTGAACAGGAAATGGCCCATGTGGTTCACGCCAAAGGCCAGCTCAAACCCCGACGCGGTCAGCCCGCTCTTCCCCCCGAGTCCGGCGTTGTTGACCAAAATGTGCAGCGGCAATTCGCGGGCCAGAAAAGCGTGCGCACAGGCGCGCACCGAGGCGAAATCGGCCAGATCCATCGACAGGGCTTCGACCTGTGGGTTGCCGCTGCCGGAGCGAATCTGCTCTACTGCTGCCGCGCCGGTGGCCGCATTGCGGCAAGTGACGAACAGATGGGCGCCGCGCTCGGCCAGCACACGCGCCGTCACCAGCCCGATGCCGGTGTTGGCCCCGGTCACCAGGGCAACGCGGCCGCGCAGGGGGAGATTCAGAGTTGGCATGGTGGGCGCACAGGCAGCAGGACGATCGTGCCATGGTAATCAGGGGCGCCGGCTGACGAGCCCGCTTGCACCAAGGTTAAGACCGAAAATTTTAAGAAAATAAGCCTCTAGCGCTTATGTGGTAAGCGCTGATAGCTATACATTTCATAGTTAATTGATCGTCTGCGCCGTGGACACCCAAGGGCCCGCTGCGCGCCCGGCCTGGCGCAGGCGCAGAGACGATAGCCCGCGTGCTCACACGGCTGTGACCGCGTCGCCGGCTGCGCTGCGCGGAACCCGGCGATGCTTGCTCTGCTCCAATGCCTCGCCTTGCACCTACCCTAGCGCCCCAGTGCAAGAGCGAAAAGGTTTTTCCCCACGGCGCGTCGTTCGAAATCGCTGTCTCTGACCGCCGCACCGCACATCCCCGCCACCGCATTCTTCGGATTCCCGCATGCCCCCAACTCCCGCAGACCAACGCAATCCCGGCCCAGGTGCTGTTGGGCCTGCCCACAACCGCCGCGATGGCGGCGCCGACCCTTACGGCGAAGGCGAGCCCGACACCCCACCGGGCATGCCCGCCACCGTGGGCGACCTGCGCGGGCGGCTGCGGCTCGCCGACAGCTGGGCGCTGCTCAAACCTTACTGGGTGTCGGAAGACCGCAAGGCGGCGCTCGGGCTCCTGGCCTTCGTGGTGGCGCTGAACCTGGCGGTGGTGGCCATCAATGTGTGGCTCAACAACTGGAACCGCGTGTTCTACAACGCGCTGGAAGCCAAGGATTTCCCGGCCTTCAAGACGGCGCTGGCGCAGTTCTGCGCAATTGCAGCGGCCTTCATCGTGGTGGCGGTGGTCAAGCAGTTCTACACCATGCGGCTGCAGATGCGCTGGCGCACCTGGATGACGAACCGCTTCCTGGCTCGCTGGACGGCACACCAGGCCTACTACCGCATCGAGCAATCGCGCAGCGCCGACAACCCGGACCAGCGCATCTCGGAAGACATCCGCAGCCTCACCACCGACAGCCTTTCGCTCTCGCTGGGCCTGCTCAATTCGGTGGTGACGCTGCTGTCTTTCATCACCATTCTGTGGACCATTTCGGGCCCGATCAGCTTTGCGCTCGCAGGGCACGCGGTGACGGTTCCCGGCTACATGGTGTGGGTGGCGCTGCTGTATGCAGCGGCCGGCTCGTGGATCACGCACCGGGTGGGCAAGCCGCTGATTGGCCTGTACTTCCAGCAGGAGCAGACCGAAGCCGGTTTTCGTTTCGGCCTGGTGCGCCTGCGCGAGAACGCCGAGGGCGTGGCGCTGTATGGCGGCGAGGGCACGGAAGCGGGCGTCCTCAAAGACCGCTTCACGCTGATTCGCCATAACTGGCATTGGCTGATGGTCTACATGCGGCGGCTGGTGTTTGTGAACTCGGGCTATGGGCAGATCGCCATCGTCTTCCCACTGATCGTCGCCGCGCCGCGCTATTTCGCCGGCAAGATCACGCTGGGTGGCCTCATGCAGATCAATTCGGCTTTCGGACAGGTGCAGGGCGCGCTGTCGTGGTTCGTCGACAGTTATGCCTCGCTGGTCAACTGGCAGGCGTCCTCCAACCGGCTGCTGGATTTGCAGGACGCGATCGAGCGGGCCGAGCGCGACGAAGCCGCGCGCGATGGCGCCAACGGCATCGTGGTCACACAAGGCGGCGCTGCGGCGCCACCGCAAAGCGGCAGCGCGCCGCTGGCGCTGCTGGCGCAGGGCCTGGTGCTGGCCACGCCCGGCGAGCTGCTGCCGCCAGGATCGCCCGCGCTGGGCGATGACACGACCGCCGGCCACGGCCAGATCCTCACCACGCCGTTTGACCTGCGGGTCAACGCGGGCGAGCGCTGGTTGGTGTCGGGCCCGTCGGGCAGCGGCAAAAGCGTGCTGTTCCGCGCCCTCTCGGGCATCTGGCCGTATGGCCGCGGGCATGTGCAGCACCCTGCCGGTGCGCGCCTACTGTTCCTGCCGCAAAAGAGCTATCTGCCGTCGGGCACGCTGGCCGACGCCCTGTGCTACCCGGCCCGCGGCCACACCCAAGACGCCGCCGCGCTGCGGGGCGTGCTGGTGGCCTGCCGCCTGGGCGCCCTGGTGGAGCGGCTGGAGACGGCCGACAACTGGTCGCTGCGGCTATCGCCCGGCGAGCAGCAGCGCCTGGCGTTTGGCCGCGCCTTGCTGCAGCAGCCCGATTTTCTGTTTCTCGACGAAGCCACCTCGGCGCTGGACGAAGAAACCGAAGCCGCGATGTACGCCCTGCTGGTGGAGCGCCTGCCCCATGCCGCGATCGTCAGCATCGCCCACCGCAGCACGGTGGCGCGCTGGCATGGGCACCATTTGCGCTACGAGCGGGCGGAAGCGGCACGAGGCGCCGCAGGGGCAACCCTGGACACCGCCACGGCATCGCACAAGGCTGCCGAGCCATGGGCCGCGCAGTTGATGCGCCCGGTGGTAGTGGCCGGGTAGGTCAACCCACCTCTACCCAAGGCGCCCGGAATATCGCATTCTGGACGATCCCCGCTATACGAGTCGAAACAAGGGGCGCCGGCCGCAGCCGGCACCGCTTGCCCATCCTGCTGCCAGGCAGCAGCGCCATGCTGGGCAACGGCCTGAAGCTCGCCTGGCTGACCGTGCGAGTGCTGCGTTGCCTACTGGGATGACCTGGGCACCTGGCAGTTAATTAAGGCGGTGCTTGCAACGCTCTGCCGTTCGCCCGGAGCCTGTCGAAGGACTTCGACAAACTGTCGCTCAAAAAGGGGATGCGGACTTTACGGGAGAGTTGACAACCCGTCTCCGACGTCGTCACGGGTAAGGACGCGAGCGCCACCTTTTCACTGGCCCATGGGCGCACGTTGAACCCTTACGGGTTTTTCCTTATATTTTTATGAAACCGGTTTCATAGAATCGCGACAAGCCTCTCACACAGCGATTCACGTGAATTACCAGTTCCAGTTCAACACCGTCTTCGCCGCCTGGCCCTTGCTGCTCAAGGGCACATGGATCACCGTGCAGTTGTCGCTCACCGCGACGGTGCTTGGCCTGTTGGTCGCCATCGCCTGTGCGTGGGGCAAGACCTCCGGGCCCGCATGGCTGCGCTTTGTGGTCAACGCCTATATCGAGGTGATCCGCAACACCCCT
Organism: Simplicispira hankyongi; assembly: GCF_003570885.1. Classification (GTDB taxonomy): domain Bacteria; phylum Pseudomonadota; class Gammaproteobacteria; order Burkholderiales; family Burkholderiaceae_C; genus Simplicispira; species Simplicispira hankyongi. Next base: position 159,480 of record NZ_QXJC01000004.1, read on the forward strand.
TTCCTGGTCCAGCTCTTTTTCTTCTTCTTCGCATTGCCGTCGCTGGGCCTGCGCTGGTCGCCCTACACCGCGGCGCTTACCGCCATGGTGGTGAACCTAGGCGCCTATGCGGCCGAGATCGTGCGCGCCGGCATCGAGTCGATTCCCAAGGGACAAATCGAAGCAGGCCGGGCGCTGAACCTCAGGCCCACTCAGATTTTCCGTTTCATCATCCTCAAGCCGGCGCTCAAGGCCATCTACCCGGCGCTGACCAGTCAGTTCATCCTGCTGATGCTGAGCTCGGCCGTGGTGTCGGTCATCTCGGCCGACGACCTCACCTCGGTGGCGGCCAACCTGCAATCGCAGACCTTCCGCAGTTTCGAGATCTACATCGTGGTGGCGGGCATCTACCTGGCACTGGCGGTGTCGTTCTCGGCGCTGTTCAAGCTGATCTACCAGCGCACGCTCAACTACCCCGACCGCCGCTGAGGCCTGCCATGCGTACTTTCGGATTTCCCGAGTTCTGGTTCATCGTGCAGGCTGCGCAGTGGACGCTGGCGCTCTCCGCCATGGCCTTCGTGGGCGGCTCGATCCTGGGGCTTGTCGTGGCGCTGTCGCGCACGTCTGAGAGTCGCGCCGCCCGCCTTGCGGCAACGCTTTTCATTCAGGTATTCCAGGGCACGCCGCTGCTTCTGCAATTGTTCCTGATCTTTTTCGGTGCACCGGTGTTTGGGCTGGACATCAACCCCTGGGTGGCCGCCGGCGCCGCGCTGGTGCTCAACAGCGCCGCGTTCCTGGGCGAGATCTGGCGTGGCTGCATCGAGGCCATTCCCCGTGGTCAGTGGGAGGCCGCGCACGCGCTGAACCTGGGCTATGTCGACCGCATGCGTTTCGTGGTGCTGCCGCAGGCCTTCAAGATCGCGCTGCCGCCCACGGTGGGCTATGTGGTGCAGATCATCAAGGGCACTTCCCTGGCCGCCATCATCGGGTTCACCGAGATCACGCGCGCCGGCCAGATCATCAACAACGCCACGTTTGAGCCGCTGCGCGTATTCGCCACCGTGGCAGCGCTGTACTTCGCCATTTGCTGGCCTCTGTCGCTGATGGCGGCGCGCATGGAGCGCCAGCGCGCCAAGGCACTGACCCGTTAAGCGCCTAACCATCAGCGCACAACGGTCCTTTCCCTCTTTTCACCCCGCCACCACCAGGAGACTTCGCATGACCTTTTCCCTGCAACGCCGCACCGCTACCGCCACGCTCGCGGCGCTGGGCCTGGGCGCCGCCCTGACCGTTTTCGCACCATTTGCCAGCGCGCAAACGGTCTCCGAGATCAAAAAGAAGGGTGAGATCACCATCGGCATGCTGATCGACTTCCCGCCCTACGGCACCACCAACGCGCAAAACCAGCCCGACGGCTACGACGCCGATGTGGCCAAGCTGCTCGCCAAGGACTTGGGGGTCAAAGCCAACATCGTCCCCGTGACCGGCCCCAACCGGATTCCGTTCCTGCAAACCAGCAAGGTCGACGTCCTGGTGGCATCGCTCGCGATCACGCCCGAACGCGCCAAGCAGGTACAGTTCTCCAAGCCCTACGCCGCGGCCACCATCGTGCTGTACGGCAAAACAGGCTCCAACATCAAGAGCGGTGCCGATTTGAAGGGCCTGCGCGTGGGCGTGGCGCGTGCCAGCACGCAGGACGTCGCGGTGACCAAGGCGGCGCCCGAAGGCACGGAGATCCGCCGCTTCGACGACGACGCGTCTGCCATGCAGGCTTTGATTTCCGGGCAAGTCGATGCCATTGGCTGCTCGGTCACCGTGGCCGCGCAGATCGCCAAACGCGTGCCGGCCAACACCTTCGAGAACAAGTTCAACCTGCTGCAACAGGCCATGGGCATTGCCATGCGCCCCGGACAAGACGACTTGCTCAAGGCGGTGAACGATTTTGTCGAGCGCAACACGGCCAACGGCGAGCTCAACAAGCTCTACCAGAAGTGGCTGGGCGCCGATCTGCCCAAGCTGCAGTAAGTACCGAGGAACCCCCATGACGGACGCAGTCACGACCCTGCCCGCCCCGGCGCCCATCATCGAGATGCAGGGCGTCGACAAATGGTATGGCAGCTTTCAGGTGCTCACCGACATCGACCTGTCGGTGCGCGCGGGTGAGCGCATCGTCCTCTGCGGGCCTTCTGGCTCGGGCAAATCCACCTTGATCCGATGCATCAACCGGCTCGAGACGGTGCAAAAGGGCCGCATCGTGGTCGACGGCATCGACCTGACCGCCGGCGGCAAGAACGTGGACGCGGTGCGCGCCGAGGTCGGCATGGTGTTCCAGCAGTTCAACCTGTTTCCGCACCTGACCATTCTGGAGAACTGTGTGCTCTCGCCGATGCGCTCCAAGGGCATGTCGCGCCAGGAGGCCGAGGCCACCGCCATGCAGTACCTCAAGCGCGTGCGCATCCCGGAGCAGGCGCAGAAGTACCCCAGCCAGCTCTCGGGCGGCCAGCAACAGCGCGTCGCCATCGCGCGGGCGCTGTGCCTATCGCCCAAGGTGATGCTGTTCGACGAACCCACCTCGGCTCTGGACCCGGAAATGGTCAAGGAAGTGCTCGACACCATGATCGGCCTGGCCGACGATGGCATGACCATGCTCTGCGTGACGCATGAGATGGGCTTTGCCCGCAGCGTGGCCGACCGCGTGATCTTCATGGCCGACGGAAAAATCCTGGAACAGGCGCCGCCGGCGCAATTCTTCGGGCAACCCCGGCACGAAAAGACACGCCAGTTTCTCGGCCAGATTCTCACCTCGCACCAGGCCCAATGAGCCGCGCCCACGCGCGGTGACGATGTCCCGTGCCGAGCGCGGTTCCTGAAAGAACAGCAATGAATGTATTGATCTCCCTGTCGTCCTTCGGCGCGGCAGAAGTCGGCCGCCATGGCCAGCTCTGGTGCGCGCAGCTCTCGCGCGCGGCCGGGGCCGACAGCGTCGAGGTGCGTGGCGAGTTGCTGCGCGATGCTGCGACAGAGCTGCCCGCACTGGCCGGCATGGCGGCGGTGTATTCCAGCCCCGAGGGGCTGTGGGCCGCCACGGGACAACTCGACGAGCAGGCGCTGGCACGTGGCCTGCACGCCGCGCAGGTGCTGGGTTCCCCTCGGCTGAAGATGGCGATTGGCGGTTTCGGAACGGCATCGCACGCATCGCTCGCGCGGCTCAAGGAGCTGCTGGTGGCACAAGCAACCGAGCTGGTGATAGAGAACGACCAGACGGAGAGCGCCGGCACGTTGGCCGCCATGCAGGGCTTTTTTGATGCGCAGGAACGCGCCGGGCTGGACCTGGGCATGACCTTCGACATGGGCAACTGGCACTGGCAAGGCGAATGCCCGCTGCAGGCTGCGCAGGCACTGGCACGCCACGTGCGCTACGTGCACTGCAAGGGCGTCCAGCGCCAACCAGCCAAGTGGGTAGCGGTGCCGCTCATGGCGTCGGCCGCGCCGTGGCGTGCGGTCTTGCGGGCCCTGCCTGCCGACGTTCCCCATGCCATTGAATACCCGCTGGTGGGCGACACGCTGGAAGCCGCCACGCGCACGCAGATCGAGGTGATTCGCGCCGCCCGGAGGGGCCTATGAGTGCCGACGCCACGGCGCAGACCGCGCTCGACGTTGCCCTGTTTGGCGAGGCCATGCTGCTGCTGGTGGCCAACGAGCCCGGCCCGCTGGAGCATGCCACCGGTTTTCACAAGCGCACCGCAGGGGCGGAAACCAACGTCGCGATCGGACTGGCACGCCTGGGCCTGAAAGTCGGTTGGGCGAGCCGCCTGGGCACAGACTCCATGGGCCGCGCGCTGCTCGCCACCATGCAGAGCGAAGGGATCGACTGCTCCCACGTGGTGTGCGACGCCGGGCAGCGCACGGGGTTTCAGTTCAAGGAGCGCGTGACCGACGGCCGCGACCCCCAGGTGGAATACCACCGCAAAGGCTCGGCCGCCAGCCAGATGGGCCCTGCCGATGTGGACGCGGCATGGCTGCGCAGCGCACGCCACCTGCACGCTACCGGCGTCTTCGCCGCGATTTCAGACACCAGCTTGCAGGCCGCCATCCGAACGCTGGAGGTGATGCGCGCCGCCGGCCGCACCATCTCGTTCGACCCCAACCTGCGGCCCACGCTGTGGTCCTCGCCGGAGACCATGCGGCACTGGATCAACGAGCTCTCGCGCTATGCCGACTGGGTGCTGCCGGGCATGGAGGAGGGGGCGTTCCTCACCGGCGAAACGACGCCCGAAGGCGTGGCACGCTTCTACCGCGAGCGCGGCGCCAAGCTGGTCGTGGTGAAGCTTGGCGCCGAAGGCGCGTACTTCGACAGCGAAGTGGCGGGCACCGGCCGCGTGGCGGGTTTCCCGGTGGCTCAAGTGGTCGACACCGTGGGCGCAGGCGACGGTTTTGCCGTCGGCGTGATCACTGCACTGCTGGAGGGGCAGACCGTGCTGGCCGCCGTGCGGCGCGGCGCCTGGATCGGGGCGCGCGCGGTACAGGTGCTAGGCGATACCGAGGGCCTGCCATCGCGCACCCAACTGCAGGAAGCCGGCCTGTGACGCGCAAGAAGATCCTCGTGTTCCGGGAATTGCCACCCGACCAGCTGGCACGCCTGCAGGCAGCGCACGACGTGACCGTGGCCGACCCGCGCCAGCCTGCACAACGCCCACTGTTTGACGCTGCCCTGGCCAAAGCACACGGTGTGATCGGGTCGAGTTTCCGGTTTGACGCTGCGCTGATCCAGCACGCCCAACACCTGGAGGTGGTCTCCAGCATTTCGGTGGGCGTGGACAACTACGACCTCGGCGCCCTGCACGCGCGTGGCATCGTGCTGTGCCACACACCGGGCGTGCTCGACGAAACCGTGGCCGACACAGTATTTGCACTGCTCATGGCCACCTGCCGCCGCGTGGTGGAACTCTCGCAACTGGTGCGCGAAGGCCATTGGACACGCAACATCGGCGAAGACCTGTTCGGCACCGACGTGCACGGCAAAACGCTGGGCCTGTTGGGTTTTGGCCGCATCGGCCAAGCCATCGCACGGCGTGCAGCACTGGGCTTTGGCATGCCGGTGCTGTACCACGCGCGCCATGCGGTGGACCTGGCAAGCCAGGCCCCTGAGCTGCAAGGCAAAGCCGAACACACACCGCTCGCCACCCTGCTGGCGCGATCGGATATCGTGGTGGCCATGCTGCCCTTGACCCACACAACGCGCGGGATGGTGGACGCGCAACTCTTCTCGGCCATGAAGCCTGGCGCCTTCTTCATCAATGGCGGACGCGGCGCCACCGTGGTGGAGGCCGATCTTCTCGCCGCGCTCGACCACGGCCAACTGTGCGCGGCAGGCCTTGACGTGTTCACCACCGAACCACTGCCGCTCGCCTCGCCCCTGCGCACACACCCGCGCGTCACGCCGCTGCCGCACATTGGCTCGGCAACGCACGACACGCGCCACGCCATGGCCGCCCTCGCCACGCGCAATCTGCTACAAGCACTGGCAGGCGAGCGGCCTGAAGCGGCTTACCCTACAGCCCCAGCAACATGAGCGCCCGGCGCCCGCCGAAGCTGGCATTGCCAGAAGCAACCCCGTCACCCGCCGTGCGCGCCACTGCCGCCAGCGTGGCGCGCACCCGCCCGACGATTGCCGACGTAGCCGCCGAAGCCGGCGTGTCCAAGGCCACGGTTTCGCGCTTCTTCAATCACCGAGAGCGCCTGCTCAGCCCCGATATCGCCACCCGAGTGGAGGCGGCCATCGCCAAACTGGCCTACAGCCCAAGCCCCATGGCGCAGGCGCTCAGCCATGGGCGTTCCAGGCTGATCGGCCTGGTGGTGGCCGACATCACCAATCCGTTTTCCGTCGCCGTCCTGCGCGGCGCGGAAAAGGTCTGCCAGGAAGCAGGCTACCTCGTGATGTTGTTCAACCTTGGCAACGAGCGTGAGCGCGAGCGCGATGCCATCGCCGCGCTGGCCAGCTACCAGGTTGACGGCTTTATTCTCAACACCCAGGGGCAAAGCGAAGCACTGGGCAAAAACCCAACCGACACGGATATTCTCCAGGGCCGGCCCGCCGTGCTGGTGGATCGCCGCCATGCTGCCCTGAACGCCGATTTCGTCTCGCTGGACAACCAGAGCGCCATGCGCGCCGCCTGCGACCATTTGGTGGAGCAGGGCTGGCGCGAGCTGCTCTACATCACGCAGCCCCTGGAGGACGTAAGCTCACGCCAGGAGCGCGCCAGCGCATTCTCGCGCTGCATCAAGGTGCACGCGCAGGCCGTGCGTGGACAGCTGCTGGAGCTGGGCAAAGCGATGAAGGGCGCGGCTGATGGGGCGCCTGACGGCACACTGGACGCCGCGATCCGCGCGTTGCGCGAACGCGCTGGCGCCAACGGGCGCGGGGCTATCGTCGCGGGCAACTCGGTGGTGACCTTGCGCGTGGCCGCAGCCATGGCGCGCCTGGGCTGGCGCTTTGGCCGCGAGCTGGGCTTTGTCGGCTTCGACGACCCCGACTGGGCACCACTGATCGGCCCTGGCCTGACCATGGTCTCTCAGCCAACCGATGCGATAGGGCAGAGCGCCGCACAGTGCCTTCTGGAGCGGCTGGGCGGCCTGCATGGCCCGGCACGCGAACGTCTGCTGCCGGGTCGGCTGGTCGTGCGCGGCTCGTCAGCTGCGGCCACAACACGGCCGGCGACCCGAAGCCAGAAGCAGCTCACCCCCCCAGAGCCCCCGGAATGTGCAGCACCAGGTGGTCGATGAGCGCACGCACGGCCGGCAGCAGGCCGCGCCGGCTGACAAACACCAGGTGAATGTCCTGCTCCAGCGTGCGCCAGTCCTTGGCCACATGCACCAGCGCTCCGCTTTCCAGCGCGTGCCAGACAATGCGCAGCGGCAGCAGCCCGATGCCGACACCGCCCGCCACCGCCTCCAGTTGCACGGCGTAGTCTGAGCACAGCAGGCGCGGGCGGTGCGCGATGCGCGCACTGCGCCCGTCCGCGGCTGTGAGCGCCCAGATCTGCTCAGCGCCCTCGCGCTGACCGCTGACGGTGTCGTGCTCGGCAATCTGCGCCACTTCTACGACGGGCTCACGCCCTGCGAGGTAGGCCGGGGCCGCCACCAGAACGCGGTGGCCGGAAGCAATGCGCCGCGTCACCAGGCCCGGGTCTTCCAGGCCGCTGGTGCGCACGCGCAGCGCCACGTCGATGCGCTCTTCGATCAGGTTGACCACCCGGTCGGTGGATTCGATCTCCACCCGCACCTTGGGGTGCTCGCGCAGGAAATCGGCGACCACGCGCGCCGCGTAGAACTGCGCAATGGCGACCGGGCAGGTCAGCCGGACGGTGCCTGAAGGCGCCGAGCGCAGCGCGTCAATGGCTTGGTGCGCTGCCTCGGCTTCCACCAGCATGGCGGCGCAATGCTCGTAGAACGCCTGCCCTGCCTCGGTGAGCGACAGGCGCCGCGTGCTGCGCTGGAACAGGCGTGCACCGAGGCGCTCTTCCAGCAGGGCAACGCGGCGGCTGAGCTTGGACTTGGTGACATGCGTGGCGCGCTCGGCAGCGCTGAATCCCCCGTGCTCAACGATCAGAGCGAAGTAACGCAGGTCGTTCAGGTCCATGGTGGCGTCTCATTTTTAGGACAACATTTTGCTATTTTGCCGTCTTATCACCCATTACCGTCACCGATATCGTTGCAGTCCTTCACAACACCCCAAGGAGCTTCCCATGGACACCCGCCTCAATTTCTACACCGCCAACCCCGAAGCGATGCGGCTGCTCGGCGCGCTGGAGCAGCGCATCGCCAAATCCGGCATCGACAAGCCGCTTGCCGAACTGCTGCGTCTGCGTGTCTCGCAGATCAATGGCTGCGCGTTCTGCCTGGACATGCATTTCAGCGATGCGGTCAAGGCGGGCGAGCAGACGCGCCGCCTGGCCAGTCTGTCGGCCTGGCGCGAAACACCCTTCTTCAGCGACCGCGAACGTGCCGCCCTGGCCTGGACAGAGGCCGTCACGCTGGTGGCAGACACGCATGTGCCGGACGCGGTGTGGGAGGACATCCGCCCGCATTTCACCCCCGAAGAGTTGGTGGATCTGATGCTCTTGATCACCACCATCAACACCTGGAACCGCTTTGCCATCGCGTTTCGCAAGATGCCGGCCTGAAGCGCCGCGCTCATTTGCAATCCCTGCACGCGGCCATGAGCAAAGCCTCCTCCAACCGACTGGTCTGCAGCACGATTTTCGTGCTGGCGCTGACCGAATTTCTGCAATCGGGAATGACGGCGTTTGCCGCCGCCCCCATCATGGGCGAGGTGGCCATCGGTCCGGAGGAGTTCAGCCTGATCGCCGCGGTCTACGCGAGCCTGGCGATCCTGGCGATCTCCCTGCAGCGCTGGTGGGTCGAGCGCGTCGGCGGACAGCGCTTTATCCAGGCCGGAGCGGTGGTGTGCGTGGCGGGCGCCCTGGTCTGCGCCAGCAGCCGCAGCTTTAGTAGCTTTCTGCTGGGACGGGCCCTTATGGCGCTGGGGGGCGGCGCGTTTTTCACGGCCAGCCGCATGATCATTCAGCACCGGCTCGCCGGCCCCGCACGCTTTGTCGGCATCCGCTGCCTGGCCACCGGGCTGGCGGTGGGGATCGCCGCCGCGCCATGGCTGGCGGCCACGGCTGTGGCCCAGAGCCATTGGTCGGCGATGTACCTGCTGTTGGCAGCGCTCAGCACCGTCGTCTTTGTGCTGGCCACACTGGCCCTCGATGGCGGGCCGCGCGACGTGCCGCAGCGCCGCTCAGCCGCGCAGCCTTGGCAACAATTGCTGTTGCTCGGCGCAAGCTTCGGCTTGTTGTACGCCCTGCAGCGCCTGTACTACGACTTCTATTCCAACACGGTGGCGGTGCTGTTGGTGCTGGCGGGTGCGCTCGCCGCGCTGGCCCTCTACCTGCACGCGCAGCACCGCCATGCTGAGCCGCTGCTGCGCGTGCGCGAGATGTGGAGTCCACGCTTCCTGGCCGGGTTGGCACTGTTCGGTTTTGCCTACCTGGTGCTGGGCGCCAACAACTATGTCGTTCCCGTGCTGCTGCAACGCGCGCTAGGCTTTGGCTGGCAGACCGTGGGCCTGATCGAAGCGCTGGGTCTTGGCGCAGCGCTTCTCACCTGGGATGTGATGTCGCGCCTGCTGCCACGCTACCCCTCACCAGGCAAGTTTCTGGTCACCGGGTTTCTGGCGCTGGCGGCCTCTGGTGCGCTGCTGACGCAGCTCAACACAGGCGCGGACTTGTGGCGCCACGTGCTGCCGGCACTGGCGCTCAATAGCGTGTTTCTGTTGACCGTATTGCCGGTGTCGGCCATGCAGACGTTTCGCGGCGTGGAGCACGATGAATCGGTGTTTTCCCACGCGCAGCAGCTCAAGAACATGATGGGGCAGGCCGGCATTGCCATGGGCATTGCCCTGGCGACCATCGGCCAGCAATGGCGCGGCGCCGTGCACTACGAGGTGCTGGCAGCGCAAGTGAGCCTGTACAACCCCCAGTTCACCGCGCTGGTCCAGCATCTGCAGCAGGCACTGGGCAGCGGGTTGCCGGCCAGCGCAGCCCCCCGGTTGGCTCTGGCGCAAGCCGCGCAGATGGTGGCGCAGCAGGCCACCCTTCAGGCGGGCATGGACCACTTTGCGCTGGTTGCTGTGCTGGGCGTGGCGGGAATGTTGGTGGCGGCGACGCAGCGGGTGTTTCGCTGAGCAGGCGGTGCTATCGCTATGTCAGCGTATCACGATGATCGGTGAATTTTTTGGCAATACGTGCGCCATGCGAGTAGCCACGCATACCGACGGAAAACGACGCCCAGCGCAAGGCTCCCAACTCACCCTTGCAGGTCACAAAGTGTCTGAGCGGCGCTTGGGCAAGGCCGCCGCCGCGTCCGATGAGATAAGCGACTCCTCTTGCTGTCTTGTCAGACGCGTAGTGGGCTCACTGTCCGGGCGAACAGCGCCTCGGAGTGGCGTTTGCTCGGTCACTGCTTCCGCGGAGAGCGTTTGCAGCATCGGCTGTAGTACCTCTTGCGAAAGAGGCACTGGCTCTGCCGCACTCCCCGCAGGCGCCACCAAATGCGCACGCATCCCGGGCGCCACCACTTCTATAAAAAATTTCTTATCGATCCACAGCCACAACATGATGGGCACCAAAGTCGGTACGACGAGAGCACCCACCTGATACCCATACACGATAGCTTCGATCTGCCAATGCGGCACCTTGAGCACCTCTGCACTGGTCTTCGCATACAGCACGATCTGAATCAATACAAACATGGTCAGACTGAACACTTGCGCCGGCAGCAACAGCAAGTAGCCCAGAAGGGCCTGCCCCGCACGGCCACGGAGTCGTGCCGCAAACAAGAGCGCCAGAAAAATGGGCAGGCCATACGCATAGCGGCCCGGATCGGCCTCGACCGAAAGCTCACCAAGACGACCACCAGCATCCTGCACGGGCATTTCAACGGTGGTTTCGACCTCCATTTTTCCGAGTTCACTATGGATACTGCGCACCCACATGGGCGCGGTCTGCTCCAGCACAACTTGCGATAGCTCCGCCACGGGCCATGAAGTCCATGGCGACACCTTGCTCCATACGAGCGTCAACGCCACCATCCAGCCCAATGCGGAAAGGGCGAAAGCGAACCAGCCAGAAGGACGACGCAACCGCACAGCCCAGCCTTTTCGCGCTATCCCGCGACTAGAGGCGCTGGGGATGACGGAGGTGAACCGCCAGAATCGTCATGCGGTTGGAAGGAGGAATGCTTCCGCCCCGCACGCACCCACAGCAGCCAGACCATCAACACGTCGATCATGATCAGCCCTTGCCACAGATATTCGTGCGCAAAGTTGAACACCGCCGTATTCCATTGTCCGAGATAGAACAGGCTGATGATGCGCAGAACGTTTAGCGCCTGAACGGCAAAGAAACCTGCCCCAATCCCGAGGAGTTTGTGACGCCAGCGCTCCGGAAATGCAACGATCGCGGCAAACAGAACGATACACGCTTCAATGCCATTGCACCCCGGCTCAATGGAAACGCCAAAGCCCGTTTGCGTGTTCCACAACACCTTGCCAGTTGCGGCCGCACTGGAGTCAAACCACACCACCAGTTCGGCGCAAAAACGGGCGAGCAATGCCGTCCAGGGCAACACAAGATGCTGCTGAACCCAGTTGAGCATATTGATGCCGAACAGGCTAAGCTGAAGTGCAAGAAATACGAGAAAAAACCGAAGCATGAAAATCGAACGATTGACTTATAGAAGCCGCCCAGCGAGCTCCACTAGAAGAACGATTATCTGCAAGTTCGGTTTGCTCACATGAGAAAGCGCATCGCGCTGTTTCATATCCAAAGCCAAAGCACAAAGCGAGCGTGGACGCAAGCCCTATCCCCAAGTCAAAAACTTGGACGATAGGAGTCCTTTACATGGCCTTCAGCGGAGCATGAAACGCCTACGGCGCCAGGCAAACAACCCAATCAGCGCAGACAAACTTGCCAGCGCCCACGGCGCATCTACAGGAATGCTACTCGCCGGCACCAATGGACCAAACCCTGGTGCGAATGGATCGCTAATCTTGCCCACTGTTGGATCTGAATCACCCACACCATTGTCTGAAATGGTGTATTTCACCGTCTTGCGATCGGGGCTGAGCGTTGCACTTGCCCACCTGAACCAGGTCGATACAGGAGCCAGCGCAGTTTGAGGCCCGTATTTCCAGAACTGAATGTTCATGGGCAAAGCCTCAGGGTAGGTCAGCGTCATGGTCACGCTTGTGGTACAGCCCACAGCCTGGAACGCGAACTCACCATACGACAAAGTCGTTCCCGCAGGCGTGGGCGCGCTAACCACGCTGTTGAAACTGGTAGATGGTTCCAATGTGCAACTGCTGCCCCCACCCGAAAGCGTTGCCGTAGCTGTACCAGCCATACCAGGCACAGTTCCGGTCACCGTCATGAGCAAGGGCGTGACGCTGTTGGATGCTGCCGAGGCGCTGCCCGTGCCCGCCGTATTGGTAGCGGTCACCGTGAAGGTGTAGGCGGTGCCGTTGGTCAGGCCCGTCACCGTGATCGGGCTGG
>NZ_QXJC01000005.1 GCF_003570885.1 Simplicispira hankyongi
TGCTGCCGAGGCGCTGCCCGTGCCCGCCGTATTGGTAGCGGTCACCGTGAAGGTGTAGGCGGTGCCGTTGGTCAGGCCCGTCACCGTGATCGGGCTGGTAGCACCGGTTCCGGTCAACCCGCCAGGATTGGAGGTGACGGTGTAGCCCGTGATGGCCGAGCCGCCGTTGCTGGCCGGCGCCGTGAAGGCAACGCTCGCCTGGCCGCTGCCTGCCGTGGCCGTGCCTATCGTGGGCGCGCCTGGAACCACCGCATTGACCGCAAAAGTCTGGCTCACCTGCGGCGCCGCCAGATAGGTGCCATCGCCCGCCTGGTCGGCATGGATGGTGCAGTTGCCTGCCGTGACGAAGGTCAGCGCGCCGCCGCTGGTAACGGTGCATACGCCTGTAGTGGCCGAGGTAAACGCCACTGCCAGGCCCGATGTGGCCGTGGCCGTGAGCGTTGGCGTGGTGCCGAAATTCTGCGCTCCAGGGTTGGCGAACGTGATGGTCTGGGCACCTTTGGGCGTAACGCTGTTGGACGCTGCCGATGCCGACCCCGTCCCGGCTGCATTGGTCGCCGTCACCGTGAAGGTGTAGGCGGTGCCGCTGGTCAGGCCCGTCACCGTGATCGGGCTGGCAGCACCAGTTCCGGTCAACCCGCCAGGATTGGAGGTGACGGTGTAGCCCGTGATGGCCGAGCCGCCGTTGCTGGCCGGCGCCGTGAAGGCAACGCTCGCCTGGCCGCTGCCTGCCGTGGCCGTGCCTATCGTGGGCGCGCCTGGAACAGTGTACGGGGTGACACCGACAGCCGCTGACGCAGCCCCACCGCCGCCCGCATTCACTGCACGCAACGTGACAGAGTACGCAGTTCCATTGGTCAGGCCGGTAATCGATACAGGCGAACTGGTGGCCGCAGGTGTGAAGGAAGTCCAATGGGCGCCAGCATCCAACGAATACTGGTAGTTAGTGATCGGCGATCCGTTGTCGGAGCCTGCGGTGAACGAAATGGTGGCTTGCGCATTGCCAGGTGTCGCACTCAGGCCCGTGGGTGCATCCGGTAACGGGATGGCGGTCAGGCCGACCTGGTAAAGATCAGAGTGGATATAGCCAGACGAATCGGTTCCGGAGGCCGAGTACAAAAGAGAATATCCGCCACCGCCGTCCGGCAAATAGAAAGGTGTTACCAGCGCCGGGTTCGGCGGCGTGGTGGTGTTGGCAACGGCGGGCACCGTGATGCCTGAATCGACGACAGAGCCGATCAGCGCGCCTGTCGCAGGCGAGATGGTCCCTGTGCTGAACCCCCCGGCATCGTTGAGCATCATGGCGACCAGATTGCTGCCGTTCATGCCAAAACTTGCCGACGCATTGCCCACACCGGAAGGATTGCCCCAATAGCGTGTTGCCGCAATGGTTGCGCTCGCCGGGAAAATGCGCGCCGCAGTGTAGGTCCTGGCACCACCGCCAGACCCCCCGACTGTCACGTTTTGAATATCGGTGGTCACCAGACTGCCATCGTTATTGAAAACCGTGACCTCCCAATCGATTGACGCCTGCTGGTTCAGCGTTGCAAAGCCGCCGTTAAAGGAGGTGACCAACGTGGTGTCGTTGGTCTGCCCCTGGCTCCAGTTCACCCGGGCATAGTTCACACCGCTCGCAAAATTTGCCGCAGTTCCGTCAGATGCCAACTTGAAAACAAAATCACCCAAGGGCGTGTAGGTAGAGCTCACCCAGTCATAGACGGCGCCCGTGATGACAAAACTTCCATCTGACAACGCCGCCAGATTCAATCCACCCAAAAACCACAGTTTTCCAATATCCGGGTCGCTGCCCGGATTAGGTGCAGGGTTGGTCGAATCGCCCACCGTGGTTTCCGTGTTGTGCACGTAGTTGCCTGCCACGTAGGAGTAGGCGTTGACGTACACCTTGCTGCCATTGAGCACAGCGGTGGCAAATCCGCCGCCCGTCAAGCCCACGACCTGCGGCGCATAGCCGGATACCGATGCCAAGGCCGACGTGCTTTTGGTCAGAGTCCCGGCGTTGTCAAAAAGCGCATAGAAATTAGCTGGTGTGGAAGAAGTAGCCTTATCTACTTCAGTCCAGACCACGACAAACCCGCCATTAAGCAATGGCGCCACGCGCATGTCCTGCAGGTAGTTGTTGACGGGGTCCGACAAATGCGTCGCCGTGATATTGATCGTGGCCTGCACGGTGTTGCCGGCATCCAGCACTTTGACGATCCCATCGAAACCTGGAGCATTGGGGCTGTAGGTCATTGCGTCGCCAGACGTCTGCTGAAGGTAAGCAGAGATCTTGTTCCCGTTGGACAAAACATCCAGCCCCGCCGCCAGCACTTGAAAGCCAGACGGGGACCCGGTGCTGGCTTGGACCAGCGTGCCAGTCGCATGGGCCTGCAAGGAAGCCGACATCGCGATGCACGCGACGACGCTTAGACAAAGTCGCCCTGCTGCTCGACAAAACTTTGAGAACATTTAAAACCCTCTTCTTCTGAACGGAGCCCCAGACTTACACGTTGCCCAAGTCTATGGATGCGTGCCTTTGGAGCGAATACACGTAATTCTTTGTCACATCTTGTAGAAGATCAATCTTTTCTCTCGAACTCGTGGCAATCCCGCCCTCGCTCGGCGGCCATTGACACCAAAGACAGAACGGTGAGTTGGCCGCGCACCGGTTTATCTTTGTTTGCAGCAAAACTAAAGTCGTGGTGCTGATACGACAACGCGCGAGGGCTACTTGGTTGAGCACCGCCGTTAGCCGCAAATTGCCAAGAAGTCTCCTCCCTGTTTTTTTCGACTACCACCATGACCGACAAATACGCCTCCACCGTTTCCCTCGCCGGCCGCATCCTGCTGGCGCTGATGTTCATTCCCGCCGGTTTCGGCAAGTTGACCAACATTGGCGGCACGGCGGGCTACATTGCCAGCGGCGGTTTGCCCTTCCCCAGCCTGCTCGCAGTGCTGGCCGGCGCGCTGGAGCTGTTTGGTGGCCTGGCGCTCGTCATCGGTTTCAAGGTGCGCTGGGTGGGCCTGGCGATGGCCTTGTTCACGCTGGTTGCCAGCATGGTGTTCCACCCCTTCTGGTCGGTGCCCGAAGCACAGCAGATGGTGACCAAGCTCCTGTTCATGAAGAACATCTCCGTCGTTGGCGGCATGCTGCTGATCTCTGCCCTGGGCGCTGGCGCGCTCAGCGTGGACGAGCGCAACCGCCAGCGCTGAAGTCTTACCCAACGCTCTACCCCGTTGCGCCGCATTGTCGGTCCGCACTGGGCGTCGCCAATCTCTCAGTCAACCCAAGGAAGCACCATGTCCAAAGTCCTCGTTCTCTATTACTCGTCTTATGGCCACCTGGAGACCATGGCCTCGGCCGTGGCCGAAGGCGCTCGCTCTGCTGGCGCCGCGGTGGACATCAAGCGCGTGCCCGAAACCGCACCCACCGAAGTCGCCAAGGCCGCGCACTTCAAGCTGGAGCAGGCAGCGCCCGTCGCCAGCGTTGCCGATCTGGAGCACTACGACGCCATCATCGTCGGCGCGCCCACGCGCTTTGGCCGCATGCCGGCGCAGATGGCGAGCTTTCTGGACCAGGCCGGCGGCCTGTGGGCACGCGGCGCGCTCAACGGCAAGGTCGGCGCTGCGTTCACCTCCACCGCCACGCAGCACGGCGGCCAGGAAATGACGCTGTTTTCCATCATCACCAACCTGCTGCACTTCGGCATGGTGGTGGTCGGCCTGCCGTACAGCCACCAGGGCCAGATGACGCTGGACGAAATCGTCGGCGGTAGCCCCTACGGCGCGACGACGATTGCCGGTGGCCAGGGCCAGCGCCAGCCCAGCGCCATCGAACTCGAAGGCGCGCGCCACCAGGGCAAGCTGGTGGCCGAGACGGCGAACAAGCTGTTTGGCGGCTGAAGGCTGCCCGGCCAGCGATGGCCGCGCAGGCCCTTTGAGTTTTAGGTCAAATTGGCTGCTAGCGCTTACCCAGTAAGCGCTAGCAGCTATTATTTAAATAGCATTACTGCGCTGCGGGCGCCATTGCTCCGCGCGGTGAGCGTGCGGTGCCCGTGCCGACAAACGCAAAATCCACCTCCGGCGCCAGGCCGCTGACGATGCGCGCCAGGCTCTTGCCCGAGCCGCAAGAATGCGTCCAGCCTAGCGTGCCGTGGCCCGTGTTGAGGAACAGGTTCCGCACGCGCGACTGGCCGATGATGGGCAGGTTCGACGGCGTGGCCGGGCGCAGGCCGCTCCAGAACTGCGCTTGCGCCGTGTCGCCCGCGCCGGGGAACAGTTCTTCCACGCGGCGAACGATGGCCTGGCAGCGAACAGGGTTCAGGTCGCGGTCGTAGCCATTGAGTTCGGCCGTGCCCGCAATGCGCAAACGGTCGCCTTGCTCTGACGTGTAGCGCGAGAAAACGAGCTTGAATTCGTCGTCGGTCAGTGACACCTGGTGCGCCAGGCTGGCGTCTTTTACCGGCATGGTCACCGAGTAGCCCTTGGCCGGGTAGATCGGCAGGTTCAGGCCCAGCGGCTTGGCGAGCAATGGCGAGAAGCTCCCCAGCGCCAGCACGTAGGCATCGCCCTGAATGCGCTGGTAGCGGCCCTCGTTGTCGGTCACTTCGACATGGTCGATGCGACCGCCTGCTTCGCGCAGCGCCGTGATGTGGTGGCCCATGCGGAACTCGACGCCGTCGGCCACGCAGCGGGCGGCCAGTTCGCGGGCGAACCGGTTGGCATCGCCCGATTCGTCTTCGGCGGTGTAGGTGGCACCGGCGAGCTGCGGGCGAATGTGGCGCAGCGCGGGCTCCAGGCGCACGGCTTCGTCGGCAGAAATCACCTGGCGCTCGCAGCCCAGCTCGCGCATCTGCTGCGCGGGCGCTTCCGCCGCATCGAACTCTTTCTGGCTGGTATAGAAGTGCAGAATGCCCTGCGTGCGCTGGTCGTATTCAAGACCCAAATCGCGGCGCAGCGCCTGCAAAGTGTCGCGGCTGTAGGTGCCCAGGCGCACGATGTGCCCGATGTTGTGGCGCGTGCGCGCCGGCGTGCATTCGCGCAGAAACTGCAGGCCCCACAGCCACTGGCGCATGTCGGCGCGCAGGCGAAAGAGCAGCGGCGCATCTTCGCGGCCCAGCCACTTGAGCAGCTTGAGCGGCGCGCCGGGGTTGGCCCAGGGCTCGGCGTGGCTGACGGAGATTTGCCCGCCGTTGGCGAAGCTGGTTTCGGCGCCGGGCGTGGCCTGCCGGTCGATGACGGTGACGTCGTGGCCTTGTTGGCGCAAGAAATAAGCCGAGGTGACGCCGAGCAGGCCGGCGCCCAATACGATGACTCGCATGAGAAGACTCCAAGAGAACGGTGGTCGCACCCAACAAAACATTGGTTGCGTGCCGCTCCCTCTGTCCTCGGTACCTGAGAGATTCAGCCCTGCTCTGCGAGCGCGGCCTTGCTCCTTCGGTGCGTCACGGCTGTGACGGCTCTCCAGACGGCGTTTGGAACGTGTGGACGTTCCACGGTGTGCAGTACGGTACCTGAGCGTTCATGGGAGTTTGCGCCTTCGGTGGCACGCCGTGGAACGGGTCCGTGGGCGTGCGCTCTCCTGCGGGGGGCAGTGTAGCAGGGCGAGCGTAGCTGTTCCATGCGACGCATGCCCTAGGCTCGTCCACCTTGGCCAGCCAGAGCTTGATGGGCTCGACCTTGGGGCTGGGGATGGAGTGCACCAAGTGCAGCAGGGTTTCGGCAGTGGCGCAATCGGTTCCGCGCTGATTGCTGTCTGACGCGATCCATTTCAACCTTACGATTTTCTCGTACGGTTGCTTTAAGCCAGCCTCCTGTGCCAACTTGCGCTTCAAGTCAGACCCATACCGATTGGAGCAGGCTCTGTCCGTCAACACTTTCACCACGTCCACCACAGGAAGCCATCACTGAGTCGGCCGGGACAAGCAAGGCCTTGCTTATTTCTTCTCAGAGCAGGTCTAAATAGTCTTAGGGAAATTCGGCTCTATCGCATATCCAGAAATCGCCTGCAGCTCTAATTTTTATAGTTTTCCCTCTTTACGATCCGGCTCCACCCGCCTCGGCGTCCCGCCGTAGAACTCGCCCAAGCAGGCCTTTGCAGGCGTGCAACGCGAGGGACTGGGAGCATTTCCAGCCCGACATCACTGGCTTTTCATCCAGCGACCGGCTGCGAACGTGCCACACTCACGTCCCATGTCTTCTGAAGAATGGTCGGCCAAAGCCTTGCAGGCGTTCGATGCCATGGTGCAGGCAGGCAGCGGCCTGCGCGCGCGCAGCGGGCAGCGCGGCATGGCCGAGTGCGTGGCCAACACTTTTGCCAAGGCGCAACTGGGCAAGGTGGAAGACGGCGCCACACCGCAACGCGCCATTGCCGTCATCCAGGCCGGCACCGGGGTGGGCAAGTCGCTCGCCTACTGCGCGCCGGCGATTGCCATGGCGCTGGCGCGCGGCACGCGGGTGGTCATCTCGACGGCGACCGTGGCCCTGCAAGAGCAACTGGTCCACAAGGATTTGCCGCTGTTGGCCGCGCAGATGCCCGAGCCGTTCCGCTTTGCCCTGGCCAAGGGGCGCGGGCGTTATGTGTGCAAGCTCAAGCTGGAACGCCTGGCGGGCCAGGGCGGGGCGGACGAGGGCGACGACGACCTGTTTCCCGACGACGAGCTGCCCGCCTCCAGCGAGGTGGGCGAAGCCCGCGTCCGGCTCTACAAAGGCATGGCCGATGCGCTGGCCAGCAGCGCCTGGGACGGCGACCGCGACAGCCTGCACGAGCAGCCCGACGCCGCCCTCTGGCGCCCGGTGGCGGCCGAGGCGAGTTCGTGCACCGGCAAGCATTGCCCGGTGTTCAACGAGTGCAGCTATTTCGAGGCGCGCAAGGCGTTGGTGGGCGCGCAGGTGATCGTGGTGAACCACGATTTGCTGCTCGCGTCGCTGGGCGCGCGCGTGCTGCCCGAGCTGGACAACTGCCTGCTGGTGCTCGACGAAGCCCACCATTTGCCGGCCACGGCGCTGGAGCAGTTCGCCTGCCGCATGGACCTGAGCCGCCTGGCCTGGGTCGACCGGCTGGCCAGCCGCGCGCTGCGCGTGGGCACGCTGCTCGAAGTGATGGAGGTGGCCGATATTCCCGCCCAGGCGAGCAGCCTGCGCCAGGCGCTGCAGGCGATGGAGCGCCTGGTGCTCGATGCCTACGGGCCTGCGCTGCGCGGCGAAGCCGGCGGCACGGGAGCCCGGCGCTGGGGCCGGCCCGGCGATCCGGCCAGCCCGACTCGCCACCGACCGCCGCGTGGCCTGTTGGCGGCGCAGTTGGACGCGCCGATTGCCGAAGTCGCCGCGCACGCCAGCGAGTTTCTGGAGAGCCTGCGCGCCATCGCCAAGGCGCTGCGCGCGGCCCTGCGCGATACCCCTTTGGAAGCGCGCCGCCTGGCCGCGCTGTACGCGCAGATTGGCATGCTCGCGCCCCGGCTGGAAGAGGTGCACGCGTGCGCCGCGCTGCTGCAGCAAGCGCCTGCCGAGGGCGCCTCGACGGTGCCCGCGGCCAAGTGGTTCACGCTCATGCAAAACGGGGATTTCCTGGTGCTCCAGGCCCATGCCAGCCCGGTGCTGCCCGGCAACGCGCTGCGCCAGCAGCTGTGGGGCGCGGTGCGCGGCGCGGTGCTGACCTCGGCCACGCTGACGAGCTGCGGCAGCTTTGATTTCTTCCTGCGCGAATCCGGCCTGTGGGGGGACGAGGCGGCCACCACCTTGGAGGTGGCCAGCCCGTTTGACTACGCCGCGCAAGGCACGCTGGTGCTGAGCGAAACGCACGCCGATCCGAAAAACGCCGACGCCTTCAATGCCGAAATGGTCGACGCCCTGCTCGAAGACCTGACGCGCGTGCGCGCCGGCGCGTTGGTGCTGTTCACCTCGCGCGAGCAGATGCGCCGCGCGGTGGACGCGCTCGCCACCGCCATGCGCCCGAGCGTGCTGGTGCAGGGCCAGCTGCCGCGCCCGCAGCTCTTGGCGCGCCACCGCGAGCGCGTGGCGGCGGGCCAGCCCTCCATCGTCTTTGGCATGCAGTCGTTTGGCGAGGGGCTGGATCTGCCCGGCGCGCTGTGCGAATCGGTCTTTATCACCAAGCTGCCCTTCGCCCCGCCCGACGACCCGGTCGCCGAGGCGCGCGCCGAATGGCTGCGCAGCGTGGGGCGCGACCCCTTCAGCGAGCTGGTGGTGCCGGCCACGGCCCTGCGGCTGGCGCAGTGGGCGGGCCGCGCGATCCGCAGCGAGGAAGACCAGGCGCACATCTACTGCTACGACAAGCGGCTCGCGCGCACCAGCTACGGCCAGCGCCTGCTCAAGGGGCTGCCGCCGTTTGCGCAGGAGCGGCGCACCCTGCAGGGACAATAGCGGCCTCACACAACAAGACAGCGGAGGAACGCCCCATGCCCCACACCCTTCCCGCCTGCCCCCAATGCGGCCAGGAGAACACCTACCCCGATGGCGATCAGTTCATCTGCCCCGACTGCGCGCACGAGTGGCCTCAGGCAGTCGCTGCCAGCGCGGAAGACGACGCCAAAGGCGATGGCGTGGTACGGGACGCCAACGGCAACCCGCTGCAGGACGGCGACGCCGTGATTCTGGTGAAAGACCTCAAGGTCAAGGGCTCTTCTTCCACGCTGAAAAAGGGCAGCAAGATCAAGGGCATTCGGCTGGTCGATGGCGCCGACGGCCACAACGTGGACTGCAAGACCGACCTGGGCAGCATGCTGCTCAAGTCCGAGTTTCTCAAGAAAGCATGATCTGTTTTTGATAGCTGTAAAGCCAATACAGATAAGCGCTATAGGCTATTTTTAATACAAACTCTTACCCTTCCGACAACCCCGCTGCCCAGTGACTTCCCGCATCGCCGTCATCGACTTTGAAACCACCGGCAGTTCGCCCGGCCAGGGTGCGCGCGCGACCGAGGTGGCCATCGTCATCGTTGAGCACGGCGCGGTGGTGGGTAGCTTCCAGAGCTTGATGAATGCCGGGGTCTGGGTGCCGCCTTTCATCACCCAGCTCACCGGCATCACCAATGCCATGGTGGCCGAGGCGCCGCCGGCTGCCGAGGTGATGCGCCAGGCGCATGCCTTTGTCGGCGGCGCGCCCATGGTGGCGCACAACGCGGCCTTTGACCGGGGTTTCTGGCGGGCCGAACTGGCGCGCATCGGTTGCGATGCCGAGCACCCGTTTGCCTGCACGGTGCGGCTCTCGCGCCGGCTGCACCCGAACGCGCCCAACCACCGTCTCGGCACGCTGGTGGACTACCACGGCATCGCCAGCGCCGGCCCGGCCCACCGGGCGCTGGCCGACGCCAGCGTCACGGCGCAGTTGCTGCTGCGCATGCAGGAGCATTTGCGCCTGCATTGGGGCATTGCCACCTCCGACCACGCCTTCCTGCTGGCCCTGCAGGCCTGCGCCAAGGCGCGGCTGGCGGATTTCCTGGTGCGGCATGCGCGCGGCGCGCAGGAGAGCCTTGGTCTCGCCAGGGACTTGAACCGCAAGCCGCTGGCCGAACCCCAAAACGCTCAGGCACGCACGTACGTCAGCAGCCGTCCTTTGTAGGCGGGGTGGGCGGCCGAGGCCGGGCTGTCCAGCCGCTCCTGCGTGCAGGCAAAGCCCAGCCCCTGCATCTGCCGCGAGAACGCCGCGCGGTTTCCCCGGTCGGGGTCGACGATCCAGATCTCTGACTGCGCATTCGCATGGCGGCCGATAAAGCCCGCCAGTGCGCTGCTCGCATCGCGGTCGTACAGCAAATCACTGCCGATCAGCAGGTCGTAGCGGCCCCTCAGCGTGGTGGAATGGGGCGCTGCCGGGCCAGGCTCTGGTGCGTTCCAGGCCCCATGGCGGTACTTCATCGGTGCCAGGGCGTTGAGCCGCAAGTTGGCGCGCAGAAACCGGGACGCCAGTGGATGGCTGTCGCTGGCGGTCATATCCAGGCCCAGCCGGTGCCCCACGAGGCTGGGCAGGCCCAAGCCGCAGCCCAGTTCGAGCACGCGCTCACCAGGCAGAACTCCGCGCATGGCGAGCCGCTGCGCCAGCCGCGCACCCGAGGGCCAGAGCAGGCCAAAAATAGGCCAGGTGGCCGACGAAATACCAACGCGCAGCGCATGGCCCAGCGGGTCGGAGAACTGTTGGCGGTCGAGCAGGGAGCGAATTTGCAGATCCGCAACCCCCGCGACGGCGATGCACTCCTGCTTGGTGGCATAGCCGGGCATCATCGCGAACGCACCGCTTCGGGCGCGCGCCTGTGTGAAAGAGGGCCATTGTGCGCCTGCGCATCGCGGCCGCTGGTTGGCGCCTGCACATGCGGGCTGGCCGGACGTTTCAAATGCCGACGGCATCACCCTGCTACTGGCACCCGGCTGGCACCAGACATTCGGCTTTTCTCAGTACCTGGTGCTATTATGTAGATAGCTGCTCGCGCTTGCTGTCAAAGCGATAAGGCCAGTTTATATGTATATTTTTATGCCATGGACAGGCGCCAGACCGCGGGTCTTGCTGGCTCTGGCGCTGTTGGGCGCACTGCTGCTGGGCGGCTGCAGCACCTCATCCTCCATGCGCCACGCGCGCGGCACGCCGTCCACGCTCTCGGGTGACCAGGCCAGCGACATTGCCATTCACGCGCTGGGGCTGGTCGGCACACCCTACCGCTACGGCGGCAACACGCCCGCAGGCGGTTTTGACTGCAGCGGCCTCATCGGCTATGTGTACCGCAGCGAAGTCGGCACGCCGCCCCCGCGCACCGTGGCCCAGCTCGGCGGCTGGGGCGAAGAGGTGGATGCGCAAGCACTGCGCACTGGCGACCTGGTGCTGTTCGGGCGCGGTCGACCCACCCATGCCGGCATCTATGTGGGCGCAGGGCGCTTCGTCCACGCACCGTCCACCGGCGGGGAAGTGCGGCTCGACGTTCTGACGGCCGGGTACTGGGCACGGCAGAACCCCGAGTACCGCAGACCCTGACGCCACCGGCCGAGCGCGCGACAATCGGCGCATGACACACCAGCCGCGCACCCCCGAACCGCTCTCCACCCACGACACCACGCGCATCGACGACACGCGCATCAAAGCCGTGCGCCCCCTCATCACCCCTGCATTGCTGGACGAGTGGCTGCCCGTGCCAAGCGCCGCGCAGGCGCTGGTGGAGGCGAGCCGCGCCGCCATCTCACGCGTGCTGCATGGCCAGGACGACCGTCTCGTGGTGGTGGTGGGGCCTTGCTCCATCCACGACCACGACCAGGCCATGGAATACGCCCGGGCGCTCAAGCAGCAGGCCGATGCCTTGCACGACGACCTGCTGCTGGTGATGCGCGTGTATTTTGAAAAACCCCGCACCACGGTCGGCTGGAAGGGCTACATCAACGACCCGCACATGGACGGCAGCTTTGCCATCAACGAAGGCCTGGAGCTGGCGCGCCAACTGCTGCTGGACGTGCTGGCGCTCGGCCTGCCGGTGGGCACCGAGTTTCTCGATTTGCTCAGCCCACAGTTCATCAGCGACCTGGTGAGCTGGGGCGCCATTGGCGCGCGTACCACCGAGAGCCAGAGCCACCGCCAGCTCGCCAGCGGCTTGAGCTGCCCGGTGGGTTTCAAGAACGGCACCGACGGCGGCGTGAAGGTGGCCAGCGATGCCATCCTGGCGGCACAGGCACCCCACGCGTTCATGGGCATGACCAAGATGGGTCAGGCAGCTATTTTTGAGACGCGTGGCAATGACGACTGCCACGTGATCCTGCGCGGCGGCAAGCTGCCCAATTACAGCGCCACCGATGTCGAAGCGGCGTGCGCCTTGCTGCGCGCCGCCGGCCTGCGCGAGCAGGTGATGGTGGACGTCTCGCACGCCAACAGCAGCAAGCAGCACCAGCGCCAGATCACGGTGGCGGCCGACGTGGCCTCGCAGGTGGCGGCAGGCGATGCCCGCATCATGGGGCTGATGATCGAGAGCCACCTGGAAGAGGGCCGCCAGGACATCGTTCCCGGGCAGGTACTGCGCCCAGGCGTGTCGGTGACGGACGCCTGCATCAGCCTGGCGCAGACGGCGCCGGTGCTGGACACGCTGGCGGCTGCCGTGCGCGCTCGCCGGGCCCACGCAGCGTAGTGCTTGAAAACGGTTGCACGGTGTATATTGGAATTAATCTGTAGCAATTTCGTCATGTGAGATCGTTGCGCGACGCGCAGCGTGTTTTTGCGCCGCAGCGCAGGGGTATTGCACGCCGAGGCATCCATGAGCGCTTCCACCGCCCGTTCTCATCCGGCACCTATTGCGACCGCACAGGACGCAATGGCGGACGAGGCTTTGAAAGCGCTGGCACAGGACGCCCTGCACGAAGCGCGCATGCACGCCGTGCTGGTGGACATTCAACTGCAGCTCTCGTCGCCCACGCTCAGCGACGGGGAGTTGCAGCAGCGCGCCATCCAGGCGGCGCTCGATGCCACGAATGGCGAAGGAGCCTGTTTCGAACTGCTCGAAGGGGACGGACTGCGCTGCGTGGCCGCTGCGGGCAGGCTGGTGCACCGTACAGGCCAATGGCTTCCCTTGGCGGACAGCCCCTCATGGACAACACTCGCACTCGGGCAGTCACTGCGCTGCAGCGACACGCAGCAGGCTGGCTGGCCATTGGCGCCGGGCCCGCCCGAGACACCGATGCGCTCAGCGCTGGAGGTGCCGCTGCGGCGCGATGGCACGGTGGTCGGCGCACTCAAGGTATGGTCCAGCACGCTGGGCGCCTTTGCCGAACGCGACCTGGCGCACCTGGAAATCCTCAGTGAATCTGTTGGTGCCATGCTCAAGCTGCGCCACGTGGCAGCGCAGTTGCTGGTCTCACAAAAGCAGTACGAAGGCCTGTTCCAGACACACCCGCAGCCGATGTGGGTGTTTGCGCTGGATGACCGCCTGACGCTGCTGGCCGTCAACGAAGCCATGGTCGAGGTCTATGGCTACAGCCGCGAGGAATTGCTGGGCATGGTTCTGCCCGACCTCTGGCCGCCCGGCACGCACGAAATACATCGGCAAGCGCTGGCAAGCGTACACGGCGCCAGAAACAGCGGCTTTATCCTGCAGCATCGGTGCAAGGACGGCCGCTTGATCGACGTGGAAATTACCTCCCGCGCGACGCAATTCAATGGCATTCCCGCGCGCCAATCCATGGCCATTGACATCACCGAGCGCCTGACGGCGGAGCGTGAGATTGCCCGCATGGCACGGGCACGCCATCTGCTGAGCGCCTGCAACGAAGCCATCGTGCGCGCCAGCTCTGAAGCCGAGTTGCTGGAAGCGATCTGCCGCATCACCGTAAAGCTGGGCGGCTACCGCATGACCTGGGTCGGCCTGGCACGCGATGACGCGCAAAAATCCATTGCCTGTGTGGCCAGCGCCGGGGCCGACCACGGCTACCTTGAGGGCCTGTCGCTGTCCTGGGACGAAGAGAGCCCAAACGGTCATGGCCCGGCAGCCGAAACGGTACGCACCGGACGCACCGTCATCGTGCGCGACGTGCGAGAGGCGACGGGATACGCTGGCCTGGCGCATCGGCTCCATCCACGTGGCTTTCACGGGATGGTGTGCCTGCCGCTCAAGGATGGGGAGCACACCTTTGGCGTGCTGTACCTCTACGCCTCCGAAGTGCTCGAAATCAGCCAGCATGAAAGCGAGTTGCTGGGCGAGCTGGCCAACGATCTGGCCTTTGGCATGCAGAGCCTGCGCGCGCGCCAGGAGCAGCAGCGCATGCAGGCGTCGGTACTCAAAGTGGCCGCCTCGGTATCGGCAGCGACCGGGACGGCTTTCTTTGTGCACCTGGTCCGCAACATGATCGAAGCCCTGGGAGCCGAATCGGGCTGCCTGGGACGTTTTGTTCCCAGCGCCCACGGAGCGCCCGAGAGCCTGGTCACTCTGGCACTGGTGGTCAACGGGGAGCTGGCACCCAACGCCGAATACCTGCTCAGCGGCACGCCCAGCGAGCATTTGGCGACCGAGGCCCAGTTTTGCGTGACGCACGACCTGAGGGCGCAGTTTCCAACGTCTGTCGTGGTGGGCCAAACAGCTGCAGAGGCCTACGCCGGCCAGCAACTGTGCGACAGCACCGGAACGGTCACCGGCGTGCTGTTCGTGCTGTTTCGCCAACCGCTGCAAAACCCGGCCTTTGTGCAATCGACGCTGCAAATTTTTGCCTCGCGCGCTTCGGCGGAGATCGAACGCCTGGCATCCGACGCACACATCCGGCGCCAGGCATCGCTGCTCGACCAGGCGCGCGACGCGATCATCGTGCGCGACCTGGCACACCGCATCACTTTCTGGAACCTGGGGGCGGAGCGGCTCTATGGCTGGTCGCAGGAACAGGCTGTGGGCCAGCCCGTGGACAGGTTGTTGCACCCGGACCACGGCAGCTTTGAGCGCGCCACCCAAGCAGTTCTGGCCCATGGCGAATGGTCGGGGGAAATGGTGCAGCGCCACCGCGATGGCCACTCCCTTGAGACCGAAGGGCACTGGACCCTGGTCAAGGGCGAAGACGGATCGGCGAGCAGCATCCTCGCCATCAACACCGACATCCGCGAGCGCAAGGCCACCGAGCGCGAAATTGCACGCCTGGCCTTCTACGACGCACTGACCGGTCTGCCCAACCGCATGCTGCTGATGGACCGCGCGCGCCATGCGCTGGCCAACGCCGCGCGGGTGGACGAAGGCGGGGCGCTGCTGTTCATCGACCTGGACAACTTCAAGACGCTCAACGACACCCTCGGGCACGACAAGGGCGATTTGCTGCTGCAACAGGTTGCGCGCCGCCTGGAAACCTGTGTACGCGGCAGCGACACCGTCGCGCGCCTGGGCGGCGACGAATTTGTCGTCATGCTCGAAGCGCTCAGCAGCGATCCCAGTGCGCTGGCGCTTGACGCGCGCGCAGCGGCAGAAAAAATTCTGGCTACCCTGTCGCAGCCCTACCAGCTTGACGGCTACCACTACCGCACCACGCCGAGTATCGGCATCGCGCCCTTCGGGCAGGGCCATGCGACGGTGGGCGACCTGCTCAAGCAGGCCGACCTGGCCATGTACCAGGCCAAGAGTGGCGGGCGCAACACCCTGCGCTTCTACGACCCGCACATGCAGGCCGTGGTCAGCGCGCGCGCCGAACTTGAATCGGATATGCGCACCGCCTTGGCACAGGGTGAATTCCTCCTGCACTACCAGCCTCAGGTGCGCCACGATGGCCGCTGGCTGGGCGTGGAGGCACTGGCGCGCTGGCAGCATCCGCTGCGCGGCATGGTGCCGCCAGCAGAGTTCATTCCCGTGGCGGAGGAAACCGGCCTCATCCTGACCCTGGGACGCTGGGTTCTGCACACGGCCTGCCAGGTGCTTGCGCGCTGGCAGGCCGAACCGGCGCTGCGCCACCTGACCATGGCGGTGAATGTCAGTTCGCGGCAGTTTCGGAACGTCAACTTTGTCGACGATGTCTCGCGCATGCTGGCGGTCACCGGGGCACCCGCGAGGCGCCTCAAACTCGAATTGACCGAAAGCGTGCTGGTGGACGACGTGGAAGCCACCATCGCCACCATGGAAGCGCTGCGCACCGTCGGCGTTGGCTTCTCGCTGGACGATTTCGGCACCGGCTACTCCAGTCTGAGCTACTTGAAGCGCATGCCCCTACACCAGCTCAAGATCGACCAAAGCTTTGTCCGCGATCTGCTGAGCGACCCCAACGACGCAGCCATCGTGGACACCATCGTCGCGCTCAGTGCCACACTGGGGCTGGATGTGATCGCGGAAGGGGTAGAGACCCTGGAACAGCGCGAAATGCTGCTCCAGGCCGGCTGCATGGCCTTCCAGGGCTATCTGTTCAGCCGCCCCCTGGACGATAAGGCTTTGTTTGAGCTGCTGCACAGCCCCGTTGCGCAAAAACCCCGGTAATCAGGACGCAGGCCGGCTGCTCGGAGCGCACGGGCCCTTGGGATAGTTTTCTATCTTTCTTCTATTTCATTGGTAGATAGTAGATAGAGGACCGCCGTTTCGGTGGATAAGTGTGCTTTGTGCTTGCCCATCAGATACTTGGACAGGGCCCAGCGCTGTGCAGAAGCCCCGCGGATGGCGCCAGCGCATTGGGGGCAGTTTTCCGATTTGGCCCCAATCTGTGGATAAACGGTCGGTTGCCAGATTTTTATCCACAGGTTTTTCGCCGCACAACGGTTGGTGCGTCGTGCAGCGCCAAGCTTTTTGCGTCTTTGCGGGCGCCTTTATGGCGTGCCGCGCAAGACAAACCACTTTTTCAAACCGCCCCAAAGAACAGCCACCGCATTGCACGGGGACGAAAACGGGCGCGTATTGTCTGTTCTTCTATGTCTCTCTATTCAAATAGTAGTAGTAGTAGGCAGCGGCCGAATCTGTGGACAAGGCCATTAGGGTGTTTTCGATCAACCACTTACAGACATCACAGCCCTGTGCGCGGAGCCCTGTTGCGCTGCCCCAAAAAACTGAACAACTTTTCAGAACCGCCACCGTCTGTGGATAACTGCCAGGATATGCGCCTTTGTCACACAGGTTTATCCACAGGCTGGAGAGATGGGCCCGTCAAAAATGCAGGGTGTAGCGCAGTTGAACGAAGTTCGCGCCGGGGTTGGGCTTCTTGATGCCGGCGTTCGAGACATGCTCCAGGCGCAGTTGCAGCGCGTGCTGGCGCTGTTCGCCCAGTTCCACGCCGACGCCCAGGTGGCTGGCGAAATTGAAGCGGGTGCTGAATTTCCGCTCCGGCGTGACGAAGCGGGGGTTGGCCAGCGTGGCACCGACACCGGCATCGACAAACCAGCGCGAGTGCCCGTCGTCTGGAGTGAAGCGAAAGCTGGGGGTAACGCCCAGGACCGTGGTGCCAAAGTCACCGCCTATGCCGCGGGCTGACCAGCGGCTGGCGTAGAAGTCCCAGTAACCCCGTACCTCGGCGCCCCAGAGGCTGCGGCGCCAGTCTTGCCAATCCAGGGTGGCGCCCAGCGTCCAGGCGTCGATGTGGTGGGATGTTTTGGCGGTCTGCAGGTACAGGCCCCAGCGGGGTGCGGCGGGTGCATCCGTTGCGCCGGCTGCTTGTGCGGCTGCGGGCGTGCAACCCAAAAGGGACAAGAGGGCGACGAAACCGAAAAGGGCCCTTGCAGGCCCCTGGTGGTTGGAGGTGTAAGGCATGGCGAAACCTCGATTCCGGATTCCGCCATCGGGCAGGAGCCGTGCTGCGGTGTGGGGTAAGACATCCCAGGATGATTGTCCTGGGGTGTCTCCCGAGGTTACTGCTGCGCCAACGCCGAATTTGTAGGCCGGAAACGAATCGTTACGCCATCGCGTGCTGGCGCAGCAGCGTGCGCGCGATCAGCCAGGTTCAGCCGGGTTGGCCGCCACCTTGGCGCATGGGGCCATGGCCATGGCGCCCTTGCATGTGCTGTTGGCGGTTGCCGCCCATGCGCTCACCCATGTGTTCGCTCATGCGATCAAAGGTCTTTTGCTGCTCGGGCTGCAGTTGGGCGTAGAAGGTTTTGATGGCGTCCGCGCGCGCGTCCATGGCGGCGTCGCGTTGTGCACGCAGGGCGCGCATGCGGTCAATGCGTTCGGGCGTGGTCAGCTTTTGCATCGCTTGGCGGTCCAGGCGGGCGAAGTCGCTGCGCGGCTGCATGGCCTGGGTGAAGCTGGTCCAGGCGCCTTCCTGGGCCGGGGTGATGGCCAGCTTCGCCTTGAGCTGGGCCTGGCGCTCAGCATGTTTTTGCTGCCATTGGTCGCGCTGGGCTTGCCGATTGGCCCGGTAATCGCTCCGCTGGTGCATCTGGACCGCGGGTGCGTCGCTGGCGCCGGCGGGTGCGGCTGGGCTGGTTTGTGCGAGGACGGGCAGGGCCAGCGCGGCGCAGGCGGCGGCGGCAGCAAGGCGGCGGGTGAACGAGAAGGTCATGGAGAATCCTTTCGGGAGGGTTGCAAGGGCGCCGGCACGGTGTCAGCGTTGAGGGCCAGTGTTGCGCTGCCATGTAAGGGCGCCATGCGCACTGCGTGAGTCTGTGTAAAGTTTCTTGGAGTTTCGTGGCGCCCGCAAAGCCATGAATTTCAATGAAAATGGCACCTAGCGCTTATTGCTATTGCCTAAGCAGCTATCAATTTTGATAAATGGCGGCTGGCTGCAGATCCGTCGCGCGCGACAATCCTCCTTTTCCCTTTCTCGGCGCGCCGTGCGTTGCTGGCGCGCCGCTGCCAAGTCACCAAAGGATTCCCTCTTGTTCAAGAACCTGATCGTCTACCGTATCGCGCCCGGCTGGCAATGCGATCTCACCCAGTTGGAAGAAGCGCTGGCGCGCGCGCCGTTCCTGGAATGCGGCGCCACCCAAGAGCGTTCGGTTGGCTGGGTGCCGCCGCGCGGCGAGGCACATGGCCTGCTGGCCGAATCGGTGGCGGGCCAGTGGATTTTGCGTTTCATGGCCGAGGCCAAGGTAGTGCCCGGCTCCGTCGTCGCCCGCCGGGTCAAGGAGAAAGCCGATCGCATCGAGCAGGAAACCGGCCGCAAGCCCGGCAAGAAGGAAAGCAAGGAGCTCAAGGATGAAGCCATGCTTGACCTGCTGCCCATGGCGTTCACCAAGCAAGGCTCGATGTGGGTGTGGATCGACCAGGCCGCCCGCACCCTGGTGCTCGACACCGGCAGCCAGGCGCGCGCCGATGAGGTGGTCAGCCTGCTGACCGAGGCGCTGCCCGGCTTTGCGCTGGCCCTGGTGCACACCCACACCAGCCCGCAAGCCGCCATGGCGCACTGGCTGGCCACGCAGGAGCCGCCCGCAGGTTTCAGTGTGGACCGTGAATGCGAACTCAAGTCGGCGGACGAGGCCAAGGCCGTGGTGCGCTACGCCCGCCACCCGCTCGACATCGAGGAAGTGCAGGCCCATATCGCCGCTGGCAAGCTGCCGACGCGCCTGGCGCTGACCTGGGACGAGCGCGTGTCCTTCGTGCTGACCGAGGGCCTGCAGATCAAGAAACTGGCGTTTCTGGACACGGTGTTCGAGGACAAGGCGGCCGACGATGGCGGCTTTGACACCGATGTGGCCATTGCCACTGGCGAAGTCTCGCGCCTGCTGCCCGACCTGATCGAGGCGCTGGGCGGCGAGGCGCAGCCGGGCGTGGCGGCACCCGTTTCGGCCCCCATTTCGGCATCTGCTGCGTCCGGCAGCGTGACCGGCCCGGCGACGGCGCCCGTGGATACCGACCCCGACAACGCCCCGTTCTGAGGCGGGGCAGCGCTCAGCCGGCGCTAAGGTGCTCGAACAGGATGGCGGTGCCGATGCCGGCAAGCACCAGCCCGCCCACGATCTCTGCGCGGCCGCCCGCCGCCCGGCCGAACACGCGCCCGGCCATCACCCCGAGGGTGACGGCCACCAGCGTGGTGCAGCCGATCGCGAAGGCGACGGGAAGGATGGGCACGTCCAGAATGGCCAGGCCCGCGCCTACCACCATGGCGTCCATGCTGGTGGCTAAGCCTGTCAGCGCCAGCACCCAGAAGCCGTGGCGCGCGGGTTTGTCGGCGGCCTGTGATTCGGAGGGTCTCAGGCCATTGAGCACCATGTGCCCGCCCAGACCCAGCAGCAGCACGAAGGCGATCCAGTGGTCCCAGGCTTTGACGTAATCGGCAGCAGCCAGGCCCAGGGCCCAGCCGATGAGGGGCGTTGTGCCTTCGATGGCGCCGAAAATGGCCCCGGTGCGCAGCGCTTCGCGCCAGTGGGGGTGTTCCAGCGCCATGCCCTTGCCCACGGCGGCGGCAAAGGCGTCGGTGGACATGGCCAGGGACAACAGGGCAATGGAGAGGGGGCTCATGGGAATTGTGTGATCTGGCCGGGCGAACGCAAAGGCGCATTCCCACGGCCCGGCTCCTGTCGTGTGAACGCGCCCATGGTCTCGCCAACCAGCACACTGGATGCCTGCGCCACAGCGCGCAGAGCGGGCCGAGTATGTTGACGCAGGCGCTTTCGAAGTCGAAAGCCGGCTACTCCCCAAGGGAAGCGCGAAGTATAGAGGCGCGTGCCGCAGTCGCTGCGGCTGAATGCGGCTAGTGTCGTGAGTTGGAAGTTCGTTTCAGAAAGTTGCCGAGAATCGCCGCCATGCCGCGTTGCAAATCCTCGCGATAGCTCCGGCTATCGCTGTGGTTTGCGCCTTGCCTGACGCCGATTTCGACATCTTTCACTTTTTCAACCTACTTCCAACTCACGACACTAGCGGCGCAGCGCCAACACCACCACCCCGGCCGCCACCAGCGCAATGCCCAGCCAACCCGTGCCCGACGGGCGCTCGCCCAGGAACACAAAGGCAAACACCGCCACCAGCACCAGGCTGAACTTGTCGACCGGAGCCACCTGCGACGCCTCGCCCAGTTGCAGCGCGCGGAAGTAGCAGACCCACGATGCCCCGGTTGCCAGGGCCGACAGCGCCAGAAAGATCCAGGTCTTGCCCGGCAACTGCAGTGGGTTGCTCCACTTGCCTGTGGCCCAGACGAACGCCGTCAGTACGAAAACAATGATGACGGTGCGCACCAGCGTGGCCAGGTCGGAATCCACGCCCTGGATGCCCACCTTGGCAAAGATGGCGGTGAGGGCGGCGAAGACGGCAGACAGCGCGGCCCAGAAGAACCAGCTGTGGGAGGTGGTCGATTGCATGTGCGTGCTGCCTTTTTTGTACTGCCGGTTGCGCTGCTTTGTCGCCCTGTCAACGTGCCAGTCCTTGCCGCGGGCTGCGAGCCCAAATGTAGCGGGAAGCCCCTGCCTCTGGAAGCGACCGTTGGCGGTTTGCATGCATCAGAAAGACAGCGCTCAACGCCCCTCAAAGCTGGCAGGTTTTTTCGCAAAAAACGCCTCGATCCCCGCACGCATGTCCTGCGTGGCGGCGCAGCCGGCAAAGGCTGCAGTCTCGGCGATCAGCTGCGCCTCCAGGTCGCGGTCGAACGATGCGCGCATCAGCCGCTTCATGGCGCCATAGGCCAGCGTGGGGCCGTGGGCCAGGCGGTGGGCGAGGGTGGCGGCGGCTTCGTCCAATTGCCCTGCCGGTACCACGCGGTTGACCAGGCCCAGGCGCAGCGCGTCGGAGGCGCTGAGCGTGTCGCCGAGCAGCGCGATCTCGAGCGCGTGGCGCAGGCCCACCAGGCGCGGCAAGGCCCACGAGGCGCCGACGTCGCAACTGGTGCCCAGGTTGATGTAAGCAAGGTTGAAGCGCGTGCTCTCGGCAGCCATCACAAAGTCGGCCTGCAGCATGAGCGAGAGGCCGGCACCGGCGGCGGCGCCATGCACCTTGGCGATGACGGGGGCGTTCATGCCGGCGAGCACCTGTACGGCGGCGTTGAGCGGCCCGAGCAGGTCGGCGGCGCCCTGCACCGGGTCGGCGCGCAAGGTAGCCAGGTCGCCGCCCGCCATGAAGGCTTTGCCGGCCCCGCACAGCACCACGGCGCGCACGCCAACGTCGGCGGCCAGGTCCTGCACGGCGGCGAGCAGTGCCTGCGCCATGGGTACGTTGATGGCGTTCATGGCCTCGGGGCGTGAAAATCGCAGCGTGGCAACAGCGCCTTCGCGGGTGACTTCCAGCGGGGTGCTGGTGGAGGGGGGGCTGGCGGTGCTCATGGGGGCTCCTGAATGCGGTGCGCCGGGCCACTCCGCCGGGCCTCGCCGCGCGAGTCATATTTTAGGTATTTCAGACCTCCAGCGCTTGATGGGTAAGCGCTGGAAGCTATGGTTTTGATAGTTTTCTTCGCCCCGTGGCAACCGGCGCGGCGCTTTCGCCCTCGGCCGCCAGGTCGTCCAAGATCGGGCATTCGGGCCGCGCGTCGCCCGCGCAGCAGCCTACGAGTTGCTGCAGCGTGCGCTGCATGGCCTGCATGGCCGCGATGCGTTTTGTGAGGTCGTCGATGTGCGCCTGTGCAATCTGCTTGACGCTGGCGCTGGCGCGCTGCTTGTCTTGCCACAGGCCGAGCAGGGTGGCGATCTCGGGCATCGAAAAGCCCAGGTCGCGGGCGCGGCGGATGAAGCGCAGGGCGTGGATGTCGGCCTCCGAATACTGGCGGTAGCCCGAGTCGGTGCGCGCCACGGGGGCCAGCAGGCCCAGCGATTCGTAGTGCCGCACCATGCGCGGCGAGACGCCCGCGCGCCGGGCCGCCGTGCCGATGGGGACCTGCGCTGCGTTTTCGCTGGTCACGCGGGCGCCACCTCGTAGCCTTCTTCGGCAATGGCCGCCGCCAGGGCGTCGCGCGGCTGGGTGCTGGCGACGTCGACGCGGTTGGCCGCGCGGTCGATGCGCACCTCGGCGGCCGGGTCCAGCGCTTGCACGGCCTGGGTGACGGCGCGCTCGCAGTGGCCGCAGGTCATGCCGGTGACGGTGAATTGGTAGGTTGTGCTCATGGGGAAACTCCTGGAATGGGGGAAAAGGGCTGACAGCGGTAGCTTGCAGCTTGACATGGTGGCAGAGTCAAGCGGTTCGTGTCGATCTGTGGAGCGGGGATGAACTACAGAATAGATAGCTGTCAGCGCAATACAGATAAGCGCTTGAGGCCTATTTGGCTACTAATTTTAGGCATTCCCCACCCAGCCCGGACTTTCGCGCTTGACCCTGCCACCGTGGCAGGGTGTACCTTTGCGCCATGACACCCGAATCCACCCTGCCTGTCCCCGCCTTCGCCGCTGCCCCCGGCGCCGCACCTGATGCTTCGGCACCGCCGCTGGAGATCGACATCGGCATTGGTGGCATGACCTGTGCCAGTTGCGTGGGCCGCGTGGAGCGCGCGCTGCGCAAGGTGCCGGGGGTGCAGATGGCGGCGGTGAACCTGGCCACCGAGTCTGCCCGTATCGCCGTGGCAGTTGCGCCCGGCGAGGACGCCGCCGCCACCGAGGCCCGCCTGCGCCGCGCTGTGCGCACCGCCGGTTATGAGCCGCGCACCGCCGAGGCCGTGGCCGCGCACGAGGACGCTTCGCCCTGGGCGGGGTTTGACCGCGTCGCCATGGGCCTGGCCTTGTCGGCGCCGCTGGTGCTGCCCATGTTCGGTGCGCTGTTTGGCCTGCACTGGATGCTGCCCGCCTGGGCGCAGTTTGCGCTGGCTACGCCGGTGCAGTTCATTCTGGGGGCGCGCTTTTACAAGGCCGGCTGGCATGCGGCGCGCGCGTTCACCGGCAACATGGATCTGCTGGTCGCCATTGGCACCAGCGCGGGCTGGGGGCTGTCGATGTGGCTGTGGCTGGCGGCGCCGGCCGGGCACATGCCGCATTTGTATTTCGAGGCCTCGGCGGTGGTGGTCACGCTGGTGCTGCTGGGCAAATGGCTGGAGGCCCGCGCCAAGCAGCAGACCACGGCGGCGATCCGCGCCCTGCACGGCCTGCGGCCCGATGTGGCCCATCTGCTGGTCAAGGGGCAGGAGCAGGACGTGCCCGTAGGCGAGGTGATGGTGGGCGACGAGCTGGTGGTGCGGCCGGGCGAGCGCCTGCCGGTGGACGGCGTGCTGCAAAGCGGCGAGACCCAGGTGGACGAATCCATGCTCACCGGCGAGCCCCTGCCCGTGGTCAAGGACGCGGGCGCGCTGCTGACCGGCGGCTCGATCAACGGCGAAGGCCGCATCGTGCTCACGGTGCGTGCGGTGGGCAGCGAGACGGTGCTGTCCAAAATCATCCGCCTGGTAGAAGACGCCCAGGCCGCCAAGGCGTCGATCCAGCGGCTGGTGGACCAGGTGGCCAATGTGTTCGTGCCGGTGGTGCTGGTGATTGCCCTCATCACCCTGGCGGGCTGGATGCTGGCGGGCGCCAGCGGCGAAGTGGCGCTGATCCGCGCGGTGGCGGTGCTGGTGATCGCCTGCCCCTGCGCGCTGGGCCTGGCGACGCCGGCCGCCATCATGGCCGGCACGGGCGTGGCGGCCGAGCACGGCATCTTGATCAAGGACGCCCAGGCGCTGGAGCTGGCGCACCGCGCCGACACCGTGGCCTTTGACAAGACCGGCACGCTGACGGTGGGCCAGCCGCGCCTGACGGCCTTCGAGCCCGCCGCGGGGCAGGATCGCAAGGCGCTGCTGCAGGCCGCCGCCAGCCTGCAAAGCGGCAGCGAGCACCCGCTGGCCCGCGCCGTGGTGCAGGCGGCGCAGGCTGAGGGCCTGGCGTTGGCCGCCCCGGAGGCGCTGCGCGCGGTGGCGGGGCGCGGCAGCGAAGGCGAGGTGGACGGACAAAGCTATCTGCTGGGCAGCCTGCGCTGGATGGGCGAGCTCAAGCTCGACCTCGGCCCGCTGGCCGGCCGTGCCGCTGCTTTGCAGGCCGAAGGGGCCACGGTGTCGGCGCTGGTGCAGCGCACGGGGCGCGGCCTGGAGGCGCGCGCCCTGCTGGCCTTTGCCGACGAGCCCAAGCCGGGCGCGCTGGAAGCGCTGGCCCAGTTGCGCGCCAAAGGCCTGCGCACGGTGATGATTTCAGGCGACAACCGCGGCGCCGCCGAGGCGATGGCGCGGCGCCTGGGGCTGGACCCGGACGCTGGCGAGGTGATGGCCGAGGTGCTGCCAGGCGACAAGGCGGCGGCGGTGCGGGCGCTGCAGCACACGCCGGATGGGCAGACGCACACCGTGGTCATGGTGGGCGATGGCGTGAACGATGCACCGGCGCTGGCCGCGGCCGACGTGGGCATGGCCATGGGCAACGGCACTGATGTGGCGATGCACGCCGCCGGCATCACGCTGATGCGTGGCGACCCGCTGCTGGTGGCGGCGGCGCTCGACATTTCGCGCCGCACGGTGATGAAGATTCGGCAGAACCTGTTCTGGGCCTTTGCCTACAACGTGGCCGGCATTCCGCTGGCGGCGCTCGGTTACCTGAGCCCGGTGGTGGCGGGCGCGGCGATGGCGCTCAGCTCGGTCAGCGTGATGACGAATGCCTTGCTGCTCAAACGTTGGCGCGGCCCGCGCGGCTGAGGTGGTGTGGGTGGGCGCTGCTGGGGTGGCGACGACCGCCAATCGATTCCTCGGGTGAAAATGCCCTTCCATGTCTCCCCGCTTTGCCTCCCGCCTGCTGACCGCCCGCAATGCGCTGCTGCGGGTGTTCCGCATTTCCGACTGGCAGATCACGCTGTTGTGGTCGGTGGTGGCGGGCCTGCTGGGGGCGGTGGCGACCGAGGGCTTCCGGCTTCTGCTGGAGTCGCTCGACACGCTGGTGTTCGGGGCGCACACCGGCATGGTGGACCTGGCGCGCAAGCTCCCCTGGTTCCTGCGCCTTGCCGTGCCTGCGCTGGGTGGGCTGGCGGCGGGTGGCCTGCTGGTGCTGGCGCGCCGCCGGGCAGAGCAGAAAGCCACGTCGGACTACATGGAAGCGATTGTGGTGGGCGACGGGCGCATTCCCGTGGCGCAGGCGCTGATCCGCAGCGGCTCGTCGCTGCTGAGCATTGCCAGCGGCGGCTCCATCGGGCGCGAAGGTTCCATGGTGCAGCTCTCGGCGCTGGCGGCGTCGCTGCTGGGGCGCTTTTTGCATTTTCCCGTGGAGCGGCTGCGCCTGCTGGTGGCTTGCGGGGCGGCGGCGGGCATTACCTCGGCCTACAACGCGCCCATTGCCGGCGCGTTTTTCGTCGCCGAAATCGTGCTCGGCACCATCGCCATGGAAAGCGTGGGGCCGATCATGGTCGCCTCGGTGGTGGCCAACATCGCCATGCGCGCCTTCCCCGGCTACCGCCCGCCGTACGAAATGCCGGTGTTTGCCGATATCTATGGCCCCGAGGTGCTGCTGTTTGCCCTGATGGGCGTACTGCTGGGCGCGGCGGCGGCGCTGTTTCTGCGCGGGCTGGCCGGCGGCAAGCGCTTGTTCGCGCGCCTGCCCTGGGCGCTGCCGCTGCGCATGGCGCTGGGCGGGCTGGTGGTGGGGCTGATTTCGGTGGCGGTGCCCGAGGTCTGGGGCAATGGCTACAGCGTGGTCAACGGCGTGCTGCACGACCCTGGCCCGTGGTGGATTTTGCTGTTGCTGCTGGTGGCCAAGCTGGTCGCGACGTTCGCCACGGCCGGTTCCGGTGCGGTCGGCGGGGTGTTTACGCCAGCGCTGTTTGTCGGCTGTCTGGTCGGCAGCCTGTTCGGGCATGGCGTGCAGGCCCTGTGGCCTGCGGCCACCTCGGCGCCGTCGGCCTACGCCATGGTGGGCATGGGCGCGTTTTTGGCGGCGGCCACGCAGGCGCCCTTGATGGCGGTGCTGATGATTTTCGAGATGACACTGAGCTACGAAGTCATGCTGCCGCTGATGGCGGCGAGCGTGGTGGCCTACTTCGTGGCGCGCTCGATTCAGGGCGGCTCCATGTACCAAATCACCGTGCAGCGCCGCCAGGCGCAAGACGCACGCATCCGGCTGCGCGGCTTGCAGATGCGCGAGCTGGTGCAGCCGGCGCTGACGGTGGTGCGGCCTGACGCCGACCTGGTCGCCATGAGCCGTTTGTTCCTGCAGCACCCGGTGAAATACCTCTATGTGGCCGATGCCGGCGAGCGTTTTCTGGGCGTGGTGCCACTCAAGGCCTTGAGCACGGCGGTGGAGGAAGAAAAGCGCCGCCAAGCCGCTGCGCAAGCGCCTTCCAACACGGCTGCCGGAGCGACCGCCGCAATGCCAGCGCCGCGCGAGCTGGCCCACCAGTGCGCCGCCGACCTGCTGAGCCGCGAAATCGAGCCCCTGCCCGCCGAGATGGAGCTTGGCCAGGCGCTGCAGTATTTTCTGGAGCACCGTGGTGAGCGCCTGCCGGTGGTGGAAAGCGCCGCCAACCCGGTGCTGCTGGGGGTGGTGGCCAAAAGCGCGTTGCTGGCGACCTATGTGCGCCTGAGCGAGCAGAGCCCGGCTGCGTAGCGCTGCCAGAGCGTAAACCCCCTGCGCCCCAAGGGCCGGGGAGGTCCGCGCATTTGATCGGCGTCAGTGTCTGCCCGAATGGCAGGGGCTGCAGACGTTTGCAGTGCGCGCCAGTCAACTCTAAATCCATGTATTCAGGGTGGTTTCTGGCACACTTGCAACAAGTTGTTGCGGTGCCGCACGGGCTTTTGACAGGGGAATTTCATGTCGGTTTTCAGTTTGATGCGCCAGTTCACGATCCGTTTTCGCATGCAGAGTGCGATTGCCGTGGTGCTTATCCTGTTGGGCCTGCTGGGCGGAGCCGGCATGTTCGGGATGTTTCGCATCCACGCCATGAGCGAAGCTTTTGTGGCGCGCGAGTTCTCTCAGCAGACGCAGATTGCCAGCCTGCTCACCCAGTTGGGTACGGCCCGCAGCGAGCAAAAGGAGATGCTGCTGCAACAGGCCACCCCCGACGCCCTGGCAGCGGCGCGCACGCGCGCTCTGGCGGCGCTGGAGGCGGCCGAGCAGGCGGTGGCGCGGTTTTTGGCTACGCCCGATGCCGCAGACCACCAACAGGCGCTGGCCGTGCGCGAGCGGATTGCCGCGTTCCGCGCCCAGCTTGCCGCTGTGCCGGGGCCTGAGGCGGATGCTGCCTGGACTGCGCTGCAGCAAGGCATGTCGGCGCTCGATGAGCGCCTGCAGCGCGAGGTGACGCAGGCTGTGGCAGGACAGGCCAAGGCGCTGGAACAGACCCTGTGGCTGTTTGCGCTGCTGGTCGCCATCACCATCCTGGTGGTGGTGCCGCTCACGCTGCTCAACATGATCTCCATCTGCCGGCCGTTGGAATATGCGCAGAAGCTGGCGCGTGCGATTGCCGGGGGCGACCTGTCGCAGACCATTCGCGTGTCCGGCAACGATGAGGTGGCCGATCTGCAGCGCGCCCTGCACGACATGCAAAACGGTCTGGGCGCCCTGGTGGCACAGGTGCGCGATGCCAGCGGCAGCCTGGCCATTGCCAGCCACGAGATTGCCAACGGCAACCAGGATCTGTCGTCCCGCACCGAGCAGACCGCCGGGCACGCGCAGGATGCGGTGGGAACGCTGGCCACGCTGACCGCCACGGTGCAGCAGACGGCGGGCTCGTCGCAGACCGCCAACCAGCTCGCCAGCTCGGCTTCGGCCACGGCCACGCGCGGCGGCTCGGTGGTGCAGCAGGCGGTGGCCAGCATGCAGGAAATAGCGGCCTCCAGCCGCAAGATCAACGACATCATTGGCCTGATCGATTCGATTGCTTTCCAGACCAACATCCTGGCGCTGAACGCCGCCGTCGAGGCCGCGCGGGCGGGCGAGCAGGGGCGCGGCTTTGCTGTGGTGGCCAGCGAAGTGCGCAGCCTGGCGCAACGCTCGGCCGCGGCGGCGAGCGAAATCAAGACGCTGATCGGCAGCAGTGTGCAGGCGGTCGATGGCGGCGTGCGCCATGTGGAAGATGCCGGCGCAGCCATGCAGGAGATCGTCGCCAGCGTGCAGCGCGTGGGCGACATCATTGGCGAAATTTCGGCCGCGGCCAAGGAGCAGGCGGTCGGCATTGGCGACGCCAACCAGTCGGTCGGCGAGATCGACCGCATGACGCAGCAGAACGCTGCGCTGGTGGAGGAATCGGCCGCCGCCGCCGCCTCCCTGCGCGAGCAGGCGGCGCGCCTGTCGCAGGTGGTGCAGCAGTTCCGCCTGGGCGAAGCGGGCGGTGTGCAGGGGCCAAAGGGGCTGACCCGCTTGCCGGCATGAGCCTTGGGCAAAGGCCGCCGATCTGGGGGATGATGCCTGGCCGGCTGCCTGCCGCATCTGGAGCGTCGCGCCATGATCCCTACGAGTCTCAGAATCATCAACGAAGAGCACGCTGCGCTGGCCGCCATGCTCAAGGCCTTGCACCAGCGGACGCAGCAAGGCCCTGGCGATGCGCCGCAGGCGTTCTTTGGCGCCATGCGGGCGATGCTGTTCTACATC
This sequence comes from Simplicispira hankyongi, assembly GCF_003570885.1. GTDB lineage: Bacteria > Pseudomonadota > Gammaproteobacteria > Burkholderiales > Burkholderiaceae_C > Simplicispira > Simplicispira hankyongi. The sequence goes on from NZ_QXJC01000005.1 coordinate 28,795, forward strand.
GACGAGTTTCCCGAGCGCCAGCACCATCCCAAGGAGTCCCAGTGGCTGTTTCCACGGGTGGCTGCGCGTTCGGCCGAGGCGGCCAGCGCCATTGAGCAGCTCGACCGCGACCACGAGGGTGGCGAGGCGGCGGTGCGTGAGCTCCAGCACCTGCTGCTGGCCTGGGAACTGCTGGGCGAGTCGCGCCGTGCGACCTTCGCTGGCGCGCTGGTGCGCTACAACGATTTTTATCTGGCCCACATGCGCCTGGAAGAGGCGGTCGTGCTCCCCGCCGCGCTGGCCGAACTTGGGGCCGACGACTGGCACGCCATCGACCAGGCCTTTGCCACCAACGATCTGCTGCTCACGCCCGGGGTGCCGCGCGATCCGGCGTTTGACGCGCTGTACACGCGTATCTGGCGTTCCATGCCAGGCGGAGCGAGCCCCGGATAGATCATGGGAAGCGCCGCTGGCGCGTCGGTGCTTAACTGTGTGCCAGCGCCGGGTAGTCGGTATAGCCCTCGGCGCCGCCACCGTAGAAGGTGGCGCGGTTGGGGGTGTTGAGCGGTGCGTCCTGGCGCAAGCGGGTGACCAGGTCGGGGTTGGCGATGTAGGGCCGACCAAAGGCCACGATGTCTGCACCCGCATCGAGCGCGGCCTGGGCGCCTGCCTTGTCGGCGAATCCGTTGTTCAGCATCCAGGCGCCCTGGCCGCCATGCTTGCGGTAGAGCGCGTGCAGCGATTCGTAGTTGAATGGCCGGCCTTCCACTTCGCGCGGGCCGCCGGTGGCGCCGACGATCAGGTGGATGTAGGCCAGGCCCAGGGGCGCGAGCTGGTGCAGCAGGTAGTCGAACGTCTGCTGGGGGTGTTCGTCCACGATGTCGTTGGCGGGCGTCACGGGCGAGAGGCGGATGCCGGTGCGCCCGCCGCCAATTTCGTCGACGATGCCGCGCACCACTTCGAGCATCAGCCGGGCGCGGTTCTTCACGTTGCCGCCGTAGTCGTCTTCGCGGTGGTTGGCGCCGGTTTTCAGGAACTGGTCGAGCAGGTAGCCATTGGCCCCGTGGATTTCCACGCCGTCAAAGCCGCAGGCGATGGCGTTGCGCGCGGCGCGCCGGTAGTCCTGCACGATGCCTGGCAGCTCGGAGACATCGAGCGCGCGTGGCTCCGAGGTGTCGACAAACACCGGCTGGCCGTCCCGGATGAGGACGGTCTTGGTCTTGGCGGTGATGGCCGAAGGGGCCACAGGCTTGCCGTGGTCCGGCTGCAGATCGACGTGCGAAACGCGGCCCACGTGCCACAGCTGCACCACGATGCGCCCGCCCGCCTTGTGCACGGCATCGGTCACGCGGCGCCAGCCGTCGAGCTGATCCGTGCCGTAGAGGCCGGGCACGTCGGCATAGCCCTGGCCCTGCGGGCTGATGGCGGTGGCCTCGGTGATGATGAGGCCGGCGCTGGCGCGCTGGGTGTAGTACTCGGCCATCAGGGGCGTAGGCACGGCGCCGGGAGCGCGGTTGCGCGTCAGCGGCGCCATGGCGATGCGGTTGGCCAGGTGCAGGGCGCCGGCGGTGAGGGGTTCGAACAAAGAGGTCATGGCGGTGCTTTCCGAAAGGGGTGGCAAAGGTGGGTGGCGTGGGGCCTGTACTGCACAGCGTAGCGTGCTGGCGCGGCCTGCGCTGAAGGAATTCGCCGCATGCAGCGCTCAACCAACCCGGAAGTTTTGGTAAAAATGGCCTCTGGCGCTTATGGGGTAAGCGCGAGAAGCTATTAAAACAGGAGTAACCTGGGCGACCGTGGGCGCGACCGATGGCAAGCACTGCAACGGCTGAGCGGCACAATGGGGCGCTTATGACCGCTTCTTCCGCTGCCGCAGCGCCCCGGCCGCTGCCCGCCCTGGCGCTGGCCTTCTCGCTCTCGCTCGGCGCTGCCATCTCGCTGGGCCTGACCCGTTTTTCCTACGCGCTGCTGCTGCCGCCCATGCGGGGCGACCTGGGCTGGAGCTATCTGCTGGCCGGAGGCATGAACACGGCCAACGCCATCGGCTACCTGGTGGGTGCGCTGGTGACGCCGCTGCTGCTGCGCCGCCACGCGCCGGGCAGCATCTTGCTGGGTGGAGCGGCGCTGGCGACGGTGCTGATGGCGGTGTGCGGTTTTCTGCTGGACTCACCCGCTTTGTTGGCGCAGCGCCTGCTGGCGGGCGTGGCCAGCGCGGCCGTGTTTGTGGCGGGCGGCTTGATGGCGGCCCGCCTGGGCGCGCTGGACGGCCGCCGCAGCGGGCTTTTGCTGGGCGTGTACTACGGCGGCGTGGGCTGGGGCATTGCGGCGTCAAGCTTGCTGGTGCCGGTGGTGCTGGCGCACGCGCCCGAGCCGCACACCTGGGTCTGGGCCTGGTGGCTGCTGGCCCTGCTGTGCGCCGCCTGCACGGCAGCGCTGGCCTGGCCGGCGCGGGTATTGCGCCAGTTGGATGCGCAGGGAGCGGTGACCACGGCGACCACGGCGGACGGCGCGGTGCCCACGCATGCGCGGGTGCCGCTGCGCGCGCTGGCGCCAGCGCTGGCGGGCTACACCTTGTTTGGCGTGGGCTACATCGGCTACATGACCTTCGTGATTGCGCTGTTGAAGGAGCAGGGCCTGGGCACCACCGGCATCACCTGGTTTTACACGCTGCTGGGTCTGGCGGTGGTGGCGTCGGCGCGCGTCTGGGCGGGGCTCTTGGAGCGCAGCAAGGGCGGCGGCGCGCTGGCGCTGCTCAACGCCCTGCTGGGCGTGGCCACGGTGCTGCCGGCGCTCACCTCGGCCTGGCCGGTGGTGCTGGCCTCGGGCCTGCTGTTTGGCGGGGTGTTCCTGTCGCTGGTGGCCTCCACCACGGCGCTGGTGCGCCACAACCTGCCGCCGTCGCAATGGGCGGCTGGCATCAGCGCCTTCACCATCGTGTTCGCGGCTGGCCAGATCGTCGGGCCCACCGTGGTGGGCGCCATTGCCGATGCGGCCGGAGGCCTGGCGCGCGGCCTGGTGTTCTCGGCCGTGGCGCTGTGGATGGGCGCGGTGCTGGCCTGGCGGCAGAAGCCGCTGTGATGGCCAGCGCGCAGGCCCTTACTTGATGAGGCCTTCGGCCTTCATGGCGGCAATCACCGCCGGGCGGGCTGCCACGCGTGCGCGGTAGGCCGTCAGGTGCTTCAGGTGCGAGAGGTCAAAGCCCACGTGCGGGGCCCAGCCGCTGACGGTGAACAGGTAGGCGTCGGCCACGGTGAACTGCGCGCCCATGAGGTAGTCCTTGCCGGCGAGCTGTGCGTCCACGAAAGCCAGGCGCGACATCAAACGCTCCTTGACCACCGCCTTGTATTCGTCGTTCGCGGGGCCGCCAAAGAAGGGGCCAAAGCTCTTGTGCAGCTCGGTGCCGATGAAGGTCAGCCATTCCTGCAATTGGTAGCGCTCAAAGCTGCCGGCCGGGGGCGCCAGGTGTTTGTCCGGCACTTGGTCGGCCAGGTACTGCACGATGGCCGGGCCTTCGCGCAGCGTGCGGCCATCGTCGAGCACCAGAAAGGGCACGTAGCCCAGGGGGTTGATGGTGTAGTAGTCGGTGCCATCGGGCAGCTTGTGCGTTTTGGTCGGCGCGGCAATGGCCTCGTGTGCCAGGCCGGCTTCGTGCAGGACGATATGGGGCGACATCGAGCAGGCGCCGGGGGAGTAATACAGCTTCATCGAAAAATTCCTTGGATGTGACACCCGCATGCTATGCGGCGCGCGAATTCTTTGCTGGCGCTGCCCTCAATGTGCTGGCACCGATGTGGGCAGTACCCCCAACACCGTAGCTTGCGGTTGTTTGCGCAGCGCTTTCAGGAGCGGAGGTTCGAACTGGCGCTGCACCGTAATGGCATAGAAGTTTTCGTGCAGATCGGGCAGTACAGCGTATTCGACCAAACTGCCGCTGCGCAGCTCGTCCTGCACCACCACGCTGGGCAGCAGCGCCACGCTGTCGGAGTCGCGCGCCAGCAGCCGCATCAAGGCCATGTCGTCGACCTCGGCGCGCAGTTTGTAGCGGATGCCGCGCTGCTCGCACAGCAGGTCAAAGGCAGCGCGGATGTCGTTGTCGCGGCCGGGCAGGAGCATGGGCGCTTCGACCAGGTCTTGCGGGAACCGAAAGGGTTTGTCGACCGGCCGTGCGCGGCCCACCAGGCTGACGGGCTGGCGCGCCACGCGTTGGCAGCGCCAGGGGTTGTCGCTGCTGGCGTGCACGCGCTGGTTCGACAGGATGAGGTCCAGCGTATGCACCCGTAGGCGCCCGAGCAGTTCCAGAAGGTTGCCCGATTGCAGCACCAGCTCCACGTCGTCGCGTGCCAGCAGCGGTCGCAAAAAGTTCTCTTGAAAGTTGCGCGACAGGGTGGCCGCGGCGCCGATGCGCAGCACTTGGCGCTCTTCCCGGTGGCCTTCGCGCATCACCGCCATCAGCTCGTTGCCTGCCGCAAAGATGGAGTCGGCATAGCCCAGCGCCATTTGGCCGGCTTCGGTCAGTTGCAGGCCGCGCCCAACGCGGGCAAACAAGGTTTGGCCGAGCTGGTCTTCGAGTTGGCGAATTTGCGCCGACAAGGCCGATTGCGACACATGCAGGCGCGTCGCAGCGCGCGTGAGATTGCCCTCGCGCGCCACGGCCCAGAAGTAGTGCAGATGGTGAAAGTTCAGGCGGGACATGGCGGCTGCTGCAGGGCTGGCGGTGGTAAATAGTTCTTTTTAATAGAACGAAACATATCAAAAAATGAATTTTACAGAATGAAAGCAAGCCGGCAAAGTCCATGCATCCCCCTTGACCTTTGACTGGAGAACGCCATGGAGTCCGCCGTATTGCCATCTCATGCCTTGCCCTTGTGGCAGGCCGCACTTGTTCTGGCGCCCGCGCTGGTGTTGGGTTTGGCGGCCGCGCTGGTGGGCCGCCGCACCGCCATTGCCTGGCGCATGGCGGGGGCCAGCGCTGTCGCCGCGGTGGTTTTGGCGTCGGGCGCCTTGGTGATGGTGGCTTTGGGACACCAGGGTGCAGGTTATGGCCAGCGCGCGGACCCGCCGGGCGCGGTGGTGCTGCTGTTGGTGGCCTTTGTGGGCTGGGTCATCGTGCGCTATTCGCGGCGTTACTTGCAAGGCGAGCCACGGGAGTTGCAGTACCTGCGCTGGTTGCTTGCCACGCTGGCCACCGTCTGCGTGGTCATTGCCACCAACCATGTGCTGGTGCTGGCACTGGCGTGGATGGCCACCAGTCTGACGCTGCACCATTTGCTGGTGTTCTTCCATGAGCGGCCGGCAGCGTTGGTGGCCGCGCACAAGAAGTTCATCGTCGCCCGGCTGGCCGATGTGTGCATGGCGGGCGTGGTGGTGCTGCTGTATGCGGCCTTTGGCACGCTGCACATCGACGAGTTGCTGAAGCTGGCCGCAATGCAGCCCCAGTGGCCGTTGGCGGCGCATGCGGCAATGCTGCTGCTGGCTCTGGCCGCAGTTATGAAATGTGCGCAACTGCCCTTTCACGGTTGGCTCATTCAAGTGATGGAAGCGCCCACGCCGGTCTCGGCACTGCTGCACGCGGGCATCGTCAACCTGGGCGGCTTCGTGCTGATTCGCTTCGCGCCGCTGGTGGAGCAGGTTCCGCTGGCGCAGGCGCTGCTGGTGTTGGTGGGCGCGACCACGGCAGTGCTCGCCGCGCTGGTGATGACAACGCGTATCAGTGTCAAGGTGATGCTGGCATGGTCCACCTGCGCTCAAATGGGCTTCATGTTGATGCAGTGCGGCCTGGGCGCCTGGGACGTGGCGCTGGTGCATTTGCTTGCGCATTCGCTCTACAAGGCCCACGCCTTCCTCTCGGCCAACGGGGTGGTGCAGCGGACCATGGTGACCAAGATGGCGCCTGCCCAGCGGGAGACCTGGGGAAGCAATCTGTTGGGCATGGCCTTGGGTGCCGCCATGGTGCTGCTGGCAGGGGCGATCGTGACCGCATGGGTTCCGGGCGCGCTGGCCTCGCCTGCGCTTTGGGTGCTGGCGGGCATCGTGGCGCTGGCGCTGGCGCCACTCGTCAATGGCAGCGCGCTCGCGCTCAAAGGCTGGCGGATGCCCTTATTGGCGCTCGCGGCGTTCGCCGTGGCGCTGGGCTATTTCAGCTTGCACCTGCTGTCTGGCGCCTGGTTGCGCTTGCCGGTGCAGATGCCGCTGGTGGGGCTGTGCGTCTTTGGCGCCTTGGCCTTTGCTGCGCTCTTCTGGCTGCAGTCGCTGATTCGGATTGCGCCGCACTCGCCATTGGCACAGCGCCTTTACCCGTGGCTGTACGGCGGCTTTTTTCTTGACGAGACGTTCAATGCCATGACCTTTCGTGTGTGGCCACCGGCGAAAAGGCCGATGCGCCCCAACGCGCAAGGCTTGCCTGTTGCGAACGCTCTTTCCACCATTTCCGGAGTGCAGACATGACCGCCGCTAAGCTTTCTAACCCCGTGTCCTACGCACTGGAACAGCACATCGCAGCGGCATGCGCAAGGGTGGCGCCCACCTGGCCCCTGGACCGGTTTATCGCCGTCAATCCCTACTGGGGCTGGGTAGGGCAGCCGATTGAAGTGGCAGCGGGCACCCTCGGCACACTGGCGGGAACGCGACTGACGATGTCCCGGAGCTGGTTTCAAGCCGAGTGGGCCGCGGGCCGGCTGACGCATCGGCATCTGAAGCATGCAGCGGATTGCGCTGTGTCTGCGCTGGGCAGCGAAAGCGCGGACGACGGGGAAGCAGACGTCAAGCGAAGCGTCCAAGTAGCGGCGCTTGTGAACGACTTGGTGCAAGCCTTGGAGCGGGCCGAGCCGAATCCGAAAAATCTGGCCCGCTTGCCGTTGATCAGCGATCTGCGCGACGCAGCCGGCGCGCCGAGGCCTGGCCTTTCGTGGAATGCGCTGATCACCCATCAGGTCAGCCAGCACTGCGCGGCTTACTTTGACGACCAGGGTTCTGCCTGGGGCTTGGACCGGAGCCAGGGGCTGTACGGCAGCTGGCGCGAGCAACTGGCGCACGACCATGGTTTGCCTTGGCGTCAAGGACGCAGCGCTCTGCACGCGCGCCTTGCACAGCTGCCCAGCGAGCCGCGCGCCAGCATCGCCAATTCGCTGGAAGGGCTGGGCATTGCGCCGCAGGGCCAGCAGGCTTATCTCACCGCGGTGCTGCTGTCTCTTGGCGGCTGGGCGGCATGGTGCGCTTACCAGCGTTGGCAAGCCCGCCTGGCCGGAGGCGACGACGAGCAAATTGAGCATTTGTTGGCGATCCGTCTTGCATGGGAATGGCTGCTGCACAGCGATGCAGAGCATGAGGCACGCCCAGCCTATTGGACGGCTGCATGGGCGCAGGCCGATGCTGCTGCCGAGGCGCTGGCGGCCGCCCAGCGCATCGACTGGCTGCTGCAGCACGCGCTTGAAATTGCCCAGCAGCAGGAAACCATCGCCGGCTTGACTCGGCCAACGCTTGCGAGCGCATTTGACGGCGCCAAAACGCCAAAATTTCAGGCCGTGTTCTGCATCGACGTGCGCTCGGAAGTGTTTCGGCGAGCGCTGGAGGCGGCCGAGCCCGGCGCCCAGACGCTGGGGTTCGCCGGGTTCTTCGGCCTGCCGATGGCGTACCAGCCACTGGGCAGCGCGCTTACACGGCCCCAGCTTCCCGGGTTGCTTTCGCCCACGCTGCAAGTGACGGAGTCGGTCAAAGCCAGCGGCTTGGCGGCAGCGAGTGGCACGGCGCAAGGTCCCCACTTGGCCCAAGTGCTGGCAGCCAAGCGCAAAGAGGCGCTGCACTGGAGCGATCGCTGGGCCGCATTCCGCGCAGCACCGTCGTCGGCTTTTAGCTTTGTCGAGAGTTTGGGTTTGCTGTATGGCGGCAAGCTGCTGAGCAGCAGTTTGGCGTCCGACGCGCCGGCAGCGCGTTGGGAAGACACCGGCTTGCCCGGCGGTGCTGCGAAACACTTGCGGCCGAGCCTGGCGGAGGGGGATGACGGAATTCAGGCTGCGGCAGCGCTCGCGCAGGGCATTCTGACCGCCATGGGCTTGGTGAAAAACTTTGCGCCGCTGGTGCTTATCGCCGGCCACGGCAGTCAAAGCGCCAACAATGCCCATGCTTCAAGCCTGGATTGCGGGGCCTGCGGAGGGCAAAGCGGCGAAGTGAACGCCCGGGTGCTGGCCGACTTGCTCAACCGACCCGCGCTGCGCGCGGAGCTTGCGGTGCGCGGTATTGCGATACCGGCAGACACCCACTTTGTGCCTGGAGTCCACAACACGACGACCGACGACCTGGTGCTGTTCGACACGCAGGACGTCCCGGCGCCGTTGGCGGGCTCGCTCGTGGCGCTGAAGTCGGCGTTGGACCAAGCTGGCGTGAGCGCTCGGGGCGAGCGTGCAGAGAGTCTGGGTCTGGGCAAGCTGGTCACAAGACCAGCAGCGCTGCACCAGGCGGTACGTGAGCGCGCCAACGACTGGTCTCAGGTGCGCCCGGAATGGGGCCTGGCCAACAACGCCTCATTTATCGTGGCACCGCGCGCGCGCAGCCGGAACATGAATCTGGCCGGTAGGAGCTTTTTGCACGACTACGACCATGCGCTGGATCCCGAGAACAAGGTGCTCACGCTCATCATGACTGCGCCCATGGTGGTCACTAACTGGATCAACCTCCAGTACCACGCCTCGACCGTGGACAACACGCGCTACGGGTGCGGCAACAAGCTTCTGCACAACGTGGTGGGTGGCCACATTGGCGTGTTTGAGGGCAACGGCGGAGACTTGCGCATTGGACTGCCGCTGCAGTCGTTGCACGACGGTCAGCAGCTGCGCCACACACCGCTGCGGCTGAGCGTGTACATCGAAGCGCCGCGCGCAGCCATCGAGTCGGTGCTGTCCGAGCATGCCACCGTACGCGAATTGGTGGAGAATGGGTGGCTGCATCTCTTCTGCATCGATGCCTTCACGGGGAGGGTCGCACAGCGCTGGCGCGGGTGCTGGAGGGAGTCGGAGGCGCCGGTGGCTGAGCCGCATGCTCGTCCTCCAATCCCAGCAGCGTCAGAAATTGCGCCAATGCTGGCGTGAACGGCTTCCCCCGCCTCAGCACGCAAAAGCACTGGCGCTGAATAGGAGGTAGCGGGGTCATCAGCTCCACCAGCCGCCCCTCGCGCAGAGCGTCGTGCACCACCCAGCGCGAGAGGCAGGCAATGCCCAGGCCTGCGGCGGCGGCTTGCCGGATGGCTTCCGAGCTGCCCAGTTCGATCACGCGGCGGTAGGCGTGCAGTTGGGGCAGGATGGCGAGGTCGCCGGTTTCGCGCGTGCCCGAGCCGCTCTCGCGCAGCAGCCAGACGGCTGCGCGCAATTGCTCCAGGCTGGTGGGGTCGCGCGGGTCCAGCCCTTGGGCACCGCTGGGCGCGGCGACGAGCACCAGTTCGTCGTGCAGCCAGGGGCGCGCGTCAAGCTGGGGGTGGTGGCAATGGCCTTCGACGAGGCCAACATCCAGGGAAAAGGCCGCGACTTGCGCGCAGATGTCTTCGGTATTGCCAATGGCCACGCTGGATTCCCAGTGCGGCGCCGCGGCCGGGCTGCTGCCGAAGAATCGGGCCAGCAGGCCGGGCAGCACATGGTTGCCCAAGGTGGTGCTGGCGCCGATGCGCAGCGACTGCAACTGCTGGTCCGCATCGCGTGCCATGCGCTCGATTTCGGACGCGTTTTCGAGCATGCGCAGCGCGCGTGGCAGCAGCGCGCGGCCGTTGTCGTTGAGCAGCAGGCGCCGGCCGGTGCGGTCAAAGAGCTGCAGGGAAAGCAGGCGCTCCAGCTCATTCACCGCCGCGCTGGTGGCCGACTGCGAGAGCGCTGCCGCGTGGCTGGCGGCGGTGGTGCTGCCGGTCTGCGCGACGGCGACAAAGATCTGCAACTGGCGCAGCGTCAGGCGAAGGACATCCATGGGGTGCGGCGTTCTATCGGTATAACAGCTAGATCATATGTAAATAACCCGTTGGACAGGAAGTATGCCGCTACGCACACTGCGCGGCATGGCTTCTTCTACCGATCTGACCGTGCGTGCGGACGCTCCGTCTGCCGCTCTCCAGGGGGCTTTGCGGCTTCCTCACGTACCGGACTGGCGCCGGCTGCTGCCTGGGCTGGCGCTGAGCGCTGCGCTGGCCGGCGCCGGCATGGCGCTGGGCCGCATCGAGTGGCTGGCGGCACACGGCCTGAGCGCGCTGACGCTGGCCATCGTGCTGGGCATGCTGGTGGGCAACACGGTGTACCCCCGCCTTGCCGCAACCAGCGGCCCGGGCGTGACTGTGTCCAAACAGAACCTGCTGCGCCTGGGCATCATTCTGTATGGCCTGCGGCTGACGGTGCAGGACATCGGCCATGTGGGGCTTGCCGGGGTGGTGGTGGATGCGCTGGTGTTGGGCTCGACCTTTCTGCTGGCCTGCTGGGTGGGCACGCGCTGGCTGGGCCTGGACCGCCATAGCGCCATGATGATTGGCGCCGGCAGTGCGATCTGCGGTGCGGCGGCGGTGATGGCGGCCGAGCCGGTCGTCAAGGCGCGCGCCGAGCAGGTGACGGTGGCGGTGGCGACCGTGGTGGTGTTTGGTACGCTCTCCATCTTTCTGTACCCGGTGCTGTTCGATTTGAACCAGCATTGGGGCGTGATCGGTGGCGGTGCCCGGGGCTTTGGCCTGTATGCCGGCTCGACCATTCACGAAGTGGCGCAGGTGGTGGCGGCGGCGCGCTCCATCAGCCCCGAGGCGGCCGATACAGCGGTTATCGCCAAGATGGTGCGGGTGATGATGCTGGCGCCCTTCCTGCTGCTGCTCTCGGGCTGGCTGGCGCGTGATGCGGCGCGCCCTGCGGGGCCACGCGCACCGGGCAAGGGTGCCAAGGCCAAGATCACCGTGCCCTGGTTTGCCTTTGGCTTTGTGGCCGTGGTGCTGCTGAACTCCCTGCAATGGCTGCCGGCAAGCGCCACGGCGGCGGCTACGGGCATCGACACCGGTTTGCTCGCCATGGCGATGGCGGCGCTCGGCCTTTCAACGCACTTCAGCGCGATCCGCAAGGCGGGCGCCAAGCCGCTGTTGTTGGCGCTGATCCTGTTTGCCTGGTTGCTGGCGGGCGGGGCACTGATCAACCACTGGGTGCCGCTGCTGCTGGGTTGAGGAATGGGGCCGTCAGGGCTTCGAGCCGGGTGAGAAACACCATCGCCTGGCTGCGGTCGCTGCCGCACATGGCCGGCTCTGGCCGCAGGCTGGCGCAGACGGCGGGGCGGTCGGGGCGGCCAAAGAGACGGCAGCGCAGATCGGCGTCCAGTTGCACGCAAGGCACGCCCGCTGGCTTTCCCAGCGGCATGCCGGGGATGGCGCTGGAGATGGACGGCGCCGTGCAGCACGCTCCGCAGCCAGGCCGGCAGCTTGCATCTGCTATCGCAGGCATAGCTGGCAGCGCTTGCCTGTTATGCGCCAGAGGCGCTTTTTTGCAATATTTTTCTGCTTCACACCGCGGGCTCGCCGTGCAGGCGCTTGGCCGCCCACAGCACCTGCTCGACCACGCCCCGCACGCCGCTTTGGTGCGCCGCATCGGTGAGCGTGCCTTGGTCGTCAAAGGCGCTGGCGGCGCCGGCAAGGGCGTAGGCACGCGGGGCCAGCCAGCATTCGAGATTGAGCAACAGCGGTGCCAGGTGGCTTTGTGAGCGCAGCCCACCCAAGCGGCCATTGGACGCACTGAGGATGCCGACCACCTTGCCGCGAAAGGGTTTCACGCCATCGGTCCATTCGGGGTCGCCGACCACCGGGCTGGAAGCCCAGTCGATGGTGTTCTTCAGCAGGGCGGTGTAGCTGCCGTTGTACTCGGGCGAGCAGATGATCCACGCCGGGTGCTCCCACAGCAGGCGCTTGAGCCGCAGCACATCGGCAGGTGTGCCGCGCGCTTCGAGGTCGGCGTTGTACATGGGGATGTCGAGCTCGGCCAGTTCCAGCAGTGTCACCTCACTGCCTGCGGCCTTGGCCATGGCGGCCGCTTCGCGGGCCAGACGGCGATTGAACGATTGTTGGCGGGTGCTGCCCGCGAAGACGAGAGTTTTCATGGCCGCGATTGGAGCATAGGCACAGCGGCAAGGTGCGACGGTTCTTGAATGCACCGTGGTTTGGAACGGATTCCCGTGCCGGCGCGTTGGGTGTTTCACGTGGAACAGCGTCGCCGGGATGGGTCTGATCACCTGCTGCGCACGTCCGACGCGGCAAAGTGGGAAAATTGCGGGTTAGCCCGTACCGGCATCCGCACCGCACGTGCTGTTTTTTGACCCAGGGGCACCAGAGCCCCGGAGCGTTTCCATGTTGTACCCCCAGGAATTTGATGTCATTGTGGTCGGCGGCGGCCACGCCGGAACCGAGGCCGCGCTTGCCGCCGCGCGCATGGGCGCGCGCACGCTGCTGCTCACACACAACATCGAGACGCTGGGGCAGATGAGCTGCAACCCCTCCATCGGCGGCATCGGCAAGGGCCACCTGGTGAAAGAGGTGGATGCGCTGGGCGGCGCCATGGCGCTGGCCACGGACGAGTCCGGCATTCAGTTTCGCATTCTCAACTCCAGCAAAGGCCCTGCCGTGCGCGCCACCCGCGCACAGGCCGACCGTGTGCTCTACAAGGCGGCGATTCGCCGCATGATCGAGAACCAGCCCAATCTCTGGCTGTTCCAGCAGGCGGTGGACGATTTGATGGTGGAGGGCGACCGCGTAGTGGGCGCCGTGACGCAAGTGGGGGTGAAGTTCCGCGGCCGCACGGTGGTGCTGACGGCAGGCACTTTTCTGGATGGCAAGATCCATGTGGGCCTGAACAGCTATGCCGCCGGGCGCGCGGGCGACCCGCCGGCCACCAGCCTCTCAAGCCGGCTCAAGGAGCTGCAACTGCCGCAGGCGCGTTTGAAGACCGGTACGCCACCGCGCATTGACGGGCGCAGCATCGACTTTTCCCGCTGCGAGGAGCAGCCGGGCGACGGCATGCCGGGTGGTGTGAACGAGGGCGCCGTGCCGGTGTTCAGTTTCATGGCCCATGCCCATGGGGGCGCTGCCATGCACCCGCGCCAGATGCCGTGCTGGATCACGCACACCAACCTGCGCACGCACGAGATCATCCGCTCGGGGTTCGACCGCAGCCCCATGTTCACCGGCAAGATCGAGGGCGTTGGCCCGCGCTATTGCCCCAGTGTGGAAGACAAGATCAACCGTTTTGCGAGCAAGGACAGCCACCAGATTTTTCTCGAACCCGAAGGTTTGAGCACGCACGAGTTCTACCCCAACGGCATTTCGACTTCGCTGCCTTTTGACATTCAACTGGCCTTGGTGCGCAGCATGGAGGGCCTGGAAAACGCGCACATCCTGCGGCCCGGCTATGCGATCGAATACGACTACTTCGACCCGCGCTCTCTCAAGAGCAGCTTCGAGACGCGGCAGATTGCCGGCCTGTACTTTGCCGGCCAGATCAACGGCACGACCGGCTACGAAGAGGCCGCCGCGCAAGGGCTGTTCGCTGGGATCAACGCCGCCCTGGCGTGCCGGGGTGAAGCGCCCTGGCTGCCTGGGCGCGATGTGGCTTACCTGGGTGTGCTGGTGGACGACCTTATCACGCAAGGCGTGACCGAGCCCTACCGCATGTTCACCAGCCGCGCCGAGTTCCGCCTGCAACTGCGCGAAGACAACGCCGACATGCGGCTCACCGAAGTGGGGCGCCAGATGGGTTTGGTGGACGACGCACGCTGGGAGTCCTTCAGCCGCAAACGCGAAGCGGTGGTGCGCGAAACCCAGCGCCTAAAGGACACCTGGGTCAATCCGCGCAACCTGGCTGCCGGCGAATCGGAGCGGGTGCTGGGCAAGGCCATCGAGCATGAGTACAACTTGTTTGAGCTGCTGCGCCGGCCGGGGGTGTCGCACCAGGAGTTGACCAGTATGGATGGTGGGCGCTTCGCCAGTGCCGATGTTTCACTTGAAACCTTGGGCGATCTGTTTGACCCCGTGCGCGAGCAGGTGGAGATTGCGGCCAAGTATTCGGGCTACATCGATCGGCAAAAGGGCGATGTGGAGCGCGCTTCCCATTTCGAGCAGCTGCGCCTGCCGGATGCCATCGACTACCTACAGGTGACGGCGCTGAGCATCGAGGCGCGGCAGAAATTGGCTGCGCACCGCCCCGAAACCTTGGGCCAAGCCTCGCGCATTCCCGGCATTACACCGGCCAGCATTTCGCTGCTGCTGGTGCATTTGAAAAAGGGCGGCCTCAAGGAGTACATCGCTGTGGATGCCGGAGCCTCTGCGTGACCGGCGCGTTGCGCCAAAACCTGGAGGCGGGTGTGCGGGCGCTCGGCCTGTCGTTGACCGAGACGCAAGTGGACCAATTGTTGGCGTTTCAGGCGCTGCTGCAAAAGTGGAACCGGGTCTACAACCTGACGGCGGTGCGCGAGCCTGGCGAAATGTTGACGCACCACTTGCTCGACAGTCTGGCGGCTGTGCCGGCGCTCCAGCGCGAGCTTGCGGGGCAGAGCAGAGAAGCGCCACGTCTTCTGGATGTGGGTTCGGGCGGCGGCTTGCCAGGCGTGGTGTTCGCCATCTGTTTGCCGCAGCTTGCGGTCTACTGCGTGGACACCGTGGCCAAGAAGGCCGCGTTCATTCAGCAGGCGGCGGCTGCCTTGCGGCTGCCGGGCCTGCACGGCATTCATGCTCGGGTCGAATCGCTCGTCGGGCCGTTTGATGTGGTCAGCAGCCGGGCCTTTGCCTCGCTCAAGGATTTCACGCAGTGGTCGCATGCGGCGCTCGCGCCCCAGGGCGTCTGGCTGGCCATGAAAGGCAAGCTCCCGCAAGATGAACTGGCGGCGCTGCCTGCTGGCGTGGAGGTGTTTCACGTGGAACCTCTTATCGTTCCGGGGCTGGACGCCGAGCGCTGCATTGTCTGGATGCGTCCGCACAGCCATCCGAATGGGGCCGCAGCAGCGGCGCTCGCGTAAACTCAACCTCTTTGCCTGCTGCGGAGATGCCATGTCGGCTGTTGTGAATTTTCAAGTCATCTCTGCGTTACCCGCAGGAGTTCGCTGATGGCCCGCATTTTCTGCATCGCCAACCAGAAGGGCGGGGTTGGCAAAACCACCACCTCGGTCAACCTGGCCGCAGGCCTGGCGCGCATCGGCCAGCGCGTGCTGCTGGTGGACCTGGACCCGCAGGGCAATGCCACCATGGGTTCGGGTGTGGACAAGCGCAAGCTGGCGCTCACGGTGTACGACGTGCTGCTGGAATCGGCCTCGGTGGGCGAGGCAGCGGTACTGGCGGAGAAATGCGGCTACCAGGTGTTGGGCGCCAACCGTGAGCTGGCGGGCGCTGAAGTCGAGCTGGTGGACGTTGAGCGGCGCGAAAAACGCCTCAAGACAGCGTTGGCTGAAATTGATGCCGACTACGATTTCGTGCTCATCGATTGCCCGCCCTCGCTCTCCATGCTCACCCTCAACGGCCTGTGCAGCGCGCATGGCGTCATCGTGCCCATGCAATGCGAATACTTCGCACTCGAAGGCCTGACCGATCTGGTCAACACCATCAAGCAGGTGCACGCCAACCTCAACCCGGACCTGCAGATCATTGGCCTGCTGCGCGTCATGTTCGACCCGCGCATCACGCTGCAAAGCCAGGTGAGCGAGCAATTGCGCGGGCACTTTGGCGACAAGGTGTTCGACACGGTAATCCCGCGCAATGTGCGCCTTGCCGAGGCGCCCAGCTACGGCTTGCCCGGCGTGGTGTTCGACCCTGCCGCCAAGGGCAGCCTGGCCTTCGTGGAGTTCGCCCGGGAGATGGTCGAGCGCGTACAGCGCCTGGCGCCGGCCACCAAGGAAAAAATAGCAGCAAAATAGGCCTCTAGTGCTTTATCCATAAGCGCAGGCAGCTATTTAAATAGAAGCTTATGTCGCCCGATCACGTTCTCATTCTTCCGGGCTGGCAAGGCTCCGGCGCCGGCCATTGGCAGACCCTGTGGGAGGCGGCGCACGGCTACTGGCGGGTTGAGCAGCACGACTGGATGCACCCGCTGCGCGGCGACTGGAGCGCGCGGCTCGATGAGGTGGTGGTGGACGCCGACGGGCCGGTGGTGCTGGTCGCGCACAGCCTGGGCTGCATCCTGACCGCCTGGTGGGCTGCACATTCGCAGCACACGCACCAGGTGCGTGGCGCGCTGCTGGTCGCGCCTGGCGACGTCGAACAGCCCGATGTCGCCGCGCAACTGCCCGGCTGGGCGCCCATCGCCCGCCAGCTGCTGCCGTTTCCCGCCGTGCTCGTGGGTAGCCGCAACGACCCGTACTGCCGCTTTGAACGTGCCCAGGCATTGGCGCAGGCTTGGGGGGCGCGGTTTGTCGATCTGGGCGAGCGCGGCCACCTCAACGCGGAATCCGGCCTCGGCGCGTGGCCTGAAGGCCTGTCGCTGCTGCATGCATTGATGAAAGATTGAACACCACCATGGTCACCAAGAAACCCAAAGGCCTGGGCCGCGGCCTCGAAGCGCTGCTGGGCCCCAAAGTCGCAGAACGCGCCAACGCCGAACCGGTGGAGGGCGCGCCATCGAGCTTGCCACTCACGGCGCTGGTGCCCGGCATGTACCAGCCGCGCACCCGGATGGATGAGGGCGCGCTGTACGAGCTGGCCGAATCCATCAAGGCGCAGGGCATCATGCAGCCGGTGCTGGTGCGGCGCCTGAGTGCGGGCGAAAACGCCGGCCAGTACGAAATCATCGCCGGCGAGCGGCGTTTCCGCGCCGCCCACCTCGCGGGCCTGGACAGCATTCCCGTGCTGGTGCGGGACGTCCCCGACGAGGCCGCCGCGGCCATGGCACTCATCGAGAACATCCAGCGCGAAGACCTGAACCCGCTGGAAGAGGCGCAAGGCCTCTCGCGCCTGGTCAAGGAGTTTGGCCTGACGCATGAGCAGGCGGCGCAGGCGGTAGGGCGCTCGCGCTCGGCCGCGTCCAACCTGCTGCGCCTCTTGAACCTGGCCGAGCCGGTGCAGACCATGCTGATGGCCGGCGACATCGACATGGGCCATGCCAGGGCGCTGCTCTCGCTCGACCGCGCGGCGCAGATCACGGCCGGCAACCAGATCGCGGCCAAGAAGCTTTCGGTGCGCGAGGCCGAATCGCTGGTGCGGCGCATCGGCGCCGATTTCAACCTGGTGCCGCAAAAGCCCAAAAAAGAGAAATCGCGCGACATCAAGCGCGTGGAAGACGAGTTGTCCGACCTGCTGACGGCCGAGGTGGAGGTGCGCGTCAAGAAGCGCGTCAAGCGCGCCGGCCGTGTAGAGGAAATGGGCGAGCTGGCGATCTCCTTTGGCTCGCTCGACGCGCTCAACGGCCTGATCGAGCGTTTGCGCGGGGACTGATTCCTCAGCCCGGCGACCCCATGCGGAGCCTTCCCTGGCCTCTGCCGGCCCTGCTGGTCTGGGGTGCGGCGTGGCTGGCATACGGGTTGCTGGCGCGCGTCCTGCCGTCCGGCTGGGCGCTGCTGCTGGCGTGCGCGCTGCCGGTGGCGGTCAGCCCACTGGCGGGCAGTTGGTGGCGCCGCACTCTCTTGGCGGCGGGTTTTCCGCTGGCGCTGCTGCTCTCGGGTACCGCCAGCGTGGCGCCCTGGGTCTGGCTGGCACCGCTGGCGCTCTTGCTGCTCGTTTATCCACTGGGCGCCTGGCGCGACGCGCCCCTGTTCCCCACGCCGCATGGTGCACTGTCCGATCTGGGCACGACCGTGCCATTGCACGAGGGCGCGCGCCTGTTCGACGCTGGCTGCGGGCTGGGTGATGGGCTTATCGCCCTGCGCCAGGCCTACCCAGAAGCGCACCTGGAGGGCATCGAGCGCAGCCGCTTGCTGCAGATGCTGTGCGCCTGGCGCTGCCCCTGGGCCTATGTGCGCCGGGGCGATCTCTGGGCGGCGGACTGGGCCAGCTACGCGCTTGTCTACCTGTTCCAGCGGCCCGAGAGCATGGCGCGCGCCCTCGCCAAGGCCCAGGCCGAGATGGAAGTTGGGACGTGGCTCGTCAGCCTGGAGTTTGCCGTGCCCGAGGTGGTGCCCGACGCCACGCTGCAACTCCCTGGCGACCGCACGGTGTGGCTTTATTGCATCGCGCAGCGTGAAAAATCGCACGCTGCGGCGCCAGATCGTGCGCGGGAACAAATTTCAAGCCACCGCGCACGCGGATACTTCGGACGGTAGCTCCGGTATTTGCTACATTCTCGCGGCTGGTCCCGCAGCGGCGTACTGGGGGCAGCAAAAAGGCGGAGAGCGTGCAAGCAAGCGCGCCCCAAGAAGAAGAAGGAGGAGGAAGGCAGTGCCCGTTGCGCAGCCGTGGATCACCTCTGGATAGACAACAAAATCGGAGGAACCCATGGCTTTTTCACGACCCTCGCGCGCCCGCGCCCTAGCCCCGTTGGCGCTCGCCCTGGCGCTGGCCGGCTGCGCCAACATGCAAAGCCACGACAAGCTGGCGACCGAAATGCAGACCGCCGGCAACAACGGCGGCATCCCCGCGGCGCTCTCGCGCCTGGAGGCTTCCGCCACCACCGAAGCCGAGCGAACCGAGCTGCTCTACAACCTCGAACGCGGCGAATTGCTGCGCATGGACCAGCGCTACGACGACAGCACCAACGCCTTTCTGCTGGCCGACAACCGTGTCAAGGCCTGGGAAGAAGCCGCCAAGACCGACCCGCAAAAGCTGATGGGCACGGTGGGCGCGGCCCTGGTCAGCGAGCGCCTCAAAGTCTACGAAGGCCAGGACTATGAAAAGGTTTGGCTCACCACCACGCTGGCGCTCAATCGCGTCGCCGTGGGCGACCTGGACAACGCGCGTGTCGACATCAAGCGCACGCACGAGCGCGAAGCGGTGATTGCCGAGTTCCGCGCCAAGGAGACGCTGGCTGCAGAAGAAGAAGCCAAGGCCAAGGGCGCGCAGTCTGGCGGCAAGGAACTGAACGGCTACCCGGTGGAAACGCTCAACGACCCCGAGGTGCTGGCGCTCAAGAACGGGTATTCGAACGCCCTCTCGCACTACCTCGCAGGTTTTCTGTACGAGGTGCTGGGCGAATCGGGCCTGGCCGCGCCGGGCTACCGCAAGGCCATTGAGCTCAAGCCCGAAACGGCGGTGCTCGAAGAAGGCCTGCGCGGCCTGGACAGCCGTACCAGCTTCACCTGGAAGCGCCGCCAGCGCATGACCGACGTGCTGTTCCTGGTCGAGGCGGGCGACGCGCCAGCGCGCAAGCCCAAGGCGTTCACGCTGCCCGTGCCGACCGGGCGCGGCATGGTCACGGTGAGTATTTCCTACCCGGTCATCGAGCCTTCTACCGATGCGCCTCTTGGCCAGATTTCCGCCTCGGGGTACGACTTCAAGCTGGAAAAGATTGTCGACGTGAACGTCATGGCACGCCGCGCCTTGAAGGACGAAATGCCCGGCATGGTGCTGCGCGGGGTCACCCGCGCGGTGGCCAAGGGCGTGCTGCAGGACCAACTGCAAAAGAACGGAGGCCTGCTGGGCGGGCTTATCGGCGCCGTGGCCTCGGTGACCACCGAGCAGGCCGATGACCGCATGTGGCGCATGCTGCCCGGCCGGGTGTACGTGGCGCGCGGCTACCTGCCGCCGGGCACGCACCAATTGAGCGTCAATGGCCGCCCCCTGCCCGAACCGGTGCAGATCGACGGCCAGTACGCGCTGGTGCCCATGCGCCTGTACCACAACACCGTGCTGATGGGCAAGGTGGCCACCATCGGCAGCCTGGCCGCTGTGTCCGCCGCGCCGCCCACACCCGTCGCTGCCACCGCCGCTGCGAATGAAGCGCCCACCAAACCGCAGAAGGCGAAAAAACGCCGCACCAGCAAACCCGCAGCCGCCAGCGCCGCGCAGTAACGGGCAACGCCACTCTCAAGCCAACCCAAGGAGCCCGCGCATGAACCCACGCACCCTTCTCGCCGCCAGCGCCGCTTTCCTGGCGCTCTCAGGCGCCGCCATGGCACAGATGCACGACCCGGCCACACCGATTGCCGTGGCCGCCAAAGTCGCGCTGCGCGGCGAAGCCAACGGCATCGCCGTGCGCGAGATCCGCATCGTGCGCAAGAACGACATCCTCGTCGTCCAGGCCGACATGGCCAACATGGGCCGCAGCGACCGCACCGTGTTTTACCGCTTCCGCTGGCTCGACAACGTCGGCAACCAGGTGGGCGACGGCGAATCGTGGAAGCAAATGGCCGTGCTGGGTCTGGGCCAGCAGACCGTGAAAAGCGTGGCCCCGACCAGTGCCGCGCAGGATTTCCGCATCGAAATGAACGTAGAAACGCGCTGAACGCAGCGCCTTGCAGGAGAAACACCATGACCGCATTTTTCAGCCGCCACCTTGCCCTGGGCCTGGCCACCGCCACGTTGCTGCTGGCTGGCTGCCAGAACATATCGTCCCCCGTGATCCGCTTTGACCGCCAGGTGAACTATGGCGACGCCAAGGGCGTGGAACTGGTGACCAACGAGTTTGGTTCGTCCGACCTGCAGATGATCGCCGAGAAGATGACCGGCAGCCTGCTGGAAACCGGCATCTTCCAGGGCCGCCCCACGGTGACCATCTCCACGGTGAAGAACAAGACCAGCGAGTACATCGACACCACCAACGTGATGAGCTCCATCCAGACCGCGCTGGTCAAGTCCGGCAAGGTGCGCTTCGTGCGCTCCATCCGCGAGATGCAGTCTGGCGTGGATGAGCTGCAGCGCCAGAACCAGAGCGGCCTGTACAAGCAAAGCAGCACGGCCAAGATCGGCAACATGACGGCGGCCAAATACAGCCTGGAAGGCGAGCTGACCAGCATCGTCAAGCAGAGCGCCTCGACCAAGGACGTGTACTACAAGTTCACGCTCAAGCTCTTCGATGTGGAAGAGGGCACCATCGAATGGGAAGACGAAAAAGAAATTCGCAAAACCAGCACGAGGTGAACCCCCTGAGCGGCTACGCCGCTTCCCCCTTTCTCTCGCACTGCGCGCGGGAAGGGGGACTTTGCTCAGCGCAGCGGGGCGGCCCTTGCGCGGCGGCCGCTGGTGTGCGCCGCGCCAGTTTTGTGCGATGCGGCCGAAATCGCTTGCATCGCCTGATCCATCCAAGAAGTCCAGTCAGCTCACAAGGAGCCCAACCATGCAACGCAGAACCACTCTGAACGCGGCGCTGTCCGTGCTGACCGCCACCGCGCTGGCCTGGGGCGCTAGCGCCCACGCGCAGAACGCGGCGCCGCGCATTGCGGTCACCGATCTGGCCTACGCCCAGCAAGTGTCCGAATACTTCATGGCCGGCCAGTACCAGCGCAGCAGCCAGATGAGCGCGCAGGGCAGCCAGGGCGGTGGCTACAGCCACGGGCCCTACGGCGGTTCGGGCTCGTACTCGGGCCAGCAGTCCATGCAGGCTTCCGAGCAGGCCAGCGGCACTTACGTGGCCGGGCGCTACAGCTACATCGAGATGCGCGAGCTGGGCGGCTACACCAACGACATCAAGGGCGCCATCCTGCAGGGCACCTATTTCAAGCTGGTGCAAGGCCGGGGGTTTGACGCTGGCGCGCCGCAAAACTCGAAAGCCGAGCAGGTGCTCAACCAGGTGCAGGGCGGCAAGATGGCCAAGCCCGTGCGCCAGAACGACGTGACCAACGTCATTGCCCGCCTCAAGAAGGGCGAGTTCAAGGGCGCCGACTACGTGCTGTTCGGCGTGGTCTCCAGCATCGACTTCACCGACGCGCTCTCGCCCCTGCAGGGCACCAGCAGCGCCACGCGCCAGTATGGCCTGCAATTGCTGGCCGACTTCTCGCTGATCGACACCAAGACCTACGAGATCAAGGCGGCGTTCTCGGCCCAGGGCGAGGGCAACGACACCAAGATCCTGTCGAACCGGGGCGACATCGCGCCGCCGAACCGCTCCAAGGTCATGAAAGAGACCTCGCTCAGCCTCGCCCAGGACGTGTACCAGCAACTGGCTGGGCAGTTGGGCTACACCGACGCCAAGCTTTCGCGCGGCGTGCGCCGGGGCCAGCCCATGCCCATGCCCATGCAGCAGGGCGGTGAGCCGATGCGGGAAGCCCCGCCGGAGCAGGTCATCATCCTGAAGTGAACGGCGATTGGGCGTCTGAAAGAGACGGCATGGGCCCGTCGCCCGCAGCGCTCCAGGCCCGCCCCGTGCGGGCCTTTGTGCGTGGCGGCTGGGCGGTGCTTGTCTTGGCCAGTGCCGCCCTGTGCGGGTGCACGGTGCCAGCATCTGAGCGCGGGAATGGCACCCCGCCCGCTGCCGTGGAACCCGCTACCGCCAGCGCATTTCACGCCCGGCAACTGCCCGCAGCCGATGGCCTCACGCTCACGGCCCTGGAGCGCCCTGCGCGCGCCATGCCGGTGCGCTACCGCATCATCGTCGTGCCCGGTTCCGGCTGCGCCGGCATGGCGCCACTCGCTGACCGCTACTTTGCCGGCCTGCTCCATGCCGAGGTGCTGGTGCTGCACAAGCCCTGGGTTGATCCGGACGCCAGCACGCCTGCCGATCGGTGTTCTGCCGCCTTCGTACAGACGGATGGCCTGGGGGCCTGGCGCGCCCATGCCATCGCCGCGCTGCACGCAGACGCGCGGACCCGGGTGGGTGAGTCGCCCCTGCCGCAACTGCTGATCGGCATTTCGGAAGGCGCAGAACTTTTGCCCGCGCTGGCGCCCGAGGTGCCCCAGTTGGCCGGCCTCGTGCTGCTCAGCTCCAGCGGCCTTGACCCCAAGGAAGCCTTGGCGCTGCAAGCGCAGCGGCAAGGTGCCACCGCTCGGCTGCAGGTGCTCGAGCGTGCCCAAGCCGGCCCGCTTGCGGGCGCGGCCGTGCGCGAGGGCCGCAGCCTGCGCTATTGGCGCGAACTCTGGCAATGGCCGCTGGAGCAGCCTTTGCTCGCCGCTCCCTGGCCGCTGCTGCAGGTGTGGGGAGCGCAAGATGCGCTGGTGCCGCAGGCGGCGTACCAGCGCTTTCGTGCACTGGCACGGGGGCGTGCGGCCCCTTACTGCGCCCGCACACTGCCCGGTGCCGACCATGGCTTGCAACGCCCTGGGCACGACGGCGTGCAGCAGGTGTGGGCCTGGCTGGAACAGTGGGCCCGTGCGCCAGGCAAGGGGCTGTGCGCGGGTGTGGCAGCGCCGGAGTGAGCGGCCATTTCCGTAGCGCCTGCGCTGGGGGCCGCCTTTACCGGGGTCGCTTCATGCGAAAGAGCTGCTCTTTGCCAATCGAAAAATAATCCGCCGCGCCGCCGCCGCGCAGGATGGGCTGGGCGGCGGCGGTGTCGTACACGCCGCCCGGCAGCAGCGCGCGGTCGATGTGCACGGCCACCACTTCGCCCAGCACCAGCCAGGTGTCCACGGCAACGCCCTGGGCCGATTGCAGTTGCACGATCTGGCTCACGCGGCATTCGAAATGCACCGGCGAGCGTGCCACGCGCGGCGGGCGCACCAGCCGCGAGGGCAGGCGATCGAGCCCCGCGAGGGCGAATTCGTCCACCTCGGGCGGGACCGATGCGCTGCTCGCGTTCATCGCCTCGGCCAGCGGCCGGGTGGCCAGGTTCCAGACGAATTCGCCGCTGGCGCGCACGTTGCGCAGCGTGTCTTTTGCTTCAATGCTGGCAAAGCCGATGATGGGCGGCGTGTAGTTGAAGGCGTTGAAGAAGCTGTAGGGCGCGAGGTTGGCGGTGCCGTCTGGCGCGCAGCTCGATATCCAGCCAATCGGGCGCGGCCCGACGATGGCATTGAACGGGTCGTGCGGCAGGCCGTGGCCGAGGCGCGGTTCGTAGAAATGGGTGTTGGGCGTCGTGGGGCTCACTGGGTAACCTCCGTGCTGCGCACCGCGGTGCGCGGCTTGCCTGGGGCGGTCCTGCGCTGCGTTCATGCGCCATCACGATAGCGGGTTGGCCCGTGGCCCGCTTGGGCAGGAGGCAAAATCGCTTCCAAAATAATAGCTGCTAGCGCTTTCTGCATAAGCGCTAGAGGGCTAAAAACCTTGAAATTACGGGTTGCGCGCCAATGCCTGCCGCGCGAGGGGCTTCGCGGGAGCGGCAGCGGACGACGTCCGAGCGGCTGCGGGTGCCATGCTTCCCAGCCGGAATACGCCGACGGCCGTCACCAGTTCTTGCGCGTGGTGGTTGAGGTTGTCGGCGGCGGCAGACGATTCTTCCACCAAGGCGGCATTCTGCTGTGTCACCTGGTCGAGTTGATCGACGGCCGCGCTCATCTGTGCGATGCCTTGTGTCTGCTCCGCCGTTGCCAGGCTGATGCTGCTGATCAGCTCGCTGACCTGCTTCACTTGGGTGACGATGTCCTGGATGGTGCTGCCCGCCTGGTGCACCAGTTTGCCGCCGGCGTCGACTTTGCTCACGCTGTCGGCGATCAAGGCCTTGATTTCGCGTGCCGCTTCGGCGCTGCGGCCGGCGAGGCTGCGCACCTCGCTTGCCACCACGGCAAAACCGCGCCCTTGCTCGCCCGCGCGGGCGGCTTCGACGGCAGCGTTGAGCGCCAAAATATTGGTCTGGAAGGCGATCCCGTCGATCACGCCAATGATGTCACCGATGCGGCGCGACGCCGTATTGATCTCGTCCATGGTCGTGACCACGTCGCCCACGACCTGACCGCCGCGCGCCGCCACTTCGCTCGCCGTCTGCGCCAGTTGGGCGGCTTGGTGGGCCACGTCGGCATTGCTTTGCACGGTGCTGGTCAACTGCTCCATGGAAGCTGCAGTTTCTTCCAGGTTGGCGGCCTGCTCTTCGGTACGTTGCGACAGGTCGAGGCTCCCGGCGGCGACCTGGCTGGCGCCCGTGGCAATGCTGTCGCTGCTGGTGCGCACGGCGGAGACGATGCCGCGCAGGCTGGCGTTCATGCTGTTGAGTGCCGCCAGCAACTGGCCCATTTCATCCTGGCCCGCAGGGGTTGCGTCGGAAGCCAAGTCACCTGCCGCGATACGCTGGGCCAGTGCCAAGGCCCGCTCGACCGAGCGCGTTGTGCTGCGGCGCACCAGCCACAGCACCATGCCCGCCAGTACCGCAGTGGCCAATGAAATCAGCAAGACCTCCAGCAATAGGCGGCGCGTGTCGGAAGCCCGGCTGGAGACTTGCGCCGACATGACCTGCATGGCTTGGTCGAGCAAATTGGCCTGGGCGTCGATGTACCCCGTGAGGGTGGCGATGTAGTCTTTGCTCGGCGTGTCGAAGGACGAGGCTTCGACGATTTTCTGGGTAACCAGCGCCAGGGCCGCGTCGGCGGCCTTTTGTGCGCCTGCAGCGGGTTCGGCCAAGGTGCGCCGCGCCAGAGGGTCGTTCGCCATGGCCAGCGCCAGGGCTCCTTGTGCCTGCCGCGCAGCCACGCGCGCGCCCTGTACCAGCGCGGCGGCCTGGGCCTGACTGCTGGGGTTGGCCTGCTTTGCGTTCAGAAACGCTGCGCCGACGGCGCGTGCCTGGCCCAGGCTCTCCGTGAGACGAGGCAGGTGTTCAAGGGCGGCCATCGTCAGGTAGTAGGCGCTGGCGGGGACATGCAGCGTAAGGCCAGCGCGGTCGACCAGACCCAAAACAATTTCCAACTGCTCGTCAATCACGGCCGATTGTTGGCGAAAGCTCTCCGGTACGGTCAGGCTGCGCTCGCCAACCGCCTTTCCTAACTCGAGCCAGCGCTTTTGCACCGCCTCGGCCCGCGCCGTCAACGCTGTGTCGCCAAAGCGCTGCAGCGTGCTGAGTTGCTCTTGCAGCGCCTTGGTAGAACTCGCCAGCAGTGCTTCACGTGGCGCGCGCGCCTCCTCGCTGCCGGAGAGAAAATTGGCGGATTGGCCCCGGTGCTGCTGCATCAACTGCACGGTGTGGACGACGGCAACCGCAGGCGCCACGCCCGAGAGGGCTTTTTCAGAACGCGCGATGTCGGTCAAGCCGCCCGAGAGCACCAGCCACATCGGCAGGGCAAGGGCGATGAGTCCCAGCACGCCCACCAGCAGGAATTTGCGCGACAGGCGCAGGTTGTCGATCAGCTTTTGCATGGAGCCCCCTCACAATTCGATACGAATCGTGTGAAAGCGCATTATTTGCACAAAGCGCGGGAGTGGTGGCCCAATTTGACCTGATGAATGTCAAGTTGCAGGCTCGCGTGTTCACGCGATGTCGAGCGCCAGGGCGGCCGGGTCAGGCCTGCTTGTCGCGTGGCGGTTCGTTCATTTTGTGGCGCACCACCAGGGCAAAACCGGTGATGCCCACCACCATGATGGCGATCCCCACGATGCTCATCAGGCCATAGTCGGTGGAAAAAAGATCGGTGAGCGCCTTCATGAACATGTCCTCCGTTAAATACACAATTTATTTAGGGATATTTTGGAAGTGTGGGACGTTTGGGTGTTGACGCAACGCAAGGCAGCGTGCTGAGGCCGCAAGAACTCAGGGCTCTGCGCCTGGCCTAGCACGCATCGCCTTGCCCAGAAATCGTCCTGCCGTCTGCCCCACGCTGCGCCGCACCATGGCGCTGAAGGCGCTCGGGCTGTAGCCGAGCTCGGCGGCAATCTGTGCGATCGACAGTTCGCGGGCGGCCAGCGAGACGGCCTGCGCCAGGACCACCTGCTGGCGCCACTGGGTGAAGCTGGTGGCCAGTTCCTGCCGGAATAACCTTGCCACGGTGCGCGGGCTGGCGCCAGTGTCCCGCGCCCAGGCGGCCAGCGTGTCATGGCGCGCCGGGTCGGCGAGCACGGCTTCGCACAATTGGCGCAGGCGCTTGTCGCGCGGCAGGTCCACGCCCAGGCGGCGCGTGGGGGCTTGTGCCAACTCCTGGCGAATCAGGGCGCTGAGATGCCGTTCACGCCGACGACCTGACGCCGCCGTGAACGTCGGCTGGTCGTCTGCATCGGTCGGCATCTCGCGTACCAGCGCACGCAGCAGGGGCGAGACTTCGAGCATGCGCGCGCCGCGCCAGGCGTCGGCCTGTGCCAGCGGTGCGGCGTCGGGCCCGCAGCGGCTGCGCGGCACATACAGGTAAAGCGTGCGCAGGTCGGCGTCGTCCACCAGAGTGACGGCATGCACCATGCCAGGCGGTATCCACAGCGCATGCGAGGGTGGCACCAGGTAGCTGCCGCCATCGACACCGAGCCGGATCACGCCGCGGTCGGCCATGGCGACCTGTGCCCAGGGGTGGCTGTGCGGTGCAACCTGGGTGTTTGCTGCCAGATGGCGCACTTTGGCACGGACCGGCCGTGCGGCTGTCGGTACGAACAAATGCGGCGTGATGGAGCTGACCACCGGTCGGGAGGCCGCGGCAGCGAGGAGGGGCGTGCTTGGCATGATCGCAACAGAAATTGGCAGACTATCGCCGTTCGGACGTTCTGTGCCAGCCTACCATCGCCGCATGACTACCGCCACTTCGCGCGCGCAGGCCGCCGTGCCCCTGCACCAGGACGCCAAAACCATTGGCCTGATCGGCATGGCGCACGCGACCTCGCATTTCTTTCACATGCTGCTGCCGCCGCTGTTCCCGTGGTTCATCAGTGATTTTTCGCTCAACTATTCCGAGCTTGGGCTGCTGGTGACGGTGTTTTTCGTCATCTCGGCCGTTGGGCAAGCCTCGGCGGGTTTCCTGGTGGACCGGGTGGGCGCACGGCCGGTGCTGTTTTTCGCCGTGGGCTGTTTTGCCGCCGCCGCGCTTACCGCTGCGTTGGCGCCAGGCTATCTGGGCCTGGCCGTGGCGGCGGCGCTCGCAGGCCTGGGCAATGCCTCGTTCCACCCGGTGGATTTCACCATCATGAACAAACGGGTCTCGCAGGCGCGCCTGGGCCACGCGTTCGCGGTGCACGGCATTACCGGCAACCTCGGCTGGGCGGCTGCGCCGGTGTTCATGGCGGGTATTGCCACGGCCAGCGGCTCCTGGCGCACCGCCTGTTTTGCCGCCTGCGGTGTGGCGCTTCTCGTGCTCGCCGTGCTGTGGTGGAACCGCGATGCCGTGGACGACAGCCAGGGCGAATGGGCCCATGCAGCGCCGGTGGGCGGCGCCCAGGCCAAGCCCGAGCACCCGATGGCGTTTTTGCGCCTGCCCTCGGTATGGCTGTGTTTTTCGTTCTTTTTCTTCAGCACCTGCGCGCTCGCCGCCATGCAGAGCTTCGCCAGCCCTGCGCTTGGCAGGATGTATGGCCTGCCGCTTGATCTGACGGCCCTGGTCATTACCGGCTACATGCTGTTTGGTGCGGCCGGGATGGTGGTGGGGGGCTTCCTGGTCTCGCGTGTCGAGCGTCTGGAGCGCACCATCGCCGTCGCCATGTGCGCCGGTGCAGTGTTGCTGGCGCTGGTGGGCACGGGCTGGTTGCCGGGCGTGGCGGCGCTGTGGGTGGCCGCCATCGCGGGCGCCGGCACGGGCGTTGCCGGGCCGTCGCGCGACATGTTGATCAAGCGCGCTGCGCCGCCGGGTGCCACGGGGCGTGTCTACGGCACGGTGTACTCCGGCCTGGATTTGGGTTTTTCCGTGGCGGCGCCGGTCTTCGGCGCGCTGCTCGACCGGGGCATGACCAGCGCTGTGTTCTATGGCGCGGCGCTCGCGCTGGTGCTGGGCGTGTCGTCTGCAGGCATGGTGGGGGTGGGGGTGGCGGCGCGCTCGGCGCGCAGGCCTGTGGCCGCGTGAGGCGGTCCGATTTCCCGTCCTAAGTTTGTGAGCACGTTCTAAACCGCTATACCGGGTGTGCTGCGCGCCAGGTGCGGGTCCACTCGGGCACGGCAGATGCAGGCATGGGCCGGGCAATGCCATAGCCTTGGGCCAGTTCGCAACCCAGCGACAGGAGCACGTCGCCGTGCTCCATGGTTTCCACGCCCTCGGCGATCACCTCACGGCGGAAGGCTTTGGCCAGACCGATGACGCCTTGCACGATGTAGATGTCGTCAGCATCTCCCAGGATGCCGCGCACGAAGCTCTGGTCGATCTTGATGACCTGCGCGGGCAGGCGGCGCATGTAGGTGAGCGAGGAAAACCCGGTGCCGAAGTCGTCGAGCGCAAAGCGCACACCCATGGCCTGGCAGCGGCGCATCAAGTGGGATATTTTCGCCATATCGGCCAGGGCGCTGCTTTCCAGGATTTCAAGCTCCAGGCACTCGGGCGCCACATCGGGCTGGGTGTGCAGCAATTGCTCCAGCCGTTCTGCGAAGCCATCTCCCAGCAACTGGTAGGCGCCGACGTTGACGCTCACCTTGAGCCTCAATCCCTCTGCATGCCAGCGTGACATTTGCGCCAGGGCCGTCGCAATCACCCATTCGCCCACGAAGGTGTCCAGTATGTGGTTTTCAATAGCGGGCAGAAAAAGCGCGGGAGCAAGAAGACCGCGTTCCGGGTGTTGCCAGCGTATCAGCGCCTCGGCGCCCACCACTTCACCTGTACGCAGGTTGACCTTCGGCTGGTAATGCAGCTCGAATTCGTTGCGTTCCAGGGCGGTGCGGATGTCCTGCAGGTTCTGGCGCTGGCTTGCCTGGGCGGCATCGTGGGCCACGTCGAAAATGGCCAGACGGTTCTTGCCCGCCTGTTTCGCCTGGTACATGGCGTGGTCGGCGTGGCGCAGCAGTTGTTCGGCGTCCACCGCATCGCGTGGGTACAGCGTGACACCAATGCTGGCCGAGACCTGCAAGGTGTCGCGGCCCAGCGGCACGGGCTCGCTGGCGGCGTGCAGCAGGCGCTCCACCACCGGGCTGAAATCTTGTGGCTGCTCGAGATCGGCCATCACCACGACGAATTCGTCGCCGCCAATGCGCGCCAGGGTATCGCCTTCGCGCAGGGCTTCCGCCATGCGGCGGGCCAGGGCGATGAGCAGCTGGTCGCCGGTTGCATGGCCATACCGGTCGTTGATGGCCTTGAAGCCGTCGAGATCGAGAAGCGCCACGGCCAGGTACGACGAGCGGCGCTGGCACCGCGCCATGCATTGGCGCAAGCGGTCAAACATGAGCACGCGGTTGGGCAGCTCCGTGAGCACGTCAAAATGGGCAAGGCCTTCGAGCCGCTGCTCGGTCTCGCGCGCCTGCGTGACATCGCTGAACACGGCGACGTAATGCTGCAGCCGTTTGTTGTCATCGCGCACGGCACTGATGGTCACGACCTCCAGGAACAGCGAACCGTCCTTGCGCCGGTTCCACATCTCCCCTGACCAGTGGCCTTGCTGGGTGATGGCTTTCCACATGGCGGCGTAAAACTCGGGCGATTGCCGGCCCGACTGAAGGATGCGCGGGTTCTGGCCGATGATCTCTTCGCGCGGGTAGCCCGTAATGCGGGTGAACGCGTGGTTCACGTCAATGATCGTGCCCTTGGGGTCGGTGATGCTGATGCCCTCGCGCGCATGCGTGAACACGGTGGCCGCCACCTGCAAATTTTCGCGACGGTGCAGGCTTGAGCAGCATTCCTGGTACGAACCCACCAGCCGCTGCGCCAGACCTTGGGGGGAGCGTCCCTGCACTGTGGCGCGAAAGGCGCACTCGAGCCAACTGCCATCCCGCCGCTGCAGGCGGTGCTCGATTTCATAGCGCTCACGCCCGCCGCGCAGGCATTGGTCCCACAGGTCGTGTTGGCGGGTTGCGTCGTCTGGGTGCACCAGCGCCTGCCAGCCGGACACCGGCAGGCAGAGGCTGTCATCCTGGCTGGCGCCGAGGAGCTCCAGAAACAGGCGGTCGAACAGGACCTCGCCGCGCTCGAAATCCACCATCCATGCCCCGAGCCGTGCCGATCGCAGCACGTCACCCAGGCGTTCGGTGAGTGCTCGCAGCTCGGACATTTCTGAGGGAGTGGGGGTGGACATGGCGGCTGAATGCGAACTACTCCATAGTTACATACCTTCACATGCCTGTAAAGCGCACCCTCAGTCATGCGTCAGCCCACGCAGCATGCAAACAGCGCCAGGCGCCAAAGGCAAAGCCATCCGCAGAAAGCGGGGAACGGGAAGATTCGGGCCTGTTGTCCTTTGTCGGGCCGCGCGCGGCCTGGCGCTGTAGGGACTGGCGGGGAAATGCGGCACACTCATGCCAGACCGAATTCTTGCAGGAGCCGATTCGTGAAAACAACTACCGCAAGCACTGCAGGGAGCGTGGCATGGATCTGAAACCGCTGGTCACGCTGCTGGCCATTGTGAACCCGCTGGCCATCGTGCCCTTCTTCATTCACTACACGCAGGGCTTTTCCGAGGCCCAGCGCAAACGCACCATCCGCACTGCGGCGTTTAGCGCCTTTTGCGTGATTGCCGCCTGTGCCCTGCTGGGCTTGCAGATTCTGGAGTTCTTCAACATCTCGCTGCCAAGCTTTCAGGTCGGCGGCGGCATGCTGCTGCTCATCAGCTCCATGAACATGCTCAACGCCCAGCCGGCCGAGGCCAAGCCGGCGACCAATGAGCTGGAAGAGGGCGCCGAGAAGGCGGCCGCGGGCGCCAGCATCGCCGTGGTTCCGTTGACCATTCCGCTGCTCACCGGGCCGGCCTCCATGTCTACAGTGGTGATTTATGCCAACAACGCGCAGACGTTCTGGCAGCAAGTGGCGCTGGTGGGGTACGGCCTGGTGATTGGTCTTGCCACCTGGGTTTGCTTTTCGCTGGCGGACCCCATTGCGCGTGTGCTGGGTAAAACCGGCATCAACGTCATGACGCGGCTGATGGGGCTGATATTGGCGGCGCTGGCCGTCGAGGTGATGGCTGGCGGTTTGGCGAAGATTTTCCCGGTGCTGCTGGGCCACTGATTCCCTATGGTGGCGCGCGTACTGCTGCTGGAAGACGATCCGGCCATCGCCAGGACCGTCGCCTACGCGCTGGAGCGGGCCGGCCTGCAAGTGGCGCACAGCCTGCTGCTGCACGACGCGCGCAGCCTGTGGAGCGCTGGCGGCTTTGACTTGCTGGTGCTCGACGTCGGCCTGCCCGACGGCAGCGGCCTGGACCTGTGCCGCGAAGTGCGCGCCGCCGGCCATACCCCGGTGCTGATGCTGAGCGCGCAGGGCGAGGAGCTCGACCGCGTGCTCGGGCTGGAGTTGGGTGCCGACGACTACCTGGCCAAACCCTTCAGTCCGCGCGAACTCGCAGCGCGCGCCCGCGCCTTGCTGCGCCGAGCGGCCGCGCCCCCTGCCGCGCCGTTCTCGGCGTCCCAGCCTCCTGCGCCAAGCGCGCCATTGCACGACGACGCCCAGGGCCAGCGCGTGCAGCTGCATGGCCAACCGCTGGCGCTCACGCGGCGCGAGTACCGATTGCTGTCTTGCCTGCTGGCAGGCGCAGGCCGTATCCACAGCCGCGCGGCGCTGCTCAACGCCGCCTGGGGCGACGACAGCGAGAGCACCGACCGCACGGTGGACACCCACATCAAGACGCTGCGCGCCAAGCTGCGCGAGGCCGACCCAGGGCGCGAATACATCAGCACGCACCGGGGCATGGGCTACAGTCTTGATCTCTAGTTTTTTGAAGAAAATAGGCCTCTAGGGCATATGAATAAAGCGCTTACAGCTATATTTTTAATAGTTTTTGTCCCACGCCGCTGACCCATGCGCTTAGGCATCCGCCTGCTGTTTGCCTTCTTCCTCATCAACGGCATTGCTGCGTTCTTCGTGCTGCGCGTCTTTGTGGCCGAAATCAAGCCCAGCGTGCGCGAGGTGATGGAAGACATGATGGTGGACACGGCCCACATCCTGGCCGAGCTGGCCAGCGACGACTTGGCTGCTGGGCGCCTGCAGGCCGGGGACAGCGCCTTCGCCCGGCACGTGCAGCACTACGCCAGCCGGCCGGTTGATGCCGCCATCTGGGGCTTTTCCAAGCAGTCGCTGGATTACCGCGTGTACGTCACGGGTGCCACCGGCCGGGTGCTGTTTGACTCGCAATCGGAGGCGGTTGGTCAGGATTTCTCGCAGTGGCGCGACGTGGCGCTCACCCTGCGCGGCGAGTACGGCGCCCGCATGAGCCGTGACACCCCAGGCGACGCCACCAGCGGCGTGATGCACGTGTCTGCGCCTATCTTCGTGGACGGCCGCATCGCCGGGGTGCTCACCGTGGCCAAGCCCACGCGCACCGTGCAGCGCTTCATCGACCGGGCCGAGCACAAAGTGCTGATGGGCGGCCTGCTGTTGCTGGCGCTGTCGGCCGCCGTCGGCGTGGCCGTGACGCTGTGGATGGTATGGAACGTGCGGCGCCTGCGCGACTATGCCCTGAGCGTGCAGGGCCCCGAGGCTGGCGCGCCTGCCACTGCGGCCACCCCGGCGCTGGCGGTGCCGCAAGTGCCGGGGGAGTTGGGCGATCTCGCGCGCGCCATGGAGCGCATGCGCCTGCGGCTGGAGGGGCATGGCTATATCGAAGCGTACGTACGTGCGCTGACGCACGAGCTCAAAAGCCCGGTGGCGGCCATTCGCGGCGCAGGCGAGTTGCTGCAGGAGGACCTGCCGGCCAGCGACCGCGCGGCATTTGCCGGCCAGGTGGTGCAGCAGAGCGAGCGCCTGCAGCGCCTTATCGACCGGCTGCTGGAGCTGAGCAAATTGGAGCAGCGCCAGCAGGTAGACGCGCAAGGCTGGGTGGCGCTGCACGACTGTGCGCGCGCCGCCATCGCCCACACCCAGGCGCGTGCTGGCCAGCGCGGTGTGGCGCTCACGCTCGCAGGCGATGGCGCGAGCGGTCCGTGGGAGGCCGAGCTCATCGCCCTGGCCATCGGCAACCTGCTGGACAACGCCATCGATTTTTCGCCGGCCGGCAGCACCGTGGCGGTGGAACTGCAGGGCAGCACCATCGCCGTGCAAGACAGCGGCCCCGGCGTGCCCGACTACGCCTTGCACCGCCTCGGTGAGCGCTTCTTCACCACCGCCCGCCCCAACGGCGAGCGCAGCGGCTCGGGCCTGGGGCTGGCCATCGTGCAGCGGGTGGTGGCGCTCCATGGTGGGCGCATGGCGGTGCGCAATGCCGCGTCCGGCCTGCGGGTGGAGTTGATCTTGCCTGCTTGACCCTTGCGCTTTGCGCTTTGTGGGCGGACTTCACACCGCCCTCACACACTTCATCCTGCCCTCACGGCGGCGTTTCAGACTGCCTTCACATTGACTGTGAAGGACTCCCTTGAAACACCCCTGGTTCACCAAACTGGCCGCATTGGCCGCCGTGGTTCTGTTGCTGCTTTTCGGCCTGGGCCAGATTGAAGACGTGGTGCAGGGCCGCCAGCACTACCGCAGCGCGGCCGCGCAAAGCGTGGCCAGCAGCCTGGCCGGACCGCAGACCTTGGTAGGCCCCCTCATCCACAGCGCCTGTGTGGAAAGCTGGGACATCGAAACGGGTACGGGTGATGCGCGCCACAGCGAAGAGCGGCGCCGAGAGTTCCTGCTGACCGCCATGCCCGACCAGCTTGATGTGCGGTCGGGCGCGGCCATGGAAGAGCGTGCGCGCGGCCTGCACAAGGTCAATGCCTATACGCTCAAGACGCACCTGCAAGCGCACTGGGCCTCGCTGGCCAGCTTGCAGCCGCAGACGACGGTGCGCGGCTCGCGCATGCAGTGCGGGGCGCCCATCTTGATGCTGGGCGTGGGGGATGCGCGCGGCATCCGCACCGCGCAGCTTGCGCTGGACGGCGGCGCAGCGCTGGCATTGAAGCCGGGCACCTTCCATCCCGTCTACAGCCGGGGATTGCACGCGCTGCTGCCGCCAGCAGTGCTGGGCCAGGCGGCGGGCTTTTCCGCCGTGCTGGACCTGGAGCTCGTGGGCACCGAGCGCCTGTCCATCGTGCCGCTGGGCAACCACACCGCGGTGATGCTGGACAGCGGCTGGCCGCACCCGTCGTTTGGCGGTCGCTTTTTGCCGTCCGAGCGTGAAGTGCGCAGCGATGGTTTTAGCGCGCGCTGGCGCTTGTCGTCGCTCGCCACCACGGCGCAGCAGGACGTCGCGGCGGGCAAGCCAGTGTGCACGGCCGCCGCCGCCGACGACGAGGGCCCGCAAGTGGTCCCGGCAGGCAGCAAAGGCTGTGCCGACAGCTTCAGCGTGGCCTTCATCGACCCGGTGAACCCGTATTCGCTTGCCGACCGCGCCACCAAGTACGGGCTGCTGTTCATCGCCCTCACGTTTGTCGCCGTGGGCTTGTTCGAACTGATGGGCAATACCCTCCAAGCCCCACCGCGCAGCGGGTCGCTCCCCTCCGAGGGGGCCGCTTTTCTATTTTGGGGCGGCCAGGCGATGGAAACCCTGCGCGTGCATCCGGTGCAGTACCTGCTGGTGGGCAGCGCGCTGAGCAGCTTCTTCCTGCTGCTGCTCAGCCTGTCGGAGCACCTGCCCTTTGGCGCCGCCTACGCGCTGGCAGCCAGTGCCTGCGTGCTGCTGCTCGGCTACTACGCCTGCCACATGCTGGGCAGCGTGCGCCGGGGCCTGCCGTTTGGTGCAGGCATGGGGCTGCTCTACGCCCTGCTGTACGTGCTGCTGCAACTGGAACAAACGGCGCTGGTCGTGGGCTCGGTGGCGCTGTTCGCCGTGCTCGCCCTGGTGATGGTGCTGACGCGCCGGGTGAACTGGTACGGCCTGGCATCGGGCCGCGCCCTGCCACCGCTGCCACCCGTGCCGGACAGGTCATGAGCGCGCAAGACATGTTCTTGGCGCCTGTGAGCGCCTGGGCGCAGCACCTGATGGCCCCGGTGGTGGCCGAGCAGAGGCAATTGCCTCCCGGGGAGGCGCAACGCGTGCAGCGCCTGCACGACCAGTTGCTTGCCGCCCTTCAGGCGCGCGACCGGAGGGCCTTGCGCAGCGCGCGCCAAGCTGTGCTGGAAGCGGCGCTCGTGCAGCCTGGCAGCCCGGCGGAGCGCTCTGCGCTGCGGGCCCTTGCATGGCGCATGGCGGCCTTGCTGCCGGCAGCCATCCGCAGAGGCCAGAATGGGTAGCCAGATTGGCTCAGCCGCGGCGTTGGCAGGGGGCGCCTGCACCCCGGCATAGCGGGCCTGAGTACCGCCGAAAATAGGAATGAAATTGGCTGCTTGCGCTTGCTGCATAAGCGCAAGCAGCTTCTTTATTGATAGCGTCAGTGTGTGTGCGTGGCCCTGCCGCCCAGGCGCTGCACCAGCGCCGCATCGATGCCAGCAAAGGCCCGCACCTCGCCACCGCGCTGCGCGGCAAAGGCACGCGCCGCCTGCTCGGAAGCAAACGCGGGCAGGTTGCCCGCGCGCATCGGCCCGTGGGCAGAGGAGCCGACGACGTAGAACGCGTTGGTGGCGTTGAGCATCTGCAGGCTGCCAAAATCGGTCACGTAGCGCGCCACGATGTCGTCCGCGCTGCGTCCTGGGGTGTAGCGGCCAACGTTGTTCAGGTACATGAACAGGCTCAGAGGCGAATCAAAAAACTGCGCATCGCCGTTGGCAAAGATGATCTGCGCCGCCCAATTGGGCGCGCGTGCGGGGTACATGCCGCAGACCGGGCAGCGCACGCCTGCGGGCACCGGCCGGGCGGCGGCCAGGGGCAAACCCGAGGCCGGGTCATAGGGCGTGGGCGGCGCCACCAGACAGACATCGCTCTCCGGCACGGGCACGGCCTTGCCGGTGATCCAGCGGCTGGCGCCTGGCAAGAACGCCAGCGCCGGCCCTGCCAGCAACACGGCGGCCAGGGCGCGCCGCGTCGGGCGCGCGAGCGGCAAGATGTGCGAGGCGTGCATGGTGGGGGTGCCTACATGCGGGAGTCGTGTTGCGCGCCGCCGCTCAGGTCCACCATGTCTGGCTTGATGGCGGCGAACGCCAGCACTTTGCCGCCGTTTTCAGCAGCAAAGTGCTGCGCATCGGCCTCCAGCGCAAAACTTCCTACCGTGGGTCCCATGGAGCCTGTGCGCTTGCTGCCGAACACATAGAAAGCGCTGCGTGCATCGATCCAGTGGCCCTCTGGGTGGTCCCAGTCGGCCTTGGCCATGTCTTGCACGAAGACTGCCCGGACCGCCCGGACCTGCTCGCCTGCGAGCAGGGTGCTCAGCACTTCCATGGTGTCGCAGAAGAAGGCGGGCTTTTCCTGGTCGGCATAGAAGATCTGCGCCTTGGGGCCAGGGTAGTCGGACAGCAGCATGCCATCGAGATCGCAGCTCGTGCTGCGGTCAATCTCTACCGGCACAATGCTCGCGCTGTCGGTGGCCTTGTGGCAGCCGGCCAAGCCGAGCGTGGCGCCCAGGACGGCTACGGCGAGCAGCGAGCGAAGGGAAAAAGCAAAGTCGGGTTTGAGGTTCATCGAAATCTCCAGCGTGCCACCAGAAGCGGCAGAACAATCCATAGCACCATGACGCCGCCGAGCAGCCCCTGGCTGCCCAGCGAGGCCGGCACGATGGTCGAGAGGCCATAGAGCGTGCGCACGTCGTCAAGCGAAAACACATTCAGGATGCGAAACACGTCGGCCGGGTTGAGCAGCAGCAGCCAGGCAAAGACGTCACCGCCAAAGTGCCCCCCCGTGGCCACCAGCACGCCGAGCAGCAGCAGGTCAAACACCAGCACGAAGAAGAACCACAAGGCAATCGCCATGCCCGATGCACGCGTGCGTTCGCGCGCCACCACCGACAGCAGCACGGCCAGGCTCAGGAACGCCAGCCCCAGCAGCACGGAACTGATCATGAAGCCGAAGTAGTGGTACAGCCCGGCCCAGCTCAACTGTTGGTAGAGCAGCACCGCCACCAGGCCAAAGCCTGCCAGTGTCGAGAGCGTCAGCGCCGCAGCCAGGCCCAGGTACTTGCCCAGCAAGAGTTCCAGCCGCGTAATGGGCAGCGCCAGCAGCAGATCGAGCGAGCCCCGCTCGCGCTCACCGACGATGGCGTCAAACCCCAGGAGCAGTGCGATCAGCGGGATCAAATAAATGACCAGGCTGACCAGGCTGGCGATCGTGACTTCGATGGAGCGAAAGCCGACCGCGCCCTGCTGCGCACCGCCGAAATAGGCAATGACCAGCGAGAACACGGTGAACACCAGCGCCACGGCCAGCACCCAGCGGTTGCGCATGCGGTCGCGGAATTCCTTCGCGGCCAGGGTGAAGATTTGCGTCAATTCCATGCGGGTCAATCTGAAAAACCGAAGAACAGGTCTTCAAGCGAGGGTTCGCGCAGCGCCAGGTCCCGCACCTGGGTGCCAAAAGGGGCGAGGGCTGCCAGTACCGCCATCTTGTGCTCGCGTGGGCAGGCCAGGCGCAGGCCGCCCGTGATGGGGTCGGCGGCGGCGCCCGTTGCGCCGTGCAGGGCGGTGCCCACCGCTTGCACGCAACCGGGTTCGAGTGCCAGGTCGAACACCAGCGGCATCTGTGTCTGGTCGCGCAGTGCTTGCACACTGCCCAGCGCCTGAATGCGGCCATTGGCCATGATGGCAAGCCGGTCCACGCGCTCTTGCAATTCGGCCAGGATGTGCGAGGTGATGACGACAGTCACGCCGCCGGTCTGCAGCGTGCGCAGCGTGGCGTAGAAATCGCGTATCGCCTGCGGGTCGAGACCATTGGTCGGCTCGTCGAGAAACAGCACCTGCGGGGCGCCCAACAGGGCCTGTGCAAAGCCCAGGCGCTGGCGCATGCCCTTGGAATACTCGCGCACTGGCCGTTTAAGCGCGTGTGCCAGGCCCACGCGTTCCAGCAGACCAGGACATTGGTCCAGCGGCGCATGCTTGAGGCGGGCGAAGAAGTGCAGCGTTTCCAGGCCGCTCAGGTTGTC
The DNA here is from genome assembly GCF_003570885.1 of Simplicispira hankyongi. Classification (GTDB taxonomy): domain Bacteria; phylum Pseudomonadota; class Gammaproteobacteria; order Burkholderiales; family Burkholderiaceae_C; genus Simplicispira; species Simplicispira hankyongi. The sequence goes on from NZ_QXJC01000005.1 coordinate 67,414, forward strand.
GTAGAGCACGACGTTTTCGGGCAGGTAGCCGATGTGTCTCCGTGCGGCGCGAAAGCCCCGGCCGCGTACCGGTGCGCCGCCGAGCACGATGCTGCCGCTGCTTGCCGCTTCCAGCCCGAGCATCATTTTGAACAGGGTGCTCTTGCCAGCGCCGTTGTGGCCAATGAGGCCAAAAATCTCGCCGCGCGCGATGTCGAGGTCTACGCCATCGACCGCGTGCACCGCACCGTAATATTTGGTGACGCCGCGCAGCGAAACCGCCGCTTGTGCGTCAACCGGGGAAGTACTTGCCACGCCAGAGGCTCCAGTTCGTGTGTTCAGGGTGCATGCGCGGGTGCGCGTCGACGATCGAGGGGACGCGCAGCACAGGAAATTGTTGGCCAACAAGTCGCAGCGCCTGCACTGCGGGGCTGGCCAGCAGCAGCTTCATGCCCGGGTAGCGCCAAGTCAGGCGGTCCACCATATCGTTGGCTGTGTAGGGGACGTCGCCAATGCCATTGCCGTCGCGGTCCCAGCCAATGTAGTTGCTCCAGTAGTTGCCTATTTTTCCGCCCCAGGCTTCGTCTTTGGTGCCGATGTAGCGGATCTGCTGGCGGTTGTCGATGAAGTCGTTTTTCTCGACGACGTTGTTCTTCACGCCGGCCGAGAGATGGGCGCCGACGAAGTTGTCGACGATGAGGTTGTGGCGCAGGGTCACGTACTCGACGTCGTAGATGAAAAAGCCACGCTGGTTGCCGGCGACGATGTTGTTTTCAACCACCGAGTCCTGTACCGAGCGCAGCATGATGCCGTGGTCGGCATTGCCCCAGGCGCGGTTGCCGCGCACGGTCTGATTGTGCACTTCCATCAGCGCCAGGCCGCCGCGGTTGTAGTAGCTATCGTTGTCTTCCCACAGGTTGTAGTAGGACGACATGTAGTGCGCGCCGTAGCGGCTGTGGTGCAGTTTGTTGCCCCGGAACACCGCGTGGTGCGAGACATCGACATACAGTGCATCGCGCACAAAGCTGATGTTGTTGCCGATGATCTGGGCGCGCTGGGAATTGTAGAGCTCGATACCGTTGCCGCGCCGCCCCGAGTCGTAGTCGCGCTTGCCAGTGATGGTGTTGCCTTCGATCCGCACGTCGTTCGCCTTCTCGATCCACAGCCCGAACAGGTTGTAGGTGAGGTCGCAGTGCTGCACCACGGCACGGTCTGAACCGGGGTAGAGGTAAATACCGGCGTTCTGGCCTTGCAGGCTGCTGCCCGAGTCGCGCACGATCAGGCCTTCGATCGTGACATCGGTCGCGGTGACGCGGATGGTGTCGCCCTGGTTGCCGCCGCTGATGGTGGGGCGGTCGATGCCGCGCAGGATCAAAGGCTTGTTGATCAGCAGGTTGGCGCGGTACTGGCCGCGCGCCACTTCCACGGTGTCGCCCGGCGCCGCAGCGCGCACGGCGGCGGCCAGGTCCTGGCCCGGCTGCACCTGCAGGGTGGCCGCATGCGCGGCCCCCGCCAGCAGCAGCGCCGTGCACAGGGCCGGAAGCAGACGCAGGTTCATGGGATCAGCAAACCGAAGGACTTGAGCGCCAGGAAGAGCGCTGCGCCGATCAGCAGGTTCTTGAAGCCCACGTAGCTGAGCATGTCCATGACGCCCGCCACACGGTAGTGGTCGCGCCACCATGGGCCGTCCTTGACGTAGCGCCGGCCCGAGAGGCGGATCAGCACTTCGTACACGCTCCAGCCAAACCACCAGCCAATGATGGCGCCCGACGACAAGGTGCCCATGGCCGTCATGATCCAGGCGACGGTGGCAGCAATGGCCAGCGAGAAGCCTGCCACCTGCAGCGCGCGCTGGCTGTGCCAGCCTTCGCTGCTCCAGGGCCAGAGGTGGTCGCGCAGTTCCAGCCACAACCATTCGAGCTTGCCGATGTCCACCTTGTGGGCGGGCAGTGTTGGATCGGTCGGCATACGCGGATCGGGACCGCCTACCGCCTTGGCGCTGATCTGTTCAGTGAAACTGGTGGCCGGGTAGATCGGGAAGAAGTAGCCATTGTCGCCAATCGGGGTCATCTCCAGACCGTCCTTCTCCCGGCGCTTGCGCTCTTTGGCCAGCGGTGGGCAGCCCTTGGTGTCGGTGTAGAGAATCATGCAATCCAGGCAGTGCAGGCACTCACGGTGGTCGATGCGGCCATCGGCGTCAATCGCCTGCGCGCCGCAGCCCACGGCGCAGGCTTTGCAACTGTTGCAGTCCTGCTTGCGCTTGAGGCCGAACCAGCGGAAGGTGCTGGGCATGGCAAGCGACGCGCCCAGCGGGCAAATGTACTTGCAGTACGGCCGCTCAATGAAGATCGACACGCCCAGAATAGCTGCCACAAACAGGCCGTAGGGCCAGGCACGGTTCATCACGCCGACCAGAAAAGTGGTTTTGAAAGGCTCGACCTCGGAGAGTTTTTCCGCCAGGCCCATGGAGAACATGGACACGGTCAGCAGGAAGAAGAAGATGGCGTACTTGAGCCACTTCAGGCGGTCGTGCCATTTTTGCGGCAGCTTGGTCTGAAAGCGTCCCAGGCCGACGAAACGGGCGATCTTGTAGAGGGCCTCTTGCAGCGAGCCAAACGGACACATCCAACCGCAGAACAGGCCGCGTCCAAACAGGAACACGGTGGCGATGATGAAGATCCAGAACAGGAAAATGAACGGGTCGGAGAGGAACAGCGACCAGGTCCACTGGAACAGCAGCGCGTGGAACCAGGTCAGCACCTGGGTGATGGAGGGCTGCGCCATGGCACCAAAGCCGACGAAACCAATGGACAGTGCCCATGCCGTGTATTTGAAGGCATTCACCGGCCACTTGTTCTTGTGCGTGGACAGGCGTGTCAGCCGCTCGCGCAGCGCATAGACCACGGTCACGGCCACCAGCAGCACGACAAAAAGAATGATTTCAACGCCACGTGCCTTCCAGATGCGCACCCAAGGCGCCTGAGGCACATCCACCTTGGGGCGGCCGCCTTCGAGCATGGAGGCGGGCAGCCAGTAGGGCGAGTCGAAGCTGGTGAAGCTCTTGGCGCCGGTAGCACGATCAACGCGGTTGCCCAGAAGGCTCAGCTTCCAGGGATAGGCATCCGAAAACGCCTTCGAGCGGATGATGAAAATGGCCGATTCGTTGAACCGGGGTGCGCCCGCGGCTTCCACACCATACAGGTTGAGGTAATCGAGGTCGCGGAAGGTAAACGAATCGGCGTCCTGCTTGACCTGCACGCGGTCGTACAGCCCGCCGCGCACGAAACCCGAGCCTTTGAACGATTCGCGCCCCGCAGTGCGGATGATGAAGATGGCGTGCTCGCCTTCCTTGAGCTGGAGTTTTAAGCTGTCCCAACTGGTGGCGCCCAGCACGCTCTTGCCGATATCGGGCTGGCTCAGATCGCCAAACCACAGTTCGATGAAAGGGTCGGCGCTGCGGTCCAGGCCCAGTTGCTCGGGCATGACACGCAGATGCTGAACCGCACCGCGCCCCACCAGCTCGTCCCAGGTGAGGGCCTCGCCCGTCACCTTGTAATGTGCCGGCTCGCGTACCGTTGGCGCAATGATGCCGACCTCGCGCGCCACGGTCGACCCCGAGGTCATCATGACCTGGTTTTGCGCGATCACCGTCACCGTGGCGCCAGAAATGGCGTCCAGGCCCACGACGCCTTCGTCGGGGCGGGACTGGCCGATTTCAAGTTTTTCGGCAACCGATTTGCCGATGTACTGGTTGTTGAAATTGATCAGGGCAGATTCTGGAATGCCCAGCAACAAGATGGGCTCTGAGTGCTTGAGCACCTTCACACCAACGAAGTGGCCTATCTTGTCCATCCCGATCAGCGTGACCACGGGCTTGCCTGAATAGGCGGGTGTGTCGGTGATGTCGGTCGAGAGCATCACATAGCCGAGCAGCTTCCCGTCTTTGCCGGCCTTGTCGTAGGCCTCGACATAGGGCGGCTGGCCCTTGCGCTCAGAAAAATAGGTGGCGCCCGGGAATACGTCCTTGCAAGGCAGCAGGGCGCACATATCTTTCGCGGTGGCAAGTCCAGCGGGCAATTCGGCCTCGTAGGTCCCTGATGCCGCCCGCGCGCCTGGTGCAAATGCACTCAGCAGCAGGGCCAGCGCGAGCCAAAGGGTCGCCATGAAACGGGGTTTGGGCAGAAGCATCAGGAGTCCAGAGAAAAAAAAGGGGCAGCGCATTCCAGGGACCGCGCTGCCCCCTACGGGGCCGGTCAGGCCTCAACCATCATGCGCGAACGCATTTCGAGGTGCAGTGCGTGGCAGAAGTTGGTGCAATAGCACCAGTACACGCCTGGCTTGTCCGCAATGAAGGTGACCGATTTGGTCTCTTGCGGATTGACGATGAAGTTGATGTCGTACTTCGGAATAGCGAAACCGTGCGTCAAATCTTCCACCTTGTCGAGGTTGGTCAGGATGATGGTCACCTCATCGCCGCGCTTGACGGTCCACTCGCGCAGACCGAAGGTGGGTGCCTGGGACGTCAGGTACACGGTGACCTTCTTGCCCTTGCGTTCCACGCGGCAGTCCTTCGCATCCTTGGTGGCGTTCGGGAACTCGTTGATGTCATACACCTGGCGCGTGCGGATCAGGTTGCGCGGGATGATGATGGAGTCGTGCGGCTCGGAATACACCGAGTGGTCGGCCACCAGCTTCATCTTGTCGCCACTGATATCGATCAATTGCGCCGTCTCGGGGTGCAGCGGGCCCACGGGCAGGAAGCGGTCCTTGGAGAACTTGTTGTCCGACAGGAAGTACTTGCCGTCGGCGTCCTTGGTTTCCCCCATGGAGGTGAAACCGTGGCCAGGCTGGTACTGCACGTCCAGGCGGTCGACCACCGGTTTGGCCGACTTGTCGCCAGCGTAGGATTTGATGGCGGCCTCCACGTTCCACTTGACGATCTGGCTGTCCAGGAACAGCGTGGTGTAGGCATTGCCGCGACCGTCAAAGCCGGTGTGCAGTGGGCCCAGGCCGATTTCAGGCTCGGCCACCACGGTCTCGCGCTCGGTCTTGAGTTCGCCATCGAACCACTTGAGCACACGCTCGTGCTCGATCAGCGTGGCGGTGGGCGAGAGCTTGCCCGAGCAGGCGTAGTACTTGCCGTCGGGGCTGGCGTTCACGCCGTGCGGGTTCTTGGGCACGGGCACATAGCAGGTCAGCGCCGTCTTGGGGTCGGCATTGCTGGCCTTGCTGCCATCGACCACCGGCACCTTGGAGCCGCCGTAGGTCTTGAACTTGCCGGCCTTGATGGCAGCTTCGATGCGGGCAATGTTGAAAAAGAGGCACGCATCCATTTCGGCGGACATCATGTCTTCGTAGTGCACGCCGTTCTCAGTGTTGTACTGGTTCGTGCAGGCCAGCTTGCCGTCGTAGGACGTGGCCACGAGGTCGCAGTTGCCGTCGACCACCACTTGCCAGCGCACTTCCATGGATTCGGAATCCACGCAGGTGAAAACCGAGCGGTAGGTGTCGATGGCATCCATGTGCTTGCCGTTGTTCTCCAGGGGAATGCCGAATTCGCCGCCACAGAACACGCGCGTCGTGTGGTTGATGGCTGGGTCGACCGGGTCGCGCTTGTCGGGGAAGGTGCCGTGGAAACCCTGCACCAGCGGCAGTTCGGTGATCTTGTCGGTTTCCATCGTATCCATGCGGATGCGCGCCAGGCGGCCGTGAATCTTGTCGTTGACGAAGAGGTACTTGCCGTCGTAGGTGCCATCCTTGTACGAGGGGTGCACGTGGTGCGTGTCGCCCGTGTGGTACTTCAGGCTGCCATCGGGCTTGGTGCCGATGATTTTCTTCGACTCATTGGTGATGCCCCAGCCCACCAGGCAATCGACGTTGAAGACGGGAATGCGCTTGAACAGGCGGCCGGACGGCAAGCCGTAGATGCGGCACTCACCCGAGTGACCGCCAGAGGAAAAAGAGTAGTACTCATCAAGCTGGCCGGGGGCCACTTCGTACTTGCCCACCTCGGACGCAGCGTGTGCGGCAGGTGCCGCAGGTGCCGCGGTTGGGGCTGCTGGTGCTGCAGCACCGGTGGCAGGCTTGTCATTGCAGGCGGCTACGCCTGCTGTTAAGCCGGCCAGAGCGGCTGTATTGAGGAACTTGCGCCGGCCGATGCCTGCAATTTCGGGTTGGGTCACTTTTTTGTCGGTCATGATTCAGCTTTCTTTCAGGGTTGCCTCGGTAAAAAAAGGAGGGCCGCGACCGGGTGGGGGCGCGGCGGATTGGGTGATCGCGCTTCTCGGGCGCGGTGCGGCTGGCTGTTCGCTCACCAGGGTGGGCGTCGGTAGAGAGGCGATGGATGCGGGAGCAGGGCCGGCGGCGGGCAGGCACAAAGGGCAGTGGAGTGACGCCGCCGTAACGGGAAGGCCGTCGTCGCCCAGCACCAACAGCGTGACCCCGCCAGTGCCAGTACACACCAACTGCGTGCGGGTGGGATGAATGAGCGGGGCGGCCGTGGCTGCGCCCAGGGCGCAGAAGAAGCTGGCGAGCAGAACCTGGCGCAGCCAAGTCAGTGCCCTTAATGTTTTCATGGGTAAAAAGTTTAGGCGTTTACCCTGGGTATCTATTGATTGATGTCAAGAGAATGCCGGAGTACTCTGGATTGTCACGTCTTGAGAGCGTTAAAGTCGGGGCTCTAGGAGAGCTTCGCGGCGCACGACGCCGGACGCGAACGGTATCCCGTATCAGGTATCAGTACTGGGGATTCCGAAATGGCTTAAAAGAAGCCTCCGTCGTTTTCACACAAGGACCCCCCCATGAATTCCGCCTCCCGCTTTGCCGCTGTCGCCCTCTTATCCGTTTTCCTTGCCGCGTGCGGCGACAAGAAGCCTGAAGCCCCGGCCGCCGAGCCAGCCCCTGCGGCGGCACCGGCTCCTGCTCCCGCGGCAGAACCTGCACCCGCCGCAGCACCGGCGCCTGCCGCCGCCGCTGCACCTGACGCCGCCGCCGCTCCCGTGGCCGATGCGGCTCTGGGCAAGAGTGTTTTCAACAAGACTTGCTCCCTGTGCCATGCTTCAGGTGCCGGTGGCGCGCCCATCCCTGGCAAAAAGGATGAATGGGGCCCACGCGTTGCCCAAGGCAAGGACACGCTCTACAAACACGCCATGGAAGGCTTTACCGGCGCCAAGGGCACGATGCCTCCGCGCGGTGGCAATCCCAAGCTGACGGACGACGAAATCAAGGCCGCCGTCAATTACATGGCCGACCAGTCGGTCTGAGGCTGCTGGCCATGGACGACGCGCGCAAACCCGTGACCATGACGCGGCGGCGCGTCGTTATGGCCTTGCCTTTGCTTGGCGCCGCACAACTGGCGGGAGCCGGGGTGCTCCCGACTGCTGCACCGGCACTGCAGCGCAGCGCACGCGCCCTGATGGGCACACGCGTGGACATGGCGGTGGCATCTGCGGGCGCAGGCTCGCAGGATATTGACCGCGCCATGGATGCCGCCTGGGTCGAAATGGAGCGTCTGTCGCGCATGATGACGCGCTACGACGAGACCAGTGTGGTGAGCGCCATTACCCGCGCGGCGGGCAAGCATGCGGTTGCGGTACCGCCCGAAATGATGGCGATATTGCGCGATGCGCAGGCGCTGTCGGTTGATACGCACGGTGCCTTCGACATCACCGTGGGCGCCTTGCGCGCCTGGAAGTTTGGTGAGCAGGCACAGTTGCCTGATCCTGCGCTTATCGAAGCCGAGCGCCGGTTGGTCGGATACCGGGGCCTGAGCCTGGACGCCAGGGCTGGTACCGCGCAGCTGGCGCGCGCTGGCATGGCGCTCGATCTGGGAGGCATTGCCAAACTGCCCATTCTTTCCGCCGGCATGCAAGTGCTGCACGCGCACGGCGTGGACAACGCGCTGATCAATGGGGGCGGCGACGTACTGCTTGCGGGCACGCACCATGGCAAACCCTGGCGTGTCGGCTTGCGTGATCCGCTCGCGCCCGAACGCATGCTGGGCGTGCTGGCGCTGCAAGGCCAAACCATCGTCGCATCCTCGGGTGACTACGAACGCTTCTTCATGGCCCAGGGCGAACGCCAGCACCACATTCTCGACCCGGCAACCGGGCGGCCTACCCACGGGCCCCATGGCATCAGCCTTCTGGCGCGCGATGTCTCCAGCGTCAACGGCCTGGGTGCTGCCATGATGGTGCTGGGCGGTGAACGTGCGCAGGCCTTGATTCAGCAGCGTCCGTTGGTGCAGGCCCTGATCATGCGCCACGACGGCTCGGTCTGGCGCACGCCAGGCATGGCGACTGCATTGCAAGCGGCCTGAGTGGCGCCGCTAGCGACCCTGGCGCTTCGTGCGGTGCCAGGTGTCTGAACTCGTGGACACGTCTCAGACTTGCTGCACCAGAGCGACGTATTCCTGAACAGGGACTTCTTCGGCCCGGCGCTGCACGTCAAAGCTGCCGGAAAAGCCGCGTGCATCGAGCCAGCGGCCCAAGGTGTGGCGCAGCAGTTTGCGCCGCTGGCTGAACGCAACTTGCACGCATTCTTCGAACACATCCAGAGGGAGTGCTGCCACGTCCTGCCGCGGCAGCATGCGCACCACGGCGCTGTTGACGCGCGGTGGCGGATCAAAGCTCTCCGGCGGAACGAACAGCACATCCTCCATGGCATAACGCCATTGCAACACCACCGACAGACGGCCATAGGCACTGGTGGCCGGTGCCGCCACCATGCGGTCGATGACCTCCTTTTGCAGCATGAAGTGCTGGTCGGCAATGACGTCCACGTACTTGAGCAGGTGGAACAAAATGGGCGTGGAAATGTTGTAGGGCAGGTTGCCGACGACTCTCAATTTCGTAGCGTTAAGCGCTTGCGTCACCTGCGAAAAGTCCACTTTTAATACATCAGATTCAATGACCTGCAACTGGCCGTGCTGGCGCAGCCGCGCCGCCAGGTCGCGGTCCAGTTCGATGACAGTGAGCCGTCCGAGGCGCTCGACCAGCGGCTGCGTCAAGGCCGCCAGGCCTGGCCCGATCTCGACCATCGGGTCGCCTGGATGTGGGGCGATGGCCGCGACGATGGCGTCGATGATTCCGCCGTCGGTCAGAAAGTGCTGGCCAAAGCGTTTGCGGGGGAGGTGCTTCACTGGGGCACGTCGCGGTATTCAACGTAGGCGCGTGCACGTTGCTCGCGCGCCCAGGTCGCATAGGCCTCTTCCATCTTCTTTTGGCGCACCGCCTCGCGTGCCGCTTCGCGCTGTTCGCGCGGTGTCAGCCGTTCTTCGCGGCGCTCGACCAGCTCAATCAGGTGCACGCCAAAGCGCGAGACCACCGGTTGGCTGATTTCGCCTGGCTTAAGGGCGTCGAGCGCGGCTTCAAACTCGGGCACATAGCGCCCAGGGGTGGACCAGCCAAGGTCGCCGCCCTGCTGCGCACTGCCATCCTGCGAATGCTCGCGTGCCAGCGACTCGAAGGTGGCGAGGCCAGCGACGATGCGCTTGCGGTAATCCGCCAGCTGTGCGGCGGCGGCGGCTTCGCTCAGTTGCGGGCCGGTACGCAACAGGATATGGCGTGCGTGGTTTTGCACCACGGTGGCTGTGGCGCTGGCACGGGTCTTCTCGATCACCTTGAGGATGTGAAATCCGGCGCCTGAGCGCACCGGGCCTGCAATGCCGCCGACGGGAAGTGCTGCTGCGGCTTTCAGGAACAGTTCGGGGTAGCGCTCGGCAGGGCGCAGGCCCATTTGCCCGCCTTGCGCCGCTTCCGGGGCGGCGGAGAACTCTTTGGCAAGAGCGGAAAAATCGTCCCCCTTGCGTGCGCGTTCGGCCACGCTGCGGGCACGCTCTTCGCGCTCGCTCACCACGGCGGAGCTGGCCCCCTCGGGAACGGCGATCAGGATGTTGGCGAGGTTGAGCTCCAGCCCGGCGGTCCCATTCTTGGGCTGCTGCTCGCGCAGGTACTGGTCGATGTCGAATTCACTTACCTTGATGCCTGAATTCACCTCACGCTCGCGCAGGCGCTGCAGCACCAGCTGGGTGCGCAGTTCGCTGCGAAATTGTGCCGGTGAAATGCCGTCGCCAGCGAGCTGGCGGTACATGGCATCTTTGGAGACATCGTTTTGCCGTGCCACGCTGGCTTCGGCCTGGTTGACGGCGAGATCGTCCACCGTAATGCCCGCCTCGCGTGCCAGTTGCAGTTGCACTTTCTCGAAGATCAGGCGTTCGAGCACTTCACGGTTCATGACACCGGCTGCTGGCACAGATGCGCCTTCGCTGATCAGCTGCTTGCGCAGGCGCTCGGTGCGATTGGCAAGCTCGTTGCGGGTGATCGGCTCGGAGTTGACCACGGCCACGATGTAGTCTGCCGCCTGCGGCTCATTGGCCTGGCGGTTGGCGGGAGGCGCTGTCGTGGCTGCTTGCGGCTTGGGAATGCGCACGCCCTGGGCGATGGCGGGTACGGCGAGCGCGGTGGCAAGGAGGGCCAGACCGGCAACGAGGACACGAGGATGCATGGGGCGGGCCTTAAACACGGGCTTAGTCGTAATTGCTGAAGCGGCTGGGCACCGTCGGGGTATCGCCCAAGGTGCGGTAGCCGGGGATATTCTGGCGCAGACTGGTAAGTGGGTTGGAGCCCAGGCTCAGGCGCGAGAAGCCGACGAACTCTATCTGGAACAGCAAGCGGGTGTTGGACGTGACCAGGCTGTTTTGCAGGCGTTCAAGCACCACACGACCGATCCAGCAGCAGCTGTCGTACTCCAAGCCGACCACCGTATCGACCAGCTTGCGGTCGTGCAGGCTGTAGTTGAGTCGGCCCACACCATACCAGCGTCCTTCACGTAACGCCCCCGCGTGGGTCTCTGATGGCGGTTGCGTCTGCGCTGCCAGGCCCCACAGGTCAGCGAGCGGCCATTGCCAGCCGATGTCCACCTGCTCGCTGCTGTCGCGCTGGAACCGGTACGCGGCGCTGACGACGTGGAAGGGGGCAGGCTGGTAGCGCGCGCCTACCGTAGAGCGGATGGAGCGGCGCGTCTTGGGATTGAACTGCACCGTGGAGTTGAAGCCCCACTGCGGCGTCCAGTTCAGCGCGGCGCCCACCATCAGATCTGACAGGCGGTCCTGCACCACAGGTTCGCCCGGAAGCGTCACGTCCTGGTTGGAAAAGCGCACCCGCTGCGCCACGCCAAAACGCGCTGCCTCGGCGCCGGTATCAGGGTCGAGAAGACGTGTCGTCAGGCCCAGCGTCAGCAGGTTGTTGTCGGCGATGCGGTCCTGGCCGCCGTAGGCGTTCTCGGTGTAGATGGTTGCGAAATTAAAGTCGTTCGCCGCCGTGTCGTACACCGGCAGCAGGTGCTGATCGCGGTAGGGCGTATAGGTGTAGAAGGCACGTGGCTCAAGCGTCTGTACGAAATCGCGGCTGAAGAAGCGGGCGTCGCGCTCGAACACCAGACCACTGTCGATGCTGAAAGTCGGCAGCGCCCGGCTGGCCGAGCGCGCGCCGTTGGCAATGGGGGTATCGAACTGGTAGTCGGTGGCGTGCAATTGCAGGCGCGGTGTGACGAAACCCGCGGGCCACAGGAAGGGGCGGCTGATTTGCGCCAGTGCGTAGCTGCGCTGGGCGTTGGGCTGCAGCGTGAGGCTGCGGTCGCTGTGAAAGTGCGTGGTATCGAGTTCGACACTGGCGTCCAACCCCAGACCCAGCTGGCTCGGTACGTAGCGGTATTGCAACTGGGGCAGCCGGTCGTAGGGCGGCACGATGGGGGCCAGAGGGTCTTGCAGCGTCTGCCACTTGAGTGTGCGCAGCATTACATGCTGGTCGCCGCTACCCCAGGTGACCAGGGCATCGGCTGGCAGCAGGCGCTGGGTGTCGCTTTGCGTGCCGCGGCCCAGGTCGCGCCAGTAGTTGTCGTCGCTGACGCGGCGGATGTTCAGGCCGATACCGATGCCCCCCAGGGGGCTGTCAAAATTCGTGTTGTGCTCCAGCGTGTAGCTCCAGCGGGTGCGATCGCGCAGCCGGTCGGATGGCAGGACGTCGCCCAGGATACGGCCTCGGTACGTCGGCTCCAGGTAGCGAAACTCCCCCCCCGCGCGTACGCCGCGCTTGGCGATCAGCGCCGCCTCCAGCGTCGCGTCGCGGTTGGGGGCAATGTTCCAGTAATACGGCTGCGAGTACTCGAAACCGTTGACGCTGTCGAGCCCAACGGTGGGGGGCAGCAGGCCTGACTTGCGCTTGTCCGAGAGCGGGAAGCTGATGTAGGGCACCGGCAGGATGGGCACGCCCTTGAACTCCAGCACGCCGTTGTGCGCAGTGCCGACCTCCTCGACCTGGTCGATGTCGATGCGTTCGGCACGGATGATCCAGTCAGGCTGCCAGCCCGCGAAGTCCTCGCGCGTGCACGTGGTGTAAGTCGCATCGTGCACCACCGCGCGGTCTCGGTCGAGGAAGTCCACGCGCGTGGCTTCGCCATGTGCGCCGTTGGCCAGGAACTGGTAGCGCGCGTCGTTGAAGAAGCCGTCGAAGGCGTCCACGTGCAGCTGCAACTCGCTGCCTTCGTACACATTGCCTGCGCGGTTGATGCGTACCTGGCCCGTGGCATGGGCCAGATCGTCGGGAGCGGTGTATTCCAGCCGATCGGCGTGGATCACGGTGTCGCCACGGCGCAATTGGGCGGCACCCTCGACCACCGTGCGCTCGTCCGTTTCCCCCCACATGTGCTCGCCAGAAACGAAGATCGGCAAGTGCGCGCGTGCCGCGGCCGGAATCGTTTCGCTCAGTTGTGGGCTGGCGCGCAGTGGCACCGGTGTGCTGGGTGCCTCCTGTGCCCAGGCGGCCAACGGCGCGCCATACAGCGCCAGCGCCACTACGCGCGACCAGGCTGCCGTCGCGCGCAGGCGCGAACGCGGCATCGGGCGGGAAAGGGTGAATCGCGGGTAGAACGGCAAAAGCTTTGGGTCCATCGGGGTGCGGCTGCCTTGCAGCCGCAGCACTGGCAAAGGCCCGCGCTGCGCGGGCCGGGTTTGTAGAATCGGATTATCCATGAGCCACTCCACCAACACGCCGGGCGCGGGCGCCGTTACCTGGCCTGACATCCTTCGCCAGGCGCAATTCACCCAGTGGCTCGCCCCGCTGGTCGAGCGCCACGGCCTGCGCCCCGAGACGCTGCGCCCGGCCTCGGCCGACGCCAGCTTTCGCCGCTACCTGCGCCTGGACACCCGCGTCCCCGGCGAGAGCCGCATTGTCATGGACGCGCCGCCCGATCGGGAAGACTGCGCGCCCTTCGTCCACGTGCAGGGCTTGATGCAGCGCGCCGGCTTGAACGTGCCGGACATCCTGGAATGGGACAAAGCACATGGTTTCCTGCTGCTCTCCGACCTGGGCCAGCACACCGTCATCGAACGCCTCGATGCTGCCGACCCGCAAGCGGCAAACGCCTGGTACCGGCAGGCGACGGACGTGCTGCTGCAGTGGCAATTGGCTTCGCGCCCTGGCGTGCTGCCGCCTTACGACGCGGCCTTGCTGCGCCGCGAGCTGGCGCTGTTTCCCGATTGGTACGTGGCGCAGCACCGCCAGGTGGCGCTCAGCGAGGCGCAGCAGCAAGTGTTGTCCACTGCGTTTGACCGCATCGTGGCGGAAAACCTGAGCGTGCCCAGCGTGTACGTCCACCGCGACTTCATGATGCGGAACCTGATGGCCCCTGTGGGTGAGGGCGGCCCGTTGGGCGTGCTTGATTTTCAGGATGCGGTCTATGGCCCCATCACCTACGACATTGCCAGCCTGCTGCGCGACGCCTTCATCAGTTGGGACGAAGAGTTCGTGCTCGACATCACCGTGCGCTACTGGGAGCTGGCCCGCAAGGCGGGCCTTTTGGGCCGCGCCAGCGCCAGCGGCTGGGGCGACGATTTTGGCGCGTTCTACCGCAGCGTTGAGTGGATGGGCCTGCAGCGCCACCTGAAAGTAGCTGGCATCTTTGCCCGCCTGACCCTGCGCGACGGCAAGCCCAAATACTTGGCGGATGCGCCGCGCTTCATCGGTTACCTCCGTGCCACGGCCCGCCGCTACCGGGAGCTGGGGCCTTTGGCGCGGCTACTGGACCAGATCGAAGGCGATGCGGCCCCGGTCGGTTACGCCTACGGGCGGATGTAGATTTCATACAAAATAGGCCTCTAGCGCTTATCCAGTAAGCGCTAGCAGCTATTTATTTAGAAGCAATGCCCCGTTTTTATTGCCCAGTCGACATGGTCAGCGGCGCTGAACTGGAGCTGCCTGCAGGCGCCGCGCGCCACGTACAAGTGCTGCGCCTGCAGCCGGGTGATGCCATCACGCTGTTTCACGGTGGCCTGGAGGCGGCTGGCCCAAGGGGCGAGTTCGAGGCGCGCATCACCCACATGGGTCGCAGCAGCGTGCGCGCCGAAGTGGGCGCCCACCAAGCGATTGAGCGCGAGGCGGCGTGGGAGGTGCATCTGGTGGCCGGTATCACGGCGAACGAGCGCATGGACTGGCTGGTGGAAAAGGCCGCCGAGCTGGGCGCCGCCAGCATCACCCCGCTGCTGGCCGAGCGCAGCGTGCTCAAGCTCAAGGGTGAGCGCGCCGACAAAAAGCGTGCCCACTGGCAGGCCATCGCCATCGCCGCCTGTGAACAGTGCGGGCGCAACCGCGTGCCGCTGGTCGCGCAGGCGCTGGATTTGAGCGACTGGCTGGCGGGACCTGCCGGGGCTGCACCCGCGCAGCGCCTGCTGCTGTCGCTGCGCGCAGGCAGTGTGCCTTTGAAAACCCGCCTTGCAGAGGCGGGCCCTGCGGTGTTCCTGTCAGGTCCGGAAGGCGGGCTAAGCCCCTTTGAAGAAGAGGCTGCGCTGGCGCAGGGCTTTGTTCCCGTCGGTCTTGGCCCGCGCGTGCTGCGCGCCGAGACGGCGGCGCTGGCGGCGTTGGCGCTGATGGCCTGAGCTGCCCCTGCCGGTACGGCCGGGGCGCGCCGCGCCCCATACCTTGCAAGTGTCAGAGGTTGGTCGCGGCCAGCACTTCGCTGATATCGGTCAGGCCTTGCAGCACCTTGTCGATGCCGTCCTGGCGCAGCGTGCGCATGCCGGCGACCAGCGCCGAATGGCGGATTTCGCTGGCCGACGCACGGTGGCGGATGTGCTGGCGGATGGTGTCGTCGCTCAGCATGAGTTCGTGAATTCCCAGGCGGCCGTGGTAACCACTCTGTTCGCACTTGTCGCAGCCGACGCAGCGCCACAGGGAAATGCTGCCGTCCGCCTTGCCGTAGGCTGAACGCCAGCGCGCGATTTGCGTGGCGCGTGCCTCGGGGCCACTGTCGGAGGTGCTGGCAAGGTACTGCTCGGCAAGCTCGTCCAGCCTCGCCATGTCCGCCGGTACGGCCTGGCGACAGGCGGTGCACAGGCGCCGCACCAGGCGCTGGGCCAGGATGGCGAGCAGCGAATCGGAAAAATTGAACGGATCGATCCCGATTTCCAGCAAGCGCGCGATGCTCTCGGGCGCCGAGTTGGTGTGCAGGGTGGAGAGCACCAGGTGCCCGGTGAGCGAGGCCTCGACGGCGATGCGCGCGGTTTCCTCGTCGCGCATTTCGCCAATCATGATGACGTCGGGGTCGGCGCGCAGAAAGGTGCGCATGGCCGCGGCAAAGGTCCAGCCGATGCGCGGGTTCATTTGCACCTGGCGCAGCCCGCTCTGGGTGATCTCAATCGGGTCTTCGGCGGTCCAGATCTTGCGACCGGCGGTGTTGATGTCGCTGATCACCGAATGCAAGGTCGTTGTCTTGCCGCAGCCCGTGGGGCCGCACACCAGCACCAGGCCATAGCTTTTCTGCACCATGCGGCGCAGGGCCGTCAGGTTGGCAGGGCTCAGGCCGATGCCGTCGATCGGCAGCGGCTTGGCGCCGGCCAGCAGGCGCAGCACCACGTCTTCGAGGCCGCGCGAAGTTGGCACGGTGACCACGCGCAGTTCTACCGGTGGGCCGCCAAAGCGCGAGAAATCGATTTTCCCGTCCTGCGGCTTCCGGTGCTCGGAGATGTCCATGCTGGCCATGATCTTGAGGCGCGCCACCATGGCGAACCGATAGCGCGCGGGCAGTTCGAGATAAGGCCGCAGCTCGCCGTCCACACGCAGGCGTATGCGCAGGGGCCGGGGTGGCATTTCGGTTTCGATGTGGATGTCGGAGGCGCGCTGGGCAATGGCCTCGGTGATCAGCGAATTGATCAAGCGCACCAGGGTGTTGTCCGATTCGTTCACCACGTCGGCGGCTTCGCCTGCGCTGTCGGGCGTCGCGCTATCCAGGGTGCTGGCCAGGTCCCGTGCGCTGGCGCGGGCAGCGTTGTTGGCTGCCGCACTGTCGGGGCGCGGCGCGATTTTTGGGTTGTCTCCTGGGTGAATGGCATACGCCTTGGCAATGGCGGGCGCCAGCGTGCCTGGCGCCGCGCGCAGGGCGATCAGGCGGCGCTGCGTCAAAAATCGAAGCTCGTCGAGCAGCACGCGGTCCAGCGGGTCCACCACCAGCACCACCAGTGCATCGTCCCGCGCCAGCAGCGGCAGCACCGATTCGCGTTCAGCTACCGGGCGCGGCACCAGTGCCAACGCGGCCGTATCGGGATGGAGCTGCCCAGGGTTGACCACGTAGTCACCCAGCCAGGCGGCAATGACCTGGCGCAACTGGTCTTGTGTGAGTTCGCCGCCGCCGATGAGAATTTGCCCGATCAGGCGGTGAACACCCTGCGCGCGCTCCTGGCGCTGCAACTGCAAGGCCTCGGCCAGCGCCGCCGCGCGCACCATGCCGGCATTGACCAAAGCCTCGCCCAGATGCTTGGCCGTGCCCACCACCGGATGCGGGGAGTTGATCAGCTGCCAAAGCGCGTCGGAATCGTGCGGCTCGAAATGCGGGCTGGGCGGCAGCGTTTCGTGCTGAGTCGCGGCAGACAGAGAATCCATGGCAGTGCTTTTCATCCAGGGCAGTGGGCCGCATCACAGCGGCTTCGGTTACAGGGCCAACGCGTAGTCGATGGTGAGCGGTGCGTGGTCGGAAAAGCGCTGCGTTTTGTAGATGCTGGCCGAACGTGCCAGCTGGGCCATTGCGGGGCTCGCCAGATGGTAGTCGAGCCGCCAGCCCACGTTGTTGGCCCAGGCCTGGCCGCGATTGCTCCACCAGGTGTAGGCCTCGTCCGTCGTTTCGGGGTGCAGCAGGCGGTAGACATCCACCAGGCCTTCGCTTGGGTCAGTTGTGTGCAACAGTTTTGTCATCCAGGCGCGTTCTTCGGGCAGAAAACCGCTGTTCTTCTGGTTGCTGCGCCAGTTTTTGAGATCGATTTGCTGGTGCGCGATGTTGATGTCGCCGCACAAAATGAACTCACGCTCGCCCCGGCATTGCACCAGGTGCGGGTGGAACTGTTCCAGAAAGCGGAACTTGGCCTGCTGGCGCTCTTCGCCTGACGATCCGCTGGGAAAGTAGGCGCTGATGATGGAGAGCTTGCGCGCAGGGGTGTCGAAGCGCAGCTCGACATAGCGCCCCTCGGCGTCGAATTCTTCCGAACCGTAGCCGGTGCGCACGTCGCTGGGTTCGTGGCGGGTGTAGACGCCGACGCCGGAGTAGCCCTTTTTCTGCGCGAAGTGAAAATGCCCGTCCAGACCCGCAAGTTGCTCGAAGCGGCCTGCCACGTCAGATTGTTGTGCCTTGACCTCTTGTACACAAATACAATCCGGTCGCAGCGTGTGCAGCCACTGTTCAAGCCCCTTGGTAGTGGCTGAGCGGATGCCGTTAAGGTTGAGGCTGGTGAGCTTGAACAAGGAGTTTCCCATGTCGGATGTGGATGCAGCGCAGGCACCTGCCTGTGCGATGGCGCAAGAATTTGTGCGCTTTGCCGTCGAGGCCGGCGTGCTTGGATTCGGCGAATTCAAGACCAAGGCGGGCCGCATGAGCCCGTATTTTTTCAACGCCGGCCTGTTCAACGACGGCGCCACGCTGGGGCGCCTTGCCCAATTCTATGCAAATGCCCTGATCGCCAGCGGCATCGAGTTCGACATGGTGTTCGGCCCGGCGTACAAGGGCATTCCCCTGGCGGCCACGTTGGCTGTCGAGTTGGCGCGGCGCGGGCGCAACGTCCCCTTTGCCTACAACCGCAAGGAAGCCAAGGACCACGGCGAAGGCGGAACCCTGGTGGGGGCGCCGCTCGCCGGGCGCGTGCTGATCGTGGACGATGTGATGTCCGCAGGCACCGCGGCGCGCGAGTCGATCAAACTGATCGTGAAGGCGGGCGCCACCCCGCACGCCATGGTGGTCGCACTTGACCGCCAGGAAAAGGCAACCGAGGACGGCCGCGACGTGGACTACAGCGCGGTGCAGTACGTACGCCGTGCGTTGGGACTTGAAGTCTGTGCCATTGCCTGCCTGGCAGACTTATTGCTGTATCTTTCGGAAACGCGGGGTACTGACATGTTGCAGCACCGCGAGCGGGTGCTGGCGTACCGCCAGCGGTACGGAGTTGCTGAAGGGTGACGCATTGAACGCATTGGTCTGGAGCGCAGGAATCGCAATCGCCTTGCTGGTGCAGGCGGGCGCGCACGCGGAAGAGGCTTCCACGGGCGGCATCTACACCTGCGTCGATGCCAGCGGCCGACGCATCACGTCAGATCGGCCCATTGCCGCCTGCATCGACCGTGAGCAGCGCGAACTGGGGCCGACCGGCACCGTGCGGCGCGTGATTGGCCCCAGTCTCACGGAACATGAAAAAGCTGTCCAGGCCGCGCAGTTGCGCAAGCAACAAGACGAAGCCAACCGGGTTGCCGATGAGAAGCGCCGCGAACGTGTGCTGGTGGCGCGCTACCCGAACCGTGCCGCCCATGATGCAGAGCGGGCCGCGGCGCTTGAAACCGTTGATTCCGTCACGGCAGTGGCCGTGAAGCGGATTCAAGCGCTGAAAGAGGCCCGCAAGGCAATCGATGCCGAAATGGAGTTCTACAAGAAGGACCCCGCCAAAGCCCCCATGAAGCTGCAGCGCGAGGTGGCCGCCAACGATGCGGAAATCCAGGAGCAGCAGCGGTTCATTCTCAGCCAGGGGCAGGAGAAGCAGCGCGTCAACAAGCGGTTTGACGTCGAACTGGCGCAGCTGCGCCAGTTGTGGGGGACTCGGGCCACCGAGCCGTCCGTGCCTGCGGGGACGGCGGCGCAGTAGTTTCGCCCGCAGGCGGCGGCGTTCAGGCGAGGCGTTGGCGCAGCAAATCGTTGACCTGCTGCGGGTTGGCCTTGCCTTTGCTGGCCTTCATCACTTGGCCCACCAGCGCGTTGAAGGCCTTGTCCTTGCCGGCGCGGAACTGTGCCACGTTGTCGGCGTTGGCGGCAATGACGTCGTCGATGATTTTTTCTAGCGCGCCGCTGTCGTTCATCTGGCGCAGGCCGAGAGAATCGATGAGCGCGTCCACCTCGCTGCCCGCGCCGCTCCACAGCGCTTCAAACACCTGGCGGGCGGCGTTGTTGGAGATGGTGGCATCGACGATGCGCTTGATCAGTTGCGCCAGTTGCTGTGCGCTCACGGGCGACTGGTGGATGTCCTGCTCTTGGGCATTGAGGCGCCGGGCCAGTTCGCCCATCACCCAATTGCTGGCAAGTTTGGGCTGCTCGCTGGCCTTGGCAGCCTCCTCGAAATACGCCGCCATGGCCTTGCTTTGCGTCAGGATGGCTGCGTCGTACTCGGGCAGGCCATAGCCACCAACGAAGCGCGCCGCCATGGCCCGCGGCAACTCGCCCATGGTGGTGCGGGTGGCCTCTATCCACTCCGGCGCAATCACCAGCGGCGGCAGATCGGGGTCGGGGAAGTAGCGGTAGTCCGCCGAATCTTCCTTGCTGCGCATGGCGCGCGTCTCGCCGGTGTCAGGGTTGAACAGCACGGTGGCCTGCTCGATGGCGCGGCCGTCTTCCAGCTCTTCGATCTGCCAGCGAATCTCATAGTCCATCGCCTGCTGCATGTTGCGAAAGCTGTTGAGATTCTTGATCTCGCGCCGCGTACCCAGGGGCGCACCGGGCTTGCGCACGGACACGTTGGCATCGCAGCGGAACGACCCTTCCTGCATGTTGCCGTCGCAAATGCCGATCCAGGTGACGAGCTTGTGCAGCTCGCGCGCATAGGCCACCGCTTCGGCGGATGAACGCATATCGGGCTCGGTGACGATCTCCAAGAGCGGCGTGCCGGCGCGGTTCAGGTCGATGCCCGACTGGCCAATGAAGTCTTCGTGCAGCGATTTGCCGGCGTCTTCTTCCAGGTGCGCGCGCACCAGGCGGACGGTTTTCTGCTCATCGCCAAGCAGGAAGGACACCTCGCCGCCCTGCACAACGGGAATCTCGAACTGGCTGATCTGGTAGCCCTTGGGCAAGTCCGGGTAGAAGTAGTTTTTTCTGGCAAAAATGCTCTCTAGGGCAATGTGGGAGCCAAGAGCAAGTCCTAATTTAATAGCGCACTGCACCGCTTCGCGGTTCATCACCGGCAGCGTACCGGGAAGGGCCAGGTCGACCGCGCAGGCCTGCGTGTTGGGTTCGGCGCCGAAAGCGGTCGAGGCGCGGCTGAAGATTTTGCTGCGCGTGGCCAGTTGCGTGTGCGTTTCGAAGCCGATGACGACCTCGTAGCCGTGAATCAAGGGGGCGCTCATGTCAGAAGCCTGTGGGGGTGCGCAGGTGGAAATCGGTGGCTTGCTGCAAACGGTGTGCGGCGTTCAGCAACAGCGCTTCCTGGAAGTAATTGCCAATGAGCTGCAGGCCGACCGGCATGCCGTGCTCGCCAAACCCAGCCGGCACGCTCACGCCGGGGAGCCCCGCGAGCGAGGCGGGCAGGGTGAAGATGTCGGCCAGGTAGTCGGCCAGCGGGTCGCTGCCGTGTTCGCCAATTTTCCAGGCCACGCTGGGGGCCACGGGCCCGGCAATCACGTCGCATGCCTTGAAGGCCTGCTGGAAGTCGTCGGCAATCATGCGGCGAATCTTTTGCGCCTGCAGATAGTAGGCGTCGTAGTAGCCGTGTGAGAGCACGTAGGTGCCGATCATGATCCGGCGCTTGACCTCGTCGCCAAAGCCCTCGGCGCGCGTCTTCTTGTACATGTCCATCAGGTCGGTGTAGTTCTTGGCGCGGTGGCCGAACTTCACGCCGTCGAAACGGCTGAGGTTGGAGCTCGCCTCGGCCGGGGCAATGATGTAGTACACCGGGATGGCCAGCTCGGTGCGCGGCAGCGAGATGGGGACCAGGTGGGCGCCCAGTTTCTCGTATTCCTTGAGCGCAGCGTCGAGGGCGGCGCGCACGCCTGGCGCAACGCCGTCGGCAAAGAACTCCTTCGGCATACCGATGCGCAGGCCGTCGAGCGAGTCGTTCAGTTGGCGACTGAAGTCTTCGGCAGGGCGGTCGAGCGAGGTCGAATCCCGGTCCGGGTCCGGCCCGCACATGGCGGACAGCAGCAGCGCACAATCTTCTGCCGTGCGCGCCAGAGGCCCCGCCTGGTCCAGGCTGGAGGCAAAGGCCACCATGCCGTAGCGCGATGCCCGGCCATAAGTGGGTTTGATGCCCGTGATGCCGCAAAACCCTGCCGGCTGGCGGATCGAGCCGCCGGTATCGGTGCCCGTGGTGGCTGGTACCAACCGTGCTGCCACCGCTACGGCACTGCCGCCGGACGAGCCACCGGGAATGCGCGTGCTGTCCCAGGGGTTGCGCACTGGCTGCGCGCTGTCAAAACCCACGGGAACAGCGGCAGAGTTCTCGTTGGCCGAGCCCATGGCGAATTCGTCGCAGTTGAGCTTGCCCAGCGTGACAGCGCCGGCTTCAGCGAGCTTGCGCACCACGGTGGCGTCGAACGGCGAGCGGTACCCGGCCAGCATGCGCGAGCCGGCGGTGGTCGGGAAATCGCGCGTGACAAAGATGTCCTTGTGCGCCAGCGGCACGCCTTCCAACGCTGCCGTGCTGCCTGCGGCCAGCCGCTCGTCGGCCAGGCGGGCCTGGGCGCGGCTGGCGTCTTCGTCCACGGCGAGAAACGCGCCCAGGCTCTGGTGCTGGCGCATGCGCGCGAGGAAATGCTCGGTGGCTTCCAGCGCGCTGACCTGGCGTGAGCGCAGGGCCTGCGCCAGCGTGGACAGCGGCATCTCGTGGAGGGCAAGTCCGTGGGAACTCATGGCGGCGCTCATTCGATCACCCGCGGCACGAGGAACAGGCCGCGCTCGACTGCAGGGGCGTTTTGTTGGTTGGCGGTGCGCTGATCGGGCTCACTGGCGATGTCGTCCCGCAAGCGCAGGACCACCGGCGCAATGGCCGCCACCGGGTGGGTCAGCGGCGCGATGCCGGAAGTGTCTACCGCGCGAATCTGCTCGACGATGTCGAAAAAACCGTTCAATTGGGTGAGCATGTGCCCACTCTCATCGTCGCTGAGTTCAAGTCGGGCCAGATGGGCGATGCGGCCGATCTCCTGGTGGGTGAGTGCCATGGGAATGAGGGGTTCGAAACCGGATGTAAAGCTCCTGCGAAGGGCGCGCAGGGAAGAGTTATTCA
The DNA here is from genome assembly GCF_003570885.1 of Simplicispira hankyongi. Taxonomy (GTDB): domain Bacteria; phylum Pseudomonadota; class Gammaproteobacteria; order Burkholderiales; family Burkholderiaceae_C; genus Simplicispira; species Simplicispira hankyongi. Next base: position 89,900 of record NZ_QXJC01000005.1, read on the forward strand.
CAGGGGATGCGGTATTATCCCGCCTTTGTCGAAAAGCCCTGGAAACTGACGCTACTTGTGCGCAAAGTCCCACTAAAACTTTTGCTTATGGGTTCCTCCGGCGTCAGGATGGCACCTTCTTGTCGGCATTTCAGGCACGATTTTTACCCATGTAACACGGCGATGGCAGGCCGACGCGCGTGCCGTGCCCGAGAGGATTCTTGAATGTTTGGAGTTTTTCGTCGGTATTTTTCTACCGACCTCGCGATTGACCTCGGCACCGCGAACACCCTGATTTTTGCCCGCGACAAGGGCATCGTGCTGGATGAGCCTTCGGTCGTCGCCATCCGCCATGAAAGTGGGCCGCACGGCAAGAAGGTGATTCAGGCGGTCGGCCGCGAAGCCAAGGCCATGCTCGGGAAGGTGCCCGGCAACATCGAAGCCATTCGTCCGATGAAGGATGGCGTGATTGCCGATTTCGTCATCACCGAGCAGATGATCAAGCAGTTCATCAAGATGGTGCACCCGCGCACCTTGCTCACGCCCAGCCCGCGCATCATCATCTGCGTGCCCTGTGGCTCCACGCAGGTCGAGCGCCGCGCCATCAAGGACGCGGCAGAGGCGGCGGGTGCCACGTCGGTCTACCTCATTGAAGAGCCCATGGCTGCGGGCATCGGCGCCGGCCTGCCGGTGTCCGAGGCCTCGGGCTCCATGGTGGTGGACATTGGCGGCGGCACCACGGAGGTGGGCGTGATCTCGCTCGGCGGCATGGTTTACAAAGGCAGTGTGCGCGTCGGCGGCGACAAGTTCGACGAAGCCATCATCAGCTACATCCGGCGCAACTACGGCATGCTCATCGGGGAGCCGACGGCGGAAGCGATCAAGAAGAAAATCGGTTCGGCCTTTCCCGGCTCGGAAGTGCGCGAGATGGAAGTGCGGGGTCGCAACCTCAGCGAGGGTGTGCCGCGCAGCTTCACCATTTCCAGCAACGAGGTGCTGGAAGCCCTGACCGAACCCCTCAACCAGATTGTTTCGGCGGTGAAGAATGCGCTGGAGCAAACTCCGCCCGAACTCGGTGCCGACATTGCCGAGCGCGGCATGATGCTGACCGGGGGTGGCGCGCTCTTGCGCGACCTGGACCGCCTGCTGGCCGAAGAAACCGGCCTGCCGGTGCTGGTGGCGGAAGACCCGCTGACCTGTGTGGTACGCGGCTGCGGTATAGCCTTAGAGCGCATGGACCGTGCAGGAAGTATCTTTACCAGTGAATGAGCCCTGCGCACGGCGGTTCGTCGCTGTGAAAGGGAGGCGCCATGCCGCACGGTACCCTTGAACGGAGCGCCCCATCCTTCATGCGCCCGGGACCAACGCCTCGGGCGCAATTGATTCTCTACAGCGCCTTGGCGCTGTTTTTGATGGTGGCAGATGCCCGCCTTCATGTGACGGAGCCACTGCGCAATGTGGTGGCCACCGTGCTCTATCCTGTGCAGTGGCTGATGCTGCAGCCGGCGAACCTTCTGGGGCGCAGCAGCACTTATATGGAGTCGCTGGAGACGGCGCAGGCCGAGGCCAGGGAGGCGCGTCAGAAATGGCTCGCGTCGTCGCTGCGCGCCAACCAACTGGACCAGCTGGAACTGGAGAATGAGCGCTTGCGCCAGTTGCTCGATCTGCGTACCCGCACCAAGGTTTCGGCGCGGGCGGCGCAAATTCTCTACGACACCGCCGATCCCTACAGCCGCCGCGTGGTGGTGGACGCAGGCCAGACGTCAGGCGTGGAGCCAGGCTCTCCCGTGGTGGATGCGCTCGGTGTACTGGGCCAGATCACGCGCGTGCATCCTTTCTACAGCGAAGCGACCCTGCTCATCGACAAGGATCAGGCCATTCCCGTGCTCAACGTGCGCACCGGACAACGCGGTGTGGCCTATGGTGACCCGGTGCTCAGTCACGGTGGAGGCATGGAGCTGCGCTTCATGCAGGCCAATGCCGATATTCAGGAAGGGGACCTGCTGACCACCAGCGGCATGGACCGTGTATACCCACCAGGCCTGCCGGTCGCCCGCGTGGTGCGTGTGGAGCGTCGGGCGGACCTTGCCTTTGCGCGCGTGTACTGCGCGCCGCTTGCGCGCGTGCAAGGTGCCCAGCATGTGCTGCTGCTCTCGCCTGCGACGAATGACCTGCCGCAAGCGCTGCCGTCGCCCGAGGCTCCTGCATCAACACCAAAGAAGAAGCCACGCAAATGATGGTTCAGTGCATCGATGTGCGTGATGGGGTGTGCCCAGCGCTGCAAGGAGGTGCCGCATGATCATGCCGCGCGGACAGTTGCTGCTGATGCCGGTCAGGCCGGCTTTTATCGTGGTCAGCTTGTTGGCTGCGCTGGCGCTCAACATGCTGCCGCTGGGGCCAATGCCCTGGATGCCTGATGCACTCATCTTGCTGCTGGCATTCTGGGGCATGCACCAGCCCCTGCGCGTCGGTATGGGGGTGGCGTTTGCCTTGGGCCTGTGCATGGATGTGCAGCAGTCTTCTTTGCTCGGCCAGCACGCGTTGGCCTATGCGGTGTTGATGTACGGGGTGGCGCTCGCACACCGCCGGCTGTTGTGGTATTCGGCGGTTTCTCAAGCACCCCAAATGGCGGGGTTTTTTGCTTTGGCGCATGCCGTCTTGGTGGTCGTTGGCCTATTGGCAGGGGGCGGCCTGCCTAGCTGGGGCGTTGCGCTCGCACCCGTGCTCGAAGCCTTGCTCTGGGCCCCCGCAAGCTGGCTGTTGCTCGCACCCCAGCGGCGGGCACCGGATCGCGACGAGAAGCGCCATCCATGACGGAGTTGCGCAATGTCGAGGCCGACGCCTCGCGTTTTCGCACGCGGATCTGGATTGTCGGCGCCGTGGTGCTGCTGGCGTTTTGCTTGCTGGTGGCACGGCTGGTCTTTTTGCAGGTGGTGCGGCACGAAGATTTGGCCGAGCAGGCCGAGAGCAACCGCACCGCCATCGTCCCCATCGTGCCCAATCGTGGGCTTATCAAGGATCGGAACGGGGTCGTGCTCGCCAGCAACTATGCTGCGTACACGCTCGAAATCACGCCTTCCAAGGCGGGGGTTCTGGAGGACACGATCAACAGTCTGGCGCAGATTGTCGAGATCACGCCGCGCGACCGCCGGCGCTTCAAGCGCTTGATGGAAGAGTCGCGCAACTTTGAGTCGCTTCCCCTGCGCACCCGGCTCACCGACGCCGAGGTGGCACGTTTTGCTGCGCAAAACTACCGGTTTCCAGGCGTGGAGGTGAAGGCCAGGCTGTTTCGCAACTACCCGTTTGGCGAAACTGCGAGCCACGCCATTGGGTACATCGGGCGCATCAATGAAGCCGAGAAGGCACGCATCCAGGACTCTGACGACGAAGCCAACTACCGTGGTACCGACTACATTGGCAAGCTGGGCGTTGAGCAGAGCTTTGAGTCGCAGCTCCATGGCGAAACTGGGGTAGAGCAAATGGAGACCTCTGCCGGCGGCCGGGCGGTGCGCAAACTGCAGAGCTTTCCCGCCACGCCCGGCAACACCGTGACGCTGACGCTGGACATCAAGTTGCAGCGCATGATCGAAGACCTGTTTGGCGACCGACGTGGTGCCCTGGTGGCGATTGATCCGCGCAACGGTGAAGTGCTGGCCATGGTCAGCAAGCCCACCTTCGATCCGAACCTGTTTGTCGAAGGGATTGACTTCGAGAACTGGACGGCGCTCAACGAGTCGCTCGACAAGCCCCTGCTCAACCGCGCGCTGCGTGGCACCTACCCAGTCGGCTCGACCTACAAACCCTTCATGGGACTGGCAGCGCTGGAGACGGGGAAGCGAACTCCCGGAGCCATTACACAGGACAATGCCTCCTGGACCTTTGGTGGGCACACCTTCCGCAGTCATGGCGACCATGCTCTGGGGCCGGTGGATATGTACCGTGCCATCATGCTATCGAGCAACGTGTACTTCTACCAGGTGGCCAATGACATGGGCGTGGACGCGATCCATGATTTCATGGCGCCATTGGGGTTTGGCCAGATTACGGGGATCGACCTGCCGGGCGAAGTGCGTGGCGTGCTGCCCAGCCAGGCCTGGAAGCGCAGTGCCTACAAGCGACCCGAGCAGCGGCGCTGGTACGCTGGCGAGACGATTTCGCTTGGTATCGGGCAGGGCTACAACAACTTCACCATTTTGCAACTGGCGCATGCAACAGCCACGCTGGCCAATGGCGGCATTGCCTATACCCCCCACCTGGGGATGTTTACCACCGACGTGATGACACGTGAAAAGCACCCTGTGGAGCGCCCAGAGCCTGTCAATCTGGGGTTTAAAAAGGCCAATGTGGATGTGATCAAGCGCGCCATGGTCGGCGTCACGCAGGGTGGCACCGGGAGCCATGTATTTGCGGGTGCGAGCTACGTTTCAGGAGGCAAGACGGGGACGGCGCAGGCCGTCACCATCGGGCAGAAAGACAAGTACAACGCCAAGAAGCTCGAAGAGCACCAACGCGACCACGCGCTCTATATCGCATTTGCCCCGGCCGAAGAGCCGCGCATCGCCCTGGCCGTCATTGTCGAGAACGCGGGCTGGGGCGCTGGTGTTGCGGCCCCCATCGCACGGCGGGTGTTTGACTACTGGCTTAACGGCCAATACCCCAGCGTGGAAGACATCGCTGCAGTGCGCAAGGGCCTGGCGACGGCGCCTATCGGTACGCCGCGCCGGGTGGAAGATATTCCACTCTTGCCCTGAAGGGTGTTGGAGCGCTAGGCACCAGGGCTTGACGGTGTGGGCTGCCACTGGCTCCATACCAGTGCCAGCACGACCAGGGCTGCTCCCGTGAGTGCCACCAGTCCCATGTGTTCGCCTATCAAGGCCCAGGCCGTGAGGGCCGCAAATACCGGTTCCAGTCCGAAAATGATGGCGCTGCGCAGCGCATCGACCCGCTGCTGCCCCCAGGCCTGCAGCGTGACGACGATCACACTGGCAAGCAGGCCTAGGTAGATCAGCGCCGCCCAGGCAGGGGCAGTGAGTACCTGCATGCCTGTGCTCCATTCGCTGCCGTGGCGCCCTAATAGCAGTGCGAACGCGGCGATGCACATGACAGTGGCCTGTGCGGCCGCCATGCGCGTCGCGCGAAGTGGCGCTCCCGTGTGCCGCCGTGCGGATTCTTCAAGCATGAGGATGTAGACGGCATAGAAGAACGTGCTGCAAAGGGTGAGCGTATCGCCGAGGTTCCAGGGCGCATCTTCGTGAAACATCAGCGCCATGCCAGCGCACGCCAGCGCACACGCGGCCCACAGACGCCAGCCGTAGCGCCGTCCGAGGGTGAGCATGGCCAGGAGGGGCACCACCAGCACGTTGAGACCGGTAACGAAGGCGTTGCGGTTGCTGCTGGTGCGCACCAGCCCCTCGATCTGCAGCCAGAACGCGCAAAACAGCAGCGCACCCAGAAGCAGGCCCCAGCGCCGCTCGCTGGCCCGCATACCGCGCCAGAGCGGTGCCAGAACCACAAGGGCAATGGCAAAACGCAGCCAGATGATCTGCAGGGCATCCAGCTGGCCAGAGAGCAACTTCATGGCCGGAAACGTCGTGCCCCATACGGCAGTGACCAGCAGGAGGGCGGCTAGTCCACGTTTTTCTGATTGCATAAAAAAAGCCGGCCACTTGCGCGGCCAGCTTCTGTGAAATGTAAGAACAGATCAGTTGAAGATGTAGCGAGCCTGCAGGTTCAGGCGGCTCAGACTGCCGGTATCCCCGCCGTACGTCGTGCGGCGGCCACCAATCAATTCAGTGCCCAGCTCCACATTCTTGATGGGCAGGTAATAGAAGCCCAGATGCCACTGCGTCAGGCGTTCGTTCCCGTCCAGGCCGTAGGCGTTTACGTACGCATCGCCGACATTTCGCGTGGAGCGCACCGTGCCTACCGACACCGTGGCACGCAGGTGCTCGCTGAATGTGTTGGTCAGCCCGAGCACCACACCACGCGCGCGATCCAGGCGGAGGGTCCCGCCGTCGAGCACTGGGTAGTTGGCACCGACCAGATAGGCGCCGTCGCCGTCGCCGTCCACCTGGGTGTACTGTGCCATCAGCGTGGCCGTTCCGGTCAGCTTGTAGCTGCCGCCCAGGCCGAAGCCGAAGCCCCGCTTGCTGGCGTTGCCCACCCGCTGCTCGTGCGAGAGGATGCGGGCATTGAGTGTGCCCCAATCAAAGCCCTTGTCCACGCGCGCCACCAGGTTGGGCGAATGCGCGCCGTCGCTGGGTTCCTCCAGTGCAAATTGGAACTTGGCCAGATTGGGGTTGTTCCAGGTGTAGCGCGCCTGCACCGGGCGGCGGAAGGTGGCGCCGGGCGGGCCGTTGAAGTCCACGGTTTCCGGCATGTCGTCCAGGTCCATGAATGTGGACCAGGTCTGGCCGATCAGCCAACCGGCGTACTCGCCGTAGGCATGGCGCAGGCGCAGGCGATTGCGGTTGCATTCGTTGCCGCAGTAGCCATAAAAATCAGCCTCAATCTTGGTGTTGAACGCGCCGTTCGACATGGGCGTAGAAGTCTCAAAGCCAAAGCGGGAGGTCTGGCCGGTGAGCACGGTTTTGCCGGTTGCCGGGTGGCCTGAGTTGAGTGGCTGTTCGGCGAGGTTGGTGAAATTGTCGCCAGGCGCGGTGCTCTTGAAGTCCTTGATGGCGTTGGCTTCGGCAAAACCATAGACGCGGATCGAGGTTTCGCTGCCGGGCAAACGGAAGCTGCCCGGGATGTCGCCCAGCACGACAGCGTCTTTCTGGCGCAGCTCGACGTTGTCGAGGCGGTCGTTCCAGTTCGACGCGCTGGCGGCGGGCGCCACGGGCGCCTGTGCTTGTTGCGCCTTGAGCTGGTTGATCTCGGTGCGCAAGGCTTTGATCTCGGCGCGCAGGTCGTTGAAGTCCTGCGCAGATTGCGCAAAGACCTGGGGCGAGAGGCTGCACAGGCCGGCGGCCATCAAGGCAAGAAAAAGAGAACTGCGTTTCATGGTGACTCCGGGGGTAGAAAGGGTGGAGGATTCAGGCGCCCATGCGGCCTATGAATGCACGGATGCGGTCGTTGGCGGGGTTACCAAAGAAGGCGTCCGGCGGTGCGTCGTGCGCGATGCGGCCTTGGTCGAAAAACAGCACGCGGTCGGCCACTTCGCGTGCAAAGCCCATTTCGTGCGTGACCACGATCATGGTCATGCCACCGCGAGCGAGCTCGCGCATCACGTCCAGCACCTCCTGCACCATTTCAGGGTCCAGCGCCGAGGTGGGTTCGTCAAACAGCATGACCTTGGGGTTCATGGCCAGAGCGCGGGCAATGGCCACGCGCTGCTGCTGGCCGCCCGAGAGCTGCCACGGATACTTGTGCGCATGCTCATGCAGGCCGACGCGGCGCAGCAGCACCATGGCCTCGGCGTTGGCCTGCGCGCGGGCCGTGTGGCGCACGCGCCGTGGTGCCAGGGTGATGTTGTCCAGCACCGAGAGGTGGCCAAACAGGTTGAACTGCTGGAACACCATGCCGACATCGCAGCGCTGCTTTTGCAGCGTCGCGATGTCGTCCGAGACCGGCACGCCCTCGATGGTGATGGAGCCGCTGTCGTGCGGCTCCAGCCGGTTGATGGCGCGCAGCAGGGTGCTCTTGCCAGAACCCGAGGCGCCAATGATGACCGTCACCTCGCCGGTATTGAAGTGGGTGGAGACGTCGCACAGCACCTGGTGCGCCCCAAAGGATTTGCACACGTGGTCTGCCACGATGAAGGCTTGTGGCGTGCTCATTTGACACGTCCCTCGACGTCAAAGCGGTACTCGATGGCGTTCGAGATCTGCGTCACCAGGGTGGTCAGCAGCAGGTAGGTCACGGCCACGGTCGAAAGGGTTGCAATCGGCTGGAACGTGGCCGACTGGATGCGGTTGCCCACGTTGGTGAGTTCGACTACGCCAATCGCATACGCCAGGGACGAATCCTTGAGCAGCGCAACGAAATTGCTCACCAAGGGTGGCAGTGCAATCTTGAAGGCTTGCGGAAACACCACGTCAAAAAATACGTGCAAGCGGCCCAGGCCCAGCGCACGCGCCGCTTCCGTCTGACCGCGTGGAACGGCCAGCAGGCCCGCGCGCACGGACTCCGAGTTGTAGGCGCCCACGTTGAGCGACAAAGCCACCACCGCTGCAGCGAAATCAGGCAGGTTCAGGCCGGGCACCAGCGCCGGCAGGGCAAAGTAGACGAACAGTATCTGCACCAGCAGCGGCGTACCCCGAATGGCCCAGATATAGAAACTGGCCACCCAGCGCAGTGCGCGCCAGCGGGCGGTGCGCGCCAACGCGGCGCAGGTGCCCAGCAGCAGACCCAGGGTGCCGCTCACCAGGGTGAGCCACAGCGTGGTGCGCGCGCCGGCGGCAAACGCCTGCGCGTTAGAGCCAATCGGCTCGGGCAGAAAAGAAAGCAACTGGCCGAGCACGGACAGCGCCAGCACCATCAGCACCAAGGCGCTGACGAGCGTGGCGTTGCTGCGCTGCTGGCGGCTCCAGCGCTCTGGCCAAAGGGCAACGAGCATGCGGGGGAAGACCTGGCGGGGCGCCTGCTCTGCCTTAGTGGCAGCGCACGTCTTCGTTGAAGTATTTCTTGGACAGTGCCGTGTAGCTGCCGTCGGCCATGATCTCGGACAGTCCCTTGGACCAGGCGTCGGCCAGCGGCTGGTTGCCCTTGGCCACGGCCGCGGCGATGCGCTCGATGAACAGCATGTCACCTAGTTTGAAGCCGGCATTCGGGTTCTTGTCCACCACGGCCTTGGCGACGAAGCGGTCGGTCACCCAGGCGTCCACGCGGCGTGAGTTGAGGGCGCTGCGGGCATCGACGTCGGTGGGAAAGTTTTTCATTTCCTTGATGGAAGCGACCTTTTGCACGTTCTCCAGGTAGCTGGTGCCGGTCTGCACCGCCACGACCTTGCCGGCCAGATCCTTGGCGGTGCGGATGGCTGGGTCCATGGCAATGATCATGCCGCCCGAGCAGTAGTGCGGCGCCGTGAAGGTGACGGCCTTGGCGCGTTCGTCGGTGATGCCGTGCGAGGCGATGACCAGGTCCCAGCGGTCCTGGCGCAGGCCGGTGAGCAGCGCGTCAAAGCCCAGCGTCTTCCACTGAATTTTCAACCCCATTTTCTTGGCCACCAGCTCGGCCAATTCCACTTCGAAACCGGTCAGGGTGGTGCCATTGAAATAGTTGAAGGGGGCGAACTGGCCTTCGGTGGCAACGATCAGTGTGCCGCTCTTCTTGACCTCGTCAAGGGGCCTGGCGTGAGCGGAAAAGACGGTGAACAAGGCCAGTGCAGTGCAGGCCAGTGTTTTGAGCAACTTCATCTTGTGTCCTGTCTGGGGTGATTTCAGGTACAAAAAATCCGGCCTGCGGTAGCGAAGCCGGAGCTTGGTAAATCGCCTGACCGATCGCTGCGTCTCACAGGCCTCGGTGCGAACAAGGGCGCGATTATAGGTTCCTGAAATGCATCTTTAGCTCAGGTCTTTCCCTCAGCGCAGATAGGCGTCGTGGCCGGTTTTGAGGATCAGGATGCCCACGACGAAGATGAAGATCGCGCGCACGAAGCCGGTACCGTGCTTGAGCGCCATGTGCGTGCCCAGCACACTGCCGGCCACATTGGCGACTGCCAGCGGCAGGGCGAAGTGCCACCAGACATGGCCTTTGGCAGTAAAGAGAATCAGCGCGGCAATGTTGGTTGAGACGTTCAGCAGCTTGGCCGAGGCCGAGGCATTGAGGAAGTCGTAGCCCAGCCAGCGCACGAACAGAAAGACAAAAAAACTGCCGGTTCCGGGCCCAAAAAATCCGTCATAGAAACCAATCGACAGGCCAATGGCGCTTGCCGCCAGCCATTCGGCGCGGCCCGAGAAACGTGGACGGTGGTGCTTGCCCAGCTCCTTTTTGGCAATCGTGTACAGCAGCACGGCGAAAAGCACCCAAGGGAGCATGCGGCGCAGGAAGTCGGGCGAGAGCACCGTCACGGCCCAGGCGCCGGCAAACGCACCGACGAAACCTGCCAGCGCGGCCGGCATCAGCGCACGCCAGCGCACTTGCACGCGCCGGCTGTACTGCCAGGTTGCCATGGCAGTGCCCCAGATGGACGCGCTCTTGTTGGTGCCGAGCAAGGTAGCCGGCGGTGCGTTGGGGAAAGTGGCAAACAGGGCCGGAAGCAGCACCAAGCCGCCGCCGCCCACGATTGCGTCGATAAAACCGGCCAGCAACGAGGCCAGCGTCACGATGAACCATTCCATCATGGAATTGTCTCAGGCCAGATGAAAGCTTGCCGGAGAGCGTCGCAGGCAAAAAAAACGCCGGCATGGCCGGCGTCTGAAAAAGAGTGACGTCTCGCTGGACGCTATTCAATCGTTGGTGTTTTGCAGTGTTGTCTCCTCTGGCCCCCCCGTGTTGGCGGCCTGAGCACGCCATCGAGTGGGTGCAAATGTAGGGCAGGATCAGGTGACTGGGTATAGGGAATTTCCCGTGGAAGACGGCGCGGTCTCAGCGGCTGTTGTCCTGCGCAATCCATTGCGCCGCCTTCTCGGCCATCATCAAGGTGGGCGAATTGGTGTTCCCGCTGGTGATGGTGGGCATGGCACCGGCGTCCACCACGCGCAGGCCTTGGACGCCGCGCACGCGCAGGCGTGGGTCCAGCACCGCCTGGGGGTCGTCGGCACGGCCCATGGCGGTGGTGCCCACGGGGTGGAAGATGGTGCTGGCGATGTCGCCGGCCAAACGGGCGAGTTCCTCATCGCTCTGGTACTGCACGCCGGGCTTGAATTCCTCGGGCTGGTAGCGTGCCAGCGCCGGCTGGGCGACGATGCGCCGCGTCAGGCGCAGGCTGTCGGCGGCGACCTGGCGGTCCTCCGGCGTGCTGAGGTAGTGCGGGGCGATGGCGGGTGCGTCTTGAAAGCGCGGGCTCCTGATCTGCACGCTGCCGCGGCTGGTCGGGTTGAGGTTGCAGACACTGGCAGTGAACGCCGGGAAGGCATGCAAGGGGTCGCCAAAGGCATCGAGCGAGAGCGGCTGCACGTGAAACTCCAGATTCGCGTGCGCCTGCTCGGGTGAGCTGCGCGTGAAGGCGCCCAGCTGCGAGGGCGACATGCTCATGGGGCCGCTGCGCAGCGCCGCGTATTCGAGCGCGATGCGCGCCTTGCCCAGCAACGAGCTGGCCAGCGTATTGAGCGTGGTCACGCCCTGCACCTTGAAGACCGAACGGATCTGCAGGTGGTCCTGCAAGTTGGCCCCCACACCCGGCAGGTCGCGTACGACCGGAATGCCGTGTGCCGCCAGCAGCGCCGCCGGGCCGATGCCCGAGAGCTGCAGCAACTGCGGCGAGTTGATGGAGCCGGCCGCCAGCACGACCTCGCAGCGGGCGTGCACCTGCACCATCTGTTGGCCCGTCCACACCTCCACGCCCGTGCAGCGCTGCGTGCCGTCGGGCAACTGGGTGAGCAGCAAGCGAGCGGCCTGGGCGCCCGTCCAGAGCTCGAAGTTCGGCCGCTGCATGCAGGCCGGTCGCAAGAAGGCCTTGGCGGTGTTCCAGCGCCAGCCTTTTTTCTGGTTGACCTCGAAGTAGCCCACGCCTTCGTTGTTGCCGCCGTTGAAATCCTGGGTGGCGGGGATGCCGGCCTGCTGCGCAGCCAGGGAGAACGCGTCGAGCACGTCCCAGCGCAAGCGCTGCTTTTCCACCCGCCACTCGCCGCTGCCGCCCTGGCTGGCATTGCCGTGGAGCTGCGCAAAGGCAGCGTCGTCCGCGCCGGGCTGATCGAGCCGCCAGTGGCTCTCATGCCGGCGAAAGTCTGGCAGCACATTGTCCCAGCGCCATGCGTCTTCGCCCGTGATCGCCGCCCACTGGTTGTAGTCGCGCGCCTGACCGCGGATATAGAGCATGCCGTTGATGCTGCTGCAGCCGCCCAGCGTCTTGCCGCGCGGGTAGCGCAGGCGCCGGCCGTTGAGCCCCGGGTCAGGCTCGGTCTGGTAGAGCCAGTCGGTGCGTGGGTTGCCGATGCAGTACAAGTAGCCGACCGGGATGTGAATCCAGTGGTAGTTGTCCTTGCCGCCTGCTTCGAGCAGCAGCACGCGGCGCTTGGGGTCGGCGCTGAGCCGATTGGCCAGCAGGGCGCCCGCAGTGCCTGCGCCAATGACGATGTAGTCGTAGGAGGTGTCGCTCATGAGATTCAGCCGTTCGCCCAATGGCCTTTGCATTCAAGGGTGGTGAGCTATGAAAAAGATAGCATAAAGCGCAAATATAACAAGCGCCGACCAGCATTTTGATACCAATTCCCGCGCCGCGTAGCTGCGGGTTCCCGTTGGCGCACGCTGCCGCTACCATGCAGCATCCTGCGACTGCCTTGCCGCATGCTCTGATTTGCCTTGTTCTTTTGATGCCCGATTCCGCTCCCCGACTGTCCCGCGACGACACGCCCCAAGGGCCGTGGATGCGCTTGCATGGGCGCTGGGGTGCGGCCGACATCGGTGCGCGCAGGCGCTGGCGAGCGCTGGCCGCCGCGCTGGTTGCGGCACCGCCTGAGACGCAGCTTGGCTGGGACCTGAGCGGTATGGCCTGGCTCGACCACGTCGGCGCACAGCTCTTGTGGAACCACTGGGGCCGCGCCTGGCCCGAGCATCTGGTGCTGGATGACACGCAGCGCTCGTTGCTGGAGCGCGTGGCCTCGCTGTCCACTGCGCCGCCACCGCCCGAGCGCTGGTCGTTGGCCAAGCAGGTAGACGGCCTCGGTGTGCTGGTGCTGCACGCCGTCGACCATGGCAAGCGCTTGCTGATGCTGATCGGCCAGTTGCTGCTCGACAGCCTGCGTGTGCTGCGTGCGCCGCTGCGCGCGCCTTGGCGTGACGTATCGGGGCATCTGTACCGCATGGGCGCGACGGCGCTGCCCATTACCGCACTGGTCGGTTTTTTGATTGGCGTCGTGCTGGCCTACCTGATGAGTTTGCAGCTGCGCCAATTCGGCGCCGAGGCCTTCATCGTCAACATCCTGGGGATCTCGCTGATCCGCGAGCTCGGGCCCATGCTGGCGGCCATTCTCGTCGCCGGGCGCTCCGGCTCGGCCATCACCGCGCAGATTGGCGTCATGCGCGTGACCGAGGAGCTCGACGCGATGCGTGTCATGGGCATCCCGCAAGGCTTTCGCCTGGTGCTGCCGCGTGCGCTGGCGCTGGCGATTGCCATGCCGTTGCTGAGCGTGTGGACGACGCTGGCGGCACTTGCCGGCGGCATGCTGGCGGCAGACGCGGCCATGGATGTCTCGCCCGCGTACTTCTTCCAGGCGCTGCCCAATGCGGTCGGCAGCGGTAACCTGACGCTGGCCTTGTCGAAATCGGTGGTCTTTGGCATCTTGATCGCGTTGGTGGGCTGCCACTGGGGCTTACGGGTCAAGCCCAACACGCAGAGTCTGGGTGAGGGGACGACGGCCTCGGTGGTCTCGTCGATTACCGTTGTCATCATCGTGGACGCCCTGTTTGCCGTGGCGTTCAAGAACGTGGGGTTTTAGGTGGCATCCCCCTGTGCGGCTACGCCGCTTCCCCCTTCTCTCGCATCACTGCGTGCTGCGGGAAGGGGGACGACGCCGGCGCGGCGGGGCGGCCCTTGCGCGGCGTCCGCTGGTCTGGAGCGCGCCGGTTGCAGAGCGTGCAGGAAGACGTCCGCGGAGTCCCGGTTGCGGCGGGTATGCGGCGCGAAGGATGGATATGTCTGAGCCAACACCCGTTTCGCCCGCCGCCGCTTCCGCCGAGCCGGTGGTGCGCATCGAAGGCCTGGAAACCACCTTTGGCAAGGGGAGCGAGGCCTACACGGTGCACCGGAACCTCTCGCTTGACGTGCGGCGTGGCGAAATCCTTGCGCTGGTGGGCGGCTCGGGGACGGGCAAGACGGTGCTTTTGCGCCAGATGCTGGGGCTTTTGCAACCCACTGCGGGTCGGGTCACGGTGCTGGGCCGGCCAGCGTCCGAAATGGGCGGCGAGGGTGCGGCGAGCCGTGTCGGCATGCTGTTCCAGCACGGCGCGCTGTTCTCGGCCTTCAATGTGCTCGACAACGTGGCCTTTGCGCTGCGCGAGCAGGGTGCATTGCCAGCCGCGCTGGTGCGCGACGCGGCGCTGGTCAAACTGCAGATGGTGGGGCTGGAGCCCGAGCACGCCACGCGCATGCCAGCCGACCTGTCGGGCGGCATGATCAAGCGCGTGGCGCTGGCGCGCGCGCTCATCATGGACCCGCCGCTGTTGCTGCTCGACGAGCCCACCGCCGGGCTGGACCCGAATGGGGCCGACGAATTCTGCGCGCTGGTGCGTGAATTGCACGCCGCGTTGGGGACCACCATGGTGATGGTCACGCACGATCTCGACACGCTGTTTGCGCTCGCCACGCGCGTGGCCGTGCTGGCCGACCGCAAGGTCATCGTGACCGGAGCGCCGGCCGAGGTGGCGCGATTTCCGCACCCCTTCGTCGAGCATTATTTTTTGGGTGAGCGCGGGCGCCGCGCCATGGCGCCGGTGCAAGCCGGCAAGGAGACCTGATGGAAAACAAGTCCCACGCACTCGCTGCCGGGCTGTTCGTGCTGGTGGTCAGCGCCCTGGTGGTGGCTCTGGCCATGTGGCTCACGCGCGACAACGGCAACTACAAACTCTACGAGCTCACCACCCGCGACGGCGTCAGCGGCCTGCAGCCCCAAGCCGCCGTGCGCTACAAGGGCGTGGCGGTGGGCAAGGTCATGCACATCGGCTTTGACCCGCAGGTCAGCGGCAATGTGCTGGTCCGCATCGCCGTGGACGACGACGCGCCCATCACCCCCACGACCTTTGCTACCCTGGGCTACCAGGGCGTTACGGGGCTGTCGTACATCCTGCTCGACGACGCCGGCAAGGCCCATCCGCCCCTTCCCCCTGGCCCGAGCGGCCTGCCGCGCCTGCCGCTGCATTCATCGCCCTTTGCACAGCTTTCCGAGCAAGGCCCGGTCATCCTGGGCCAGGTGCAGGAGATGACCCAGCGCGTCAACCAATTGCTGTCCGACGACAACCAGAAGCGCTTCTCCGATGCCCTGATCCACATTGGCGCGGCGGCGGCCAGTGTCGATGCGCTCACACGCCGGATCGACCGCAGCGTGACCGAGGGCCTCGACCCCGCCCTGGCCGCGCTGCCCACGCTGGCCAAGGACGCCAGCGGCGCCGTGCAGTCGCTGAAAAAGGCCGGCGATCAGGTTTCGGTGATGGCCGGTGCGTTCGGCCAGACCGCGCAGCGCCTCAATGCCCCCGGCGGCCCCATCGAGCAGGCCTCGCGCGGGGTGGAAACTTTCTCGCAAGCGGCCGACCGGCTCAAGACCAGTACGCTGCCCAGCCTGGAGCGTGCTGCCGACGATACCGGCCGCGCGGCGCGCCAGGTGGCGCGCACGGCCGCAGACGTCAGCGCCAACCCCCAGGCCTTTATTTACGGTTCCGGGCCGGCCAGTCCGGGGCCGGGGGAACCGGGTTTTGTCGCCCCTGCCCACAACCCGCAGTGAGTGTGCCATGAATACTATTAAATCGATAGCTGTCAGCGCAGTACGTATAAGCGCTGGAGCCATTTTTTTCTTGAATTTCCTGGCCGCTTGCTCGGCCTTGCCGGCGCCGCCCGTGCATCCCGTGGTGTACGACTTCGGCCCGGGCGCCAGCCGGGTGGCGGCGCAGGGTGCGGCACTGGCACCCCAGCGCGCGCCGCTGGTGCTGGCCGATGTGGAGAGCCCCGGTCTGCCAGAGGGCAGCACCGCCCTGAACTACCGCCTGGGCTATGACGATGCCCAGCAACTGCGCGCCTACCAGCGTGCCCGCTGGAGCCAGCCGCCGGGCCAGCTGGTGCAGCAAAGTGTGGCCGTCGAACTGAGCGCCGAGCGCGCCGTGCTTGGGTACCGTGCGGCGCGCGAAGCCGCGCGCGAAGGCAACGGCGGCCTGCTGGTGCTGCGGCTGGAGCTGGAAGAATTCAGCCAGGTCTTCAGCTCCGCCAGCCAAAGCGAGGGCGTGCTGCGCCTGCGTGCCACGCTCGCCGAGCCCACACCCCAGGGCGAGCGCCTGCGGGCCCAGCGCGTCTTCGAAGCGCGCCAGCCGGCCCCCAGCGCCGACGCGGCGGGCGGCAGCGCTGCCTTGGCGCAGGCGGCGCGCCAGGTGGCGCGCGACGTGCGTGCCTGGGTGAATCAGACAGCGCCCTGAGCCTGGTGCAGGGCGCGGATCACGGCAACCCTTTTTTTCGCCGACGGTCCGGTGCGCCTTCGTCTGACAGTGCCAACCGCCACCCGACTACCGCCAGCGCGGCGCGGTGTTTCTACAGTGACCCCATCGAGTCAGGCATTGGTTTTCGCTGTTTCGGCGAAAGGCCTGATCCGTGACACGAAGAGGATCACCCAATGAACGAAGACCGCATCAAGGGCAACTGGAAACAATTCACCGGCAAGGTGAAAGAGCAGTGGGGCAAGCTCACCAACGACGATCTGGACGTGATTGATGGCAAGCGCGAGCAGTTCATCGGCAAGCTCCAGGAGCGCGAAGGCGTGGTGCGTGAAGTGGCCGAGAAGCAGCTCAAGGAGTGGCACACCCGCAACCCCGATTTCCGCTTCAACGACTGACCCCCCCACAGCCTTCCCAAGGACACACCATGAACTTCACCCGCAATCTCATCGCTCTGGCGCTCACCGGCCTGGTCGCCACCACCGGCATGGCCATGGACAAGGCCGAGCACGCCACTGCCAAGGACCGCATTTCGGCCGACTACAAAATGGCCAAGCAACACTGCGACACGCTCAAGGCCAATGCCAAGGACGTGTGCATGAAGGAAGCCAAGGGCAACGAAAACATTGCCAAGGCCGAACTCGAAGCCCAGTACAAACCCAACGACAAGTCGGCCTACAAGGTGGCCAAGGCACGCGCCGATGCCAACTACGCAGTCGCCAAGGAAAAGTGCGACGACGCCACCGGCAACGCCAAGGACGTCTGCAAGAAAGACGCCAAGGCCGCCCACGTAAGGGCGCTTGAAAACGCCAAGGTGGCCCGCGCCGAAGCCAAGCCCGCCGACAACATGAGCGAGAAGCGCGCCGACGTGGCCGAAGCCAAGCAGGACGCTGCGCACCAAAAGAGCGAAGCCGACTACCAAGCCGCCAAGGAACGCTGCGACGCCCTCAAGGGCGCTGAACAGGACACCTGCGTGGCCGATGCCAAGCGCAAGTACGGCATGTAAACTGCCTGAACGAAGGAATCCCTCCCCTGGGACTGCGCCGGGGCCGTACCGCCGGCCCGCCAGTCCCCTTTACACCCCGCCGTGGTTCGTCCGCTGCGGGGTTTTTTTGTGGGGTTAGCGAGAAGCTGCCTCCTGCATCAGCGCCTCAATCGCCTCGGCCTGCACCGGCACGCCGCGCGTCAGCAGTTCGCAGCCGCCTTGCGTCACCACGGCGTCGTCCTCGATGCGGATGCCCAGGTGGTGGAAGGCCTCGGGCACGCCAGGGGCGGGCCGGATGTACAGGCCGGGCTCCACGGTCAGCGCCATGCCGGCGCGCAAGATGCGGCTGGGCCTGTCGACGAGGGTCTCGCCGGAGAGCGCGTCGCGCCGCTCGCGGGTCTGGCCTTGCTCGGCGGGCTCCCCATAGCCGCCGCAGTCGTGCACGTCCATGCCGATCCAGTGGCCGGTGCGGTGCATGTAGAAGGGGAAGTAGGCACGCGTCGCCACCACGTCCTGCGCGCTGGCGTGCTTGGTTTTGTCGAGCAGGCCCAGGTCGAGCAGGCCTTGCGCCAGCACCGCCACCGCGGCGTCGTGCGGGTCGGTAAAGCGCGCGCCGGGGCGGGTGGCGGCAATGGCCGCTTCCTGGCTGGCCAGCACCACGTCGTAGAGCGCGCGCTGCGGGCCGGTGAACTTGCCGTTGGCGGGGAAGGTGCGCGTGATGTCGCTCGCATAGCCGTGCAGTTCGCAGGCCGCGTCGATCAGCACCAGGTCGCCGCTTTTCACCGGCGCGCGGTCGGCGCGGTAGTGCAGCACGCAGGCGTTGGCGCCGGCGGCGACGATGGAGCCGTAGGCGGGCGACTCGGCGCCGCTTTGGCGGAACTCGTGCAGCAGTTCGGCTTCGAGGTGGAATTCGCGCAGGTCTTCGCCAGCGGCCAGCATGCGCGCCGAGCGCTGCATGGCGCGGACGTGGGCGCGCGCGCTGATGGCACCGGCGTCCCGCATCAGGCCAATTTCGTGCGCGTCTTTCACCAGGCGCATTTCGTCGAGCAGCAGGCACAGGTCGCCCTGCTGTTGCGGGCACAGCGCGCCGTAGCGCACGCGCTCGCGCACCTTGGCCAGCCAGCCTTCGACGCGCGCGGCCAGGCCGTCGTGCGTGGCGAACGGGAACCACACGCGCTCGCGGTTTTCCAGCAAACGGGGCAGGCGCGCATCAAGCTCGCCCACGGGCAGCGCTGCATCCACCCCCAGGGCGGCCACGGCAGCGTCGGGGCCCAGGCGGTAGCCGTCCCAGATTTCGCGTTCCAGGTCTTTGGGCTGGCAGAACAGGGTGCTCTGGCCCTCGGCGGTCAGCACCAGCCAGGCATGGGGTTCGGTAAAGCCCGTGAGGTAATAAAAGTAGCTGTCGTGCCGGTAGGGGAAGTCGCTGTCGCGGTTGCGCTGGCGCTCGGGCGCGGTGGGCACGATGGCCACGCCGCCAGGGCCGAGCTGGGCCGCCAGGCGCGCGCGGCGCTCGGCATACAAAGAGGGGGGCGGGGTGAGGGTCATGGTGAAAAGGTTTCGGCGTTGAGGTCGGCCAGGCGCTGCGGTGTGCCTACATCGACCCAGCGGCCAGTGTGAAGTTCAGCCTGTACCCGGCCATTGTCCATAGCCCGGCGCAGCAGTGGCGCCAGCGCTGCGCGCACCCCTTGCGGGTTGCCGGGCGCGATGTCGCACCACGGCGGGGCCAACAGATCGCGGTGCAGCAAGGCGACGGTGCTGTAGGTGTAGCGGGGCTGCGGGTTGCCGTCCGGCAGGCTCAAAGCCAAGCCGGTGTCCGACAGACCAAAATCGCCGCGCGGATTGTGCGCCGGGTTGGGTACCAGCCACAGGCGCGCCAGTGCGCCGCTGGTGCGAAAGGTGCGCACGGCCGCGGCGTCGAAGCGGAACCCGGGCATGAACACATCGCCCGCCGCCAGCCAGAACACGTCGGCGTCCAGCAGCGGCAGGGCGCGCGCAATGCCGCCTGCGGTTTCCAGCGCACCGCCGAAATCACGGCCTTCCTCGGAATATAAAATTGATAGCTGCTTGCGCTTATCTGCATTGCCTTGGCGGCCGAAAACACTTCCAAATTGCTGCGCAATCTTCTCGCCCAGCCAGGCGGTGTTGATGACCACGCGCGGCACCCCGGCACGCGCCAGCGCCTGCAGGTGCCAGGCCAGCAGCGGCTGGCCGTGGACCGGCAGCAGGGGCTTGGGTGTGGTGTCGGTCAGCGGGCGCATGCGCTCGCCGCGGCCGGCCGCCAGCAGCAGGGCAGGGGCTTGTTCGGCACCGTGGCCGCGTGCCGCCGCCGCGCCTGCGGACGAAGGAAATGAGGGGGGCAAGAGGAGGGTCACGCCTGGCACTCTAGTGCATCGCGCGGCAGTGCAGAGGCCGCTGTGGGGAGCCCATTCAAGGCGGGCCGTTAAAATCTGGGGTTTCCCCTCATGACCGTCCTGACCGGACCCGCCCCGATGGCCAATTCTGAACAAATGGCGAATGCGATCCGCGCACTCGCAATGGATGCTGTGCAACAAGCCAATTCCGGCCACCCCGGCGCGCCCATGGGCATGGCCGATATGGCGGTTGCGTTGTGGGGCCGGCACCTGCGCCACAACCCGCAAGACCCGCACTGGGCCGACCGGGACCGCTTCGTGCTCTCGAACGGCCACGGGTCCATGCTGCTCTATGCGCTGTTGCACCTCACAGGCTACGACCTGCCGATCCAGGAGCTCAAGAACTTCCGCCAGTTGCACAGCAAAACGGCAGGCCACCCCGAAGTCGGCGTGACGCCGGGCGTGGAAACGACCACCGGCCCACTGGGCCAGGGCCTGACCAACGCCGTGGGCATGGCGCTGGCCGAAAAGCTCCTGGCAGCCGAATTCAACCAGGCCGGCCACACCGTCGTCGACCACCACACCTACGTGATGCTGGGCGACGGCTGCCTGATGGAAGGCATCAGCCACGAGGCCGTGGCACTGGCCGGCGCCTGGCGCTTGTCCAAGCTGGTGGCGCTGTACGACGACAACGGCATTTCGATTGATGGCCAGGTGGCGCCCTGGTTCATCGACAACACGCCCAAGCGTTTCGAGGCCTGTGGCTGGAACGTGATTGGCCCGGTCGATGGCCACGACGCCGACGCCGTGGACAAAGCGATTGCCAAGGCCCGTGCGCAAAGCGCCAAACCCACGCTCATCGTCTGCAAGACGCACATCGGCAAGGGCTCGCCCAACCGCGCCAACACGTCCAAGGCACACGGCGAGCCATTGGGTGCCGAAGAAATTGCCCTCACCCGCGCCGCGCTCAACTGGCCCTATGCGCCGTTCGAGGTCCCTGCCGAGGTTTATGCCGACTGGAACGCCAAGGAGGCCGGCGCCCAGGCGCAGGCCGAATGGAACCAGCGCTTTGCCGCCTACCGCGCCGCCTTCCCCGAGCTGGCGGCCGAGTTCGAGCGCCGCATGGCCGGCGACCTGCCCAAGCACTTCGCGCAAACCGCCGTCGATGCGGTGGTCGAGGCCCACACCAAGGGCGACACCGTCGCCAGCCGCAAGGCCAGCCAGATCGCGCTCGAAGCCTTCACCGCCAAGCTGCCCGAGCTGCTGGGCGGCAGCGCCGACCTGACAGGCTCCAACCTGACCAACACCAAATCCACGCCAGCGCTGCGTATGGACGCCAAGGGTGCTGTCGCCAAGACCGAAGACGGCCAGATCGGTCGCCACATCAACTATGGCGTGCGCGAATTCGGCATGGCGGCGGTGATGAACGGCATTGCGCTGCATGGCGGTTTTATCCCCTACGGCGGCACCTTCCTCACCTTCAGCGACTACAGCCGCAACGCCATCCGCATGGCGGCGCTGATGAAGCAGCGCGTGATCCACGTGTTCACGCACGATTCCATCGGCCTGGGCGAGGATGGGCCCACGCACCAGTCCATCGAGCACGCTGCCAGCCTGCGGCTGATTCCCAACCTCGACGTGTGGCGCCCGGCCGATACCGCAGAAACCACCGTGGCCTGGAGCGTGGCGCTGTCCAACCGCGACAAGCCGACGGCGCTGCTGCTCTCCCGCCAGAACCTGCAACACCTTTCCGCTTTGGCGCCCAAGCGCAACCTGGGCGACATCTCGCGCGGCGCCTATGTGCTCTCCGAGCCGGCCGACGTGGGCCTGAAGAAAAAGGCCAAGGCGGTCATCATTGCCACCGGCTCCGAAGTGCAGCTCGCGCTCAAGGCGCAGCGCCTGCTGGCTGCCAAGAAGATCCCGGTGCGCGTGGTCTCCATGCCCAGCACCACCGCCTTCGACCGCGAAGACGTGAAGTACAAGAAAGCCGTGTTGCCCACGGGCGTGCCGCGCATCGCGGTGGAAATGGGCGTCACCAGCGGCTGGTGGAAGTACGGCTGCGCAGCAGTGATCGGCATCGACACCTATGGTGAATCGGCTCCCGCCCCGGTGCTGTTCAAGCACTTCGGTTTCACCGAAGAGAACGTCGCCGCGACGGTGCTGGCGGCCCTCAAACGCAAATAATTTTTGGCAATCCAACCCTGGAGAGACTGAGCTATGGCGATCAAGATTGGTATCAATGGTTTCGGCCGCATCGGCCGCATGGTGTTCCGCGCTGCGGTGCAGAATTTTTCCGACATCGAAGTGGTGGGCATCAACGACCTGCTGGAGCCTGACTACCTCGCCTACATGCTCAAGTACGACAGCGTGCACGGCCCCTTCAAGGGCGAGGTGTCGGTGGAAGGCAAGCACCTCGTCGTCAACGGCAAGACGATCCGCCTGACGCAGGAGCGCGACCCGGCCAACCTGAAGTGGAACGAAGTTGGCGCCGACGTCGTCATCGAAGCCACCGGCCTGTTCCTGACCAAGGAAGCCGCGCAGAAGCACCTGGATGCAGGCGCCAAAAAGGTCATGATGTCGGCACCCTCCAAGGACGACACGCCCATGTTCGTGTTCGGCGTGAACCATGGCACTTACGCGGGCCAGACCATCGTCTCCAACGCCTCGTGCACCACCAACTGCCTGGCCCCCGTGGCCAAGGTGCTGCACGACAAGTGGGGCATCAAGCGCGGTTTGATGACGACGGTACATGCTGCCACCGCCACGCAGAAAACCGTGGACGGCCCGAGCAACAAGGACTGGCGCGGCGGCCGCGGCATTCTGGAAAACATCATCCCCAGCAGCACCGGCGCGGCCAAGGCGGTGGGCGTGGTGATTCCCGCGCTCAACAAGAAGCTCACCGGCATGTCGTTCCGCGTGCCCACCTCGGATGTGTCGGTGGTGGACCTGACCGTGGAGCTGGAAAAGCCCGCCACGTACAAGGAAATCTGCGCCGAGATGAAGGCCCAGGCCGAAGGCCCCTTGAAGGGCATCCTGCGCTACACCGAAGACAAGGTGGTCGCCACCGACTTCCGCGGTGAATCGTGCACCAGCGTGTTCGACGCCGACGCCGGCATTGCGCTGGACGACACCTTCCTCAAAGTGGTCGCCTGGTACGACAACGAATGGGGCTATTCGAACAAGTGCCTGGACATGGTCCGCGTGGTGGCCGCCAAATAAGCGCTCGTCCCGTTGCACCACAAACCCGCCTTCGCGCGGGTTTTTTTGCGGTGCACCCGGCAGGGCGGACCCACTCGATCCTGGTACGCGTGCTGCCCAAGGGGGCTTGTCGGCTGCGTTACAGAAGAATCGGCAGGGACGCAATAGCATGGCAGGTTCCAATCCCCGTTTCTCTTCCTGCAAGCGGCCCCTACCATGCTCAATTTCAACTTCTACAACCCCACCCGCATCCTTTTTGGTGCCGGAAAGATTGCCGAAATCGGCCCATTCGTCCCCCAGGACGCGCGCGTGCTGGTGCTCTACGGCGGCGGCAGCGCGCGCAGCACCGGAACGCTCGCTGAAGTGCTGGCGGCGCTGGGCGAGCGCACGGTGTTCGAGTTTGGCGGCATCGAGCCCAACCCCAGCTACGAGACGCTCTCGCGCGCCGTGGACCTGGCCCGTGCCGAGCGCATCGATTTCCTGCTTGCCGTGGGCGGCGGCTCGGTGCTCGACGGCAGCAAGTTCGTTGCCGCCGCCGTGCCGTTCGAGGGCGACACGTGGAGCATCCTGGAAAAGCGCGGCAGCAACATTGCCCGCGCGCTGCCCATGGGCGCGGTGCTCACGCTGCCCGCCACCGGATCGGAAATGAACAACGGCGGCGTGGTGACGCGTAAGGCGACGCATGCCAAGCTCTCGTTTTCGAGCCCGCATTGCTTTCCACGGTTCTCGGTGCTCGACCCGACCAAGACCTACACCCTGCCCGTGCGGCAGATCGCCAATGGACTGGTGGACGCCTTTGTGCACACCATGGAGCAGTACCTCACCTACCCCGTGAACGCCCCGGCGCAGGACCGCTTTGCCGAGGGCCTGCTGCAGACCCTGGTCGAGCTGGCGCCGCGCGCCATGCAGGAAGGCGAGCCCGACTACGACAACCGCGCCAACCTGATGTGGACGGCCACGCTGGCCCTCAACGGCCTGATCGGCGCCGGTGTGCCGCAGGACTGGGCCACCCACATGATCGGCCACGAGCTGACCGCGCTCTACGGCATCGACCACGCGCGCACGCTGGCCATCGTGCTGCCGCAGGTGATGCAGGCACGGCGTGAGGCCAAGCGCGAGAAGCTGCTGCAGTACGCCGCGCGCGTCTGGCAGATCACCGAGGGCAGCGACGACGAGCGCATCGACGCGGCCATTGCCCGCACGGCGCAGTTCTTTGAAAGCGTGGGCATTCCTACCCGGCTATCGGCCTACCAATTGGGCGGTGAGGCGGTGGATGCGGTAGTGAAGGCCCTGACCGAGCACGGCATGGTCAAGCTGGGCGAGCAGCGCGCCATCACGCCAGAAATCAGCCGGGCGATTCTCGAAGCCGCACTCTGAAACGGGTGGGCCACCCAGGGCGGCGGGGCGCGCGCCGCTCGATGGCTACCCTTGCTCCGGGTGTCGGTAGCTGCCCGGTGGTACGCCGGTCCATCCCTTGAACGCGCGCTGGAAGGCGGCGCTGTCGGAAAACCCCAGTTCGCCTGCCAGCACCGCCAATGGAACCTGGCTGCTGTTGAGCCGCGCAATGGCCATGTCGCGCCGCAGGCTGTCCTTGACGGCGCGAAACGAGGTGTGCTCTTCGGCCAGGCGGCGCTGCAAGGTGGAGACGGCCATGTTCAATGCCGCAGCGCACGATGCGAGGCTGGACCAATGGGGCTGCTCCCGCAGCAGGTGGGCGCGCACCCGTGCGGGCAGGGAGCCTTCACCGCGGCGGGGAATGATGATCTGGGTCTGGGCTTCGGCCAGGAAGCTTCGCAGCGCCGCCTCGTCGCGCCGCACGGGCGTTTGCAGGCGTCGGCTGTCGAACCAGAATGCGCAGCAGGGTTGGTCGAACACCACGTTCCCTGGAAACAGCTGCGCGTAACTGCTGGCGTGGGGCGGGCGCGGGAAGGCGAAGTCAAAGCGATGCACCGGCAGGCGTCCACCGGCCAGCCAGGCCAGCAGGCGCCAGAACACGCGCAGCATCAGTTCGTGCAAAAAGACCGGGTAGGCCGCTGTGGGGTTGGCAGGACGCAGCGCTACCGCGCTCAGGCTCCCTTCGTGCAGGAGGTCCATGCACAGGTCATCCTGCACCAGTCCAAAGGCGCGCACCAGTCGCCGCAGCGCCACGCCCAGGGTGCCCGCGCCCAGCGTGCTGCGAGCCAGCAAGGCCAGTGTGCCCGGCCGCAGAGGACGGGAAAGAAACCCCAGGGCTTCATCCCCCGATCGTTCCATCAGCACCTGCAGCAGGCGCGCGTACTGATCGGCCGTGACGCGGGCAGACGGGTGGTCCAGCAAAGCCGGCGCAATGCCAGCCGCAGCCAGCCACTCCTGCGTCGGCTGCTTCGCCGCTGCCAAGCCGGCCAGCATGCTGTGCACGAAAACGATGGGAATGCTCGATGGAGGAGAAAGCATGCACGGACACTCGCCTACCGAGGGGATTGTGAGGTGTTCTGCCATCAGAACGGTGCCTGTTGCCATCGCCCGAAAGGCACCTGGTTTGTACCATGGGCCGAGAAGAAAAGCGTTGCTGATGCCCTTCCACTTTAGGAGACAAACCCCATGTACCTGACCCAAAGCCTGCACCGCTCGGTGCAACAGCACCCCCACCGCATCGCTGTGCGCTGGGGCGAGCAGACACGCACTTTTGGCGAGTTTGCCGATCGTGTGGCGCGTTTTGCCGGAGCGCTGCAAAAGCTCGGCGTGCAGAGCGGCGACCGCGTGGCCATGCTGTCGCTCAACTCCGAGCGCTACCTGGAATACCAGATGGCCGTGCCCTGGGCGGGGGCGGTACTCAATCCTTGCAACATCCGCTGGTCGCCCGCAGAAATCCTGTATTCACTGGAAGATTCGGGCTCGACCGTTCTGCTGGTGGATGAAACCTTCAAGGGCATGGTGGCACAGTTCCGGCGTGAATCGACCACGCTGCGCGAGTTCATCTACTGTGGCGATGGCGAAACGCCCGAGGGCATGCACGGCTACGAAGCATTGGTGGCGCAGACTGCACCAGTGGCTGACGCGCTGCGCCGGGGGAATGACCTGGCGGGCATTTTTTATACCGGCGGCACCACGGGCTTCCCCAAGGGCGTGATGCTGAGCCACAACAACCTGTGCAGCTCGGGCCTGGCGGTGCGGGCCGAAGGCCTGGCGCGCCCGGGGGGCACCTACCTGCACGCTGCGCCCATGTTCCACCTGGCCGACATGGGCCTGGCGTTCCCGCACTGGGTGGAAGGCAATACGCATTCCATCATCCCGGCGTTTGACCCGGCCAAGGTGCTCGACACCATCGAGCAGCACCGCGTGACCAACCTGTGCCTGGTGCCCACCATGATCCAGATGATGCTGGACCATCCCAGCATGGGCCCGCACCGCGACCTGAGCTCCCTGCGCACCGTGTTCTACGGCGCCTCGGCGCTGCCCGATGCCTTGCTGCTGCGTGCTCAAAAAGCGATTCCCCAGGCCGAGGTGTTCCAGGGCTTCGGCATGACCGAGCTCTCGCCTGTGGGCACCATCTTGCCGTCGACTTACCTGGCAGAAGAAAACCGGCACCTGGGCAAGCTGGGTTGCTCTGGCCGCGCCACGTTTTGCACCGAAGCCAAGATCGTCGATGGCGAAGGAAACGAAGTGCCGCGCGGCACGGTGGGCGAGATCATCGTGCGCGGCCCCAACGTGATGATGGGCTACTGGAATCAGCCTGAACTCACGGCTGCTGCGCTGCGCGACGGCTGGATGCACACCGGCGACGGAGGTCGCATGGACGAGGACGGTTTCGTCACCGTGGTCGATCGCATCAAGGACATGATCAAGACCGGTGGCGAGAACGTCTTCTCGGCCGAGGTCGAAAACGCCCTGGCCAAACACCCGGCGGTGGTGATGAGCGCGGTGATTGCCATTCCCGAACCGCAGTGGGGCGAGGCCGTGCATGCGGTGGTGGTGCTCGCGCCTGGGCAGCAGGTGACCGCCGAAGAAATCATTGCGCACTGCAAGATCTTGATCGCTGGTTACAAGAGCCCGCGCAGCGTTGCGTTCGTGGATGCGCTGCCGATGACGGGAGCCGGAAAAATTCTCAAAACCAAACTGCGCGAGCCCTTCTGGAAAGGCCGCGAGCGCGGTGTCGCATAACCACTTTCCCTTGTGATCCAGGAGACTTTCATGAGCCGTGATGTATTCGTATGCGGGGTCGGCATGATCCCATGCACCAAGCCGGGCGCCAACGAGCCCTACCCCCAGATGGCGGCGCATGCCACCCGCGCGGCCCTGCAAGATGCAGGGGTCCGCTACGACCAAGTGCAGCAGGCCTATGTCGGCTATGTGTATGGCGACTCCACCTCCGGCCAGCGCGCGCTGTACGAGGTGGGCATGACCGGCATTCCCGTGGTCAACGTCAACAACAACTGTTCTACCGGTTCGACCGCGTTGTTCCTGGCGCGCCAGGCCGTGGCCAGTGGCGCCGCCGACTGCGTGCTGGCGCTGGGTTTCGAACACATGAACCCGGGGGCCCTGGGCGCCGTGTTCAATGACCGCCCCAGCCCGTTCGAGCGGTTCGACGCTGCCACCGACGAACTCGTGCAGTCCGATCTGCCACTGGCACTGCGCTACTTTGCTGGCGCAGGAAAAGCGCACATGGACGAGTTCGGTACGCCGCTTTCCACCTTTGCCAAGATCCGCGCCAAAGCCAGCCGCCACGCCGCCAACAACCCGCTGGCGGTGTTTCGCACCGTGGTCACCGAGCAGGAGGTGATGGACGCCAAGATGCTGTGGCCCGGCGTGCTGACCCGCCTGATGGCCTGCCCGCCCACCTGCGGCGCAGCCGCTGCCATCGTGTGCTCGGCCGCCTTCGCCCAGAAGCATGGCCTGGACCAGCGCGTACGTATCAAGGCGCAGGCGATGACGACCGACAAGCCCGTCACCTTCGAAGCCCGCGACATGCGCGAAGTGGTCGGTTTCAGCATGGCCCGCGACGCCGTCCAGCAGGTATACGAGGCGGCAGGCATCGGCCCGCAGGACATCGACGTGGTCGAGCTGCACGACTGCTTTGCGCAGAACGAACTGCTCAGCTACGAGGCCCTGGGCCTGTGCCCCGTGGGCGGTGCTGAAAAGTTTGTCCACGACGGCGACAACACCTACGGCGGCAAGGTCGTCACCAACCCTTCGGGCGGCTTGCTGAGCAAAGGCCACCCACTGGGCGCCACGGGTCTGGCGCAGTGCTTTGAGCTCACGCACCAGCTGCGCGGCACAGCCGAGCAACGCCAGGTGGATGGTGCGCGCCTGGCGCTGCAGCACAACCTGGGTCTGGGCGGCGCCTGCGTCGTCACCCTGTATGAAAGAGTTTGAAGCGGAGCGCTGACATGATTGACAAGAAATGGATTGGCCATGCACTGCCACCGTCCGAAATGGCGCTGGACCGCAGCCGCCTGCGCTTTTTTGCCAAGGCCATTGGCGAAACCGCGCCCGAGTACACCGACGTGCAGGCCGCGCAATCGGCGGGCTACGCCGACCTGCCGGCTCCGCCCACCTTCCTCTTTGGCGCGGAACTCGATTCGGGGGCCACCGACACGCTGTTGACCCTGCTGGACGTGCCCATCGCCAAACTGCTGCACGGTGAACAGAGCTTCACCTACCACCGCAGCGCCTGCGCGGGCGACACCATCACGGTGCGCTCCGAAATCGGCGATATCTATGACAAGAAAAATGGCGCCCTGGAATTTGTCGTCAAGACCTCCCGCGCCACCAATCAGAAGAACGAACTCGTGGCCGAGATGCGCACGGTGCTCGTGGTTCGCCACTGACAGGAGAACGCCATGACATTCAAGACACCTACGTTCGCGCAGATCCAGGTCGGCGACACCCTGCCCGACCTGCAACCGCCACCGGTCGACCGCACCACGCTGGCGCTGTTTGCCGGGGCGTCGGGCGACCACAACCCCATGCACATCGATATCGATGTCGCCCGCCGCGCCGGCATGCCCGATGTGTTTGCCCAAGGCATGTTGGGCATGGCCTGGCTGGGCCGCGTGGTCACCGCGTGGGCGCCGCAAAGCCAGTTGCGCACATTCAATGCACGTTTTCAGGGCATCACGCACCTGGGCAACGCCATGCGCTGCAGCGGCCGCATCGTCGAGAAGCTCGAGCACAACGGCGAGCACTGCGTGCGCATTGAACTCACCAGTGCCAACCAGTTTGGCCAAACCAAAATCGTCGGCGAGGCCCTCGTGGCGCTGGCCTGAACCCACACAAGGAACCCCATGACAAAGAAACTCGAAGGCAAGGTCGCCCTCATCACCGGCTCGGGCCGCGGCATCGGCCGCTCCATCGCGCTCAAGCTCGCCAGCGAAGGCGCGCATGTCGTCGTCAATGACCTCGACGAAGCCCCCGCGCAAGAAGTCGTCGCGGCCATCCGCGCTGCCGGTGGGCAGGCCGTGGCCTGCATTGGCAGCGTGACCGCGCCCGATTTTGCCGAGCGCTTCATCGGCACGGCGGTGAGCGC
This sequence comes from Simplicispira hankyongi, assembly GCF_003570885.1. Lineage (GTDB taxonomy): Bacteria > Pseudomonadota > Gammaproteobacteria > Burkholderiales > Burkholderiaceae_C > Simplicispira > Simplicispira hankyongi. Next base: position 119,151 of record NZ_QXJC01000005.1, read on the forward strand.
ATTCAAGGGCCTGGACATCATCGTCAACAACGCGGGCTACACCTGGGACAACGTGGTGCAGAAGATGACCGACGAGCAGTGGTACGCCATGCTCGATGTGCACCTGACGGCGCCGTTTCGCATCCTGCGCGCCGCGCAGCCCGTCATCCGTGCGCTCTCCAAGCAGGAAAAGGAAGCCGGTAAGAGCGTGGTGCGCAAGGTGGTCAACATCTCGTCGGTGGCCGGCCTGTTCGGCAACGCCGGCCAGACCAACTACTCCACGGCCAAGGCCGGCATTGTCGGCATGACGCAGACGCTGGCCAAGGAATGGGGCCGCATGAACGTGACCGTCAACTGCGTGGCCTACGGCTTCATCAAGACGCGCTTGACGGTGAGCGCGGACAGCGACGCCACCGAGAACATCGATGGCCGCGAGATCAAGGTGGGCGTCAATCCCGACCTGATGGCGGCCATGGAACGCTCGATTCCGCTGGGCCGTGGCGGCACGCCCGACGAGGCAGCGGGGGCCGTGTACCTGCTGTGCATCCCCGAATCCGACTATGTGAGCGGCCAGACGCTGATGTGCAGCGGTGGCCTGACGGGGATTTGATGCCATGAGCCTGCTGCCCCAACTGCATCGCCACGCCTGGATGGATGAAGACATCGAGGCGTTCAGAGAACAGGCCAGGCGTTTCATCGCCAACGAGCTGGTGCCGCACCTGGACGGCTGGCGCCGCCAGGGCTTCATCCCGCGCGAGGTCTGGCGCCCGTTTGGCGAGCTGGGTTTTCTGCTGCCCGAGATGCCCGAGGCGTATGGCGGCGCAGGCGCCAACCTGGCCTACCAGCTGGTGGTGCAGGACGAACTGGCCCGCGCCGAAGTGCCCGCCAACACGGCCGTGCACACCATTGCCGCGCATTACATCCTGGACTACGGCACCGAGGAACAAAAGCAGCGCTGGCTGCCGCGCCTGGCCAGCGGAGAGATGCTCGCGGGTATCGCACTGACCGAGCCCGGCTGTGGCTCCGATCTGAAAGCGCTGCGCACCAAGGCCAGCAAAGACGGTGGCCACTATGTGATCGACGGTGCCAAAACCTTCATCACCAACGGCTTCACTGCCAACTTGCTGGTGGTCGCCGTGCGCACCGGCGGGCCGGGCAGCAGCGGTGTCTCGCTGGTGGTGCTGGAGACCGAAAACCTGCCCGGCTTTCGTGTCGGCAGGCGGCTGGAGAAGCTGGGCCAGCATGCGTCGGACACCGCCGAGCTGTTCTTTGACGGCGTGCGCCTGAAAGCGGACCAGTTGCTCGGCGGGCAGGAAGGCCAAGGCTTTCGCCAGCTGATGAGCCAGCTGCCCTACGAGCGCCTGCTGCTGGCCGTGCCCGCTGCGGCGGTGATCGAGCGGGCCGTCGAATTGACGGTGGAGTACACCAAGGGCCGCAAAGCCTTTGGACAGAGCGTGTTCGACTTCCAGAACACCCGCTTCAAGCTGGCCGAATGCGCCACCCTGGCCCATGTGGTGCGCAGTTTCGTGAACGACTGCATCCAGCGCCTGCTCGACGGCACGTTGGACGACGAAGCCGCCTACATGGCCAAGTGGTGGTGCACCGAGCAGCAGGGCAAGGTGACCGACGAATGCCTTCAGCTCTTCGGCGGCTATGGCTACATGGCCGAGTACCCGATTGCCCGCCTGTATGCTGATGCCCGCATTCAACGCATTTATGGAGGCACGACGGAAATCATGAAAGACTTGATTGCAAGGAGACTGGGCACATGAGCGGGCCGCTGGCTTCCCCCCTCGCCGGCATCCGCATCGTCGAATTCGAAGGCATTGGCCCCGGCCCGCTGGCCGGGCGCATGCTGGCCGACATGGGCGCCGAGGTCACGGTGATTGCCCGCCCGCAACAGGGCGCCGTGGCGGCGCAGCTCGGCGGCAGTGGCGACAACCCCCTGCGGCGCGGCAAAACCGTGGTGCTGCTCGACCTCAAGCAGGGCGCCGCCCGCGCCGAGGCCCTGGCCCTGGTGGCCCAGGCCGATGCGCTGATCGAAGGCAACCGCCCCGGCGTGATGGAGCGCCTGGGCCTGGGCCCGGCGGACTGCGCCAAGGCCAACCCGCGTATCGTCTACGGCCGCATGACCGGCTGGGGCCAGAGCGGCCCGCTGGCGCAGGCGGCCGGGCACGACCTGAACTACGTGGCGCTGACCGGCATGCTCTCGCTCTCGGCGCACCGCGGCGAGCGGCCCATCGTGCCGCCCACGGTGGTGGGCGACGCGGGCGGAGCGCTGGGCCTGGCGTTTGGCATGGTCTGCGCCATCCTGGAAGCCAGGACCAGTGGCCAGGGCCGCGTGGTGGATGCCGCCATTGTCGACATCGTGGCCATGCTGGGCGGCATTGCGCAATGGATTCGCGGCAGCGGCCAATTGGACGGCCCGCAACCGAGCCCGTTCCACGATTCGCCCTTCTACGACGTGTACCGCTGCGCCGACGGCGGCTGCATCACGCTGGGCGCGCTGGAGCCGCAGTTCTACGCACTGCTCCTGCAAAAGCTCGGGCTCGATGATGTGGACCGGGGGCGCCAGTTCGACCCGCGCACCTGGCCTGCCCTCAAAGACCGCCTGACGGCCCTCTTTGCCAGCCAGCCGCGCGCGCACTGGGATGCCTTGCTGGAAGGCACGGACGTGTGCTTTGCGCCGGTACTGAGCGTGGCGCAGGCGGCCGAGCACCCGCACAACGTGGCCCGGGGGACCTATGTGCATACGGCGGGCGCGGGCCTGGACGTAGCGCCCGCGCCGCGCTTTCTGCCGCTCCAGGACACTAGAGCGCCTTGAAAATCGCACTGCACATCGCTTTGTCCATGATCGCTAGACTATCCGCATGATGGCCGCCTTACTTGTCTTTCCTTGCCTGCTGCGCTGTGTGAAAGGGGCTCTGCCATGAAAATCGCCGTGATGGGTGCAGGTGCCGTCGGCTGCTACTACGGCGGCATGCTCGCGCGCGCCGGACATGAGGTGGTGCTGGTGGCGCGCGCGGCCCATGTGCAGGCGGTGCGCGAGCACGGCCTGTGGCTGGATACCCTGCATTTTCAGGAGCACGTGCGGCTGCAGGCCGACACCGAGGCCGCTGCGGTGCGCGGCGCCCAGTGCGTGCTGTTCTGCGTCAAGTCCACCGACACCGAAAGCGCGGGCCGGGCCATGGCGCCCTATCTGGCGGGTGGCGCCACCGTGCTGAGCCTGCAAAACGGCGTGGACAACGCCGAGCGCTTGCAGGCGACGCTGCAGCGCCCGGTGCTGCCTGCGGTGGTCTATGTGGCGGCCGCGATGGCGGGGCCTGGGCATGTGCAGCACTTTGGCCGTGGTGAACTGGTGTTGGCGGCTTCGCCGACCAGCGAGCAACTGGCGACTACTTTTGCTGCCGCGGGCATTCCGGTCCAGATGTCGGACAACGTGGCCGGTGCCCTCTGGGCCAAGCTGGTGCTGAACTGCGTTTACAACCCGCTGTCCGCCATCACCGGCCAGCCTTACGGTCAGATCGTCAACCGTCCCGACCTGGATGTGCCCCGGATGATGGACGACATCGTGCAGGAGTGCCTGGCCGTGGCACATGCCAGCGGCATCGTTCTGCCCGAGGGAACGGCCGAGGCAGTGCTGCCGCTTGCCGCGTCCATGCCAGGCCAGGTATCGTCCACCGCGCAGGACCTGGCGCGGGGTCGGCACACCGAGATCGACCACATCAATGGATTCATCGTGCGCCGGGGCGAGGCCCTGGGCATCGCCACGCCCGCCAATCGCCTGCTGCACATCCTGGTGCACCTGCTGGAGAAGCGCCCGCCCGCACCGGGCGATTCCTGTTAATTTTCGACTTGCGCGCTCTCCACAAACACCAGTTCGCAGGAGCCCGCTCCGGAGTCCGAGCGCGTGAGCGAGCTGGTCCAGCGCCAGCCGCCAGCGTTGGTGGCCTGGACCAGGAACCCCGTGAGACGGACGGAGGCCCCCTCGCGCGCTTTGCCGAGCGTCTTCTCGACGGCGGCGTTGGCCGGAATCAGGTGCATGTTGGCCGAGGATTCGACGATTTCCTGCACCGGAATCGGCGGTGCGCCCTGCCAGCGGTAGAAGTACCAGCGCCGCCCCTGGCTGATGTCGAGCTGGCGGTATACCGCCGGGTCGGCCATGCGTTTCCAGCCCAGTGCCAGGTCTATTGGCGCAAGCTCGGCCTCCCGGTCCAGGTAATAGTCTTCGCGCGAGAGCACCTTGGCGTCGATGGCAAAGCGCGCCAGTGGCTTGATCTGAAAGCCCTTGAAGGCAAATGCCGGCTTGTCGGTGGGGCCCTGCGCCGGGACTTCCAGGGCCACCTGCGTTGCCAGCGCCGGAGCGCTGGCGTGCTGGGGCGAATAGCTGGTGCGGATGGACTCGATGGCGAAGAACGCCACCAGCATCACCACGCCGGCTGTGAAGACCGTCTTGAGCTGCATAGCGGCGCTCAGTGTTCAGTGCAACGCCGGGTGGCTGTCCAAGCGGAGCGCGCGCTCAATGGTGGTGGCCGTGGTCGCCGTGGACGTGGCGGTGCTGGATCTCCTCGGCGCTCGCAGCGCGCACGCCGGTCACCTTGCAGCCAAACCGCAGCGCCTGGCCGGCCAGCGGGTGGTTGCCATCGAGATGCACCTCGGGGCCCTTGATCTTGACCACGTTGAACATCTGCGGCTGGCCGTCGGGGCCTGGGCCTTGCAGCTGGCCGCCGACCTTCACGCCGGGCGGGAATTCGGATTTCGGAATGCTGCGCACCAGCGATTCGTCGCGCGCGCCAAAGGCGTCTTCCACCGCCAGATCAAGCGTTGTCGCAAACCCCACGGCCTGGCCGTCCAGCGCGGCTTCCACCTTGGGGAAGATGTTTTCATAGCCACCGTGCAGGTACGACAGGTTGCCCTTGTCGAGCGGCTTGCCCGCGGGCGTGGTGAGCTGGTAGCTGAGGGTGACGGCGGTGTCCTTGGCGATGTTCATGGGGTCTCTTGCGGAGGGAGATGGAAAAAGGGAAAAAAGCGCGCGCCGTACAGCGCGCGCGGTGGTGCGGACCAGGATTGTCCCTGAACCCCACGGCAGGGTTGTGCCGCGCCTTCAGGCAGCAGCCGGCGCCTCGGGCCGATCGTCCGGCAGCTCGTCCTGCGCCGCACCCGGGTAGCGCGCAAAGCGCCTGGCCTCGCTGCCGTGCACAGGGTCACTCGACTCCCAGGGCCAGCCGCCGAACTGGGTGCGGCGGTAGTCCTGCATGGCCTGCATGATTTCCTGCTGCGTGTTCATCACAAACGGGCCGTACTGCGCCACGGGCTCGCCAATCGGCCGGCCTTGCAGCAGCAGGCATTCCACGGTGTCGGCACCGGTGTTCTCCAGCAGCCAGTCCTGACCGGCCACGACTTCCAGCGCGGCGTGGCTGCGCTGCTCTGCTTCGCCGATGCGCAGGCTGGCGCCGGCAAAGAAGTACAGCATGCGCCGCGTGCCAGCGCCGGCTGCGGCGGGCAGTGTCCAGCGCGCGCCGGGTTCCAGCTTGAGCGTCCAGATGGCCACGTCGCCATTCGCTTGTGCTGCCCAGGATTCGGGCGGTGGCGGCAGGGGGGCGCCCGCACCGGGGAGCGCTCCGGCCACGACGGTCACGGTCGTTGCGCGGCCGGCGTCGTCGCGGTGCACCAGGCGCGGGATCGATTCGCGCCACAGCATGGTGAAGTGCGGCGCCACCATCTTGCTCTGCGCGGGCAGGTTCAGCCAGATCTGGAACAGTTCCAGCGGGTTGGGCTGGGTGGTGTCCAGCAGCGGGAACATCTCGGAATGCTGGATGCCGCGCCCGGCGGTCACCCACTGCACGTCGCCGCCGCCAAAGCGCGCTGCCGCGCCCAGCGAATCGGCGTGGTCGATCAGGCCCTTGCGCACCAGGGTCACGGTCTCGAAGCCCCGGTGCGGGTGGCCGGGGAAGCCCGGCACCACGTCGCCGTGGTACATGCTCCAGCCGTCCTTGCGGCTGAAGTCGCTGCCAATTTGGCGGCCTTCGAGCGGCACCGCCGGACCGCGCTCGGCGTTGCCGGCAGGGTAAGCGTCGTCGTGGTGGGCGCAGAACAGGAACGGGTCCAGCGTGGGCCACAGCGGACCGAGCGGCTGGCTTTGCAGGATGGGGGAGGCGGTGACAGGGGCAGTAGGGGAAGACATGGCGAACTCCTGGTTGGGCGCCACCCATGCGCAGGTGGCCACGCTGCGCAGATGGGGTGCCTTGCGTGCAAGAAAAGGCGCAGTGTGTGGAACGCTGCAGTGCGCGGGCCAGGACAGCACGGCGCAGCGCAGGACGCTGCAGGCAGCGAAATTTTATAGAAAATAAGACGATAGCGCTTTATACATAAGCGCATACAGCTATATAAACAATAGCAAAATAATTCAATGGGCCAGCGGCGCGCCGCCCAGCGTGGCCGGGGGCGCGGCTGCTGGCCGCAGTGCAAAGCTTCCCAGTGCCGCAGCCACCAGTGCTGCGCATGCCGCTGCGGCAAAGGCCAGCCGGTAACCGCCATGCAGTGCGTCCGCGAGGGTGCGGCCGCTGGCGAGCAAGGCACCGGTGCGTGCGTCGGCAAGGCTCGCGAGCACGGCCAGCCCCAGCGCCCCGCCCATCATGAAGGCGGTATTGACCACACCCGAGGCAAGCCCGGAATCTTCCGGGTTCACCTCGCCCATCGCGGCGAGCAGCAACGGGTTGAGGGCGATGCCCGCGCCCACCCCCAGCAGCAGCATGCCCGGCAGCACATGCGGGATGAACTGTCCTTGCACGGGTGCCAGGGCGAACCAGGCGAGGCCGAGTGCCGCCATCAACAGGCCGGCCCCCAAGGTCGGGCGTATGCCAAAGCGCAGCACCACCCAGGCCGACAGCCCGAGCGAGCACGTCGCCATGATGAGGTTCGCAGGCAGGAAAGCGAGTCCGACCTGCATGGGGCTGTAACCGAGCACCCGCTGCAGGTACAAAGCCGACAGAAAGAACCACGCGAACATGGCGGCCGCCCAGAGCACGCCAATGGCGCTTGAAAGCGACAAGTTGCGCAGACGCAGGAGCGCCAGAGGCACCAGCGGCGCGGGCACCCGCGCCTGCAGCCACACAAAGAGGGCCAACAGCGCGGCGGCACTGGCCAGCAGCACCAGCGAGCGCGCGGAGGTCCAGCCGGCCTGGTTGCCGTTGACGATGGCGTACACCGCGAGCATCAGCGCCATGGTGACCGTGGCGGCCCCGGCGACATCCAGCGCTTGCCCGTGGGCTTGGCCGGGGGTATCGGGCAGCATCGCGCGGCAGGCGAGGTAAATGGCGGCGCCGACCGGAAGGTTCACCAGAAATACCCAATGCCAGCTGAGTAGGCTCGTCAGCACACCTCCCAGGAGCACCCCCACACTGCCGCCGCCCGCGCAGACAAAGCCATACACGCCCATGGCGCGTGCGCGCTCCGCCGGTTCGGAAAATAACGTCATGATGAGCGACAGCGCCACGGCCGACACCACCGCGCCGCCCACGCCCTGGAGCGCACGCGCGGCCACCAGTAGCGCCTGCGTTTGCGCCAGCCCGCAGGCCAGCGACGCCAACGTAAACCCCGCGATGCCAAGCAGGAACAGCCTGCGCTGGCCGTACAAATCGCCCAGGCGCCCCCCCAGCAAGAGAAAGCCGCCGAAAGTCAGCATGTAGGCGTTGACCACCCAGACAAGCGAGGTCTCGGTAAAGCCCAAATCTGCGCGAATGCTGGGCAAGGCGACGTTGACGATGGTGGTGTCGAGCACGATCATCAACTCGCCCAGGCACAGCAGAATGAGGGCGCTCCAGCGCTGGCGCGGGGTGAGTGGGATAGGGATGGAGGTCATGCGGCGGGCGAATGCTATGGGAAATCGTTGCGGCGTACCTGCTGCCAACGCCCCAATGGGGCCGCCCCCTGCGCGGGACGACCTGCAATCTCCATCAAAGCTCCGCCCTTTTGCAGCGCTTTGTCATGTGCGTGGGCTGCAGTCACGCACGCACATAGCGCAGGTGGGTCGCCTCTGGAGTGCTGAGTACCCTGTCGATTTGAAACAGCGGTCCCGGGTCGCGCAGGTTCTCGAAGAGACGCCGCCCCCCGCCGAAGAACACGGGGGCCAGGGCGATTTCCAACTCGTCGACGAGACCTAGATTGAGGTACTGCTGGATGACGTCTGCACCACCCGAGATGCGAATATCGCGATCGCCTGCAGATTGTTGGGCCTGCTCCAGAGCCCGCTCCGGGCCATCGTGAACGAAGTAGAACGTCGTTCCCCCCGGCCGGGCCCACGGTTCGCGTCTTTCGTGGGTGAGCACGTAGACCGGCGTATGAAAAGGAGCCTCCTCAGGCCATGCCACTTCACCTTGCTCGAACATTTTCTTGCCCATGATATTGGCGCCAGTGCGCTCCATGGTGTGGCGAACCATGTCATTCACCGGACCAGTCTCTCCGCCTGATCCGAATTGCAGGGTCTCTCGGAAGTACTGCTGCTTGAGAAGCCAAGCCATCATCGCACCCCACTTTGCGCCCCAGTTCTTGTAATCAGGCTGGTCCATGGTCATCCCTTCGGGCGCCATGTAGCCATCGAGGCTAAGTCCAATGTTGACAAATATTTTGCTCATGATTTCCTATGCAAATATCCGCATGGCGGTCTGATTGGCGGCGTTTCTCAGCGCGCCTTCGACTTCGAACGATGCCGCGCCGCAGGCCGGGGCAAGGGGTGCGTAATGCCGGGCCCCATCACCTGCCGGGCATCCGATTGCGGCACCAGCAAAGGGATCATGGCCGCGCGCCTTTCTGGCGTTTCGCTTATTGCGGCACCATCACCATCCAGTGCACGCCAAAGCGGTCGTGCACCATGCCAAAAGCGGGCGAGAAAAACGTTTTCGCCATGGGCATGGTCACTTGCCCGCCCTCGGCCAGTGCGTCGAACCAGCGCCGCGCCTGTGACTCGTCGGCAGTGGTGAGCGAGAGCGCGATGCCGGCAAACGAGGGCTGGCCCGACGCCATGCCGTCGGAAGCCATCAGCTGCGTGCTGCCCACGGTGAAGTCGGCGTGCATGACCTTGTCGCCCGCCGGAGCGGCACAGCCGGGCGGCGGCGTTTGCGGGTCGGGGTTGTCGCTGTAGCGCATCAGCATGCCGCGTTTGGCGCCCAGCGCCTTCTCGTAAAAAGCCAGGGCCTCCTCGCAGCGGCCTTCGAAGAACAGATAGGGTTGCACCTGGATGGTCATGGAAAAACTCCTCATCAATAGGGGGACATGCGCCACAGCCACCATTTGTGGACGGCGTACACAAATGGTGGCAGAGAAAATGGACGCTGTCTACAATCAAGCGTCCCCATGAGTGAAAAAATGCGTAACCCGGCTCCCCGCAGCACCTACCGCCATGGCGATTTGCGCCGTGCGCTGCTGGAAGCCGGCGTCGCCCTGGCGCGGGGTGGCGGCCCCACAGCGGTGGTGCTGCGCGAAGCCACGCGGCGCGCCGGAGTGGCGCCCAACGCCGCCTACCGGCACTTCGCCAACCGGGAGGATTTGCTCGGCGCGGTGCGCGCGGAAGCGGTGGCCGCCGTCGGCCGCGCGATGGAGGCCGAATACCGCGCCGTGCCTGCCGAAGGCAGTGCGGCAGTGCAAGCCCATGCGCGGGTGCGCGCCGTAGGCCGGGGCTACCTGCGTTTCGCATTCGCCGAAACCGGATTGTTCCGTACCGCATTCGGCGGCCCGTTCACGGTGGCGCCCGATGCCGCCGCGTCGGGCGCCAGCGGCCACAACCCTTTTGGGCATCTGAACGCCGCGCTGGATGCCTTGGTGGCTGCCGGTGCGATGCCGCCAGAGCGCCGCCCAGGCGCGGAATTCTTGGCGTGGTCCACCGTGCACGGGCTGGCCCTGCTGGCGCTCGACGGCCCGCTGCAAGGCATGCCACCGCAGGCGCTCGATGCGCTGAGCGAGCGTCTGCTCGACATGGTGGAGCGTGGCTTGTAGAGGTGTAGCGCCCGTTCGTGCATCCAGCGCGCGATGGCGCCTTTAGCTTTCAGCGTCTGCGCACCAGCAAGGCCACGCCGGCAGCCGTCATCGCCGTGCCGACCACGGTGGCCGTGGTGATGCTTTCGCCAAAGAGCAGCCAGGCCATCAGCGCAGTGCAGGGCGGCACCAGGTACATCAGGCTGGTGACGGCGGTGGCCGCGCCGCGCTGGATCAGCAGATACAAGAGCGAGCTGCCTCCCAGCGTCAGCACCAGCACCGACCAGGCCAGCGCGCCGACCAACTCGGCGTTCCAGCGCACGGTCTCAACCTCCAGCAGCGCCAAGGGCAAGGTGGCGAGCAGCGCAGCCGCAAGCTGCACCGTGCTCGCGGTGCGCACGTCGCACGGCGCCACATGGCGCTTCTGGTACAGCGTGCCGCAGGTGATGGAGGCGAGCGCCAGAATACCCAGCGCCAGGCTCCCCAGCGACGCTTCATGGCCCGTTTCCAGCTTGTGCGACACCACCAGCACCAGCCCACCCAGGCCCAGCGCGAGCCCGACCCACTGCAGCCGGGTCACATAGCCGCCTCGCGCCGAGATCCAGGTGGCGGTGAGCAGCGGCTGCAGGCCGACGACGAGCGCAATCAGCCCCGCACCCATGCCCCCCTTCACGGCCGCCCAGACACCCCCGAGGTAGCCGCCCTGCATCAGCAGGCCCGTGACGGTCAGGTGCGCGAACGCCAGGCGCCCCTTCGGCCACGGCACGCGTGCCAGCACAATCCATGGCAAAAAACAGGCGATGGAGAGCGCATAGCGCATTGCCAGAAACGTCATTGGCGGCGCATGGGGCATGCCATAGCGCGCGACGATGAAGCCGGTGCTCCACACGGCCACGAACACTGCCGGCATGGCGCGCACCCACGCGCTGGAGCCGTGCTTCATTTCACCGGTTCAGGCGCGCGTCGCACGAAGGCAATGGCGAGCCCTTGTTCGGTCACCGTGATGGGGCCCGGCTGCAGGCCGAGGCCGTCGAGCAGCGCCAGATCCTTGGGCTCCAGACGGTGCAGCACCACTTCGCCCAGTGCGCGCCGCGCCAGCCGCGGTGCCCAGGCGTGCAACAGGGCGGCGACGGCAGGGTCCAGGCCTTCGATCTCCAGGCTTTGCAGGGCGATGTCGTGGGCGCGCAGCGTGTGGTCGCGCGGCTCGTAGCGCAGGCCGAATTCGACTTCCAGCATGCCCTGGCCGGGCGTGTCCACTGCGGGACCGCTGAGCACGGCGGGCACCCGTGCGCGCAGGCGGTTGGCTTCAGGCCGCAGCACCAACAGGGGCGCCTGCAGTTCCAGCGTCGCGAGCCCGGCGAGCGGAAAGCGACGCGGAAAGCGCTCGCTGAGCATCGCCTGCAACGCGACCAGCGGCACCGTGTAGCTCGAAATCCCCATGCCGGCACAGGCAGGGCGCAGCCCGGTCAGTACCAGCACAGCCGCAGCTCCTGCCTGGATGAGCCAGCGCCGCCGGCTCGGGCCGGTGGGCCCGCAGAGGGCGTGGCGCATTGTGGCCTTCAGCGCCCCACCACGGCCCAGCCGGCGCGCTGGTCGCGCTTGTCGTTGGTGTATTCCCAGGCGGTGCCGCAGCGCTCGCAGACATGGCGCGTCACGGTCACCACGTGGCCGCCGTGCTCCTCGCGGCGGTGGCCGCCTTGCACCAGCTCGGCGTGACCGGGCGCGCGGCGCCAGTTGCGCTGGATGCCGGCGCAGGCTTCGCACAGCTCCATTTTCTTGAGTTCGCTCTCGCGGGCGGGGTCTTTGCCGGGCGTCATAGGGGTCTTTCTCTGGGTGGGCGGGAGCAGGGTGGCGGGATGGCACTGTACGCCAGAGCGCGGCAGGCGGCAGGAATATGAATGAAAATGCTGCCTGGCGCTTATCCAATAAGCGCGTGCAGCTATATTTTAAGGAGCATTATGGCAACGCCGGACCCCCTGGAGCCTGCCGACATCGACTTCGGCGCTGATTCAAGCGAGGTCGCGCGGCGGCTGATTGGCGTGACGCTGCTGGTCGATGGCGTCGGTGGCCGCATTGTCGAAACTGAAGCCTATGACCAGCAAGACCCGGCCTCGCACACCTACACCGGCCCCTCGGCGCGCAACGCCGCCATGTTTGGGCCGCCTGGGCATGTCTATGTGTACCGCTCCTACGGCCTGCACTGGTGCATGAACCTGGTCTGCCGTGAGGCCGGCCATGGCGCGGGGGTGCTGCTGCGTGCCTTGGAGCCTACGCAGGGGCTGGAGGTGATGCGTGCGCGCCGCGGCCTGCAAGACCCGCGCCTGCTCTGCGCCGGCCCAGGGCGCCTGGCGCAGGCCCTGGGCGTGGACCACAGCTGGAACCATCGCCCCGTGCAGCCGCCCACCTTCGCCTTGCGGTGGGATGGGCAGCCTGCGGACGTGCTGGCCGGGCCGCGCATCGGCATCAGCAAGGCGGTGGAGACGCCCTGGCGCTTTGGCGAGCGCGGCTCGCGCTACCTGAGCCGGGGGTTTGGGCGCGGTGCGTAGGAGGCGCGCCCCGACGCCTATGTCGCCTGGTCAGCCGCGCACAGCGCCTGCAAGCGCAGGTGCGGCTCGCAGGCAGCATCCACCGGCAACTGGTGTTTGGCCTGCAGGTAGTGGTGGGTGAACACCTCCAGCCAAGCCTCCAGCACCGCGCCGGCCTGTTCGTCGCCCGCCAGCGCCAGGCACAGCGCGGCGACTTCGGCGGTGCAGAAATGGTCGGCCCGGGTAGAGCGGCGCAACTGGTAGCGGGAGAGCTGATCGGGTTGCAGGCTGAGCACTGGCAGCGCGTCGAGGTACGGGCTCTTGCGGAACATCTTGCGCGCCTCGGGCCAGGTGGCGTCGAGCAGGACGAAGAGTGGGCGCCGTGCAAGCGTACCGCCGCCCGCTTGCGGTGCTTGCCGTACCTGCGTCACCACCCGCTCAGGCGCCACGAACTCGCCGGGGAACACCACAAAAGGCTGCCACTGCGGGTCGGCCAGCAGCGCCAGCAAGGCCGGGTCCACCTCGGTGCGCGTCCAGCCGAAGGCAAAGGTGTCGGCCACCACGTCGGCGATCAGCCAGCCGGTGTTGCTGGGTTTGAGGGGCTCGATGTCCGCCATCAGCAGGCAGACGCCGGCGCGCGTCGGCGTCTGCGGGCGCAGCGCGCACAGGCAGTGGCTGGGCACCAGGCGGCAGCCGGGGCAGCGCTCGCCCTTGGGGCCGCCGCGCGCCAGAAACGGCTTGGCGCTGCGCGCCAGGCGGGCGGTTCTCAGCCTAGAAACGGCGTGCGGCACGGCAGGTGTGCTTGGCGCGCTCGTGCCTTCAGCCACTGCTCAGGCTCTCCAGCGCAAACAGCGGCACCTCGGCCTCGCGGCTCAGCCAAAGGCCGCCGCCCAAGGCGGTATAGCCGCTCTCCAGCCCGCGCCGGTAGAGCGCGGCGCGGTGGCGGAACATGCGCGGGTCGGTCAGGTCCTCGTCCAGAATGCCCTGCTCCCAGTCCTCGCGCGCGACGGCTTCGAGGTACAGCGCGCCGTGCGAGAGCTGGCCCAGGGTGTGCAGGGCGCGCTTCAAATCGGGTGCGTCCAGATAGGGCAGCACGCCCTGGCAGACCACCAGGTCGTACGGCGCGCTGGCGCGGTAGTCGACCACCGAGCCGCGCTCCCAGCCAAAGCGCTCGCACAGGTAGGGGCTGAATTCGACGCCGTGGTATGCCGCGTGCGGAAAGTGCCGCGCCACCACGTCACGCCACAGGCCAATGCCGCAGCCCATGTCCAGCACCCGGTGCACCGGCACGCGCAGGTACTGCAGGTAGCTGCAGACGAAAGCACCCAGGCGCTCGACGTGGCCGGGGTCGACGACGCTGGTTTTCTTGTCGAAATAGAAGCGCTGGTAATACGCTTCGTCGAACACCCCGGCTTGGGCAGATTTCACGTGCGCGCGGCGCCGGCGCCGGCTTCGGGTTTGGGCGGGCGGTGCAGCGCGCAGAGCTTGTTGCCGTCGGGGTCCCGCAGGTAGGCCAGATACATCTGCCCTACCGCGCCATTGCGCATCCCTGGCGGGTCTTCGCAGGTGGTGCCGCCGTTGGCCAGGCCGGCCGCATGAAAGGCATCGGCCTGCTCGGGCGACGCCATGGTAAAGCCGATGGTGCTGCCGTTGCCATGGCATGCGGGTTCGCCGTTGATGGGCGTGGTGATGCCAAAGCTGCCGGTGGGGCTGCGGTAGAAGTAGCGGCCCACGACCCCGTTGTGGTTGTAAATGCCGGGCCCAATGCCGATGGCGCCCAACACCGCGTCGTAGAACCGCTTGGACGCTTCGAGATCGCTCACACCCACCATCACATGACTGAACATCGTTGTCTCCGATTGCCCCCGCACAGGGGGGTTGATTAAAAAACGCCGTTGCCGACACCAGCCATGGCTGGCTTGCGGCGCGCCCGGGGATCGTAAACAGGTTCGCGGCAGCGTGCAGGGCGGCGTATTTATTATTGAAATAGGCCGTTAGCGCAGGTGCAGATTACGGAGCCAGCTATCAATACAGAAGCAAGAGCCGAGAACTGCTTTACCCCGCCGCCGTCGCCATGCGCAGCCGGCGTGCCGCGTATTCGTCCCGGGCGTCGTCGATCTCGCGCAGCACGGCCTGCATGTCCACATTGGCGTGGCTGCGCTCGTAGCGGCCGGTCAGGGGCGTCTCGTTGCCGAGCATGCCGCTTTGGTACAGGCCCCAGATTTCAGCGCCGTACTCGGTTGCCAGCAGCGCCGGCGCGAACTGGCCAAAGAAGTTGCGCAGGTTGGCCACATCGCGCAGCAGCATGCGCTGGGCGTGGTGGTTGCCGGCGGCGTCCACCGCCTGCGGCAGGTCGATGATGACGGGGAAGTCCACGCCCTCAGCGGTACCTTCCACTGCCCCATGGGCCAGCAGGATGTTGAACTCCGACAAGTCCCCATGCACCACCCCCGCGCACAGCATGCGCACCACCTCGGCAATCAGCGCGCTATGGTGCTGCAAGGCCTGCTCGGGGGTGAACGACACATCGTTCAGGCGCGGCGCGGCGTCGCCGTGGGCGTCGGTCACCAGCTCCATCAGCAGCACGCCATCGTGAAAGTTGTAGGGCTGCGGCACGCGCACGCCCGCCGCAGCCAGGCGGTACAGCGCGTCGACCTCGGCGTTTTGCCAGGCGGCCTCTTGCTCTTGCCGGCCAAACTTGCTGCCTTTTGCCATCGCGCGGCCAGTGCGCGAGTTCTTGGTTCTGCGGTTCTCGGTGTAGTCCACTGCTTGGCGAAAGCTCCGGTGGGTGGCCTCTTTGTAGATCTTGGCGCAGAGGGTTTGCTCGCCATGGCGCACCACAAACACCATGGCCTCCTTGCCGCTCATGAGCTGGCGCACCACGGTGTCGATCAGGCCTTCGTCGATGAGGGATTGGAGTCGGGGGGGTGCTTTCATTCGGGCCATTGTGCGCGATACAAGCGCATGGGGCTTGCAGGCGGGTGGGGGCAGGCACCGATGGGATCGGACGCCAAGAGGTGTGGATGTTGCCGTGGAGGCAGAGAAGAAAAACTACCAAAACCATAGCTGCTAACGCTTTATGGATAAGCGCTAGCACCTGTTTTGGTCACAATTTTCTGCTCTGCGCGGCTCAGCCCTCCAGCATCTCCGCCCGCAGCGCCACCACCGGGCCTGCCACGGCGGGGTGGGCCGCCAGTGCCTGCACGGCGAGGTCCACCGTAGCCTGGGCCGCCGCCCCGGTCAGCACCAGCACCTGGGGGGGCGTTCCGGGTGGCAAGGCTTGGTCGCGGGCCAGTTGCACCTGCAACACCGGCACCTGCTGCGTGGCCAGCCAGGCGCCTACGGCGTCGATCTGCTGGGCGCTGTGCACGGGCACACGCAGGTAATGGCGGGTGTGCACGGCGGCGCGTGGCAGCACCGCCAGGGCGCTGTCCACCGCGTGGGCATGAAAGCCCAAATGCGGCACGCGCTGGGCCGCAGGGGTGCCGCCCAGCCGCGCCACGTCCACCAGGTCGGCAATCACAGCCGATGCGGTGGGCTCGGAGCCCGCGCCCGCGCCGTAGTACATCGTCACGCCCGAGGCGTCGCCCTTGACCATGATGCCGTTCATCGAGCCGTTGACCTGCGCCATCAGGTGCGTGGCGGGCACCAGCGCGGGCTGCACGCGCAGCTCGATACCCGGCACGCCGTGGTCCTCGCGGCGCCTGGCCACGCCCAGCAGCTTGATGCGAAAGCCCAGTTGCTCGGCGCAGGCCACATCCAGCCCCTGCAGGCGGGTGATGCCCTCCACCTGCGCATCGGCAAAACGCACCGGCATGCCAAACGCATTGGCCGCCAGCAGCGCCATCTTGTGCGCGGCGTCCACGCCCTCGATGTCGAAGGTGGGGTCGGCTTCGGCGTAGCCCAGCGCCTGCGCCTGCTGCAGCGCCTCTGCAAAACCCAGGCCCTCATCACGCATCTTGCTCAGGATGAAATTGGTGGTGCCGTTGACGATGCCCGCCACCCATTCGATGCGGTTGGCCGTGAGGCCCTCGCGCAGCGCCTTGACGATGGGGATGCTCACCGCCACCGCGCCCTCGTAGGCCACGGCCACGCCGTGTTGGCGGGCGGCGGCAAAGATCTCGCTGCCGTGCACCGCCAGCAGCGCCTTGTTGGCTGTGACCACATGTTTGCCCGCCGCGATGGCCGCCAGCACCCATCCGCGCGCGGGGCCCGTGCCACCGGCCACTTCCACCACCACCTCCACGTCGGGGTGCGTGGCCACCTGCATCGGGTCGTTCGTCAGCGCCACATCGGTGCCCACAACCCCCACGGCGCGCGCCAGATTGCGCGCGGCCACCACCACCACTTCAATGCCGCGCCCGGCGCGCCCGGCAATCAGCGCCTGGTTGCGCGCCAGCACCCGGAAGGTGCCTGCGCCCACGGTGCCCATGCCAATCATGCCCACGCGCAGGGGGCGCATGGCGCCGACGGAAGGACGGGGCTGGGGCTCTAGGGACTGGACGGGATCGCGGAACATGGGTATCTCCTGGCAACTAACGAACAAACAAAAAAACCCAGCTGCCAGAGCTGGGTTTCATTCATTCGTCTTGGGGAGAAGAGAGCGATCACCAGGTGGCTGCCGAAACGGCCACCTGCGCGTGCTCAGGTGGCCGCGGGGGTAATGGTGGTAATCATTCGTGCACCCATCGCCCGCGAGAATGCGGGCAGCATCATGCACATGCCATGGCTGGCAGCGGCAGGTGCGGTGAAGTGGTGGAAGGTGTACGGCATGAGGAGGGGCAGTGTACCTGCGGCCCCTGGGGCGCCGTCAAGCCTTTGCCTGGGCGAGCGTTGCGCGCGCGCCATGGATGGCGCGTGGCGGGGCGCGCTCTTTGGCGCCGTTGATGAAGTACACGAACACCTCGCGCGACCGCTTGCCGCTCGTCCAGGCGCGCACGCCCTGGGCCCACGCGGCAATGGCCTCGGGGCTGTAGCACGTGTGCGGTGCTTGCCATGGCGGTCCCTGGGTTGCATCCACGGGAAATCACGGGGCCCGCCATCGCCACGCCTGGCGTGCGTCAGTACGCGCCCAGAAAATCGCGCTTGCCAATCGGCAAACCGTTGTGGCGCAGGATGTCGTAGGCCGTCGTCACATGAAAGAAGAACTGCGGCAAACCATAGTTCACGAGATACGCCTGCCCAGTGAGCTTTTTCTCTTTCGGCGTGCCGGGGCGCAGGACGATCTCGGCGCCTTCCTTGCCCTCGAACTGCGCGGCCTGAACGCTGTCCAAAAAGGCCAGGGTCCGCGTCAGCAGCGCATCCAGATCGGCAAAGCTCTTCTCTTGCCCTTCAAACTTCGGCACCTCCACCCCCGCCAGCCGCGCCGAAATACCGCGCGAAAAATCGGCGGCAATCTGCACCTGCTTGAGCAGCGGAAACATGTCGGGTGCCAGCCGCGCCTGCAAGAACGCATCGGGCTCGATCGACTTGGCCGCCGCGTATTCGCTCGCCTGCGCAAGAATGGCTTTCAAAGCCGTCAGCATCTGCTTGAAAACGGGAACCGAGTGGGTGTACATGGCAGTGGTCATGGGGTGTTCCATTGGGTGTTGTGAGGAGGGAGTTCGGCAAGGCGCCGTTAGAGGAATCTTTCATCTGCCTCTAGGCAGGAACTACGCCTCAGATTGTGATCCGTATCTTTGGAATGCCGCGTGGCGACTTCAAAGCCATGCTCGGCATGAGCGAGCGCCACGGGGCGCACGGGTCACGCGCGGCCTGCCCAAGTCCGACTCGCCACAAGGCAAGGCGCGCTTTGGCTTGCCGCAGCACGCGCTGCCCTTCATGTTTGCGCCGCTGTGGCCCGAGGCGGAAACTGATTCAGCCAATGTTTGAGGTCAAATTGGCCTCTAGCGCAATAAAAATAAGCGCTGGAAGCTATCAAAAGTGCAGCAAAATGGGTTTACGCATCCGCATTTGCGCCGTTTTGCGGCGCTATTCACCGCACAAAATGCGGTGAATACTCCGCATAATCGCCGCATGCGCCACCACCGCCCCACCCGCACGCCCCGCTACATCTGGCAGCTGCCCGATTGGCCGCACCTGACTTTTGACGCCGCCGCCCTGGCCGCGCCACTGGCGCAGGTGCACCGCGCACAGGGCATGCTGGCGGGGCGCATGGCAGAGCTGGGGCTGGCGCAGCGCGACCAGGCCACCCTGCAAGTGTTAACGCAAGAAGTCATCACCACCAGCGCCATTGAGGGCGAGCGGCTGGACCTGGACGCCGTGCGCTCTTCCGTGGCCCGCAAGCTGGGCCTCGACATTGGGGCCCTGGCACCCAGCGACCGGCATGTGGACGGCGTGGTGGACGTGGTGCTGGACGCCACCCGCAACTATGTCCTGCCCCTCACGCCCGAGCGCCTGTTTGGCTGGCATGCGGCGCTGTTCCCCACCGGCTACAGCGGGCGCATGCGCATCACCGTGGCCGCGTGGCGCACCGATGCCAGCGGCCCCATGCAAGTGGTGTCCGGCCCCGTGGGGCGGGAGAAAGTGCACTTTGAAGCCCCGCCCGCCGCCACCCTGCCCGCGCAAACCCAAGCCTTTTTTGACTGGTTCGAAGCCGCCCCGGTGGGCGACGCCCTCATCAAAGCCGGGCTGACCCACCTGTGGCTGGTTACCCTGCACCCGTTTGACGACGGCAATGGCCGCCTGAGCCGCGCCGTGGGCGACATGGCATTGGCCAGAGCGGAGGGAACGCATCAACGCTTCTACAGCTTCAGCGCCCAAATACAGCGCGAGCGCAAAGACTATTACGACCGGCTGGAAGCCACCCAAAAAGGCCTGCTGGACGTGACCCCGTGGCTGCATTGGTTTCTGGGCTGCCTGCTGCGCGCCGTGCAGGGCGCAGACGCCACGCTGGCGGGCGTACTGGACAAGGCCCAGTTCTGGCAGCGCTGGGCAGGCACACCCATGAACGCCCGCCAAACCCTGGTGCTGAATCGCGTGCTGGACGGCATGGAAGGAAAACTGACCAACGCCAAGTGGGCGGCGATGGGCAAATGTTCTGCGGACACGGCGCTGCGCGATATCAACGACTTGCTGGAGCGAGGCGTGCTGCGCAGGCTGGAGGGCGGGGGGCGGAGCATAGGGTACGAGTTATGTGCCAAATAGGTCACTAGCGCCTGTGGAATAAGCGCAAGCAGCTATCAATACATGAGCGACACCGCCCACCACACCTTTGAAACGCCAGAACACCTCCACGCATGGCTGCAGGCCAACCACGCCAGCGAGACGGAGCTGTGGGTGCGCATCTTCAAAAAGGCCACCGGTCAGCCCAGCGTGACGTGGGACGACTGCGTGGTGGCCGCCATCGCCTGGGGCTGGATCGATGGGATACGCAAGAGCTTGGACGACAGCTCGTTTCTGCAACGCCTCACACCACGCCGCGCGTGCTCTAACTGGTCGCAGAATAATGCGCAACGGGTTTTGATCAATCGTCAAATGGCGACCGCTTTGACTCGCGATCGGCCTGCCTGTTGTAATCGTCGGCCAGTTCCCTGAGCGTGGTTGCAAGTCGATAGAACCCCGCAGTCTCAACTTCGTCGGCCTGAGTACGGTATCTGGCCGCAATGTTTCTCTCCGCCACCCCTGATGTGAAACCATGCACGCCGCGCGAATTGAATAGTTCTGTTCTGAACCCATCGCGCATGTCCGCCGCCTCTTTTTGATTGAGGGCTGATGCTGCTGCGCGATGAATCCACAGTCCGTCTGGATCGGCAGGCACATGAATCAAGGAATGTCCAAGCATCGTCATGGCAATTTCGTAGTGCCCGGTTGCCTTGCATTCGGTCTTTACCGCGTCTAGCCACAGATTCAGAGCAGCGCCATCGTAACTTCCATCGGATTGATGGCCAGGCGGTTTTCTCCAATGGCTGAGCAGACGATAAGCATTGGTTGTAATTCCTTTTTTGTCTTCTGTTGCTTCTTCAGGTATTTGATCTTTGTGCTTTGATCGAAAAACGAACCGAATTACCTCGCAGAAAAAGGCTGGATCAGTCGCCAAACGATGCCAAAGGTGCTTGGGTGATGCTCCGCTATGGCGATCTAACAATGGCAAATACGCCCACTCGACTCGGAATAGATCATCGGCGTTTATACTGGAATCAGATTGAAGGGCCTTGATGACTTCAGTTGTTTCATAGGCATTAATCGAATGCGTGCTCTCTGATGACGCAAGCGCCGCGAGCAACGCCTGTACCGCCAGCGTTGCATTGAATGGCAGCGCTCCATGCAACATTCTGGCCACACATCGCAACGCCGCGTGTGGGCGACCATATTGAATTAGGGATGTCGCCGCACGATCTAGGCCAATCTCCGTTTCGTACGCATTTGCGGTTGTTTTGCTCCAGTACGTCGCCTCGTTCGCTCCTAGAAGCGTAGTGGATCGGTCCCACGTACTAGGTGAAAAAGGGAGGTAAGCCAAGAATTGCCCGATTTGCGAAGGTGTCCAACTATGCGTATCAAAACTATCTACCCAGTGCCAGTTCAGGCGGGAAAATTTGCTCCAAACGAATCCACTCGCCAACTGCACTAGGTGTTTTTGCTCGGCCTCAAGTAACGACGGCAGCACTACGCGATCCACGTCAGTGCCTGCGATTGCACCGAAAGCCAAACCAACACGCCAGGGAGATTGCACGCTCGATGAGAAGGCAAAAACAGCGGGAGCCCCACCATGAGCAGCCACTTCCGCCAATGCGTGTTGACGACGAATCTCAAGACTATTGCGCTGCTCCTCGTAGTTACCTTTCTCCTCGTAGAGATCAAAATCTCGCTCGCTGAAAAGGCGTTGATGGCGGAACGCGGGAGCACTTGGTGCGAGCTGATCAGCTAGTGCCGCAATTTCGTCAATCGTCTCCTTTTCCATTGACCAGTCAGCATCTGGGTATTTTCTGTGTTTCGCCACCAAATCCACTAGGGATGTCCATATCGTCAGCCGGTCGGCTTCCGACATCGCCAACACAACGTCAGAAGCGATGTGAGCTAGCAGTTGGTCAAAAGCAGATCTCGGAAGGTCATCAATTCGATCAATTAACGCAACGAGCTTTTTGTGATCACTCTTAGCTGCTGCAACCGCGATCTGTGAGTAATAGTCAACTTGCTCCCAATATTCGCTCTGTGTGACACCTTTTTTCCAATCATCCGGAATCGTTTGACGCCAAGCGGGTCTGCGGCAGCCAGACGAAATTGAATGCGAACTGGGAAGAAGGCTCAGCAGCAGTTTCCAACCTATTTCTGGAAGATCCCTGATTAACGAGGAAACTGCAGAGCACCGCTTGGATATTGGCGCGCATGTTTGTGGCATCCACGGCAACAGAATTGTGCTGAGCGAATTGGCCGGGCGGTTAGAGTACTTTCCACCTGGGTCACGCGAAGCAAGCTCGCCAAGGCACATTGCCACTCGGTTCAGATGCTCGGCAGACCAAGCGAGTGTTTCTAGCGACCAGAGAACGCCGCTGATGTAGGTGCGCCCCATGAAATCACCACTTTCTTGGGCAAACACTTTGTCGAAAGGGCAGGGATCGGTAACCAGGGCTCTTTCAACAGCGTCAAGAAATTCGTTGGGTGCAGCTTCAGCCAGCAGCGGAAGCAAATCGTTTAGCCCAGCCCAACGTTCCCAGTCAGCATCTGAAAGAACTGCGCGGACAGTTAACGCTGTGGTCACCTCAGCTTTGCCAACAGAAGTAGAACTAAGTGCACTGGGAAAGCTACCCAATAGAGCCAGTGTTTCAGCGAGACCATTTCGCAAGGTCTGTGAATGCTTCATCACTTTCCCGTGCATGCGAGATGCATATCGCTCGTCGGTCGGCAGATCAAATTGCGGGTCTCTTTCTACCAATACGGCTGTAGTCAGCGCTTGCAACTTTTCTAGGTGTTCGTCAAATATTCTCGGTCCAAGTGCGTGCCACCCCTCATACCGGGAAACGAACCGCCAACTGCCGTCACGTTGAGTTAGGGGAGTGCCCGGGCGATGGGTGATTTCACGCATCCTCCCGATCCACTCCCCGTACCCGTTTCCCGACAAACCCTCCACAACCACGCGGTCTGCTTCAGAGCCATCCATCCACGACCCCAGAATTACCGCAATTGCCAATTCCGCCGCTGCTGTGCTTTCTGCCCATTCGGGCATCACCGACAGGTTTTGAAGACACCTCAGCAGAGTTCCAAGGTTGCCCCCGCTTTTCTGTGCCAAAGTTCGGGCTCGCTCCTCGCCGTAGCCGCACTTCTCCAGGGCTTCTTTGACATGGTGGCTTCGTGGAGCCGATAAAGCCACACTGGTTGGATCTGGGATTCCACCAGTGGGGCCGCCAAAGACTATTGCGTGGTTCGCTCGCCGTGCCTTTTGAATGAGCTTGGTGCCAGCACCCCCCGTCAAGTCAAGTGTTGCATCAGCTACAAGCACCAACTTCTCAGGTTGCTTAACCATGTCATTCCATGCATCAATGCTAGAGATGATCACGCAGCGACCGGCGGCATCGATTCGGCTCACATCGTCAAGGTTTTGCAAAGCGGCTGCGACAAAGTCAGCGACTTGATCCGGGAAATGTGTATTGAGCTTAAGTTGAATGCTTGTGCCAGCGAAGACTTCATTGATCTTGGTTGTTGCCTCTTCGCGATTCGCAAGGAACAAGTCGGGAGCAAGTGAAGGCGGTTCACCGTAGCTACGAAGCAGGCTCCATCGTTGCTCGGGCGTTTCAATATTCTCTTTTGAGTGGCCGAGAACGATATTGGTGAGCCAAACTTCAACGGGCGGAAATTGGAGTACCCAATCAATCAGCTTGGTCCCGTCGATGACTCGAATGTCCAGCCATTCATTCGCTTCTTGTCGCTTCTTAAGCCAAGATGCCTGTGCCTTTTCTTTCCACGTATGGGGAAAACTACCTCGCCCAGAAATGGGGGTGACGAACACGAAAGTTGACCGGACTCTTTCCTCTCTGGGCATTCCCGAAACAAGGCCGTTGTAGTCTTCTGTTGCCTTGTCCCCCGGTTTTTCCCCTGTGCCTATCTCCCAATATGAGCGCCCTTCAGGTACGAAAGGATCAAATGAATAGTCCACATCCAAAACGCCATCAGGGCCGTGTTGACCAATGCTGTCACCCAGAGGAAATCGGCGCTCTTTGGGTCGAGGGGAAGATGCAGCGACCAATCGCCAGACAAGCTCAACAATCACGCCCTGTGCTTCGCGCGCATTTCCTCTAACCCAAGTATCGAGTTGGTTTTCTGTCAAAAGCATTTATTTTCCTTGCCGTGTTGCTGCTGTATTCGTAGTTGTGAAACGGTACTACTTAGAGATGTAGTCTTTTCGCAAAGCTTCCTTCTCCGCACATCCCCAACATCAGCTTTTGCGTAGCCCTTGTCGCAGCCACATAAAACACCCGCGCCGCTTCCTTCTCATCCTCCCCCACCGCAGGCATATGCCCCACGCCGGGCAGCGCCACCACGGGGAATTCCAAGCCTTTGCTGACCTTCATGGTCATCACCTGAATCGCATCCGCCCCAGGCCGGTATTCGCCACTCCTCTTGCGCACACGATGCGGCAGCTTGCGTTGGGCCAGGGCGCTGGCGCACAGGTCCATGGTTTTCCAGTCGGCGCACAGCGCGGCCATGTCGCCCCAGGCAAGGCCCTCTTTGTGGGCGCTGGCCAGGTGGTCGGCGATGGCAAAGGCTTCGTCGCGCAGGGTGGGCAGTTTGATGATGACGGGGGCTTGCCCCTCGCGCCCGCAGCTCACGGGCTTGAGCAACGGGATGCCGTCGTCGTCTTTGTCGTCCGCCGTCAGCAGGTTTGCGGCGACCAGGCTGGCGGTGTGAAGAATCTGCCGCGTGTTGCGGTAGTGGGTCTTGGGGCCGGTGGTGCGGCGAAGGCGTCTGGCTGCATGAATCGGCAGGGGATCGCCGCCCTGCGTTGGCTCCAGCCGCTCGGCCAGGCGGCGCTCACCCGAAGTCATGCGCGCCGTACAACGGCCCAAGGCTGGAATCAAAGTTGCCATCCCCTCGCGCGCCCCATTTGTGTAATTTTGTGAATGCACTGTAAGGGGCGGGGGCTGTGGGCGCAATGAATAAGCTGCGTCGCAGCAAGGGCTAGCGGGCGAAAGCTTGGGCTGGCTGGGCGTTCTGTGCCGGGACGTGGGGTGTTTGAGGGTGTGCTTGAGGGGGCGCTTCGCCTTGGTTGGCGGTGTGCAGGTGGTGGGGTTCCGGGATTGGGGTCGGAGCACGAGTTTCGCTGCGCGAAATCGTGATCCGACCCCAATGCCTGCGCGGCGTGCGTGCGACTTCAGACCCGCCAGCGCCCCATGGCCGCCCACAAGATAATCGTGGCCACACACGACCGGGCAGTCCGGTAGTCGGAGCAAGCGTTGAAACCTGACATTCGCGACCTTGTCGCTGGCATCGCGATGATTTCGCTAGGCCTCTTTGTAGCCCTGTATGCGTCCACCCATTACCAGGTCGGCTCCGCCTCCCGCATGGGGCCAGGCTATTTCCCGACGGTGCTCGGCTACATCCTCGCCGCGCTGGGCCTGGTGATTGCGCTGCTCTCGCTGCGCAAGACGGTCCACGTGGTGCAGCCGCCCCCTTTTACTTTGCGACCTTTTCTGGCGGTGATGGCGGCGGTGGCGCTTTTCGCTTTGCTGATTTCGCATGTCGGGCTGGTCCCCACCACGATTTTGATGGTGGTGGTGACCTCTGCCGGAAGCAACAGCTTTCAGTTGCGCCGGGCCGTCCTGCTCGGTGTCTCCCTCTCGGTCATTGCCTGGCTGATCTTCTCGCTGGGTCTGCAAATGACCCTGCCGGCCTTTGCCTGGGAGTTCTGAGCCATGGACTTCCTTTCAATCTTCGCGGCCAACCTCTCCATCGGCATCCATGAGGCGGTCACGCTCAGCAACCTTTGGTACTGCTTTGTTGGGGTGTTCCTGGGAACGCTCGTTGGCGTGCTGCCGGGCTTGGGCTCGCTGATCGCCATCTCGCTGCTGCTGCCCATCACCTACCACCTGCCCGCCACCGGCGCGCTCATCATGTTGGCGGGGGTGTACTTTGGCGCCGATTACGGCGGCGGCACCTGCTCCATCCTGCTGGGGGTGCCAGGGCACGCGGCAGCAGCAGTCGATGTGCTCGATGGCTACCCCATGGCCAAGCAGGGGCGTGGCGGTATCGCCTTGTTCATGAAGTGCGTGGCCTCGTTCTGGGGCTCCGCCGTGGGCATCGTGCTGCTGATGATGTTTGCCCCCGTTCTCTCGGGTTGGGCCCTCAGTTTCGGCCCCTCGGAGTACTGCGCGTTGATGCTGCTGGGCCTGATTGCGGCTTCCACCGTGGGCCAGGGCTCGCCCCTCAAGGGTGTGGCGATGGTGTTCTTTGGTTTGATCCTGGGCGTGATCGGAACGGACGTGAACAGCGGTGTCTCGCGCTTTGCCTTCGATATCCCGGAGCTGACCGACGGCATCAGCCTGATCGCCATGGCCATGGGGCTGTTTGCCATTACCGAGGTGATCAAGAGCGCCAACACTTCGCGCGTGACGCCCGAGGAGCAACGCTTCTCGCTGCGCGACCAGATGCCGACCAAGGAAGACTGGCGCCGCTCCTTTGGCCCCATGCTGCGCGGCTCGGGCCTGGGCGCCTTTTTTGGCGCGCTGCCCGGCACCAGCGGGGGCATGGCGACGTTTCTGTCGTACTCGATGGAAAAGCGCATTTCCAAGCACCCGGAGGAATTCGGCAAGGGGGCCATCGAGGGCATCGCCGGGCCCGAGGCCTGCAACAACGCGGGCGTGGGCACGGCGTTCATCCCGACATTGACGCTGGGCATTCCGGGCGACGCCATCATGGCGCTGATGCTGGGGGCGCTGACCATCCAGGGCATTCAGCCGGGCCCGCAGGTGATTACGGCCCACCCGGACCTGTTCTGGGGGCTGATCGTGAGCTTCTGGATCGGCAATATCTTTCTGGTGATTCTCAACATCCCGCTGATCGGCATGTGGGTGAAGTTGCTCTCCATCCCCTACCACCTGATGTTCCCGGCCATCGTGCTGTTCACCTGCATCGGGGTCTACAGCACCAGCAACAGCACCTTTGACGTCTGGGTGCTGCTGGCCTTTGGCATCGTGGGCTACCTGATGGCGCTGCTGCGGCTGGAGGTGGTGCCGGTACTGCTGGGCCTGATCCTGGGGCCGATGCTGGAAGAAAACTTCCGCAGAACGCTGCTGCTCTCGCGCGGCAGTTTCAGCGTGTTCGTGGAGCGGCCCATTACGGCGGTGGCGCTGGGCGTTTGCGCATTTTTGCTGCTCTGGACGGTGTGGGGCTCGCTGCGCAGGCGCGTCACCGCATAAGGGGAAGCAGGCCGGCGCCGCGCGCTGGCCTGTGGCTTGCCTCAGGCGTGCGGTGCTTGCAGGTAGCGCCCTGCCAGTTCCCGCTGCGCGGGGCCGTCCACGCCCAAGACGTCCACCAAGTACGTCTGCAGGCCGCCATAGTCCTGGTCCACCTTGTGCAGCGCTGCGTCGAGAAACTCGGCCTGCACACGCCACAGCACCGCCAGCACTTCTTCCGGTGCGTGGCCCTCGGCCATGGCGGGGCGGCGGTAGAGATCGTTGGTGAGCAAATAATCGCGCATCACCACATCGCGCGGCACGCCCAGCGTCAGCAGGATGAGCGCGGCGGCGAAGCCGGTGCGGTCCTTGCCGGCGGTGCAGTGGAAGACCAGCGGCGTGTCCTTGGCGAGCAGGATGCGAAAGAACTCGGCAAAGCGTGGCGCGTTCTCGTGCACGAAGCCGCGGTAGGTTTCCTGCATCAGCGCCACCGCATCTTGCGCGGTCAGTGCCCGGCCATCCCGCTGTAGTTCGATGGCGCGCTGCACCACCGTGGGCTCAATGGCCAGTTGGTAGTGCTCGACCGCGGGCAGCAGGTAGGCGAGCTGGGCGCGTTCGCGTTCGCCGCGGAAATCCACCGTGCGCGCAATGCCCAGCGCGGCCAGGCGTGCCTGGTCGTCGGGCGTCAAGCTGGCCAGGTGGTCGGAGCGGAAGATGCGCCGCCATGCGACCTGCCGGCCGCCGTGGCCGGTGTAGCCGCCCAGGTCGCGGAAGTTGCTGGCGCCGGCCAGCGGCAGGGAGCGGGTGGGAGTTTCGGATCGCGGAGCGTCCGCGGAGAGGTCGGGTGTTGGCATGGCGCTGAGCGTAGCGCAAGCGGCCGGTTTTGGCCGTCCCCCGCGGGCAGCGCTCCCGGGCGGGCCGTTCACTGCGGCAGCACGCTCAACGCGGGGTCCAGCGGGCGCTCCTGGCTGCCCGGTGGGCATGGCTGGTCGGTGTACACCGTGCGGCTTCCTTGTACGCACTTGCGTGGTGGCGCGGCCGGGGCCGAGGCCGATGCGCCCGCTTTGGCAGGCTGCGCGCTTGCCGACGCCCTGGCGTGGCCAGGCGGTGGGCTGGGGCGGGTGATGGTCCGCCAGGTTTGCCTGGCCCAGGGGCCGGCGAGCGGCGTCCAGCGCTCGGCGGTCCACCACGCGGCCACGCTAGCTGCGACCAGAACCACGGCCAGGGTGGTCCAGACAGCGCGCTCCCTGGGGCCGAGCATGGCGCACCCCGTTCCAGGTCAGCCCAGGTGCGGGCCGAGCAGGCCGGCGAGCTCGAACATGCCGGCGCTGTCCTTGCCGAACACGGCGCGCAGCTTGTCGTCGGCAACGATGGTGCGCTTGTCCTTGGGGTCTTGCAGGTTTTGCGCCTTGATGTACTCCCACAGCTTCTTCACGGCGGCCGGGCGCGCCACCGGCTCGTTGCCGATGACGGCGGCGAGCGCGGCGCTGGGCGCTTTGCCGGCTGCGGCCTTGCGCGGTGCGGCCGCTTTCGCCACCGCTTTTTTGGCTGGGGCTTTCTTGGCAGCGGCTGGTTTTTTAAGGTCTTTCAGGCCTCCAGCGCTTGTCCTGCTTGCGCCAGAAGCTATTGTTTTGATAGTTCCACCAGCAGCCGGCTTGCGCGGCGGGAACTTGCTCGGGGCAAATTCAAAGTTCACTTTGCCGGCTTCAGCGTCCCAGGCCAGGTGCGCCTTGAAGGCGCGGCGGGTGCGCATGCTGACGAACTTGTCGAGCAGGTCGGTCTTGCCCGTCTGCAGGAGCTTTTCCATCTGCGCGCGCTCCACCGGCTGCTGCAGGATGATCTTGCCGCTCTTGAACGTGCAACTGGGCACGGGCTGCGCGGCGGTGGGCACGGCTTTGCTGCACACGTAGTTGCTGCCGTGCTCGTGCACTTCGGCGCCGCAAATGGGGCAGGCGCCGAGCGCCGGGTCGGTGAATTCGACCAGCTCGCCGGTTTCCTCGGCCTTGTCGTCGCCAAAGTCGAATTCGAGCTTGTAGTTGTGCGCTTCGTCGTCGTACTTGAGCACGATCTCGGACGTGAACGGCCAGCCGGCCTTGGAGCGAAAGCCGTCGAGCGGGCCGATCTTGCGCTCGCTCAGCAATTGCTCGGCCTCTTGCGGCTCGAAGGTGCGGCCCGCGGGCGATTTGCCGAAGGAGAAGCCGCAGGGCTCGGCCCCGGGCTTGCCCACGCAGGCGTACCTGCGGTAGTTTTCCTTCACCACGCCGCCGCAGTTGGGGCAGGGCGCCACCAGCGTGGCGTAGTCGCCGGGGATGGTGTCGCGGTCGTATTCCTTGGCCTTCTTCACCATGCGCTCGGTCATGGCGGCGATTTCCTGCATGAAGGTGGCGCGCGGCAGCAGGCCCTTTTCCATTTGCGCGAGCTTGTATTCCCACTCGCCGGTCAGGTCGGCGCGCGCCAGCTCCTTCACGTCCAGGCCGCGCAGCAGCGTCATGAGCTGGAAGGCCTTGGCGGTGGGGATCAGCTCGCGGCCGTCGCGCAGCATGTACTTTTCCGCCAGCAGGCCTTCGATGGTGGCCGCGCGCGTGGCCGGCGTGCCCAGGCCTTTTTCCTGCATGGCCTCGCGCATGTCTTCGTCTTCCACCTGCTTGCCGGCGCTTTCCATGGCGCCCAGCAGCGTGGCTTCCGAATACCGCGCTGGCGGCTTGGTCTTGAGGCCCTTGGCGTCGACTTCGTTTGCCAGGGGCTTCTCGCCCGGCTGCACCGGGACCAGGTTCTGGCCCTTGTCGCCTTCCTTGGCGTCCTGCACCTCGTCGGCGGCTTCCTTGCCGTAGATGGCGAGCCAGCCGGGTTTCACCAGCACCTTGCCTTCGGTCTTGAAGTGGTTGGTTTGGCCCGCTTGCTCCACTTTGCTGATGCGGGTGGTCACCAGGTATTCCGCGCTGGGGAAAAACACCGCCAGGAAGCGGCGCACCACCAGGTCGTAGAGCTTTTGCTCGGCTTCTGACAGCCCGCTGGGCGCTTGCAGCGTGGGGATGATGGCGAAGTGGTCGCTCACCTTGGCGTTGTCGAAGATGCGCTTGTTCGGCCGCACGTAGTGGCCTTCGATGGCGGTGCGGGCATGCGGCGCCAGGTGCGCCATGCCGCTGCCCGCCAGCATTTCCAGCGTTTGTTTGGCTACCGGCACGTAGTCTTCGGGCAGCGCGCGCGAATCGGTACGCGGGTAGGTCAGGGCCTTGTGGCGCTCGTAGAGCGACTGCGCCAGGGAGAGCGTGGTCTTGGCCGAGAAGCCGAATTTGCCGTTGGCCTCGCGCTGCAGGCTGGTCAGGTCGAACAATTGGCCCGGCGCCTGTGTGGTGGGGCGGCTCTCTTCGGTCACCGTAGCAGCCTGCCCGCGCGAGGCATCGGCAATGGCGCGTGCCTGGGCTTCGGACCACACGCGGTCGGCGCGCTGCTCGGCATCGTTGGGGTTTTTCTTCCACGCCGGGTCGAACCACTTGCCGGGGTACTGGCCGGCCTGGGCGGCAAACGACGCATGGATTTCCCAGTAGTCGCGGCTGATGAATTTGCGGATTTTCTCTTCGCGCTCCACCACCAGCGAGAGCGTGGGCGTCTGCACCCGGCCCACGGTGGTCAGAAAGAAGCCGCCGCCCTGCGAGTTGAAGGCCGTCATGGCGCGGGTGCCGTTGATGCCGACCAGCCAGTCGGCCTCCGAGCGGCTGCGGGCGGCGTCCGCCAAGCCCTGCATCTGCTCTTCGGTGCGCAGTTGGTCAAAGCCGTCGCGAATCGCCTGCGGCGTCATGGACTGCAGCCACAGGCGCTTGACGGGTTTTCCGAGGGGCTTGGCGCCCCCGGCGTACTGCTCTATCAGGCGAAAGATCAGCTCGCCCTCGCGGCCCGCGTCGCAGGCGTTGATGAGCTGCGTCACGTCCTTGCGCTTGGCTAGTCTGACGACGGCGTTCAGGCGCGTCTTGGTCTTGTCCACGGGTTTGAGGTCAAAGCGCGGCGGAATCACCGGCAGGTTGGCAAAGCTCCACTTGCCGCGCTTGACGTCGAATTCTTCCGGCGCCTGGATCTCGACCAGGTGGCCGACGGCGCTGGTGACGACGTACTGGTCGTTCTCGAAATGCTCTTCGTGCTTGTCGAACTTGCCCGCCATGGGCGTGAGTGCGCGCACGATGTCTTGTGCGACCGAAGGTTTTTCTGCGATGACGAGGGTTTTGCTCATGGGGTTTCGTACTGGGGCGCCGCGGCCGGACAGGGCCGCGCGCGCTTCTACAATCGGGCTTCCTCGCGCGTACACGCGCACGCGCAGGTGTGCATATTCAAAGTAACAGAAGTTTTGCCATGCCTTCAAGCACCGTGCCCGCCTCCCACGCCGGACGCCGGCTCCAGACCCGCCGCTCCGGCGTACACGGCAAGGGCGTCTTCGCCGTGCAGGATATCGCCGAGGGCGAGGTGCTGATCGAATACACCGGCGAGGTCATCAGCTGGCAGGCCGCGCAGGACCGGCACCCGCACGATCCGCTGCAGCCCAACCACACGTTTTATTTTCATGTCGATGAAGACCGCGTGATCGACGCCAAGGTCAAAGGCAATTCCTCGCGCTGGATCAACCACAGCTGCGATCCCAACTGCTTTGCCGACGAGCAGGAGGGCCGCATCTTCATCACCGCGCTGCGCAACATCGCAGCGGGCGAAGAGCTGAACTACGACTATGGCCTGATCATCGAAGAGCGCTACACGCCCAAGCTGAAGGCCGAATACCCCTGCTGGTGCGGCGCGGCGAACTGCCGCGGCACCTTGCTCGCCCCCAAGCGCGGCCCGCGGGCGCCGGCGCCGCTGGCCAAAAAAGCCCCCTCCAAACCACGCAAGGCGCGGGCCGGCGCATGAGCGCGGCGCCAGGCCTTGCGCCAACCCCCGAGCCGACTGGAGGTGCGCCAGTGAACGAACCCCTTCGCTGGCCGCTGGAAGACTTGTGGCAGGCGCTGGCGCCGCGCCTGCCCGGCTTTACCGCCGAGCTTCTGGCAACGGTCGATTCGACCAACACCGAGTGCATGCGCCGCCTGCGCAGCGGGCAGAGCGAGCCGCTCTTGCTGGTCGCGCTGGCGCAAACCGCAGGGCGCGGGCGCATGGGGCGGGCCTGGCAGAGCGTGGGCGCGGAGCCGGGCGCGGCACTCACCTTTTCACTGGCGCTGCCGCTGGCGCCGCGCAGTTGGTCGGGCTTGTCGCTGGCCGTGGGCCTGTGCGTGGCGCAAAGCCTGCAGGCCGAGTTGCCGGCGGCGGGCGGCCGCGAGCCGCGCATCGCGCTCAAGTGGCCCAACGATTTGTGGCTGCAGGGCGCGGGTGGCCCGGAGCGCAAGCTCGGCGGCATTCTGGTCGAGACGGCCAGCTTGCTGGCGCCCAACACGGCCGGCCCTGCCGCGCGCTGGGTGGTGGTCGGTGTCGGGCTGAACGTGGCGCCGCGCAGCAGCGAGGGGCTGAGCATGCCCGCCGGCTGCCTGCACGAGCTCGATGCGCGCTGGGACGCCCCCACCGCCTTGGGCCGCGTCGTCCCGCATCTGGTGGATGCCCTTGAGACCTTCGCAACGCAGGGCTTTGCGCCCCTGGTGGCGCCCTTTGCCGCGCGCGACGCGCTGGCCGGCCGGGCCGTGCGCCTGTCGGACGGCCGTGAAGGCGTGGCCGCCGGCGTGGGGCCAGACGGCGCGCTGCACCTGCAGAGCGCGGCAGGCCTGGTGCAGGTCAGCAGCGCCGAGGTGTCGGTGCGGCCCGTTGTGGCAAGCTAGGCGACCATGCTGCGCGCGCTCGTCCTCCTGCTTTTGCTCGCCAACGGGGGCTACTACGCCTGGTCGCAGGGGCTGCTGCGCGATTGGGGCCTGGCGCCGCACGAGCAGGCCGAGCCGCAGCGCCTGGCCAACGAAATCCACCCTGAGCTGCTGCGCGTGTTGCCGCAGCCCGGCACCCAACCGGCGTCTCCCGCCGCTGTGTCGGGGCAGCCGGCGCCCACCGCGCCCGCAGCCCCTGCCGCCCCTGCAACTGCGCCCGGTACGCCGGCGCAAAGCACGCCCGAGGCCGCCGCTGCCTCTGCACCGCAAGGCGAATGCCTGCAGGCTGGCATCTTCGACGCCGCGCAAGCCGACGTGCTGCGCCGCGCCGCCAGCGCGCTGCCCGAGGGCAGTTGGCGTCTGGAGCCGGCGACGCTGCCGGGCCGCTGGATGGTCTACATGGGCCGTTTTTCCGACCCCGACCAGCTCGCCAAGAAGCGTGCCGAACTGCGCGCGCTGAGCATCCCTTACGACCGGCCGAACGGGACTCTGGAGCCGGGCCTGTCGCTGGGGCGCTTTTCCACCGAAGAGGCGGCGCAGCGCGGCCTCGCCACCCTTGCCGCCAAGGGCGTGCGCTCGGCGCGTGTGGTGCAGGAGCGCGTGGACATGCCTGGCTTCATGCTGCGCCTGCCCGAGGCCGACGCGCGCCTGCGCGCCCAGGCGGAAGACTTGCGCGCCGCGCTGGCCGGCAAGGCGCTGCGGCCCTGCAGCTAAAGTTTTAGTAAAAAAAGGCTCTAGCGCTTATACCCATTGCGCTAGCAGCTATCGAAACAGAAGCTAACACCGGCTGCAAGAACTCAGGCTTCCGAAGCATCCAGCGCCGCGAAGCGCACGCTGAAGCACGCGCCTGGCGGGGTGGCGCCGGGGCGCACGTCTTCCACCACGATGCGCGCGCCGTGCTGGCGGGCGATTTCCTGCACGATGGGCAGGCCCAGGCCGGAGCCGTCAGCGTCGTTCCCCAGTGCCCGGTAGAAGGGCCGGAAGATCAGCTCGCGCTCGGGCTCGGGCACGCCGGGGCCGGAGTCTTCCACCTGCACCACCAGCACGCGGCCAAAGGTGTCGGCCAGCACGCGCGCCGTGACCACGCCGGGGCGCTCGGGGGTCGAGGGGGTGTAGTTGATGGCGTTGTCCACCAGGTTGCGCACCAGTTCGTGCAGCAGCGTGGGGTTGCCCAGCATGCGCACGCCGGGGGCGCCGGGCAGGGCGCCGTCGTAGCCCAGGTCAATGCCTTTGTCGAGCGCGCGCGAGATCGCGTCGTGCACCACGTCCACGGTGATCTGCGCCAGGTCGCAGGGGATCAGCGCCATCTGCGCGCTGCTGCTCTCGGCCCGCGCCAGCGCCAGCAATTGGTTGACGCTGTGGGTGGCGCGGATGCTCGAGCGCCCGATCTGCTCCAGTGAGCGCTTGATCTCTTCGGGGCTGGTGCCTGCGCGTTGCGCCAGGTCGGCCTGCATGCGCAGGCCTGCCAGGGGCGTTTTGAGCTGGTGGGCGGCATCGGCCAGGAAGCGTTTTTGTGTCGCCAGCGAGTCGTTCAACCGGGTGAGCAAGTCGTTCACCGAGGCCACCAGCGGCGCCACTTCCAGGGGCACGGTCCGGTCGTCGAGTGGCGAGAGGTCGTCGGGCTTGCGCGCGCGGATGCGCTCTTCGAGCTGGTGCAGCGGCTGGATGCCGCGCGCCAGCGCCAGCCACACCAGCAGCACGGCCAGCGGCAGGATGATGAACTGGGGCAGCATGACGCCCTTGATGATCTCGGTGGCCAGCACGCTGCGCTTCTCGCGCGTCTCGGCCACCTGCACCAGCGCCAGCGGCGCATTGGGCAAGGACAAGCGCACCCAGATATAGGCCATGCGAATGTCCAGCCCGCGCAGCTCGGCGTCGCGCAGGTGCACGTCGCCGGTGCTGGGGGCTTCGTCGGCTGGCGGTGGCGGCAGTTCGCGCTCGCCCGAGAGCAATTCGCCGCGCGGCCCCAGGACTTGGTAGTAGACCGTGTCGGAGTCGTCGGCGCGCAGGATTTCGCTGGCGGGCTGCGGCAGGTTGAACTGCGCCCTGCCGTGGCTGACCGAGACCAGCTGCGCCAGCGCCTGGGCGTTGTATTCCAGCGCGCGGTCAAACGGTTTGTTGGCAATGCCCTGCGCCACCAGCCAGGTCAGCGCCAGGCTCACGGGCCAGAGCAAGAGCAGCGGCGTGAGCATCCAGTCGAGGATCTCGCCAAACAGGGAGCGCTGCTCGCGCTGGAAGAGCTTCAAGATTGTCGCCCTGATTTTGAGTGAAAAGTGGCTCTGGCGCAGAATGGATAAGCGCCATAAGCTATATTATTAGTAGCGAAAAACGCCTGTTTTCCAGGCTGCATCGCAGCGTCCCCGACGCCAGATACTGGCGCGACCCAAGCCAGCGGCCACCGTGCAAGGGCCGCCCCGCCGCACCGGTGGCGTCCCCCCTCCCGCAGCGCGCAGCGGTGCGAGAGAGGGGGGAAGGAGCGAAGCGACACAGGGGGGTGTTTCCTGCTTCAACTCGGGATCTTTTCCAGGCAATACCCCAGGCCGCGCACGGTGGCGATGCGGATCGGGCCCTTTTCAATCTTTTTCCGCAGGCGGTGGATATAGACCTCGATGGCGTTGTTGCTCACCTCTTCGCCCCATTCGCACAGGCGCTCGACGAGCTGGTCCTTGCTCACCAGGCGTCCAGCGCGCTGCAGCAGCACTTCGAGCAGGCCGAGCTCGCGCGCCGAGAGCTCCACCATCTTGCCGTCGATGGTGGCCACGCGCCCGGCCTGGTCGTACACCAGAGGCCCGTGCTTGATGGCGCTGCTGGCGCCGCCCATGCCGCGGCGTGCCAGGGCGCGTACGCGCGCTTCAAGCTCCTGGAGCGAAAACGGCTTGGCCATGTAATCGTCGGCGCCCAGGTCCAGGCCCTTGACGCGCTCATCCACGCTGTCGGCGGCGGTGAGGATCAGCACCGGCAGCGCCGAGCCGCGCGAGCGCAGGCGCTTGAGCACCTCCAGCCCGTGCATGCGGGGCAGGCCCAGGTCGAGGATCAGCAGGTCGAACTCGTTGTTCGTCATCAGCGCGGCGTCGGCTTCGCTGCCGCTGGCCACGTGGTCCACCACCGCGCCCGAGCTGCGCAGTGTGCGCAAGAGGCCATCGGCCAGCACTTGGTCGTCTTCAGCAATGAGGATGCGCATGGGGGGTCTCCCGGATTCGACTTATGACCGGGCAAGAGTGCCCTTGCCTGCGATTCTAGGAGCGCCATTGGCCCGATGGTGCGCCGCTGCCATAGGTTTCCAGGCCAATGGCGACCACGGTGGCCACCGCATCGCCCACCTCGGCACGAAACTCGGCCTCGGCCTGCGCCACGGCATCTTGAAACGCCTGCAGCCAATCCAGACCCGTGGGCGTGAAGCATATGCGGCGTGCGCGGGCATCCAACGGGTCCGCCTCGCGGCGCACCAAGCCCCAGGCAGTGCACTGGTCCACCAGACTGGCCATGGCCTGCTTGGACATGCCGGCACGCACTGCCAGGTCGGTCAGCCGATCGCCGGCGAGCGACAAATGCCGCGTGATGTGGATGTGCGCGGCCCCCACCTGGTCGCGCGCCGCCAGGTTGGACAGCGCCAGCGGCACCTCGACATTGCGCGCCATGAGCTGCAGCACGCGCGCGTCAAAGCGGCGCAGCGCGTCGCCCATCAAGCGGCCCAGGTGGGTCTGGCGCCAGGCGTCGGAGGGTGGGGAGACGTGCATGGAGGCGGGCATGGTTTATTGTCATGCAAACTGACCATAAATCGTCTTTACGGGAGAATACTTCGGCCCTACATTACTGGTCAAGCATCCAGTGTTTTCCACGGGGTGCAGACAGAAACCTCGTCAACGCATTGAATTTCCAGGAGATTTCCATGAGCACACCGACCAACCACAGCATGCCCGCCGACGGCGAAAAAGCACGTGCCCTGCAAGCTGCGCTGGCGCAGATCGAGAAGCAGTTTGGCAAGGGCACCATCATGCGGCTCGGCGAAGGCGAGGTGATCGAGGACATCCAGGTGGTGTCCACCGGCTCGCTGGGGCTCGATGTGGCGCTCGGCGTCGGCGGCCTGCCACGCGGCCGCGTGGTGGAAATCTACGGCCCGGAATCCTCGGGCAAGACCACGCTGACGCTGCAAGTCATTGCGGAAATGCAAAAGCAGGGCGGCCAGTGTGCTTTTGTCGATGCGGAGCACGCGCTCGACATCCAGTACGCGCAAAAGCTGGGCGTGAACCTGCAAGACCTGCTGATCAGCCAGCCCGACACCGGCGAACAGGCGCTGGAGATCGTCGACAGCCTGGTGCGTTCGGGCGCGGTGGACCTGATCGTCATCGACTCGGTCGCGGCGCTCACGCCCAAGGCCGAAATCGAGGGCGACATGGGCGACAGCCTGCCCGGCCTGCAGGCGCGCCTCATGAGCCAGGCGCTGCGCAAGCTGACCTCGACCATCAAGAAAACCAACTGCATGGTCATCTTCATCAACCAGATTCGGATGAAGATCGGCGTCATGTTCGGCAGCCCCGAGACCACCACCGGTGGCAACGCGCTCAAGTTCTACGCCTCGGTGCGGCTCGACATCCGCCGCATCGGCTCCATCAAGAAGGGCGAGGAAGTCATTGGCAACGAAACCCGCGTCAAGGTGGTGAAGAACAAGGTATCGCCCCCGTTCAAGACGGCCGAGTTCGACATCCTGTTTGGCGAAGGCATCTCGCGCGAGGGCGAAATCATCGACATGGGGGTAACCGCGCGCATCGTTGAAAAATCGGGTGCCTGGTACGCCTACAACGGCGAGAAGATCGGCCAGGGCCGTGACAACGCGCGCGAATTCCTGCGCGAGAACCCGCAACTGGCGCGCGAGATCGAGAACAAGGTGCGCGACAGCCTGGGCGTCGCCCTGCTGCCGGCTGGCGCGCCGGTGCTTGCGGCACCCAGCGACGATGCCGCCGATGGCGTGGTGCCGGCACCAGTGTCTGCGCGGGGCAAGAAATCAGAAGAAAAAGTGGCTTGAGCGCTTACCCAGTAAGCGCTAGCAGCTACAGATTCAGGAGTCTCTAGGCAGTGCGCACCCCGCCGCCTTCGCTCAAGGGCCGGGCGCTGCGCCTGCTCTCGCAGCGCGAGCACTCGCGCGCCGAGCTGGCACGCAAGCTGGCGCGGCATGTGCAGGACGGCGACGACCTCGCGGCCGTGCTGGACGACCTTCAGGCCAAGGATTTCATCAGCGAGCAGCGGGTGGCCGAGTCCGTGGTGCACCAGCGGGCGGGCCGCATGGGGCTCATGCGCATCCGCCAGGAACTGCAGGCCAAGGGGCTCTCGGGCGAGGCGGTGGAGCAAGCCCTGGCGCCCTTGCAGGGCACCGAGCTGGAACGTGCCGGCGAACTGTGGCGCCGCAAGTTCGCCGAGCCGCCCGCGGACGCTGCGGCGCGTGCCAGGCAGATGCGTTTTTTGATGGCGCGCGGCTTCTCGGGGGAGGTGGCCTCGCGCGTGCTGCGCATGGCAGACCGGGAGGGCGCCTAGCGCCGTTTCGCGGCCTCCGCCGCTTGGAACAGGTCTCTTAGAGACCGAACATCAGCCGCAGGTTTTGCACCGCCGCGCCGCTGGCGCCCTTGCCCAGGTTGTCCAGGCGCGCCACCAGCACCGCGTGCCGGTAGGTCTCGTTGGCGTACACGCGCAGTTCCAGTGCGTTGGTGTCGGCCAGCGCGGGCGCGTCGAGCTTGCCGTTGTCCGTGGGCGGCAGTACGCGCACCCACTGCTCAGGCGTGTTGCTGCGGGCGTAATGCGCGGCCAGCGCGTCGTGCAGATCGGCTGCCTTGGGCTGGCCGGGCAGCAGGTCCAGATGCAGCGGCAGCTCCACCAGCATGCCCTGGCGGAAATTGCCGACGGCGGGAATGAAAATAGGCCGGCGCGTGAGGCCCGTGAACTGCATGATTTCCGGCAAATGCTTGTGCGTCAGGCCCAGCGCATACAGCTCGAAGGCGGGCGCTGCGCCCGCCTCGTAGGCTTCAATCATGCTGCGCCCTCCGCCCGAGTAGCCGCTCACCGAGGGCAGGCACAGCGGGTGGTCGGCAGCCACCAGGCCCGCATCGACCAGGGGGCGCAGCAGCGCAATGGCGCCGGTGGCGTAGCAGCCGGGGTTGGAGACGCGCGCCGCCGCTTGCACCGCCTGCGCCTGGCCGGCGCACAGCTCCGGAAAGCCGAACACCCAGCCCGGTGCTGTGCGGTGCGCGGTGCTCGCGTCGATGATCTTGGTGCGGCGCCCTCCCGCGGCTTCAATGGAATCGACCAGCGCCACCGTCTCGCGCGCGGCGTCGTCGTGCAGGCACAGGATGACCAGGTCCACCTGCGCCAACAGGGCCCGTTTGGCAGCCGGGTTCTTGCGCTCTTCGGGGGCAATGCTGATCAGGTCAATGGCGTCCATGCCCTGCAGGCGCTCGCGAATTTGCAGCCCCGTGGTGCCAGCTTCGCCGTCGATGAATACCTTGACCATGCGTGTTCCTCGGTGTGTACGGATGCAGCAGCAGCGCCGCGTGTAAGCTCCCAACAAGATTGGTGCGTTGCAACATGATACAGTCGCTGGCTGCCATGTCCACCGCCCGCCGCCAGACATGCATTCATGGCAGACGGGTGAAATTCCTTTCCTGAGAAAGTCCTCATGAAGATTCACGAATACCAAGCCAAGGAAATCTTGCGCCAATTTGGTGTGCCCGTTCCGCGCGGCATTCCCGCATTCACCGTTCAGGAAGCCGTCGAAGCTGCACAAAAGCTCGGCGGGCCGGTCTGGGTCGTCAAGGCGCAGATTCATGCCGGCGGTCGCGGCAAGGGTGGCGGCGTGAAGGTCGCCAAGAGCATTGACGACGTCAAGCGCCTGGCCGGCGAAATCCTGGGCATGCAGCTCAAGACGCACCAGACCGGGCCCGAAGGCCAGAAAGTGCGCCGCCTGTACATCGAAGACGGCGCCGACATCCAGAAGGAATACTACGTCTCGCTGGTCACCGACCGCGCTACGCAAAGCGTTGCCTTCATCGCATCGAGCGAAGGGGGCATGGACATCGAAGAAGTGGCCCATTCCACGCCCG
Organism: Simplicispira hankyongi; assembly: GCF_003570885.1. Lineage (GTDB taxonomy): Bacteria > Pseudomonadota > Gammaproteobacteria > Burkholderiales > Burkholderiaceae_C > Simplicispira > Simplicispira hankyongi. The sequence continues at coordinate 158,858 of NZ_QXJC01000005.1, forward strand.
AGAAAATCATCACCGAGTACATCAACCCGCTCAAGGGCCTGGGTGACGAGCAGGCGCGCAAGATTGGACGCGGCATCGGCTTGCCCGAAGCTTCGATGGACCAGGCGGTAGACCTGTTCCAGAAGCTCTACAAGTGCTACATGGACACCGACGCCTCGCTGGTCGAGATCAACCCCCTCAACCGCGACAGCCAGAACAAGCTCACGGCGCTGGACGCCAAGTTCAACTTTGACGCCAACGCGCTGTTCCGCCACCCCGAAATCGTGGCGCTGCGCGATCTGGACGAAGAAGATCCGGCCGAAGTCGAGGCTTCCAAGTTCGACCTGGCCTACATCAGCCTGGACGGCAACATTGGCTGCCTGGTCAACGGCGCGGGCCTGGCCATGGCCACCATGGACACCATCAAGCTGTTTGGCGGCGAGCCGGCCAACTTCCTCGACGTGGGCGGTGGCGCCACCGCCGAGAAGGTGACCGAGGCCTTCAAGATCATGTTGGCGAACAAAAATGTCAAAGGCATTCTGGTCAACATCTTCGGCGGCATCATGAAGTGCGACACCATCGCCACCGGCGTGATCACCGCCTGCAAAGCGGTGAACCTGTCCGTGCCGCTGGTGGTGCGCATGAAGGGCACGAACGAAGAGCTGGGCAAGAAGCTGCTGGCCGAGTCCGGCCTGCCGATCATCGCGGCCGACACCATGGCCGAAGCTGCTACAAAAATTGTAGCTGCCGTCAAGTAATGACCTTGGGGACAGATCTTTAGCGCTGTCCCAAACTGACTAGGACAAGAAACATGTCGATCTACATCAACAAAGACACCAAGGTCATCACCCAGGGCATCACGGGCAAGACCGGCCAGTTCCACACGGAAAAGTGCCAGGAATACGCGAACGGCAAGAACTGCTTCGTCGCTGGCGTGAACCCGAAGAAGGCCGGCGAGTCGATCTTCAACATCCCGATTTACGCCTCCGTCAAGGAAGCCGCACACCAGACGGGCGCCACCGTCTCGGTGATCTACGTGCCGCCCGCGGGCGCCGCTGCCGCCATCTGGGAAGCTGTGGAAGCCGATCTGGACATGGCGATCTGCATCACCGAAGGTATTCCGGTGCGCGACATGCTGGAAGTGCGCAACAAAATGCGCGCCAAGGAAGCCGCCGGCGGCAAGAAGACGCTGCTGCTGGGCCCCAACTGCCCCGGCATCATCACGCCCGATGAAATCAAGATCGGCATCATGCCCGGCCACATCCACCGCAAGGGCCGCATCGGCGTGGTCAGCCGCTCGGGCACGCTGACGTACGAAGCCGTGGCCATGCTGACCGAAGTCGGCCTGGGCCAGTCCACTGCCGTGGGCATCGGCGGCGACCCGATCAATGGTTTGAAGCACATCGACGTGATGCAGGCGTTCAACAACGACCCGGACACGGACGCCGTCATCATGATTGGCGAAATCGGCGGCCCCGACGAAGCCGAAGCCGCGCGCTGGTGCAAGGCCAACATGAAGAAACCCATCGTCGGTTTCATCGCCGGTGTCACAGCCCCCGCAGGCAAGCGCATGGGCCACGCTGGCGCGCTGATCTCCGGTGGCGCCGATACCGCGGATGCCAAGCTGGCCATCATGGAAGAGTGCGGCTTTATCGTGACCCGCAACCCGTCCGAACTGGGCCATTTGCTCAAGGCTCAGTTGTAAGCGCCGCGCCACCCTCCGAAAACCCGCTGCGTGCGGGTTTTTTTGTTGTCGAGACCGACAGTACCGTCCTGCACGTACAACGGGCGCAAAAATTGCTTGTCTTTTGGCCAAGATCGATGGTTGGCAACGCGTTCGGAGGGAGCACCACTGTGGCAAGCAAGCAAAACGCGCACCGGGTTCGTCCGGCGCCACGGTACGGTGCGCCGGACGCGGCATCGTGGCGGCGCGATGCGCTCTGGCCTGTGGCGTCTGCCGCACTGGCGGTGCTGGTCTGCGTCGGTACAGGCTTGGTGCCGCTGCCGCCATCGCTGCTGGTTCTGGCGGCATTGCTGGTGGTGCTGGCCTGCCTCGCCCTGCTGCCGCTGCTGCGCGTCTGGCCGGGCGTTCTGGCAGGCGCCGGGGTGGCGGGTATTTGCGTCGCGGTGGGATGGAGCCAGGGCCGGATGCTGGCCTTGCCGCTGCTGGCGCTCTTTACCGGGCACTACACCTACCTCGCGCGGCGTGCGGCCAAGGGTGAGGTTGCCGCAGCGCGCAATGGCGGCACGGCGCTGCAAGACGAGGTGCGCCGTCTGGCGAGCGACTTGAAAAATCAAGGCAAGCTCGACGCCGCATTCGACAAACTTGTGCAGTTGCCGGTGCGCGGCGAGGTGCTGCGCGATCTGTACCACCTGGGCAAAGCTTTTGAGCGCAACCGCTCATTTGAAGGGGCGCGTGGCGTTTTTGCCCACCTGGTCGCACACGCCCCGCTGTACCGCGATGCCGGTGCTCGCCTCGGGCGCGCGGAGCGTCTGGCGGAAGTAGAACGCCAGGCAAAAGGCCCGTCCAGCGCACGGCCGCAGGCAGCCGGAGCCTTCGCTGCACCCCAACACCTGGGCCGCTATGAGATCGACGGTGAACTGGGGCGCGGTTCCATGGGCCGGGTGTATGCCGCGCACGATCCGGTGATTGGCCGGGCCGTCGCCCTCAAGACGCTCGCGTTGGGCAGCGAATTCGAGGGCGCAGCCCTGGTGGATGCCCGCGCCCGGTTTTTTCGCGAGGCCGAGTCCGCCGGCCGTCTGCAGCATCCCCAGATCGTGGCGATCTACGACGCAGGCGACGAACAAGGCCTTAGCTGGATTGCCATGGAGCGGCTGCGTGGCAAGGATTTGTCACACGCAGTCCAGCCAGAGCATTGGCTTGCGGTGCCCATCCTGCTGTCCATCGCTGCGCGTGTTGCCGACGCGCTCGACTATGCCCACCAGCACCAGGTGGTGCACCGCGACATCAAGCCCTCCAATATCCTGTACGACGCTGGGACGGACACCGTCAAGGTGACCGACTTCGGGATTGCGCGCATTACGGACAACAGCAAGACCCGTACGGGCCTGGTATTGGGAACGCCAAGCTTCATGGCGCCAGAGCAGATCGTGGGAACCAAGGCAGATGGCCGCTGCGATATCTATGCGCTGGGCGTGACGCTGTACCAGCTCCTTACGGGCAGCCTGCCGCTGCGCGGCGAATCCATGAGCGCTCTGATGCACGCCATTGCGAACGAGGTGCCGGCTGACGTGCGCACGCTGCGCGCGGACCTTCCGGAATCGGTCGCCATGGTGGTAGCGCGCGCCTTGCACAAGAACCCCGGCGCTCGCTTTCAGACCGGGGCGCAAATGGCGGCCGCCCTGCGCGAGGCCAGCTCGGGAATGCGCCCGTCTGCGGATGCGCATTTCGGCGCCCCACTCGACTATGATGCGCGGACAGATTTTCACAAATACCCCATGGCGGACTTTCCAGACACAGTGTTCGACAGCGCGGCCGCGCCGGCAGCACCCCACGCCACGCGTTCGAGGATCTGATGAGTGCGGTGTCGCTGAGCTACGAGTTTTGTGCGCGTACCGATACGGGTCGTGTACGGGCCAACAACGAAGACGCGGTAGGCGTCGATTCGCAGGCCCAACTGGCGATGCTCGCCGACGGCATGGGTGGCTACAACGCGGGTGAAGTGGCCAGCCGCATGGCCATCGACTTCATTCAGAGGGAAATGGCGCGCTGGCTTGCCCAGGCGGGCCCGCGGGCCAAATCGTTCGATCTGCGCCGGGCCATGGAAATATGCGTGGACAACGCCAACCAGGCCATCCTGGAGGCTGCCGAGTCCAATATGCAGTACACCGGCATGGGCACTACCTTGGTGGTTGGTGTTTTTCAAGGCCCGCGTCTCATGCTGGGGCATATTGGCGACTCCCGTTGCTACCGCCTGCGCGAAGGCGTGCTGGAGCAGATCACGCGTGACCACTCCTGGCTCCAGGAGCAGATAGACGCTGGCCTGATCACGCCGCAACAGGCGGCGGTGTCTGCAAGTCGCAATCTCGTCACCCGTGCGTTGGGGGTCGAAGAACTGGTTTTGCTCGAAGTGAATGAATTCGAGGTGCAGCCGGGCGACTTGTATCTGCTGTGCTCCGATGGGCTGAGCGAAATGCTGCGCCACGCAGAGCTTGCCGCCCTGCTGGCGCCGCGCAGCTCGCTCGAAGAGAAGACCGAGCGGTTGATTGCGGCCGCCAACAGCCAAGGCGGGCGCGACAATATCAGTGTGGTCTTGGTGAAAGCGAGCATGGGCCCGCGCAAACAAGGCTTGATGTCCCGCTTGCTGCGCGCCTGATCACCTGTGCCGGAACCAATCAAACACGTAAGCCAATACATCGGGAGTGGGACATGCCAAGAATGGTTGTTTCGATTGACGGGGTCGTCATCAAGGAAGTGGAACTCACCAAAGAGCGGACCACGTTGGGGCGGCGCCCTTACAACGACATCGTGATCGACAACCTGGCCGTGAGTGGCGAGCATGCGGCCTTTCACATGGCGGGCAACGACGTCGCCATTGAAGACCTGCACAGCACCAACGGCACCTACGTCAACGGCAAGGCCGTGACGCGGCACGAATTGCGCAACGGCGACACGCTCGAAGTCGGCAAGTACAAAATCCGCTTCTTCAACGAGGCGGAAGACCCCCAGTTTGAGAAAACCATGGTATTCAAGCCCGGCATGGTGCCGCCGCCCGTCGCTGCGCGCAGTGCTGCTCCCACCACCGGCCCGGCGCCGCTGTCCGGGTTTGGAAGTGCAGGGGGTACGGCCATTACTGCCGTCATCCGGGTGCTGTCCGGCCCTGCGACAGGCCGTGAGGTGGCGCTCACCAAGGTGGTCACCACCATTGGCAAACCCGGCGTAGCCGTGGCATCGGTGACCCGGCGCCACCATGGCTTCGTCTTGGCGCATGTCGAAGGCCCCGAGCCTCCTGAACTCAACGGAGCGCGTATTGGCAACGACCCCGTTCCCCTGAAAGATGGCGACCGTCTGGCGCTGGCAGGGACGGAAATGCAATTCGTTCACGTGTGAGCCAGAGCGGCTGACGCACGCAGCCTGCCTGCACCGTGGCACCGCGATGGGCCAGCCTCCTGCAGCGGCGCTGGCGCCGGATGGTGTGGGTGCTCGCGCCCGTTGTGCTGGGCGTGCTGCATGCGTCAGGCGGCGTATCGTTCCAGTTTCTCGAGCGGCTTGAGCACCTGCTGTACGACGTTCGCCTGCGTGCGACGCTGCCGCATACGCCCGACGGGCGCATCGTCATTGTCGACATTGACGAAGCCAGCCTGCAGCGCGTCGGTCAATGGCCCTGGGGCCGGGACAAGATGGCGGCGTTCGCCAACGAGCTGTTCGAGCGCCAAGGGGTCGCGGTGCTGGGCTTCGACGTGGTCTTTGCCGAGGCCGATACCAGCTCCGGCCTCGCGCGCCTGAACGCGCTGGCACAAGGCCCGCTCAAGAGCCAGCCGGGCTTCGCCCAGGCCTTGGAGCGCCTTGCGCCCACGCTCGACTACGACGCGCGCTTTGCCGGTGCGCTGGACACGCAAAATGCCGTGCTCGGCTACTACTTCACCAGCGACCGTGATGGCCAGGGGCGTGGCGCCTTGCCGTCCCCGGCGCTCACGCTGCGGCAGATGGGTGGGAGTCTGCTCAATGCCACCGTCTGGAACGGTTTTGGCAGCAACCTTGCCGTCCTGGCGCAGGCGGCTCCAGCAGCAGGGTTCTTCAATACCATGAGCGATGAGGATGGTGTCGTGCGCTCCTTGCCTCTGCTGGCGGAGTACCAGGGGGCTTACTACGAATCGTTGGCGCTGGCCGTCTACCGCAGCTTCCTGGGGGGCGCCAATGTGGTGCCGGCATTCGCCACAGAACCGGTGCCGGGTGAGCGCAACCTGCTGCGCGGCGTCGAACTGCACGCAAGTGGCGGGCGCAAATTCCTCCCGGTGGACGAGCAATTGGCAACGCTCGTGCCCTACCGCGGGCCGGGTGGGCCCAGCGGTGGCTCGTTCCGCTACCTCTCGGCCGCCGACGTGCTGCAAGGCAGGCTGCCCGCCGGCAGCCTGCGCGGCAAGATTGTGCTGATGGGCTCCACGGCGCCGGGCCTGCAGGACCTGCGTGCGACACCCGTCGGGCGCGCGTACCCCGGCGTGGAAGTGCACGCCAATGTGCTCTCGGGCTTCCTGAGCGGAAAGGCGATCTATCGGCCCGACTACGCCACCGCCTTTGACGTATTGCAAATCGCCGTTGCTGGCGTGCTGCTGGCGCTGGTACTGCCTTTGCTCAGCGCCGCGCGCGCGCTGCTGCTGGCCGCCGCTGTACTGGTGGCCTTGGCAGGCCTCAATGCACAGCTGTATCTGGTCCACGGCTTGGCCTTGCCATTGGCGAGTGCGCTGGCCGTGGTGGTGGTGGCCACCGCGCTCGACATGGCCCATGGCTACCTGACAGAGAGCCGTACCAAACGCAACCTGGCGCACTTGTTTGGCACTTACGTGCCCCCTGAACTCGTGGACCAAATGCTGCTCGCGCCCGAGCGCTACACCATGCAGGCCGCCAGCCGCGAGCTCACCGTGATGTTTTGCGACATGCGCGGCTTTACCGCCATGTCCGAGCGCATGGAGCCCGTGCAACTCCAGGCCTTGCTCAACGACATCTTCAGTCGCCTCACGCAGGCCATTCGCGCGCATCTGGGCACGATCGACAAGTACATGGGGGACTGCGTCATGGCCTTCTGGGGCGCGCCCGTGCCCACGCAGCAGCACGCCGCGCTGGCCGTGCAGGCGGCGCTGGACATGGTGGCCGCCGTCCAATCGCTCAACGCCCGCCACAGCGCCACCGGTCTGCCCGAGATCGGCATCGGCATAGGGCTCAATACCGGCCCCATGTGCGTGGGAGACATGGGCTCGGACATTCGCCGCAGCTATACCGTGATTGGCGACGCCGTCAACCTTGGCTCGCGCCTCGAAGGCTTGTGCAAAGTCTACGGCGTGGACATTGTGGCGAGCGAGGTAACCCGCCAGCAGGCAAGCGGTTTCGTCTGGCAGGAGCTCGATCGTGTGCGCGTCAAGGGCAAGGAAGACGCCGTCGCCATTTTTTACCCCCTGGGTCGGTTGGGAGAGGTCGCGCCGGCTCAGATGCACAGGCTGGCGCAATGGAACGAGGCACTCGCCAGCTTGCGCGCGCAGGATTGGGCGGCGTGCGATCGCCATGCAGACACCCTGCGCCGCGCCGACCCAGGCAGCGCGCTGTATGCCTGGTACGCCGAACGTGTGGCCATGCTGCGGGTGTTACCCTACCAGCCCGACTGGGACGGGGCGACCCGTTTCGATACCAAATAGCCGCAGCCTCATGAAAATCCGTGTGCTTGGTTGTTCCGGCGCCATCTCGCAAGGCTGCCGCACCACCTCGTTTCTGGTCAACCGCAACATCCTGATCGATGCGGGCACCGGCGTGGGCGACCTGACGCTGGACGAAATGGCGGCCATCGACCATGTGTTCCTCACCCACTCGCATCTGGACCACATCGCCGCCCTGCCACTGATGATCGATTCGGTGGCCGCCATGCGCAGCGCCCCGCTGCAGGTGCATGCGCTGCCGGAAACCATTGCCGCCCTGCGCGCCCATGTGTTCAACGGCACCATCTGGCCCGACTTCAGCCGCATCCCCAGCAGCGACAGACCCTTTTTGCGTTGCGTCCCTCTGGCCACTGGCGAAGTGTTGAGCGTGGCGGATGCTGTCCTTGAAGTACTGCCCGCGCTGCACACCGTGCCGGCCGTGGGCTATGCCGTGCAGGGCGAACGCGGCTGGTGGGTGTTCAGCGGCGACACCGGGCGCAACCCGGCGTTCTGGCAGCGCGTGAATGCCTTGCCTGTTGCCATGCTGGTGATCGAGACCGCGTTCAGCCGGCGCGAACACCTGCTGGCCGAGCGCAGCCGGCATCTGTCGTCGGACACCCTGGCGCTGGAGCTGGCGCAGTTCCAGGGCGCGGCGAACTGCCCCATCTGCATCACCCACACCAAGCCGTCGGAAACGGCGCTCATCTATGAAGAAGTGTGCCGGTTTGACGCGCATGCGGCAGCGGGGGCGCCGGCCAGGCACGACATTCGGTGGCTGGAGGCGGGGCAGGAGTTTGAGCTGTAGGGGGGCAGCGCAAGGCACCACAAAAGACGGGCCGGGGCAAAGCGGCAGACTGAAGGTGACAAAAATGTGCAATTTGTGCGCAAACGTGTCACGTTGAGAGACTGCCAATTTGAAATGTCTCACCTCACGTGCCGTAAAAATCCTGGCACAGGATTTGCTGCATACCCTGTGCATTTGCAACTTTCCCTAGGGGGTTTTCATGAAGCGTTCTCTCCAACAAGGTTTTACCTTGATCGAATTGATGATCGTTGTGGCGATCATCGGTATCTTGGCCGCTATCGCCTTGCCTGCCTATCAGGATTACACGGTTCGGGCAAAGATTTCTGAAGCAATTATTGCGGCCTCGTCTGCAAAGGGATTGATGAGCGAGGCATTTCAGACGGACGGTACTGTTGGCATGACCGCCGCAGCTACTGCATTCAACGCAATACCTGTCGCACAAAAGCAGTCCAAGTATGTTAGTAATATAGTAATTGGTACTGCCACTCCGTGGAGTATTACAGCCACGATTTTGGCCACGGTCGCCAGCGGCAATGGTATTCCCACCACGCTGAATGGTCAAACTTTGGTGTTTACGCCCAACGTTCAAAAAGCTGCTCCTACAACGGCATCCGTTGGCGCAGTTGATTGGGCTTGTACTTCCGCAACGGCTGCGACCGCTACGGCGCGAGGTCTTGCCAGCCGCCCTCTGGGGACCTTGCTTGCAAAATATGCGCCTTCTGAGTGCCGTTGATTCTCCGGCGCGGTAAACGCCTGGTGAGAAACAAAACGCCCGCAAAAGCGCCAATGCCAGTCAGTTAAGACGGCAGCTTGCCCCGGGCAGGTAAAAAGGGAGCATGTTCGTCATGCTCCCTTTTTCGTTTGACTTCCGTACTGCAAAAATCCCTGGATGAGACCTTGGCGGCGTTGCCCGCCAACGCCATGACCGAGTTGGGCACGCTGATTGATCCACAGTGGATCGAGCAAGCGCTGCATGCCAGCGGCAAAGCATCTATACGTCGTCGCAAGCTGCCCGCAGATCACGCCATCTGGCTGGTCATTGGTCTGGCCTTGTTTCGTCACATGCCCATGTGGCAGGTGGTGCAGGAGATGGCCTTGACCCTTGAGGGGCAAGAGTTACCGGCTCCCAGCAGCAGCGTGCAGGCTCGCCAGCGGCTGGGCTCGCAACCCTTGGAGCACTTGTTTGCACTGCTCACGCAGGCCTGGGCAAGATCGCATCCCGTGCATGAAGATCGCTTGCGTGTGCTGGCCGTCGATGGGGTGGTCTGGTCTGCGCCCGACAGTGCAGACAACCGCCAGGTGCTGGGAAGCGGCAAGACACAGTACGGCCCCCAGCCCTGGCCCATGGTTCGGGCCGTATGCCTGCTGGACACAGATAGCCACGAACTTCTGGATGCGCAACTGGGTGACTACACCCAAGGAGAATTGACACTGGCCGCCCGATTGCGCGGCCTGGATCACTCCATCACCTTGTTTGACCGCGCGTATTTCTCGGCGTCGTTCCTGCTCAACTGGCAGGGCGCAGGCGAGCAACGCCACTGGCTCATGCGGGCCAGAGACAACTTGCGCCATGAGGTTGTGCAATGTCTGGGCGCGGGCGACTGGTTGATTCGCATGCCCATCTCGCAGCGTGCCAGGAAACTTTACCCCGAACTGCCAAGCCACTGGCAAGCGCGCCTGATCCAGACCGAGGTGCAAGGCAAGACCAGACGCTTCATCACCTCAATGCTTGACCCCGAACGCTTTGGCGCATCGCAACTGGCACAGATGTATTGCCAGCGCTGGGAGATTGAGCTTGGCTTTCGTGAGATCAAGCAGTCGCTGCAACAGGGCGCAGGCGTGCTGCGCAGCAAGCAGCCGGAGTTGGTCAAACAGGAGGTCTGGGGCGTATTGATTGCGCATACTTTGCTCAGGCGCTGGATGCGCCTGATGGCCCAGCATGTGAAGGTCGAGCCTGTACGCATCAGCTTGCACACAGCCAAGCATGCCATCATTGGCGCACTGAACACCGTGCATCTGGCACGCGCTGGAGCGCTGCCCCAACACCTGCAGCTGCTGCTTGAGCAAGCCCGTTACTTTGTGCTCCCCCCTCGTCGTTCAGGGCGAAGCTTCCCCCGCGAGGTCAAGCGCTCTCGCAGCAAGTTCCCAACAAAGAAAATGCCAGTCAGGGCTTAACTGACTGGCATTGCGCTTTTGCGGGCGTTTTCGCTGATGATGGGAACTCTACGGTCTTTCCCTCTCTTCATTTTTTGCTGCTGCCGTGACTGAAGTCCCTGCTTTCCCTTCCGCATTCCGATCCCGCGGTGCCCATGCGCTGCGCGCTGCTACCATCCATCTGCTGTTGTCTGCGACCATGGCGGGCGTGGTTGCTGCCCTGGTGTTTGGCTTGTGGTTCCCCTCGCCGCTGCGCGAACTGGTGGGTGGTACTGAACTTTTCTGGTTGATCGTGGGGGTGGATGTGGTCTGCGGTCCGTTGCTGACCCTGGTGGTATTCAACCCCGGCAAGCCGCGCCCCGAACTGCGGCGCGACTTGGCCCTGGTGGCGCTCATCCAGTTGCTGGCACTTGGCTACGGCATTCATACGCTGGCACATGCCCGCCCGGTGGCGCTGGTGCATGAGGTGGACCGATTTCGCGTGGTGACCTATTCCGACCTGAACGAGGGCGAAGACGCGATTGTTCCCGATTGGGCGCAGCCCTGGAGCCTGGCGCGCCCGCGCACCGTGGGGCTTCGCCCTGTGAGCACTTCGGCTGAGAAGCTGGCCAGCATCGATGCCTCGCTGCAGGGCGTTGAGCCCAGCCAGCGCCCAAGCTGGTGGCAGGACTATGCGCTCAGCACCGCCCAGGTGCTGCAACGCGCCCGCCCACTGAGCGAACTGCGTGGCAAATACCCCAGCCAGGCGGCGCTGATGGATGCGGCGGTAGGGCGCGCATTGGCCAACCACAAGCCGGGCGAAACCACCGATGGCGCTGCGTTGCGCTGGCTGCCGCTGGTCAGCCGTCGAGCGATGGATTGGGTGGTGCTGATCGACCCGCACACCGCCCGCCTGCGCGGGTATGCCCATGTGGATGGTTTCTTTTGATTGAGTCCGCCTGCGGCGTGTGCGTGTCCTCGGCATTTCATACGCCTTGCACGGCGATGGAAGCGGGCAGGTGGTAGCATTTTCCTTTTGGTTGCGGCAGCCCGGCTTCGCGTGCCGGCATCCGATCCATCCAACAATTCGCCCCAGGAGACCCCCCATGCTCACCCGCCGCCACCTCATCGCCTCCACGCTCGCCAGCGCAGCCCTTCCCCACCTGGCCTTTGCCCAGGCCATCGAAAAGCCCAAGCTCACCATTGCCGTGGGCGGCAAGAACCTGTTCTATTACCTGCCGCTGACCATTGCCGAGCAGTTGGGCTATTTCAAGGACGAGGGGCTGGATGTCACCACCGTCGACTTCGCCGGCGGCTCCAAGGCGCTGCAGGCCGTGGTGGGGGGCAGTGCGGACGTGGTGTCGGGTGCCTTCGAGCACACGGTGAACATGCAGTTGAAGGGCCAGCCCATGCGCGCCTTTGTTCTGCAGGGACTGGCGCCGCAGATCGTGCTGGGCATCAACCCCAAGACCATGCCCCACTACCAGTCGGTGGCCGACCTGCGTGGCAAGAAGATCGGCGTCACGGCGCCGGGCAGCTCGACCAATGTGCTGGTGAACTACGTGCTGGCCAAGGCGGGCGTCAAGCCCAGCGAGGTCAGCTTTGTCGGGGTGGGCGCCAGCAACGGCGCGGTGGCGGCGATGCGCTCGGGGCAGATCGACGCGATCAGCAACCTCGACCCGGTCATCACGCTCTTGCAGCGCTCGGGCGACTTGAAAATCGTTTCCGACACGCGTCTCGTGTCAGAGGCCGAAAAGGTGTTTGGCGGCCCCATGCCGGCCGCCTGCCTGTATGCGCCGGAGCATTTCGTCCAGGCCAACCCCGGTACCGTGCAGGCGCTGACCAACGCCATCGTCCGCGCGGACCGCTGGATCCAGGCCGCCGGGCCGGGCGATGTGATCAAGGTGGTGCCCGAGAGCTATTTGCTGGGCGACCGGGCGATTTACATCGACGGTTTCCTGGCGGCGCAAAAGGCGCTGTCGCCCGACGGCATGTTCCCCACCGCGGGCGCGCGCACGGCGTACCGCGCGCTGGCCAGCGTCGACCCGAAGATGGCGGCGGCCAAGCTCGACCTCGATGCCGTCTATACCAACGCATTCGTCAAGAAGGCACATGCCGGCAAGCGCTGAAGCGGCCGGCGAACCGGCGCTGCATTTGGCAGGCGTTGCCTGCACCTTCATCAGCAAGGACGCCCCCGGCCAGCGCTACACCGCTGTGCAGGAGGTGGATTTGCGTGTCGGCGCAGGAGAGTTCGTCAGCGTGGTCGGCCCCACGGGCTGCGGCAAGAGCACGCTGCTGAACGTGGCGGCCGGCCTGCTGGCGCCGAGTCTGGGCCGCGTGGCGGTGTTTGGCGAGCCGCTTGTCGGCCTGAACCGCCGGGCTGGCTACATGTTCCAGGCCGAGAGCCTGATGCCCTGGCGCACGGCGCTGGCCAATGTGGCTGCCGGCCTGGAGTTTCGTGGCATGCCGGCCAGGCAGGCGCAGGCCCTGGCCCAGGAGTGGCTGGGCCGTGTGGGTCTTGCGGGCTTTGGCAACCGCTACCCCCACCAGATGAGCGGCGGCATGCGAAAGCGCGCCAGCCTGGCGCAGGTGCTGGTGCTCGACCCGGACATCATCCTCATGGACGAGCCGTTTTCTGCGCTTGATATCCAGACGCGCCAGCTCATGGAAAACGAGGTGCTGCAGCTCTGGCAGGCCAAGCGCAAGGCGGTGCTGTTCATCACCCACGACCTGGATGAAGCCATTGCCATGAGCGACCGCGTGGTGGTGATGAGTGCGGGGCCGGCCTCGCACCCTATGGGCGAATTCGTGATCGATATCGAACGCCCGCGCGACGTGGCCGAAATCAAGATGACGCCGCGCTTTCGGGAGCTGCATGCCGGCATCTGGGATGTCATGCGCGCCGAGGTGCTCAAGGGCTATCAGCAACAGTTGCAGAAAACCGCCTGAGACCATGTGGCAAAAAATCAAACCCCGCGCGGCGACGCTGCGCGCTTGGCAGCTTGGCCTGCTGGTGCTGCTCTTTCTGTTCTGGGATGCCATGACCCGGCCGGGCTTCATCCCACCGTTCATGTTCGACAACGACCGCCAGGCAGCCTTCTTTTTCGGCCAGCCGCTGGCGGTTTTTAGGTGTATCTGGGCGTGGTTTGTCACCGATGCCGACATTTACCGTCATCTGGCCGTCACGCTCATGGAAACCGCCATGGCATTTGCCGTGGGCGCCGGCACCGGCCTGGCCTGCGGCCTGTGGCTGGCGCTTGCGCCCATGGCGTCGGCATTGCTGGAGCCCTACATCAAGGCCTTCAACTCAATGCCGCGCATTGTGCTGGCGCCTATTTTTTCGGTGTGGTTTGGGCTCGGCATGGGCTCCAAGGTGGCGCTCGGCGTTACGCTGGTGTTTTTCATTGTCTTTTTCAATGTCTACCAGGGCGTCAAGGAAGTGAGCCCGGTGGTGCTCGCCAACGCCCGCATGCTGGGCGCGAGCCCGCGCCAGCTGCTGCGCCATGTGTACCTGCCCAGCGCCACAAGCTGGGTGTTCAGCTCACTGCACACTTCCGTGGGCCTGGCGTTCGTCGGCGCGGTGGTGGGGGAATACCTGGGCTCCAGCCAGGGCGTGGGCTACCTGATCCTGCAGGCTGAAGGCACTTTCGACATCAATACCGTGATGGCCGGCATTGTGGTGCTCACGGCGTTTGCCCTGGTGCTCGACGGCGCGGTCGGCCGTATCGAGCGGCACCTGATGAAGTGGCAGCCCAAGGCCGGCGAAGTCGAAAAGCTTTGACCCCTGTTAGCTTTCCCGGACGTTCCGATCCCCGGTCGGCTTCGCTGTCAGCGCTCGCAGTGCTGGCGGTCGCCTTGCCCTTCCTGTGGTGTTTCACCCGGCCGCCTTCCACCAACTTCTGGCCACTGGCAGCGAGCTGGCTGTGCGCTGCGCTGCTCTTGCTGGTATCGGCCGCGCAGGGATGGGTAGGCCAGCCGTGGCGTACGCAGCACCGGGCGCGCTTGCTGGCTGCGGGGCTGCTGTTGGCGGCGCTGGCCTCCAGCGCCATTGGGCTGGCGCAGTACTTCGGCCTGCACGGCGCGCTTGCCCCCTGGGTCTACGACGCGCCGATCGGCCAGGCCATGGGCAATTTGCGCCAGCGCAACCAGCAGGCGACGCTGCTCAGTCTGGGCGTGTGGGCCCTGGTCTGGTGGGTGGCGCAAAGCAGAGCGGCAGGGCGGCCTGCTGCCCCGCGTTGGCGTGTGGCGGCCCTGTGGGCGGCCATGGCCTTGCTGGCGGTGGGCAGCGCGGCCACGGCGTCGCGCACCGGATTGTTGCAGTGGCTGTTGTTGCTCTGCCTGGCAGGGCTATGGCGAGAACGCCTGGGCGCCGGGGCGTGCAAGTTGCTCGCTGGCGGGCTGCTGCTGTATGTCCTGGCAGGCTGGATGCTGCCCGCGCTGCTGTGGCGCACTGCGGGCGTCCACGGCAGTGGGGTCTTCACGCGCGTGGCGGCCTCTTACGGCTGCGGCAGCCGGCGCGTGCTGTGGTCCAACGTGCTCGACCTGATCGCCCTGCGGCCCTGGCTGGGTTGGGGCTGGGGGGAGCTCGACTATGCCCACTACATCACGCTGTTTTCCGGCGAGCGCTTTTGCACGCTGCTGGACAACGCCCACAACCTGCCGCTGCATCTCGCCGTGGAGCTTGGCCTGCCCGCCGCGCTGATGGCTTGCGCCATCGCCGGTGCGCTGGTCTGGCGTGCCCGCCCCTGGCAGGAGACGGCACCGCAGCGCCAGCTCGCCTGGGGCATTCTGCTGGCGATCACGGCGCACAGCATGCTGGAGTTTCCGCTCTGGTACGGCCCGTTCCAGTTGGCGGCGTTGTGCGCGCTGGGCTTGCTGTTCACGCCGGAGTCAGCGAAGAAATTCAAGGAAAAATGGCCTCTAGCGCAATATCTACAAGCGCTTCCAGCTATCATTTTAATAGTTATTGTGGGTGCTGTGGCGCGCCAGTACGCTGCGGTAAGCCAGCTCTATTACCCGCTGTCCGAGCGCAGCGCGGCTTTGCGCCTTGATGCCCAGGGGCGCGTCGTGGGGGCGCCGCTGTTTGACGATGCGGCCCGCTTTGCCCACCTGACGACGCAGACCGTGACCCCCGCCAATGCGGCCCAGGTGCATGCCATGGCCAGCGATCTGCTGCACTACTCGCCCGAGCCTCGGGTGATCGAGCGCCTGATCGAGAGTGCCGAACTGCTGGGCCTTGCCGACGAGGCACGGTTCCACCGCCGGCGCTACGCCGCCGCGTACCCGGCGGACTATGCGCGCTGGCTGCGTGGGGGCAAGGCGTCCGGGGCGCTGGGCCACTGAGCCCTGGTTTCACGGCTGCGCGCCCGCCACGAAACTCCCCGACTTGCCGCCATGCTTTTCCAGCACGCGCACGCCGTGGATGGACATGCCTCGGTCCACCGCCTTGCACATGTCGTAGATGGTGAGCAGGGCCACCTGCACCGCAGTGAGGGCCTCCATCTCCACGCCCGTGGGCCCGACCGTTTCCACCGTGGCGGTGCAGGCAATGCCAATGGCGCCCGGTTGCTGCGCGCTGGCGGGGCCGAAGTCCAGCGCCACGCGGGTGAGGGCAAGCGGGTGGCACAGCGGAATCAAATCGCTGGTTTTTTTGGCCCCCTGGATGCCGGCGATGCGCGCGATGCCCAGCACATCGCCTTTTTTGGCATTGCCAGCCTCGATCAGTGCCAGCGTGGCGGGCAGCATGTCGATGCGCCCCGTGGCGATCGCGATGCGGTGGGTGGCCGCCTTGGCGGCGACGTCGACCATATGGGCCTGGCCCTGGGCGTCGAAGTGGGTGAGTGCGGACATGGGCAAGAATGGCTGGCGCGGCGAACCTTCGCCGGAGCGGGCCATCATACGAAACTTGTGCCCGCCACGATGGCGGCGCAGGTCGCGAGGCGCCGTGTGCCGCCCAGGTTCTAAGATCGCCACCACATTCCAAAGGTTTTTGATGCGGATTTGGCCTCTATCGCATATTTTTCGGATGTTTATAGCTATTTGTTTTATAGCAAATAGCAGCTTGGCGGCGGCACAACCGCTCGGCACAGCCCGCCTGCCCACCTTGGGCGACGATGGCGAGATGAGCGCCAGCGCCGAGCGGCGCCTGGGCGACGACATTGCCCGCGAGCTCTACCGCGATCCGGACTACATCGACGACCCGCAATTGCTTGAATACGTCGGCACCATCTGGCAGGCGCTATTGGGGGCGGCGCGCTCGCTGGGCGAGATTTCGCCGGAGCTGGACGAGCACTTTTCCTTTGAGCTCTTTCTTGAGCATGACCGCACGGTCAACGCCTTTGCCCTGCCGGGTGGCTTCATGGGCGTGAACCTGGGCTTGATCGGCGTGGTGGCCACGCCCGACGAGCTCGCCTCGGTGCTGGCACACGAGCTCAGCCACATCACCCAGCGCCATATTGCGCGCCTGATCGGCCGGCAGGCGAAGACCATGCCGCTGATGCTCGGCGCCATGGTGCTGGGCATTCTGGCGGCCAGCAAGAACCCGCAGGCGGCCCAGGCGCTGGCGGTCGGGGGCCAGGCGCTGGTGGTGCAGAACCAGCTCAATTTCTCGCGCGACATGGAGCGCGAGGCCGATCGCGTCGGCATGGGCCTGATGGTGCCGGCCGGGTTTTCTCCGCGTGGCTTTGTCGACATGTTCGACAAGCTGCAGCAGGCCAACCGGATCAACGACAACGGCTCATGGCCCTATTTGCGCAACCACCCGCTGACCACGCAGCGCATTGCCGACATGCAGGCGCGCCAGCCGCGCGACGCCGTGCCGCCGCACGCGCCGGGGGCGTTCTCGCTGGAGGCCCACGGATTGCTGGCGGCGCGTGCGCGCGTGCTTGCCGGGCCAGGGGTGGACGCGCTGCGCCAATGGGAAGACGCGCCCGCCGACCGGAGTTTTGCCACGTTGGCGCCCGCCGAGCGCGCGGCGACCTTGTATGCCGGGGTGCTCGCGGCCAGTCAGCTCAACCAGCCAGCCACTGCGCGCAGCCTGCTGGCGCGCCTGCGGCCCCTGGTCGCGCAGGATGCGGCGGCCAGCCGCCAGGTGCGGCTGCTGGCCGCCGATGTCGCGTTGCGCGCGGGCCAGCCGGAGGCGGCGCTGCCTGAGCTGCTGGCCACGGGTGCAAGCCAGCAGCGGCCCGAGTTGCTGCTGCGCGCGCAGGCCTTGCTGGCGCTTGGCAGGGCCAGCGAAATCTCGGGCGACTTGCAAAGCTGGGTGGCGCTGCATCCGCACGATGCGGGGGTGTGGCAAGCGCTTGCATCGAACTTGCATGCACAAGGCCAGGTGCTGCGCGCGGTGCGCGCCGAGGGCGAGGCGCGCGCCGCGCAGTACGACTACGCGGGGGCGGTGGACCGCTTCAAGGCGGGCCAGGCATTGGCCGCCAAGAGCAGCACGCCGGCGGACTACGTCGAGGTGTCCATCATCGACACCCGGCTGCGTGCCATGCAGTTACTTCTTCGCGAACAGGCCGCCGAGCGCTGATTCGATCACCAGGCCGAGCAGCGAATACAAGAGCGAGCCCAGCAGCGCCGCGCCAAAGCCGCTGACGTGAAAACCGTCCAGCACGCCGGCCGCAGCCCAGAACATCAGCGCGTTGATGACGAACAGAAACAGGCCCACGGTGACGATGGTGACCGGCAGCGTCAACAGCACCAGCACCGGGCGCAGCACGGCGTTGAACAGGCCAATGACGAAAGCAGCAATCAGGGCAGAACTGAAGCTTTGCACCTGTACGCCGCTGTAGAGGTAGGCGACCGCCAGCAGCGCGCAGGCGCTGAGCAGCCATTTGGCGAGGATTTTCAACATGCGCTCAGCATAGCGCTTTCACGCCGCGGCAGTGCCGCGCCGGCCAGCAGCCCACTTGCCAATCGCCAGCACCAGCAGGGCCCCTGCGGCGCCGGCCCCGTACTTGATGGCGCCGCTGCTCTGGTCGAGCTTGGGCAGCGATGCCAGGGTGTCCGGGCTTGCCAGCGCCGGGTCGGAGACCAGCATGGTCCCGGCGATCCAGCCGAGCAGCATGCCTCCAAAGGTGATGATGGTGGGAAAGCGGTCCATCAGCTTGATCACGAGCTGGCTGCCCCAGACGATGATGGGAATGCTGATCACCAGGCCAAAAATCACCAGCGGCATTTCATGGTGGCTGGCCGCGCCCTGGGCGGCGCCAGCAATGGCAATCACGTTGTCGATGCTCATCACCAGGTCGGCCACGATGATGGTCTTGATGGCGGCGAGCAGCTTGTCGCTGGCGGCGATGTTGCTGTGGCCGTCGTCCGGGTCGGGCGCCAGGAGCTTGACGCCGATCCAGACCAGCAGCAGTGCGCCGGCGATCTTGAGAAAGGGAATCGCCAGCAGGGTGAGGGCAAAGAAGATCAGCACCACGCGCAGCACGATGGCGCCCGCCGTGCCCCACAGGATGCCGCGGGTGCGCTGCTCGGGTGGGAGCTTGCGGCAGGCCAATGCGATGACGACAGCGTTGTCACCGCCCAGCAGGATATCGATCATCACGATCTGGCCAACGGCAACCCAGAATTCGGGGGTCAGGAACTGTTCCATGGAGTTTTCCAGTGAAGTGCAGGCCTGTCGGGACTGGGGCGGGACCGGCAATGCGCAAGGAGTGCACAGCATGCCTTCGACCCGAGTCCCAACAGGTTCTCGAACCGAAGGTCTTGCTCGACCCGGCAGTACCGGGCCCGACAGGCCGGGCGCTTGCGCGCCGTGTTGACGACTTGTCGATGTCCGCAGCGCCTGTTGCCAGAGCGTTTGCGGGCGGGAGCTACTCCCCTTCAGATGAACCCTGATTAAACCTGAAATCTGCGCACTACGGTGCGACACGGTCCGTCACGGGGCCTCATGGCCTGGAGGGGCGGCTGTGCAACCGCCCCTGATGGGTGTCTGCTGTAGGGCAAGGCCGCGCATTGCCTGCGCGCGGGTGCAGGCGGTGCCAATGCAGGCATGATGGAGGCTGAGACTGACCGCCGGCCGCCGGCCGGCCTTGACCTGAAGGAGTGCACGCATGCAAATACAAGTTCATACCGACGACAACATTCAGGGCGGTGACTCGCTGGCCCGCTGGATCAGCGACGAAACGACCGCCAAGCTCTCGCGCTTTCGTGACCATGTGACCCGTGTGGAAGTGTTTCTCACCGATATCGATGCGGGCAAGTCGGGCGCGCAGGACAAGCGCTGCCGCGTGGAAGCGCGCCCCGCCGGGCGCCAACCGCTGACCGTTACGGCAGACGGCGACAAAGTGGCCGCTGCCTTCACGGGCGCCATCGACAAACTGGTGCGCGCGCTGGACACCGACATGGGGCGCCTGAAAGACAAGAATGGGCGCGACACCATTCGCGCGGCCGAGGAATGATGTGAGGCGTCAGAAGATGGCGATCAAAATTACTATCATTTGAATAGCTTGATACGCATACCAGATAAGCGCCAGAGCCAGAAAACCCTTGGGTTTTCAGCTCTGGCGTTTGAACGCCCGGCGCACCAGTTCCCCGGCGCGCGCGCGCAGCGCCAGCGGGCCGTGGGTGGGCGAAGCCTGCTTCCGCACAGTGGTACACGCGGCCAGAAAATCGTTCAGGATGGCCCTGTCATCCAGGGTATGCGCCCCGGCTTTGTGGAACTCTGGATGCCACTGGGTCGCTGCAATGTAGCCGCGCCCGCGCGCAGGTTTTAGCCGTATCGCCTCGGGCACGCCATCGGGTTCGCTCAGTGCTTCGACGACAAAGTCGGGCGCCACACGCTTGATCCCCTGGTGGTGAATGCTGTTGACTTTTGCATGCAGCTTGCCGGGGTACAGCTCTGCCAGGTGCGTCCCGGGCACGATGTTGATTTCGTGAAAATGCTGGTCGTAGGCGGTGGCGTTGCGGTGCTGCTGGGCGCCGGGGTGCTGGACCTGCAGGTCCTGGTACAGCGCACCGCCGAAGGCCACGTTGATCAGTTGCAGGCCACGGCAGACGCCAAAAATGGGCTTGCCGGCTTGAGCGAACGCCTTGACCACGGCCAAATCGTACAAATCGCGCAGCCGGTCGCCCACCCACTCTTCGCGCAGGGGCTCCTCGCCGTAGTTGCCGGGCCAGACATCCGCCCCGCCGTGCATGACGACGCCGTCCAGCCATTGTGCGTAATGGTCCAGCGTCGCGTCTCCCCGCGCGGTCTCGCCAACGGGGCAGGGCACCATCACCACCATGGCCCCAGCCGACATGATCCAGTGCGCAATCGACTGCTCTACATACTGCAGGGTTTTGCCGGTGAACATGGGGCGTGTGGGGTCCGCGTACTGAAAGCAGGCGGACAAACCAATTTTGAGGCGGCGGTCATTGGGCATCCGTCTTTGTAGCACCGCTCGCCGGGGGCGTGGTGTAGGAATGCAGGCTTTTCGCGGTGCCAGTGCCTTTGCCGTATCGCCGGCGCATCATCGAAGGCACTGCTATCGTGTGGTGCCCCAGCGCAACACCGCCACCCACCCAGAATCTTCACATGCACCGCCTCACCCGCGCTCCCAATGCCGCCCTGGCGACCCTGTGGGCTGACCTGCTGTGCGAAGGTGGCATGCCGGCGACCGTCCAGCGCCTGTACCTCAGTGCGGTGGCCGGGGAATTGCCGCCGCACGAATGTCTGCCCGAGATCTGGCTCGACCACGTTGAGCACAAGGAGCGTGCGCTGGCGCTGCTCGAAGCACTGCGCAATCTGCCGCAGCGCCGTTGGCACTGCCCGGCCTGCGGCGAACTGGTGGAGGGCGGCTTCGAGCAGTGCTGGAATTGCGGCGCCCTCATGCCACCGCTGTAGGAACCGCCTACTTCCAGCGCAGCGGCTCGATGTGCACGCTGGCGCGCTGGCTGCTGAGCGTGATGGCGCCTTCCTGCACCGTCGCTTGCAGCTGCATGCTGCGCTCGGCCAGGGTGGCCAGTTCCTGCGCCTGCTCGGCCGGCAGGCGCCAGACCTCCAGCTTGGCCAGGCGCGTGAGCTTGGTTTCGATGCCGCGCCACCAGATGTCGGCGGCGTGGCCAAAGGCATACACCTTGACCACATCGGCCTTGCTGCAGGCGCGGGTGAGGGGTTTGTCCTCGGGCTGGCCGACTTCGATCCAGACGCGCTTCCTGCCGGTGAAATCGGTCAGCGAGGCGTCCGGGTCGTCCGGATCCGAAAGGCCCGCGCCAAAGGCCAGGGCGGCGTCTCCATGGCACAGGTCCTGCAGCAGGTGCGCGTTGAGCGCCAGGGCGGCGAGGCGCACCATCATCCGTTCGTCGGTCTCGCTCGGGTGGCGGGCCAGGGTGAGTGCGTGGTCGGCGTAGTAGCCGTGGTCGATGTCGGCGATCGAAAGATGAGCCTTGAAGATGGTGGATTTGGTGGCCATGGAGGAGCAATCATTCAAAAAGGGAGAACCGCCTCGGCGGCAGGTCGGGCTTTGCGTGGCTTGAACGACAAGGCTGGACGCTCGACTAGCCGCCAGGAAAATACTGCCCATGCAAACGCCAGCATTAGGCTCAGCGCAAGCGCAACCGGAAAGCCCAACGCGCCGCCGCCGAGCGCGATAACGGTCTGCTGCATTGGAAATCCGTAGATGTACAGGCCATAGGAAAAATCGCCATGGCGCGCGGCCCCGGTAAGGCCGGGGGTGGCTGCGCTGCCCAGAATGACGGCGCCGGCGGCCAGGGCCAGCAGCGGAGCCTGGCCGGCCACGGGTTGCGGCCCCCACGCATGCAGCGCCAGGGCAGCCAGCAGCACCAGCGCCATGCTGCGCCCATGCCAGCGCAGCATGGCGCTGCGAAAACTCGCCAAGCTCGCACCGACCGCAAACATCATCCCGTATTGCAGCCCGAAGGACCACGTGGACACCGGCCGGCCCGATCCATACCGCCATTGCAGCGCTGCTGCCAGCGCCAGCAATGCGAGCGGTGCACTGAAGCGCCAGCGCAGCAGACCCAGGCTTCCCGCCAGGGCCAGCGCGATGTAACAGCCAACTTCCAGCTGAATCGTCCACAACGGGCCGTTGACACTCGCCGGTAGCGGATTGTGTTCAAACACGCCTGGAAGCGGGTAGCGCGTGTCCAGCCAGAGGTTTGAGAGGTAATCCCAGGTGCCTCCAGTGCGCAGATAGTCGCGCAAAGGCAGTGTGGTGAACAACGGCCCAAGCACCAAAACACTGAGCAGGACGACTGCCAGCAGACCGGGCCAGATGCGCAGCACGCGGCGCAGGGCAAAACGGCCCGCATGCGCGTCGGCTTCCCATGAAATACTGACCAAGTAGCCGCTGAGCGCAAAAAAAATGATGACGCCCAGAGCACCTGGTTCATTGCCCAGAATCAGGGGAACGGGCATGCCCATCAGCGCAAACTGGTGTCCCCAGATCACCAGCAGCGCCGCCATCAGGCGCACCGCGTCGAAATTGTTCAGCCGCGGCGCATGCAGAGCGTGCGGCGCTGCGGACACGGGTCTACACCCGCCGCGCCAGCGCCACCGCCATGCCCGTGTAGCTGCCGGGCGTCATGGCCAGCAGCCGGTCCTTTTCGGCCTGCGGGATTTCCAGCGACGCAATCAGGCCGTGCAGGGCCTCGCGTGTCACGCTCTGGCCGCGGGTGACCTCTTTGAGCTTCTCGTAGGCGCCGGGCACGCCGTAGCGGCGCATGACGGTCTGGATGGGTTCGGCCAGCACTTCCCAGGCGCCGTCCAGGTCTTCGGCCAGGGCGGCTTCGTTGAGTTCGAGCTTGTTCAGGCCGGTGAGCAGCGACACGTAGGCCAGCGTGGCATAGCCCATGGCCACGCCGATGTTGCGCAGCACCGTGCTGTCGGTCAGGTCGCGCTGCCAGCGGCTGATGGGGAGCTTTTCCGACAGGTGGCGCAGCAGCGCGTTGGCCAGGCCCAGGTTGCCTTCGGCATTTTCGAAGTCGATTGGGTTGACCTTGTGCGGCATGGTGGACGAGCCAATCTCACCGGCTTTGAGGCGCTGCTTGAAGTAACCCAGTGACACATAGCCCCAGATGTCGCGCGAGAGGTCGATCAGGATGGTGTTGGCGCGCGCCACGGCGTCGAACAGCTCGGCCATGTAATCGTGCGGCTCGATCTGAATGGAATACGGCTGGAACGTGAGGCCCAGGCCCACCGGTTCCGGCGTTTCCACCACGCTCTTGCTGAACGCCTCCCAGTCAAAGCCGGGCCAGGCAGCAAGGTGCGCGTTGTAGTTGCCGACCGCGCCGTTCATCTTGGCCAGAATCTTCACACTGGCGATGCGCTCGGCTGCCGTCTGCAGGCGCACCAGCACGTTGGCCAGCTCCTTGCCCACGGTGGTGGGGCTGGCGGTCTGGCCGTGGGTGCGGCTGAGCATGGGCACGGCAGCGTACAGGTGCGCCATCTCGCGCAGCTTGAGGACGATGCGGTCCAGCCCCGGCAGCAGGACCTGGTCGCGGCCCGAGCGCAACTGCAGGGCGTGGCTGGTGTTGTTGATGTCTTCGCTGGTGCAGGCGAAGTGCACGAATTCGGCGGCTTTTTCCAGCTCGGGCCGGGCTTCGAATTTGCTTTTGATCCAGTATTCCACCGCTTTCACGTCGTGGTTGGTGGTTTTCTCGATCTCCTTGATGGCCGTCGAATCGGCTTCGGAGAAGTTCTTCACCAGCCCCAGCAGGTAGGCGCGTGCGCCGGTGGTCAGCGGCTTGAACTCGGCAAAACCGGCGTCCGAGAGGGCAATGAACCAGCTTACCTCCACCTGCACACGCCGCTGCATGTAGCCGTGCTCGCTCATGATGGGGCGCAGCAGTGCCAATTTGGCGGCGTAGCGGCCGTCCAGCGGCGAGAGGGCGGTAATGGGCGAGAAGTTCGTGGTCGAGGCGTTCATGGCGGCCGATTGTAGGCGGCAGCCAACACCTTACGGCCGCAGTCAGGAGCGCTCGATAGAATGGAATCTGCTTGCCAGTTTGGCTTACACCGGTGCCCGCCCCGCACCACGGAACCCACCATGAAACTCATCGGATCGACCACCAGCCCCTACGTGCGCAAGGTGCGCGTAGTGATGGCCGAGAAGAAGCTCGACTACCGCTTCGTGGAGGACAGCGTCTGGGCGGACGACAGCACCATTGCGACTGCCAACCCGCTGGGCAAGGTGCCCTGCCTGGTGCTGGACGGGGGGGACGCCATGTTCGATTCGCGCGTCATCGTCGAATACCTCGACACCCTCTCGCCCGTTGGCAAGCTCATTCCTGCCTCGGGCCGCGAGCGCGCCGAAGTCAAAACCTGGGAAGCGCTGGCCGACGGCCTGCTCGACGCGGCCATCCTGGTGCGGCTGGAGCGCACGTTTGCCGGTCGCACGGAGGCCCAGCGCAGCCAGGCCTGGATGGATCGGCAACTCGGCAAGGTGCAGGCCGCGCTGCACGCCATGAGCAAGGGCCTGGGCGACAAGGCCTTCTGCAGCGGCATCCACTTGTCGCTCTCGGATGTCGCCGTGGGCTGCGCGCTGGGCTGGCTCGAGTTTCGCTTTCCAGAAATTGCCTGGCGCACCGAACACGCCAACCTCGCGCGCCTGCAGGACAAGCTCGCTGCGCGCGCCAGCTTTATCGAGACAGCGCCTGCCTGAGCTGCGCTGGAATCAGCTGCGCGCCTGGCGCTTGAGCCAGCGCATCAGCGGCCTCAGCAGCGGCAGCTTTTCATACAGCTCCTCCGCCGCGTCCCAGTAGTCGCGGTGTAGCGTGATGCGGCCCTGTTCGTCGAACACCAGCTGCGAGGCACCGCGAATCACCTGATCCTGTCCGCGCCTGAAACGGCGCATCCGAAAGCAGAAATCCCAAGTTAGAAAGCAGGCCCTGCCTTGCAGCACGCGGCCGGTCACGACAAAGTGCGGCGCGTCCAGCGTGGCAAACATGTGCTCGAAGACGCCGCCAATGGCACGCAGCCCCTGCACCTCGTTGAACGGGTCTTTGAATGTTGCGTTCGGCGCGTAGATCAGGTCCAGCGCGGCCAGGTGCGCGGGTTCCAGGTGCTCGAAAAAGGCCACCGCGCGGGCCATGGCGTCAGGCGGGCTCAACACGCTTGGCTTCATGGCTGCCCCGTCAGCCGGCGCACGGCCGGAAAGAACAGCCCATAGGGCATTAAGCGCAGCAACTTCATCGCCAGCGTGAAGCGTCGCGGGAAGTCCATCTCGAACTGCCCGCGCTCCCAGCCGCGGACGATGGCCTGCGCTGCCGCTTCCGGCGTGGTCAGCGCCGGCATGGGAAAGGGGTTGCTCGCGGTGAGCGGCGTGGCCACAAAACCTGGGTGCACCACGCTCACCCCGACGCCTCTGGCGTGCAGATCCAGGTACAGCCCTTGCGCCAAGTGGGTCAGTGCCGCTTTGGTCGGCCCGTAGGCCAGGCTGCGCGGCAGGCCGCAAAAACCAGCGACGCTGCTGACCAGGCAGATATGCGCGGCGGAGCCCGATAGGGCGGCGACCAGCAGGGCGGGCAATACCGCCGCGAGCACATTGAGGGCGCCGCGGTAGTTGACATCGTCGTGGCGCAGCATGGCCGCGAGATCGAAGTCGGCAGCACTCTGGCTCTCGTAGATCCCGGCGCAATAGCAGACGAGGTGCAACGGCCCTTGCGCCCGCAGCCCATCCGCTGCGGCCTGCACGGCTTTCGCATCGGTGCTGTCGAGCGCCACCGCCACACTGCCGGGGTGCGCTTGCGTGAACTGGTTCAGCGCCGATTCGCCCCGGGCCGACACCACCACCTGCGCGCCGCGCGCGTGGAGCAGGGCGGCGGTGGCGCGGCCGATGCCGCTGGACGCGCCGATGATCCAGACGCGGCGCCCGGTCCAGTCGGCAATGCGGGGGTTCAGGCTCATGGCGCGCGCTTGGTAAACGAGAGTGTCAGGTCGCCCAGGTGCACGCCGAATTTGCTCATGCGGGCGCGGTTGAGCATGACGCGGTCGTCCATCAGGTACATCCAGTCGTCGAGCTGCACCTCGTAGGTGCGCCCGTCCACCGGCAGATTGAGCGTGTAATTCCAGTGAAAAGCGTTGCCCTGCGTTTGCCCATTGGCATCGCCCGCCACATCAGCGGCCGTTCCGGTGTACTGGCCATTCGCGTGGCGGTGCAGGTGCCAGATGCGTTGCTCTGTTTTGCCGTCCGAGTAGGTAAAGCGCTCGTCCAGCGTGCCTTCTTCACCTTGCCAGCTGCACACCATCACCACCGTAAAGCGCCGCACCACCTGGCCGCTGCGGTCCTGGAAAATGCCCCAGGCGTCGAGCGTGCCGTTGAAATACTGCGCCAGGTCGAGCCCCGGCTTTTCCGCCGAGTAGTCGGCCAGTTTCTGCGTGCCGCAGCCCTGCAGCAACAGCGGGGCGGCGAGGGCGGCGCCTAGCCAGTGGCGTCTTTGCATCATGTGAATTTCCTTTGAACGGGCATGGACGCGGTGTTGCCTGCGCGCAGCACCAGGGCGTAGAGGGCCGCCGCAGCGGCCAGTTTGAGGGCGCAGGGCAGCAGGGCGTAGGCGAAGCTGAGGGTATGCAATGCGGCGGCGTCGCGTGCGCCCGGCGCGTAGCCCAGGGCGGAGAGCAGCGGCAAAGCCAGGCCAGCGGCCAGCGCCAGGTTGAGTTTGGCCGCCAGGTTCCACCAGCCAAAGTAGGCGCCTTCGTGCTGACTGCCTTCGCTTTGCGCGGCTGCCACGCCGGCCAGCAGCGCACTGGGCAATGCCAGGTCAGCGCCCAAGGCTGCGCCCGAGAGCGCGCAGACCACCAGAAAGGCAGTAGCGTCGCCCGTGCCCAGCAGCGCCGTCCAGGCAAACGCCGCCACGGCCAGCAGCATGCCGGCCAGCCAACTGGGCGCCAGGCCAAAGCGCGCCACCGCCCGCAGCCACAGCGGCATGGAGAGGGCCGCGCAGAGAAAGTAGGTGGCGAGGAACCAGGGCTCCTGCATCCCAGGGACTTGCAGAACATCCTGCACGAAGAACAGCACCAGCGTGGCCGGAATGGCGCTGGCGATGCCGCTCACCACAAACACCAGCAGCAGGCGCCGGAAGGCGCGCACGCGCCAGGGCTGCCACAGCGCGGCCCGCGGTTCAGGACCCATGGGGACGGCCGCAGTGGGCTGGGGCGCGCGCGTCCAGGCCAGCCAGCCCAGCAGGAGCAGCGTGCAGAACACCACCAGCGCCGCGCACAAGCCAGCCAGCAATGGCAGAAGCGATGCCAGCACCACGCCCGCCAGCCCCGCCGATTCGCGCCAGGCCATGATGCGTCCGCGCTGCAAGTCGCTTTTTCCGAGACGCGCCCCCCAGGCCTGGTGGCTGATGCCGAGCTGGCTCCAGGCGGCGCTGGTGAGCACCAGTCCGGCGAAGGCCCAGGCGGCCAGCGCGAGCGGCGTGCGCGGCAGCGGGAACCACAGCGCTGCCATGCCCAGCGCGAGCAACAGGGCCGAAAGCGCGCCTGCCGCCAGGCTCCAGCGCGCCGGGCCACTCCCAAGCCGGTCGGCCAGGCGTCCCAGCAGCGGGTCGGTCAACGCATCGAAAGCCCGCGCCGCGAGCAGCACCGCGCCCAGCGTCGCCAGCGGCATGCCAAATTCGCGCGCGTACAGATTGGGCAGCAGCACGTAGAGCGGCAGCGCGGCGAACGCCAGCGGCAGGGCCAGCAGGCTGTAGCTGGCCAGCTGGCGGCGGCTGAACTCGGCGGAGTGGGACATGGTCAAGGCGTCGCCAGCAGCGCCGCGCGTAGCGTGGGTTCCGAAGTTTGGGGCGACAGCCAGATGCCAAAGAAGAGGCGGGCAAACAGCGGGTCGTCGATCTGTCCGCGGGGCTGGCCGTTAAAGAGAAAGCGCACGCCCTGGCCTGGTTGGTACAAGCCGACCAGGCGGTCGCCCGCCGCCACGTCGGGCAGCAGCGCCGCGAGCTGTGCCTGCCAGTGCCCGGTTTGTGCTTCGGTCAGCGCTTGCTGGCGCTGCATTTCTTCGAGGGAGCGCCCGGCGATCGCACGGGCCGAGAATCCACGGGCGTAGCGCAGTTCCAGCGCCAGGCTCTGGTGGGTCCAGGTGCGCGGGGTGAAGCCGGGCTGCACCCACAACTTCGCCTGGTACACCTCCATGCCAAGGAAGCGCAGCGTGCCGCTGCCTGCAAGGTGCGCCCCCGCCAGGGGCGTGTGCGGGGTGCCGCTGGCGAGTGCTGTCGCCTGAAAAAATAAGAGAAAAAGGCCTCTGGCGCTTATTTGGTAAGCGCTAGCAGCTATGGTTTTCATAGTTTTCTCTTGTGCAGGGTGTACTGCACCACGTCGATGTCGCCCATGGCAAACGCGGCTTCGCAGTAGGCCAGGTAGAACTCCCAGATGTGCAGGAAGCGCTGGTCAAAGCCCTGGCGCAGGATCTGCGCGCGCTCGGCAATGAAGCGCTCGCGCCAGCGCTTGAGCGTCTCGGCGTAATCAAAGCCAAAGGCCAGTTCCTCGGTCACGGTGAGACCGGCCGCCTCGGCTTCGCGGCGGAACTCGCGCGGACAGGGCAGGCAGCCGCCGGGGAAGATGTACTGCTGGATGAAATCGGTCGAGCCGATGTAGCGCTCGAACAAGCGGTCGTCGATGACGATGCTCTGGATGCAGGCGCGCCCGCCGGGTTTGAGCAGGCGCGCGACGGCCTGGAAGTAGGTGGGCCAGTACTCGCGCCCTACGGCTTCCACCATCTCGATGGAGCAGATGGCGTCGAACGGTGCATCGGCTATGTCGCGGTAGTCCTGCAGGCGCAAATCGCGCTGCGCAGCGGGCACGCCGAGCCGCTCGAGCCGCGCATTGGCAAAGGCCAGCTGCTCGGTCGAGAGCGTGACGCCGGTAATGCTGGCGCCAAACTCGGTCGCCGCCATTTCGGCGAGAGCCCCCCAGCCGCAGCCAATCTCCAGCACCCGCTCGCCCGGCTGCACGCGCGTTTCAAGCAGGGCGCGGCGTACCTTGGCCTGCTGAGCGGCGTGCAAATCCTGCGTAGCCTCGGGGCCGGAGAACAGCGCCGACGAGTAATTCATCGTCTCGTCGAGCCAGAGCTGGTAGAAGGCGTTGCCCAGGTCGTAGTGGGCGTGGATGTTCTTCTTGCTGCCGGCGCGCGTGTTGCGGTGCAGCAAATGGCGCAGGCGCGAGACCAAGCGCCCGGCCCAGTTGCCGTAGACCACGCTTTCCACGGCATGCCGGTTGGCGATCAGGAGCTTGAGCAGGTCGGTCAGATGCGGCGTGCTCCAGTCGCCTGCGATGTAGCTCTCGGCAAAGCCAATGTCGCCCGAGCGCAGTGCCGCGCCGCAGACCTTCCAGTTGTGGAGCACGATGGCGCCATGCGGCGCACCGCCGGGGCCGAAATGGCGCAGGGCGCCGTCCGGCAGTTGCAGCGTCAGGCTGCCGTGCTGCAGGCGTGCCAGCAGGCGCAGCACGGTGCGCGCTGCGGCGGGAATGCCGGGCGGCAGGGCGAGGGGGTTGGCGGTGGTGGTGTTCATGGCTGTCTCCTCGCTTCCCGGTGCTGGGGGTATTGCTGGTGGCTGATGGGCGTCGGCGGCGGCGCTGGTTTGCTGCGAAAGCCCACGCGCAGGGTCCACAGGCGCAGCGCCTGCCAGTGGATGCGGGCGATGACGGCGAGCGTCATCACCGGGTAGCGCCAGAGCGCACGGCGCAGCGCCGCGCGGGTGGCCGGTTCGAGCGCCCCGCTGACGCTGGTCTCGATGAGAGCGCCGGCCGTGTCGTCGTGGTCAATGCGCGCCACGGTACGCAGCACGCCGTCGTTTTGGCTGAACAGAAAGCGGAAGCGGTAGCGGCCGGAGACGTCGCAAAACGGCGAGACGTGGAACACCTTTTCCGCCCGCAGCTCCTTGCCCCAGGCGGGTTCGTCGAGCAAATAGCAGTGGCGCTCGCCGAAGGTGTTGTTCACCTCGACGACGATGGCCCGCAGGCTGCCGTCGGCGCGCTCGCAGTACCAGAAACTCACCGGCTTGAAGGTGTAGCCCAGCACGCGGGGGTAGCAGTGCAGCCAGACTTCGCCGCTGGCGTCGTCGATTCCCTCCGCGTGCAGCAACGCGTCCAGCCAGGCGAGCGCGCCGCCCGACGCGGCGGGGCGGCCATCGCCGTGGTCCACATCGTGAAAGCTGATCGCGCCGCGCCGGTTCACCGCCAGTGCTCCCGCATCGGCGCCCCGGGCCAGCGCGCGCATTGGCAGCAGCAGAAAAAATGTCGCGTAACGGAAGCGGTTCTGCCTGGGCCGCAGGCGCGTGTGGCGCACCTGGCCAAAGCCGATGAGCGGCCGTGCCGGGGCGCAGGCCGCGCCGGGGCTGGAAAACTCCCGCGGTGCCGCCGCGCTGGGGGTGGTCATGCGGCCTCCGCCAGTGTGCCGGGCAGACTGGCGCGCACGCCCTCTGCCGCCGCCAGGCCGGATTTCAGTCCGTCCTCATGGAAACCATAGCCTGCCCAGGCGCCGGCAAACCAGGTGTGCTGCCGGCCTTGCAGGTTGTCCAACTGGCGCTGTGCGCGGATCGCTGCCGCGTCGAACACCGGGTGGTCGTACGCGTATTCGCCCAGCACCTGCTCGGGCGCGATGGTGCCGACCGGGTTGAGCGAGACGACCACCTGCTGGGCGAACGGCAGGGGCTGCAGGCGGTTGATCAGGTAGTGCAGGCAGACGCGCGCCGATTCCAGCCGGACCTGGGGCGCGCGTTCGTAGTTCCAGGCTGCCCAGGCAGCGCGGCGCTGCGGCAGCACGCGGGTGTCGGTGTGCAGCACGGCGCGGTTGGCCTGGTAGCGAATGGCGCCGAGCAAGGCGCGCTCCTGCGCGCTGGGTTGGGCGAGCAGCGCCAGTGCCTGGTCGCTGTGCGTCGCCAGCACCAGTCGGTCAAAGTGCTCCGTGCCGTGGTCGGTGGCGATGCGCACGCCGGCAGCGTCGCGTTCGATGCGGCGCACGGGGGTGTTACAGCGCGCATCGGACAGGCCCTGGACGATCTTCTGCACGTAGTTGCGGGAACCCCCGGCTACGGTGAACCACTGCGGCCGGCCGGTGATTTGCAACAAGCCGTGGTTGTGGCAGAAGCGGATCATGGTCGCCACGGGGAACTTGAGCATCTGGTCTGTCGGGCAGCTCCAGATGCAGCCCAGCATGGGCAGCAGATACCAGTCCCGGAACGCCTTGCCCAAGCGGTTCTCGGCGAGAAACTCGCCCAATGGCTGCGCCAGCGCACGCTCCTGGTTCGCCTCGGCGAGCCGGGTGCACACCCGGTTGAAGCGCAGCAGATCGGCCAGCATGCCGAGAAAGCGAGGGCTGGCCAGGTTCCGGCGCTGGGCGAAGACGCTGGCGAGGCTGCTGCCGCTCCATTCCAGGGGATTGGCGCCATGCACGCGCGGCACCTGGACCGAGAACGACATGTCGGAGGGCGCGGTGACCACCCCCAGCTCGGCAAACAGCGCCAGCAGGGTGGGATAGGTGCGCTCGTTGAGCACCAGAAAGCCGGTGTCCACGCCATGCGTCACCAGGCCGCCTTCGCCTGGCAGCGTGACGTTGGCGGTGTGCGCGTGGCCCCCGAAATGATCGCCCGCTTCGAACAGCGTGGTGGCGACATGGGGCGCCAGGCGGTGCGCGGCCGCGAGGCCGGCGATCCCGGCGCCAACGATGGCGATTCTCATGCCGGCCTCCGCTCAGGAGACCCAGCCATGAAGAAGAAAAAAGTTGCGAAGCGTCCCGACGCGAAGAAGAGAGGGAGGGAGGAGAAGCGCCTCGGGATTTCAATCGACCCACGGGGAGCCGAAAGGCTTCGCAACACTAAGAAAACACTGCGCACAATGCACCAGCGTTCTGCATGGAGTGTGTGCCTTGCGGGGAAGTTCCGCAAATTTTTCTGGCAAAGACAACAAATTGTGCCTGCCGTCATGGCGCACTCCGGGGCATGGGGGTGGCCAGCTGCCGCTCCAGCGAACGCACCAGGCGGGCATTGTCCGGGCCCGTCATGCTGGCAAAGGCGTCCACCACGCGGCCGTCCCGGCCGATCAGGTACTTGTAGAAATTCCAGCGGGGTGGCTGACCGCTCTGCGCGGCCAATTCGCGGTAGAACGGCGAGGCCTGCGCACCCGCCACGCTGCTCTTGGCAAACATGGGAAATTTCACGCCGTAGGTGTTTTCGCAGAAGTCGGCGATCTGCCGGTTGTCGCCGCTCTCCTGGGCAAAGTCGTTGGAGGGAAAACCCAGCACCACCAGGCCCCGGTCCCGGTAGCGCGCGTACAGCGCTTCCAGCCCGGCGTACTGCCCGGTGAAGCCGCAGTAACTGGCCGTGTTCACCACCAGCAGCACCTTGCCCGCGTACTGGCAAAGCGCTTGAGGTTTTTCGTCCTGCAAACGGTTGAAGCTGTGCCGCAGCAGCGGCGGGCAGGAAGCCGGTGTCTCAGTAGCCGCGACCGCTTGGCTGGGCGCTGGCGTCGCGGCAGGGCTGGACACGCCGGCAAGCAGGCCGAGGGCGAAAGCCGCAGCACTTCGGGGAAAGGGAAAAAATTTCATTTGTCTAATCTATTTGTCTAAGACATATGTAGAATTTAACCATATTTTGTCCAACTCTGCTGGCCCTCCGCCATGTCCAATACGCGGGTGGTGCAGCACTGGATTCGCCGATGTCTGCGCGCCAACCTGTTGTCCCGTGAACCCTCCACCCTTGTCCTGTCCAGAGATTCCCGCCGCCTATTCCATTGCAGCGGTGGAGCGCGAGAGCGGCCTGTCCAAAGACACCTTGCGCATGTGGGAGCGGCGCTACGGTTTCCCGGCGCCCTTGCGCGATGCACAGGGTGAGCGCCTCTACCCGGCGGCGCAGGTCGAGCGCCTGCGGCAGTTGCGGCGTCTGATCCATGCCGGGCACCGGCCGGGCAAGGTGGTGGCGTTGGGGGCGGACGAACTGGCAGTCCTGCTGGCCTCTGCCGCCGTCCGGACTCCCGCGCCGGCATCGCGTACCGGCCGCAGCGCGCGCGCTTTGCCCGCCGTGGCGGCCCAGGGTGTGCTGGTGGCGCAATGCCTGGATCTGATCGCTGCGCACGACGTGGCGGCGCTGCGTGAGCAGCTCACGCGCGCCGTGCTGACACTGGGGCTTCAGGGCTGCGTACTGCAGCTCGTCGCCCCTTTGACGCGCGAGGTCGGCCTGGCCTGGCTGCAGGGGCGCTTTCAGGTGTTCGAGGAGCACCTCTATACCGAGTGCGTGACGGGTGTCCTGCGCGGCGCCATTGCCAGCGTTCCCGCGACGGCAGCAGCAGGAACGCCGAGGGTGCTGTTGACAACCTTCACCCAGGAACAGCATGGCCTGGGGCTGCTGATGCTTGAGGCGGTGCTGGCGCTCCAGGGCTGCTTGTGCCTGTCGCTGGGAACGCAGACCCCGCATGTGGACATCGTTCGCGCCGCACAGGCGTTTCGCGCGGACATCGTGGCGCTGAGTTTCAGTGGCGTCCTGGCGCCCGCCCAGGTACGCACAGGCTTGCGCGAGCTGCGCGCGCAGTTGCCTATGCCGGCTCGGCTGTGGGCGGGCGGGCAGGGTGCAGGCGTGATACCCGACGAGGCGGCCGGAGTGGACTTGGTGCGCGAGCTGGAAGCAGTTGCACAGGCACTGGCAGACTGGCGGGTCGCCAACACCCGGTGACGGGGCCCGCGGTTACACCATGGCGGCGAGGCGGTCGATGGGCAGCCGCATGCGCAGTTCCTGCTGGCTGACCACGCCGGTGATGCGCCAATTTTCCTGCGCCGTATCGCGCCGAATCAGCTCGCCGGTGGGCATGCCGCTGCGGCTGCGCACCACCGCCACGCGCGGCGTGGTGGGCGTGGCGCCGCGTTTGAGCACCACGCCGATTTCCTGACTCGCCAGCTTCACCAATGCGCCGGGTGGGTAGATTCCCAGGGTGTTGAGCATGGCGGCGCCGGCCTCGTCGACCTGGCGATTTTCATCGTAGTAACAAGCCTTGATGGCAGCGGTGACGGTCATGGGCGTACGCCCGGCACGCGGTGCCAGCCGGGCAGCAAAAATATCGCTGCGTTGCACCAGGCGGGCGATTTGCCCAGCTTCGCTGCGCCCGGCGAGCGGCCCGGGCGCGCGGTCGTGGTGTTGGCGCACGGCGTCCAGCCATAGGGGGTCCGAGACGCCAAGTGCCGCGAGCAGCGTGGCCGACCGCTCCGCATGGTCCTGGATCTGGGCGATCTGGGCAGCGGAGAGGGGCCCGTTTTGCTGGGCCAGCCGGTCTTGCAGCTCGGTCATCGAAATGTTCATGGAGAGCGCCACGCGACCGGCACGTTCGACCTGCTCGCTGCTCCAGCGCAGGCCGTCGCGCGCGACGAGCATGCACACGCTGGCCACCAGCAGCACATGCGTGGCGCTGTAGATGCGCGTCTCATCGCTGGAGCGCTGGATCAGCGCCAGCAGGGTGGCGTCCGGCGCTTGCAGGCAGGCGCGTGCGACTTCGCCTTGCAAAGCCAGAAAGCGCGCGCTGAAATCCGCCGCATTGGGGCTGCCGAGCAGTTGCGTGGTGGACCACTGCAGCTCGGGCCAATCCACTGGTCCCTGGCGCGCACGGGCGGTGTTGGCATGGGCCGAGCCGTCGATCTTCATCGCCGCGATTTCGCCCAGCGACGTGTCCGATATCAGCATTTGCTGCAATTGGCCGAGGTAGGCGCGGTAGCTCTCGCCGGATTCCTCGATGTCCACGCACAACTGCACGCCGCGCTCAAGCAGCAGGTCCACCTCGTCCTGTTTGCGCAGCACATAGCCCTTATTGGCCAGCAGGGTGCCGTCGGCACCCCTGAGCGCAAAGGGCAGGGGTTGGCCGAGTGCAAGCGAGTCGGGGTTGAGGGCGACAAGGTTCATGGTGCAGCGTCACATTATGAAACCTCCACCTGCCGCTCAGGCACGCAATAGCGCCTGTGCTTGCAGGCAATTTGCTCTATTGGTCGGCAGGCGCCTGGCGCACGCGCAACCCCGGGGAGGGATCGGGCTGTTTTGGCCGGCTGCGCGGTAGCTGGCGGCGCAGCCACTGCCCCAGATCGTCGATGTAGGTGAACACGGCCGGCACCACCAGCAAGCTGAGCACGGTCGATGTCAGCAGCCCGCCAATCACCGCCACCGCCATGGGCGAGCGAAAGCTCATGTCGGCGCTGCCCAGCGCCAGCGCGATGGGTAGCATGCCGGCGCCCATGGCCAGCGTCGTCATGATGATGGGGCGGGCGCGCTTGTGGCAGGCGTCGAGCAGGGCGTCGATGCGGCTCATGCCCAGGGCGGCCGGCCGGCCGTCGCTTCCGTCGTGCCCGCGCCGCGCCACGATGGCGTATTCCACCAGCAGGATGGAGTTTTTGGTGGCAATGCCCATGAGCATCACCAGCCCGATCAAAGACGGCATGGAAAAGCTCTTGCCCGCAATCAAGAGGCCGACGAAGGCGCCGCCGAGCGACAGCGGCAGGGCCATCAGAATGGTCACGGGCTGTAGCAAATTCTTGAACAGCAGCACCAGCACGATGTAGATGCACACCACGCCGGTGAGCATGGCCAGGCCGAAGCTGGCAAACAGCTCGCCCATCATCTCGGCGTCGCCCACGTCGATCAGGCGCACGCTGCCGGGCAGGTTGCGCACCGCGGGCAGGTTTTTGACCGCGTCGGTCACTTCGCCCAGGCCCCGGGACCCCAGTTCGATCTCGAAGTTGACGTTGCGCGCGCGGTCGTAGCGGCTGATCACCGCCGGGCCGCCAGCGACCTCCAGCATGGCGACTTCGGCCAGGCGCACCGGGCCATTGGCGCCGGGCACCGCCAGGCGCTCCAGCACCGACAGGTCTTCGCGCGCCGTGTCGTTCAGCCGCACCACGATGGGAATCTGGCGCTGCGCCAGGTTGAGCTTGGGCAGGTACTGGTCGTAATCGCCCACGGTGGCCACGCGCAGCGTCTCGGCAATGGCGCTGCTGGTGACACCCAGGTCGGCGGCGCGGGCAAAGTCGGGGTGCACGGCGATTTCGGGGCGCACCAGGCTGGCGTTGGAGCTTACCCCGCCGATGCCGGGGATGGTGCGTATGCCCTGCTCCACCGAGCGCGCGGCGCTGGCCAGCGCCTGGGGGTCTTCGCTGGCGAGCGCCAGCACGTACTTGTCGTTCGAGCCGCCCAGACCGATTTTTACGCGCACGCCAGGCAGGTCAGCGAGCGCCGCGCGCAGGCGCTGCTCGATCTCCTGCTTGAGCGGGCGCTCGCCACGCGGCGCCAGGCGCAGCGTCAGCGTGGCCTTGCGCGGGTCGCCGGCACCGCCGCCGCCGGCAAAGGGGTCGGTTCCTGCCGAACCGCCACCGATCGTGGTGTAAATGCTTTGTACATGGCCCACGCGTTGCACGCGCTCGGCCGCCTGCGCCACGGCGGCGCGGGTGTCGGCGAGCCTGCTGCCGGGCGGCAGCTCAAGGTTGACCTGCGTCTGGGCGTTGTCGTCCGCGGGAATAAAGCCGGACGGCAGCAGCGGGATCAGCGCGAGGGAGCCGACAAAGAACACCAGCGCCCCCGCGATCGTCAGCACGCGGTGCCGGAGGCACCAGGACGACGCACGCATGTAGGTGGCCAGCCAGCGCGGCTCGCGCTGCTGTGCGGCGACTGGCTTCATCAGGTAGGCGGCCATCATGGGCGTGAGCAAGCGGGCCACGACCAGCGAGGCAAACACCGCCAGCGCCGCCGTCCAGCCAAATTGCTTGAAAAAGCGCCCGGCGATGCCGCTCATGAAGGCCGTGGGCAGGAACACCGCAATCAGCGAGAAAGTGGTGGCGATGACGGCCAGGCCAATCTCGTCGGCGGCTTCCATGGCGGCTTCGTAAGGGCTTTTGCCCATGCGCAAATGGCGCACGATGTTTTCCACCTCGACGATGGCGTCGTCCACCAGGATGCCCACCACCAGCGAGAGCGCCAGCAGCGTGATGATGTTGATCGAAAACCCCAGCAGGTGCATGCCGATGAATGCCGGGATGACCGACAGCGGCAGCGCTACGGCAGAGACGATGGTGGCGCGCCAGTTGCGCAGGAACAGCCACACCACCACCACGGCGAGGAGGGCGCCTTCGTACAGCAGGTGCATCGAGCTGTCGTACTCGTCGCTGGCGATCTGCACGAAATCCACGGTGCGGGTGAGCTGCAGGTCGGGCCGCTCGGCGAGCAACTGGTCGAGCGCGCGCTGCACGCCGGCGCCCACCTCCACCTCGCTCGCGCCCCGGCTGCGCGAGACCTCGAAGCCGATGACCTGTTGGCCATCGAGCAGCGCGGCAGTGCGCTGCTCGGCCACGGTGTCGCGGATGGTGGCGACCTGGTCGAGGCGGATATGGCGGCCGTCGCCCAGCGGAATGTCCAGCGCGGCAAGTTCACCCGCCGTCTGCACCGTGGCCAGCGTGCGCACGGGTTGTTCGGCGCCGCCCAGGTCGGCGCGGCCGCCAGCGCTTTCAATCTGAACCTGGCGCAACTGGTGCGACACCTCGGCCGCTGTGGCGCCCAGAGCCTGGAGCTTGAGCGGGTCGAGCGCCACGCGCACCTCGCGCGCCACGCCGCCCACGCGGTTCACCGCGCCGACCCCCGGCACGGCAAGCAGGCGCCGCGTGAGCGTGTCGTCCACGAACCACGACAGCGCCTCGTCGTCCATGCGCTTGGAGGCAATGGCGAACGCCAGAATCGGCTGGGCCGAGAGTTCGAGCTTGGCGACGATGGGGTCGCGCAGGTCGGCTGGCAGGTCGGTGCGCACGCGCGAGACCGCCGAGCGCACGTCGTCCACCGCCTCCTGCACCGGCTTTTCCAACTGGTATTCGGCGGCGATGGTCGCCACGCCATCGGTCAGCGTGGTGGTGATGTGCTTGAGCCCTTGCGTGGTGGCAATGGCGTTCTCGATCTTGCGCGCCACGTCCGATTCGAGCTGGCCCGGCGCGGCCCCCGGCAGCACGGCCGTGACCACGACCACCGGCAGGTCCATGTCGGGGAAGTTCTGCACCTTCATGGCGCGGAACGACAGCAGACCCGCCAGGGTCAGCAGCACGAACAGCATGACCGCAGGAATCGGGTTGCGGATGGACCAGGCAGACAGGTTCATGCGGATGCTCCTTATTTGCTAGCTTCTTGCGCAGGTGCAATAAGCGCTGGAGGCTTGTTTTGATCTAAATTTTCGGTGGTGCGCACCAGATCGCCATCGTTCAGGAACGCGCCGCCGCGCACCACGATGCGCGCGCTCGCCTCCAGGCCCGAGACGATCTCGATGCGCTCGCCCACGCGCTGGCCGGTCTGCACCCGGCGCATGACCACGCGGTGGTCGTCGCCCACCTCAAACACCTGGCTGAAGCCGTCGCGCACCACCACGGCCGATTGCGGCACGCTCAGCGCCTGGCGCGCGCCCAGCACAAACTCGCCCTGGGCAAACATGCCGGCGCGGATGTCCGCGTGCGCCGGCAGGTCCACATAGACCAGGGCGTTGCGGGTCTTGGGGTCCACCGTGGGCGCGAGCATGCGCACGCGGCCCGTCACCTGCGTGCCGGCGGTGGTCGTCACGCGGACCTCATCGCCTGCGTGCAGGCGCGGCAAATCGCTGGCGCTGACTTCGGCGCGCCATTCGAGCCGGCCCTTGCGCACCATGCGAAACAGCTCGGTGCCGGCGCCCACCACCGCGCCCACGGTGGCGCTGCGCGATGAAATCACGCCACTGTCGGGCGCCAGCACGCGGGTGTACTGCAGGCGCAGTTGCTGCGCGTGCAGCATCGCTTGCGCGGCCTCCACGCGCGCCTGCGCGGTTTGCGAGGCGGTGGCGTACTGGCCGATCTGCTGCTGGCTGAGCGCGCCTGAGGCAATCAGCGTCTGCGCCCGCTCGGCATTGGCAGCGGCTTCGGCTGCGTTGGCCTTGGCTTCGAGCAGGCTGGCGCGCGCCTGCGCTACGTCGGCCTGCACGGTGTCGGCGGCAAACACGGCCAGCACCTGGCCGGCGCGCACCTGGTCGCCGACGTTGGCGCGCACCTCCGTCAAGCGCAGGCCATTGCTTTCGGCGCCAATGCTGGCCTCCTGCCAGGCGGCGACATTGCCGTTGGCCGGCAGGCGCAGGGCAATGGACGAGCGCGTGGCCTGCGTGGTCGTCACGGCAAGCGCTGGGCGTGGTGCGCTGGCCGGCGCGTCCTTCGCCTCGCTGGCGGCCCGCGAGGCGTGGGGCGCAAACAGTGCGCCCAGGGCCGCCAGCAGGCACAGCGTGGTGATGGTGGCAATCGAAAGGGTCAGTTTCCTGGGCTGCATGGAAGGTCCATTCCTGCGGTCAAATGAAGAGAGGCTGTGGGGTTGTTGGGCTGGGGTTCAGCTGGCGCTGGCGGTATGAGGCGTGGACGTGGACGTGGGCGTTGTGGCCCCGCCGGCATCCCAGCCGCCACCGACGGCGCGGTAGAGCGCGATCCAGGCGGCCATGCGCTCCTGCTGCAGGGCCACCAGCGCGGTATCCGCGGCGAGTGCGGTGCGGCGCGCGTCTTCCAGCTCGACCAGGCTGGCCAAGCCCGCGCGCCAACGCGCCTCGGTCGCCTCGAACGAGCGCTGGTAGCCGGCAGCCGCCTGCTGTGCGTCGGTGCTGCGCGTCTCGGTGCTATCGAGTTGAACCAGCGCCTGCTCCACCTCGCTCACTGCCTTGCGCACCTGGGCCCGGTAGAGCACCACGGCCGCGTCGTAGCGCGCCACGGCGGCGTCGACCTGCGCAGCGCGGCGGCCGGCGTCGAAGATCGGCAGGC
Organism: Simplicispira hankyongi; assembly: GCF_003570885.1. Taxonomy (GTDB): domain Bacteria; phylum Pseudomonadota; class Gammaproteobacteria; order Burkholderiales; family Burkholderiaceae_C; genus Simplicispira; species Simplicispira hankyongi. The sequence continues at coordinate 198,851 of NZ_QXJC01000005.1, forward strand.
TCAGGGCCAGCGGCCCCAGGGACCAGGTGTTGCTGCTGATGCTGGTGCCGCCCGTGTGCAGCCAGCCACGGCCGATGGAGCCGCTCAAGCTCAGGCGTGGGTAGCGATCGGCTTGCGCGCCCCCCACCTCGGCGCTGGCCGCGGCGACTTCGCGCTCGGCGGCATACACGTCGGGGCGCTGCGCCAGCGCCTGCGCGGGAACGGTGGCGATGGCAAACAGCGCCTGCGGCGTGTGCGGCGGCGGTGCGGCGGCCAGCCGTTCGCGCAGCGCCGCCTCGTCCAGGCCGGTGAGCGCCACCAGGGTTTTCAGGTTGATCTCGCACTCCATGCGCTGGCGCTCGGTGCGTACCTTGGCATCGGAAGCGCTGGCGCTGGCCAGGGCTGCCGTGGCCGGCGCCGTGAAGCCGGCCTTTTCGCTCGCCAGCGCCAGGCGCGCCGTCTCGCCGCGCGAGCGTGCGTCGGACGCCGCCACGGCCAGTTGCTGCACGCAGCTGCGCCAGCCGCTGACCTGCAGCGCCACCTCGGCCGCCACCGACACGCGCGCTTCGTGCCACTGGGCGCCGGCGCCGGCCAGGCGCTCGCGCGCCGCGTCGCTGGCGGCGGTGTTGCCGCCAAACAGGTCGATCTCCCAGCCCGCCTGTACGCCCGCCTGTGCGGTGCTGGCCAAGGCCTCCACCTGCTCATTGAAACCGCGGCTCGCACTGGCCTGCCCATCGAGCGAGGGCAGCAATGCCGCCCGGGCGGCGGCCTGTGCGGCGCGCGCCTGCACCAGATGCGCGCGGGCCTGTGCGAGATCGGGGCTGGCCGCTTGTGCAGCCGCGATCAGCTCGACCAGCAGCGGGTCGCCCTGGTGCTCCCACCAGTGCTCCAGGTCGGCCAGCTGACCGTGGTGCGGCAGGGGTGCTTGCCAGGCCGTGGGCACGGGCGCGGTCACCTGGGCGGCGGGGCGCTGCACGGCGCAGGCGACGAGCGCCAGCGGCAAGGACAGCGCCAGGGCGCTGCGCAGGGTGCGCGCCCGGCAAAAATGCAAGACATTCATACAAACGAACGGGGTTGGGCGGGGCGCTGGGGGCCGAACAGGTGCAGGCGCCAGCCCAAGGGGCTAGGTTTTTAGCAAAATTGGCCGCTAGCGCTTATCCATAAAGCGCTTGCAGCTATTATTTTTGTAGTTATTTGGGTGCGGCCCGTCATGCCGAGAATACCGCAGCCCACAGCGCCAGGACGGCCTCGCGTTCGGCTTGCACGATCTCTGGCGGCACGCGGGTGGGCTCTTCGTTCAAGCGCGCGCGGTGCTGTATCTGGCGCAGGCGCCGGTAGGCGGCGCCGGCTGCTGCCCCCACGCCTGCTGGCAGCAGGCCGGCGTCTTCCGCGATCTGCAGCAAAGCGATATTGCCTTTGTTTTCCACCAGAGCGTGGTGTGTGCGTGATTGCGACAGCACCAGAAACTGCATCGCGAACTCCGCGTCCACCATGCCGCCCTGGCTGTGCTTCACATCAAAGCTGCCCGCCGGCACCGGGTGGGCGGCGCGCACGCGTTCGCGCATGGTGGTGATTTCCTGTGCCAGCGCGGCCGGGTCGCGTTCGGCGGTAACCACGGCGGTGCGCACCGCGTCAAAGCGGCGTTCCAGCTCGGGGCTGCCAAGCACGAAGCGCGCCCGCGTCATGGCCTGGTGCTCCCAGGTCCAGGCGGTGTTGCTGCCACGCCGCTCCTGGTAGTTGGCAAAGGCTTCGAAACTCGTGACGAGCAGGCCTGAGTTGCCGTTGGGGCGCAGGGCGGTGTCGATTTCGAACAAATCGCCCTCGCCGGTCTTCACGGTGAGCCAGTTGATGAGCTTGCGCACGAAGGCGGCGTAGATTTCGGGGGCGTTCTCGTCGTCGTCGTCAAAAACGAACACGATGTCCAGGTCGCTGCCGTAGCCCAGCTCTTTGCCGCCGAGCTTGCCGTAGCCAATGATGCCGAACTGCGGCACTTCGCGGTGGCGGCCGCGCAGCCGCTCCCAGCACCAGCGCGCGGTCAGGCGCAGCGCGCTGTCGGCCAGGGCGCTCAGGTCGTCGGCCACCTGCTCGACGGTGATGCGGCCTTCCAGGTCGCGCGCCAGGGTGCGGAAGGTTTCCGCGTGGTGGGCGCGGCGCAGCAGGTCGAGCAAGGCTTCGTCGTCGTCTTCCTGGGTCGATTGCAGCGAGTGGCGGCGCAGCTCCAAATCGCGTTCAAAGTCGGCCGCCACGAAGCGCTCGGCCAGCATCTCGGTGCCGGCCAGCTCGTCGATCACGCCGGGGTGCTGCTGCAGGTAGCGTGCCGGCCAACGGGCGGCGCCCAGCAGGTGCAGCAACTGCTCGTGCACCGCCGGGCGTTCCAGCAACAGCGCCAGGTAGCTCTCGCGGCGCAACAGCGTTTCAAGCCAGTCGACGAGGCGAACGGCGGCTTCCTCGCTGACGCGGCCCTCGGTGACCCACTGGGCGGTGCGCTGCACCAGGCGCAGCAGGCGCACGCGGGCCTCGTGGCGCAGAGCGGTCACGCGCGGGTTGCTGCGCCATTCCGCGACGCGCTCTTGGAGCTGCCCGGGGAGCGCCTCGATCAGGCCTTCCAGGTCGGGGGCGCTGGCCATGGCCTCGCCGGCTGCGTTGCGCGGCGTGCAGCGCTTGCCGTTGCAACCGCGCTCCTCACCGCCGAGCAGCTTGTCGAACTCCTCTGCCACGAGCTCGCGGTGCGCGTCCAGTTCGTGCAGGAAAGCGCAGCAGTTGGCACTTCCCAAGGTGTCGGCAATCCAGGCCAGGTCGTCGTCGCGCGTCGGCAGGATGTGCGTTTGCAGGTCGTCCAGGTACTGGATGCGGTGCTCTACCCGGCGCAGGAAGACATAGGCACGCGCCAGCGCCTCGGCCGTCTCTGGCGGCATCAGCCCGGCCTGGGCGATGCGCGGCAACGCGTCCAGCGTGGGGCGCCGGCGCAGTTCGGGGAACTGGCCGCCGCGCACCACCTGCAGCAACTGCACGGTAAATTCAATCTCGCGTATGCCGCCGCGCGAGAGCTTGACGTCGTTGGCCCGCTCCGGGTGGCCGGCGCTGCGCCGCGCCGCGTGCTCGCGAATCTGGCGGTGCAGGGCGCGCAGTGCATCGAACACGCTGTAGTCCAGGTAGCGGCGGAACACGAAGGGCAGCACCACGCCGCGCAGCGCCTGCACGCCCTCGCCGGTGATGCTCGCGCGCGGCGCCACCACGCGGCTCTTGAGCCAGGCAAAGCGCTCCCATTCGCGCCCCTGCACCTGCAGGTACTCCTCCAGTGCCGCGAGCGATACGGCAGCCGGGCCCGAATTGCCGTTGGGCCGCAGGGCCAGGTCGACACGGAACACGCAGCCGTGCTCGGTGACTTCGCCCACCAGGGCGTAGATCATCTTCACCGCGTGGGCGAAGTATTCGTGGTGCGAGATGCGGCCGCGCCCCTCGGCGGTGCCCGCGGTCTCGCCGTCGCAGGCGTAGACATAGATCAGGTCGATGTCGCTCGACACATTGAGCTCGCGCGCTCCGAGCTTGCCCATGCCGATCACCCACAGATCGACAAAGGCACCGCCTTCCCCTTGCGGGGCGCCGTGGCGGCTGTCGAGCTCGGCGCGGGCGTGCCGGCAGGCTTCGTCCAGGGCCAGCTCGGCGAGATCGGTCATGGCGTGCGTGACGTCGGCCAGATTCGCCTGTCCGGCGCAGTCGAGCCGCATGGTGCGTTCGAGCACGATCTGGCGCAGGATGCGCAGCGCCACCGGCAGCGCGTGGCCCTGGGCGCGCAGCGCTGCCAGGGCGGTTTCCATGGCCTCCCGCACCGGCATACCCGTTGGCAGCAGCGCCATTTCAGCCGCATAGCGGCGGTGCAAGCGCTGGAAAAACCGGGAATGGGCGGCCGGTTCGGTCGTGGCGGCGGCGCGGGCGGGCAGTTCTATGGGCATGGCCTGTGCGGCACCTCTGGTGCTGCGGATGGGACTCGGGTTCTAGGACCCCTGGGCGCCCTCAGCGGGTCATAATTCTTGTCAGCTCCCGCCAAAACATGACAGAACCTGTTGCCCACCCCACACGCCTCCTGAAACTGGTGGCGCTGTTCGCGCGGTGGTCACTGGGTCTGCTGCTGGCGTTCAGTTTGCTGCTGGCGGTCGCCTGGGGCGTACTTCACGGCTGGATTGTGCCGCGTATCGGGCAATACCGTGCGTTCATCGAGGCGCGCGCCGAGCAGGCCCTGGGCGTGCCCGTGCGGCTGGGCTCGATCAGCGCGCGGACCGAGGGCGTCATTCCCACGTTGGAGTTGGGTGATCTGGCCTTGCTCGATGCCCAGGGCCGCGAGGCGCTGCACCTCAAGCAGGTCGTGGTCGCCCTCTCTCCCCGCTCGCTGTTGAGCCTGGAGTTCGAACAACTTTTCATTCAAGGCCCAGACCTGGACGTGCGGCGCACGCCGGATGGGCATATCTGGGTGGCGGGCTTGGACCTCAGCGCAGCAGGCGAGGGCAGCGGGGCGGCGGACTGGCTTTTTTCCCAGCCCGAGGTGGTGGTGCGCGGCGGGCGGGTGCGCTGGACCGACGAACTGCGCGGTGCGCCGCCGCTCTCGCTGGACAACGTGGAGGTGTTGCTGCGCAATGGCAATTGGCGCCACGCCGCACGGATCGATGCCACGCCGCCGGCTGGCTTTGGCGAGCGTTTCACGCTGATGGCGCGCATGCGCGAGCCGCTGCTGTCGGTGCACAGCGGGCGCTGGCAACAGTGGAGCGGGCAGGTGTATGCCTCTTTTCCGCAAGTGGACGTGTCGCAGCTTGGGCGCCATGTGGATTTGGGTCAGGTCGCGCTCACGCAGGGAGCCGGGGCCCTGCGCGCCTGGCTGGACGTGGAGCATGGTCAGGCCAGGGGCGGCGCAGCGGATGTCGCCATTGCACAGCTCGATTTGCGCCTCGCCCCGGAGCTCGAGCCCTTGGTCCTGCACGGCGTTCAGGGCCGCGTGGGCGGCCAGCGCGATGCAGCAGGCTTTCAAATCTTCACGCAAGGCCTGCGCTTTGCCAGCGAGGACGGGAACTGGCCTGGCGGCAACCTGCGTCTGTCTTACCAGCAGGCGCAGCGTGGGGCCGTGGCACGCGGGCAGTTCGACGCCGACCAGCTCGATCTTGCGGCGCTCGCGCGCATTGCCGAGCGGCTGCCGTTTTCCAAGGAGGTGCATGCCCAGCTCCACCGCTACGCACCCAGCGGCCTGGTGGAACGCATTGCCGCGCGCTGGCAGGGGGCGCTTGAAGCGCCGCAGAGCTACGAGGCGCGCGGGCGCGTCAGCGCGCTGGCCCTGGCCGCTACGCCCGCGGCAGGCGAGGCGCTGGCGCCGGGCGAGCAGGCCCCGCCGGGGGTGCGCGGACTGGACGTGGATTTCGACCTGACGCAGCTAGGCGGCAAGGCGGCGCTGCAAATGACTGGCGGCGCCCTGGTGCTGCCGAACGTGTTCGAGGACGCCACGCTCCCGCTGGACGAACTGCATGCCGATGTGACCTGGAAGCTGGCCGGTGAGCGCATCTCGGTCGAAGTGCCACGGGCGCAGTTTGCCAATGCCGACGCCGCCGGCGAAGCGCGTGCCAGCTGGCACACCAGCGACCCGGCCAAGTCGTCTTCCAAGGCACGCTTTCCTGGCGTGCTCGACCTGCGTGGGCAGTTGACCCGCGCCGACGGTACGCGCGTGCACCGCTACCTGCCGCTCTCGGTCCCTGCCGAGGCACGCCACTATGTGCGCGACGCCGTGCAGACCGGACGCGCCAGCAGCGTCACGTTCCGGGTGCGGGGAGATCTGCACGACATGCCATTCACCGACCCGCGCCAGGGGGATTTCCGCATTGCAGCGCGTGTCAACGGCGTGACCTATGCCTATGTGCCGCCGCAGTTGCAAGCGGCAGGCGAGGCCCCCTGGCCGGCGCTGGTGAAACTCTCGGGCGAGTTGATTTTCGAGCGCGCAGGCATGCAGGTGAAGGGCGCGGTCGGAAGCTTTGCTGGTCTGCCAGGTGTCGAGGCACGCAATGTCGAGGCCAGCATTCCCGACTTCTCGCACAGCGTGGTGGGCGTGGCGGCGGACGCGCGCGGCCCCCTGGCGCAATTGTTGGGCTTTGTCGCGGCATCGCCCCTGGCACACATGACAGGCGGTGCGCTGGCGCAGGCCAGTGGCACGGGCAGCGGTCAGTTGCACCTGCGCCTGCATCTGCCGATCAGTGAACTGCAAGCCTCCAAAGTGCAGGGCAACCTGCAGCTGGCCGGCAACGACGTGCGCATCACGCCCGATACGCCGCTGCTGGCACGCGCGCGCGGCAGCGTCCAGTTCACGGAAAGCGGCTTCTCGCTCTCGGGCGTGCAGGCGCAGGCGCTGGGCGGCGAGGTGCGTATCGAGGGCGGCATGCGGGGGGCGCCGGAGGGCGCCGGTGTGCAATTGCGTGCCCAGGGAACGGCCAGCGCCCTGGGTCTGCAACAGGCCAGCGAACTGGGGCTGCTTTCGGCGCTGGCGCGCCACGCCACGGGGAGTGCGCCGTATACGCTGGCGCTCACCGTGCGCCGTGGGATGCCGGAAGTGCTGCTGACCACGGGCCTGCAGGGGATGGCGCTTGACCTGCCCGCGCCGCTCGCCAAATCGGCCGACAGCAGCTTGTCCGTGCGCTTTGAGAACCAGTTGACCGCGGCCTCGCTGGCCCTCCCTGCAGAGGCGACTGCTCTGCAGGACAGGCTGAGCGTGGAAGTAGGCTCGCTGGCCGCGCTGACCTATCTGCGCCAGTTGGGCAACGCTGCACCCGAGGTGCTGCGCGGCAGCATTGCGTTGGGGGTGCCGGATGTCCAACTGCGCACTCTGCCCGAGAAAGGCGTCGAGGCGAACCTGCGCTTTGGTGACCTGGACCTGGACGCCTGGCAGGCCGCGCTGGCCGCTCCGATGGATGGCACGAAGGCCGTTGGCGCACCCAGCGCGACTTCCGCCGTTCCAGGCGCATTGCAGCGCTACCTGCCCGACATTTTCGCTCTGCAGGCGGGCAGCCTGCGCCTGGACGGCCGCACCTTGCACAGTCTGGTGGTGGGCGGCTCGCATGAGGGGGCGGTGTGGCGCGCCAACCTCGACGCGCAGGAACTGGCCGGCTACCTCGAATACCGCCAGGCGGCGAGCGGCAACCAGGGCGCGGGCGGGCTTTTTGCGCGGCTCTCGCGCCTTTCCGTGCCGGAGAGCGCGGCCACGCAGATCGACGCCCTGCTCGACGAGCAGCCCGCCAGCCTGCCGGCGCTCGACATCGTCGCCGAGGCCTTCGAGCTGCGCGGGCGCAAGCTCGGGCGCCTTGAAATCGATGCCCGCAACCGCGGCGGCGAAGATGCGCAGCGCGAATGGCGGCTGGCCAAGTTCAACCTCTCCAACCCCGATGCGGTGTTCACCGCCAGCGGCAACTGGACGCAGGTACAGGCCGCAGGCGTGCACACGGGTCCGCAGCCAGGAAAGGCCGACGCCGCCGCGCCGCAGCGGCGCACCGTGCTCGGCTTTGCGCTGGATATCCGCGACGCCGGCGCACTGCTGGGGCGCTTTGGCATGCAGGACGTGGTGCGCCGCGGGCGCGGGCGTATGGAGGGGCAGATCGCCTGGCTGGGCGCCCCCATCAGCCCCGATTACCGATCCATGACGGGGCAGGTCCATCTTGACGTCGGTACGGGGCAGTTCCTCAAGGCCGAGCCAGGTCTGGCCAAGCTGCTGGGCGTGCTCAGCCTGCAATCGCTTCCGCGCCGTTTCGCGCTCGACTTTCGGGATATCTTCAGCCAGGGGTTTGCCTTTGATTTCGTGCGCGGCGACGTGCGCATCGCACGCGGTGTCGCCACGACCAACAACCTGCAGATGAAGGGCGTCAACGCCGCAGTGCTCATGGAAGGCAGCGCCGACATCGAGCACGAGACGCAGGACCTGCACGTGGTGGTCGTGCCGGAAATCAATGCGCTGACCGCCTCGCTCGTGGCCACCGCCATCAACCCTGTGGTGGGCCTGGGCAGCTTTCTTGCGCAGGTGTTTCTGCGCGGACCCTTGATCGCGGCCGCTACACAGGAGTTTTCCGTGCACGGAACCTGGAGCGACCCGGAAGTAACGAAACTCCCCAGGCGGCTTCTGCAGGCGCCGCCGGAGCCTGCGCCCGCACCCACTCCGTCTGCGGCTGCTGCCGAAGCGTTGGAGGAAAAACCATGAAAATCGCTGCCCTGCAAATGGTGTCTGGGCCGCGCGTGCCGGACAACCTCGCCACTGCCCGCGCTCTGCTGGAGCGCGCTGCTGCGGGCGGCGCCGAACTGGCGGTGCTGCCCGAGTATTTTTCGGCCATGGGGCTGCGCGAGCGCGACAAGCTTGGCCATGCAGAGCAGCTGGGCGACGGCCCGGTACAAGCGTTTCTGGCGCGTGCCGCGCAGGAACTTGGCCTGTGGATTGTCGGCGGCACGCTGCCGCTCGCCTGCAGCGACCCAGAGCGCGTGCGCAACAGTTCGCTGGCGTTTTCGCCCCAAGGCGAGTGCGTGGCGCGCTACGACAAGGTGCACTTGTTCCGGCTGGCGCACGGCGACGAACAAATCGACGAGAGCCGAACCATAGAGCCGGGTGGCGCGCCAGTGCAGCTGCATCTCACCGACCGCAGTGGCCGGGATTGGTGCGTCGGCCTGTCCATCTGCTACGACCTGCGCTTTCCTGAGTTCTACCGGTTCCACGCGCAAGCAGGTGCTGATCTGCTCGTGGTGCCGGCTGCGTTCACGTGGACCACTGGCAGCGCCCATTGGGAGGTGCTGCTGCGCGCCCGCGCGATTGAAAACCAGGCCTTTGTATTGGCCGCGGCGCAAGGCGGCCGGCACGAGAATGGCCGCCGCACCTGGGGCCAGAGCCTGGTGGCCGACCCCTGGGGCAAGGTGCTGGAGGCACTGCCGGATGGGGCCGGCATGGTCCTGGCGGACGCCGACCCGGCGCGGCTGGACGAGGTGCGGCGCCAGTTGCCGGCGCTTTCGCACCGGGTTTTTTAGCCTCTGCCGGGCTCGCCAACGTAAATTTCGACGCGGCGGTTCTGTGCCCGGCCTTGTGCCGTATCGTTGCTGGCCACCGGCTGGTGCGAGCCATGGCCTTCGATGCGGATGCGCGCCGGGTCCACACCGCGCGCGGCCAGGTAGCTGCGCGTGCTGGCGGCGCGGTCCACCGACAGCGGGTCGTTCACGGCGTCGCTGCCTGTGCTGTCGGTGTGGCCGACGATGCGCACCTCGGTGTGTGGGTTGTCGCGCAGGCCCTGGGCGAACTGGTCCAGCAGCGGGCGGAAGGCACCGCGAATGTTGCTGCTGTTCGTGTCGAAGGAAATATCGCTCGGAATCTCCAGGCGCAGCTGGTTGTCGGCCGTCTGCGTCACGCCGACGCCGGTGCCGCGGGTCGCCTGCTCCATGCTGCGGCGCTGGTTTTCCATGTTGCGTGACCAGATATAGGTGCCCAGCGCTCCAACGCCCGCGCCCAGCACGGCGCCGGTGCCAGCGCTGCCGCCGGTGGCTGAGCCAATGACTGCGCCGGCGAGCGCGCCGACGCCTGCGCCGGTGGCCGTGCGGCGCTGGGTGTCGTCCATATTGGCGCAGCCGGTGATGAGGAGCGCGGTGGCGGCGGCGGCGAGGATTCGGGAATGGTGCATGTCAGAACTCCTTGGCAAATACAGGAAAAGGCCCACCCCCGCGTGGGCAGCAGGCTGGCTTTTCATTGTTTTCCAAGGCGCCTGGCGCCGCAGCGGCGTCAGCGGCCGTGTCGCTGTAGGACGCGGGCGACGGTGTCAGGCGGCGGGCGGTGGGGGTTCCGAGGGCGGCGGCGCCTTGGCGGTTGCTTTCTCGTCGCTGTCTTCCTTGTGCTGCCGCGGCGGTTCGCCGCGCGGCCGCCCCGAAAACATCGTCCACCAGACAATGAGCAGCAGCGCCACCATGGCGCCGAACGCCTCAAGCAAAATAACTCCCATGAATGTCACACTCCTGCGCCGTGCGCTCCTGGCCCTGATTGTAGGAAGCCTGGCGGCTTGCGCCAGTCGGCCCGCCCCAGAGCCCACGCCCGCCGGGCCACCGATCGCCGAAGTGGCGCCCCTTCCCGGAGAGCCGGCCGCCTTGCCGGCGCCGCTTGCCCAGCCGCGCAGCCACTGGGTGCCGGTGCATTGGGGCGCGCTGCCCGGCTTCTCGGACGATGCCCTGTACGAAGCCTGGAACGCCTGGATCAAAAGCTGCGAGCGCCCCGCGCCGGTATTCGCCCCGCTGTGCAGCGAGGTGCGCCAGCTCAGTATTGCCAGCCCCGAAGAGCAGCGTGCCTGGATGGTCGCGCGCCTGCAGCCCTACCGGGTCGAAGCGCCGGGTGGTGGGGGCGAGGGCCTGCTGACCGGGTATTTCGAGCCCGAATACGACGCCGCCCGTGTGCCCGGCAATGGCTTCTCGGTGCCGCTGTATGCGCCGCCGGCAGACTTGGGGCGTCGCCGTCCCTGGTATTCGCGCCAGGAAATCGACACCCTTCCCCAGGCCCAGGCGGCGCTGGCCGGCCGCGCCATCGCCTGGCTGCGCGATCCGATCGAGGCCATGGTGCTGCACATTCAGGGCTCAGGCCGGCTCAATCTGTTGGAGCCCGACGGCACCCGCCATCTGGTGCGCGTCGCCTACGCTGGTACCAACGATCTGCCGTACCGCAGCATCGGCCGCTGGCTGCTCGATCAGGGCCTGGTGCGCGACGCCACCTGGCCGGGCATCCGCGCCTGGATGGCGCAGAACCCGCAGCGGGTGAACGAGCTGCTCTGGGCCAACCCGCGCTACGTGTTCTTCCGCGAAGAGCCCATGGACGCGCTCGACGCCGCCTTCGGCCCACGCGGCGCCCAGGGCGTGCCGCTGACGCCGGGGCGCTCGATTGCGGTGGACAAGGCGAGCATCCCCTACGGCACACCGGTATGGCTGGCCTCGCCCGGGCCGCTCGTGCCGCTCTCGCGCCTGGTGCTGGCGCAAGATACGGGCAGTGCCATCGTCGGCGCGGTGCGGGCCGACTTCTTCTTGGGCTGGGGCGCGCAGGCAGGGGATACGGCGGGTCGCCTCAAGCAGCCGCTGCGCCTGTGGGCGCTGTGGCCGAGGCAGAGAAATTAAGAGTCAAATTGGCCTCCAGCGCTTTGTGCATAAGCGCTGGCAGCTATCAATACAGTAGTTTTTGTTGATGTGGCGTGCTGCGGGTTCCGATTTTTGCCAGACTACCGCCCGCCGCCCAGGTGCGACAGCGGCAGGGCGCCACCCGCCTTCACCTCGCCCAGCGAAAAGCTGGTGTGCATGTCTTTCACGTTCGGCAGGTGCAGCAGCACGTCTCGCGCGAATTGCGAAAAGCTGTCCAGATCGCGTGCCACCACCTGCAGCTCGAAAGTGCCGGTGCCGCTGATGTAGTGGCAGGACACCACTTCGGGAATCTGGCGGATGGCCTCTTCCATGGCGCGTGTGACGCCGCCGGTGTTGCGGTCGGCGTCCAGCCGCACAAAGGCCAGCACGCCCAGGCCGATCTTGCGCCGGTCGATTTCGGCACGGTAGCCCAGGATGAAGCCGGCCTGCTCCAGCGCGCGCACCCGCCGCCAGCAGGGCGCGGCGGAGAGCCCCACGCGCTGCGCCAGTTCCGCATTCGTCAGGCGCGCGTCCTGCTGCAGCTCGCCCAGGATGGCGACATCGAATTTGTCTAAAGCTTCCACAAAGCGCCCTGCAAGAGAAAGAACCTTGCTGAACATAGCGCATTTACGGCATCAAACGCAAACACCTATCGTCAGCGCCAATCTACACTTGTCGCCACAATGGGTGCGTGGCTTTATCTGGCTGTGCCCGCTGCGAACCTTCTCGCGCCACCAGCAGCGAACCCACGAAATTACTGGAGACCAACCCCATGAATGCGCCCCTGCCCGAGCACATCCGCAAAGCCCTCGAAACGGTCAGTCTGGAAGACAAATACACCCTCGGCCACGGCCGCGCCATGATGAGCGGCGTGCAGGCCCTGGTGCGCCTGCCCATGCTGCAGCGCCAGCGCGATGCGGCCGTGGGGTTGAACACCGCCGGCTTCATCAGCGGCTACCGCGGCAGTCCGTTGGGCACTTACGACCAGGCGCTGTGGGCGGCCAAAAAGCATTTGGCCGAAAACCATATCGTCTTCCAGCCAGGGGTGAACGAAGAACTTGGCGCCACGGCGGTGTGGGGCACGCAGCAGCTCGATCTGTACCCGCAGAGCAAAAAATACGACGGCGTCTTCGGCATCTGGTACGGCAAAGGCCCGGGCGTGGACCGCTGTTCCGACGTGTTCAAGCACGCCAACATGGCTGGCACGGCCCGGCACGGCGGCGTGATCGCCATTGCCGGCGACGACCACATCAGCAAGAGCAGCACGGCGCCGCACCAGAGCGACCATATCTTCAAAGCCTGCGGCACGCCGGTGTTCTTCCCGAGCAATGTGCAGGACATCCTGGACATGGGCCTGCACGCCTTTGCCATGAGCCGCTTTTCCGGCGTGTGGTCCGGCATGAAGACGATTCAGGAGGTGGTGGAGTCGTCTAGCAGCGTCTCGGTCGACCCCGACCGCGTGAAGATCGTGCTGCCCGAAGACTTCGTGATGCCGCCCGGCGGCCTGCACATCCGCTGGCCCGACGCGCCGCTGGAGCAGGAAGCGCGCCTGATGGACTACAAGTGGTACGCGGCGCTGGCCTATGTGCGTGCCAACAAGCTCAACTACAACGTCATCGAAGGCCAGAACGACCGCTTCGGCATCATCGCCAGCGGCAAGGCCTACAACGACACGCGCCAGGCGCTGGTCGACCTGGGGCTGGACGATGCCACCTGCCGCCAGCTCGGCATCCGTGTGCACAAGGTCAACGTGGTTTGGCCGCTGGAGGCCACCATCACGCGCGACTTCGCCAAGGGGCTGCAAGAAATCCTGGTGATCGAGGAAAAGCGCCAGGTCATCGAGTACCAGATCAAGGAAGAGCTCTACAACTGGCGCCCCGACGTGCGCCCCACGGTACTGGGCAAGTTCGACGAGGCCGAGGGCGAGAACGGGCAGGGCGGTGAATGGTCCATGCCCAACCCCAGCCAGAACTGGCTGCTGCGCGCCAAGGCCGACCTGACGCCGGCCATCATCGCCAAGGCGATTGCCAAGCGCCTCAAAAAACTCGGCGTACCCGAAGATGTGGTGGCCCGCATGGACAGCCGCCTGGCCATCGTGGAAGCACGTGAGCGTGCCTTGGCGGCCCCCAAAGCCGACACCGGCGACCGCGCCCCGTGGTTCTGCAGCGGCTGCCCGCACAACACCAGCACCCGCGTGCCCGAGGGCTCGCGCGCCGTGGCCGGCATCGGCTGCCACTACATGACGGTGTGGATGGACCGTTCCACCAGCACCTTCACGCAGATGGGCGGCGAGGGCGTCACCTGGGTGGGCCAGGCGCCGTTCACCAAGGACGCGCATGTGTTTGCCAACCTGGGCGACGGCACGTACTTTCACAGCGGGCTGCTGGCGATCCGCCAATCCATTGCCGCCGGCGTGAACGTCACCTACAAGATTCTCTACAACGACGCGGTTGCCATGACGGGCGGCCAGCAGATCGGCGAGCGGCCCGAGGGCCACTCGGTGCTGCAGATCATGAACAGCGTGAAGTCCGAAGGCGCGGTCAAGATCGTTATCGTCACCGACGAGCCCCAAAAGTACGACGGTGCACCGCTGGCAGCCGGTGTCACGGTGCACCACCGCGATGAATTGGACCGCATCCAGCGCGAGCTGCGCGAGATCAAGGGCTGCACGGTGCTGATCTACGACCAGACCTGCGCCACCGAAAAGCGCCGGCGCAGGAAACGCGGCCTGATGCCGCAGGCGACGAAGACCGTGGTCATCAACGAGCTGGTGTGCGAGGGCTGTGGCGACTGCTCGGTCCAATCCAACTGCCTGTCGGTGGAACCGGTCGAGACCGAGTTTGGCCGCAAGCGCAGGATCAACCAGAGCACCTGCAACAAGGACTACTCCTGCGTCAACGGCTTCTGCCCGAGTTTTGTCACCATCGAGGGCGGTTCGCTCAAGAAGCCGAAGAAGCAGGCCAAGGCCGGTGCGGCCGCACTGCCCCCGGTGCCCGAGCCGGTGCTGCCGAATGCGGAGCAGCCTTGGGGCATCGTGGTGGGCGGCGTCGGTGGCACGGGCGTCATCACCATCGGCTCGCTGCTGGGCATGGCAGCGCACCTCGACGGCAAGGGCGTGGTCACGCAGGATGCCGGTGGCCTGGCGCAAAAGGGCGGCGCCACCTGGAGCCATGTGCAGATCGCCAACCGGCAGGACAGCATCCACACCACCAAGGTCGACATTGCCAAGGCCGATCTGGTCATTGGTTGCGACGCCATCGTGGCGGCGAACCCGGCCAGCCTGGCCGTGATGCAGCCCGGCCGCACCTTTGTTGCGCTCAACACGCACAGCACGCCCACGGCCGCCTTCGTCACCAACCCGCAGTGGCAATTTCCGGGCATGGCGTGCGAGAGCGCCATCGCGGCGGCGGTCGGCAGCGAGTTGGTGGGCACCTTCGACGCCGAGCGCGTTGCCACGCAGATGCTGGGCGACAGCATCTACACCAACCCGCTGATGCTGGGCTACGCCTGGCAGAAGGGCCGGGTGCCGCTCTCGCACGCGGCGCTGATGCGCGCCATGGAGCTCAACGGCGTGCAGGTGGCCAACAACCAGGCCGCGTTCGAGTGGGGCCGGCGCTGTGCGCACGACCTGGCAGCGGTGCAAGCGCTGTTGGCTCCGGCGCAGGTGATTGAATTCGTCAAGAAACCCACGCTGGCGAGCGTGGTGGCGCGGCGCGTGGAGTTCCTCACGGCCTACCAGAACGCAGCCTATGCGGGCGACTACCAGGCCTTCGTCGCCAAGGTTCAAGCAGCAGAGGAAAAGCTGGGCGGCACGCGCCTTGCGGAAGCCGTGGCGCGCTATTTGTTCAAGCTCATGGCCTACAAAGACGAGTACGAAGTCGCGCGCCTGCATACCGACCGCAGCTTCACCGACAAAATCGCCGGTATGTTCGAGGGCGACTACAAGGTGGTGCACCACCTGGCACCGCCTTTGCTGGCCAAACGCAATGACAAGGGCGAACTCGTCAAGCAAAGCTATGGCCCGTGGATGCGCAAGGCCTTTGGCGTGCTGGCCCGGTTCAAGGGCCTGCGCGGCAGCGTGCTCGACCCGTTTGGCTACAGCCAGGAGCGCCAGACCGAGCGCGCGCTGATTGGCGAGTACCGTGCCTGCATCGATGAGCTGCTGGCCAAGCTCAGCGGCGAGAATCTGGCGCTGGCCGTGGAAATCGCCAGTATTCCAGAGGACATTCGCGGCTACGGCCACGTGAAAGACCGCCATCTGAGCGCCGCGCGTGCCAAGTGGAGCGCGCTGATGGCGCGCTGGCGCACGCCAGGGGCCGAACAGAAGCTCGCGTGAGAAAATCCTATATTGATAGCTAATAGCGCATGCTGCATAAGCGCTAGAGGCTGTTTTCTATTAAAAAGAATCCGCAGAGGTTCGCTCAAAGCGGGCCGTAAACCGCACGCTGCCCCCGCCCAAAGCGGGCCGCATACAATGGCGCGCTTGCGGTTTAGCCGCCTTTCTTGCGCCCGCAGCTTCAGTGCAGCGTGTCTGCCATCCGTTTTCCTTGGAGTTTTCCTGTGTTCATTTCTTCTGCCTTTGCCCAGACCGCGCCGGCCGCCGCCGCCGGTGGCGACATGATGTCCACGCTCACCGGCATGCTGCCGCTGGTGCTGATGTTCATCGTGCTGTACTTCGTGATGATCCGCCCCCAGATGAAGCGCCAGAAGGAGCACCGCGCCATGGTGGAAGCCGTCGCCAAGGGCGACGAAGTGGTGATCGGCGGCGGTATGCTGGGCCGCATCACGCGCCTGTCCGAGCAGTACCTGCATGTGGAGATCGCCAGCGGCGTCGAGGTGCAAGTTCAGCGCGCTTCACTGGTGCAAGTGCTGCCCAAGGGAACGCTGAAGTAATTTTGGTCTCTCACTGGCGCGCACAGCCAGTGCGAGCGGCGCGACGCAGCTGCGTCGCGCCTTTTCTTTTGTTTCCGCGTAGGGACGCCCGAACATGAACCGTTTTCCGATCTGGAAATACGCCATCCTGGTGGTGGCCCTGCTGGTAGGCGTGATCTACACCCTGCCGAACTTTTTTGGTGAAGCCCCTGCGGTGCAGGTGTCGTCTGCCAAGTCAACCATCAAGGTCGATGCGGCGGTCGAAGAGCGGGTGCGCGAAGCGATCAAGGCAGCCGGTGTCACCACCGATCTGCTGCAGCTCGAAGGCGCGTCGGTGCGGGCGCGCTTCGATACACCGGACAACCAGCTCAAGGCCAAGGACGCCATTGAGAAAGCCCTGATTCCCGATCCGCAGGACCCGGCGTACATCGTCGCGCTGAACCTGGTGTCGCGCTCGCCCGCCTGGCTCTCGGCGATCCATGCTGCGCCCATGTACCTGGGCCTGGACCTTCGCGGCGGCGTGCACTTCATGCTGCAAGTGGACATGCAGGCTGCGCTGACCAAGAAGGCCGAGTCCTATGCAGGCGATCTGCGCACCACCATGCGCGACAAGAACATCCGCCACGGCGGTATCGCGCGCGAAGGCCAGAACATTGAGATTCACCTGCGCGACGAAGCCACGCTGACGGCGGCGCGCAACCTCATTGCCGACCAGTTCCCGGATTTGCAGACCTCGGTCAGCCAGGATGCCGATGGTGGACAGCTGCTGCGCGCCAGCATCAAGCCCGAGGCGACGCGCCGCGTGCAGGAGCAGGCACTCAAGCAGAACATCACCACGCTGCACAACCGCATCAACGAGCTGGGCGTGGCCGAGCCGGTGATCCAGCAGCAGGGTCTTGACCGCATCGTCGTGCAACTGCCCGGCGTGCAGGACACTGCCAAGGCCAAGGACATTCTGGGCCGCACGGCCACGCTGGAAGTGCGCATGGTGGACGAAGGCACCGAGGCGCGTGCCGCCGAAATCGGCCGCGGTGTGGTGCCGTTTGGCGATGAGAAATACCTGGACCGCAACGCCCAGGCGGTGATCGTCAAAAAGCAAGTGGTGCTGACCGGCGAAAATCTGACCGACGCCCAGCCGGGGTTCGACGGCCAGACGCAGGAGCCCACCGTCAACCTGACGCTGGACGCCAAGGGCTCGCGCATCTTCAAGGACATCACGCGCGAGAACGTCGGCAAGCGCATGGCCATCGTGCTGTTTGAAAAGGGCAAGGGCGAGGTCGTGACGGCGCCCGTCATCCGCTCGGAAATCGGCGGCGGCCGGGTGCAGATATCGGGTCGCATGACCACCATGGAAGCCAACGACACGGCGTTGCTGCTGCGTGCCGGTTCGCTGGCCGCGCCCATGGAAATCATTGAAGAATTCACCATTGGCCCGAGCCTGGGCGCTGACAACATTGCACGCGGGATCCACAGCGTGGTCTGGGGCATGCTGGCCATCGTGGTGTTCATGTGCTTTTATTACATGCTGTTCGGCGTGTTTTCCAGCATTGCGCTCTCGGTCAACATCCTCATGCTGCTGGCCGTGCTGTCCATGTTGCAGGCGACGCTCACGCTGCCCGGCATTGCCGCCATGGCGCTGGCGCTGGGCGTGGCGATTGATTCGAACGTACTGATCAACGAGCGCATCCGCGAAGAATTGCGCGAAGGTGCGTCACCGCAGATGGCGATCCACACCGGCTACGAGCGCGCCTGGGCCACCATCCTCGACTCCAACGTGACGACGCTGATTGCCGGCTTGGCGCTGCTCGCCTTCGGCTCCGGCCCGGTGCGCGGCTTTGCCGTGGTGCACGTGCTCGGGATTCTGACCAGCATGTTCTCTGCGGTGTTTTTCTCGCGCGGCCTGGTGAACCTGTGGTACGGCGGCAAGAAGCGGCTCAAAAGCCTGTCGATCGGTCAGATCTGGAAGCCAGAGGCGAGCGGAACTTCCGTTGCTTCAGTGAAATAAGGGAACTGTCATGGAATTTTTAGTTCCAGCGTCACATGCGCTCAGCGCATATGAGCCTTCTCTGAAAACTCCAATTAAGGAATAGAAATCATGGAGTTTTTCCGCATCAAGAAAGACATCCCTTTCATGAAGCACGCGTTGATTTTCAACGCGATCTCCTTCATCACTTTTGCTCTGGCGGTGTTCTTCCTGTTCTCGCGTGGCCTGCACCTGTCGGTGGAGTTCACCGGCGGCACGGTCATGGAGGTGGCCTACAGCCAGCCCGCCGATCTGGCGACGGTGCGCAAGGCCGTGTCCGATCTGGGCTACCAGGACGTCCAGGTGCAGAACTTTGGCACCGCGCGCGACGTGATGATTCGCCTGCCGGTGCAAAAAGGCGTGACCTCTGCGCAGCAAAGTGAGCGTGTGATTACGGCCCTCAAGGCGGCTGATCCGCAGGTGACGCTGCGCCGCAACGAGTTCGTCGGCCCGCAGGTGGGCGACGAACTGGTCAAAGGCGGCTTGATGGCGCTGGGCATGGTGGTGCTGGGCATCGTCATTTACCTGGCGTTCCGTTTCGAATGGAAATTTGGCGTGGCGGGCATCATCGCCAACCTGCACGACGTCGTCATCATTCTTGGCTTCTTTGCCTTCTTCCAGTGGGAGTTCTCGCTCTCGGTGCTGGCGGCGGTGCTGGCCGTGCTGGGCTATTCGGTGAACGAGTCGGTGGTGATTTTCGACCGGATCCGTGAGGCTTTCCGGCGTTTTCGCAAGATGAATACGCACGAGGTGATCGACCACGCAATCACCAGCACCATGAGCCGCACCATCATCACCCACGCTTCGACCGAAGCGATGGTGCTCTCGATGTTCTTCTTTGGCGGCCCTAGCCTGCACTACTTTGCCCTGGCGCTCACCATCGGCATCCTGTTTGGTATCTATTCCTCCGTTTTTGTGGCGGCCGCCATCGCCATGTGGCTGGGTGTCAAGCGCGAAGATCTCATGAAGTCGACGCGCAGCGAAACCGACCCCAACGACCCGAACGCCGGCGCAGTGGTCTGAAAACACCATGGCCCGCCGGCGGGCTCCAAGATCGTGAACACGTTCTAAGGAATTTTTGGTGTGGGTGCCGGGCCCCCTACCAACGCGGCACCGGACTTCCGTACTAATATCCGGCTATGCAGACGCCACGGGCTCCGGCCGCTTCTTCCCGCAGACTCGCGCGCATGGCGCGAGAGCGCTGGGGCGATGTTCTCACCAGTGGCGCTCCGGGGTTGGACAAGGCAGCGGCAGATTTTTTCGCTGCATTGATGGACCAGGTGGGCACCCAGCGCGAGCGCCAGGCACGGCGCGATGCCTGGCAGGGGTACCAGGACAAGCGCAAGGATTGGCTGCTGGAATTGGCGCTGGTATTGCGTGCCCCGCAGGAGGCACCCATTGCAGCGACGCCCCCTGCGCCGCGCGCAGCCTTCACCGTCGACAGCGGCCTGGAACTGGTGGGCGACGATGTGGTGGAGAACAAGATCATCGCATCGCGCATCGCGCTGACGGTGATGGAAGAGGTAGCGACCGAATTCGACGCCTTGCGCCTGCGCATGCGCTCGCTTGAGCAAACGGAACTGGCTCCTACGGACATGCTGCGCCCTGAGGCCGTCAGCCTGAAACTGGTGGAAGCCTGGCTCAAGGTGGGTTTGTCGCGCGACGACCTGCAAATGGCGGTCGAGCCGCTGCAAAGGGCCATGTCTGCACTCCTGCAGTCGGGTTACCAGGCCTGCAACAAGCTCCTGGCTGACCAGGGCGTGCAGGCGCAACAGGAAATGCGGGTGCGTATGGCTGCGCGCCCAAGCGGTTCAGGCGCTTCGAGTTACGGCGACTCTGGCAGTTCGGGCGGAGGCTTGGCCTCGCAAGCGCTGCAGCAATCGCGCCAATCGTTGCAGTCGAGCCGTTCCGGCATCCCACACTCCGGTCCCTCGGCGTATCCCCATTCCGGTGGCTACTCTGGCGCGCCCATGGGTGGGTTTGATGTTGCGGCCACGCCGCTGCTGCGTGCCAGGCAAAGGGCGCAGGGCGTCATGGTGCAGTTGCGGCGCCTGTTGGCGCCAGCCATGGGCGGGGTCGACTTGTCCCAGGCGCCGCCGGCCTCCGTCGCGCTGGCGCACGCGCTGGCGGCCCACCGCGTGCAGGCTGACGTCTACTACAGCACCATGGGCGCCGTCGTGGAGGATTACAGCCCTGCAGCGGTCGTTCAATTGGCTGGCGCGGTGCGGGAGCGCTCGGCAGAATTCAAGAAAAAGGCCGAAACCGATAGCGAAAAAGCCATCATCGAAGTGGTGGCACTGATGTTCCAAAGCATTCTGTCCGAAGACCGTATTCCGTCTGCAATCCGCGTCTGGTTCGCACGCCTGCAGGTGCCGGTGCTGCGGGTTGCTCTGGCCGAGCCCGAATTCTTCAGCAACACCGATCACCCGGCGCGCAAGTTGATTGACCGCATGGGCGCGGTGGCGCTTGGCTTTGATTCCGCATCGATCACCGGCAGTGCGCTAGAGGCCGAGGTCCGGCGCGTCGTGCAGGTGATCGAGCAGTATCCCGAAACCGGTCGCCGTGTGTTCCAGCTCGTGCACGATGAGTTTGAGAAGTTTCTGGCCAAGCATCTCACTGAAAAACAGAGAACCAACCAACTCGTCAGTGTGGCGCAGCAGGTGGAGCAGCGGGAAACCCTGGCCATCCAATACACCATTGAGCTGCGCACCATGCTCAGCGACATGCCAGTGCGTGATGAAGTGCGCGAGTTTCTGTTCAAGACCTGGGCGGAAGTCCTGGCGTTGTCCGCTGTGCGCCATGGCGCACAGCACGCCGAAACCGCGTCGTTCAAGCGCACTGCCGCAGACCTGGTCTGGGCCTCCAGCGCCAAGCCCAATCGCGGCGAGCGCGCGCAGGTCATTGCGGCGCTGCCGGATATCCTCCATCGATTGCGCGAAGGGCTTGCGCTGGTGGGCGTGGCTGGCGAAGCACAAGATGCGCAAATCAAAGTGCTGACCGATACGCTGGCTGAAGCTTTTCTGTCCAAGACCGCCGCCATTCCGCTCGAGCTCATCGAAGCGATGGCGCGGCGACTGGCCAATGTTGAAGAGTTCCTTGGCGATGCTGTGCTGGGAGAACTTCCGCTCGATGCCGAGCACATTGAGTTGATGACGGGGATAGACGCCAGCGCCATTCACGTGATTGCCGACAATGGCGCCCCCGTAGACGAAGCGATGGTGGCCTGGGCCCAGGAACTGGTGCCAGGCGATTGGTTCACCCTTGACCACAGTGGGGCCAGCGCCCAGGTGCAATATGCTTGGCACAGCCGGCACAAGCAGTTGCATTTGTTCGTATCGACCGACAGCATCAGCTACCTGATCCAGCTGCACCGGCTGGGTGCATACCTGCAGTCAGGGTTGCTGGTAGCCCGGGATGAAGAAGGTTTGACCGTGCGCGCCACACGCGATGCACTCGCCAAACTGGATGCAAACCCGGAACGTTTGCTGGAGTAATTCCACGCCCAAATCAAACGACTAGTTTGTCGGCTTCGCTTCGCCGAAGCCTGTACTGCCTGAATTTCGCTCTCGCGTAGTCGACTGATTGAGAAATGGAATCATTCTGGCCGTGCGGGCGTCAGGCCCGTACCAGCCTCTGGAAAAGGCCGCCAGGCAGGCGCGCGAGTTCCCCCGCCAGTTCGAGTTCCAGCAGTTGCACCTGAAGGCTTGCTGTATCCATTCCGGTACGTGCCTGCAGTGCATCGAGACCGACCGGATCAAACCCCAGGGCTTCTATCAGGGCGCCTTCAGCCAGCTCCGGCGCTGGCGCGGTTGAGCCAGATGCTGCGCCTTTGCCGAGGGGAAATTCCTCCAGTACGTCGGCCACGGTTTCCACGAGTTTGGCGCCCTCTTTGATGAGGGCATGGCAGCCCCGTGATTGCACGGCGTGGATGGAGCCCGGAATCGCAAATACTTCGCGGCCCTGTTCCACTGCCATACGGGCCGTGATGAGCGAGCCCGAAGCGGGGGCAGCCTCCACCACCAGGACGCCGTGCGAGAGCCCGGAAATGATGCGGTTGCGGCGCGGAAAATTGGCCGCCACTGGGGGTGTTCCCAAAGGGTATTCGCTGATCAGCAAGCCCTGGGCTGCAATGCGCCGCGCAAGCTCCAGGTGGCGCGAAGGGTAGACGCGGTCGAGCCCCGTGCCGACGACAGCCACTGTGGCAGGGCTGTCCGATTCAACACCTGCCTCCAATGCCCCCTCGTGCGCCGCGGCATCGATGCCCAAAGCCAAGCCGGAGACAATGCTCAGGCCCCCTTGTCGCAAAGCGTGCGCAAATTGCTGTGCCGTCTCGCGGCCTTGGGGGGTCGGGTTGCGACTGCCGACGATGGCCAGGCTGGTTTCGCGCTGCATGCGGGAGACCCGTGCGTGCAAGAAGCGCTCCGCACCCATCAGGTACAGCATCAAAGGCGGGTCTTCAATTTCCAGCAGGGCCGATGGGTACAAAGGATGGCCCAGCGGCGCAAGGGCACGCCACACACCGGATTCCCCCGAGGCGGAGAGCCAGTTCCAGGTGCTGTCCAGCAGAGCCGTATGCCGTTCGGGGACCTGGAGCAGCGCTGTCGCTTTGGCTGGCGTGACGCACTGCAGCCAAGCTGCCTGGCTTTGCGAGAAGATTGCTTGGGGGCTGCCAAAGGCCGCCAAGAGGCGGCGTGCTGCTGCATTGCCCAGGCCATGCGAGTGGCCAAGGCGCAGCCAGGCGGAGAGCTCATCGCGGGGCATCGCCGCTGGCGGCGTAGGCAGCGCCGCCATTGCCTCAACGTGGATTGATCAGGAGGTCACCCACGCGCACGGTGTTGTGCACATCGAGAATGAGGGCATAGGACACGCGGTCAAACGTACGGAACACCATGGCCATGCCATTTTTTTCGTGGGGCAGTCTGATCGTGGCCTTGGCTTCGTCTGTGGTGTCCTTCATGCGCTGGCCAGCCGTCAGTAGTTGCAGCACATGGCCGCTCTCAATGCCATCCTGCCGACCGACGTTGATGGCCACGACCTGGTTTTGGGCTGCATTGACCACGGACGATGCACCATAGATGGATACCACGCGTGCGTTGACTTCTTGCTCCGGTGCGTGGGGCACGTAGCTCATGAAGCCGCGCGTCGCCGCAGGCAGTAGGCGGTCGCCCGCGCGCACTTCTTCGCGAGTGCTGAGGATATCCACCGTTGCCGGAACGTAGTCGGACGTGACACCGCCTTTGCCATTTGGCGTGTCTTCGATGGATTCACCACGAACCAGCTCAGCTTTGCCCACGAATTGGGCTTCATAGCCCAGAATTTCACCTGTTGCAGGGTCCTTCAGCGCCACAGCATTGCGGTAAATGCCGAAGTAGCGGGGTTCGCCAGGTGCAATTTCGAGTGGTTTGACCATGTCGCCGCGGGCATAGGCACGGTCGCCAGCAGCCATCAGCACGCGCTCGTCCACCGTGGCGACGATGCGCGGCGCTTGCTCCAGCGTATTGGCCTCCACGACCTGAGGCTCGACGAGGAAGGGCTCTATCAGGTTGGGCTGCAAGGTGGGCAAGGCGCTGTCGGCGAGGCTCTCGGTGCGCGTACGGGGAGAAATACGTACTTCCTCGGGCTGGCCAGGAAGGCCCGAACGCAGGCGCGCAAACCCACCGGTCTTATCCAGATACAGCGTCTGGCCGGGGAAAATCAGGTGGGGGTTGGCAATGCTCTGCAGATTCATACCCCAGAGTTCGGGCCAGCGCCAAGGCTTGCGCAGGTACATGCCAGAGATAGCCCAAAGGGTGTCGCCGCGCTTGACCACGTAGACATCGGGAGCATTGGGTGCCAGGTCGGCAACTGGCACCCCCTGCTTGGCAACCTGCTGAGCCGTTGCGCGCTGGACTGGTGTGACAGGATAATTCTGTGCCCACGCGGCAGGCGGCGCGCCAAGTGCAGCCACAAGCAGCGCCACAGCGCCACCGGCGGTGCGAAGAATGCCCTGGCGTGCGGCGTGCTTAGTCGTGTTTCCTTGCATGGTTCCCTGCCCCCTCGCTGGTGCCGTCGCCTCCCCAGAACGTTGGAAAAGCGCAGCCAAAGACGTTACAAATCAACTGAGATTCTCTGCTCAAGCCCTTGATTGGGCAATGATTATTGGACCAGCAGGCTGCGTGCGAAGGAAAAAGTAGCGAAAATAGCGACATCCTTCCGTATTGACCATGGCGATTCTTCCTATTCTCTGTTATCCCGATCCGCGTCTTCACACCGTAGCCAAGCCGGTGGTTGCCGTGGACGAACGCGTGCGCCAACTGACCCAGGATATGCTGGATACCATGTACGAAGCGCACGGTATCGGCTTGGCGGCGACACAGGTCGATGTGCATGAACGGATTGTCGTTATCGACGTGTCAGAAGAGCGTAACCGCCCGCTGATTCTCATCAACCCCGAGATTCTGTGGGCCAGCGACGAAAGGCTGGTGGGAGACGAGGGGTGTCTCTCGGTGCCCGGTATTTACGATGGTGTGGAGCGTTCTGTACGGGTCCATGTGCGCGCGATGGATGCGCAAGGCAAGGAAGCAATAATCGAGGCAGAAGAATTGCTGGCCGTGTGCATTCAGCACGAAATGGACCATTTGCTCGGCAAGGTATTTGTGGAATATTTATCTCCTCTGAAACGCAATCGCATTCGCTCGAAAATGCTCAAGCGCCAGCGCGAGGAGCTCCTGTGAGTGCGCTTCGCACGTTGCGAACCTGGGGCGCTGCTTGTGCGCTGGCCGCCCTGCTCGCAGCCTGCGCTTCGGTCGGCACGCTGGCGCCCGGCGCCACGCGCGAACAGGTGCACAGCCGCTGGGGAGAACCGCGTGCGAGCTATGCACTGCCTGACGGCCAGCGTCTGTTCTACCGCCGCAAACCGGGCGAGCTCCAGCGGCTTGATTTTGATGCCGCCGGGCGCCTGACCGCCATGGAGCAGGTTTTCACCGCCGCGCGCTTTCGTGCTCTGGCGCAAGGGCATTGGGACGCCGCCGAGGTGCAGCGCAGCTTCGGCCCGCCGGAGCGCCGTGTGGCTGCAGGCGAGAATCAGGAAGAGGGTGGTTCCGTCTGGGTCTATTCTTGGCTTGACTTCGGCACGTGGCGGCTCGCTCGGGTCCGCATGAACGGTGCGGGGGCCGTGCAAGGCGTGGAATTTACAGACGACCCTCTGGCCGACGATCGCTACCGCTAACGGCGCGTCCAGCCCTTTTGCGTCGGCGCGCTCTGCCAGGCGCGCTTGCTGCTTTCCATCTGTTGCCCATGAATGTCATTTTTGCTGGTACGCCGGAATTTGCCCGCCAGGCGCTGGACGCCATTTTGGTGGCCGGTTTTTCCGTACCTCTGGTGCTGACGCAGCCCGACCGGCCTGCGGGGCGCGGCCTCAAGCTTGCGCCTTCGCCCGTCAAGCAACTGGCGCAGACACGGGGCGTGGCGGTGGCGCAGCCGCGGGGGCTGCGTCTTGATGGGCGCTTTGCTGAAGATGCGGCGCAGGCGCGCGCGGCCATCGAGGCCAGTCAGCCTGACGTGCTGGTGGTAGCGGCCTATGGCTTGATACTGCCGCAGTGGGTGCTTGATGCGCCCCGCCATGGCTGTATCAACATTCATGCCAGTCTGCTGCCGCGCTGGCGCGGCGCCGCGCCCATTCACCGCGCCATCGAAGCCGGCGACCCGGAGACTGGCGTCACGCTGATGCAGATGGATGCGGGGCTCGATACCGGCGACATGCTCGCGTGCCGGCGTGTCGCGATTGCGCCGGACGACACCACGGCAAGCCTGCACGACCGCCTGGCTGCGCTGGGCGCTCAGATGGTCGTCGAGGCGCTGAAACAGCTGGCGCACGGGCCGCTGGCACGCACGCCGCAGCCGTCAGAGGGCGTGAGCTATGCGCGCAAGATCAGCAAGGCCGAGGCGCGGATCGACTGGAGCCAGCCGGCCGTCGTGATTGCGCGGCGTGTGCGTGCCCTGCTTCCCGCACCGGGCGCCTTCACGCAGATCGGGGACGATGCTATCAAAGTGCTAGATTGTGAAATTGATAGCAATAACATCAATCAGGAAAATCGCTACGGCCATATTTTGTCTGTAAATGACGCCGGCGTGACGGTTGCTTGTGGCGAAGGCTCCTTGCGCTTGACGCGCCTGCAGCGCGCGGGCGGGCGGGCGCTGGCAGCGCGGGATTTTGTGCGTGGCCATGCGCTGCAGCCGGGCATGCAGTTCACCAGTGCGGAACCGAATGGGGCCGCGCCTTGAGCTTGTCGCGGCTGGCGGCACAGCTGCGCCAACCGGCGTTTCGCGATGGCGTAGTGGATTTGATTGGGCCGGCCGTGGGCGTCGGTGCCTGGGGACTTGTGACGGGCGTGGCCATGGTCAAGAGCGGCATGAGCGTGTGGCTGGCGCTGCTGATGTCGCTCGTTGTCTATGCCGGAAGCGCCCAGCTCTCGGTCATCCCTTTGCTGGCGGTCGGTGCGCCTTTGTGGGTCGTGTGGCTCACGGCGACTTGCGTCAACCTGCGTTTCGTGATCTTCAGCACCTTGTGGCGCGGCTACTTTCAGGCGCAGCCCTTGGTTCAACGCCTGGCCATTGGTTACTTCAGCGGCGATGTGATCTTCGTCGCCTTCATGAAGCGCTTTCCACGCGTGGAGCCGGCGCCTGAGCAACTGCCGTATTTCTGGGGTGCTGCCTCGCTCAACTGGCTGGCCTGGCAAATTCCGTCGGTGGCAGGCATCTTGCTGGCAAATGCGATACCGCTCTCGTGGGGGCTCGGCTTTGCTGGTGTGTTGGCCATCCTGGGCGTGCTGCTCTCACTGCTGGTAGACCGTGCAACCGGGGTGGCGACCGCCGTGGCCGCTGCCGCTGCCGTGGCTGCCTGGGCACTACCGCTCAAGCTCAATATCTTGGTCGCGGTCGTTGCTGCCGTGGCGGCCGGTCTCGCCATGGAATCGGGCGAACGCCATGCACGCCAGAATGCCTTGCGCCGCCGTGCTGCCGGGGAGCAGAAGCGATGAGCGCCGAAAATTTGTATGGACTCGCCGCCATCGCCGGCTTGGCCCTCGTCACCCTCATCGCGCGCACGTTCTTCATGCTGCCCGAGCGCGAGCTTCCCATGCCCGACTGGCTCAAGCGCGGTCTCAAGTACGCTCCGCTGGCGGCACTCACCGCGGTGATTGCCCCCGAGGTATTGATGACGCAGGGCGCGCTGGTCAACACCCTGCAGGATGCCCGCCTGCCGGCAGTGCTGTGCGCCTGTGCGTACTACTTCTGGCGCCGCGGCATCCTCGGCACCATCGTGGCCGGCATGGCGGTGTATTTGCCGCTGCATATCGGCTGGGGCTGGTAGCGCCGGAAGCATTGCCGGGCGACTGGGTCAGCGAGGCCTGTCAAAGCGGGTGCCTAAAATGTGGCGACTTCCCAGCCATTCTCCAACGCCGTTTTCGGCCTTGAACAGACACCACCATGCACATTCTTCGTTTTTCCGACCTTTGCGCACAAGGCCAGGTCGCCGGCAAGCGCGTCTTCATTCGTGCCGACCTCAATGTGCCGCTGGATGCGAGTGGCCACATCACCGAAGACACCCGCATTCGCGCCTCGGTGCCCTGCATTCGCATGGCCCTCGAAGCGGGCGCGGCTGTGATGGTCACCAGCCACCTGGGGCGGCCCGTGGAAGGGCAATTCAAGCCAGAGGACTCGCTAGCTCCCGTGGCACGGCGACTGTCGGAACTGCTCGGCCGTGCAGTGCCGCTGCGCGCGGATTGGGTCGGCGGCGTGGCGGTGCAGCCCGGTGAGCTGGTCTTGCTGGAAAACTGCCGCGTCAACCCTGGGGAGAAGAAAAACGACGAGACACTGGCACGCGCTATCGCGGCACTGTGCGATATTTTCGTGAACGATGCTTTTGGCACCGCGCACCGTGCAGAGGCCACCACCTACGGAGTCGCTCAGTACGCGCCTACCGCCTGTGCGGGGCCGTTGCTGGCAGCAGAAATCGACGCATTGACCAAGGCCCTGGCGCATCCAGCACGCCCCTTGGCAGCTATCGTCGCCGGGTCCAAGGTGTCCACCAAACTCACGATTTTGAAAAGCTTGGCGGGCAAAGTGGATCAGTTGATCGTGGGGGGTGGCATTGCCAATACTTTCATGCTGGCTGCCGGCTTGCCTATTGGCAAGAGCTTGGCGGAGCCAGGCCTGGTAGACGAAGCACGCGCCGTGATGGCCGCCATGAAGGCAAGAGGAGCCGAGGTGCCCATTCCAACCGACGTGGTGACTGCCAAATCGTTCTCGGCCGAGGCTCCTGCAGCCACCAAGCGCGCTGAAGATGTGCAGGAAGATGACCTGATTCTCGATATTGGCCCTGAAACTGCCAACCACCTTGCGAGCCAGCTGCATCAGGCGGGCACCATTGTGTGGAACGGCCCCGTGGGTGTATTCGAATTTCCCGCGTTTGAAAATGGCACGCGCGTACTCGCCCAGGCCATTGCCGATTCCAAGGCTTTCAGCATTGCCGGTGGTGGCGACACCTTGGCCGCCATTGCCAAATACGGCATTGAAGACCGCGTGGGCTATATCTCGACTGGAGGAGGCGCCTTTTTGGAGGTGCTGGAGGGGCGTACGCTACCGGCATTCGAGATTCTGGAAAAGCGGGCTGCAGAAAAATAACGCACCGCCGTGAAAGACTGTGACAAAAACAACAAGGGGTGTGTAGTTCAGCGCTCTTAGCGCATCTTTTTCTTGTTTTTGTTGAGCCGCGCGCCCAGAATTATTTTGATCCGGGTTGTGGGTGCCAGTTGGCCCGTTGCCCCCGCTTTCATTCGTTAGGAGGGAATCATGGTGTTTTCAAAGGCAATCAGTGCCGCCTTGTTGGCTGGCGCTGTAGCGAGCATGATGGGCTGCGCGACCAAGTCGCCCATTCCGCTTGCGGAGAATTTCGATCTCACCGTGCAACCCAAGGTGCGTTCGGCGGGCCACTGGGACTTGGTGTCCCGCGATGTGGTTTCCCAGACTCTTGCGACGCTTGATAAGTCGGGTATCCCGGCCGGAACCCAAGTTCACGTGGGCTTGCCCCCCAATCCAAGCCAGTTTGATTTGGCGTTTCGCGATTTCCTGATCACGAAATTCGTGCAGAGCGGTGCAAATGTGCAACAAGCACCTGGGCACGGTCTTGAGGTGAGCTACCACGCTCAGGTGGTGCGCCACAACAGCGACAGGCCGCATTTCATTCCTGGTGAATTCACCATGATTACCGCCGGTGTGATGGCCGCTTATGGTTTGCGCCATGAATACATTGATACGCAGCTTGCGGCCGGACTCGGCCTGGCGGCTTTGGCCGACTACGGTGCAAGTGTCAATACAGGCGGCCCTACCAATACCGAGATGGTACTCACCACCACCGTGATGCGCGGCGGGCAATACGTAGCACGCAAGACCGACGTGTACTATCTTGAGAATGTAGACGCACCGCTGTTCATGCGGTCGCCGCCTCCCTACCAGAGCGTGAACATGAAGGTGGTGTCGCAATGAAATCCTATGCCCTGTTGACTCTGTGCGCCGGCGCCTTGCTGGCCGGCTGTGCCAACAACGCCGCCCCATTGCGTGTTGAACCTACTTACCAGGAGGCGGCCAGCAGCCAGTTTTTGCTGAGCAGTGCCGATGCCATTGCCAAGTTGACGGCTGGCTTTGATATGCCGGCTGTGAGCGGCGGTCCAGTACTCGTGGCGACAATTGTCAATGTCAATGATCTCAGTCGCTCTGCTCCGCTGGGGCGCACGCTCTCCGAGCAGTACGCCTCGTCGATGGCTGACAAGGGCTTCAATGTCAAGGAAGTGAAGCTGCGTGGCGATGTATTTGTGAAGGAAGGTGCGGGTGAATTGCTGCTTTCCCGTGAAATCAAGGACATTGCGCGCAGCCACAACGCAGCTCTCGTGCTCGTGGGCACTTATTCGGCAGCAGCGAACTTCACTTATGTGAGTCTCAAGCTTGTGCGTACCGAGGACAGCCGTATTGTGCGTGGCTATGACTATGCGCTGCCCAACGATAGGGATGTGCAGCGACTGCTTCAGGCCGCACGGTAGGCTGGTACGTCGTTTCAAAATGGGCTCCTTCGGGAGCCCATTTTGTTTTAGCGGGAATGTCGCTCGCTTACCGTCCGGAAGGGCTTTCGATGTAACCGAATTAGTGAGAAAATTGAAACTCAATTACATATCTACCCAGAGAGATTCATATGCCCTTGCGCCGCGCCACCAAAATCGTAGCCACCCTCGGCCCCGCATCGGGCGAGTTGGCCATGTTGGAGAAGATGGTGCTGGCAGGCGTGAATGTGGTTCGACTGAACTTCAGCCACGGGCAGGCGCAAGACCATATTGAGCGCGCCCGCCTTGTGCGCGAGGCGGCCAAACGTGCCGGGCGCGAGGTGGCCATCATGGCGGATCTGCAGGGTCCGAAGATACGGGTTGGCAAATTTTCCGAAGGGCGCGTCATGCTGGAGGAGGGGGCGCCCTTTGTGCTCGATGCGTCGCGTACCGAGCCCGGAGATCAGGCCGGGGTAGGTCTTGACTACAAAGAATTGCCACGGGACACCCGACCGGGCGACGTGCTGTTGCTTAACGACGGCCTGATCGTCCTCGTGGTCGATGCGGTGCGGGGTGAAGCCGTACATACCACCGTGCGAGTGGGCGGGGAGCTGTCCAACAACAAGGGCATTAACAAGCAAGGCGGGGGGTTGACTGCGCCAGCGCTGACGGCCAAGGACATGGAGGATATCCGTACGGCGATGAGCTTTCAGGCCGATTACGTGGCCGTCAGTTTTCCAAAGAATGCGACGGATATGGAAATGGCGCGCCAGTTATGCAACGTGGCAGCGGCGCAGTACCGGCACAAGCCTGGCTTGATAGCGAAGATAGAGCGCGCCGAGGCGATTCCGCGACTGGAAGAGATCCTGCGGGTGAGCGACGGCATCATGGTGGCACGCGGTGATCTCGCGGTGGAAGTGGGCAATGCAGTGGTACCGGCCTTGCAGAAAAAAATGATTCGCATGGCACGCGACATGGACAAACTCGTCATCACCGCGACGCAGATGATGGAGAGCATGATCACCAACGCTTCGCCTACGCGCGCTGAAGTGAGCGATGTGGCCAACGCCGTACTCGATGGAACCGATGCGGTCATGCTCAGCGCAGAAACCGCAGCGGGGCGCTACCCGCTCGAGACGGTGCAAGAAATGGCCAAAATTTGCGCAGCTGCAGAATCTGCAGAGGATGTGCAGCTCGACGCAGACTTCAGTGGGCGGACCTTTGGCGCCATCGACCACTCGATCGCCATGGGCGCACTCTTCACGGCCCACCACCTGGGTGCAAAAGCCATCGTCGCCATGACCGAGAGCGGCTCAACGGCACTGTGGATGAGTCGCCACCGCATCCACATTCCTATCTACGCACTCACGCCCAAGGTTGCCACCCAAAGGCGGATGGCGCTGTACCGCAATGTCCGGCCGATTTTGATGGATACCAGTGCCGACCGCGACACGGCGCTCGAGCAAGCCGAGCGCCATCTGAAGGACCGGGGCATTGTCAGTTCAGGCGACGTCTATGCCATCACTTGTGGTGAACCCATGGGGGCGCCCGGTGGGACCAATATGCTGAAGATTTGCCGCGCTACCTGAATCGGGACGGGACCAGATTCGTATTCGCGAAGATGGCGTGAAAAGGCGCTGGATCGAGCCAGAGTTCAGCTACCAGATCGCACTGCAGGAATGTCGGGCACGCTGTGTGTGGGACGCAGGTGCATGACCACGTCAACCGCCCAGGCACAAATCCAGCACAACCAACCAGTCCAAAGCGTATGGCTTTGGAAATGCGCGCCGCGCATCTGCTGGGCGAAGCCCAAGACCGTGCCTGCGCACAGTGCGCAAGCGAGCCAGACGCGTGCGGCGCGCGGCTGGCTCCTGCGCAATGCGAAGTAGCCGCCGACGAATGCGAAA
This sequence comes from Simplicispira hankyongi, assembly GCF_003570885.1. GTDB lineage: Bacteria > Pseudomonadota > Gammaproteobacteria > Burkholderiales > Burkholderiaceae_C > Simplicispira > Simplicispira hankyongi. Next base: position 230,842 of record NZ_QXJC01000005.1, read on the forward strand.
CCCGCTGATGCGTGCCCTCCTGGAAAGCACTTCCCGGCGCCGCCGTCAGCCAAGCCCCACGTCCAGTGCGAGACATACCGTGCGACGCCACCGAATTCGTTGAGGTCCCAGGGGCAACTGGTGGCGCTGGCGTACCTGATGCTCGTCACCAAGGCCACCGCCGCCAAGGTGGTGATCGCCAGTTGCAGGCGCTCAGGGCGGCTCGTCGTGCGCAGCACCCAGAAGGGCCACCAAATGGCGAATACCAGTACCAACACGAGGGCCCAAGCCAGACGTCGTGCGTCCTCGTGCATGACCTGCACCAGGAACCAGTTGCTACGCAAGGGGAATCCCTGGCTACCGCCAAATACATGTGCAAGCGCCCGATCCATGCCGGACGCATCCCACAAAATCAGCGCAGTAAGCGAGACGATTGTCCATAGAAGAAGGTGCCAAAAATTCTTCTGCGCAGATGATTCTGGGTGTGCTGAAGGGTCGAAGTGAACAGGCATGCTGTGCTTTAAGCGGAATGACTTGAGCGCGAATGAAGCGAATCGTGCAATCTACCAAAGAGACAGTTCATGCGGGCCAACTCCTGCAAAAATGCCATCATGCGGATATTGGTAGTCGAAGACGATGCGGGCATCGCCAATGGACTTGTTGTGAACCTCAGCAAGCGTGGATATGCCGTGGACCTGTGCTCCAGCGTGGCTGGTGCCTGGGGCGCCCTGTGCAGCGAGCGTTTTGCTGCCGTCGTGCTTGATCTCGGTTTGGTGGATGGAGATGGTGAAGAGCTGCTCCAGCGTTTGCGCGCGAGTCCCGTTCTGGATGACCGCATCGGGCAGCTGCCGGACCCTGCCACGCCAGTGCTGATCATGACGGCACGCGACGGGGTGGAGCAGCGCATTGCCGGGCTCGACAAAGGGGCGGACGATTACCTCGTCAAACCCTTTGATGTGAATGAACTTGGTGCACGCTTGCGTGCGCTGCTGCGCCGTTCGGTGGGCCGTGCGCAGCCGCTGGTGGAGCATGGGGACATTTCCTTGGACCCGGCAACCCGTACCGTTCTTCGTGCCGGTCAGCAAGTCGATGTGTCGCCGCGCGAATTTGCCATCCTGCTCGTATTGCTGGAAGCGCGTGGTCACGTGCTGTCGCGCGCGCAACTGGAGGAGCGCCTCTACAGTTGGAACACCGCCATCGAGAGCAATGCCATTGAAGTCCATATTCACCATTTGCGCCGCAAGTTGGGCAATGGGCTGATCCAGACCATGCGCGGTGTGGGCTACTTTGTCCCCAGGAGTGCAGATTGAAGTTCCCTCTCGCCTGGCGAGAGGCCTCGTTGATGCGCCAACTGCTGCTGTGGTCCTTGGGCGCGCTGGTAGTCGTATGGGGATGCTTCGTATTCCTTGCGTACCGAACGGGAATAGAAGAGGCCGATGAGCTGACCGATGGGCATCTGGCCAGCGTCGCGGTACTTTTGCTAGGCATTCAGGACTTGCCGTCATTGAGGCAGGTACCAGAAGTCCTGCGGCTGCGCCAGGAGCGACTCAAAAACCACGATTATCAGCAATCGTTCAGTGTGCTTGTGTGGGATGCGCAGGGCAAACTGCGCTGGCGCAGCGGCGCTGCGCCAGTGATCGTCTTTGATCCCGGTGAAGGCTACGCAACACTGCTGGCGGGCGATGAGCAGCAAGCTTGGCGAACCTTCTCGCAGTGGAACCAAGAACACACGCAAAAAATCGCGGTCATGCTCTTGTTGGAGAAGCGCGATGCGCTTGCCCAGGATATCGCGGGCCAGATGATGGAGCCTGGACTGTGGTTGCTGCCCGTCGTGGCCCTTGCGTTGGGCCTTGCCATTTCGCGGGGGCTGCTGCCCCTCGTTGAACTCTCCGACGAGGTGGCGGCGCTGGACGTACAGAGTGCGAACAGCCTGGTGGCGCGCCATCCGGTGCGGGAATTTGATTCCGTAGTGGCCTCGATCAACACATTGCTTGAGCGCCAGCAGCAAGCCTTGCTGCGCGAACGGCGGCTTGCAAGCGAGATAGCGCATGAGCTGCGTACGCCACTCACGTCTATCGTTCTGCAAGTACAAGCGCTGGAGGCAGACCCCAGGTTTCAAGCACAGGGCGACGTATTGGCGCGTATTCGATTGGACACCCTGCGTGCCGGTCACGTGTTGACGCAGCTCCTGGCCTTGGCACGGTCAAGCCGAGGTGGTGCGGGAGGCGCGCCGGAGCTTGTAGACATCACCCAGCTCGTGCGCCTCGTCGCTGCGCAATACGCCCAATCTGCCTGGAAACGACGTGACTCCATCGAAGTGCAAGCTCCGATGTCCGTACGCGTAGTCGGTCAGCCGATGCTGCTGGACATCGCCCTACGCAATTTGGTCGAAAATGCATTGCGCCATACGCCAAAAGGAACGCGCATCAGCATCCAGTGCGGAGCCGTTGGCGAAGGAGGGGCAGCATGGCTGCAGGTGTGCGACGATGGGCGGCGCGCCAATGCGGATGCCGACCCTCCACCTGCCGACAGCCTTCACCTGGGGCACGAAATTGTCGGGCGAGTGGCTGCTGCACATGGGGCGGTTTTTTCGGCTGCTCCTGCGCCTACCCCCTACACCACCTGCTACCGGATCGATTTCCCTGCCAACGCTTGCCAAGGGCTTGGCTAAAATGCAGAGTTACCAAGCGGTTACATGTCGTGTGCCGCGTCCTACTACTTTCACCGGATACACAAGATCATGCCTCTCGTCTCGATGCGACAGCTCCTGGACCACGCCGCCGAATGTGGCTACGGCATTCCCGCTTTCAACGTCAACAATCTTGAACAGGTGCAGGCTGTCATGGCAGCCGCTGATGAAACGGGTGCGCCGGTGATTCTTCAGGCCAGTGCCGGTGCGCGCAAATATGCCGGGGAAGCCTTTGTCAAGCACCTGATCCAGGCTGCGTGCGAAGCCTACCCCCACATTCCGCTGGTCATGCACCAAGACCATGGCACATCGCCCGCCATTTGCCAGGGTGCGCTCACTCTGGGATTTGGCTCGGTGATGATGGACGGCTCGCTGATGGAGGATGGCAAGACGCCGTCGTCCTTCGACTACAACGTGGACGTGACACGCAAGGTCGTCGCCATGGCCCATAAGGTAGGTGCCACGGTTGAAGGAGAGCTGGGTTGTCTGGGTTCGCTGGAAACTGGAGAGGCGGGTGAGGAAGACGGCGTGGGAGCGGTAGGCAAACTCGACCACAGCCAGATGCTCACCGACCCTGAGGAAGCGGCCCAATTTGTCAAAGCGACCCAGCTCGACGCGCTGGCCATTGCCATTGGCACCAGCCACGGCGCCTACAAGTTCACGCGCAAGCCCACGGGCGACATTCTGGCCATCAGCCGTGTCCAGGCGATCAATGCCCGCATTCCCAACACCCACTTGGTGATGCACGGGAGTTCCAGCGTCCCGCAAGACTTGCTTGCCATCATCAACCAGTACGGTGGCAAGATGAAGGAGACCTATGGCGTGCCGGTTGAGGAGATCCAGAAGGCCATCCAGTTCGGGGTGCGCAAGATCAACATCGACACAGACATTCGCCTGGCCATGACGGGCGCGGTACGCAAGTTTCTGGCAGAGAACCCGGAAAAATTCGACGCCCGTGAATGGCTCAAGCCTGCGCGCGAGGCGGCCAAGGCCATCTGCAAACAGCGCTATATCGAGTTTGGTTGCGAAGGCCAGGGCGGCAAGATCAAGGGCGTGTCGCTGAGCGTGATGGCGCAGCGGTACGCCGCAGGCGACTTGGCCCAAGTCGTGAACTGAAAGTCCAGCATCCCATCCCGTGCAAACCGGCAGCCTCGTGCTGCCAGTTTTGTATTGAGGCACTTCTCGACAGAAACGTATCCGATGGGCGATAGAAGCCGAATATTCTTAATGTAAGCTCGCGGTCAGTTAACCCGTGCGGGCTGGGGTACTGAGCGGAGCCTCCTGGCTAGGCGCTATCGCGCATGCAAGCCTCCGGGGTGCCGGTGCAACGATTTTGAAACTCGGAGGAGGCGATTCATGCAAACAAGCCCAACACCAGCGGTGCAGTGCATCGGCGTGCCCAGGGAAACCTTCCACGGCGAAAAGCGTGTGGCCACCGTGCCGGACGCGGTGGAAAAACTCGTCAAACTCGGTTTCAAGGTCGCTGTTGAGTCTGGCGCTGGCGATGCAGCCCATTGCAGCGATGACACTTACCGCGCCGCAGGCGCAGAGGTGTTGCCAAGTGCCGCCGCGCTGTGGGCTGCTTCGGATATTGTGCTCAAGGTCCGTCCGCCAAGCAGTGACGAAGTCGCGCTGATGCGCGAAGGCGGCACGCTCATCGGGTTTATCTGGCCTGCGCAGAACCCGGAATTGGTGCAGCAGCTCACGGCCAGGAAAGCCACGGTACTGGCCATTGACTGCCTGCCGCGGACCTTGAGCCGCGCACAGAAGATGGACGCGCTGACCTCTACCGCCGGTGTGAGCGGTTACCGCGCCGTCATTGAAGCGGCCAACGCCTTCGGCCGCTATTTCAACGGCCAGATCACGGCAGCGGGCAAGGTGCCTCCGGCCAAAGTGTTCATTGCCGGTGCGGGCGTCGCGGGCCTGGCAGCCATTGGCACGGCAGCCAGCCTGGGCGCCATCGTGCGCGCCAACGATACACGCGCCGAGGTGGCCGACCAGGTCAAGTCGCTGGGTGGCGAGTTCATCAAAGTCGACTATGAGGAAGATGGTGCCGGCGGGGGTGGTTACGCCAAGGTGATGAGCGAGGGTTTTCAGGCCGCGCAGCGCCAGATGTATGCCACACAGGCGAAGGACGCTGACATCATCATCACCACGGCGCTGATCCCCGGCAAGCCGGCGCCCAAGCTCATCACCGCCGAGATGGTGCAGTCAATGAAGCCCGGCAGCGTGATCGTGGACATGGCTGCCGAGCAGGGCGGCAACTGCGAGCTGACCGTCCCGGGTGAAGCCGTGGAGCGCCACGGCGTGACCATCATTGGCTACACCGACCTGCCCTCGCGCCTGGCCAAGCAATCGTCCACGCTGTATGCCAACAACCTGTTGCGCCTGGTCGAAGAATTGTGCAAGGCCAAGGATGGCGTGGCCGTGGTCAACATGGAAGACGATGCGATCCGTGGCCTTACCGTCACCAAGGACGGCGCCATCACCTGGCCGGCACCGCCACTCAAGGCGGCGCCGGCTCCCGCGCCCAAGCCAGCGGCTGTGCCCGTGGCCGAGAAGAAGGGCGGCCACGGTCATGGCGGCCCCGTGCCTGCCAAGAATCTGGCCATCATCTTTGCCGTGGCCGCGCTGGCGTTCTGGTTCATCGGAGCCTATGCGCCTGCCGCTTTCCTGGGGCACCTGACGGTGTTCGTGCTCGCCTGCTTTATTGGCTACATGGTGGTGTGGAACGTGACGCCTGCGCTGCATACGCCGCTGATGAGCGTGACCAACGCCATTTCCAGCATCATCGCCATCGGTGCGCTGGTGCAGATCGCACCGCCGGAAGCGGCCGTCAATGGGCGCCCGGGTGGGTTGATCCTCTGGCTGGCTTTTGCCGCCCTCGTGCTCACGTCCGTCAATATGTTCGGCGGCTTTGCCGTGACGCGCCGCATGCTTGCCATGTTCCGCAAATAAGAACACGACACCACTAGAACAAGCTAGGAAAGACGCACATGTCCCAAAGTCTCGTCACGGTGGCGTATATCGGCGCCGCCATTCTCTTCATCCTGAGCCTGGGGGGGTTATCCCATCCGGAAAGCTCGCGGCGCGGGAATCTGTTAGGCATGGTCGGCATGGCATTGGCCGTGTTGGCCACGGTGTTCGGCCCGCGCGTGGGTAGCGCGGGCATCGCCTGGATCGTCGGGGCGCTGGTCGTCGGCGGCAGCATTGGCCTGTATGCGGCCAAGGTTGTGAAGATGACGCAAATGCCCGAGCTGATCGCACTCATGCACAGCCTGGTGGGTCTGGCGGCCTGCATTGTGGGCTTTGCCAGCTACGTGGATACCTCGCTTCAGTTGCAAGGTACGGAAAAAACCATCCACGAGGTGGAGATCTACATCGGCATCCTGATTGGCGCGATCACCTTCTCGGGTTCGCTGATTGCCTTCGGCAAGCTCAACGGCAAGATCGGTGGCAAGCCACTTCTATTGCCCGCGCGCCATTGGCTCAACCTGGTTGCGCTGCTGTTGGTGATCTGGTTTGGCAAGCAATTCTTGGTTGCGCACGACGTGCAGGCCGGCATGCTGCCGCTGATCGTGATGGCCGCCATTGCCTTGCTGCTTGGCGTCCACATGGTCATGGCCATTGGCGGTGCCGATATGCCGGTGGTGGTGTCCATGCTCAACAGCTACTCGGGCTGGGCCGCTGCGGCCACGGGCTTCATGCTGGGCAATGACCTGCTGATCGTGACCGGTGCGCTGGTGGGGTCCTCGGGCGCCATCCTGTCCTACATCATGTGCAATGCGATGAACCGCAACTTCATCAGCGTGATCGCGGGCGGCTTCGGCTCAGGCGGCGGCAAGCCTGCCAAGAAGGGCGAGGTTGCCGAGCCCCAGGGTGAAGTGGTGCCCGTCAGTTCCGCCGAGACCGCCGAGCTGTTGCGCGATGCCAAGAGCGTCATCATCGTGCCCGGCTATGGCATGGCGGTGGCCCAAGCGCAGCACACGGTGTACGAAATTACGCAAACCCTGCGCGAGCGAGGTGTCAATGTGCGCTTCGGCATCCACCCGGTCGCCGGTCGCATGCCCGGCCACATGAACGTGCTGCTGGCCGAGGCGAAGGTGCCCTACGACATCGTGATGGAAATGGATGAGATCAACGAGGACTTCCCCGACACCGATGTGGCCATGGTGATCGGTGCCAACGACATCGTGAACCCGAGCGCGCTGGATGACCCGTCCAGCCCGATTGCCGGAATGCCAGTGCTTCAAGTATGGAAGGCCAAGACCTCGATCGTGATGAAGCGCTCCATGGCCTCGGGCTATGCGGGAGTGGACAACCCACTCTTCTACAAGGACAACAACCGCATGCTGTTTGGTGACGCCAAGAAGATGCTCGACGAGGTGCTGGTGGCGCTCAAGAGCTGACGAGGCAGAAAAAAGTATGACCGTGCCAAATAATTTTGGCACGGTCAAAACTACGCGAAAGTAGACCAGGAGATTTTGGAGATGACCGAGCGCATTTGGCTGAAAAGTTACCCGACGGGCGTGCCCGCCGACATCGATCCCGGGCAGTATCCGTCCCTTGTTGCGCTGATGGAAGAGGCCTTCCGCACGCATGCGCTCAAGACCGCGTACAGCTTCATGGGCAAGGACATCACCTATGCCCAGGCCGATTCGCTGAGCAGCGCCTTTGCCGCTTATCTGCAGAGTCTTGGCTTGGTCAAGGGCGACCGGGTCGCCTTGATGATGCCCAATGTGCCGCAGTACCCGGTGGCGGTGGCAGCGGTGCTGCGCGCTGGCTACGTGGTGGTGAACGTGAACCCCATGTACACGCCGCGCGAGCTTGAGCACCAGTTGCGCGACTCGGGTGCCAAGGCGATGGTGATTCTGGAAAATTTCGCCACCACCTTGCAGGCTTGCCTGGCCGATACACCGATCAAGCACATCGTTGTTTGCAGCATGGGCGATCAACTTGGGCTGCTCAAGGGGGCGTTGGTCAACTACGTGGTGCGCAACGTCAAGAAGATGGTGCCTCCCTGGAACCTGCCGGGCGCGGTGCGGTTCAACGAGGCCGTGGCGCGCGGCACGCGTGGCGTACTCAAGCAGCCTGAGATCAGGCCAGACGACATTGCACTGCTGCAGTACACCGGCGGAACCACGGGTGTGAGCAAGGGCGCCGTGCTGCTGCACCGCAACGTGATTGCCAACGTGTTGCAGTCCGAAGCCTGGAACTCCCCGGTCATGAAACTGGTGCCTGAGGGCGAGCAGCCCACCAGCATTTGCGCGCTGCCGCTGTACCACATCTTCGCCTTCACGGTGAACATGATGCTCAGCATGCGCACCGGTGGGAAAACCATTCTGATTCCCAATCCGCGCGATTTGTCGGCGGTGCTCAAGGAACTGTCCAAGCAGCGTTTTCACAGCTTTCCTGCGGTCAACACGCTGTTCAACGGCCTGGCGAACCACCCGGATTTCAGTACTGTCGACTGGAGTCACCTCAAGGTGTCCGTGGGTGGCGGCATGGCCGTGCAGGGCGCGGTGGCCAAGCTCTGGCTTGATAAAACGGGCTGTCCGATTTGCGAAGGCTACGGTCTCTCTGAAACCAGCCCCTCTGTCAGCTGCAATCCGGTCACGAACAAGGAATTCACGGGCACGATCGGCGTGCCGCTGCCGAGCACCTACATGAAGCTGCTGGACGACGAAGGGCAAGCTGTCAGCGCTCTGGGGCAGTCGGGCGAGATTGCCATCAAGGGGCCGCAGGTGATGGCGGGCTACTGGCAACGCCCGGACGAGACGGCCAAGGTCATGACCGACGACGGTTACTTCAAGTCTGGCGACATCGGCATCATGGACGAGCGCGGCTACTTCAAAATTGTGGACCGCAAGAAAGATATGGTGTTGGTGAGCGGCTTCAACGTCTACCCCAATGAGGTGGAAGAGGTGGTGGCCGAGTGCCCAGGCGTGCTGGAGTGCGCGGTCGTCGGGGTACCCGATGAAAAAACCGGGGAAGCCGTCAAGCTCGTGATCGTCAGGAAGTCTCCAGAACTGACGGAGGCACAGGTGCGCGCGTTCTGCCGCACCAATCTCACGGGCTACAAGCAGCCGCGCGTGATCGAGTTTCGTGAGGAATTGCCCAAAACACCGGTAGGCAAGATTTTGCGGCGCGAACTGCGCGACAAGAAGTAATCCGCGCCCCGAGCCATTCCGGCCCCTGCTGCCCTGGGGCGGGACCCCATGATGCCGCGCTGGCGCACGGCAGCCTGCACCTTCCGAAGGTTCTATGGCGCCGATCTGAGGTAAACAGACGCGTGCGCAAAGCGCGTAGGCTCTGCACCCTGGCGCTTCGCAAGAGCCCCAGGGTTTTCTTTTGTCCGATTCTTTCCCAGCATGACCACCGCCATCCTCAGCGCATTACCCGAAGAACAATCCGGCCTGCTGGCGCGACTGGAGCAGGGCCAGCGCCTGGTGCACGCCGGGCGCGTGTTCTGGCGCGGCAGCCTGCATGGGCACAGCGTCGTGCTGGCGCTTTCGGGGATTGGCAAGGTGGCGGCGGCGACGACCGCCACCGTGCTGATCGAGCGCTTTCGCGTGGCGCGCATTGTGTTCACCGGGGTGGCGGGTGGGGTGGGTGAGGGCGTCGCCGTCGGGGACATTGTGGTGGCGCAGGACTACGTGCAGCACGACATGGACGTCTCGCCTCTGTTCGAGCGCTGGCGCGTGCCGGGGTACGAGGGGGTTTGCCTTCCGTGTGACCCCACGCTGACCGCTATTCTTTCCGAAGCTGTCAACGTATGCCTGGTAAGCGCTGGCAGCTATTTCGACCATGAATTCATGGACACGGCCCCACGCCTGCACCTGGGGCTGGTGGCCAGTGGCGACCGCTTCGTCACCTGCTCCGAGGTGGCGCGCGCACTGCGCGATCCGCTGGTGGCGGCCGGCCACGACGTGTTGGCTGTGGAAATGGAAGGCGCTGCCGTCGCCCAGGTGTGCCTGGACTACCAACTGCCGTTCGCAGCGGTGCGCACGGTATCGGACCGCGCCGACGCCAGCGCGCATGTCGATTTTCCGGCGTTCATGGAAAAAGTGGCCAGCCGCTACGCCGAGCGCATCGTGCAGCAGTTTTTAGAAGAGCTTCAAAAACAATAGCTGAACGCGCTTGCCCCATAAGCGCCAAAGCCTGTTTTAACCAGATTTTCCAAATGGGCGTAGCCCCTTCAGCGCCACCGGGGAACCGGCTTTGCCGGGCCACCGGTGGCGGCCCCCTCAGGGGAAGGCGCGCAGCGCCGCAGGGGGAGCCTATTTCAGCCAGCCGCGCCTTCTGAAGTACCACATGGGCACCAGGGCGCTGGCCAGCATCAGCACCAGCACATAGGGGTAGCCCAGTGTCCAGTCCAGCTCCGGCATGAACTTGAAGTTCATGCCGTAGATACTGGCGATCAAGGTGGGTGGCAGCAGCGCCACGCTGGCCACCGAGAAGATCTTGATGATCTTGTTCTGGTTGATGTTGATGAAACCGACGGTGGCGTCCATCAAGAAGTTGATTTTGTCGAACAGAAAGGCGGTGTGGCTGTCGAGCGATTCGATGTCACGCAAAATTTGCCGCGCTTCCTCGAACTGCTCGGCGTTGAGCATCTTGCTGCGCATCATGAAGCTGACCGCGCGGCGCGTATCCATCACGTTGCGGCGGATGCGGCCGTTCAGGTCTTCCTGGCGGGCGATGGCGCCCAGCACTTCGCCAGCGCGCTCGTCGGTCACGTCGCCGGACAGCACCTGGGTGCTGACCTCCTTCAAGTCGTCGTAAATGCCTTCGAGCGTGTCGGCCGAGTATTCGGCGTCGGCGTCAAAGAGCTTGAGCAGCACGTCGCGTGCGTCTTCGATGAGCCCCGGCGCGCGCCGGGCACGCAGGCGCAGCAGGCGAAACACGGGGATGTCTTCGTCGTGAATCGAGAACAGCACGCCCTTGCTGCGCAGGTCAGGGTTGGTGAGGTTGAGGATGAAGGCGACGCGCACCGAGCGCGAGTCTTCGTCGTCGTCAATGAGGAAGTCACTGCGGATGTGCAGTTCACCGTTGTCTTCTTCGTAAAAACGCGCCGACTCTTCGATGTCGGTGTCCATCGCGTCGTGTGGAATCGACAGGCCGTAGTACTGCGTGACCCAGCGCTTTTCGTCTGGCGTGGGGGCGTCCAGGTCCACCCAGATGGGCTGGAACCTGGAGAGCTCTTCGAGCGACTCGATTTCTTCCTGAACGAGCCGCCCGTTGGCGAGCGTGAAGATGTTGAGCATGGGCTCACTCCCTGGATACGAGGCCGGTGGCTGGGGCGGATGGGGCGCTTTCAGCCCCGGTGCTGGCCTGGGAGCTGAAAGCTATCGACTGGGATAGGCTTCCATGGGTCTTGGTAAGAATTAAGACGCGCGATTATGGCATTGGCGTGGCAACGCCAGGCCCCGCCAGAGCCCTGGCGCGGCACAAATCGGCCCAGGCGGCGCTTTTCGATTCGGGACTGCGCAGCAGAAAATGGGGGCCAAAGGTGACCACAACGGGCACTCCCGCAATCGCCAGCGCTGCGCCGCGCAACTTGCCCAGAGGCTCGCTGCGCGCCAAGGCGGCACGCACCGCGCCGCGCCCCATTACCAGGACAACGGAAGGTGCAAAGGCCTCGACATGGTGCGCAATGACCGTGGCTGCGTCGCTCTCACTGCCGTTTGCGGCGCTGGGGTCCGCCTGGTGCACGCTGCACAGCGCCACACGGGGGTGGTGGTGCAACTGCAGGGCGTGCAGCATGTTGCCCAGCAAGCGCTCGGCGGCTTGCGCCGCGCCGTCGCCCGCCGCAAACGCTTCTGCGACGACCAACCAACCCGCGCCGAGCGCGGGTGGGGCGAGCGACGGGTCGGCCTCTGGGTAGAGCAGGCGCGGTGCCTGCACCTGCCAGTGGGTGGTGGCTGTGGCGCCGCGGTCCTGGCTGCGGAGCGGATGCGGCCCGGGCGCCGCGCGCAACGCCCGGGCCGGCGGCTCCTCGTGCGGTGCAGGTGTGGCCTCGACCGTCGGGTGGGTGGCCGCTGCCGGGTTCGGGCGTGCCATGGCACCTGCCTGCGCGTGGGGTGTGGGCCAGACGCGCACGCCCATGTCGAGCAGCATGGCGCGTTGGCGGGCGTCCAGTGTCTTCACAGTTCCAAGCTCATCACAATGGCATCTTCACGCCCGCCGCTTGCTGCCGGGTAGTAGCGTGGCCGTTCGCCAACCCGGCGAAAACCATGGCTTTGGTACAAAGCGCGTGCTGGCGCGTTGCTGGCGCGCACTTCCAACCAGAGCCAGTGGGCGCCCTGGGCGCGCGACCACAGCACCAGCGCGTCGAGCAGCAGGCGTGCCCAACCCTGGCGCTGAAAGGCGGGCGCCACCGTGAGGTTGAGCAAATGCGTTTCCTCCACACCGCGCATGGCGACGTAGTAACCGAGCAAATGCTCGCCCGCGCACAGGAGCTGCACGGCATAGCCGCTGGCGAGCGAATCGGTGAAATTGCCACGTGTCCAGGGAAATTCGTAGGCTTGCGCCTCGATTTCCAGCACCTGTTCCAGGCGGCCCAGCGTGAGCGTCTCCAGCCGCACCTCGGGTCGGCCAGGGGGGTGCGCCAGGATGCTGCTCATGGGGTGATCTCCGCACTGCGCGTTGCGGATGTTCTTAGGGTGGCCCGGCGCGCGCTCATATTTTTTCCCTCTGTGCGGCGCGCTCGGCGGTGGTTTGCGCCACCTTGTCGCGTACGTACAAGGGCAGCGCTGCGCTGGCAGGCTGTCCCAGGCCGCGTGCCAGCAACCGCGGGGCCAGGCGCAGCAAGGCCTGTGCCTGCGGCAAGGCATCCACGTGCCGTGCATGGGGCGCGAGGCGCTGGCCATAGACGTTCAGCGCATTGCCGGCCACGGTCCAGCCTTCGGGGACCTGCACCGCCTCCGGGGCGCACACGGCAAAGTCGCCGCTGCCATGCCATCCGTGCTCACCAAACTCGTAGCGTGCGCTGTAGACCTCGTCCATGCGCGCATCGAGCACCGCCACGACCTGCGTGCAGCCGCAGCGCTCGCGTGCATCTTCGGCCACGGCGAGCAAGGTATCGACTGGCAAGACGGCGACCCCCAGACCGCCGCGTGCGCCGAAGGCAAGCCCCTGTACCACGGAGCACGCCGTGCGCACGCCGGTGAACGAGCCCGGCCCGCGCCCGAATACCAGCGCATCCAGCGCGTCAAGCGAAAGATCTGCCTGCGCCAGCAGGCTGCGAACCGTGGGAATCAGGTGGGTGGAGGCCTGCGCGCCGCCTGCGCCGCTGTACGTCCATACGCGCGACGCGTGCTGCACCGCGACGGACAAATGCGCGGTACTTGTGTCCAGGGCGAGCAGGTTCAGGGGCAAAGACAAAGCCATGGGCGGATTATCCGTGTGCCGGACGATGCTGGTTGCGCGCATAAACTTGGCGCCCTATGTGCCCACCGCGACTTTCCTCTTGGCGCCATGCCTGCGCCGTGTTCGCCAGCGTGCTCACGCTGTGGTCTGGGCCGGCTGCGGCACAGCCCCAACAGACCCTGCCGACGGAAGTCGCCGTGGCGCTCGATCGTGCCGGCATCCCGCGCGAGGCGGTGGCCGCAGTGGTGGCGCCGGCGGATGGAAATGGCCCTGCGCGCCTGGCATGGCGCATGGACGTGCCTCTGAACCCGGCGTCGGTGATGAAGCTCACCACCACCTTTGCCGCGCTTGACCTGCTCGGCCCCGCCTACACCTGGCGCACGCCCGTATTTGTGGACGGGCCCATTCGGGCGGGTACTTTGCAAGGCAATCTGTACCTGCGCGGCAGTGGCGACCCGACATTGGTCATGGAGCGCCTGTGGCTGCTGTTGCGCCAGGTGCAGGCGCGTGGCATCACCACGATTGCGGGCAATATCGTGGTGGATGGATCGGCCTTTGCGCACCAGATGCGCGATCCAGCGGCCTTCGATGGGCAGCCCCTGCGGGCTTACAACGCAGCGCCCGAGGCTTTTCTGGTGAATTTCAAGTCGGTGGTGCTCGACTGGGCTCCGGATGTGGCGGCTGGTGTGGCTCGCATTCAAGTCTCTCCCCCGCTGGCCGGTCTTGCCGTGCAAGCCACGGTGCCGCTGGCGCCGGCTGGAACGCCTTGTGGGGATTGGCGCGCGCGCACGCAAATGCAGACCGAGGACGCCGGGCGCTGGTCGTTCAAGGGCAGCTACCCGGTGTCCTGCGGGGAGCGCAGTTGGGCCATTGCGCCGGCTCAGCCAGAGCTGTTTGCGCCGCGGGCGGTGGCCGGGATGTGGCTGGCGCTCGGCGGAAAGCTCGGTGGCAAGGCCACCCTGGGCAGCGTGCCGGTGGGGCTCGCTCCGCTTTTCGTCTACGCCTCGCAGCCACTCTTCGACGCGGTGCAAAGCGTCAACAAGTTCAGCAACAACGTCATGGCGCAGCAGATTTTCCTGACCCTGGGGCTGGAACAAAGCGGGGTTGGTAGCCCCGAGGCTGCGCGCAGCGTGCTGCAGGCCTGGTGGCAAAAGCGCATGGGGGGAGCCGCGATGCCGGTTTTCGACAATGGCGCTGGACTGAGTCGTGAGGCGCGCATCAGCCCCGCGGCGCTGGCACACATGCTGCAGGTCGCCTGGACATCGCCCGTGATGCCGGAACTCATGGCCTCCATGCCCATCGTGGGCATGGACGGTACGCTGCGCCGCAGCCACAGCAGAGCCGTGGGCAGCGCCCATCTCAAGACCGGGAGTCTGGAGGGCGTACAGGCCATGGCTGGCTATGTGCTGGGCAGCGACGGGCGTCGCTGGGTGCTGGTGGCGCTGGTGAACCACGATCGCGCAGCAGCGGCGCGGCCGGCGCTGGAGGCCTTGATCGATTGGACAAGCGCGCCGGGGCATCCTTGATGTCTCGCCGGCTCGCAGAGCCGCAAGGCGGAAAGCGTATTGAAAACTCTCTTTCGCTGCAGCCAAGGCGTTGCAGGCCTTGTGTTCTGAACGTCCGCATCGACGGCTGGGGGGCTTTTGCCTGTCGGCTATTGGCGTTTACCCGCTGGAGCCTGCTCACAGCTAGCGGTAACATTTGGAATTAAATAGAACGGTCGTTCTTTTTTTTAATTTCAGGAGTGCGGTGTATGGATTTCCAGCGCAAGACAAGGTGGGCTCTATTGGCGGTGGCTGCAGCAGTGCTGTCGGCCTGCGGCGGCGGGGGGTCGGATACCACGCCGGTGGCACCGATCACCGGGGTCAAGGTCATGGGGGACAGCTTGGCCGACAGCGGCACTTTCGGATTCAAGTTCACGGTTCAGGGAGCGGCTCCTACCGGAGCGGGCTCCACCGCCATCTGGCCTGAGCGCGTCGCCAGTGAATACGGCGTCTCGCTGTGCCCCAAGTACCAATTCACTGGGACGGCCTTCAACGCTGCTGCCGGATGCACCAATTACGCCATCGGTGGCGGGCGCATCAACAACTTCACCGCGCCGACTTCACCGGTGTCCATCACCACGCAACTGGCCGATGCGGGCGCCGCAGGCTTTGCCGCCGGGGATCTTGCGCTGATAGACGGCGGTGGGAACGATGCAGCCGATCTGGTGGGCGCCTATCTATCCGCCTCCAAGGACGGTGGCGCTACCTATAAGGCCCTCTTGACCACGCTGCTGCCAGCTTCCATGGTCGATGCGGCCTTCGCTGGCGGCACGACCGGGATGGCCCAGGTGGGCGGTGCCTACATGCAGGCACTGGCCGACAAATTCACGGCCGCCATTGCTGCCAACGTTCTGGGCAAGGGCGCGCAGCACATCGCCATATTGAATGTGCCGGGTATCGACCAAACGCCCCGTCTTCAGCAATTGCTGGGCGGGATCGCTGCCGCGGCTGGGCCGGCCGCCAGCGCCCAGGTTCAGGGGCTGGTCAAGGCGTGGGTGGAGGCCTTCAACGCCAAGCTCGCCGCCAATTTTGCTGGCAACGACAAAGTCGTGGTTGTCGATTTCTACACCTCGCTCAATGATCAGGTGGCGCATCCCGAGCAGTTTGGGCTGACCAACGCAAAAGATACGGCTTGCCCCATCACCGGCGTTGGCACCGATGGCCTGCCCACCTACACCTTCCCTTCTTGCACGGTTGAAGCGTTGTCCGCCATGCCGCCACCTGCCGGTGCGACGGGTGGCGCGGACTGGTGGAAGACCTACGCGTTTTCCGACAGTTTTCACCCCACGCCCTACGGACACCAGTTGCTGAGCCAACTGGTCTCGCGCTCCATTGCCCAGGCAGGCTGGCTGTAATTGTCCAACCGAGGAAACACCATGAAAAACACAAACCAATGGCGTTGGGTGGCCGGTGCACTGCTGCTGGCAGGCGCACCTCTGGCACAGGCACAAAGCGCAGGCAGTTGGCTTGCACGCGGCGGGGTGACGCAGATTGCCCCGGACGTCAGCAGCGGCAACCTTACGGCGCCCAGCTTTGCCAATACCAAGGTGGACGTGCGCTCGGATACGGAGCTCTCAGGCGGCATCACCTACATGATGACCGACCATTGGGCCATCGATGTGCCGCTGGCATTGCCCTACAAACACGACACGGTGGGTGCTGGCGCGATTGCCGGCGTGGGCAAGATCGGCGAGGTCAAGGCCTTGCCGATCACCATCTTCGCGCAGTACCGCTTCCTGGAGCCCCAGGCCAAGATACGCCCGTATGTGGGTCTGGGCCTGACCTACGCCAAGTTCTACAAGGAGCGCGGGACGGCAGCGCTCAACGGCTTGACGGGCGGTACGCCAGCCAATCCGACGACGCTCAGTGCAGAGTCCAATTTTGGCCTGACGCCGCAGGTGGGGGTGAGCATTGCGCTCAACGACCGGTGGTTCGTGGACCTGGCGTACTACAAGACGTTTGTGAAAACACGCAACACGCTCTCCACGGGCCAGCATATCGATATCAAGCTCAACCCCAACGTGTACGCGATTGGCATTGGCTACCGATTCTGAGTTCTGGCCTATTGCCAGCCAACAAAAAACCGGCCTCGGCCGGTTTTTTGTTGGCTGCATGCCCTGTGACTACCAGCGCGCACGCAAGCGATCGTAGGCGTAATCGCCGAGTTGGCGCTGGGCGGAAGGCGTAAGGTAGACCGCGTCGGCAAATACATAGAGGCTGGCATTGGCACCCGAGACCAAGGTTGTGGGTGTGCACAGCGCAGAATTCACCTGCCCGGCGCCGATTCCGATGCCTGCGCCAGGATCCACCGAGGTGCATACGGGGGTGGTGGAGTTCGAGAAGGAATAGGCCGTCGGCGTGGTGTGAAACAGGTTCACGTAGTAGGCCGCGTCGATGTACAGGACATGGGCGCCCAGGTCGTTGATGTCAATCAGCAAGCCTTGGTTGAAGGCACTGCTGGCCCGGCTGAGAAGATCGACGCGGTCGATGGTCACCGCCCAGGGCGTCACGCTCAGGTCGTAGGGCCCAGACACCAGCACATGCGGTGCGCCTGCATCCACCAGGCGTTTGACCTGTGCTGCCAGCAGCTTGCCATTGGCGCGGGCGTTGGCTACGAAAGCGTCTTCCGACAGTGTGCCTGCCTGCACGGCGGCCATGTCGACAATCAGGTCGCTGATGCCACCGTTGAGCACGACCAGATCGTTCAGGGCAAAGCTCTGTGCGGCCAGAAATTTGTCAATCTGCGCCGTCACCGTCGGGGTGGCCGCGTTGCCGGCCGCGTCGGGCGTGGCGGCGATGCGGGCATTGCCCTGGGCGTAGCTCAGTCCTCCCGCTGAGACGCTGGTCAAGGATTTGCCGTAGCGGCTGGCCAGTTCCTGCGTCCAGTTGTTGATGCTGCCGTCGTTGACGGTGTAGCGCGAGCCGGTCTGCCCCAGGTCGCTGTAGGCATCGCCAAACGCGATGAAGCGGTCGGGGGTGATGGCCGATTCGGTGCTGCTTGAGCCGCAGGCTGCAAGCAGGGCTGCCCCCGCGCAAGCGGCTGCGAGCAGGCTGCGGCGCATCCAGTGTGTTGCCATGGTGTGTGTTCTCCAATAGGACGGGCTAGTTTAACGATGTGGCTTGCGGTTCAGGCTGCTGCGCGCCGCAGGCGGTCGCGCACGCCTTCCCACTTGGGGGTGTCGGGCGGCGTTTCGACCCAGATCAGGCGCACTGCCGCGTCGTCGAAGCCGCGCAGCACGGCAAACAGCTGCTGTGCCGTCGCCTCGGCATCGTCGGGCATGCGGCGCAGCAGCACGCGCGATGAGGCGCTCTTGAGCGGCGTGCGGGCATACACCGCCAGATGCGCAGCTTCGGCGCCCAGCAGGTCCAGGCCGGTCTGCAGCGCGCGGGCGTCCATCAGCCGCAGCTTGGCTTCTGGGGCGTAATGCGATTCCAGGGTGCCGGAGGCGCGCGGCGCCGGATCGGGCAGATCGTCTTTCAAGCGCAACTTGCGCTCGCAGACGGCCTCGATTTGTGCGCGGGTAATCGCGCCGGGGCGCAGCAGCACTGGGGCGCCGCGCGTGCAATCGACGATGGTCGATTCAATGCCCACGGCGCAGGCGCCGCCATCGAGTACCAGCAGCTCGCGGCCCAGTTCGTCCTGCACATGCTGCGCGGTGGTGGGGCTGACGCGGCCAAAGCGGTTGGCGCTGGGCGCGGCCAGGCCGGCGATGGCGCGCTCGCCTGGAGGGGGTGCGGCGCAGGCGGCCAGCAAGGCCTGGGCCACCGGGTGCGCGGGGCAGCGCAGACCGATGCTGTCCTGCCCGCCAGCGGCGGCCGCGGCCACCCCTGCGCGGCGCGGCAAAATCAGCGTGAGTGGCCCGGGCCAGAACGCGCGCACCAGCGCCTGCGCAAAATCCGGCACCTCGCGGGCGAAGTGCTGCAGCGCGTCGGCGCTTGCCACATGCACGATCAAAGGGTGGTCGCTGGGCCGCCCCTTGGAGGCAAACACCTGCGCCACGGCAGCGTCGCTGTCCGCGTCGGCGGCCAAGCCGTACACGGTTTCGGTGGGCAGGCCCACCAGGGCGCCGCTGCGCAGGGCACGCGCGGCCTGGGCAATGGAATCGGGCAGATGGCCGTCGAGGATCATTGCGGCACGCTCAGAAGGCCGGTAGACCAAGCAGTGCCGCAGCCTGCAGCGCGGTGCTGCGCGCTTGCGCCGCACTGGCCGCCGTCACGTTCAGGTGGCCCATCTTGCGGCCGTGGCGCGCTTGCTCTTTGCCATAGAGGTGCAGATGCGTGCCCGGTAAGGCGAGTACCTGGGCCCACGGGGGGTCCTGCGGTGCCTCGCCCTGGGCAAACCACAAATCGCCCAGCAGATTGAGCATGATGGCGGCGCTGTGCTGGCGCGGCGGCGTCAGCGGCAAGCCAGCGAGCGTGCGCACCTGCAGCTCGAACTGCGAAACGTCGCAGGCGTCCACGCTGTAGTGGCCGCTGTTGTGCGGGCGCGGGGCGATCTCGTTGACCACGAGGCGGCCGCCCTCCAGCACAAAAAATTCGACGCACAGCACGCCCACGTATTCCAACTCGTCAGCTATGGATTTTGCAGCTGCTAGCGCTTGCTGCATAAGCGCTAGAGGCACATTTTCCTCATAAACTTCGGTCACCGCCAGAATCCCGTCCCGATGCAGGTTGCGCTGCAGCGGCAGGTGCACAGAGTGGCCGTCCGCGCCGCGCGCGACGATCACCGAGCACTCCAGCGCCAGGGGCAGGAGCTGTTCCAGCACGCAGGGCGCGCGGCCCATGGCGTCCCAGGCGGTGGCCAGCTCGGCGGGCGTCTGCACGCGCGCCTGGCCCTTGCCGTCGTAGCCCATGCGGGAGGTTTTCAGGATTCCGGGAAAGAGCGACTGGTCGGCACTGGCCATTTGTTCCGGCGTTTCGATCACCGCATACGGCGCGCAGGGCACGCCGCAAGTGGTGAAATGGGCCTTCTCTTCGGCCCGGTTCTGCGCCACGGCCACGGCGCGGGCGGCCGGCGAGACGGTGCACCGGCCGGCCAGCGCCGCCAGCGCCACGGCGGGAACGTTTTCAAACTCGGTGGTGACGGCGGCGCACAGGCTGGCAAGCTGGCGCAGACCATCGGGGTCGTCGTAGGCGCTCTGGATATGGTGGTGGCTCACGCGCCCCGCCGGGCTGGCCGGGTCGGGGTCGAGCACCACGGTGAAGTAGCCCATGGCCTGCGCCGCGTGCACGAACATGCGGCCGAGCTGGCCGCCGCCGAGTACGCCCAGCGTGGCGCCAGGCAGGATGGGGAGCATGTTGGTGCTCATTCGGGGGGCAGCCGCATGGCGCGCGCGGCCTCGGTTTGCGCCTTGCGGAAGACGCGCAACTGCTCGCGCAGCGCCGGATTCTGGTTGGCCAGCATGGCCACGGCGAACAGCGCCGCATTGGCCGCGCCCGCCGCGCCAATGGCAAAGGTGGCGACCGGAATGCCCTTGGGCATCTGCACGATGCTGTGCAGCGAATCGACGCCCTGTAGGTGGCGGCTGGGCACCGGCACACCCAGCACCGGCACGGGCGTTTTCGCTGCCAACATGCCCGGCAGGTGCGCCGCGCCGCCCGCGCCGGCAATGATGGCCTGCAGGCCGCGCTCGGCTGCGGCCTCGGCGTAGGCGAACATGTCGTCGGGCATGCGGTGCGCCGAGACCACCTGTGCTTCGTAGGCGATCCCGAATTGGCTGAGAATCTCGACTGCATGCTGCATGGTGTCCCAGTCGCTGCTGGAGCCCATGACGACGCCGATCTGGAGGCTTGTCATAGTGTCTGGAGGCGCAGCGCCCGCGGGTCTGCGCTAGAGTGAACCTGCAATTTTACTTTTGGGGCGGCAAGCACGCCCCGCTGCCCTTGGAAAACGATTCCCATGATCGATGTCACCCTGGTAAATTTTGAAGCCGAAGTCATCACCGCCTCGCTCCGCGCCCCGGTGTTGGTGGATGTCTGGGCCGAGTGGTGTGGTCCGTGCAAGCAGCTCGGGCCGCAGCTGGAGTTGCTGGAGACCGAATACGCCGGCCGCTTCGCCCTGGCCAAGCTCGACGCCGACAAGGTGCCCGAGATCGCCGGCCAGTTGTCGCAGATGTTCGGCACGCGCAGCATCCCGCTGTGCGTGCTGTTCGTGCAGGGCCAGCCGGTGGACGGTTTCGTCGGCGCGCTGCCGCCTGCGCAACTGCGCGCCTTCCTCGACAAGCATGTGCCCTCCGAAGGCGCGCTGGAAGCCGAGGCCGAGGTGGACGAAGCCCATGCCCTGCTCGACGCGGGCGACACGCAGGCCGCGCTCGCCAAGATGGCGGACGCGCTGGCGGCAGACCCCACCAACGACGATGCCCGATTTGACTATGTGCGTCTGTTGATCGGTACGGGCGCCTACGAAGAAGCGCAGGCGCTTTTGCACGAGCCGCTGGCGCGCATCCCCAAGCCGCTGCGCTTTGAGGCCTTGTCGCACTGGCTGGGCGCACTGCAGTTCGTGCAGCAGGACGATCGCGGCAACTGGCCGCTGGAGCAGTTCGACGCGCAGATTGCCCAGAACAAGCGCGATTTCGACACCCGTTTCGCCAAGGCGCGCGTGCTGATGGCCGAAGGCCAGTGGACCGCCGCCATGGACGAGCTGCTGGAGATCCTCCTGCGTGACAAGGCCTGGCAAGACGGCGCGGCGCGCAAGACCTATGTCGCCATCCTCGAACTGCTCACGCCCCCGAAGCCCAAGGCCGACGCCGGCGTCCCTGGCAAGAGCGCGGGCGGTATCGAGCTGATGGGCAAGGCAGGCGCGCAGGAAGACGAAGCCACGGCCCTGCTGAACAGCTACCGGCGCAAGCTCAGCATGGCGCTGAACTGAGTTCTGGCGTTCAATTACTATTAAAAAAATAGCTGCTAGCACTTATGGGATAAGCGATAGAGCCCTATTTCTTTAAATATTTCAACCCGTCAGGCGCTCCAGCGCCTCGCGGTATTTGGCGGCGGTCTTCTCGATCACCGCCTGCGGCAGGCGCGGGGCGGGCGGCGTTTTGTCCCAGGGCCTGCCGCCCACCTGGGCCTGCTCCAGCCAGTCGCGCACGAACTGCTTGTCGTAGCTGGGGGGGTTCTCGCCTGCGGCCAGCGCGGCCTCGTAGCCTTCCACCGGCCAGTAGCGTGAGCTGTCGGGGGTCAGCACCTCGTCCATCAGCACCAGCGTACCGTCCGGGGCCAGGCCAAACTCGAACTTGGTGTCGGCAATGATCATGCCCTTCTCAAGCGCAATGGCGGCCGCTGCCTGGTACAGCGCAATGCTGAGGTCGCGGATGCGGCTGGCGTGATCAAAGCCAATCATCTCCACCGTGCGCTCGAAGCTGATGTTCTCGTCGTGTTCACCGGCCGCTGCCTTGGCCGCTGGCGTGTAAATGGGCGTTGGCAGTTTGGCGGCGTTGGTCAGGCCCGCAGGCAGCGGCACGCCGCAAACCGATTGGGTGGCCTGGTATTCCTTCCAGCCGCTGCCGGCCAGGTAGCCGCGCACCACCGCCTCGACGGGCAGCGGTGTGAGGCGCTGCACCAGCATGGAGCGGCCGCGCACCTGCTCGACTTCGTCTGGGCGTACGACGCTCTCGGGCGCCTCACCGGTCAGGTGGTTGGGGCAGATGGCGCCGAGCTTGTCGAACCAGAACAGCGCCATCTGCGTCAGCAGCTCGCCTTTGCCCGGAATGGGCTCGCCCATGATCACGTCAAAGGCCGAGAGCCGGTCGCTGGCGACCATCAAAATACGGTCACTCCCTACCGCATAGTTGTCGCGCACCTTGCCACGCGCAAGCAATGGCAGCGAAGTGAGCGTGGAGGTGTGCAGGGCAGGGCTGGCGGATGCGGTCATGGGAAGGGTGTATCAAGCGAGGGGGCGCTGGCGGACGCCAGGCAGGGGATTTTATGCGCCAGCGCCGGGTGCAGCGCATGCGATTACCGGCTGGCGCAGCATCGTCCAAGGTGCTCGCACGGAGGGGCGCTGCACCCCAATCCAGCCATTGTGCGCTCTTTCCCGCCTTCAGGCGACCGGCGGGCAAGAGCCCCGCTGCCGCTTGCTGGAATGGCGTTGCCTTGCCTGCGGGTGCGGTGCATAGTGGGGGCGTGTGCCCTGCAGACTGACTTTTTCGGGCCGCCCATTCACACGGGTGGTGCGGCATTTGTTCCCAAGAGCCAAGGAGACTCCCTCATGAATCTGACGATCAGTGGTCACCATCTCGAAGTTACGCCGTCGCTGCGCAGTTACGTCACCTCCAAACTTGATCGCATCACGCGCCATTTCGATCAGGTGGTGGATGTGAAGGTGCTGCTCACAGTGGAAAAGCAAAAGGAAAAGGAAAAACGCCAGCGCGCGGAATGCAATATCCGGGTCAAGGGCAGCGACCTGTTTGCGGAAAGCGCCAACGAGGATCTGTACGCCGCGGTCGATGAGCTGGTGGACAAGCTCGATCGGCAGGTGGTGCGCCACAAGGACCGCATGCAAGACCACCAGTTCCAGGCACGCAGGCGCGAGCAGCCGGCGCAAATGACCGCCTGACGCCGGGTTCCGGTGCTGGTTGGGCACCCCGCCGCCGCCTTCAGGGCGGCTTTTTTTGTGCCGCGCCCTGGGAAATACCCGCAGGCGCACAGGCGGTGCATAATTCCTCCCGATACGCCATGAACCGCCTCGCTTCCATCCTGCCCGCAGCCCAAGTGCTCGTGAGCGTTGACGCCACCAGCAAGAAACGCGCCTTCGAAGAAGCCGGGCTGCTGTTTGAAACCCTGCACGGCCTCTCGCGCGCCCTCATCACCGACAGTCTTTTTGCGCGTGAGCGCCTGGGCTCCACGGGCCTTGGTCACGGTGTGGCCATTCCGCACGGGCGCATCAAGGGCCTCAAGGCGCCGATGGCAGCAGTGTTCCAGCTCGAACGCCCCATCGGTTTCGATGCGCCTGATGAGCAGCCCGTGGGCCTGCTCATTTTTCTGCTCGTGCCCGAAGCGGCCACGCAGAAGCATCTGGAGATACTGTCTGAAATTGCCGAACTGCTCAGCGACGCGCCGCTGCGTGAGCGCATCAAGAGCTGTTCGGATGCGGTGCAGTTGCACGGTCTGATTGCCGACTGGCAGTCTACGCAGACCGCCTAAAGCGCCCCATCTGCGCCGTGAAACCTAACGTCGTCAGCGCGGACGTCTTATTCGAAGCCTTTCGTACGCACCTGAAATGGGAGTGGGTCGCGGGCCTGGGGGCTTCCGAACGGCGCTTTGACGAAGTCGCGGTGCGCTCGGCGCGCTCGGGTGCTGATTTGGTGGGCTACCTCAATTACATCCATCCCTACCGCGCGCAGATTCTGGGCGAGCGCGAGATCAATTACCTGCTCAACGGCACGCAGGAAGACGCGGTGCGCCGTGTGGCGCGCATCGTCACGCTGGAGCCTCCGGTGTTGGTGCTGGCCGATGGCCAGACGGCGCCCGATGCGCTGCTCTCCATCTGCGAGCGCGCGCAGATTCCCATGTTTGCCACGCGGGAGTCCTCGGCCTTTGTGATCGACGTGCTGCGCGCGTATTTGTCCAAGCATTTCGCCGATCGCCTCACCATGCATGGGGTGTTCATGGACATCCTGGGCCTGGGCGTCATGATCACAGGCGAATCGGGCCTGGGCAAGAGCGAGCTGGGCCTGGAGCTCATTTCACGCGGCCAGGGGCTGGTGGCCGACGACGCAGTGGATCTGTACCGCATCAACCAGACCACCATCGAGGGCAAGTGCCCCGATCTGCTGCAAAACCTTCTTGAAGTGCGCGGCATCGGCCTGCTCGATATTCGCGCCATCTTTGGCGAGACAGCGGTGCGGCGCAGAATGCGCCTCAAGCTCATCGTGCACCTGGTGCGCAAGGAAACGCTGGAGCGCGACTACGAGCGCCTGCCCTACGAGCCGCTGACGCAGGACGTGCTCGGCGTGCCGATTCTGAAGGTGGTGATCCAGGTGGTCGCCGGGCGCAACATTGCCGTCCTGGTCGAAGCGGCGGTGCGCAATACCATTTTGCAGCTGCGCGGCATCGACACCTACCAGGAATTCGTCGAGCGCCATCGGCGCGCGATGGAGCAGGGCTAGGCTGCGCGCCTCAGGCCTTTTGCGCGCGGGCCTTGGCGCAGTTGGCGCACTGGCCGTACAAGGCCATGGAATGGTCTTCCACCACCCAACCCTTGGCTTTCGCCACCGCCTGCTGGCGTTTTTCGATTTCCGGGTCGTAGAACTCTTCCACCTTGCCGCAACTGGTGCAGACGAAGTGGTCGTGGTGCTGTCCTTCGTTCAGTTCGTAGATGGCCTTGCCGCTCTCGAAATTGCTGCGCAGCAGGATGCCGGCTTGTTCGAACTGCGTCAGCACGCGGTACACCGTGGCCAGACCGATGTCGGAGCGCTCATCAAGCAGCACGCGGAACACGTCCTCGGCTGTCATGTGGCGCTGCGTACCCTTTTGAAAGACTTCGAGAATCTTCAGGCGCGGCAACGTGGCTTTCAGCCCCGTGCTCTTGAGTTCATCGATGTTCGTCATGGCAAGGTCTTTCGTGCCGCCTGGCATGCGGCGGGCGGCCGGGCGCCGTGGGCACCAGGCCCTGTCGCTACAATCGAGCGATCATAGCCCCAAGACTACACCCCATGTACGCTCCAGCCCACTGCGGTGCCCGTCTGGGCGCCATCCTGAGCTTTGGCGCCCTGCTTGCAGGGTGCTCTGCCTTCAACACCGCGAGCAGTTCGGTCGCCAGCGTGGTGACCCCCTACCGCGTCGAGGTGGTGCAGGGCAATTTCGTCTCACGCGAGCAGGTTCAGGCGCTGCAGCCTGGCATGGGCCGCCAGCAGGTGCGCGAAATTCTCGGAACGCCGCTGCTTACCAGCCTGTTCCATGACGACCGCTGGGAATACGTGTTCACGCTTAAGCGCCCCGGTGTCGACGCACAGACGCGCAAGCTCACGGTCTACTTCAAGGGCGACGCGCTGGATCACTTCGAAGGCGACGAAATGCCGACCGAGAGCGATTTCGTCGCCTCGCTTGAGACACGCAAAGGCAAGGGCAAAGTCCCGGTGTTGGAGGCGACCGAGCAGCAGCTGGCGCGTTACCCCGCCCCTGCTGCCGATGGAAAAACCGGCGCTGCGCTCGAGCCTACTGCGCAAGCGACACCTGGGCGCAGCTATCCCCCTCTTGAACCCACAACGCGCTAAGCGCTTTGCGCACACGGCCTTTTTTCCAGTCTGGACCCTACGATGGCGAACCTCGCGCCCGAATCTTCCAATGCCCCTATCCGCGTCGCGGTGGCGGGCGCCAGCGGCCGCATGGGCCGCATGCTGATTGAAGCCATCCGTGACAGCGGCGACTGCGTGCTGATGGGGGCGCTGGATGTGCCCGCGAGCCTTGGCATCGGCTCCGATGCCACCGCTTTCCTGGGGCTTGCCAGCGGTGTGCCCATCACGGCGGACATTGACCAAGGCCTGGCCGGGGCTGATGTGCTGATCGATTTCACACGTCCAGAAGGCACGCTTGCGCACCTGGCCGCTTGCGCGCGCCTGGGCGTCAGCGCGGTGGTGGGAACGACCGGTTTTACCGAAGCCCAAAAGGCTGAAATTGCGGCCCATGCCCAGCGCATCGCCATGGTGATGGCGCCCAACATGAGCGTGGGTGTCAACGTCACGCTCAAGCTGTTGGACATGGCGGCGCGTGCGTTGGCCACCGGGTACGACATCGAAATCATTGAAGCCCACCACCGCCACAAGGTGGATGCGCCTTCGGGAACCGCGCTCAAGATGGGTGAAGTGATCGCCCATGCCCTGGGGCGCGACCTGAAGGAATGCGCCGTCTACGCCCGCGAGGGAGTCACCGGCGAGCGCGACCCATCCTCCATCGGGTTCGCCAGCGTTCGCGGGGGCGACATCGTGGGCGACCACACGGTGCTGTTTGCCGGCACCGGCGAGCGTATCGAAATCACCCACAAATCCGCCAGCCGCACCACCTATGCGCAGGGGAGCCTGCGCGCGGTGCGCTTCCTGCGCGGACGCACCGCAGGCATGTTCGACATGTTTGATGTTCTCGGCTTGAACTGAGCGAACCTGCCCACGTGATGAGCAGTCTGCACTGGTGGCGCAGCGGCGATGCAGTGACGCATACGGCGGCGCTCGTGCTGCTGCTGATGTCGGTTGCAAGTTGGGTGGTGATGCTGTGGAAGCTGCGTATGCTGCAGCGCGCGGCGCCAGACATCGCACGCAGCCAGGCCGCCTTTTGGCAGGCGCCGAGCTGGGACTCTGCCGCATCCGCTGCAGCCGCTTTTGACCGCGATGCCTTGGTACTGCCGCTCGTGGCGGCAGCCCTTGAAACGCGTTCCCTTGAAACGCATTCCCCGGCCTTGGCGCCGGTGCCGCCAGAGAGCGGATCGTTCCACGCCAGTGTCGC
The DNA here is from genome assembly GCF_003570885.1 of Simplicispira hankyongi. Taxonomy (GTDB): domain Bacteria; phylum Pseudomonadota; class Gammaproteobacteria; order Burkholderiales; family Burkholderiaceae_C; genus Simplicispira; species Simplicispira hankyongi. Next base: position 257,860 of record NZ_QXJC01000005.1, read on the forward strand.
CGCCCGTGCCACCCGCTTGCTGCGCGGCGCGCTGCTTGCCAGCATTGCGCGGCTGCAGTATGGCCAGGTCTTGCTGGCCACCGTAGGAGCGACAGCGCCTTTTGTCGGGCTGCTTGGCACCGTCTGGGGCATCTACCACGCGCTGACTGCCCTGGCAGGTTCCGGTCAGATCAGCGTCGAGCGCCTGGCCGGCCCGGTGGGTGAGGCCCTCATCATGACGGCCGCCGGGCTGGCGGTCGCGATTCCGGCGGTGCTGGGCTACAACCTGCTCGGCAGGCAGGTGGCACGCCTTGAGGCCGAGCTTGAAGGCTTTGCGCACGATCTGCGCGAACTGTGCTCGGCGGGCGGCTGAACATGGCATTTGGCCGGATCGAGCGCAGCGCCTCGGCGCGCCCCCTGAGCGACATCAACGTCACGCCGCTGGTCGACGTGATGCTGGTGCTGGTGGTGATCTTCATTCTGGCCGCGCCGCTGCTGGCCGGCTCGCTGCGCCTGGAACTGCCGCGCGCCCAGGGCACGGCGCCCGCAGCGCCGGGGCCTTCCCTGCTGATTGAAGTGGATCGCACGGGAGGGCTGCAACTCGACGGCCAAGCGATTGCCGAGGATGCGCTCGCGCCACGCCTGGCGGCGGTGGCTGCCGAGCGGCCAGGCACCGAGATCGCACTGCGCGCCGACGCAGCCGTGCCCTATGGCCGCGTGGTCGAACTGATGGGGTTTGCACATGCCGCCGGCCTCACGCGCATCGCCTTCGTGGCCGAGCCGGCGTCCGCTCGGCCCGCGCGCTGAAGCCGCGCGCCTAAAATCTCCCGCAATGGCAGCGGTTTGCGGCTGCTTTCTTTCTTTTTGAGCCCCATGGACACCAAATACCAACCCGCCGAGGTCGAGCGCGCCGCCCAGGTGCACTGGAGCGCGCAGGACGCCTACCGCGTCACCGAAGATGCGAGCAAGAAGAAGTTCTACGCCTGCTCGATGCTGCCCTACCCCAGCGGCAAGCTGCACATGGGCCATGTGCGCAACTACACCATCAACGACATGCTCACGCGCTACCTGCGCATGAACGGCTACAACGTGCTCATGCCCATGGGCTGGGATGCGTTCGGCCTGCCGGCGGAAAATGCCGCGCTGAAGAATGGCGTGCCGCCCGCGCAGTGGACGCTGGACAACATCGCGTACATGAAAAAGCAGATGCAGGCCATGGGCCTGGCCATCGACTGGAGCCGCGAAGTCGCCACCTGCGACCCCACGTACTACAAGTGGAACCAGTGGCTCTTTTTGAAAATGCTCGAAAAAGGCATTGCGTACCGCAAGACCCAGGTGGTGAATTGGGACCCGGTGGACCAGACCGTGCTGGCCAACGAGCAGGTGATTGACGGCAAAGGCTGGCGCACCGGTGCGGTGGTCGAGAAGCGCGAGATTCCCGGCTACTACCTCAAGATCACCGATTACGCCGAGGAATTGCTCGACTACGTCACCGGCGACAAACTCCCCGGCTGGCCGGACCGCGTCAAGCTGATGCAGGAAAACTGGATTGGCAAGAGCGAGGGCGTGCGTTTTGCCTTCCCGCACGGCATCCGCGGCGACGATGGGGCGCTGATTGGCGATGGCCGCATGTACGTCTTCACCACGCGCGCCGACACCATCATGGGCGTCACTTTCTGCGCAGTGGCGCCCGAGCACCCGCTGGCCACCCACGCAGCCAAGACCAACCCCCAGCTTGCCGCCTTCATTGAAGAATGCAAAAGCGGTGGAACGACCGAAGCCGAGCTTGCGGTGCAGGAGAAAAAGGGTTTGCCCACCGGCCTCTCGGTCACGCACCCGCTCACCGGCGAGCCGATTGAGGTCTGGGTCGGCAACTACGTGCTGATCGGCTATGGCGACGGCGCCGTCATGGGCGTGCCGGCGCACGACGAGCGCGACTTTGCCTTCGCCCTGAAGTACGGCATCGCCATCAAGCAGGTGGTGCTGGTCGATGGCGAACATTTCGACTTCCACCAGTGGCACGACTGGTACGGCGACAAGGCGCGCGGCGTCACGGTCAATTCCGACAGCTTTAGCGGCTTGGCCTACAAGGACGCGGTCGATGCCGTGGCCCACGCGCTGGCGCAAAAAGGCCTGGGCGAGAAGAAGACCACCTGGCGCCTGCGCGACTGGGGCATCTCGCGCCAGCGCTACTGGGGCACGCCGATTCCCATCATCCATTGCGACGAGCACGGCGCCGTGCCGGTGCCCGAGCAAGACCTGCCGGTGGTGCTGCCGCGCGACTGCATCCCCGACGGCTCGGGCAACCCGCTGCACAAGCATGAGGGGTTCCATGCCGGCGTGACCTGCCCGGTCTGCGGCAAGGCGGCGCGGCGCGAAACCGACACCATGGACACCTTCGTGGACAGTTCCTGGTACTTCATGCGCTACTGCGACCCGCACAGCAGCGAGGCCATGGTGGCGGAGGGCACCCGCTACTGGATGCGCGATGCCCAGCACGCGAGCGGCGGCAGTGGCATGGACCAGTACATCGGCGGCATCGAGCACGCCATCCTGCACTTGCTCTACGCCCGCTTCTGGACCAAGGTGATGCGCGACATGGGGCTGGTGTCGGTGGACGAGCCTTTCACCCGACTGCTCACGCAAGGCATGGTGCTCAACCACATCTATTCGCGCCGCACGGACAAGGGCGGCAAGGACTACTTCTGGCCGCACGACGTCGAGCATGTACTGGGCGACGGCGGCAAGATAGTGGGCGCGAGGCTGGTGAACGCCGTCGGCGATCTGCCTGTGGGCACGCCCATCGACTACGAGGGCGTGGGCACCATGTCCAAGTCCAAGAACAACGGCGTTGATCCGCAGGACCTGATCGAAAAGTACGGCGCCGACACGGCGCGCCTGTACACCATGTTCACCGCGCCGCCCGAGGCCACGCTGGAATGGAACGACGCGGCGGTCGAAGGCAGCTCCCGGTTCCTGCGCCGGGTGTGGAACTTCGGCATGAAGTTGGCTGCTATGGATATGGAAGCTGCTAACGCAATATCCATAAGCGCTAGAGGCCTAAAAGATATAAAATTTTCCGACGCCGCCAAGGCGCTGCGCCGTGAAGTTCACACGGTGCTCAAGCAGGTGGACTACGACTACCAGCGCATGCAGTACAACACCGTGGTCTCGGGCGCGATGAAGATGATCAACGCGCTGGAGAGCTTTGCCCCCACGCTCGACACTTGCGTGTCCTCGCTGTCCCCCGAGGGGGCTCTCGCGGCTAGGGGTGGCCCGTCGCCGCTCGACTTCAAAGCCAGCGACTCCGCTGGCGGCCAGGTGGCCTTGGTCGAAGGCTTTGGCATTCTGCTGCGCTGCCTCTACCCGGCCACGCCGCACATCGCGCACGGCCTGTGGAGCCAGCTTGGCTATGCCGGCGTGCTGGGCGAGCTGCTCGATGCGCCGTGGCCGCAAGTCGATGCCAGTGCCCTGGTGCAGGACGAAATCGAGCTGATGCTGCAAGTCAACGGCAAGCTGCGCGGCAGCGTGCGGGTGCCGGCGCAGGCCGACAAGGCCGAGATCGAGCGCCTGGCCCTGGCGAGCGACGCGTTCGCCGCGCACTCCGGTGGCGCTAGCCCGAAGCGTGTGGTGGTGGTGCCGGGGCGCTTGGTCAACGTAGTGGTGTGAGCTATGCGCAAACGCAGCCTTCTCCTCGCCGCGCCAGCCCTTTTGCTCGCCGGCTGCGGCTTTCGCTTGCGCGGTGTGCCGCAGTTCGCCTTCCACTCGCTCTACCTCGTGGCCCCTGCCGGCTCGCTTCTGGCGCTGGAGTTGCGCCGCACCTTGCAAGCTGCGGGTGGCAGCCTTGTGGTGATCACCGACCCAGCGATGCTGCCCAAGGCCGAAGCGGTGTTCGAGCTGCTTTCCGAGCAGCAGGAGCGCTCGGTGGTCGGTCTCAATGCCTCGGGCCAGGCGCGTGAACTTGAGTTGCGCCTGCGCATCCGCTTTCGGCTGCACCGCCAGGACGGCACCGAGCTGATCGTGCCGACCGAAATCCTGCAGCAGCGCGAGCTCAGCTACAACGAAACCATCGCTCTCGCCAAAGAAGCCGAAGAGGCGCTTTTGTACCGTGACATGCGCACCGACCTGGTTCAGCAACTGGTGCGCCGGCTGGCTGCTGCCAAGGCTTGAGCCGCGGCGGCGCGGGCTTCTATTGCGCAGGCCGCTGGCGCATCAGCGTGCTCTTGCCGAACAGTGATTCGATCAAGTCCACCGCCAGGCAGGCGGTCTTGTTGCGCACGTCCAGCGCCGGGTTGAGTTCGACGATATCGAGCGATGCCAGGCGGCCGCTGTCGGCAATCATTTCCATGCACAGCTGGGCCTCGCGGTAGGTTGGCCCACCCGCGACGGTGGTGCCCACTCCAGGAGCGAGTTCCGGGTCGAGAAAATCCACGTCGAAGCTCACGTGCAGGTGGGTGCTCTCGTCTACGCCAGCGAGGGCGCGCTGCATGGTCTCGCGCATGCCGGTTTCGTCGATGAAACGCATGTCGTAGACCTCCAGCCCCTGCGCGTGCACCAGTTCTTTCTCGCCCGCATCCACGCTGCGAATGCCGATCTGGCGGATCTGCGCCGCCCGCAGCGCCGGCGAGCCATCCGGCAGGCGCGCCAGGCGGGTCAGCGGGTCCGGCCCCAGGCCGAACAGGCAGGCGACCGGCATGCCATGCAGGTTGCCGCTGGGGGTCAGCGTGCTGGTGTTGAAGTCGGCATGCGCGTCGAGCCACAGGACGCGAAGCTGCTTGCCAGCGTCAAGGCAGTGGCGGGCGACGGCGGCAATGCTGCCCAGACCCAGGCAGTGGTCGCCGCCCAGCAGCAGCGGCAGATGCCCCGCTTGCAGTTCCGCGCGCACGGCGTCGAAGACCAGTTGGTTCCATGCGACCACTTCGGGCAGATGGCGGTAGCCCTCCAGCGGCGGCTGCCAGGGGTTCGCCGGGCCATTGAGATTGCCTCGGTCGAGCACGTGCAGGCCGTGGCTCTCCAGCGCCGATTGCAGCCCGGCGACGCGCAGCGCCTCGGGCCCCATGGACGCGCCGCGCGCGCCGGCGCCGATATCGGTGGGCGCGCCAATCAATGCGACGGTGGGGGCGGCATGTTGAACGGACGGTTTCATGGTGGGTAGTGTCAGGGGCGGTGGCCAGATAAAGGCCCATTGTGCGCAATCGCCCTCCCAGGCAGCAGAGGGCACGCCGTGCAGTTTGGCTTGATAACTGGCGATTGGGCAGCGGCATCTGGCGATTTGCACCGCATGCCTCAGCATTGCTAGACTTGTCGCCATGCACCTCGCCCTGGCCCAGCTTTCCGCGCACCTGCAACGGGGGCTGGCTCCGCTGTACCTTCTGCATGGCGACGAGGCGTTGCTGGTGGAAGAAGCCGCCGATGCGATTCGCGCTGCCGCGCGCGCTGCCGGCCATACCGAGCGCAATGTGTTTGTCGCCGCCGGGGCGCGGTTCGACTGGAGCACGGTGCTGGCGGCGGGCGGCAGCCTGAGCCTGTTTGCCGACCGCCAGACCGTGGAAATCCGCGTGCCCTCGGGCAAGCCTGGCAAGGACGGCAGCGCCGCGCTGCAACACATTGCCGCCGCTGCCGAACCGGGTGGCAGCACGCTGACCATGGTGCTCCTGCCGCGGCTGGACAAGGCCACGCGCACCGGCGCCTGGTTCAGCGCGCTGGCCGACGCGGGCGTCGCGGTGCAGGTGGATGTGGTGGAGCGCCCAGCCCTGCCGCAGTGGATCGCGCAGCGCCTGGCCGTCCAGGGCCAGCGCGTGCGGCAGGGCGAAGAGGGCCAGCGCACCCTGCAATTTTTTGCCGACCGCGTGGAGGGCAACTTGCTCGCGGCGCACCAGGAAGTCCAGAAGCTGGGCCTGCTGTACCCGCCGGGCGATCTGAGCCTGGAGCAGGTCGAAGCGGCCGTGCTCAATGTGGCGCGCTACGACGTCTTCAAGCTGGCTGAGGCGGTGCTGGCGGGGCAGGTGCTGCGCGTGCAGCGCATGCTCGATGGCCTGGAGGCCGAAGGCACGGCGGCCGTGCTGGTGCATTGGGCGCTGTCGGACGACATCCGTGCGCTCAAGCGCGTCGCCGATGCGATGGCTGCTGGGCGACCCCTGCCCATGGCGCTGCGGGAAGCCCGTGTTTGGGGTGCGAAGGAGAAGCTGTACGAGCGCGTGCTTGGCCACCTCGCGCCTTCCACCGCAGGGCGGTTGCTGCAGTCGGCGCATCTGGTGGATGGCATTGTCAAGGGACTCAAAGTGCCCGACTGGCCGCAAGACCCCTGGCAGGCACTGCAGCGGCTGGCGCTGCAGTGCACGCGGACTTTTGCCGCTGTACGCTGACGCGTCAGCGCGTCCGGTGCGATCGTCTGGGCCGCAGGCGAGTTCTTGCACGCCATCTGCCAGAATCCTGCCCATGAACGCCCTCAACGTCACCGAATACGTCCAAACCCTGGGTTTGCAGGCAAAAGTGGCCTCAGCGCTTATGGCGTCTGCGCCTGTAGCTATCAAAAATAAAGCATTGAAGGCGCTTGCAGCGCTGTTGCGCACGCAGGGCCCCCAACTGCAGCAAACCAATGCGCTCGACTTGGAGCGCGCCCGCGCTGCCGGCCTGGCCGAACCCATGATCGACCGGCTCAAGCTCACCCCCAAGGTGCTGGAAACCTGTGCCCTGGGCTGCGAGCAGCTCGCCGCCATGCCCGACGTGATCGGCGAAATCCGCGGTCTGCAGCAGCAGGAGAGCGGCATCCGCGTCGGCCAGATGCGTGTGCCGATTGGCGTCTTCGGCATGATCTATGAGAGTCGCCCCAACGTCACCATCGAGGCGGCGAGCCTGGCCATCAAAAGCGGCAACGCGGCCATTCTGCGCGGCGGTTCTGAGGCCATCGAGTCAAACCGGGCGCTGGCATTGCTGGTGCAGCAAGCGCTGCTCGCCGCCGGTTTGCCGCAGGACGCCGTGCAATTGGTGCAGACGACCGACCGCGAGGCGGTGGGCCAGCTCATTGCCATGCCGCAATTTGTGGATGTCATCATCCCGCGCGGTGGCAAGGGCTTGATCGAGCGCATCAGCGCCGGCGCCAAGGTGCCCGTCATCAAGCATCTGGACGGCAACTGCCACAGCTACGTGGACGACCCTTGCGACCTCGACATGGCGCTGCGCGTGGTGGACAACGCCAAGACGCAGAAATACAGCCCCTGCAATGCCAGCGAAAGCCTGCTGGTGGCGCGTGCCGTGGCGCCGCAGTTCTTGCCGCGCATGGGCGCCGTGTTCGCAGAAAAAGGCGTCGAAATGCGGGTCTGCGCGGAATCCATGGCGTTGTTAGCGGAAGTTTCAGGCGCAAAACTGGTGCCGGCAAGCGAGCAGGATTGGTCGCAAGAGTATCTGGCGCCCATCATCAGCATCAAAGTGGTCGAAGGCGTTGACGAAGCCATCGCCCATATCAACCGCTATTCCAGCCACCACACCGACGCGATTCTCACGCGCGACCACATGCACGCGCAGCAATTCCTGCGCGAAGTCGATTCGGCCAGCGTCATGGTCAACGCCAGCACGCGCTTTGCCGACGGCTTCGAGTACGGGCTGGGCGCCGAAATCGGTATCAGCACCGACAAGTTCCATGCGCGTGGCCCGGTAGGCATCGAAGGGCTGACTTCGCTCAAATGGGTGGTGCTGGGGCAGGGCGAGGTGCGCGGCTGAAGGCTGGCACCGTCCTTTCAAGCGCTCTTTGTGGCATTTCGCCTGGGCGCTTGGGCCTTGCCAGCGCCCATTTTTTGGTGCGCTTGCGCACTTCTACAATTGTCCGATCCCTCTTGCAAGGCCCCGCATGGTTCCGCACCTTATCACCGCCCTCACGGGGCCCATTAACGAGCTTGAGCAGCGCATCATCGATTCGATGCCAGCGACCGAGCGCTGGTTTCGTCTGGAGTGGATGGAGCACACGCCGCCGTTCTACACCTCGGTGGACATCCGCAATGCAGGCTTCAAACTGGCGCCAGTCGACACCAATCTGTTCCCCGGCGGCTGGAACAACCTGACACCCGAGATGCTGCCGCTGGCGGTGCAGGCGGCCATGGCGGCGATTGAAAAAATCTGCCCCGAAGCACGCAACCTGCTCATCATTCCCGAGAACCACACGCGCAACAGCTTCTATTTGAGCAACCTGGTGCAGTTGCAGCGCATCTTCAACATGGCGGGGTTGAATGTGCGTGTGGGTTCCGTCAGCCCAGACGTGAAGAAAACCACCGTGCTTGAGCTGCCGCACGGAGAGAGCCTGACCCTTGAGCCCGTGGTGCGCACACGCGGGCGCCTGGGGCTCAAGCACTTCGACCCCTGCACCATCTTGCTCAACAACGACCTGTCTGCTGGCGCGCCTGGCATCCTGGAAGACTTGCACGAGCAGTATCTGTTGCCTCCCTTGCATGCGGGGTGGTCGGTGCGCCGCAAGAGCAACCACTTTCGCAGCTATGAGGAGGTGTCCAAGCGCTTTGGCAAGGTGCTGGGCATCGACCCCTGGCTCATCAACCCGCTGTTCGGAAAATGCAGCGACGTGGACTACAGCACCGAGACGGGGCTGGACGCGGTGCAGACCCAGGTCGATGTTGTGCTTGGCAAGGTGCGGCGCAAGTACAAGGAATATGGGATCAAGGAAAAGCCGTTTGTCATCGTCAAGGCCGACAACGGCACCTACGGCATGGGGGTGATGACGGTGCGCGACGCCAAGGACCTGGAAGTGCTCAACCGCAAGACCCGCAACAAAATGGCTGTGGTAAAGGATGGCCAGCCAGTGCACGACGTCATCGTGCAGGAAGGCGTGCTGACGCAGGAGCGCCTGAACGGTGCAGTGGCCGAGCCGGTGGTCTACATGATGGACCGCTACGTGGTCGGTGGTTTCTACCGCATGCACCCAGACCGCGGCGTGGATGAAAACCTCAACACCCCCGGATCGGCCTTTGTGCCGCTGGCCTTTGACCAGAGCACGCACATGCCGCAGCTGGGCGCAAGGCCAGGCGCGAGCGCGCCGAACCGCTTTTACATGTACGGCGTCATCGCGCGCCTTGCCATGCTGGCCGCCAGCTACGAGCTGGAGGCCACCAATCCAGACGCCGAGATATACGAGTGAGCGCTCACCTGCAAGGGGGGAGTTGTCCTGTTGCAACAATTGGCAACAGCGCCCCACCGCGACGGCACGCAGCGCTTTGTGCGGCGGCCGCCCCGGCGCAGAATGGCCGGCCTGATTCTCTGAAGCGGCTGGGTGCCTGAAAGCGCCCATTGGCTGTTCCTGCCCCAGTGCAAACTTCCAAGTCATCCCTCTCGGCTCTCACCCTTGCCGCCATAGGCGTCGTCTACGGTGACATTGGTACCAGCGTTCTGTACGCCATCAAGGAGGTTTTTGGCTCGGGTTACGTGCCATTTACCCAGGACAACATCTACGGGATTTTGTCCATCTTTTTCTGGACGCTGACCGTCATCGTGTCCCTGAAGTATGTGGTGCTGGTGCTGCGTGCGGACAACAACGGGGAAGGCGGCCTGGTGGCAATGCTGGCCCTGGCGTCCCAGGCCGTTCTGGACAAACCGCGTTTGCGCAAGACGCTGTTGGCAGTCGGTATTTTTGGCACTTCGCTGTTCTATGGCGATGGTGTCATCACCCCGGCTATTTCAGTCTTATCGGCGGTCGAAGGCTTGGAGGTGGTGTCGACACAGTTCACGGAGTACGTGATACCAGCGACCTTGCTGGTGCTGTTTTGCCTATTTTTTGTGCAAAAGCGCGGTACGGGCGGCATAGGGAAGTTCTTTGGTCCGATTACCCTGGTGTGGCTGCTTAGCATCGGGCTGCTCGGCCTCTCGCACATTGCCGAACATCCGGAAATCCTGTGGGCGCTCAGCCCCCATCACGCGCTGAGGTTCATTTTTGCCAACCCAGGCACGAGCTTTGTCGTTCTTGGTTCTGTGGTGTTGTGCGTCACGGGGGCGGAGGCGCTGTATGCCGATCTTGGCCATTTTGGCAAGACGCCGATACGCATTGCGTGGTTTACGGTGGTCATGCCAGCGCTCACGCTCAACTATTTTGGGCAAGGCGCCTTGTTGCTGGCGCATCCTGAGGCGGTGAAGAATCCGTTCTACATGATGGCGCCTGACTGGGCGCTGCTGCCGTTGGTGATCTTGGCCACAATGGCCACGGTGATTGCCTCGCAGGCCCTGATCACAGGCGCGTTCAGCGCGACCAAGCAGGTGATCCAGCTAGGGTATTTGCCGCGCTTGAACGTTCAACACACCAGTGTGCGCGACACGGGGCAGATCTATCTGCCCTTTGTCAACTGGGGGCTATTCGCAGCCATCGTACTTGCCGTGGTGCTGTTTCGTTCATCGAGCAATCTCGCTGCAGCGTATGGCATCGCCGTGACGCTGAACATGCTGATCACCACGGTGCTGACATTCTTTGTCTTGTACTACGGCTGGCGCTATCCCTTGGTGCTGTGCCTGGGCGCCACCAGCTTTTTCTTCTTGGTCGACCTGGCATTCTTCACGTCAAATCTGCTCAAGCTGTTCCAGGGCGGTTGGTTCCCGCTGATGATTGGCGGGGGGGTCTTCACGCTCATGATGACTTGGAAAGAAGGTCGTCGACTGCTTAATGAGAAGCTGCGCAGTGATGCTATCGATCTGTCCGATTTTCTTGAATCGGTCTTCGTCAACCCGCCAACGCGCGTCGAGGGGACGGCGGTGTTCTTAAGTGCCGAATCCGGCACCGTGCCGAATGCACTGCTGCACAACCTCAAGCACAACAAAGTGCTGCATGGCACCAACGTGTTCGTCACAGTGAACAACCACGAGGTGCCTTGGATTGGCCTCGATGGCCGCTTGCAGGTGGAATCCTTGGGGCACGACTGCTGGCAGGTGGTCATTCACTACGGCTTCAAGAACGATCCCGATGTGCCTCGCGCCCTGCAACTGCTGCGCGGGCGTGGTTGCGATCTTGAGCCTATGACGACCAGCTATTTTCTGTCCCGCGACACCGTCATTCCCACCATTGGCAGTGGCATGGCGCCGTGGCGAGAAAAATTATTTGCCCAAATGCACCACAACGCCGGCGCGGCTGCAGACTTCCTCAACTTGCCGAACAACGCCGTGGTGGAACTGGGTTCGAAAATCGAGATTTGACAGGCTCATGAGCCAGAGCGCATCGTCGATAGAACGGTGGGCCGGGCACAATGCGTGCCATGCAATTTTTCAAAGACCTGAGCGTCTCGGCCGTCAGCGCAGGTTTTGTCGCCGTGCTCGTGGGCTTCACGAGTTCGGTGGCGATTGTGTTTCAGGCGGCGCAGTCGTTTCACGCCACACCGGGCGAAATGGCCTCCTGGATGTGGGCCCTGGGGCTTGGCATGGGGCTGTGTTCGTTGCTCCCATCCTTGTGGCTGCGCAAGCCAGTCATGATCGCCTGGTCCACGCCGGGAGCTGCGGTGCTTGCTGCTGCGGGTGCCACGGGCCGGTTCGATATGGCGCAGGCGGTGGGTGCCTTCCTCGTGTGCGCTGCACTGATCACCCTGGTGGGCGTTACCGGATGGTTCGAGCGCGTGATGAACCGAATTCCCACGGAAATAGCAGCGGGCCTGCTTGCTGGTGTGCTGGCGAGATTCGGTATGGACGCGTTTTCTGCAGCGCAGACGGCTTTGCCGCTGGTTCTGGTGATGCTCGGCGTTTATCTGGTTTCTCGCAGCGTTGCGCCGCGTTATGCAGTGGTGGCCACGCTCTGTGCAGGAGTTGCCTATGCCGCCATTGGGGGGCAGATGCAGTGGTCCGCAGTGACCTGGACATTGGCGTCACCACAGCTTACGGTGCCCCGATTTGGCTGGAGTGCGACCATGGGCTTGGCCCTGCCGCTCTTTGTGGTGACGATGGCCTCCCAGAATCTTCCGGGTGTGGCGGTGATTCGTGCCTCCGGCTACCAGCTCCCGATCTCGCGTCTGATTACCTTGACCGGCGTTGCCACTCTGGTGCTTGCACCGTTCGGCGCCTTCGCTCTGAACTTCAGCGCCATCACGGCCGCTATTTGCATGGGACCACAAGCGCATGCAGACCCAGCCCGGCGCTACACGGCGGCGGCCTCCTGCGGGGCGTTGTATGTCCTGATTGGGGTCTTTGGTGCGGTCGTGACGGGCTTGCTGACCGCATTCCCACGGGAACTCGTGGTGGCGATCGCAGGCCTGGCCCTTCTAGGCTCTATTGGCGCCGGACTTGCCAGTGCGCTTCGGGAAGAGACGCACCGGGAAGCTGCCTTGATCACATTTCTGGTGACGCTTAGCGGTGTGGTCATTGCGGGCATTGGTTCGGCATTCTGGGGGGTGGTCGCCGGCAGCCTCGCGCTGTTTGTGCAACAGTACGCCAGCAACCCGCGTCGCCGCGCTATGTGAGCGATTCCTGAATTCCCGCTGGACTTCTCCTGAGCTGTATGAATCTACTTTTTGTTGCCGATCCGCTCGAAGCCTTTAATCCGAAGAAAGATACGACTTTCGCCATGATGCGTGAAGCGCAGAGACGTGGGCACTCTGTATCGGCCTGCGAGCCTGCGCATTTGCAATGGAAGCTCGGGAGCAAGGTGTTTGCACGTGTGCGCCACATTGCGCTGACGGGTGAGCTCACCAATTGGTTTGGCGAGCTTGGTGCCGAAGACCGGGCTCTGGCAAGCTTTGATGCAGTGGTAATGCGCAAGGATCCGCCGTTTGACAGCGAATATTTTTATGCCACCCATCTCCTGGAGCAAGCAGAGCGCGAAGGTGCACGCGTTTACAACAAGCCACGAGCGCTGCGTGACCACCCGGAAAAACTGGCTATTCTGGAATTCCCGAGCTTGATTGGCCCCACGCTGGTTACGCGCAGTGCAGTCCACATCCGTCAGTTCCATGAGGAACATCGGGACATCATTTTGAAGCCCCTGGACGGCATGGGTGGCATGGGCATTTTTAGGGTCGGACCGGACGGCATGAACCTCGGCAGCATCATCGAAACGCTCAATCGCGGAGGCGAAGAAAGCGTGATGGTGCAGAAGTTTCTGCCCGAAATAGTCGATGGCGACAAACGTATCCTGATCATTGGGGGAGCGCCCGTTCCTTACTGTCTGGCGCGTATTCCGCAAGGCACCGAGGTCAGGGGGAATCTGGCTGCGGGGGGCAAGGGGGTCGCTCGCGCACTTAGTCCGCGCGATTGGGAAATAGGCCGGGCTTTGGGGCCTGTCCTTGCTGCGCGGGGGCTGCTGCTTGCCGGCGTGGATGTCATTGGCGACTGTGTCACCGAGATCAATGTGACCAGTCCCACCTGTTTTCAGGAAATACAGCAGCAGACAGGTTGCGACGTGGCATCCCTGTTCCAGGATGCGTTGGAGAATGCTGTCCTGCAGGCATCTCCCGCTGTTGCGCAATAAATTTTCAGGTTTCTCTGCGACATGGGGCAAACCCGTACTACAATGCAAGGCTGCGCTGCTGACGGCAGGTAAGCCCCGAGAGGGGTTTGCTGGATGCGGTGGTGCGGCGGGTGAAGTAGGT
>NZ_QXJC01000006.1 GCF_003570885.1 Simplicispira hankyongi
GCATGTGCCCTTTGGCGGCATCAAGCAGTCGGGCCTGGGGCGCGAGGGCTCGCACCACGGCATGGACGACTATGTGGAGATCAAGTACCTGTGTTTGGGGGATATTCAGCAGTGAGGGGCGCCGCGCCGCGCCGCCAGTACTCTTGAATTGATAGCTGCTAGCGCTTGATTGGTAAGCGCTAGAGGGCTATTTTGCTTGAAATTTTGCGCTGTGGGCCCTCTACGCCAGCGCCTCATCCAGCACCTGCACCCAGTGCTTCACCGGCGTGGCCGTGCCGCTTTGCAAATGGGTGATGCAGCCGATGTTGGCCGAGGTGATGACAGTGGGCTCCAGCGCAGCAAGGTGGCCGATCTTGCGCTCCAGCAACTGGTGCGACAGCTCTGCCTGCAGCACCGAGTAGGTGCCGGCGGAGCCGCAGCACAGGTGCGATTCGTTCAGCGTCAGGCGCACGTCAAACCCCAGCGCGCGCAGGTGCTGCTCGACGCCGCCGCGCAGCTGCTGGCCGTGCTGCAGCGTGCAGGGTGGGTGGAAGGCGATCACGCCCTGGGGCACGCGCCGCAGCTTGCCTTGCAGCGCCGGCGCAATCTCGGGCAGCAGTTCCGAGAGGTCGCGTGTCAGCGCGCTGATGCGGGCGGCCTTGTCGGCGTATTGCAGGTCGTGCTGCAGGTGGTGGCCGTATTCCTTCACCGTCACGCCGCAGCCCGAGGCATTCATGACGATGGCCTCCACCGCGCCGCTCTCTACCTGCGGCCACCAGGCGTCGATGTTGGCGCGCATTTCGGCGCGGCCGCCGTCTTGGTCGTTGAGGTGGAACTTGACGGCGCCGCAGCAGCCGGCGTCGGGAGCGATCACGGTCTGGATGCCGATGGCGTCAAGCACGCGCGCCGTGGCGCTGTTGATGCCGGGCATCATGGCCGGCTGCACGCAGCCGGCCAGCAGCAGCACCTTGCGGGCGTGTTCGCGCGTGGGCCACGCGCCGGGGTTTTCGCGCGGCGGCACCTTGGCCCGTAAGGTTTCCGGCAGCAGACCGCGCACCGCCTGGCCCATCTTCATGGCCGGGCCAAACAGCGGTGAGGGCAGGCCTTCCTTGAGTGCCCAGCGCACACCGCGCTCAATCACGGGGCGGCCCACTTTGTCTTCCACGATCTTGCGGCCGATATCCACCAGCTTGCCGTATTCCACGCCGCTGGGGCAGGTGGACTCGCAGTTGCGGCAGGTGAGGCACCGGTCCAGGTGCAACTGCGTGGCGCGCGTGGGCGTGGTGCCTTCCAGCACCTGTTTCATCAGGTAGATGCGGCCGCGTGGGCTGTCGAGCTCGTCGCCCAGCAGCTGGTAGGTCGGGCAGGTGGCAAGGCAAAAGCCGCAGTGCACGCATTTGCGCAGAATGGCTTCGGCCTCAGCGCCTTCGGGCGTGCCTTGGAATTCGGGAGCGAGCTGGGTTTGCATGGCGGTAGGGGTACGGGGGTCAGGAGCTGTGACCGGGCTGCGTGGCACTCGATTTGTCTGTGCGCCTCAGCATGACGCGCAGGTGGGCGCGGTCAATCCACAGCGGCGGCAGGGCGAGCGTGAAAAGCACCAATGCCAGCGGCACCACAAACACAAAGCCCACGTGCTTGAAGCCCGCCGCGCCGGCCACGCCGCCCAGCAAGAATATGCTCACCAGACTGGCGTACAAGCCGAGGCGCCGGCGATTGGCGCGCACCTGTTGCTCGGGCGGCTTGCCGCTGCGGTTCCAGTACAGGAGCTTGCCCAGTTCAATGCCCAGGTCGGTTGCATTGCCCGTCATGTGCGTGGTGCGGATCTCGGACGACGACATCTTGCTGATCGTGGCGTTCTGCAGCCCCATCATGAAGGACAGCAGCAGCACCGTGGCGGGCACGGCAAACGGGGTGTGCCAGTTGAGCGTCATGGCGCCCAGCAGGCCAAATACCAGCATCAGCAGCGCGACCAGCAGCAGCGGCAGGGCGTAGGTCCCGTGCAACCGGTGCTGGCGCGCCCAGTTCACCAGAATGGCCGTAGTGGCCGCTCCGCTGATGAAGGCCAGCAAGGCGCCCAAGGCGCCCAGCACCAGCACCATGTTGCCCAGCACCAGGTTGTCGGCCAGCATGGAGACAAAGCCCGTCATGTGCGAGGTGTACAGGTGCACGACCAGAAAGCCCCCGGCATTGATGGCACCGGCGTTGAAGGCCAGCAGCAGGCCCAGGCGCCGGTTGTGGGTGCCTGTGCGGTGCTGGTCGGTCAGGTGGCGAAACCGGCGCACGGCGCTAGCACCCGCCCATGCGGCCAGGGTTGAAGATGCCCGCCGGGTCAAACGCCTGGCGCAGTTGGGCGTGAATCTTCTGCAAGGCTGGAGAAGCAGCATCAAAACCGGCTTTAGCGCTTGATTCATCTACGCTTGCAGCTACAAATAACGAAGCGCTTCCGCCCACGCTGCGGGCCAACTGCCGAAGTGCCGGGCCGTGCTCGTGGCCGGCCTGCACCCAGCGCAGGCCGCCGTGCCATTCGACCAGCGGGGGGGCGACGCCGGCGGGCAAGGCCAGCACCGGGGCGGTTTGCGGCACCGACAGGCGCCACAGGCCTTGCTGCGGCACGCGCTGTGCAAACCAGGGCAGGTGCTGCTCGCGGCAGGCCTGCCAGTCGCCAGCGACCTCGGCATGAGTCTTGCGCTCGCCGCCCATGCTGCGGCAGGCCGCCTCGATGGCAGCGACGGCGCCGCGCAGGCGCACGTACAGGCGCCCCGAGCCTTCGTCCTCGACCCAGCAGCTGGCATTGAGCGGTAGCGGCTGGCCGCCCCAGGCATTCAGGCGGTCAAGCGCTTCGGCCTGGCTGCCTTCAAAGACCAGCGTTGCCTCAGCAGGCGCCAGCGGCAATACCTTCAGGCTGACGTCGGTGATGACGCCCAGCGTCCCCCAGCTCCCCGCCATCAGGCGCGAGACGTCGTAGCCGGCGACATTCTTCATGACCTGGCCGCCAAAGGTCAGCGGCTCGCCCCGGCCGTTAATGATCGACACGCCCAGCATGTAGTCGCGCACCGCGCCCACGCTGGCGCGCGCCGGGCCCGAGAGGCCTGCCGCCACCATGCCGCCCACGGTGGCGCCGGGGCCAAAGTGCGGCGGTTCAAACGGCAAGCATTGGTTCTGTTCGGCCAGAGCCGCTTCCAGCTCAGCCAGCGGCGTGCCGGCGCGTGCGGTGACGACCAGTTCGCTCGGCTCGTAGCTGGTGACGCCGGCCCATCCCCGGGTGTCGAGTGGCTCGCCTGGCGATGCCGGGCTGGCCAGATGCCCCTTGCTGCGGCCGCCGTGAATCTGCAACGGCGTGGCCTGTGCGGCAGCAGCGCGCACGCGGTCGATAAGGTCTGAGAAAGCGCTTTCCATGGGAGGCTATGGTACGCCCAGGCCCCTCTGCAGCCGCGTGAATTTTCTGCACGCAACGTGTGAGGGCCGCCTGCTCCGGGGTATTTCGGGGTCTGACCCCCATTATCGTTTTTCCGGGGGTGGCGCCAACGACGCGATTACGGTGTGCGCTCCATGGTGCGCTGCACCTGTCCTTGGGACTTGAGCTGGTCAAAAGCGGCCTGTGTGCGGTGGACCACATCCAGGGGCGTCTGCAGGCTGTAGGCCATGTAGAGGCCGGTGGAGGCTTCGTCCAGTGTGAGCACGCGCACCAGGTTGGCGCAGTCGAAGCCCGTCTGCTGGCACAAGGAGGCGGCGTCGTCCGTGGTCAGGGGAACCAGGTCGACCTGGCCGCGCAGCAGCTTGCGGAAATTGTCCAGCGACTGTGCCGACACCACCAGGCGCTCGAACCCCTTGGCGCGCAGGTACTGTTGGCGCACATCGTCACGCATCACGCCGATGGTATAGGCCTTGGCGGCTTCCAGAGTGCCGATGTCCAGCGGGTGCGACTTGAGCCGGTAGAGGTGGTACTGGATCTTCATGATTTCGCCGGCCCATTGGAACTGGCGTTCGCGTGCCGGCGTGCGGGCTATCAAAAAGATGAGCACGTTGGCTTCCTTGAGCGCCATGTCGTAGGCCCGCGCCCAGGGGTACAGGTGCACGCTGTATTCGGTCAGGCCCGCGCGTTGCAGGGTCTGCTCCACCACCTCGGTCGCGGTGCCCACCACCTTGCCATTGGCCACGTAGGTGTAGGGGGTGGTCTCGGTCACGGCCTCGATGGTCTGGGCCTGCACGGCTGCCGTGCCGACGATGAGCATCCAGAACAACAAAACGCAGTGGGGCATGGTGCTTCTCCTGTGGCCTTCAGGCGGCTGACCCGAGCGGCCCGGCGACCTGGTTGCGCCCGGCAGTCTTGGCTCTGTACAAGGCTTCGTCGGCGCGCTGGAACAAGGCGTCGAAGTTGTCGTGGGCGTCTGGTGACAGTACCGCCAGGCCAACGCTGATCGTCACCACCCGCGCCGCAGGGGAATACAGGTGTTCGATGCCGCACTCGGCTACCGCCTCCACCAGGCGCTGGGCCAGCAGGTAGGCGCCGGTTGCGTCGGTGCCTGGCAGGATGACGCCAAACTCTTCGCCGCCGATGCGCGCGGCGACGTCTCCGGCGCGCGCCAGGCGGGCCTGCAGCGTGTGTGCCACCGCGCTGAGGCACCGATCGCCCATGGCATGGCCGTAGTGGTCGTTGTAGTCTTTGAAGCAGTCGATGTCGCAGATGAGCAAAGCCAGGCCCTGGCCGGTGCGCAGGGCGCGGCGCATCTCCACGGTTTTGGCTTCGTCGAACTGCCGGCGGTTGGGCAGGCCCGTCAGGGGGTCGGTGCGGGCCAGGCTTTGCAAACGTGCATTGGCGGTTTGTAGTTCTGCCGTGCGCTCGGCCACCAGGCGTGCCAGATGGTCGCGGTGATCGGCAAGCTCCTGTTCATAGCGTTGCTGGCGTTCCAGATGGTTGGCCAGGTTGGCCTGCAAGTGGTTGACGCCGGATTCAAGCTGCGTGAGCTCATCTTGCGCATGGCCTGCGCGGTCCAGATGCAACTGCGCCCCCAGGTTCGCTGGGCCCACGCCAGCCAAGTGCGCTGCAATGCGCTGCACGTGTACCGTCACCATGCGGTTGAACATGAGCATGATGAGCCCGGCGAGCACCAGCGACTGCATCAGCTGTGCCAGCACGATGGTGGCGAGCTGCCTGCGCAGTTGCTGCCACAGCAACTGCTCGTTGCCCTGCAGCACCAGCGTGCCGACCGTTTCGTGCGCGCCCGGGTAGGGTTCATAGGTCAAGGCCAGGCGGCGTGTGGGTGCGCGCCCCGGCCCGGCCCAGCCGTCACGGGTACTTTCGAAGACTTCTGCCGGCCGGTTGGCCAGGGCCACCTGCACCACAATGCGGCCCACCGCCGGGACGTCCCGCACGCTGTGTACATGGGCTAGCAGTGCTTCGCGATCGAGTTCCCAGATGGCCTTGGACAAGGTGCCGCTGTAAATCTGCTCAATCTGCGCCAACTCGGCGTCCATGCGGGCGAGGCCCGTGTTCCAAGCCAGCCAGGTCAGTGTTGCTACCGACGCGAGAATGAACAGGCTGCAAAAAGCCAGTGTGGTCCACACCAGGCGCCAGCCGAGCGAGCGCTGGCGTCCAGAGCGTTCGAGCACTGCCGGCTGCGCACCTGAGCCAGCACCTGACGGTGCGCTCATTGCCACTTGCGCTGGAGCTGCTCGTAGCCGCCGCTGCGCTTGAGGTGTTGGAGGGCCTGGCGGAAGCGCTCCACGGTGGCGTCGGGCGTCTGCTTGCCAAAGGCCATGTAGTAGCCCTCGCCGCTCAGTTCGGGAATGCGGTACACCCGAGCCAGCGTCCTGGCCGGGTTGTCGCCCGCCTGGCGTGCCAGATAACTGGCGGTCAGTTCGTTCATGATCCAGAGGTCCACACGGCCAAGTTTGAGCTTTTCGTAGTTGAGCTCGTACTTCACGCTGGGCTGGAGGTTCTGGCCTTTGACGAACCCATGGGCCACCAGAAACTGCTCGCCCACATCCTCATTCACCGTGGCGATGCGGTACTTCTTTGCGGCCTCCAGCGAGTCGATGCCGTAGGCCCTGCCGGGTTGGCCAAACAGGTAGTAGTTGGTGGGGGCGATGACGCCTACCCATTTGAACAACTTGTCTCTCTCGGGCGTACGTCCAATGCTGTAGATCAGAACGCCGGGTGTGCCGTGCGCCGTTTCATAGGCACGTGCCCAGGGCATGGACTGGAATTCGCCATGCAGTTTGAGTTCTTTGAGCACGGCCTCGACCACTTGCGTGCTCAGACCCGTGAGCTTGCCGCCATCGGTGTAGTTGTAGGGCGGATATTCCTCGGTGAGGACGCGCACCGCACCATCGGCGGCCACCGCGCAGCCCGCGCCCCAGCACCACAGCGCCGCCAGGCATGCAAAGCGGCGCCAGATGCCCGTGGCACTGAAGGAAGTCGGTACGGCCATGCGGTCGAAGAATGGATTGAAGGGCGGTGTGTGGGCTTGTTGCCAGCCCTTGTTCAGTATCCGATGCCCCGCCCGCGAGGTCAATGCGGGCCTGCTCGCGTGTGATTCTGGTGGGCTTTGGGGTCTGCCACCAATTAATTGCCCCAATTAACCTTCGAGCAGGCCCTCGGTGATGCTGGCCTCGTCCAGGGTGGCGAAGCAGCGGTTGTGCTGGTGGGTGAGCGGCCCACCGCCTGGCACCAGGCTGCCGTCCTCGTAGCCCATGGCCTTGAACTTCCACACGCCGCCAATGCGTTTGAGGTGGCCGACAGGTTCGCCGCTGGCCAGGTGGACGGCCACCACGCCCTCGTTCACGGCGTGTAGCGTCAGGCGTGGCATGGTCTGCCCTGTGGCGACGTGCAGGCGCCAAGAGGCGATGCGGAGCGCATCGGGAACGGGGAGCGCAATCTGAGGGGAAATTTCAAAAAAAATAGCCTCTAGCGCTTATGGGGTGTGCGTATACAGCTATTATTTTAGATGGTTTCAATCGCCCTCCCGCGGCAGGAGCGCAGCCTCCTGAAATGCATTCACCGGCAGCCCGGCAACCGCGACCGGCTCTTGCAACGCCAGTACCTGGCCCGCCAGCGGCGTGCGTTCCAGTTCCTGCGCCGGTCGGCCGTGGCGCGCGCTGGTGACGAACAGCGTGCGCAGCTCTGGCCCGCCCAGACAGACCATGGTCGGGCAGGCGAACGGCGTGGCGATCTCGCGCAGCACCGCGCCAGTGGGCGAAAGCTGCAATACGCGGCCGCCTTCGTACATCGCGCACCAGTAGTTGCCGCCAGCGTCCATCGCCGCGCCGTCGGGGCGGCCGCCGTAGCCTGCGGTGCCGGGGGTCCATCCGGGTGGCTTGGGTGAGAACTGGCGCAGTGCGCGCGCCGGGCCCAGGGTATTGGCAGCCGCTTCCCAGCCGCGCACCTCGATGCGGTGTGTCGGCGTGTCGGCAACGTACAGCGTGCGCTGGTCGGGCGACCAGGCCAGGCCGTTGAGCGTGCCCGCGCCGCCCCACATTTCTTGCACCTGCGCCGTGCCAGAGCGCGCGTCAATGCAGTACATGGCCGCCTGGCCGTGCCCCGCGCTGGCGCCGGGCCGCTCGTCGCGCGTGCCGACCCAGAAGCGCCCCAGCGGGTCGCACTTGCCGTCGTTGGCGCGCTCGTGCGCCGGGTCGTAAGGGAGCCGTGCAATGCGCACCAGCTCGCCGCCCCAGTGCCGTGCGCGGTAGATGCCGCTGCGCAAGGCCAGCACCCAGCCGCTGGCCGCGCCCGCCGTGCGCGCGGGGGCCATGCAGCCGGGTTCCTCCGGCAGGGGCCAGCGCTCGGTGGCGCCGGTCGCGGGGTCGGCGCGCAGGGCTGCGCGGCCGGCGATGTCCACCCAATACAGACGACCGTCGCCCGCCTGCCAGAACGGCGATTCGCCCAGTTCGCAGCTGGGGCTGCCCAATGCGCGCCATGCCATGGCTTGACTCTCGAAGCTTGTGGAGTCGGTCATTATTCCTGCAGCGAAGGGCCCATAAAAAAACCCCGCCTCGAAAGGCGGGCTCTTGCACAGCGGCGATGCGCCTGCGTTCAGCGGCTGTAGGCCGTCTCGCCGTGCGAGGTGATGTCCAGGCCCTCGCGCTCGGCTTCTTCCGGTACGCGCAGCCCCACCAGGAGATCGGCAATCTTGTAGCTGATGAAGGCGGCCACACCCGACCACACCAGCGTCATCAAAACACTCTTGCACTGGATCCACACTTGCGCGCCCATGGCGAAGGTGTCGGGGGTGAGCCCGCCGGTGCCGCCCAGGCTTTGCGAGGCAAACACGCCCGTCAGAATGGCACCCAGAATGCCGCCCACGCCGTGCACGCCAAACACGTCAAACGCGTCGTCGGCGCCCAGCATCTTCTTCAGGCCGCCCACGCCCCACAAGCAGACCAGACCGGCCAGCAGACCCAGTACGATGGAGCCCATGGGGCCGACGAAGCCCGCGGCTGGGGTGACGGCCACCAGGCCGGCCACTGCGCCCGAGGCCGCGCCCAGCATCGACGCCTTGCCTTTGTGCAGCGCCTCGCCGGCCAGCCACGACAATGTGGCGGCGCCGGTCGCCAACGTGGTGTTGATGAAGGCCAGACCGGCCGAACCATTGGCCGCGCCAGCAGAACCCGCGTTGAAACCAAACCAGCCCACCCACAGCAGCGAGGCGCCCACCATGGTCAGCGTCAGGCTGTGCGGCGTGAACGCCTCCTTGCCGAAGCCAACGCGCTTGCCGACCATGTAGGCGCCCACCAGGCCGGCCATACCGGCGTTGATGTGCACCACGGTGCCGCCCGCAAAATCCAGCGCGCCATCCTTGCCCAACAGGCCGCCACCCCAGACCATATGCGCGATCGGGATGTAGCTCAGGGTGAACCACAGCACGGCGAAGACCAGCACCGCCGTGAATTTCATGCGCTCGGCGAACGAGCCGACGATCAGCGCCACCGTGATGGCGGCAAAGGTGGACTGGAAGGCGACGAACACGTATTCGGGGATGGTCGGCAACATGCCCGAGAGCGTGTCCGGCGCAATGCCCTTGAGGAACAGCTTGTCGAATCCGCCGAAGAACCGCCCATCGCCGCCAAACGCCAGGCTGTAGCCGTAGATGGCCCAGAGCACGGTGATGAGCGCGAAGATCACGAACACCTGCACCAGCACTGAGAGCATGTTCTTCGAGCGCCCCAGGCCCCCGTAGAACAGCGCCAGGCCCGGAATCACCATCAGGATGACGAGCAGGGTCGAGGTCAGCATCCAGGCGGTGTCGCCCGAGTCGAGCTTGGGCGCGGGCGCAGCGGCGGGCGCGGCGGTGGGTGCAGCTTCGGTCGCCATCGCCGCGGCAGGGGCCGCAGGAGCAGTCGCAGCCGGCGTGGCGTCAGGGGCGGCGACAGGCGCGCTGGACACCGCTTCGGTGGCCGCAGTAGCCTGGGCCAGGGCCAGCGGACCCAGCGTCAGCGCGCCAAGCCCCAGCAAGAGAGAAGCAAGCAATTTTTTCATGGTGGTGTTCTCGGTTGGATGGAAGGGCGGCGCTCTACAGCGCTTCCTGGCCGGTCTCGCCGGTGCGGATGCGCACCACCTGTTCCAGCGCGGCGACAAAGACCTTGCCGTCGCCGATCTTTCCGGTGCGGGCCGCGCCTTCGATGGCTTCGATGACGCGCTCCACCAGATCGTCGGCGACAGCCGCCTCGATCTTGACCTTGGGCAGGAAATCGACCACGTACTCGGCACCCCGGTACAGCTCGGTGTGCCCCTTCTGGCGGCCAAAGCCCTTGACTTCGGTGACCGTGATGCCCTGCACGCCGATGTCCGAGAGGGCTTCGCGCACCTCGTCGAGCTTGAAGGGTTTGATGATGGCGGTGACCATTTTCATAGCATGTTTCCTTTCAGATACGGGCGCGTTCAGAGCGTCTTGGTCAGGGTCAGCAGCAGGCGAGGTTTGTTCACGTCGCCGAAGTAGGACTTCTTGTTGGCCCCCGCAATGGCCGCCGCCAGGCTCAGGCCGCTGCCAAAGTCGTAGGCGCCACCGACGCTGTAATCCATGTAGTCGGGCACACCGCTGTTCTTGATATCGCCGGCAAAGCGCGTGAAGCCCACCGAGGCCTTGAGCGTGGTGCTGGGCGCCACTTCCTGGGCGAAGGCAAAGTTCAAATAGCCGGTGTTGCGCCCGCGCAGGCCCGAGCCAGCCTTGGCGCCAGCCCAGCCGAAATAGTCATCCGACACCGTGTGCGAATACTTGGCCGTCAGCGGGCCCCAGGTGGCTGCGCCATACAGTTCCGTGGTGTTGCCGCTGGTGGCGCCGGGGTAGGCGTAGAGCAGGCCGCCCAGGTCAATGTCGAACGCGCCGGCCTTGAATTTGTAACCACCGTAGACATCCATCTCGATGGAGTTGTGGGGCAGCCAGTTCACGCTGGAGTTCCAGTTGCCAACGTACCAGCCCGACTCGCCGAAGGCGTAGTCGAAACCGCCCTGGATGGCGGGTTTGACGGCGGTGCTCTTGTGCGTGTCCTGGTCTTGCCCGCGGAACTTGTAGTTCGTGGTGAGCGCGATATTGCCGCTCAGTTGCGCGCTGGCCAGCACGGGCAAGGCGGCCGCCAAGGCCACAACAAGTGGGAGTGCAAAGGTCTTGAGGGATGCGTGGGTCATGGGTCCTCCGGGAGCGGAACGTTGGGGATAGTCCCTTTAAGCAGGGAGCGTGCCAGCGTGGCTTCTTCCTGTGGCATGCTCCGCTGCAACACGCCGTCACGCTCGGACAGCGGCCCGCAGGCCGCCGCCGTAGCGCAGAGCGTGCACCGCAATGGGGAGATCACCGCTCATGAGTCTTGCTTTGGTGCAAAGCCGCGCCCTGCTGGGGCTGCGCGCGCCGCCGGTCACGGTTGAGGTGCATCTGGCCAATGGCCTGCCCAGCTTCACGCTGGTGGGCTTGGCCGAGGTCGAAGTGAAAGAGGCCCGCGAGCGCGTGCGCTCGGCGCTGCAGAACGCGGGGCTGGAGTTTCCGCACAACAAGCGCATCACGGTGAACCTGGCGCCAGCCGATTTGCCCAAGGATTCCGGCCGTTTCGATTTGCCCATTGCGCTCGGCATCCTGGCTGCCAGCGGGCAGATCGACGCCGCGCGGCTGGCGGGCTGGGAATTTGCCGGCGAGCTTTCGCTCTCGGGCGAGTTGCGCGCGGTGCGCGGCGCCCTGGCCACCAGCCTGGCGCTGCACACCGCCGGCGCGCAAGGCGAGAGCGAAAGCAGCATGCGCCTGGTGCTGCCGCCGGGCAGCGCCGAAGAGGCCGCGCTGGTGCCCGGCAGTGCCGTGTGGCGCGCCCGCCATCTGCTGGATGTGGTGCGCGCCTTTCTGCCCACCCCGCCGGACGCCGAGCCGTCAGCCGATGCCGGCTGGGAGCGCATGGCGCACCAGGCGCCACAGGCGCATGCGCACTACCCCGACCTGGCCGACGTGAAAGGCCAGGCCACGGCCCGGCGCGCGCTGGAGATCGCGGCGGCCGGCGGCCACAGCCTGCTGCTGATGGGGCCGCCGGGCTCGGGCAAATCCATGCTGGCGCAGCGCTTTGCCGGCATCCTGCCAGACATGACGGTACAGGAAGCGCTGGAGAGCGCCGCCGTGGCCAGCCTGGCCGGGCGCTTTGCCATTGAGCGCTGGGCCGAGCGGCCTACATCGAGCCCGCACCATACGGCCAGCGCCGTGGCGCTGGTGGGCGGTGGCTCGCCGCCAAGGCCAGGCGAAATTTCGCTCGCGCACCACGGCGTTTTGTTTCTTGACGAGCTTCCTGAATTTCCCCGTGCTGCCTTGGAGGCCCTGCGCGAGCCCCTGGAGACCGGCCACATCACCATCGCCCGCGCGGCGCAGCGCGCCGAGTTCCCGGCGAGCTTTCAGCTCATCGCGGCCATGAACCCTTGTCCCTGCGGGTTTCTGGGCTCGGCGCAGCGCGCCTGCCGCTGCTCACCCGACCAGGTTTCGCGCTACCAGGCGCGCCTCTCCGGCCCGCTGCTCGACCGCATCGATCTGCACATTGAAGTGCCGGCCCTGCCCGCTACCGATTTGCTTGGCGCAGCGCCTGGCGAAGCCAGCAGCTTGGTTCGCGAGCGGGTGGTGCTGGCCCGCGAGCGCGCCCTGGCGCGCCAGGGCTGCGCCAACCAGGCGCTGCAGGGGCAGAAGATCGACACGCAGGTCGTGCTCGACGCTGCGGCCGCGCAATTCCTGCAAACCGCCGCCGCGCGCCTGGGCTGGTCCGCCCGGGCCACGCACCGCGCCCTGAAAGTGGCGCGCACCATTGCCGACCTGGCCGGCGCACAGGCCACGCAGATGGCCCATGTGGCCGAAGCCATGCAGTACCGGCGCGCCCTGCGCGGGGCTTGAAAACGCAAAGGCCATGCGCACACTGGCATGATCGGGGGTTTTTCCCAACGCCGACTGCCATGACCGAGAACGCTGCTCCCGCTGAGTCCCAAGACCTGACGCCCGTTGCCGAGCCAGTGCCGCAGGCGCAGAACGCCGGGGACGGCGCTCCTGCCACGCAACCCCCAGCCCGCAAAGCACGCGGCGGCCGGGGCCGTGGCAACCGCGCTGGCGGCAATGCACCGGCCCCTGGCGCCGACGCGCCCCAGCGCCGCGCGCCGCGCCCGGTGCCGCCCGCGCTGGAGCAGCTTGCCGCGCTCTACCCGCAGCTTTTTGGCGCGGTGTTCCGCCCGCTCAAGCGCGGCATCTTCCAGGACCTGATGGCCGCGCACCCCGAGGCGTTTGAGAAAGACGCGCTCAAGCAGGCGCTGGCCATCCACACCCGCTCCACGCGCTACCTGCAGGCCGTGGCCGCAGGCCAGCAGCGCCACGATTTGCAGGGCCAGCCCGTGGAAGCCATGGCGCCCGAGCATGTGCACCATGCGCTGGTCGAGGTGTACAAGCGCCGCCAGGGCCGTGGCCAGGACGACCTGCTGCCGCGCCTGCGCGCGCGCATCGTGGACAACATTGAGGCCAGCGGCCTCACCCGCGAGGCGTATGCCGAGCGCGTGCGCACGCGCGATGAAGCTGCGAATGCGGTGCTGGATGAAGCCTTCGCCGAACTGGCTGAGCGCGCCGCCAAGGACGAAGCACTGCTGCGCACTTACGAGGCCAGCGGCCAGAGCGTGGAAGCCTTTGCCGACATGTACGGCATGGACGTGCGGGCGGTGACGCGTTCGGTGGTCAGTGCGCGTTCGCGGCTGGCGGCGGCGAAAGCTGCCGCTGAAGCGCCGGAAGCGCCCGCCGTGACGTCGGCACCAGAGGCGCCGGAAGCGGCGGGTGACGCTGGCTAGAGCAGCGTCAGGCTGGCACCGCGCATTTCACAACTGCTATATATTGGTTCGGTCACACACCCTCCGAGAGGCATGCATGTCCATCCAATCTCTTCTGAAGTCCACCGTGGTGGCACTGGCGATCGTGAGCGCTGGGCCGCTTTTCGCACAGGGCACGCCCATTGATGCCGCGGCGTTTGACGCGCTGATCGCCCAGGGCCCCGTCGCCGATGCGCAGGCCATTGCATCAAGCACCTGGGCCAGCAAGATCAAGCAGGCCGGCACGCTGCGCCTGGGCGCCACGCAAACCTCGAATCTTTTCTCGCTGCTCAACGAGAAAGACGGGAAGATCCGCGGCTTCGACGCAGGTCTGGCCCAACTCATCACGCGCTACATCCTGGGCGATGGGAGCAAATACAAGTTCACGCAGGTGACCTCATCCACGCGCGAGCCGGTGCTCCTCAATGACCAGGTGGACATGGTGTTCGCCACCTATTCCATCACCCCCGCCCGCGCCGAGAAGATCTCGTTCGCCGGCCCTTACTACACCTCGCAGGCCGGGGTGCTGGTCAAGGCGGGCAACAAGGCGATCCAGTCGTACAACGACCTGGCCGGCAAGAAGGTCGCCACGCAGGCAGGCTCTACGGGGCCCGCGATCCTGGCGCAGGTCGCGCCCAAGGCGGTCGTGCAGGAGTTCCAGACGCACCAGGAGGCCCTCGACGCCCTGCGCCAGGGACGCGTGGACGCCTACGTGACCGATTACACGCTGCTGCTCAACGCCTTGAGCCTCGGGACCGGTGACACGAAGCTGGCGGGCGCGCCCTTCGGTGCGCAAGACCCCTACGGCGTCGGACTGCCCAAGGGCTCGGACGGCGTGGCCTTCGTCAATGCCTTTCTGAAGAAGGTGGAAGCCGACGGCACCTGGGCCAAGCTCTGGACGATATCTATCGGACAGCGCACCGGCAGTACCGCCGTTCCAACACCGCCCGCCCTGCCATAACCCGTTTCAATAGCGGGTTTCAATAGCGGATGGGCGAGGTTTCCAAGCTTCTGGCCGACTATGGGCCTGCCTTCGGGCAGGCCCTTTTGCTGACATGGAAGCTCACAGCGCTGTCGTTCGTGCCCGGCTTCCTGCTGGGCATGGTCGTCACGGTGCTTCGGCTCCTGCCGCTGCCGCCGCTGCGCTTCGTCCTGACTGTCTACGTCGAGATCTTTCGCAACATTCCCAGCGTTGCGCTCTTGATCTTCATCGTGTTCGCGCTGCCCGATCTCAACGTCCTGATCGACTACGAGCCCAGCGTGATCCTGACCTTGATGCTGGTCTGCTCCGCGTTCACGGCGGACTACCTGCGCGTGGGCATCAACACCATCCCGGGCGGCCAGATGGAGGCGGCGCTCAGCCTGGGCATGCGCCCGATACGCGTCATCTATTCGATAGTGTTGCCGCAAGCGCTGCGCGCCGTGGTGCAGCCGCTGACCTCGCTCCTGATCGCACTGATGCTATCGACCTCGCTAGCGTCGCAGGTGCCGTTTCCGGGCCGGGAGCTGACCGCGCTCGTGTCCAAGATCGCCAACGACTCCGCCGCCGGCATTCCCGCCTTCGCGGTGGCCGCTGCGATGTACGTGGCGACGGGCTTGCTCATCGCCTGGGCGGGCGCCACCCTGGAAAAGAAGGTGCGGATACTGCGATGAGCCGCCCTCTGGAAGAGATTCTGTTCGGCAATCCGCGCCCCCAGGCCCAGGCCGCCATGCAGGCGGTGAGTGTGGCTGTAGCGGCCTTGCTGCTCCTGCTGGCTGCGGGTGTCGCGTTCCGGTTCCATACCGCAGGGCAGCTCGACGCCCGGTTCTGGGAATTCTTCGCCTGGCCGACGACCTGGGCCTTTCTGGCCACAGGCCTGCTCGGCACGCTGGCATCGGCGGCGATGGCCGCCGCCATCGCGCTGGCCCTCGGGCTGGTGCTGCTATTGGGGCGCCTGGCGCCGTTGCGGCTGGTGCGCTGGCCGAGCATCGCGGTCATCGAGTTCCTGCGTGGCACGCCGACGCTGCTGCTCATCTATGTGTGTTTTCTGGTGCTGCCGCAGGCCGGGATCAAGCTGAGCACCTACTGGATGCTGACCTTGCCCGTCGGCCTCTCCACCGCCGCCGTGGTGGCCGAGGTCTACCGCGCGGGCGTGCTCGCCGTTCCCCGCGGCCAGACCGATGCCGCGCGCAGCCTGGGGATGACCGAGGCCCAGGTGTTCTTCCTCATCGTCTTCCCCCAGGCCCTGCGCTACATCGTCCCGGCTCTGGTCGCGCAACTGGTCATCGTGGTCAAGGACACCACCTTCGGCTACGTCGTCACCTACGGTGAGCTCATGCAGAACGCCAAGGTGCTCATCGCCAACTACCACGCGCTGGTGCCTGTGTACCTCGTGGTGGCGCTGCTGTACTGCCTGGTGAATTACGCGATATCAAGGGCGAGCAAACAGCTTGGCGGGCCGATGCATTGACCCTCACCAGACGGCTTACGGGTCTTTGCCGACACGTACGGCATGTGCAAGGCAGAGCAGCGGGTAGTGCGTAGCGTGTCACCAAAACCCCGGCCGCTTCGCACACGAGACGCATGGTCAATGAAGCCCATCGCAGTCGTTTTGATTCGATGACAGCGAATCGCGGCGCTTCGTATGCAATTCCATGTTGCCACCGTTTTCGCGCAGCCACCCATCGTGAAGCCACTTCTCGGTCTTGCGGTGCCCCGGAAACGTCACCCACACGATGTCTCGCTCGAAAACCATCGGCTTGCCGTCCCCTCCGACAATGACCCAGAACCACCGACCATCGGCGAGATTGCGTGCCTTCACCTTCATGCCAGTGAGGGTCGCCGTCGTGCGGGTCCCGTCCCCGGAGTGGATTGCAACGACTTCGTTATGCGGTTCGATCCAACTGATCTTCATCCGGGGAAGCAAGTCAGGAGCGGACTCTTGAAGAAACGCACGGGCGATCTGCTCCGTACGTTCACGCGAAGGAAGTTCCATTCCGACCAGTTCCATGGAAATGTTTGCAAAACCTTTGAGTCGTCCGCAGCGGTCAACCACTGTGCTGTAGTGCTCGCCGCCAAGACCCGCATTGCGCTGGTCTTGGCGTTCGTAACGCGTCAGCGTGGCGGTTTCGCCATCCACGGTAACTGGCCGGCGTGTGATCTCGACATGGGTGGCAGGGGGCTGGACAGGTGTGACGATGGTGCTGGTCATGAGGATGTTTCCTTGTGTGAGGGCTTGCCTGCTGCATAGGCCGCAGCTATTGCCATGGCGGTAGCGGCGAGAAAGGAGGTGGATGGCTTGGTCTGTTTCATGATGTGCGAAGACCCGTCGCCGTGCCCGCGCTATACCCCGCAGCGGCCGCCATGAGTGCAGCAAGTACAAGCAGGAACGCTTCTTCGGACAATCCCGAACTGCGGAGGGCTACCCACGGTCCAATGCTGGCGCCGATAAACAGGACAAAGGTATAGAAGGAAACCGCCAGTCCGCGTACTGGAGCGGCGGCTATTCCAGCGATCCGGGCGATGAGTGCGGGCACGCCGATGCCGATGCCTGCGACGAAAACCACACTGGCGCCCAGTAAGGCATACAGGTGATCCGCACCTGCCAAGGCGCTAAGCACGAGGCCCGCTGCGGCGACGACAAGGCCCGCCGTCGCGATCCGGTGCGCGCCCCAACGAGGGATGTAGGAAGCAACAGCGAGCGGGGCAAAGAAAGCGGGAAGCGCAAGCGCGCGAGCCAGCAAAGGACTGATGTGCTGCTGGGCCATGGCGGCGCCGAGGTGCGCATCCAGTTCGACATAGAAGGCGACGAAGCACAGCAGCAGCAAGAACGCGGGGACATAGACGCGCCGGAGTGCTGCGTTGGCCAGGAGACCGCCGAGCGGTCGATAGTTGCTCCATAGCGACGTGACCGGGCTTTTGGCGCGATGGGCTGTGTCTTTCACGATGCCAATGCGGATGGCAGTCAGCACGTAGATGCAGGAAAGCGGCAGCAGTGCCACGCCGAAACCCCATCGGTTCGCCACGGAGCCGCCATAAATTTGCCCTAACAGGCCAGCAGAGAGGAAGGCGGTGCTCATCCAGGCCACTCCCCAGGCCCGCTGGCGCGGGGTTCCACGCTCTGCGAGGTAGGCCAGCGCGACGGGCGGAAACGACGCCGCAGCGAAACCCTGCAGAGCCCTTCCCATCAGGAAGGTACCCGGCGTACTCACCATGGTGAGCACCACGGTGACGAGCGCCAATGCCAGCAACCCCCCTGCCATCACCGGTTGGCGACCAACGCGATCTGAAAGCGGTCCAAACACCAAGAATCCACACGCGTACGCGACACCAAAGGCCGCCAATGTGAAGCCAGATTCCCCCGGGTTGAGTCGATAGGTCTGTGCCAACAGCGGCAAGATGGGCAACGGAAGGTAGAGAAGCGAGACGACTGCCAACGCGCACGCCACGAGTTGCGCCGTTAAAGAGTTCGAATGGTTGGACAGGGGTGAGTTCATAAAATATCCTACGCTGTTATGTAGTCAACTACATATAAAACTAAAAAAGGAGCAATGCGCAGACGACTTCGGGTTTACCCGGCGCCCGGCTCTGGCGATAGAGCACTTGGCCCGTTGAGCTTCATCATCAGCTTCTGCAGCGACTCGCGCTCCTTCGCATCGAAACGGCTCATGAGGCGCGTGACCCATTCGTAATGGCTGGGAAGTGCCGTAGAAAGAAGCTCTTCACCAACGGAAGCCAACTGAATGATCCATGCGCGGCGGTCGCCTGGGTTCGCAAGCTTGGTACACATTCCTGCCGCCTCCATGCGGTCAAGAACGCGTGTCATCGTCTGAGAGGTCACCGCCACCCCGTCTGCCAGAGTGCCAACACTCAACCCGCCGGGATTGCGTTTCAGCAGCAGGAGAACGAAGAACTGCGTTTGTGAAAGGCCGTCGCGCGCAAGATTGCGCTCGAACGCAGACAGCATCTCACTGGTCGCCGAGGCCAAAATCAGCCAAGTCTGCAGCCCATCGATGTCCTGGTTGCCGTAGCGCTGGGCAAATTCGGCCAAAGTTTCATAGTTCGGGAGATCCCTCAGCTCAAACATAATTTATTAAGTTGCCTGATATGTAGTTGGCTGCATTATAGCGCCGATCACATCACCCGCCAATGATGGGCTTTCTTGTCTTGGTGCAGCAATGTCTGTCGAGGGCTTTCGGGCCGGCGCAAAGACTACCGATACCGCCCCAAATACCGCCGCTCAAACCCCCGCTTGGCCCAGTGCATCAATCGCATCGGCGGTAGCAGCAAATTGCGCTCCTCGGTGCGCCACACCAGCGTGCCGGTGCCCAGCGCGTCGATGATGCAGGTCAATTCCACCTTGAAGCCCGTGGTCTGCGGGCGCCCGGCCAAGCCGTCGATCAGGTTTTGCGCGGCAGCGGCGGCCTGCAGGTCGGCCATGTGGGCCTGCTTGGGCATCCAGTCGGGGCCGGGAAAGCTGCCGGAGTCGCCCACCACATAGACATGCTCGAAGCCCGGTACGCGGCACTGGGCGTCGGCCTGCAGCAGGCCGCCGGGCGAGCGCGGCAGGGCGGTTGCGTCGAACCAGGCGTTGCCGGTCATGCCGGGCATGAACAAGATCAGGTCGGCGGCAAATTCGCCGCCTTCGGTCACCACCTTGTCCACCTCGAACCGGACCATCTTGTGGCCCAGGTGCGTGGTGACGTTGCGCCGCGCCATCTCGGCCAGCAGGTGCGCCACGGCCTTGGCGCCCAGGCGGGCGCCGGGTTCCTTGGAGGGGTTGAAGAACACCAGCGTGAACCGCTCGCGCCGGCCCTCGCGGCGCAACTGCGCGTCGATGCCGAACAGGAACTCGAACATCGGCCCGCCGCGCACCGCTGTGGGTTCCTTGGGGTTGCCGGCAAAACCCACGGCAATGGTGCCGCCCTGCATGGCCTTCAATCTATCGCGAATCTTTTCGGCTGCCGCAATGCCTTCGCAGGGTGTGATGGCGTGTTCTATGCCGGGTAGCTTTTTGATGAAGCGCCCGCCGGTGGCAATCACCAGCGCGTCGTTCGCCACCTCGCCCGCCGTGGTCTGCACGCTGCGGCCATCGGGGGAGAGGCCGGTGACTTCGGCGCCAACGTGGCGCACCTTCATGCGGGCGAAGAAGGGCGCCAGCGGCACGATGAGCTGCTCGCGCGTGCGCAGGCCGCTGGGGATCCAGATGGTGCCCGGCAGGTAGTGCAGTTCGGCGCGCGGCGAAATAAGGGTGATCTCGTCCTGGAAGCCGCGCGCGCGCAGTTCGCGCACGGCGGACAAGGCGCCAAAGCCGCTGCCCAGGACAGCAATGCGTACGCCGGTAGTCATTCAGCTCCCCTGGCCGGCCAGCGCCGCGCGCAGCGTCTCCACTGCCTGCGCAAGGGGCTGGGCAATGGTGATGGCGAAGGCGTAGGGTGGGTTCATGGGGACTCCAGTTTTAGGGTAAAAATAGCCTCTAGCGCTTATGCAGCAAGCGCTAGCAGCTATTGATTTAAGAGTGTGCGCGGGTGTGCGTCATTTCTCCAGCCGCTCGATGCCCAGCGCCTTGAGCACATGCTTCTCGTACAGCGGCTCGGAGGTGCCGTTTTTCATTTTGTACATGAAGTACTTTTCAAACGCCACCTTGGCCAGGTGCACCCACTTGCCCTTCTTGAACCAGTTGACGTTGCGCGGTGGAATCTGCGGCAGGGCCACGAAGGCGGCGCCGGTGTCGCCCATGTCGGCCAGGCAGATGGCGTTCCAGGTGCCCTTGGCGTCGGCGGGCTGGCCCTGCAGCTCGGCGGCGATGTTGTGCACGATGGCGGTGATCATGCTTTCGATCATGTAGCCCGTCTTGGGCGCGCCGGTGGGCACGGGCGTCACTTCGACGGGCGGAATCGCCACGCAGACGCCGGCCGAGTAGATGTTGCGGTACTTCTTGCTGCGTTGGAATTCGTCGATCAGCACAAAGCCGCGCGGGTTGCACAGGCCTTCGACCTGGGCCACGGCGTCCACGCCCTTGAAGGCGGGCAGCATCATGCTGAATTTGAAGGGCAGCTCGTGCTCTTTCTTGACCTGGCCGTCTTCGCCCAGCTCGGTGACGAACATCTTGCCCGCCTCCACCTTGGTCACCTTGGCGTTGCAGATCCACTTGATGTCGTTGTTGCGCAGGTCGCTTTCCAGCATGCCCTTGGAGTCGCCCACGCCGCCCAGACCCATGTGGCCGATGTAGGGCTCGGGGGTGATGTAGGTCATCGGTACCTTGTTGCGCAGTTTGCGGCGCTGCAGGTCCTTGTTGAAGATGAAAGCGAATTCATAGGCCGGGCCAAAACACGAGGCCGCCGGCATGGCGCCGATGATGGCCGGGCCCGGGTCCTTGATGAATTCCTGGTAATCGGCCCAGGTCTGCTCGGCGTGGTCGACGGCGCAGATGGAATGGGTGAAACCGCCGGGGCCTGCGCCGGGGACTTCATCGAAGGCCAGCTTGGGGCCGGTGGTGATGATGAGGTAGTCGTAGTCCACCGCCTCGCCGTTGGCCAGTGTCAACTGGTTGCCCGCCGCGTCGATGCGGTCCACGCGCTCGCCGATGAAATCAATGCCTTTCTTTTCCAGATAGGGGCGGATCGGAATGGTGGTCTCGCTGCGCTCGCGCCAGCCCACGGCCACCCAGGGGTTCGACGGCACGAACTGGAAGTAATCGACCGCGTTGATCACGGTGATCTTGTGCGACTTGTCGATTTTGGCGCGCAGCTCATAGGCCGCCGGCATGCCGCCGGTGCCTGCTCCAAGAATCACGATATGGGCCATCTTCGTCTCCTCTGTGTGCCGGTGCACCGGCTGTGGGTGGTTGAAACGGGGGGCGTGGGCGGTCAGTCGGCAGACTTCGCGCCGGGATTGGTCGTGGTGGTCATGGCGGCGCTCAGGGCCTGCAGCGCGGCCTCGCCGGGGCGGCCGCTGAGCGTGGCCAGTTGCAGGCGGGCGAGCAGCCAGTCGGTGCGCGCCTGGGTCAGTTGCAGGCGTGCTGCCGCCTGGTCGTTTTCGGCGGAGAGCACATCCAGCAAGGTGCGGTCGCCCACCTCCTGGCCAAGTTGGGTGGCGGCCAGGCGCTCGTTGCTGGCGGCGAGCGCTTCGCCCAGCGCGCGCACGCGCTCGGCGCCGGTGGCCAGTTGCAGCCAGGCGCTGTGCACGTTCTGCGCCACCTGTTCGCGCACGGCGTCGAGGGTGGCGCGTTCTTTTTCCAGCAGCGCAATGGCCTCGCGCTCGCGGGCGTCCTGCATGCCGCCGGTCCACAGCGGGACAGTGAGCTGCACGCCCACCAGGGCGTTGGTGGCATTGCTCCGCGCACTGCCGTAGTCGCCGCTGCCGTGAATGCGGTCCTGCCCCACCTGGGCCACCAGGTCCACGCTGGCGCTGCTGGCGGCGCGCAGCCGGTCGGCGGCGGCCTGGGCGTTGTCGACGGCGAGTTGTTGCAGTTGCAGTTGCAGGTTGTGGGCCTCGGCCTCGGCCTGCCAGGCGGGCAGCGGCGTCGTGTCGGCCGCCACGTGGGTGGGCGCTTGTGCTTCGAGGGCCGCCACGGGCAGGCCCGTCAGGTCGGTCAGCACGCGCTCTTTCACGGCCACGTCGTTTTGTTCGGCCAGGCGCTGGGCGCGCAGCAGCGCCAGGCGGGCGCGCGCTTCGTGGGTGGCGGTGATGGGGGCGTCGCCCAGGTCGTAGCGGTCCTGGGCCTCCTGGCTGATGCGCTGCACGGCGGCCAGTTGCGCATCAAGCACGGCCAGCGATTCGCGCGACAGCGCCAGGCCAAACCAGGCCTGGGCCACGCGCTGTGCCAATTGCTGGCCCGCGACCTGCCAACTGCGCTCGGCCACTTCGGCTGCGGTGTTGAGCTGGCGCTGCTGGGCGCGGCGCTGCGGGTTGTAGAGCGGCTGGCTGGCCTGCAGCGCCCAGCGGGTGCTGGCGCCGCCGGTCACCGAGGTGGAAAAATCCACGCCCTGTGACGTGCCGAAGCCGGGCGCGGAAAACTGCGCGCCGCGCGTGTCGGTCTCGCTGCTGCCCAGCCCGGCCGTTGCCTGGAATTGCACCCCTGGCCGCCACAGTGCGGCGGCCTGGTCGCGCCGGGGTTGCGCCGTGTCGTGCGCGGCGCGTTCGGCGGCGTAGCTGCGGTCGTGCTGCTCGGCGGCGGCAAACGCGGCCGCCAGGTCGGCCGCCTGCGCCTGCGGTGCTGCGCACAAAAGGCTGGCAGCAAGGAGGATCGCGTAGGCGGGGGCGGTGAGGCGCTGGCGGGGCATGAAAGGTCTCCGTTCAGGTCAAGCCGTGGCCTTTGCGGCCAGGGCGGCAAATTCGTCGAAAGCAGCCGACGCCTTGGCGGCGACCATCAGCGAAGGCCCGCCGCCCATGTAGACCGCCATGCCCAGCATCTCGGCCAGCTCGGCGCGGCTGGCGCCGAACTTCACCAGGGCCTGGGCGTGGTAGCCAATGCAGGGGTCGCAGCGCGAGGAAACCGACAGCGCCATGGCGATCAGCTCCTTGGTTTTGGCGTCCAGTACGCCGGGCTTGCCGGCCGCCTGCGCCATGGCGGAGAAGCCGCGCAGGGTGTCGGGGATCTCGGTGCGCAGTTGCTGGATTCCTGCCGATATGTCGCGGGTCAGGTCGAGGTAGCTTTCGGTCATTTTTTAATGAAATTGGCCTCTAACGCTTATTGCATATGCGCTAGCTGCTATTAATTGGATAGCGTTTCCGCCTCTGCAGGCGGCATGAGCCGGTGCAGGCGATTGCGGTACGCCGCGTAGTACAGGGTGGGAATGACCACCAGCGTGAGCACGGTGGAGACGGCGATGCCGAAAATCAGCGAGATGGCCAGGCCATTGAAGATCGGGTCGTCCAGGATGAAGAAGGCCCCTAGCATGGCGGCCAGCCCGGTGAGCACGATGGGCTGGGCGCGGGTGATCGCCGAGTGGAGGATGGCCTGCCGGAATTCGACGCCGCTTCGCACCTGCAGGTTGATGAAGTCCACCAGCAGAATGGAGTTGCGCACGATGATGCCGGCCAGCGCAATCATGCCGATCATGCTGGTCGCGGTGTACTGCGCGCCCAGCAGCGCGTGGCCCGGCATGACGCCAATGATGGTCAGCGGAATCGGCGCCATGATGACCAGCGGCGTGAGGTAGCTGCCAAACTGCGCCACCACCAGCAGGTAGATCAGGATCAGGCCCACGGCGTAGGCAGCGCCCATGTCGCGGAAGGTTTCGTAGGTGATCTGCCACTCGCCGTCCCACTTGAGGGCGTAGCCACGCCAGGCGTCGCTCGGCTGGTGGATGAAGTACTCCGCAAGCTTGCCGCCACCGGGAATCGGCAGCTTGGCGATGCTGCTGCGCATCCCGAACATGCCGTAGAGCGGGCTGTCCACCTTGCCGGCCATGTCGGCGAGTACGTAGTTCACCGGCAGCAGGTCCTTGTGGTGCACGGGCTGCTCGCGCAAGGTGTCGCTCACGGTGACGAGTTCGCGGATCGGCACCAGCGCGCCGCTGGCCGAGCGCACCGTAAGCTGGAGCAGCGCGGCCAGGTTGCCCTGTTGCTCGGGTGGGAGCTGCAGCGTGGCGGCGGCCGGGTACTTGCTCTGGTCGTGCAGATAGGTCGTGGCTTCACCCGCCAGCCCGGCGCGCAGCGTGCTCACGATCGCTTGCTGCGGCACGCCCAGCAGGGCCGCTTTGCGGCGGTCCACCAGCAGGAGCTGGCGCGGTGCATCGGCAATGCTGGTGTCGTCCACATCCACCAGGCCGGCGGTCGTCTCAAACACGCCGCGCACGGCTTTGGCCACTTCGCGCCGGCCTTGCGCGTCCGGCCCGTAGATTTCGGCGACGATGGGCGAGAGCACGGGCGGGCCGGGCGGCACTTCCACGACTTTGACGTTGGCGCCAAAGCGCTTCGCAATCTCCTGCAGCGGCGGGCGCACGCGGGTGGCGATGGCGTGGCTTTGCGCGTCGCGCGCGTGCTTGCCCACCAGGTTGACCTGGATGTCGCCCACCTCGCCGCCGGCGCGCAGGTAGTACTGGCGCACCAGGCCGTTGAAGTTGATCGGTGCGGCGGTGCCGGCGTAGGCCTGGTAGTCGGTCACCTCGGGCACGGTGGCCAGGTAGGCCCCCAGCTCGTGCATCACGGCGGCAGTGCGCTCCACCGGCGTGCCGGCGGGCATATCGACGACCACCTGGAACTCCGACTTGTTGTCAAACGGCAGCATCTTGAGCAGCACCAGCCCGGTGGCGGGCAGCGCAACCGAGATGGCGATCAGCAATGCCACGCCCAGGCCCAGCAGGGCGCGGTTGCGTCCGCCACGTTTTTCATCCAGCAACGGCGTGAAGATGCGCGTGAACAGCGGCGTGATGCGCCGCGCCATGCCCGAGGGCTGGGCATGGCCTTCCTCGGCCTGGCCGGCGTGCTGCTTCATCCACAGCCGCGCCAGCCAGGGCGTGACGACAAAGGCAATCGCCAGCGACAGCACCATGCCCATGCTGGCGTTGATGGGGATGGGGCTCATGTACGGGCCCATCAGCCCGGATACGAATGCCATGGGCAGCAGCGCCGCAATCACGGTGAGCGTGGCGAGGATGGTGGGGCCGCCCACTTCGTCCACCGCGCCGGGGATGATCTGCGCCAGCGTTTTGCCCGGCTCAAGCTGCTGGTGGCGGTGGATGTTCTCGACCACCACGATGGCGTCGTCCACCAGGATGCCGATGGAAAAGATCAGCGCAAACAGCGACACCCGGTTCAGTGTGAAGCCCCAGGCCCAGGACGCAAACAGCGTGGCGGTAAGCGTCAGCACCACGGCGGTGCCGACGATGGCGGCCTCGCGCCGGCCCAGGGCGATGAACACCAGCGCCACCACCGAGGCCGTGGCAAACAGCAGTTTCTGGATCAGTTTTTTCGCCTTGTCGTTCGCGGTGGCGCCGTAGTTGCGCGTCTCGGCCACTTGCACGTCGGCCGGAATCACGGTGTTCTTCAATTGCTCGGCGCGCGCCATCACGGCGTTGGCCACGTCGATGGCGTTTTCGCCCGGCTTCTTGGTGATGGCGATGGTGACGGCGGGGTGTTCCGCGGCGTGCTCGCCGGCCGTTCCGTACCAGGCGTAGTGCGCGGCTGGCGGCGGCCCATCGCGTACCTTTGCTACGTCGCGCAGAAACACCGGCTTGCCGGTTTGCACGCCGACGACGAGGTCGGCCACCTCGGCGGCGCTGGCCAGCAGCGGCCCGGCCTCGATGGCGACGGCCTGGTTGGCGCGAAGCAGATCGCCCACCGGCAGCCCCAGGTTGGCCGACTGCAAGGCGCGGCGCAGGTCGGCCACGGTGACGCCCGCGCCGGCCATGCGCGCCGGGTCCATCTCGACCATCACCGTGCGGCCGGGGCCGCCGATGGTGGTGACCTCACGCGTGCCGGGCACGCGCTTCAAGTCGGCCTCAATGCTGTGCGCCACGCGCTCCAGTTCAAAGGCGTCGGTTTGCGGGTTGTTGGAGTAGAGCGTCAGCGCGACGATGGGCACGTCGTCGATGCCCTTGGGTTTGATGATGGGCGGCAGCACGCCCAGGCCCTGGGGCAGCCAGTCGGCGTTGGAGTTCACCGTGTCGTACAGCCGCACCAGCGCCTCGGTGCGCGGCACCCCCACCTTGAACTGCACCGTGATGACGGCCATGCCGGGGCGCGAAACCGACATCACATGCTCGGCCCCGGTGATCTGCGAGAGCACCTGCTCGGCCGGGATGGCCACCATCTGCTCCACGTCGCGCACGCTGGCGCCAGGGAACGGGATCAGCACGTTGGCCATGGTCACATTGATCTGCGGCTCTTCCTCGCGCGGCGTGACCAGCACGGCAAAGGCGCCGAGCAAAAAGGCCACCAGCGCCAGCAGCGGCGTGATCTGCGCACTCTGGAAGAAAGCTGCGATGCGGCCGGAGATGCCGAGGCGGGAGGGTGTGCTGGCGCTCATGAATGCCCCTCGCCTTTACTGCGCGCTGCCGACGGCGAGCGGGTCCAGCACCACGGCTTCGCCGGGCGCCACACCGCTCAAAATTTCCACGCGATCGCCAGCCACCGGCCCGAGGCGCACCTGGCGCAGCAGCGGGCGGCCCTGGGCGTCGGGCACGTACACACCCGTCATTTCGCCGCGGCGCAGGACCGATGTGAGGGGCACGGTGACGCTCGCCTTGGCCGCATCGGCTGCTGTGGAATCGGCCGGCACCGCTGCAAGCCAGAGGCGCGCAAACATCCCGGGCACGGCGAGGGCGAACTGGGCGGGCAACTCGGCGCGCAACTGCTGGGTGTGCGTGCCTGCGTCCACGGTGGGCAGCACCTGCACCCGGGTGGTCTGGGGTTGCTGGTCAGCGGGTACGCCGGGCAGTTCGATGCGCACCTGGGCGGCGCCCAGTGTGCCGCCGGCAAGCTTGGCCAGAGCCGACTGCGGCACCGATGCCGTCACGCGCAGGGCAGACGGGTCGTAGAGCGTGAGCAGCGGGCGGCCCGGCATGGCCATGTCGCCGAGCTGCACCGGCACCTCGGCCACCACGCCGGCGTAGGGCGCGCGCACGGTGTGCAGGCCCGCCCCCGTGCGCGCCGCGCCTGCTTGTGCGCTTTGGGCATCCACTTGCGCGCGCGCCGCTTTGAGCTGGCCCTCGGCGCGCTCCAGTGCGGCCGCGCTGATGTATTTCTTGGCGTGCAGTTGTTGCTGGCGCTCGAATTCGCGCTGCGCCACGGCCAGGTTGGCTCGCCCGGCTTGCACTTGCGCTGCGCTGGCGGCGGCGTCCTGGTCGGCTGTGCGTGCATCGATGCGCACCAGCAACTGGCCGGCGGTGACGCGGTCGCCCGCGTGCACGGCCAGCTCCACCACCGCGCCGGGCACCTGGGCGGCAATTTGCGTCTGGCGCACGGCCTCTACGACGCCGTCGTAGCTGACAGCACGGGTGCTGCCTGCGGCCTGGGCCGGGGCAGTCGCCAGGGGCGCATCGGTGGCGGCAAAGGCGGGCGCAGTCCAGACGCAGGACAGCGCCAAGGCGATGGCACTGATCCGGGCGAGAGCGGAAGAGAGAGCGGAAGAAGGCGTCATGGGCATTCTCTTGAGAGCAGTCGCGGGGTCGCGGGAGGAAGATGTTAATGTATTATTTGCGCAAATAGTTAAATAGTCAATTAGCGACGATTGCCAATGTCTTCAAGGGGCGCGTGAGGGGTGGTTCAGGCGGTCGCCGGCCTAGCCCGCGCCCACGGCCTGGAACAGCGCCGCGCTGTCGGCCAGGCGCTGGGCCTGGGCGACCACCAGGCTGCTGCGCAATTGCAGGGCCTGTTGTTGGGCCACCAGCCATTGCAGGTGGCTGGCGGCGCCCAGCGCCAGCTGTTGCTGCGTGGTCTGCAGGCTGGCCTGCGCGGCGGCATCGGCGCGCTCCAGCGTGGCGAGCACTTGCGCATCGGTCTCGGTGGCGCGCAGGGCATCGGCCACGTTGCGCAGCGCGTCCAGCACCACGCCCTGGTATTGGGCGGCTGCGGCGTCCAGACCTGCCAGCGCGGCGCGCTGCTGCGCCGGCAGGGCCGGGTCGAACAAAGGCTGCGTCAGTTGGGCAATCAGTCCCCACACGGCCGAGCCGCCACCGAACAGGGCGCCCGTGGTCAGCGCCTGGCTGCCCAGGCTGGCGCTGAGCCGAACTTGCGGGTACAGGCGTGCCACGGCCACCCCATGCTCGGCGCTGGCCACGCGCACCAGCGCTTCGGCTGCCTGAATATCCGGGCGGTGGCGCACCAGTTCAGAGGGCAGCACCTGCGGTAGCGCGGCGGGCAGTGTGAAGTCCTGCAGCGTGAATGCGGGCGGCGGCTCGGCTCCCGGTGTGCGTCCGGCCAGCAGGGCGAGCAGATGGGCGCTTTGCAGCGCCTGTTTGCGCAGCAGCAGCGCGGAGGCGTGGGTCTGCTCCAGCGCTGCCTGCAAGGCCTGCACGTCGGCCGGCATGGCCTGGCCCAGGCGCAGGCGCTCCTGGGCAATATCGGTTTGGGCTGCCTGGTTGCTGGCAAT
This sequence comes from Simplicispira hankyongi, assembly GCF_003570885.1. Lineage (GTDB taxonomy): Bacteria > Pseudomonadota > Gammaproteobacteria > Burkholderiales > Burkholderiaceae_C > Simplicispira > Simplicispira hankyongi. The sequence continues at coordinate 28,288 of NZ_QXJC01000006.1, forward strand.
GGCTTCCAGGGCTTCGGCCTGAGCGGTGATCCGTGCCTGCGTGATGGCCGTGCTGGCGATGCGCGCGGCCAGGTCCAGGCGGGCGCCTGCCAATTGGTAGCGGCGGTAGTCGGTGCGCGCCGCCAGGGCCTGGAGCGCCCGGCGGTTGCCACCCGACACATCGAGTTGGTACTGCACGCTGACGCTGGCGCTGTGCAGGCTAAACGTGCGCCCATCGCCGGGCAGGCCCTGCGCACTGGGGGAGATGTGCTGGCGCGCGCTGCCCGCGCCGAGGTCTGCACGCGGTAATTGGTTGGTGCCCTCCTGCGCCGCCTGCAGTTCTTCGGCCTGGCGCAATTGCGCTTGGGCGGCCGCCAGCGTCGGGCTGGCCTTCAGGGCCTCGGCGATCAGCGTGTCCAGGCCGGGGGAGCCGAGCTGCTGCCACCAGGGCGCCTCCAGGTCCATGTCGGCGCGCCACGCCTGCGCCGTACCAAAGGCGGTTTTGCTGGCGCTGTTCTGTACGGCTGGGGCCGGGTGCGGCAGGGCGTTGTCTGCCAGGGGCGCAGGGGCTTGGTAATCCGGACCCGCCGCGCAGCCCGCGAGCAGGGTGGCCAGCAGCATGGCGAGGGCAGGGCGCCTGCTTGGCCGCGCGTGCAACGAAAGAGGGTTCATGGTGCGGTTTCCAGTGGGGCAGCGCGGCCGGGCCGCAGGCGCCAGGCCAGGGTGGCGATGCCCAGCCATACGGCCGTGCGCAGCGCCATGGCCGCCACGGTGCGCACCTCAAAGGCGCCGCCCGTCAGCACATGGATTCCGAAGGCCGCAAACACCAGGGCGGTCGCCAGGCCAATGCAGAGCGCCAGCCACGCCGCCCAGCCCAGGCGCCGCCACAGCGCAAGGCCTGCGGCCACGTACGCAAAACCGGCCAGGAAGTTGAACCAGAGCACAAACGGCACATAGGCCCCGGCGGCACTGCGCGCGGCTTCGTTGCCGAACAACACCGTGCCGCCCTCCTTGAGGGTGAGCAGGCCAAAGAGCACAGCGAACACGCTGGCACCGCGCAGCCAGGGATTGCGTTGCAGCAAGGGGTTCATGGAGTGGTTTCCTCTGGGATGGGTGGCGCCCACGGTGTGAGCCCTTCGCCCACTTCTTCATGCGTGACGCCGTCGCGGATGTGGTAAATCCGCTTGAAGGTTGGAATGATTTTTTCGTCGTGCGTGACCACGATCACGGCGGTCTCGAAGCGCTGCGCCATATCGTTCAAGATGCGGATCACGGCCAGCGCGCGCGTGCTGTCGAGGGGCGCCGTGGGTTCGTCGGCCAGCACCACTGGCGGGCGGTTGACCAGCCCGCGCGCAATGGCCACTCGCTGCTGTTCGCCGCCCGACAGTTGCGCGGGCATGGCGCGTGCACGGTGCCCCACGTCCAGCGCATCCAGCAACTCGCGGGCCTGCGCTCGCGCCTGCTTGTTCGGCACGCCGGCCAGCATGGGCAGCAGGGCGACGTTGTCGGTCACGTCGAGAAAGGGAATCAGGTAGGGCGCCTGGAAGACGAAGCCGATGCGGTCGCGCCGCAGCGCGCGCAGGTCGCGGATCTTCCAGCCGTTGTCGTAGATGACTTCGTCGCCCAGCGTCATGCGCCCGGCGCTGGGTTCAATGACGGCACCCAGGCATTTGAGCAGCGTGCTCTTGCCCGAACCGGAAGGCCCAATGAGCCCGACCACCTCGCCCGGCGCCACCACCATGTTGACGTCTTTCAGTGCGTCCACGGCGGTGTCGCCCTGCCCGTAGCGCTTGCGCACGCCTTCAATGCGTATTCCTGCGTGTTCCATGTCAGCCATCCAAGGCGCCTCGCGCCAGCCACAACGTATCAAACTGGCACGGCCCAAAACCAGCGGACGCCGCGCAAGGGCCGCCCCGCCGCGCTGGTGTCGTCCCCCTTCCCGGCGTAGCCGAGAGAAGGGGGAAGGCGCGCAGCGCCTCAGGGGGATGTCGTCGCATCTAACCTCCCACCGCTTCGGCTGGGTCGACGCGCAGCGCGGCGCGGATCGCCACCCCGCTGGCCAGCACGCAGATGGCCAGGATGGCCGCAAGCCCCATCGCCGTGTCTTGCGGCACCAGCAGCACGTATTTGGGAAAGGCGGGCGCCATCAGCGTGGCAGAGATCTTGCCCACCACGAAGCCGATGAGCCCCAGGCCCAGCGCTTGCTGCACGATCATGCCGGCGATGGTGCGGTTCTTGGTGCCGATGAGCTTGAGCACCGCGATTTCGCGGATCTTGCCCAGCGTGAGCGTGTAGATGATGAAGGCCACGATGGCCGCGCTGACCAGCGCCAGAATGGCCAGGAACATGCCGATCTGCTTGGCCGACGTGGCAATGAGCTTGCCGACCAGGATGCCGTCCATCTGCGCGCGCGTGGTGGCGGTGAAGCGCTGCCAGCGGCGAATCGCCTGCGCCACATCCTCAGCGTCGTGGCCTGGGCGCACGCGCACCAGCACGGCGTTGACCGAAGGGTTGCTGCTTTGCGAGGCAATCACCGCGTCGAGCAGGCCGGGCACGCCGGGCCGGTTGAAGGCGGGGTTGGCAGCCGTGCGGTGGCGGCTTTCCCAGAGCGCGTCGTTGTCGCGCAGGAACTGCGCGGCTTGCGCATCCTTGAGCGGGATGAACACCATGGGGTCGCCGCCCGAGGACACCATGCGCCGCGTGAGTCCCACCACGGTGTACACATTGCGCCGAATCTGGATGCGCTCGCCCAGCACCATGCCGCTGGCGATGTCGGCCACCGCCTCGTAGTGGCTGCGCGTGAGCTGCCGCCCGGCCACCAGATAGGGCGGCCAGCCGGGTGTGCCGCTGCCGCCGGGGGCGATGCCGACGACCATGGCGCGCACGTCGCTGGTGGCCCCGGCGGCGCCCGCAGCGCCAGTGTTGCCCGCCAGGCGCTGCACCTGCATGGTGAGGTAGGTCACGTTGGCGGCATCCTGCACGCCGGGCAGCGCGCGCAGGCTGCGCCAGGTGCTGTCGTTCAGGCTCGAGGGTTCGGCGTACGGCCCCAGCGTGCCTTGCTGCACCACCCAGATGTCGGCGCCGCTGTTGTCCAGCAGCGCGCGCCCGTCGTCCACCATGCCGCGGTACACCCCGGCCATGGTGAGCGTGACACCGATCAGCAGTCCCAGGCCAATGCCGGTGAAGACAAACTTGCCCCAGGCATGCAGGATGTCGCGGCCTGCCAGGCTGATCACGGCGCCCCCTTGGTGATGCGGTCCACCACGTGGGTGTTGCTGCGGGCGCTCAGTTCTTTCTCGCTGTAGACAACGATGCGCGCGCCTTCTTTGAGGCCGCTCTGCACCTGCACCTGGCCGTCCAGGTCGGCCTGCCCCAGCACCAGAGGGGCAAAGCGCAGGCCGTCCGCGCCCAGTTCCCACACACCCATCTTGCCGCCCACGCGCCTCAGGGCGGCGTTGGGAATGGTGGGCGCGGCGGCGAGTTCGGGCAGGGTAATGGTGACTTCCGCCAGCGTGCCCAGCGGTGGCAAGGGCGTGGGCAGGGTGGCCAGCACCACCTTGGCCAGCGTCTCTTCGGTCACGGCATCGGCCAGGGGCTCGACGCGCAGCACGCGTGCGGCCAGTGGCGCCGTGGTGTCCGAGCGCAGCAGCACCTGCGCGGGCAGGTTGGCGCGCAGGCCCGCAGAACTGGTCTGGTCAAAGCGCACGTTGACCCACAGGCTGGCCGGGTCCACCAAATCCACGACGGCCTGCCCGGGCACCACGGTGCTGCCGGGCTCGGCCAGGCGGGCGGTGACCAGGGCGTCCGCCGGGGCGCGCAGGCGCAGCTGGCCGCGCTGCGTGCGCAGGGCTTCCAGCTCGGCGCGCAGGCGCGCCACCTCGGCCTGGCTGCCCGCCAGAGCGGCGTTGGCGCTGGCCAAGTCTTGCTGGCGCGCGGTGGCGGTCTCTTCGCTGGCGGCGCGCACGGCCAGCAACTGGCTGTAGCGCGTGGCCTGGGTCTGTGCTTGCTGCTGGCGGGCCAGCGCATCCTTCAGGCTGGCCTGGGCGCGTTGCACGGCGGCGGCCTGGGCGCGCAGGCGCTCGTCAAAATCCACCGCATCCATTTCACCCAGCACCTGGCCTGCGCTAACGCGCTCGCCCACTTCCACCGACAGGCGCAGCACGCGCCCGGCCACCGTGGGACCCACGTGGTAGGTGGTGCGCGCTTCCACCGTGCCAATGCCGAACAGGGCGGGCGTGATGGCGCGCTGCTTCACCGTGGCCACGGTGACGGCCACCGGGGCGAGCGGCCCCGAGCGCAGCACGACATAAATGAACAAGGCCAGGAGCGGCACCACCACGGCCAGCAGGGCCAGGGTGCGGCGTTGCAGGGGAAGTCGGCTCATGGCGCGCTCCGGATGCCACGCTGGTAAATGGCAAACACGCGCGGCGCATCGCGGCGGATGCGTTCGACGTCGCCCGACAGCATGGATTGCATGACCAGGCCCTGGATGCTGCCGATGAACAGCGTGGCGGCGGCTTCGGGGTCCAGGGAGGGGTCGATCTCGCCGCCCGCCTTGCCCTGCGCGAACAGCTCCTGCAAGCGCTCGCCGTAGCGCGCCAGCAGCGTGCGCACCATGCGCCGTGGCAGGCTGTCGCCGGCGCGCTGGAGCTCGCCAAACATCATGCGCGGCACGCCGGGGTGCTCGGCGACGAAGCCCGCGTGCGCCAGAAACATGGCTTCCAGCGCGACCAGGGGCGAGGGGGCCTCTTGTGCGGCCTGCTCCACACGGGCCAACAATTGCTCGGCGACCCACTCCATCACGGCCTGCAGGATTGCGTCCTTGGAGGGGAAGTGCCGGAACAGCGCCCCCTGCGTCAGCTGCATGTGGCCGGCAATCGCTGCAGTGGTGATGTCGCTGGGGTTTTGCGTGGCGGCGAGCTGCACCACCGCCTCCACGGTGGCGGCGCGGCGCTCGTCCGCAGGCAAGGGTTTGGCGCGTGGGTTCACAGGGGCATTCTGTAAGCGAGTAATTGATTACTATCTTACGGTACCGTCGATTTTTTGGCAAGACAGGAAAAAATCCACAGGGTGGTTAAGGTCGGTGGCAGCTTGATCCGCAAGGAAATTCCTGCACGCGGCATCCCACGGTACCCCTGAAATGACCCGGCTGAGCGCACCCTCAAGTCGCTGCTGCGCAAGCGAGCCGCAAGCGGCTCGCTCAACCGATAAAAGTTTAGGTGTTTTTGGCCTCTAGCGCTTATGCAGTAAGCGCTGCAAGCTATCAAAATTAGAGTATTCAGCGCACACGCGGCGCCGCCCGCATCTGCTCGGGCGTGGTGAACCAGGCACTGCCCTCGCCCATGCGGCTGCGTGCCTGTGCCAGTTCGTGGCGCGCCACGGTGCGCAGGTGCACTTCGTCCGGCCCGTCCATCAGGTGCAGGGCGCGGCCCCAGGTCCAGAACTGTGCCAGCGGCGTGTCAGGCGAGAGGCCCATGGCGCCAAACACCTGCATGGCACGGTCCACCACCCGGCTTTGCAGGCGCGCGGCCACCACCTTGATGGCGGATATCTGTGACCGCAGTTGCGCCTCCTGCGCAGCGTCTGCCTGGTCCAGCCGCCACGCGGTGTGCAGCACCAGCAGGCGGGCCTGGTCGATTTCGATGCGCGACTCGGCCAGCCAGTCCTGCACGTTGGCAAAGCCCGATTCGTAGCTGCCAAACATCTTGCGCTCCAGCGCGCGTTCGGCCGCCAGTTGCAAGGCGAGTTCGCACTGCCCAATCGTGCGCATGCAGTGGTGAACCCGCCCAGGCCCCAGGCGCGCCTGCGCCATGGCAAAGCCTGCGCCCCACTCGCCGAGCAGCGCGCTGCGGGGCACGCGCACGTCTTGCAAAAGGAGCTCGCAATGCCCCTCGGGTGCGTGGTGGTGCAGCACGGGGATATTGCGCACCATGTGCACGCCTGGCGCATCCAGCGGCACCAGCACCATGCTGTGGCGGCGGTGCGTGCCGGCCTCCTCGGCTGCGTCGTCGGCGTTGCGGCACATGACGATCAGCAAGCGGCAGTTCGGGTGTGCTGCGCCGGTGATGAACCACTTGCGCCCGCTCACGAGCAGCGCATCGCCATCGCGGCGCACGGTGGTCTGCAGGTTTGTCGGGTCGGACGACGCCACGTCAGGCTCGCTCATCGCAAAGGCCGAGCGAATGCGTCCGCCCAGCAGCGGCTCCAGCCATTGCGTGCGCTGCTCGGGCGAAGCAAAGCGGTGCAGCAATTCGATGTTGCCGGTATCCGGCGCGCTGCAGTTGAAAACCTCGGCCGCCCAGGGCAGGCGCCCCATGGATTCGGCCAGCGGTGCGTAATCCAGGTTGGCAAGGCGGGTGCCGGGTTCATCCTCCTGCAAGCCGGGCAGGAACAAATTCCACAAACCTTCTTCGCGCGCCAGCGCCTTCAGGTCGTCCAAAAATGGCGGGGGGAACTGACCGGCCTGCGCCGCCGCGTGCCAGGCAGCGTTGTGCGGCAGCAGGTAGCGCTCCAGAAAAGCATTCAAGCGCTGCAGCATTTCCTGCGCGCGGGGAGAAGGGGCGAAGTCCATGCGCGATTGTGGGCAACGCGGCAGCGCCGCGTCACAACCGAGGCGACAGCGGCGCGCTGCGGGCGGCCAGCGCTGCCACGGTTCCCAGCAGCAGGGCGGCCAGCAGGTTGTGCGCCAGGGCGGCGGCCAGGGGCAATTGGGCGAGCACCAGCGTCACGCCAAGCTCCACTTGCAGCGCTGCCAGAGCCATGAGCAAAGCCGCCTCGCGCCGTCGCTTGGCCTGCCAGGCCGAGAGCGCCAGCATCCCCAGCGCGGTCAGCGTGGCCAGCGTGGCCAAGCGGTGCAGCAGATGCACGCCCATCCCCGCGGCGTATTCCGGCATTCCAGCCCCTTCACCGGGAGGCAGCCAAAGCTTGAGTGCCGCCCAGCCATCCGCGCCGGGGCGGCAACTGGAGAGCTGCGGGCAACTCAGGCCTGCGTAGCCTGCGCTCACCAGCGCGCCCAGGCCGATCTGCAGCAGCAGGACAAGCCCTGCCACCACGGACCAAAGGTGCAGGCGTTGGCGCTGCTGCTCGCCCATGGCGCCTGGTGGCACCGCCAATCGCACACACGCAGCAAACAGCAGCAGGCCGCCCAACAGGTTGCCCAGCGTCACCGCCGGCGCACGCGTGTTGGCGGTGAAGGGGCCGAGTACGGCAAGAAACAGAACCAAGCCAAGCGCAACCAGGACGACGCGCCCCTCGGCGGCCAGGCGCAAGCTGCGCCGCCAGGCGAAGGCTGCCATGGCCGCCAACAGAAGCAGCAGCGACGAGGCCACGGCGCGGTGCACGGCGCGTGCCGTGTGCTCGGCAGCGCTGGGCGGTGCGCGCGCCGCCTCGGCGCGGGCTGCGCGGGCATGGCATGCCGGCCATGGCGTGCAGTCCAACCCGGCACTGCTATGGCGCAAAAAGGCGCTCAAACCCGTCACCACCAGCACGAGCAGCGCGCACAGCCAGGCGGCGCGCTGCAAAAGCGTGCGCCGGCGCCCAAAGGGATCGGTAGAAGGGGGCAAGGGAGGTAGGAGCATCGCTTTTGGCAGCACCGATTTTGTTCAAAACCACGCAGCTTGCGCGGACTTCCAGGTGTTTACCACTAGTGCTGGCGCCTATGGACCTTGTTGCAAATCAAGCCTATGCGGATTTCAAACCGGAAAATGGTTTGCACCTTTTGGTAACCGAGGAGACAACATGGAACACCATGACGACGAGAACGAGAAGGTGCCGATGCTTCAGCAACTGCTCGATAACCCCTTTCTGCTTCTGTTCATCGGGGTGATGGTCCCGATGATCGTGTACTCACTCTGGGGGGTGATCGATATCTTGACCATCCCCGTGGCCAAGTGAGGGAGAACCGCATATGAGTGCCATTCTTCCCCCCGCAGAGCGGCTTTGGTGGAAACACCCGCTTGATCGCGTTGAAGCCGTCTGGATCGCCATTGCCTTTGCCTGGTGCATGGTCATGTTCCTCATGATGGTGTTCTGGCATGTCTACGGCAAGCAGAACCTCTCCACGGAAACCTACAAAACCACGCCGGACAAATTCGCCGCCAAGGCACAGGCCATGGTGGACAAATACACCGTGCGCACCGAAACCGACGAGAAGATTCCGGTGGTGCATCCGCCCGTGGGCAGCGACATCTACCTCACCGCGCGCCTCTGGGCCTGGAGGCCCATTCTGGAGCTTGAGAAAGACAAAACCTACAAGCTGCACCTGACTTCCATGGACTACAACCACGGCTTCTCGCTGCAGCCCACCAACATCAATATCCAGGTGGTGCCTGGGTACGAGCACGTGGTCAAGATCACGCCCAACCAGTCGGGCCAGTTCTCGATTGTGTGCAACGAATATTGCGGCATCAACCACCACACGATGGTGGGACGCCTCTACGTGAAATAGCAGGAGCACAACACCATGGCTGCAACTTCTGCCGCGCTGTCTGCCAGCGCCACTACCTACCGCACCTGCCCGCGCTCGGGCCTGCAATTCGAACGCAATGCCGAGCTTTTGATGAAGTTCAACGCGGTGACGGCTGTCGTCGCGCTGCTCGTTGGCGGCATCCTCGCCATTGGCGTGGTGCTGACCCGCTGGCCTGCTGTGCACTGGCTGGCTGCCGACACCTTCTACACGGTGCTTACCGCGCACGGCATCAACATGCTCATCTTCTGGATGATCTTCTTTGAAGTCGCTGTGCTGTACTTTTGCTCGTCGACGCTGCTGCGATGCCGGATCGCCACGCCAAGAATCGCCTGGCTGGCCTACGCGCTGATGCTGATCGGCGCCGTCATGAACAACATCGATGTGTTCCGTGGCAACTCCAGCGTGATGATGACGTCCTACGTGCCGATGATGGCCACGCCCTGGTTCTACCTGGGCCTGATCCTCTTTGCCGTCGGCGCGCTGATTGCCTGCTTCGTGTTCTTTGGCACCCTGGTGGTCGCCAAGCGCGACAAGACCTACCAGGGCTCGGTGCCCCTGGTGACCTTTGGCGCCATCGTCGCGGCCATCATTGCGGTGTTCACCATCGTCTCCGGCGCCATCATCCTGATCCCGACGTTCTTCCTGTCCATCGGGCTCATCAAGGAAGTCGATCCGCTGATCTACCGCACCATCTGGTGGGCCTTTGGCCACTCGTCGCAGCAGATCAACGTGGCGGCGCATATCTCGATCTGGTACATGGTGGCCGCCGTGGTGTTCGGCGCCAAGCCGATGTCCGAGCGGGTGAGCCGTGGCGCTTTTCTGCTCTACATCTTCTTCCTGCAGCTTGCCAGTGCCCACCACTTGCTGGCCGACCCCGGTGTGAGCACCGAGTGGAAAGTGGTCAACACCAGCTACTTCATGTACTTTGCCGTGCTGGCTTCGATGATCCACGGCTTGACGGTTCCCGGGGCCATGGAAGTGGCGCAGCGCGCCAAGGGCTACAACAAGGGCTTGTTCGAGTGGCTGCGCAAGGCGCCGTGGGGCAACCCGACTTTCTCCGGGGTGTTCATCTCCATCATTGGCTTTGGCTTCCTGGGTGGTATTTCGGGGGTCATGATGGGTACCGAGCAGCTCAACCTCCTCATCCACAACACCATCTACGTGCCGGGCCACTTCCACGCGACGGTGGTGATTGGCACCACGCTGTCGTTCATGGCGCTGACGTACTTCCTGATCCCGGTGTTGTTCAGGCGCGAGACGATTGCGCCGGGTTTGGCCAAGATTCAGCCTTACCTGTTCGGTTTCTCGATGTACTTCTTCTGCCTGGTGATGATGGGCGCCGGCACCCTGGGCGTCTCGCGGCGGCACTGGGACATGGCGTTCTCTGGCGCTGCGCTGGCCTACGAATGGCCGGGAGCGGCCTACCTGATGATGGGTCTGGTCGGCATTGGCGGCATTGCGGCCATCACGGGCGGGGCGCTGTTCATCTACATCACGGTCGGTTCGCTGCTGTGGGGCAAGAAGCTTGACCAGGGCGTGGTCAGCCCTCGCTTTACGCCGATTCCGCCCACTGCACCGACGGCAACTGCGCAGACCTACGGCTCGGCCGGTTTCACGGCGCCCGGCACCTTTGTGCTGGCGATGGTGTTCCTGGTGGCCTTTGTCCTGTACTACTTCATCAACTGGAAGTACCTCGCACAGCTGTGGGGCCTGTCCTGAAACGGAGGCAAGCCATGCACACCGACACGCTCCACCCCGCGCGCAGCCTGGCTGTGCAACGCACCCGCGACGTGATCTCGCTGTTCAAGCTGCGTATCGGCTCGCTCATCATGGTCACCGCCTTGGTGGGCATGGTGGTGACGCCAGGCCCGGCGCCGAGCTGGCTGCAAGTCCTGGTGCTGGCCCTGTCGGTGCTGGTCGCGTCGGCCAGCGCCGGCGCTTTCAACCAGTACGTCGAGCACGAGAGCGACCAGCTCATGGCGCGCACGCGCCGGCGGGCCTTTGTCACCGGCGCACTGCCGCACCACCCGGCCTGGCTGGTGCTGATGGGCGCCATGCTGGTGGGTGCGGTGGCCGCTGCCTGGCTGGTGCTCAATGGCGCGGCGGCGGTGTATGTGTTCCTGGGCGCCTTCTTCTACGCCTTTGTCTATACCGTGTGGCTCAAGCGCCGAAGTGCCCTGAACATTGTCGTCGGCGGCCTGGCTGGCAGCTTCGCCGTGCTGGCGGGCGCAGCGGCCGTCAATCCCACGCTCGGGCCGCTTCCCTTGCTGCTGGCCCTGGTGCTCTTTTTGTGGACCCCGCCGCATTTCTGGTCTTTGGCTATTGCCAATCGGGCGGACTATGCGCAGGCGGGCGTTCCCATGCTGCCGGTGGTGGTCGGCAACGAGCGCGCTGCGCGCATCGTGCTGGCCAGTACGGTGGCGCTCCTGGTGGCCTCTCTTCTGCCCGTGTTCTGGGGTGCGGGGCCAGTGTATGCCGTCGGGGCGTTGGGTGGTGGACTGCACTTCGTGCACAAGGCCTGGGTGCTGGCGCGTGAAGTGACGCGGCCCCATGCGATGTCGGCATTTTTTGCCTCCCTGATCCAACTGAGCACCCTGCTGGTGGCAGCTTGCATCGACGGCCTGGTCCGCTGAACGAGAGTTGCCCATGCGCTGTCGTCCCTCACTTGCTGCGCTGCTGCTGGCGTGGGCGATGGGGTGCGGCGCGGCGCTGTCGCTTCCTGTGCAGGCGCAAGAGGCCGTGCCGCCCGGGTCGGCGCACGGTTTCGATGTCCGCCTCGCCTTGCGCGCCAGCCAGGACGCTGTCGGACGAGAGCTGGGCGAGCACCTGTTTCGCGACCGCAATGGCCGCACGGTTGCTCTCTCGGGCTACCGGGGCAAGCCACTCCTGGTGAGCTTTATCTATACCGGATGCTTTCAGATCTGCCCCGGCACGACGCGTGCGCTGCAACAGGCGGTACAGGCGCTGGAAAAGAGCGTGGGCCCCGGGCAGTTCAATGTCGTGAGCATTGGCTTTAACCAGCCTGAGGATTCGCCCCAGGCGCTCAAGGCCTTTGCCGCAAAGTTCAACATCGGTTCCGGCAATTGGGAGTTTCTGAGCCCGCGTGCTGCCGATGTTCCGGCGCTGGCGCGCGATTTCGGGTTTTTGTTCCAGCCCACCACGGCGGGTTTTGACCATGTGCTCCAGCTGAGTCTGGTGGACGCACAAGGACGCATCGTGCGGCAGATCTATGGCGAGCAGTTGAATGCGGCCGATCTCGGCGAGCCGCTGCGGCTGCTGCTGGCAGGTGCGCCAGTAGCGCGAGAGCGCGTGCTGGAGGGGCTGTGGGAGCGCGTTCGCCTGGTGTGTACGGTGTACGACGCGAAAACTGGCAACTACCGCGTGGACTACACCTTGCCGATACAGATTGCCGGCGGCCTGACGTTCTTTGTCGTCATGATGGTGTTCTTCTTCAACGAGTGGCGCGCGAGCCGCCGCAGTGCCCGCCAGCGCCCGCCTGCGCGCCCGCGCCGCGCTTGAGATACGGGCGAATGACCGTTTCATCCAGCCTGCTCCCTATCGTGCCGGTCCCCAGCGCGCCGGCGCGGCTGTGGCGCGCACTGGAGCACGGCTTCGACGCGCTGGCAGGCACCAGCGGCAATCCGCTCAAGCACCTGGGGGCTCTGGGGTTCTGGTTGCTGTGGCTGCTCGTGGGCAGTGGCGCCGTGCTCTATGCGGTGCTCGACACTTCGGCCAGTGGCGCCTACCCGTCCATCAACATGCTCTCGCGCGAACCCCGGCAATGGGGGAGTCTTCTGCGTGGCTTGCACCGCTACAGCGCAGATGCCATGGTGGTCGTGGTGCTGGCCCACGTTGTGCGGGAATGGATGCTGGGGCGGTTCCGCAGCTTTCGCGCGCCTTCCTGGTTGACGGGCGTGCCACTGCTGCCGCTGATGTTTGTCTGTGCCATCGGCGGTTTCTGGCTCAATTGGGACCGCCTGGGCCAGTTTTCCGCGACCGCGACGGCCGAGTGGCTGGACGCGTTGCCGGGTCTGGCCTCGCCACTTTCGCGTAACTTTCTGGGCGGCACCCAGTTGAACGACCGACTGTTCTCGCTGTTTGTCTTCGTGCACCTGGGTGTGCCGTTGCTGCTGGTGTTTGGCCTGTGGTTCCATGTCCAGCGCATCAGCCGCCCGGCGGTCTTTCCGCCGCGTGCGCTGGCCATTGGGAGCGCGCTTGCCCTGCTGGTGCTGGCCGCCGTTGTGCCCGTGCGCAGCCAGGGGCCTGCCGATCTGGGTACGGTGCCTGCAGGGCTGGCCTACGACTGGTTGCTGCTGTTCATCCATCCGCTCACCGCCGCCACCTCCGCCGCGCTGGTCTGGGGCCTGCTGGGCGCCACGCTGGCTTTGTTGCTGGCGCTGCCCTGGCTCGGCTTTCGGCGGCGCGTTGCGGTGCCTGAGGGCCGTGCGCAGGAGGCGCAGGTGCGCTCGCCCGCAACGTCACACACCGGTTGGCGCCCGATCGCGCTGGCGCAATTGGTGGCCGAGGTAGACCCAGCCCACTGCAGTGGGTGCCGCCGCTGCGTGGAAGACTGCCCCTACGCCGCCATCACCATGGTGCCGCACCCCAGCGGCCGCGTGGGGATGGAGCTGGCGCAGGTGCGCAGCGACCTGTGCGCCAGCTGCGGTATTTGCGTGGGTTCCTGCCCTTCGTCCACACCGTTTCGCAGCGCACAAGTGCTGCACACAGGCATCGACATGCCGCAATGGCCCATCGATGCGCTGCGCCAGCAGATGCTCGCCGGCCTGGCCGCCTTGCCCGGACCCGAGCGCTACGTGGTGTTTGGCTGTGCGCAGGGTGCGCAGCTTGATGCGCTTGCTGCGCAGGGCGTGCTGGTGCTGCCGCTGGTGTGCACCGGCCTGCTGCCGCCGTCTTTCGTTGAGTACGCGTTGCGCGCTGGAGCCAATGGCGTCCTGATTGCGACGTGTCGCGAGGGTGGCTGCGCTTTCCGTCTGGGCGAGCGCTGGACGCGCGAACGCCTGCTCGGCCAGCGCGAGCCGCGCCTGCGTGCCGGTGTGCCGCGGCAGGCGTGGTCGCTGGTTGCGGCCGATGCCGGTGATGAGGCGGCACTCGCGGCGGCATTGACAGCCCTGCGCGCGCGTGCGGCAGAACCTTTCGTTCCCTTGGAGTTTTTTGCATGAATCGCGTTTTCGTCCTGGCAGGCCAGGCGCTGCTGTACGGCGGTTTTGCGCTGTTGATCGGCGTTTTTTCGCACTGGCCGGCGTATGCCCCGCTTGCCGCGGATGAGGCGCTGATCAAGCTCAGTTTCGTCCACCACGGCAAGCGCATCGCAGAGTGCCGCCCTTACACGGCGGCGGAGCTCGCCAAATTGGCGCCCAACATGCGTGCGCCGCTCAAGTGCGAGCGCGAGCGCGCGCCCGTGACGGTGGAGCTCGACATCGACGGCGCAACCGCCTACCGCTACACGGCTGCGCCGTCCGGGCTCTCGCGCGACGGCGCCTCTACCGTGTACAAGCGCCTGGAAGTGCGCTCGGGCACGCACCGCATCACCGTGCGTCTGCGCGATACCACGGCAACCAGTGGATTCAACTACCAGCACGAAGCCACCGTTGACCTCAAGCCCGCCCAGGTGCTGGTGATCGACTTCGATCCTGAGCGTGGAGGCATCGTCCTGCTATGAGCGCCTTGGCCCCTTCTTCTTTGGTGTCCACTGGGGCGCCTTCTGCGCGCCCTGTACCAGCTCGTGTGGCGGCCGACTATTCGCTGGCTGTCCCACAAGACGCGCGCCGCGCTCTGGCGCGCAGTTGGCTCTGGCTCGGCGTGTCGGCCTTGGTGGGCTCGGGCCTGTTCTCCATCTTGCTGGTCCTCTCGCGCACGCCGGGGGTGAACCGACTGCTGCCAGCGGCAGACTTCTTTCATACCTCGCTGGTGCTGCACGTGGATCTCTCGGTGCTGGTGTGGTTCATGGCCATGGCGGGCCTGCTCTGGAGCCTGCACGGCAGCCCGCGCGGGTTGCGCTGGGGCTGGGCCGCGCTGTGGACCTGTGCGGCCGGCACCTTGGCGATGGCGGTCGCGCCCTTCCTGAATGGGGGCGAGCCCATCATGGCCAATTACATCCCGGTGCTGCACTCGCCGCTGTTCCTGGTCGGTCTCGTGGTGTTTGGCCTGGGCGTGGGGGTGCTCGCGCTGCGCAGCATTCTGGTGGCGCCGCGCCTCGGGGTGGCGTTTGGCGGGCACGGCGCACTCGGCTTTGGCCTGGACGCTGCCGCTGTGGCAACGGTGGTGGCGTTGCTGGCCTTTGGCTGGTCGTTGGCCAAATTGCCCTTGGTGCTGCCCGGCAAGGCGTATTACGAAATCCTGTTCTGGGGTGGCGGCCATGTGCTCCAGTTCACCTGGACGCTGCTCATGCTGGTGGGATGGTTGTGGCTGGCGAACGCCTGCGGCGCGCGGCTGCTGCTGAGCCCGCGTGTCACGGTTTTCATGTTCGCACTCGCGCTGGCAGGGGTGTTCGTCACGCCCTGGGCCTACCTGGCCTATGACATCAGTTCGGTCGAGCACCGGGCGCTGCTCACCTGGGCGATGCGCGCCGGCGGCGGCACGGCCATCGTCCCGGTCGCGCTGGCGGTGGTGGTGGCCTTGTACCGCCAGCCGCTCTCGCACGCCACGCAGAACCCGCTGCGTGCGGCGGTGCTGGCGTCCATCCTGCTGTTTGGCGCTGGGGGGGTGATCGGCATCTTCATCAGCGGCAGCAACGTGCGCATCCCGGCGCACTACCACGGCTGCATCGTCGGCGTGACGCTGGCGCTGATGGGGCTGGTCTACCACTTGCTGCCGGCGCTCGGCTATGCAGCGCCGCAAGGGCGGCTCGCAGTGGCGCAGCCCTGGGTTTACGGCCTGGGGCAGCTGATGCACATCATCGGTCTGGTGTGGTCCGGTGGCTACGGCGTGCAGCGCAAGGTGGCGGGCGCCGAGCAAGTGCTGCGCTCTAGCGGCGAGGTGGCCGGCATGGCGCTGATGGGGCTGGGTGGGCTGGTGGCCATCGTGGGTGGGGTGTTGTTCATTGTGGTGGCCGTCCGGGCGATGCGTGCAGGCGCCGCGCAGGCGGATGGCAGCGAAATGGTGGTCTCTTCATGAAAGTGTTCCAGGCAGCCCTGCAGTGGCTCTTCATGCGCGTCGAGGCGCTGTTCAACCGTGCCTTTGGCGACCGTATCAACCCGCTGTACCACCTAGGGTCCATCACCTTCTTCCTGTTCTGGGTTGTGGGCGGCAGCGGCTTGTACCTGTACGCGTTCTTCGAGACCGGCGTTTCGGGCGCCCACGACTCGGTGCTGTCGATCACGCACGGGCAGTGGTGGCTGGGCGGCATCCTGCGCAGCGTGCACCGCTACGCGTCGGACGCCATGGTGCTGACCATGGTGCTGCACATGCTGCGCTACTTTGCGTTCAACCTGTTCCACGGCTTCCGCTGGTTTTCCTGGGTCACCGGGGTGGCGCTGATCTGGCTGGTCTACGCCTCGGGTGCCAACGGCTACATGCTGCCCTGGGACACGCTGGCGCAGTACGTGACCGTCTCCAGCTTCGAGTGGCTTGACTGGCTGCCGCCCTTCAGCGGCACGCTGATGCGCAATTTCGTCTACGCCGACAGCGTCAGCGACCGCTTTTTCTCGCTGCTGTCCTTTCTGCATATCGGCTTGCCGCTGGTGGTGCTGCTGCTGATGTGGATCCACGTGCAGCGCGTGCCCAAGGCGCGCACCACGCCGCCACGCCCGATCGTCATTGGCCTGGTGCTGACCTTCCTGGTCATGGCACTGGTGGCGCCGGTGGACAGCCAGGGCGGCGCAGCCGATCTGGCCAGGGCGGTCATGAGCGTCAAGCTCGACTGGTTCCTGCTGGCGATCTACCCCTTGATCAGCCAATGGCCGCTAGGCAAGGTGTGGGCGCTGGTGTCGGGCGTCACGCTGGTGCTGCTGCTACTGCCGCTGTGGCCCCAGCCGCGCCGCAAAGGCCAGGGCACCTTGCATGCCACGGTGCGCGGCGAAGATGGCAGCGCCGCCGAGTTCACCTTGCGCCCTGGGGAGACGCTGCTGGACGCCGGCCTGCGCGACGGTCTCGCTCTGCCTTACGAGTGCCGCAATGGCGCTTGCGGCCTGTGCCTGTGCAGCATGGAGCAGGGCACGGTGGAGCACCGCCCCTACCAGAAGACGGCGCTGTCGGACGCCCAACTGGCGCGTGGACTGGCGCTGATGTGCTGCGCCGTGCCCAATGGCGATGTGGTGATCGCGGTCGATGGCTTCACCGGCGCCAGTGCGGCCGAAGTGCCACAGTACGAGGCACGCGTTGTGCACATGGAGCATCTGGCCGACGATGTGATGCGCCTTCGGCTGGAGCTGCCCGGCGCCGAGCGATTGCCCTTCGAGGCGGGCCAGTACATCGACATCGTGCTGGAAGATGGCCAGCGCCGCGCCTTCTCGTTTGCCAATCCCCCCCAGAACAATGCGCTCATCGAACTGCACGTGCGCCTGGTGCCGGGCGGGCGTTTCACCACCCATGTGTTCGACGGTATGCAGGTGGGCGATACCGTCACCTTTGAAGGCCCGCGCGGCCAGTTCACGCTGCGGGACGGCACCGAGCCCATACTGTTTATCGCCGGCGCCACGGGTTTTGCGCCCATCAAGAGCATTCTGGAAGACGCCTTTGCGCGCGGTATCACCCGGCCCATGCGCCTGTACTGGGGTGTGCGCGACCGCAAGGATCTGTACATGCTCTCGCTGTGCGAAGCGTGGCAGCGCGAGCACAGCAACTTCAGTGTCGTGCCCGTGGTGTCGGAACCTGTGCCGGGCGACGGCTGGGAGGGGCGCATTGGCCTGGTCCACGAAGCCATGCTGGACGATTTCCCCGACCTCAGCGGCCACGAGGTCTACCTGTGTGGCTCGGTGCGCATGGTGGAGGCCGCGGTGCCGGCCTTCCTGGCGCAGGGGCTCGCCGAGGGGGCATGCTTCTCGGATGCGTTCGTGCCAGCGGCGCGGCCGGTATCGGCTGCCGTTTCAGAGCCTGGCGCTCAAAGCCCCAGCGTTTGAGCCAGCGCGTCCATGCGCGCCGCCACATCGGCGTCCATGGCGATGGTGCGGCCCCATTCGCGCTGCGTCTCGCCCGGCCATTTGTTCGTGGCGTCCATCCCCATCTTGCTGCCCAGGCCGCTGACCGGCGAGGCGAAGTCGAGGTAGTCGATGGGCGTGTGCTCGATGAGCATGGTGTCGCGTACCGGGTCCATGCGCGTGGTCATGGCCCACACCACGTCCTTCCAATGGCGCACGTCCACATCGTCGTCCACCACCACGATGAACTTGGTGTACATGAACTGGCGCAGATGGCTCCACACGCCCATCATCACGCGCCGCGCGTGGCCGGGGTAGGCCTTTTTGATGCGCACCAGCGCCATGCGGTAACTGCAGCCCTCGGGTGGCAAATAGAAATCGACGATCTCCGGGAACTGGCGCTGCAACAGCGGGATGAACAGCTCGTTGAGCGCCACGCCCAGCACCGCCGGTTCGTCCGGTGGCTTGCCGGTGTAGGTGGAGTGGTAGAGCGCGTCCTTGCGCAAGGTGATGCGGTCCACGGTGAACACCGGGAACTCGGCGCGCTCGTTGTAGTAGCCGGTGTGGTCGCCGTACGGGCCTTCGAGCGCGTGCTGCCAGCCGCTGGCGTGTGCGGCATCGGGGTAGATATGGCCTTCAAGCACGATTTCGGCATGCGCTGGTACCGAGAGTGGCACGCCGAGTGCCTTTGCCACCTCGGTGCGCGCGCCGCGCAGCAGGCCGGCAAACTGGTATTCGGACAGGCTGTCGGGCACGGGCGTCACGGCGCCCAGGATGGTCGCCGGGTCGGCGCCAATGGCGACGGCCACCGGGTAGGGCTCGCCGGGGTGCAGGCGGCAGTGCTCGGCAAAATCGAGCGCGCCGCCGCGGTGTGCCAGCCAGCGCATGATGAGCTGGTTGCGCGACAGCACCTGCTGGCGGTAGATGCCCAGGTTTTGCCGTGTCTTGTGCGGCCCGCGCGTGATGACCAGGCCCCAGGTGATGAGCGGCGCCACGTCGTCTGGCCAGCAGTGCTGAATGGGCAGGCGCGCCAGGTCCACGTCCTGTCCTTCCCACACCAGCTCCTGGCAGGGTGGGTTGCTGCGCTCCTTGGGCGCCATGTTCCACAGGGTTTTGAGCAGGCTGCCCATGCCCACCATCTCCTTGAAACCCTTGGGCGCCTCGGGCTCCTTGAGCGACGCCAGCAGCTCGCCAAACGGGCGCAGGCCGGCGATGCTGTCCACGCCCATGGCGCGCGCCACGCGCTCGGGCGTACCAAACAGGTTGGCCAGCACGGGCATGCTGTGGCCCGTGGGGTTTTCAAACAGCAGGGCCGGGCCGCCCGCGCGCAGCACCCGGTCGCACAGGGCCGTCATCTCCAGGTGCGGCGAGACGGGCTCGGTGATGCGGCGCAGCTCGCCGGTCTGTTCGAGCTGGGTGAGGAAGCTGCGGAGGTCGTGGCTGGGCATGGCGCTGAATTTTGAATGAAAACAGGCTCTACCGCTTATGGGTATTGCGCTGCAAGCTACTAGTTTAATAGCGTTTCTGGGCCTGGCTACGTGTGCCAAGGCCCATCGGTGTGCCGGGCCGCGATCGCCGCCCTTATTGTGGCCCTACCGGGGCATCGGCTTCCCATGCCGTCTCCCCGTTCCACCGGGTCGCCAGCGCATGCGGCACCCCCAGCAGATCCAGCACCCGCGCCACGCTGGCATCCACGATGTCGGCCACGCTGTGCGGACGCAGGTAGAAGGCGGGCATGGGCGGGCAGACGATGGCGCCCATTTCGGTCACGCTGACCATGTTGCGCAGATGGCCCAGGTGCAGGGGGGTCTCGCGCGCCATCAGGATCAGGCGGCGGCGTTCTTTCAGCACCACGTCGGCGGCGCGTGTGAGCAGGTTGTCCGACAGGCTGTGCGCCACCGAGGCCAGCGTGCGCATCGAGCAGGGCGCCACCACCATGCCGGCGCACTGAAACGAGCCACTGGCAATGCTGGCGCCCACGTCGCGTGCGTCGTGCGCCTGGTGTGCCAGGGCTTCAACGGCGGGGCGCTCCAGGCCCAGCTCATGGCGCAGTGTGCGCCAGCCGGCGTCGGATACCACCAGGTGCGATTCGGCGCCGGGGTATTCGCGCAGCGCCTGCAGCAGGCGCACGCCATACACCGCGCCGCTGGCGCCCGAGATGCCGACGATGATGCGTTGCGGTGCGCTGGGAATGTCCATGGTGGCAAGCTTATGCCAATCGCAGGGCTTGGCCGCCTCCGGCGGCCTGGTTCGCCGCGTCGGTGTTGCGCGGGGTGGCCGCCAGCGGGTGCGCCAGCAGGTCGGCCTGCACCTGTGCCAGCACGGCGCTCGCCTGTGCGGGGTCGAAATCTTCGTGGCGGCGCTTTTTCACGCCGTACTGCTGCAATTGGTAATGCCGTTCGGCGGTGATGCCATGGCGCGCCAGGCACCCTTGCACGCAGTTGAGCGGGCAGCCGTCGAGCGCGATGATGGGGCGGCCCGAGTGCGCGGTGCGTACCAGGTTGGGTACGTCGCCGCCGACACCGGCAATGCACGACATCTCGGCCACGCCGGCACGGTCCAGGCGCAGGGCGACGTGGTTGGCCAGCTGCGCGGCGCTGGAACACCCCGAGCAGGAATAGACCAGGGGCAACACAGTGTGGTCGCTGTTCATGGCTGGGTACTGGGGGTGAGCGGGTCGGCAGGGCGTGCGCCGGGGCGCAGGGCGGCGAGGCGCGAGAGCACCTGGCGCGGCGCCCACTGCTGCAGGTCGAGCACCGGCAGGTCCAGCGCGTCGAGCGTGTTTTTCACCACTAGGCCCAGTTCGGTGTCGCCTTCCATGACCAGGCGGCGGTTGAAGAACAGCGTGTCCGGGTCTTGCTGGCGCTGTGCCAGCAGCAGAAAGTCGTGCGCGGAGGCCGCGATGCACAGGTCGGTCTCGCGCTGGCGCGGCCGGGCGGCGAAGGCGTTGCCGGTCCAGGTGAAATCCAAAGTGACACGGGCATCGCGCACCTGGATGCGCAGGCGCTTGCCGCGCAGCATCTCGCCCACATCGCTTGGAATTTGGCGCGCGACGCCCAGGTTGAGCGCCGTCACCAGCAAGAGCGAGCCCGGGTACGCGGGCAGCCGCCCGGTGAGCGCCGCCAGGGGCGTGGGCAGGGTGAAGGGGCGCGAGGTGGTGGTGGAGGCGGAGGCGTTCATGGCGTTCCTTGTGGGGTGGTGTTCTCTGCTTCTATCTTGATAGCTGTTAGCGCTTATCCAATAAGCGTCAGAGGCACTTTTGAATCGTATTTTTCGAGTCGCATCGCTTGGGTGTCAGGCAGGAGCCAGCGCTGGCGTTTCCACCAGATCCAGGCCGGGCTGGCCGTGCCAGTAGCCGTTGCAGCTCTGGTCGGGCACCAGGGGCTGCAGTTGGGCGCGGGCGTCGCGCGGTGCCAGCGTGCCGCGGCGCACGGCGTCGAACAGGGCGACGATCTCGCCCGTGTGCTGGGCCTGCGGGCTGATGCGGGCCACGGCGACACCCATGCGCTGCATGCGCGGCAGTTCGTCGACCAGGTTGTGCACGCGGGCCGATTGCGTCTGGATGCCGTTGAGCACCAGAAAATCCTGGCTCTCGCGCGTCTTGAGCATCAGGCCGTCGGGGTGGTCCATGCAGCTGAACTGGCAATCGTCCTTGGGCAAATTGCGCTGGCGCGCGGTGAAACACCGTGCCGAGAAGGCCAGCGGCATGCGGCCATAGGCAAACACCTCGGTCTGCAGGTTCTGCGGGCCGGCCTCGATCAGGGCGGAAAGGTCCTGGTGCTTCATCTCCAGCGGCGCCACCCAGCGCGTGGCGCCCAGCGAAGCCAGCCAGGTGAGCGAGGGTTGGTTGTAGATATTCAGGTGCAGACCGCCAACAAAGGGGCGCTGGCCCGCCAGGCGCTGCACCGCGCCCATGTCGTTGGCTTCGATGAGGTAGTCCAGGTTGCTGGTGACCTTGTGCATGGCACTCACCTCGACGCCCGATTCGAGCAGCACCTGGGTGGACAGCACGGCCTCCTTGCCCGAATCGCGCATCAGGTCGGCAATGTCGATCCAGTCGGACAGGCGCAGCTCATGGCGGCGCGAGCACACGGTCTCGCCCAGGTAGACGATGTCCACCGGCGAGGCGGCGATGGCCTCGTAGAAATCAAAAATGGTCTGGCGCGGCCAGTAGTACTGCAGCGCACCGAGGGAGAGTTTCAAAGCGGGCATCGTCATTATTTCCAGGGGCGGTGGTAAGCGCCCAGGGTGTGTTGCTGGCCCTCGGCCACCTGGTCGAGACTGGCCATCCAGGCGGTTTTTGGGGCGTAGCGCAAGGGGTCGGCCAGGCAGTTGTCGATGGCCTCGCGCCAGACCTTGGTGACCTGGGCGGTGTAGGCGGGGCTGCGCTGGCGCCCCTCGATCTTGACGGCGCGCACGCCGATCTTCATGAGCTCGGGCAGGAGTTCGAGCGTGTTCAGGCTGGTGGGCTCTTCGATGGCGTAGTAGTTTTTGTCTTCGGCCACGTCAAAACGCCCCTTGCACAGCGTCGGGTAGCCCGCGTTCTCGCCGGGGGCGTAGCGGTCTATCAGCACGCCATTCAGGCGCGATTCGAGGCCCTTGGGCGTCTCTTGCCAGCGCACGGATTTGGCCGGCGAGCACACGCCGTGCGTGTTGGGCGATTCGCCGGTCACATAGGACGACAGGGCGCAACGCCCCTCCACCATCACGCACAGGCTGCCAAAACCGAAGACTTCGATTTCCACCGGGGTACGGTCGATGACGCGCTGCACCTGCTCCATCGACAGCACCCGCGGCAGCACGGCGCGCACCACGCCGAACTGTTCGCGGTAGAAGTTGATGGCGTCGGCACTGGTGGCCGAGCCCTGTACTGACAGGTGCAGGCGCAGCTTGGGGTGGTGCTGCGCGGCGTACTGCATGAGCCCCGGGTCGGCCAGGATGACGGCGTCCACGCCCAGATCCACGGCCTTGTCCACCGCGGCACACCAGGGTGCGGGGTTGGCGGCCTGCGGGTAGGTGTTGAGCGCCATGAACACCTTGCAGCCGCGTGCGTGGGCATAGGCAATGCCGCTGGCAATGGCGGCCTCGTCGAAGTTCAGGCCGGCGAAGTTGCGGGCGTTGGTGGCGTCGCGCAGGCCCAGGTAGACGCAGCTGGCGCCGTTGTCGACCGCCGCCTTGAGGGCTGGCAGGCTGCCTGCGGGGCAGACCAGTTCAAACGGGAGCGGCGCGCTTGCGGGCGCCGTGGCTTCGGGTGTGGGGGTGGGTGTGGGGGCGTGCATGCGGAGACCAGGAGAAAAGCGCGAGCGCCGCAGGGCCGGGCGACTGCGCAATAGCGCGCAACCATACGCGCGACCGGCACGCTGTGCGCTGACCTTTGTCAAGACTGCGCCACAATCGAAGCCGCCCCTCGGCGCCCACACGACGGACAAAGACAGCCGCGGCCCCGCAGAATGGTTCTAGAAACGCCGCATGGTGCGGCCAGCGTGGTGCTGGTGGGTGCCTAGCGCTGTCTGCCCCAGAGGGGCGCGCCAACGAAGCCAACCATGCCGGTCGCCATGCGACTTTTCAGACGATAACGAGCGATCAACGGCCGGTTCCAGGATGACGACCCCCATGAAGAAAAATCTTTGGCTGCTCGCCCTGTGCCAGGGCCTCCTGATGACCAACAACGTGGTCTTCATCGCCATCAATGGGCTCGTGGGCCTGCAACTGGCGCCGTTTGGCTGGATGGCGACACTGCCGGTCATGGGTTATGTGGTGGGCGGCGCGCTCTCGACGCCGCTGGTCGCGGCCAGCCAGGCGCGCTGGGGGCGGCGCGGCTCGTTCCAGCTCGGGCTGGCGGTCGCCTTTTTATCGGCAGCGCTGTGCGCCTGGGCGGCTTTTAGTGCCAACTTCTGGCTGCTGTGCGCCGCGACGGTCATTGCTGGCTATTACAACGCCAATGGCCAGTTGTACCGCTTTGCCGCAGCCGAGCTGACCGCATCGGCGTTTCGTGAAAAGGCCGTTTCGCTGGTGCTGGCCGGCGGTTTGCTGGGCGCCGTGGCAGGGCCGAACCTGGCGAGCGGCACGCGCAACCTGTTTCCCGTGCCGTTTGCCGGCGCCTACATGGCGCTGATGCTGGTGGCCTTGCTCGCCATGGTCTGCATGGCCGGCGTGCGGTTCGAAGCCCTGCCCAAGCCCACGCCTGGCGCTACGCCGTTGCCCGCCGGTCGCCCGCTCAGCGAATTGCTGCGCCAGCCGGTCTTTGCGGTGGCGGTGCTGGGCGCGGCGCTGGGCTACGGCGTGATGAACCTGCTGATGGCGGCCACGCCGCTGGCCATGCAGGTCTGCGGCTTTGGCTTTGACTCGGCTGCCCTGGTGCTCGAATGGCACGTGATCGGCATGTTTGCGCCGGGGTTTTTCACCGGCCACCTCATCAAACGGGTGGGCACGCTGCCGGTCATGTTTCTGGGTGTGTTGCTCAATCTGGTGTGTGTGGGCATCGCGCTGTCGGGGCAGGAGATCGCCCATTTCACCGCAGCGCTGTTCCTGCTCGGCGTGGGCTGGAATTTTCTCTTCACCGGCAGCACCACCCTGGCGCTGACCGCCTACCGGAAGGAGGAAAAAGACCGGGCGCAGGGCGCCATCAACTTCTTCGTCTTTGCCACCATGGCCGTCACCTCGCTGGCTTCTGGGGCCCTGGTGACCACCAGCGGCTGGAACTGGCTGAATCTGGCATCTCTGCCGCCCTTGTGCCTTACCGGCGGGGCGCTCCTGTGGTTGATGGCGCGCCAGCGGCGCCTGCAGCCGTCGGTCTAGGAGCGGACAAGCGGCGGCTCCCTCATCGGGGCACACTTGGCGCTTGTTCGCTTGTTTTAAGGAGTCCGTTATGGGTTTGCTTGATTCGGTCTTGGGTTCGGTGATGAACGCGCAGTCGCAAGGCGAGCGTACGGAAGGTGCCTTGGGCGCGCTGAGCGGTCTGGTGGCTCTGGCGGCCAACAATCCCCAGGTGGTGCACGCCGTCATGGGCATGCTGGCCGACGATGGCGGGCACGGTGGCCTGGGCGGCCTGGTGGCAAAATTTCAGCAAGCGGGGCTGGGCGATGTGGTGGCCTCGTGGTTGGGCACGGGCGCCAACCAGCCCGTGACGGGCGACCAAGTCACGCAGGCACTGGGGCCCGATGCCGTATCGCAACTCGGTGCCCGGATGGGGCTGAACCCTGGCGAAGCGGCTTCCAGCCTGGCGCAGGTGCTGCCCGGCCTGGTTGACCATCTCACGCCCCAGGGCCAGGCCCCTGCAGGCGGCCTGGGCAATGCCAGTGATTTGATGGGAATGTTGGGTGGTTTGCTTCAAAGAGCATAGCTGTTGGCGCTTACCACATAAGCGCTAGAGCCGAATTTCGCCGCAAAATATTTGCCTGGAGCGGCTTTGAACAGGCTCTTAGCGGCAGTGCACATCCAGCCATTGGCGCAGTACGGCAAATACCGGCGCTGCATCGCGCTCATTGAACAGCTCGTGGTACAGCCCCGCAAAGCATTGCGACTGCACCACGGCCACTGGCGCTGCAGCCACAAAGGCGGCGCTGCCTGCAGGCCGCACCAGGCGGTCGGCGCCGGCCCAGAGCAGCAGGGTGGGCACGCTCCAGTGCGGCGCGCGTGCCAGCGTCGCTGGGCCAGCTTCGGCAATGAAGCGGCCCAGGCGCGCGCTGATGCGGTCGTGGCACAGCGGGTCGGCCTGGTAGGCGGCCACCACGGCAGGGTCGTGCGACAGCGCCTGCACATCAAGCCCGTTGCCCACGCGCAAATTCGGCGCCAGGCGCGGCAGGGTTGCCAACAGCAGCTTTTGAAACCCCGACAGCCCCGTATCGAGCGCCGGGGAAGAGAGCACCAGCGCGTCCACGGATCGCAGGTGCAGCGAGACAAAGCGTGCCGCCACCAGGCCGCCCAGGCTGTGGCCGAGCAGCACCAGCGGCTCGCCCGGTGCCATGCGCTTGCGCGTCGCGTCCACCAAATCGGCCAGATCGTCGAGCAGGCGGCTGTCGTGGTTCAGCCCGCCGCGCGGGCCGCTCGAGCGGCCATGGCCGTACTGGTCGTAGGCGCGTACGGCAAAGCCCCAGGCATTGAGGTGTTGCGCGACATGGCCGTAGCGGCCGGCGTGCTCACCAAGGCCGTGCACCAGCAGCACGGTGCCGCGGCGCGGGCTGCCTTCGGGCAGCGGCCAGTCGTAGAGCGCGAGGTTTTCGCCGTCGCTGGCGGTGAAGGGAAGCATCGTGGCGGCGGGAAAGTCGAACATGGGGGTCTTGCAAGCAGCGCAGGCTGGTCGTGTCGGCGACAGGGTTTCCGCATGATAGGGGTTCTCGCCAATGCTGGCGCAGGCCCAATCAGGGCATGGCGGCGATGACCTGCGCCACTGCAGCGGTGAGCCGCTTGGCGTAGGGCACATGCAGGAATTCGTTTGGGCCGTGCGCATTGCTGCGCGGCCCGAGTACGCCGCAGACCATCATCTGCGCCTTGGGGAAGCCTTTGCTCAGCATGCCCATCAGCGGAATCGTGCCGCCCTGGCCGATGTGGCCGCACGGTGCGCCGAAATGTGCCTGGCTGGCAGCGTTGAGCGCGTCTTCGAACCAGGGAGAGGTCTCGGGTGCGTTCCAGCCATTGGCGCCGCTGGCGCCCTGCCAGGTCACTTTGGCCTGGTAGGGGGCGTTGTCTTCCAGCAGGGCTTTCATGTCCTGCACGCACTGCGCGGCATCCACCAGCGGGGGCAGACGCAGGCTGAGCTTGAAGGCCGTGTAGGGGCGCAGCACGTTGCCGGCGTCCTGCAAGGCGGGAAAGCCCTCGGCGCCGGTGACGCTCAGCGTGGGCTCCCAGGTGCGCTTGAGCAGGGCCTGCACCGGGTCCTGCGTGGTCGGCAGGGCAAAGGCGGTGCTGCCGCCGCAGTCGTAGTGCGCCCAGGGAAAGCGCTGCGTGATCTCCTGGCCCAGAATGGCCGCCGTGGCGCGTGCCTGCGCCAGGCGCTCTGCGGGAACTTCGCAGTGAAAGCTCGCCGGCAGCAGCCGGCCGGTGGCGCTGTCTTCCAGCCGGTCAAGCACCTGGCGCATGACGCGAAACGAGGAGGGCACCAGACCCGAAGCGTCGCCCGAGTGCACGCCTTCGGTGAGGATCTCGACCTTGAGCGTGCCGGCCACCATGCCGCGCAGGCTGGTGGTGAGCCAGAGCTGGTCGTAATTGCCCGCGCCGGAGTCGAGGCAGACCACCAGGGCGATGTCGCCAAGACGGGTTTTGAGGGCGTCGATGGTGGGCAGCAGGTCGCGCGAGCCGCTTTCTTCGCTGGTTTCTATCAAACCGACAATACGCGGGTGCGGCACACCCTGGCGTTTGAGCTCCTGCACAGCCGCAATGCTGGCGTACACCGCGTAGCCGTCGTCTGCGCCGCCGCGCCCGTAGAGCTTGCCGTCCTCGTACTTGGGCGTCCAGGGGCCGAGGTCTGCACGCCAGCCGGAAAATTCGGGCTGCTTGTCCAGGTGGCCGTACATCAGCACGCTCTGGCCGGATGGCGCTTGCGTCGCCGCTACTTCAAAGAACAGCACCGGGGTACGCCCGGGCAGGCGCACGATTTCAAGCGCGAGTCCGTCGATTTTTTGCGCCAGCACCCAATCGGCGGCATTGCGGACCACGGCATCGAGTAGGCCCTGCTGCTCCCAGTCGGGCGCGAACATGGGCGACTTGGCGGGAATGCGGATGTAGTCGGTGAGCTGGGGCAGGATGTGTTCGTCCCAGACCTGGCTGATGCGTTCCAGGGCCTGGGCGGGTTGCAGCTGGGCGGGGGCAATGCGGGCGTTCATGGCGGACTCCTTCGGGGCGAGACAAGTCGCCCATTGCACCACAGGCGGGGCTCGCACGCTGCCGCGCGGCGTGCCGGCGTGCTATTGCAAGGTAGCGGGGAAGGTTTCCGGGTGGGGGCTGGCCGTGCCTGCGCGCGGCAGGACTGGGGTCGTTTCGACCCGGTTGCGTCCGGCATCTTTGGCGCGGTAGAGCGCGCGGTCGGCTGCGTGAATCAGCAAATCCCAGCTGTCGCCCGGCTCCAGGCGGCCGCCGAACACGCCAATGCTGATGGTCACGGTGATTCGCTGGCCGGAGTACGACGTGGCATGCGCCGCGGCGGCGTTGCAAAGGTCTTGGGCCAGGCGCTGGACGCCGGCCAGCGAGGTGTCGGGGAGCACCACGAGGAACTCTTCACCGCCGTAGCGGCCGACGATATCCTGCGTGCGGATGCGTTGGCGAATCAGGCTCACAAGGCTGCGCAACACGGCGTCGCCTGCCAGATGGCCATGAATATCGTTGACGCGCTTGAAATGGTCGATATCGATCATCATCAGGGCCAAGGGCTCGCGCGTGCGGATGGCGCGGCCGATATCACGGTCCAGGGCTTCTATGATGGCGCGGCGATTGGCGGCCCCTGTCAGGGGGTCGGCCGCCGCCAGAAGGCGATTGGCCTCATCGGCGCGCTCTTTTGTCATGAAGATAAAACCGAGCGATGTCACCAGCAGCACGATAAAGGTGCCAAAAAAAGTGAGTGTCTGGAGGGCTCCGGTTTGCAGCAGGCGATCCGCTCCCTGAGCGCCTGCACCGGCCGCGCGCAGTGCCATGAGCAGGGCTTCCACCGCCATCCCCGCCGTGACCAGGCGCGCGCCGCGGCCTACCGTTTCGTTCCGGCGCCGGTAGAGCGCCACTGCCACGGCACCGGCCTGCGCTGCGTACAGGGTGCCGCTCAAGATCACACGGGCGCTGTAGTTCTCCAGCAGCAAGGAAAGGCCCACGAGCAGCAGTGCAGGCGGTGCCATCAGTGCCAGCCAGCGGTGGTGCGCTCCGTAAAAGCGCCCCACCGCCGCAAGCAGCAGCGCCAAGGCCAGCGAGGTCAGCGCATTGCCCGCCAGGATCGACAGAGTCTGGTCCATTTGGCCGCGCAATGCGAGAAACAGATACCCCGCCGCATGGACGGCCAGGCCCCCGGCCCATAGCTGCAGCCCTTCGCGCCGCATGCCCCACCCCACCACCACCATCACCGCCGCCATGGTCAGCGAGGCCAGCAGGATGGTGGCCATCAAGGTCGGAACATCTGCGTACATGAAGGAGAAAGGTGTGTCGGTCCAGGGCCTTAAGGACGTCTTGCATAACTCCTCGCGGCGTGCGATAGCACGGACTCGGGCGGTCTGCGTCGCTCCGTTTCACAGCCAATAGCCCCGGCTATGGGCTGTGAAACACGCCTGGCACCCCATCCCGATCCGCACTACACCCTCCCGCGTAGAGCGATGCAGAACATCCTTAAGTATGGGGGACAAATTGCAAGGACGTGGGGGCTCAGGCGGCGGTGTGTTCGGCCCCATGCGGGGCCAACAGCACGGGGTGCTGCGCAGGAGCCCCGAGGGCGCGGCCATCCCCTGGCGCATCACCCAGCTTGAACACCTCTATGGCGCCTGCCAGGCGCTCTGCCTGGTCGCGCAGGCTTTGTGCAGCGGCAGCCGATTGCTCCACCAGCGCGGCGTTCTGCTGTGTCATCTGGTCGAGCTGGTTGACGGCCTGGTTGACCTGGCCAATGCCGTCGGACTGTTCAGACGCGGCCGCCGTGATTTCGCTGATGATGTCGCCCACGCGCTGCACCGAGCCAACGATCTCGTCCATGGTGGTACCGGCGTTTTGCACCAGGCGCGCGCCCGATTCGACCTTGTCGACCGATGCGCCAATGAGCGCCTTGATTTCGCGCGCTGCTTCGGCCGAGCGGCCTGCGAGGCTGCGCACCTCGCTTGCCACCACCGCAAAGCCCCGGCCCTGCTCGCCGGCGCGTGCCGCCTCGACGGCAGCGTTGAGCGCCAGAATGTTGGTCTGGAAGGCAATGCCGTCGATCACGCTGATGATGTCGGCGATGCGGCGCGAGCTTTGGTTGATCTCTCCCATGGTGGTCACCACCTCGCCGACCACCTGGCCGCCGCGCGCCGCCACTTCCGCCGCAGAGCCCGCCAACTGGTTGGCCTGGTGCGCCGCGTCGGCCGATTGGCGCACCGTGGCCGTGAGCTGTTCCATGCTTTGCGCGGTGGTCTGCAGGCTGCTGGCGGTCTGTTCGGTGCGTGCCGACAAGTCCTGGTTGCCGCTGGCAATCTCGGCGCTGGCGGTGGTGATGTTGTCAACGGCGGTGCGCACTTCCTGCAGCATTTGCAGATAGTGCAGGCGCATGCCATCGACCTCTTGCACCAGTGCGCCGATTTCATCGCGCTGATTGGTGTGGAAGGCTTGCGTCAAGTCGCCCTGGGCCACCAGCGTGACCGCCTGGGTCAGCTGGCGCAGGGGCCGGCTGACACCGCGGCGCAGCATGGCGAACAGCCCGGCGCCCAGGAGCGCGACAGCAACGGCAATGAGACTCCAGACGGCGACCAGCACCGGGCGCTGGCTCGCCATGGCTTCGGCGTCCGGCACTTCGGCGACCACCCACAGGCCATCGGGGCCGGTTTTGCGCAGCAGCGCCCAGGGATCTTTGTCGTCGTTCCCCAGCAGACTGGCGGCGTGGCGGACATAACCGTCCGGCGCGGCGGCGAGCGCTTCAAGCAGTGGGCCGGCCTGTGGGAAGGCTTCCAGCACCCGTTTTCCGCGTGCCGTGGGATGGGCGACAAACACCGCATCGCTGGGCTTGTCACGCGGGTCGATCACGTAGGTGCCGCCATGCGCGAAGAACTGCGTCTGGGCGACCTGCTTTTGCTGCATTTGTTCCATCACGCCGATGTCGTTGCCGATGAAGAGCAAGGCAATCGTCTTTTTGCCCGCGTCCTGCATCGGCAGGTAGTAGCCCATGTAGGGCTTGCCGGCCACCACGGTGCGCCCTGTCCAGGCCTTGCCCGCCAGGGCGGCCGTGAGGGCCGGGCCGGCCAGCGGGCTTGCCGTTTCCCGCGTGCCCTGTGCATCCTTGACCGAGCTGGTGATGCTCGTGAACCCATTGCCCTTGCGCACGTACACCCTGGCAACGCCGCCGGTTTCGTTGGCAAAGCGATCCACCGAGCCGTGGTCGTCGTTGACGAGGGCGCCATAGCTGCGCAGCTCGCCGGTGGCTTCGTCCAGTGCCATGTTGGCGTCGAAGTAGCGCTGGAAGCCCTTCATGGTGCGCTGCACCAGTTCGCGGTTGGTGGCGTCGGCGGCGTTCAGCGCATTGGCCACGCTTTGCGTCGTGTCGGCCACGCTTTGCACCACCTGGGCGCGCGTGCTGCGCTCGGTCAGCACCGAAATGGCCAAGCCGACCAATACCAGCACGACAGTCACCAGCGCGATGGCCAGACCTGTCAGACGGCGGGCCACGGAACGGTTGTAGGCAGCAGGGGGTGCCATGGGAATCTCCTCGGGAAAAGGAGCAAGGGCGGCGCCAGCTCCGGGAAAACCCAATGTACGGCACGGCGACCGTTACATTAATTCACGAATTCCCTTACGCAGTCTTGCGTAACGGCAGCTTTTCTCAGAGGGTGAAGGGCCGTCTGATCAGCCCTGGTGGACCGGCACGCGCGGCGCCAGTGCGCACATCAACTCGTAGCCCACGGTCCCCGCTGCCTGCGCCACTTCGTCGATGGCCAGCACGGCGCCGCCCGATGCGCGGCCCCATAACGTGACTTCGGCGCCAAAGCCCGGTGCCAGGCCGGCGGCGAAGACAGGTTCCAGGTCTACCGTGACCATGTCCATGCTGACGCGCCCCACCAGCCGCGTGCGCACCCCCTCCACCAGCACCGGTGTGCCGGTGTCGGCGTGGCGCGGGTAGCCGTCGGCATAGCCGCAGGCGGCGACGCCAATGCGCATGGGCGCTTCGGCCCGAAAGCGCGAGCCGTAGCCGACGCTGTCGCCGGCCTGCAGGTGCTGCAGGCCAATGAGGCGTGTGGACAGCGTCATGGTGGGGGCCAGTTCCCAGGTGGCGGCACTGTGCTCGGGGAAGTCGGGCGCGCTGCCATAGAGCGCAATGCCGGCGCGCACCCAGTCGCCGCGCACACGCGCATCGCCTGCGTGGCGCAGGATGGCGGCGCTGTTGCAAACGCTGCGCTCGCCCGGCAGATCTTGCGTGGCGGCGCAAAACGCCTGCCACTGTTCGGCAATGCCGCGCGGGCCGTCGGCGTCGGAGAAATGCGTCATGTGCGAAATCTCGTCCACCTGCGTCAGCGCATTCAGGCGCGCCCAGGCGCTGCGGTAGCGCGCTGGCGCGAAGCCCAGCCGGTTCATGCCGGAATTGAGCTTGAGGAAGACGCGCTGCGGTGCCTGTGTCTTGTGCGCCGCCAGCATGTCGATCTGCTCGTCGCAGTGCACCGCGTGCCAGAGTGAGAGGCGCGAGCACAGTTCCAGGTCGCGCGGCTCGAAGACGCCTTCGAGCAGCAGGATGGGGCCGCGCCAGCCCAGGTGCCGCACGCGCTCGGCCTCGGCAAGGTCAAGCAGGGCAAAACCGTCGGCGGCGCGCAGCGCCTCAAATACCCGCTCGATGCCATGGCCATAGGCGTTGGCTTTGACCACGGCCCACACCCGCGCGTCGGGCGCGGCGCGGCGTGCGCGCCCAAGATTGGCGGCGAGGGCGGCGGTGTGGATGTGGGCGCAAATGGGACGGGGCATGGCGGGCAGGCGCGAGGGTCTCGCAAAGGGCATGATTTTGGCACTCCTCCTGCCTCGGGCAGGGTCTTCATAACAAAAGGCTGCGTGATATAACCGCCGCTTCTTGCCAGGCGACCCGTTCACACTTGGTCATTCGACTGCCAGATGACCCTTTCAGCCATTCGATGAAGCGCGGTTTCTACACCATCATGTCGGCGCAGTTTTTCAGCTCGCTGGCCGACAACGCACTTTTCGTCGCCGCGGTGGAATTGCTGCGCGCCGGAGGTTCCCCAGAGTGGCAGCGTGCGGCCCTGGTGCCGATGTTCGCCCTGTTCTACGTGGTGCTGGCGCCGTTCGTGGGCGCCTTTGCCGATGCACTGCCCAAGGGATGGGTGATGTTCATCAGCAATGCCATCAAGATCGTCGGCTGCATCATGATGCTGTTCGGCTCGCACCCCCTGGTGGCGTACGCCGTGGTGGGGCTGGGCGCTGCAGCCTATTCGCCAGCCAAGTACGGCATCCTCACCGAGTTGTTGCCGACCTCGCAACTCGTCAAGGCCAATGGCTGGATCGAGGGGCTCACGATTGCGTCCATCATTCTGGGTCTTCTGCTGGGCGGTCAGCTGGTCGGGCACAAGCTCTCGGGCCTGCTGCTGCAATTTGATTTGCCGCTGATCGACACCGGCGTGAACACGCCAGCCGAAGCGGCGATTGCGGCCTTGATTGCGGTGTACGCCGTTGCCGCGTGGTTCAACCTGCGCATTCCGCACACCGGTGTTGAAATGCGGCCCTTGCGCCGCACGGTGCAGTCGGGCGCACTGGCCAGCGCGCTCGCGCTGGTGCCCGACTTCTGGTCGTGCAACGCGCGCCTCTGGCGCGACTGCCTGGGGCAGATCTCGCTCTCGACCACCACGCTGTTTTGGGGTGCGAGCAGCAATCTCAAGTTGATCGTGCTGGTCTGGGCCGGGGTGGCGCTGGGCTACAGCACCACGCAGGCCTCGGCGCTGATTGGCGTGGTGGCCGTTGGGACGGCGGCGGGCGCGGTACTGGCCTCGATGCGCATGCGGCTGGAGTGCGCCACCCGCGTGATTCCCATGGGCATTGCCATGGGCGTTCTGCTGATCGTGATGATCTTCATCCACAGCATCTGGTTGGCCGTGCCTTTTCTGATCGTGCTGGGGGGGCTGGGTGGCTTTCTGGTGGTGCCCATGAATGCCCTGCTGCAGCACCGGGGCCACAACCTCATGGGCTCGGGGCGCTCGATTGCCGTGCAGAACTTCAACGAGCAGGCGGCGACGCTGGGAATGGGCGCGTTCTACAGCCTCTCCCTCAAACTTGGGCTGTCGGTGTTTGGTGCGATAGCGGTGTTCGGCCTTGTCGTGGCCGGCGCCATGTGGCTGATCCAGCGCTGGCACCAGTACAACTGCCGCCACCATACCGAAGAGCTGGAGCACCTGCTGCAGATTGCGCGCCAGGATACGCACGTTTGACGCGTCCCGACCCTGCGCAGCGCAGGGGGCCAAGAAAACTATAATTTTGATAGCTGTATGCGCTTTACAGATAAGCGCTAGACCCATTTTTATTTCATATTTTGATGCCCCGCGCGCTGCCCGTTTTCGCCCTGCTGTTCAATGCCCTGGTCTGGGGCTGCTCCTGGTGGCCGCTGCGCACGCTCAACGCCGCCGGCCTGCACCCGCTGTGGGCCACGGCGCTGGTCTACCTGGCGGTTCTCATGGTGCTGGTGGTGGCGCTTCCCGCCAGCGCGCTGAGCTTTGTGCGCACGCCGAAACTGTGGCTGCTTGCCGCTGCAGCGGGGCTGACCAACATCTGCTTCAACTGGGCGGTGGCGCTGGGCGATGTGGTGCGTGTGGTGCTGCTGTTCTATCTGATGCCCGCCTGGTCGGTGCTGCTCGCCTGGTGGTTGCTGGATGAGCCGCCAACGCCGCTGGCGCTGCTGCGACTGCTGCTGGCCTTTGCCGGTGTGGCGCTGGTGGTGGTGCCGCCGGGCGCGCCGCTCTCCCGGCTGGCCAGCGGTCTCTCGGCCACCGACGTGCTGGCGGTGGCGGGAGGGTTTTGCTTTGCGCTGACCAACGTCTTCCTGCGCCGCTTCAACCAGACGCCTGAGCGCGACCGCATGGTGGCCATGTTCAGTGGCGGTTTTGTCATGGCAACGGTCGGTGCCTGCGCCGCCACAGGGCTTGCGCTGGCCAGCGCACCGCCTGCGCCGGCGGCCGGCTGGCTGTGGGTGGCGGCCGGCCTGGCGCTGGCGTTCATGCTGGGCAACCTGGGCCTGCAGTACGGGGCCGCTCGCCTGGCCGCCGGCACCACGGCGCTGGTCATGCTCAGCGAAGTGCTGTTTGCCAGTGCCTCCTCCTGGCTGATGGGCGCCGCACAGTTGGCGCCGCGCATGCTGGCCGGCGGCGCGCTGATCGTGCTGGCAGCCTTGCTGGCGCTGCTGCCACGGCGCCGGCAGCAAGCAACGCGCGGCGCGGCTACCATGGACCATTCACCCTGAGAGGACCCCATGGCCCAGACCGCCTACGACTTTGACGCTTTGCAGATGGACGGCAGCACCGTGCCGCTGTCGAACTACCGCGGCCAGGTGCTGCTGATCGTCAACACGGCGAGCGCCTGCGGCTTCACGCCGCAGTTCAAGGGGCTGGAGGCCTTGCACCGCGAGTACGGCGGCAAAGGCCTGGTTGTGCTGGGTTTTCCGTGCAACCAGTTTGCCGGGCAAGACCCGGGCAGCAACGAGGAGATTGCCTCGTTCTGCGCGCTCAACTACGGGGTGAGTTTTCCCATGATGGCCAAGATCGACGTCAATGGCGCCGCCGCCAGCCCGCTGTACCGGTGGCTTGCCGCTGAGGCGCCCGGACTCTTGGGCAGCAAGGCGATCAAATGGAACTTCACCAAGTTTCTGGTCGGGACCGATGGCCAGGTGATCCGCCGCTACGCGCCGCAGGAAGCGCCCGAGAACCTGGCCGGCGATATCGAAGCGGCGCTGGCCAGCGCCTGAGTGGCCCACCCACAGCCTGTCACCATGCTCATCAACTGCGTTGCTTACGAACACGGCCGCAAGCTGGCCGATATCGGTACGGACCAGATTGCCCATTGGCTCAAGGAGCCCGAGGCCTTTGTCTGGGTCGCGCTGCTCGACCCGAGTGCAGAGGAGCTGGCGCAGATGCAGCGCGAATTCGGCCTGCACGAACTGGCGGTGGAAGACGCGCTCAAAGGCCACCAGCGCCCGAAGATCGAAGAGTATGGCGACATGGTGTTCGTGGTCATGCACCTGGTTGAGCCTGCCGACGACGACCTGGCCGTGGGGGAAGTCGCGGTGTTTGTCGGAAAAAACTTCATCCTCTCGGCGCGCAGCCGCAGTCGGCACGGGTTTCTGGGGGTGCGTGAGCGCTGCGAGCGCGAGCCGCTTTTGCTGGAGCGCGGCTCGGGGTTTGTGCTGTACGCGCTGATGGATGCGGTGGTGGACCGGTACTTCCCGGTGATCGACCTGCTCGAAGCCGAGCTCGAAGGCATCGAGGAGCAGATATTTGCCGCTGGCGCGGCGCGCGGCAACATTGAGCGGCTGTACGACCTGAAGCACCGCAGTGCCGTGCTGCGCCACGCGGTGGCGCCGCTCCTGGAGATGCTCAACAAGCTGCACGGCGGGCGCGTGCCACCGGTTTTCGCCAGCACGCAGGAGTATTTCCGCGATGTGCACGACCATCTGGCGCGCATCAACGGCTCCATCGACACCATCCGCGACACCATCGGCACGGCCATCCAGGTGAACCTGTCGATGGTGGCGATTGAGGAATCCGAAACGAACAAGCGCTTGGCGGCCTGGGCGGCCATCTTTGCCGTCTCCACTGCCATGGCCGGTATCTGGGGCATGAACTTCGAGGTCATGCCCGAACTCAAGTGGCGCTACGGCTACCCGGCGGCTCTGGGCGCCATCGTCATCGCGGGCCTGGTGCTGTACCGGCGGTTTCGCAAGGTTGGCTGGCTGTAGCGTTCCAGGGATTGCCTGTAATCGGCTGGGCTAGCGCCCCTGCGTACGGAGCCGTGGGCCGCCTCTGTTCGCATGGGAAATATGAGGAAAAAGAGGCTCTAGCGCTTTACTGGTAAGCGCTTGCAGCTATGCTTTTCGAAGAGATTTTGCTGGAACTCAGGACGCCGCTGCCAAGGGATGCGGTGCGCCCGCCAGGGCAGCCATCCTTGTGGGTGTCGGCAACCGTCTGGGCGACGCGGCAGCCGTGCCGCTGGTGGGCCCTTGATCGCGCGGCAGCGTGAATACGGCGATGGTCTGTACCTGGCCCTGGGCCTGATCCTGCAGACTGCGTGCCGCGGCCGACAGTTCTTCCACCAGCGAAGCATTCTGCTGGGTGGTCTGGTCCAGGTGCTGCACCGCCTCGCCGATCTGCCCCATGCCGCTGCTTTGCTCTGCGGTGGCAGCGCTGATGTCGGTCATCAGGGTGGTCACGCGCTGGATGGCGGTGACGGCTTCCTGCATGGTGGTGCCGGCCGTGTTCACCAGTTCGGTGCCCTTGCCCACGCGCTCCACGCTGGAGCTGATGAGCGTCTTGATTTCCTTGGCCGCATCGGCCGAGCGCTTGGCAAGGGCCCGCACCTCGGTGGCCACGACGGCAAAACCACGGCCCTGTTCGCCGGCCCGTGCGGCTTCCACGGCCGCATTGAGCGCCAGGATGTTGGTCTGGAAGGCGATGCCGTCGATCACGCCAATGATGTCGGCGATTTTCCCCGAGGAGGTATGGATCTCGCGCATCGTGCTGACCACCTGGCCCATGACCTCGCCGCCCTTGACGGCCACTGCGCTGGCGCTGGCCGACAACTGCTGCGCCTGGCGGGCGTTGTCGGCGTTCTGGTGCACCGTGGCGTTGAGCTGCTCCATGGCGGCCGCCGTCTGTTCCAGGGCGCTGGCCTGCTGTTCGGTGCGGCTGGCCAGGTCGTGGTTGCCCGACGAAATCTGCGCCGATGCGCTGGCCAGGCTCTCACCGCCTTCGCGGATGTGGGTGACGATGCCGGTCAGTTGCTGCTGCATGGCGCCCAGTGCGTGCAGCACCTGGGCGGCTTCGTCCTGGCCCTGCACCGTGACCGGGCGGGTCAGGTCGCCTTGGGCGATGGTCTGGGCCACGCCGATGGCGTATCCCAGGGAACGGGAAATGCCGCGCACCAGGGCGGCCGCGAACAGTGCGGCAAACAGCAGGCCGGAAAGAATGGAGGCCACCGCTGCGGCGCGAATCGTGGCGTAGCGCGTATCGGCGGCTTCGGCGGCCTTGCGGGCGGCCTCGAACTGGATGGCAATCATGGCCTTGATCTCGTCGCCCACCGGGGCATACAAGGGGCGAATTTTCTCTACCACGGCGCGTTCTGCTGCGGGCATGTCGTTGGCCTTGAGCGCAGCCACGGTCACCAAAAGGCCCTCTTGCACAAAGCGCTTGCGGTCTTGCGTGAAGCGTTGGGCCAGTGCGGCTTCTTCCGCGCTGTGGGGGCGCGCAAGGTAGCCGTCCCAGAGGCGGGTGATGGCTGCAATGTTGTTTTCCACCTCGGTGGTGCTGGACTGGATGGTGGCGGCATCGGGCGTCACCTGGGCCACGGCCAGCGCCAGACGGTTGCGCAGCAACAGGGCCTCGATCTGGTGCACCTCCGACGTTGTCACCAGGTTGTCCTGGTACAGGGAACGCAGCGCCTGGTTGGTCTGGGCCAGACCCCACAGGCCCAGGCCCCCAATGCCCAGGAGCAGCAGAGACAAAAGGCCGGCCAGGACGGCAACACGGGTCGAGATTTTGAAACGGTTCATGAAAACTCTCTTGGGTTGAGTGGCACTGCAAGGGCCGTTGCAAAAAGGGAAATGGGGGTGGGGGGCTGGGCCAGCCAGGTCTCGAATGCGCTCAGCGGCTGCGGGCGACCGAACAGGAAACCCTGGAAGACCGTGCAGTCGAGCCGCTGCAGGGCAAGGCGTTGCGCCTGCGTTTCCACGCCCTCGGCGATCACGCTCAGGCCGAGGTTGCGGGCCATGCCGATGATGGTCTGGACGATGGCCGCATCGCCCGGTTCAATGACGATGTCCTGCACAAAGCTGCGGTCGATCTTGAGCTGGTGCAGCGGCAGTCGCCTGAGGTGCGCCAGGGACGAGTAGCCCGTGCCAAAGTCGTCCAGCGCGAAGCGCACGCCATGTCGGCGCAGGGCCTGCATCTTGGCCACGGTATCGGCAACGTCGTGGAGCACCAGGCTTTCGGTCAACTCCAGCACCAGGCGGGTGGGCGGCGCGCCAGACTGTTTGAGGGCCTCGCACACCTGGGACACGAAATCCGGGTGCCGGAACTGCCTTGCACTGACGTTGACGGCCAGTTCCAGGTGCCGGGTCTGGGATTGCTCCGCCCACGCCCCGAGTTGCGCGCAGGCCTGCTGCAGCACCCACTCTCCAATGGGCAGGATGAGTCCGGAGGCTTCCGCGATAGGAATGAACTGTGCGGGTGGCACATGGCCGTACACGGGGTGCTCCCAGCGCAGCAGCACTTCGGCCCCCAGCGCTTGTCCACCGTGGTCGACTTGCACCTGGAAATGCAGGGCCAGCTGGCCTTCGCTGATCGCATCGCGCAGGGCGGTTTCCAGGGCCGCACGGGTTTCCACATCGGCCTGCAAGGCAGGGTCGAACAGGCGGTAGCTGTTGCGCCCGGCGTTCTTGGCCTGGTACATGGCCGTGTCGGACCGCTTGAGCAGTTCATGGATGCTGGCGTTGCCGCGTCGAAACAGGCAGATGCCGATGCTGGCGCTTCCGTGGTGCATCTGCCCTTGCAAGAGGCAGGGCCGGGCGGCACTGGCCAGCAGCTGCCGCGCCAGGGTATCGGCCTGCGCAAGGGCCTGTGCTTCCGCGGTGGGCAGGTCGTCCATCAAGACGACGAATTCATCGCCACCGATGCGCGCGACCGAATGGGGCGCGCGCGCGACCTCGCGAAAGCGGCAGGCCATCTCCACCAGGTACTGGTCGCCTACTTCGTGCCCCAGTGTGTCGTTGATGGTTTTGAAGTTGTCCAGATCCAGCAGCAGCACCGCGCGATGCTGGTCGTCCTGGCCGCTGGCGTCCAGCGCCCTCTGGATGCGGTCGCGCAGCAGGCGCCGATTGGGCAAATGGGTCAAGGGGTCGAAATACGCCAGCTCATGAATCGCCTTTTCGTTGGTGGCAAGGCGCGACTGCATGGCGCGCAACTCGAAGAGCAGCGTGCTGATTTCGTCCTTGCCCTCGACGACGATGAGTGAGTCCAGTTGCCCGGCGGCAATTTTGCGGAACACGGCACTGACCTGCTGCAGGGGACGGACGATCGATCGGATCAGCATGGCACCCAGGAACCCGAGCAAGGCCATGGAGGCCAGCAGCGCGCCCAGCGCCAGTTGGCGTGTTTGCGCGTGGCGTTGTATGCCCGCCTCGTAGGTGGCATGGGCCAGCTCGAACTGCAGGTCGGTTAAAGCCTGGATGTCCGGGCTGGCGCGCTCGTACAGCGTGCGCGCTGTGTCGGCCAGGTGCTGGGCGCCTGCGTAGTCCAGGCTGCGCAGCGCGTCGATGGCAGGCTTTACCGCCTCGCGCAGGTAGGCTGCGCGCTGGTGGGCAAAGTGTTCTGCCAGCGCGGCTTCCTGCGGCGCCTTCGGTGTGGCGGCATAGGGGGCCCAGAGTCGGTCGATGGCGAGCATGTTGTGCTCTATGGCCTGTGCCGCACTGCGTGCCAGGTCTGGCTGTAAGGTGGCCCGCGCCGTGCTGCCTGCTGCGTGGGGGGGAGCCAGCGCCATCTGCAGCTGAAGCTGGTTGGAGAGCATCAGGTGGGTAATCTGCCCCAGGCTTCGCACCGGGGCCATGCGCTCCTCGTACACCGTGCGCAGGCTTTCGTTGGCCGCCGCTAGCCCCCGGATGCCCATGGCCGCCAGCAGGGCGCTGATCGTTGCCGCCAGCACCATCAAGACTGCCAGGCGCGTGCCAATGCGGAAATGCGAAAACAGGCTGTACCCCATGCCCTGCGGCGAGCCGGGCGTGGACGGCCACGGCGCAGCATCGTGCGCAAGCGGAGCGCCGGTCATCGCCTGGCCATGCGTGCACGCAGGTGCACGGTGGGTACGGGAAGGGTTGTAGAGGAACCGAACATTGGCCTGTGCCCACGGGCGCAAGGCCGTGGCAGGGTGCGAGGCGTGTTCGGGGCCTCAAGGGCTCAGGCTGCGGGGCGGGGCAGGCGTGAGCCAGAGCTGGGGATTTTGTTGTATGAGCTTGTAACCATTAATAAGGGTAAACCCTTGATTCGTGTCACGGTTTTGTCACCGTGTGCAAGCGGTCGCTGGTGTCGATCACTTCCTTGGCCAGCTCGGCCAGCTTGCGCCGCTGCGAGCGTGCAGCCGAGCGCAGCAGCTCGAACGCAGCGGTGCGCGGCAACCGGTACTGCATCATGGTGATGCCGGTGGCCACGTTGATGCTGCGGTCGCCATCAAGCGCCTCCTGCAGTTGGGCACGGGACTGGCGCAGCTGGTCAATTTCCTGGGCCCGCTGCAACGCGGCTTCTATGGTGGGCCGGATTTGGACCACGTCCATTGGCTTGACCAGGTAGCCCAGCGCGCCAAAACCCGAAGCACGCTCAACATTCTGGGTGTCGCTGAAGGCGCTGAGCATCAGAAACGGGATGTGGTCCAGGTTGCGCAGGCGGTCGGCCAGTTCCATTCCATCGCGGCCCGGCATGCGCACATCGACAATGGCCAAGTCTGGTCGTAGCCCACCGGTCAATAGCGCCTCGGCATCGTCCACGGATTCAGCGGTGCTGACCTGGTAGCCCATGTCCTGCAATCCGCTCGACAGCGTGGCGAGGATGAGGCGGTCATCATCCACCAACAGCAGGTGTGTGGGCGTGGGAGCGGAGGCAGATTCGGTCATGGTGCAAGCGGCGCTGGTTCGAGATGGATGACGGGCGGGGAAAATTCCAGGCGCAGCACGGCCCGGTCGGCCTCCTGCGTGCGTGTTACGGTGGCGCCGCTGCGGGGCATGAGCGCCGACACCAGGCTGTGCCCGCCCTTGGCAGAAGGTGGCGATGCAGGCCATTGTCCGGGGTTGGCGATGGTGATGTGGACATGGTCCGGTTGCGCTCCCTTGCGTAGCACGACCTGGACATCCTGGTGCTGCTTGCCACCATGCTTGACAGCGTTGAGCATCAGCTCGTTGAGCACCAGCGCCACGGGAACGGCCTCGGTGGGGTTGATGCGGCATACCTGCCATGGCGTGGGAATGTCCACATGGATGGGGGTGTGCCAGAGCGATTCAATGCCCGCCGCCACGGCACAAGTCAGCTCGCACAGCCGCACCTGGTCGGCGTTGGCGCGGCCTTGCAGGCCGTGGATGACGGCGATGCTGTGAATCTGCCCGATGACCTGGGTGATGGGGCCGTGCAGATCGGGGTGCTGTTGGTCGAGCGTACGCAGCATGCCCATGATGCCCTGCAGGTTGTTCTTGATGCGGTGGTGCACTTCCTGCACCAGGGCTTCACGCTGCGCCTGCTCCATCTTGCGGCGCTGTGCTTCCTGCTGAAGCAAGGTGGTGATGTCGGTCATGGTCACCACGTAGTGCGTGGTGTGCGCTTGCAGATCCTTGACGGGGCTCAGCGTGATCCAGGCGGGGTAGACCTCGCCGGACTTGCGCTGGTGCCATTGCCTGCGCTGCACGGCCTGCTGGGGGGA
Organism: Simplicispira hankyongi; assembly: GCF_003570885.1. GTDB lineage: Bacteria > Pseudomonadota > Gammaproteobacteria > Burkholderiales > Burkholderiaceae_C > Simplicispira > Simplicispira hankyongi. The sequence continues at coordinate 70,129 of NZ_QXJC01000006.1, forward strand.
AAAATCCAGCGCGGTCTGTGCGGGCCCTTCGGGGGGCGCGTCCGTCACGGACAACAGGAAATGAGGGGTCTTGCCCAATACCTCGTGGGCCTCATAGCCCGACATCTGCAGGAACGACTGGTTGGCCTGCAGGATCACGCCCTGCGCATCGGTGATGAGCATGCCCTCCTGGCATTCGAAGGCGATGGCCGCCACGCGCAGTGCGGCTTTCTGGCGCCTGCGCTCGGCGATGTAGGCCGCCAGCGACAGTCCCACCACCGCCAGGATCACCATGTACGACCAGTAACCAAAACCGTGGTTGACGGCGATGTCGCGGGCAAAGAAGCCGGTGCGCTGGTAGGTGCCCCACAGAGCCTGCAGCGCGATCATGCACAGCAACGCCGTGGTGGAGAGCAGACCCAGGCGCACGCCCGACCAGGTCACGAACAGGAACATCCAGTAGGCGTTGGCCAGCGAGGCCAGTACCGGGTTGTGCGTGCTGCCGAAAATGGCGACAGCGCAAGCCATGGCCAGAAGCCAGACCAGAATGCCTTCGCCCACATGGCGCAGGGGTTCCGGGAAGCGCAGCGTCCGTCGGTAGGACAGGGCCATGGGCGCGATCAGCAGGCTGCCCAGCGAGCACCCCAGCCACCAATGCAGGAGATGCTCGGTCCAGGCGGAGGGGGCGATTTCTCCCGCCAGGAGCAACCCCGTGCTGGCCACCAGCGCGCCGGCCCCGGCCCCGGCACCGCACACCCACAGCAGCACATGCCGAATGATCCTGAAGTTGGGATGGTCCTTGTCAAAATCTGGCTGCCGCAGCAGGAGCGCGCAAGAGAGCCAGGCCGCCGTGACGGTGCCCAGCGCTGCGGCCAGCGCGGCCAGCGGCGCATTGCCCGCCAGCAGCCCGCTGAGCAGGCTGCCGATGAAGAGGGCCGGCGCCAGTTGCTGCCCACCCACAACCAGCAGCACCAAGGCCAGCCCGCTGGCCGGTTGCAGCAGTTGCTCCAACCCCTGACCGGGCAGGGGCATGGCCGTGGCCTCGGCCACTGCCATATAGAACAGCACCGTGCCCGCCATGGCCAGCAGCGACGGTGGCGGGGGGCTTCGTTGGTGGATCATGGCGCCAAAATAACAGTCAAATTGGCCTCTAGGGAGCCTCTGCACGAATCGCGTGGCAAGTGGGCGCTGCGGATCGGGATGAGCTGCAAGGCGCAAACCGCAGCGATAGCCGTAGCTATCGCGAGGATTTGCAACGCTGCAGATCGCCCGAGGCCGCAGATGCACACGGCGCGACGATTCGTGCAGAGGCTCCCTAGCGCCCGTTGGTATTGCGCAACCAGCTATCGATTCAGGAGTAAGCGTGCAGCGTCCCGCGCGAAGTACGTCAGCACGCCGTCGGCCCCTGCGCGCTTGAAGGCCAGCAGGCTCTCCATCATCACCGCGTCGTGGTCCAACCAGCCGTTGTGCGCGGCGGCCTTGAGCATGGCGTATTCGCCGGACACCTGGTAGGCGAAGGTGGGCACCTTGAACTCGTCCTTCACGCGGCGCACCACGTCCAGGTAGGGCATGCCGGGCTTGACCATGACCATGTCGGCGCCTTCGGCGATGTCGATCGCCACTTCGCGCAGTGCCTCGTCGGTGTTGCCGGGGTCCATCTGGTAGCAGTTCTTGTCGGCTTTGCCCAGGGCGCCGCGCGTGCCCACCGCATCGCGGAACGGGCCGTAGAAGGCGCTGGCGTACTTGGCACTGTAGGCCATGATGCGGGTGTGGATGTGGCCGTGGGCTTCCAGCGCGTTGCGAATGGCGCCAATGCGCCCATCCATCATGTCGCTGGGTGCGACGATGTCCACGCCCGCCTCGGCGTGCGTGAGTGCCTGGCCGGTCAGCATTTCCACCGTTACGTCGTTGAGGATGTAGCCGGTGTCGTCCAGCAGGCCGTCCTGGCCGTGGCTGGTGTAGGGGTCGAGCGCCACGTCGGTCATCACGCCAAGGCCGGGGAATTCCTTTTTGAGGGCCCGCACCACGCGCGGGATCAGGCCATCCGGGTTGAGCGCCTCCTTGCCGTCCGGCGTCTTGAGCGCCGCGTCGATCGAGGGGAACAGCGCCATCACCGGAATCCCGAGCGTGGCGCATTCCTCCGCCACAGGCAGCAGCAGGTCCAGGCTGAGGCGGTCCACGCCGGGCATGGAGGGCACGGCCTGGCGGATGTTTTGGCCTTCGTGCACGAACACCGGGTAGATCAGGTCGTGCGCCGTGAGCCGGTGCTCGCGCACCAGGTTGCGGGTGAAAGCGTCGCGGCGCAGGCGGCGCGGACGTGCGGTAGGAAAGGGGGCTGGGCTGGAGAGATGCATACGAAAATTGTGCACCAGTCCCGCAAGATGCACCGGGGCGCCTAAACTGCCCCCATGCTTTGGGTCAAATCTCTCCACATCGTTTTCGTCACCAGCTGGTTTGCTGGTTTGTTCTACCTGCCGCGCATCTTCGTCAATCTGGCCATGGTCTCGCCCGGCTCGGTCGCCGAGCGTGAGCGCCTGATGCTAATGGCGAAAAAGCTCATGCGCTTCACCACGCTGCTGGCGGTGCCGGCCGTGGGGCTCGGCCTGTGGCTGTGGCTGGGCTATGGTATCGGCAGAGGGCCGGGCAATGGCTGGCTGCATGCCAAGCTGGCCCTGGTGCTGCTGGTGCTCGGCTACCACCACGCCTGCGGGGTGCTGCTGCGCAAATTTGGCGCCGAGCAGAACACGCACAGCCACCGCTGGTTCCGCTGGTTCAATGAAATGCCCGTGCTGCTGCTGCTGGCCATCGTCGTGCTGGTGGTGGTCAAGCCGTTCTGAGGGCATTAAGGCAATGCTGAACAAGCCCCTCACGCGCCGCGCATCCGTAGCTCGGGCGGTCTGCGGCGTTGCCAATCCTCGCCATAGCCGCGGCTATGGCTGCGGTTTGCGCCTTGCATCCCATCCTGATGCACGGCGCGCGTCATCGCGGTGACTTATTCAGCATCGCATTAAGGCGCGCGCATGGAAAAGACCACTGCCTGGCCCCTGGCGCTGGTGTACACCGCGCTGATCATCTTTGCCAGCCTGTTCCCGTTTGAGGGCTGGCGCGCGCAGGGGATCGCGCCCTGGGAGTTTCTTGTGGCGCGCTTGCCGCATTACTGGACGGGTTTTGACGTCACCATCAACATTGCCGGCTACGCGCCGCTCGGCTTCCTGCTGGCGCTGGGGTTCACGCGCAGCGGCTGGCCGCGCTCGGCGGTTCCACTGGCGTTCGTGATCGGGACGCTGCTGTCGCTCCTGATGGAGTTCCTGCAGATCTACCTGCCCAAGCGCGTTTCCTCCAACCTCGATCTGCTGCTGAATTCTGCCGGCATATTGCTTGGCGCAGTGACGGCCGCAGGGCTCGAGCGCCTGGGTGCGCTGGACCACTGGAGCCGCTTTCGCGCGCGCTGGTTTGCCCGCGATGCGCGCGGAGCCCTGGTGCTGCTGGCGCTATGGCCGTGGGCGCTGCTGTTTCCGGCGGCCGAGCCGTTTGGATTGGGCCAGGTGATCGAGCGACTCGAAGCTGTGCTGGACGATCTTTTCGATGGCACACCGTTTTACGACTGGCTGCCCGTGCGCCAGGTGCCGCTGGAGGCGCTCTCGCCTGCGGTCGAAGCGCTCTGCGTGGGCCTGGGCCTGCTGGCGCCCTGTTTGCTCGCCTTCAGCGTGGCGCGCCAGCCAGCCCGGCGGGTGGCGCTGCTGTTGTCGGCTGCGGTGATAGGCGTGGGGGTGACGGCGCTGTCCTCGGCGCTGAGTTGGGGGCCATCGCACGCCTGGGCGTGGCTGAGTGCGCCTGCGCGCGCCGGCATCGTATTGGGCCTGTTGTTCGCGGCGGCCGCCATCGGACTGCGCCAGCGCGCCTGCGCTGTGGTGCTGCTGGTGGTGATCAGCCTGCATCTGGCACTGCTGAACGACGCGCCCACCAGCGCCTACTTCGCTCAGACGCTGGTCGACTGGGAGCAGGGCCGCTTCATCCGCTTCTACGGCCTGGGCCAATGGCTGGGCTGGCTTTGGCCTTACGTTACGCTGGTCTACGTGCTGCAGCGCGCTTCGCGCCGGGCACTGCCCGAGCGTGGCTGAGGCAGCGCCCGGCACACTTTTAGAATGCAGACATGAGCGAATCCACTGCCGCAGCGCCCGGCTACTTTGCGCGCCATATTTTTTTCTGCCTTAATGAACGCTCCAATGGCGAGGCCTGCTGCGCCCAGCACGGCGCCCAGGCCGCGTTCGAGCATTGCAAGTCGCGCGTCAAGGCCGCCGGCCTCGCCGGCCCAGGCAAGGTGCGGGTGAACAAGTCGGGCTGCCTGGACCGCTGCGCCGCCGGGCCGGTGGCGGTGGTCTATCCCGAAGGCGTCTGGTACAGCTACGTGGACCTGTCCGACATCGACGAGATCGTCGATTCGCACCTGGTGCGCGGCGTGGTGGTCGAGCGTTTGCGCACGCCGCCGGAACTTGGGCGCTAAGAAACGCTCAACCTGTTCGGTGCGCACCGGTAGATGTGCCAAAAAATACAGTCAAATCGGCCTCTAGCGCTTATCCTATAAGCGCTGTTAGCTATTAAAAAAGTAGTCCATTGAACGCCCAAACCGAACGCTTGGTCCTGCAGGGCGAAGCTGGCGCCCTTGAGGCGCTGCGCGATACCGCCGCGGCGGCACACGGCGTGGCCGTGCTGGCGCATCCGCACCCGCTGTTTGGCGGCACCATGCACAACAAAGTGGTCCAGACGCTGGCCCGAGCCTTCGTGCAGTGCGGTTACACCGCGGTGCGTTTCAACTTTCGTGGCGTAGGCGAGAGCGCTGGCACCCACGACGCGGGCCGCGGCGAGCTTGCCGATCTGCTGGCGGTCGTGGATCAGGTGGCTGCGGATGGTCCTATCGCCCTGGCAGGTTTTTCTTTTGGTGCCTTCGTCACCAGCCACGCCTTGGCGCAATTGTGGAGTGCGCGCGACGTGCGGCACGCCGTGTTGGTGGGAACGGCCGCCAGCCGCTTTGCGGTCGCACCCGTACCGGCAGAGGCCCACGCACGCACACTCGTGCTGCACGGCGAGAGCGACGACACCGTGCCGCTCGCCAGCGTGCTCGACTGGGCGCGGCCGCAGACACTACCGGTTACCGTGATTCCCGGAGTAGGGCATTTCTTTCACGGACAATTGCCGCTGCTCAAGAATTTGGTGGTGCGCCACCTGCAGGCCCCGGGCTGACGCAATGCGCTTGCGTGCCGCCCAGGCGGCATGCCGTTTTTTCACTTTAGACCCATCCGCGAGCTCCATGAACCGAATCTTTCGCGCCCTGCGCGCCCTCGTCTTTCCCATTTTTGCCGTTGCTGCTGCCGGCGGTGCCTTCGCTCAGGCGCCGCAGCCACCGGAGATCGCTGCGCGCAATTACCTGCTGATGGATGCCACCTCCGGGCAGATTCTGGCCGCCAAGGACATTGACGCGCCGGTGGAACAGGCATCGCTGACCAAGCTGATGGCTTCTTATGTCGTTTTTGATGCCCTGCGCGCCAAGAAAATCACGCTGGAGCAAAAATTTCCGGTGAGTGAGCGCGCCTGGAAGATGCCGGGCTCGCGCATGTTCATCGACCCCAAGATGCAGGTGCCAGTCGGTGACTTGATCAGTGGCATGGTCATCCAGTCGGGCAACGACGCCACCATGGCGCTGGCCGAGGGCGTGGGCGGCACGGCCGAGCAGTTCGTCAAGATGATGAACGAAGAAGCTGCGGCCATGGGCCTCAAAGGCACGGCCTACAAGAACCCCGACGGCCTGACCGAGGCTGGCCACATCACCACGGCGCGCGACCTCGCCACCATCACGGCGCGCCTGCGCCACGATTTCCCCGAGTACATGCACTACTACGCGGCCAAGCAGTACCTCTACCCCGGTACGCCGAAGTCGAACAGCCAAAACCGCAACTACCTGCTGTTTCGTGATCCGTCGGTCGATGGCATGAAGACTGGCCACACCGCTGCCGCGGGTTACTGCCTGGTTGCCACTGCGCACCGCGACTTTCCCAACGTCGGTGAGCGTCGCCTGATTGCCATCGTGCTCGGCACTACCAGCGAAAACGCCCGCGCCAACGAAAGCCAGAAGCTGCTCAACTGGGGGTACACAGCCTTTGATGCGGTCAAACTCTTTGACGCCAACCAGGCCGTGGAGACGCCGGCGGTCTGGAAGGGCACACAAAGCACCCTCAAGATTGGCAGTGCCGACCCCATCGTCATTTCCGTCCCGGCAGGCAGCGCCGGCAAGGTGAAGACACAGGTCGTCCGCCAAGACCCGCTGGTGGCGCCGTTTACCAAAGGACAGGAAGTCGGCAAGCTCAAGGTCGTTGTGGGCGACCAGACGGTGCGCGAAGTGCCGCTGGTGGCGCTCGACGATGTTCCGCAGGCTGGCATCTTCGGCCGCGCCTGGGATGCGATCCGCCTCTGGATCAAGTAGAAGATACAACCCCCTGCGCGGGCAGGCTTGGAGTTGCAGCCCTCAGCCCCTTCTCTTGGCTTTGCCAGGAAGGGGCGCCGCCGATGCGGCGGGGCGGCCCTTGCACGGCGGCCGCTCGCCTAAAGCGTGCCTGTGTTGAGGGTTGTGGCGGGGCTGGGCCCGGCCTGAAAGCTCGGACCCGCTTGCCCCATGCAGGCTTTGCTGCTACATTTGAAGGCTTTTCGGAATTTCCGAAGGGAAACACGTTTTCGCTTATCACGCTAGATTTCACGTTTAGGGACGTCAGTATTCATGCCAACCATTAACCAGCTCGTGCGTCACGGGCGCGAGGTCGAAAAGACCAAATCCAAAAGCCCGGCGATGGAAAACTCGCCGCAGCGCCGTGGTGTCTGCACCCGTGTGTACACCACCACCCCCAAGAAACCTAACTCTGCTCTGCGCAAAGTTGCCAAGGTTCGTCTGACGAACGGTTTCGAGGTCATTTCCTACATCGGCGGCGAAGGCCACAACCTGCAAGAGCACAGCGTCGTGCTGGTGCGCGGCGGTCGTGTGAAGGACTTGCCTGGTGTGCGCTACCACATCGTGCGCGGCTCGCTCGACTTGCAAGGCGTGAAAGACCGCAAGCAGTCGCGCTCCAAGTACGGCGCCAAGAAGCCCAAGGCCAAGTAAACCGGGCCCTGAGCCAGGTTTCTGTCCAGTACATCGGTGTTTGCCGTGCCTTGGCGGGCCGTGCAAGCGAAGTGACCCCAAACGCAAATGTCTTGCGCGGGTCGAGTAAGTGAGAGTTCTGTATGGCTCTCGCGGCGTTCTGAAAAGGCGCCAACTGAAGCAAATATTGAGGTGAAAAATGCCACGTCGTCGCGAAGTTCCCAAACGTGAAATCTTGCCGGACCCTAAATTCGGCAATGTAGAGCTGTCCAAATTCATGAACGTGATCATGGAAGGCGGCAAGAAGGCTGTGGCCGAGCGCATCATTTATGGCGCGCTTGACCTCATCGAGAAGAAGAATCCCGACAAAGACCCGCTGGAAGCTTTCGTTGTGGCCATCAACAACGTCAAGCCCATGGTCGAAGTCAAGTCGCGCCGTGTCGGTGGCGCGAACTACCAGGTGCCTGTGGAAGTGCGCCCGGTGCGCCGTCTGGCGCTGTCGATGCGCTGGATCAAGGAAGCCGCCCGCAAGCGCGGCGAAAAATCGATGGCACAACGCCTGGCCAACGAGATTCTGGAGGCCACCGAAGGCCGTGGCGGCGCCATGAAGAAGCGTGACGAAGTGCACCGCATGGCCGAAGCCAACAAGGCTTTCAGCCACTTCCGCTTCTAAGTTTCGTCCCCATATTCCGAAGTCTGGAAGCCCGACCCGCCTCCTTGGCGGGCGGGCTTTCAGCCGTTAACGAAAGCACATCATGGCACGCAAGACCCCCATCGAGCGCTACCGCAATATCGGTATCTCGGCCCACATCGACGCTGGCAAGACCACGACGACCGAGCGCATTCTTTTCTATACCGGCGTGAACCACAAGATTGGTGAAGTTCACGACGGTGCCGCCACCATGGACTGGATGGAGCAAGAGCAAGAGCGCGGCATCACGATCACGTCAGCGGCTGTTACCTGCTTCTGGAAGGGCATGGACCTGTCCTATCCTGAGCACCGCTTCAACATCATCGACACCCCCGGCCACGTGGACTTCACCATTGAGGTGGAGCGTTCCATGCGCGTCCTGGACGGTGCCTGCATGGTGTACTGCGCCGTGGGCGGCGTGCAGCCCCAGTCGGAAACCGTGTGGCGCCAGGCCAACAAGTACAAGGTGCCGCGTCTGGCCTTTGTGAACAAGATGGACCGTACCGGTGCCAACTTCTTCAAGGTCTACGACCAGATGAAGCTGCGCCTGAAGGCCAACCCGGTGCCCGTTGTCATTCCGATCGGTGCCGAGGAGAAGTTCGTCGGTGTGGTCGATCTGCTGAAGATGAAGGCCATCATCTGGGACGAAGCGTCGCAGGGCATGAAGTTCAGCTACGAAGACATCCCTGCCGATCTGGTCGCGTCCGCCAACGAATGGCGCGAAAAGATGGTCGAGGCCGCTGCCGAAGCTTCGGAAGAGTTGATGAACAAGTACCTTGAAGAAGGTAGCTTGACCGAAGACGAAATCAAGCTCGGCCTGCGCATGCGCACCATCGCGACCGAAATCCACCCCATGCTGTGTGGCACTGCGTTCAAGAACAAGGGTGTGCAGCGCATGCTGGACGCTGTCATCGACTATCTGCCCGCGCCTACCGACATTCCGGATGTCACGGGCACGGACGAGGAAGAGCAGCCAGTCACCCGCAAGGCCGACGACACCGAGAAGTTCTCTGCGCTCGCGTTCAAGCTCATGACCGACCCGTTCGTCGGGCAGCTCACGTTCGTGCGCGTCTACTCCGGCGTGCTGACCAAGGGCGACACGGTCTTCAACTCGGTCAAGGGCAAGAAGGAACGTATCGGCCGGATCGTGCAGATGATGGCCAACGACCGCGTCGAAGTCGACGAAATCCGCGCCGGCGACATCGCCGCCTGCGTGGGCCTGAAGGAAGTGACCACCGGCGAAACGCTGTGCGACGTCGCTTCGCCCATCGTGCTCGAACGCATGGTGTTCCCGGAGCCCGTGATCTCGCAGGCCGTGGAACCCAAGACCAAGGCCGACCAGGAAAAGATGGGCATCGCCCTGCAGCGCCTGGCTGCCGAAGACCCGTCGTTCCGCGTGCGCACCGACGAAGAATCCGGCCAAACCATCATTTCCGGCATGGGCGAGCTGCACCTGGAAATTCTGGTCGACCGCATGAAGCGTGAATTTGGCGTGGAGGCCAACGTCGGCAAGCCCCAGGTGGCGTACCGCGAAACCATCCGCAAGACGGTGGAAGATGCCGAAGGCAAGTTCGTGCGCCAGTCCGGCGGCAAGGGCCAGTACGGTCACGTCGTGCTCAAGATCGAGCCGAACGAAGCCGGCAAGGGCATCGAATTCGTCGACGCCATCAAGGGCGGCGTGGTGCCGCGCGAATTCATCCCCGCCGTGGAAAAGGGTATCAACGAAGCCGTCACGCAAGGCGTGCTGGCCGGCTACCCGGTGGTGGACGTCAAGGTCACGCTGCACTTCGGTTCGTACCACGACGTGGACTCGAACGAACTGGCGTTCAAGATGGCCGCCATCTTCGGTTTCAAGGAAGGCTGCCGCAAGGCCAGCCCTGTCATCCTGGAGCCCATGATGGCGGTGGAAGTCGAAACGCCCGAAGACTACGCCGGCAACGTGATGGGCGATCTGTCCTCACGCCGCGGCATGGTGCAGGGCATGGACGACATCCCGGGCGGTGGCAAGGCCATCCGCGCCGAAGTGCCGCTGTCGGAAATGTTTGGCTATTCCACGACGCTGCGTTCGGCCACGCAGGGGCGTGCCACCTACACGATGGAATTCAAGCATTACTCGGAAGCCCCGCGCAATGTGTCTGAAGCCATCATGGCGGCAAGGGCCAAATAAGTCCTTGGGGTCAGATCAGCTCCGCTGCTCTGGCCCCTCTGACTGGATGGGGGTAGGTCAGCCTGGCTGTTCTGCCCTCTCTGCTGGGTGAATTCATGGTCAAAATGGCCTCTAGCGCTTATCTATCAAGCGCAGACAGCTAATTTTTCAGTAGCAAATAGTTTTTTGCAATCTGCGATCCGGTGCCGTCCCGTTGTCCTGTGCGGGGCGACCAAGCAACCGGGTGCAGACGTTAAACCTATACACAGGCATCGCTCTTTGGAGAATTGGAAATGGCAAAAGGAAAATTCGAACGTACCAAGCCGCACGTCAACGTCGGCACGATCGGCCACGTGGACCACGGCAAGACGACGCTGACGGCAGCA
>NZ_QXJC01000007.1 GCF_003570885.1 Simplicispira hankyongi
GGAAATGGCAAAAGGAAAATTCGAACGTACCAAGCCGCACGTCAACGTCGGCACGATCGGCCACGTGGACCACGGCAAGACGACGCTGACGGCAGCAATTGCCACCGTGCTGTCCGCCAAGTTCGGCGGTGAAGCCAAGGCCTACGACCAGATCGACGCGGCTCCGGAAGAAAAGGCCCGCGGCATCACGATCAACACGGCTCACGTGGAATACGAAACGCAGAATCGCCACTACGCCCACGTGGACTGCCCTGGCCACGCCGACTATGTGAAGAACATGATCACCGGTGCCGCCCAGATGGACGGCGCCATCCTCGTGTGCTCGGCCGCTGACGGCCCAATGCCCCAGACGCGCGAGCACATCCTGCTGGCCCGCCAGGTCGGCGTGCCCTACATCATCGTGTTCCTGAACAAGTGCGACATGGTCGACGACGAGGAGCTCCTCGAACTCGTCGAAATGGAAGTGCGCGAACTCCTCGACAAATACGATTTCCCTGGCGACGACACCCCGATCATTCGCGGCTCCGCCAAGCTCGCCCTGGAAGGCGACAAGGGCCCTCTGGGCGAGCAAGCCATCATGAAGCTCGCTGAAGCCCTGGACACCTACATCCCCACACCTGAGCGTGCCGTGGACGGCGCCTTCCTGATGCCCGTGGAAGACGTGTTCTCCATCTCCGGTCGTGGCACCGTGGTCACGGGCCGTATCGAGCGCGGCGTCATCAAGGTCGGCGAAGAAATCGAAATCGTCGGCATCAAGGACACCGCCAAGACCACCTGCACCGGCGTGGAAATGTTCCGCAAGTTGCTCGACCAAGGCCAAGCTGGCGACAACGTCGGCCTGCTGCTGCGCGGCACCAAGCGCGAAGACGTCGAACGCGGCCAAGTGCTGTGCAAACCCGGCTCGATCAAGCCGCACACGCACTTCACCGCTGAGGTGTACGTCCTGTCCAAGGACGAAGGCGGCCGCCACACGCCGTTCTTCAACAACTACCGCCCCCAGTTTTACTTCCGTACGACGGACGTGACGGGCGCGATCGAGTTGCCTGCCGACAAGGAAATGGTCATGCCTGGCGACAACGTGTCGATCACGGTCAAGCTGATCAACCCCATCGCCATGGAAGAAGGTCTGCGCTTTGCTATCCGCGAAGGCGGCCGCACCGTCGGCGCGGGCGTTGTTGCCAAGATCATTGCTTAAACCCTAAGCACACACAGGAACTTGCCATGTCCAAGCAAAAAATCCGCATCCGTCTCAAGGCCTTCGATTACAAGCTGATCGACCAGTCTGCTGCAGAGATCGTCGACACTGCCAAGCGCACCGGCGCGATCGTCAAGGGCCCCGTGCCCCTGCCGACACGCATGAAGCGTTTCGACATCCTGCGTTCGCCGCACGTCAACAAGACCAGCCGCGACCAGCTCGAAATCCGCACGCACCAGCGTCTGATGGACATCGTCGACCCGACCGACAAGACGGTGGACGCACTGATGAAGCTCGACCTGCCCGCAGGCGTGGACGTCGAAATCAAGCTGCAGTAAGCCCTGCCCCGTGCAACGGGGCCTGCACATACAACGCGAACTTGCCGAAAAAGGAAGTTCGCGTTATACTTTGTGGCTTCGCCTTTTTTGCGTGCGTTTTTTATGCGCGCAGTGATTTTTAGGGCGGAGTTTTATCAACCGTCTTTCATGTGCGCGGGAATGTCCGGGCGCAACGCCGCGGCCAATTGCAGTCGCGGCGGTGAGAGTTTTGGAGAAACAAATGAGTCTGAGCAACTCCCTCGGGTTGCTGGGCCGCAAGGTTGGCATGATGCGCTTGTTCACCGATGAAGGGGATGCAATCCCTGTCACGGTGGTCGACGTATCCAACAACCGCGTCACCCAGGTCAAAACCCAAGAGAACGATGGCTACGTGGCCCTGCAGGTCACGTTCGGTGCGCGCCGGGCCTCCCGCGTCACCAAGCCCGCCGCGGGTCACCTTGCCAAGGCAGGTGTTGAAGCCGGCGAAATCATCCAGGAATTCCGCGTTACCGCAGACGTCGCCGGCAAATATGCCGCCGGTGCCACGGTGCCCGTGGCCGACCTGTTCACCGTGGGCCAAAAGGTCGACGTGCAAGGTACTTCGATTGGTAAAGGCTTTGCCGGCACCATCAAGCGCCACAACATGTCTTCCCAGCGCGCGTCGCACGGCAACAGCCGTTCGCACAACGTGCCGGGCTCCATCGGTATGGCGCAAGATCCGGGCCGCGTGTTTCCGGGCAAGCGCATGACCGGTCACCTCGGCGACGTTACGGTCACCACCCAAAACCTCGACGTGGTTCGTATTGACGAAGCACGCCAACTGCTCTTGATCAAGGGCGCTGTTCCGGGCTCCAAGGGTGGGTTCGTGACGGTGCGCCCGGCCATCAAGGCTACCGCTGCCAAAGGAGCGAACTGATGCAGCTCGAACTCCTCAATGACCAAGGCCAGGGCTCAGCGAAGCTCGACGTTCCTGAGACCGTGTTTGGTCGCGAATACAACGAAGATCTGGTGCACCAGATCGTCATCGCTTACCGCGCCAACGGCCGCCAGGGTACCCGTGCCCAGAAGGACCGCGAACAGGTTCGCCACTCGACCAAGAAGCCTTTTAAGCAAAAGGGCACCGGCCGCGCACGCGCCGGTATGACGTCCTCGCCTCTGTGGCGCGGAGGCGGTCGCATTTTCCCGAATTTGCCTGACGAAAACTTCACGCAGAAGATCAACAAGAAGATGTACCGCGCCGGCATGGCCGCCATCCTCTCGCAGTTGGCCCGCGAAGGCCGTCTGGCTGTGGTGGATTCGATGAAGCTCGATTCGCCCAAGACCAAGGTGCTGGCCGACAAGTTCAAGGCCATGAACCTGCAGTCCGTGATGGTGATCGCCGACGAAGTCGACGAAAACCTGTACCTGGCATCGCGCAACCTCGTGAACGTGTACGTGGTTGAGCCGCGCTACGCCGATCCGGTGTCGCTGGTGCAGTACAAGAAGGTCATCGTTACCAAGGCCGCGATCGACCAACTCAAGGAGATGTTCGCATGAGCGCGCTCAAGTTTGACGAAGGCCGTCTGATGCAGGTTCTCGTGGCCCCCATCGTGTCCGAAAAGGCCACCATGGTTGCTGAGAAATCCAATGCCGTGACGTTCAAGGTGCTGCAGAGCGCCACCAAGCACGAGATCAAAGCCGCTGTAGAACTGCTGTTCAAGGTGGAAGTCAAGGGCGTCTCGGTTCTCAACACCAAAGGCAAGACCAAGCGCTTTGGCAAGACCATGGGCCGCCGCGACAACGTTCGCAAGGCTTATGTGACGCTCAAGCCCGGTCAAGAGCTGAACCTCTCCGGGGAGGCCGCGTAAATCATGGCTGTCATCAAGATGAAACCCACCTCGCCCGGCCAACGTGCCGTGGTGAAGGTCACGCGCGATCACCTGTATAAGGGCGATGGCTACGCACCGCTGCTGGAGCCCCAGTTCCAGAAGGCTGGCCGCAACAACAACGGCCACATCACGACGCGCCACAAGGGCGGTGGTCACAAGCACCACTACCGCGTGGTGGACTTCAAGCGCAACAAGGACGGCATCGCCGCCAAGGTTGAGCGCATTGAGTACGATCCGAACCGCACGGCCCACATCGCTTTGGTGTGCTACGCCGACGGCGAGCGCCGCTACATCATCGCCCCGCGCGGTCTGGAAGTCGGCAGCACGCTGATGTCCGGCGCCGAGTCCCCGATCCGCGCTGGCAACACGCTGCCGATTCGCAACATCCCGGTGGGTTCGACCATTCACTGCATCGAGCTCAAGCCCGGTGCTGGTGCCCAGATCGCCCGCTCGGCGGGTGCTTCGGCAACGCTGCTGGCACGCGAATCCATGTACGCCCAGGTGCGCATGCGCTCGGGTGAAGTGCGCCGCATTCACATCGAATGCCGCGCCACGATTGGTGAAGTCGCCAACGAAGAACACAGCCTGCGCCAGCTCGGCAAGGCCGGTGTCAAGCGCTGGATGGGTATCCGTCCGACGGTGCGTGGCGTTGCCATGAACCCGGTGGATCACCCCCACGGTGGTGGCGAAGGCCGCACCGGCGAAGGCCGCCATGCAGTCGACCCATGGGGCAACCTGACCAAGGGTTATCGCACCCGCAACAACAAGCGCACGCAGAACATGATTGTTTCGCGCCGCAAGAAATAAGGGATAGCCAATGACTCGCTCTCTCAAAAAAGGTCCGTTCGTTGACCACCATTTGCTGGCAAAGGTCGAAAAGGCCGTTGCCACCAAGGACAAGAAGCCCGTCAAGACCTGGTCGCGCCGCTCCATGGTGCTTCCCGACTTCATCGGCCTGACGATTGCCGTGCACAACGGCAAGCAGCACGTGCCGGTCTATATCACCGACCAGATGGTGGGCCACAAGCTCGGCGAATTCGCCCTGACGCGCACCTTCAAGGGCCACCCCGCTGATAAAAAAGCGAAGAAATAAGGAACGACCATGTCTGAAACACGTGCAGTCCTCCGGGGCGTCCGTCTGTCGGTCGACAAGGGCCGCCTCGTTGCCGACCTCATCCGCGGCAAGAAGGTGGACCAGGCCCTGAACATCCTGAACTTCACGCAGAAAAAAGCTGCGGGAATCGTCCGGAAGGTTCTGGAATCCGCCATCGCCAACGCTGAGCACAACGACGGCGCCGATATCGATGAACTGAAGGTCAAGACCATCTACGTCGAGCAAGGCACCACGCTCAAGCGTTTCACCGCGCGCGCCAAAGGCCGCGGCAACCGCATCAGCAAGCCCACGTGCCATGTGTACGTGACGGTTGGCAACTAAAGGCCTGGAAAGACTATGGGACAAAAAATCCATCCTACCGGCTTCCGCCTCGCGGTCAGCCGCAACTGGGCCAGCCGCTGGTACGCCAGCAACCGCGACTTCGCCGGCATGCTGGCCGAAGACATCAAGGTGCGCGAGTACCTCAAGGCCAAGCTGAAGAACGCCGCCGTATCCCGCATCCTGATTGAGCGCCCCGCCAAGAACGCCCGCATCACCATTTACTCGGCACGTCCGGGCGTGGTGATCGGCAAGAAGGGCGAAGACATCGAGAACCTCAAGAAGGAACTCGCGATCCGTCTGGGCGTGCCCGTCGCAGTGAACATCGAAGAAGTGCGCAAGCCCGAAATCGATGCCAAGCTGATCGCCGACAGCATCACCCAGCAGCTGGAAAAGCGCATCATGTTCCGCCGCGCCATGAAACGCGCCATGCAGAACGCCATGCGTCTGGGTGCCCTGGGCATCAAGATCATGTCGTCGGGCCGTCTGAACGGCATCGAAATCGCCCGCTGCGAGTGGTACCGCGAAGGCCGCGTGCCACTTCACACGTTGCGCGCCGACATCGACTACGGTACTTCGGAAGCCAAGACCACCTACGGCGTCATCGGCGTCAAGGTCTGGGTCTACAAGGGCGATACGCTGGGCCGCAACGATCTGCCCGCCGTGGAAACCCCACGTCCGGACGACGAGCGCCGTCCCCGTGGTCCACGCCGTGATGGCCGCCCTGGTGGCGATCGCGACCGTGGTCCTGGTGCCGGTCGTGGCGCGCCGCGCCGCCCGGCCTCTACCAACGTGGCGCCTGCCGATGGCAGCGACAAGCCCGCTGGCGCCGGTGGCGCCGATACAACCGCCGTTAAGCGCGTTCGCAAGGTTGACGCGCCCGCTACAGCAGCGGACGGAAAAGGAGAATAAAACATGCTGCAACCCGCTCGCCGCAAATACCGCAAGGAGCAAAAAGGCCGCAACACTGGCGTCGCAACCCGGGGCAACTCGGTGGCGTTTGGTGATTTCGGTCTGAAGTGCACCGACCGCGGTCGCCTGACGGCCCGCCAATTGGAAGCCGCTCGCCGCGCCATTTCGCGCCACGTCAAGCGTGGTGGCCGCATCTGGATTCGCGTATTCCCGGACAAGCCAATTTCCGCCAAACCCGCAGAAGTGCGGATGGGTAACGGTAAGGGCAACCCCGAGTTCTACGTGGCTGAAATCCAGCCCGGCAAGATCGTGTTCGAGATCATCGGCGTACCCGAAGAACTCGCCCGCGAAGCCTTCCGCCTGGCAGCTGCCAAGCTGCCCCTGCGCACGACGTTCGTCACGCGCATGATTGGCCAGTGAGTTCAGGAGAAACTGATATGAATACTGCTGAACTGCGTCAAAAGGACGTCGCTGGCATCCAGGACGAAATCAAGGCCCTGCAAAAGGCCCATTTCGGTCTGCGCATGCAAAAGGCTACGCAACAACTGAGCAACACCGGCACGCTGCGCACCACGCGCCGTGACATCGCCCGCGCCAAAACCATCCTTGCTGAAAAGCAAGCCGCCAAGTAAGGAGCACACATGACGGAAGCTAAAAAATCCCTCAAGCGCACCTTGGTTGGCAAGGTGGTCAGCGACAAGCGTGAAAAAACCGTGACCGTGCTGGTCGAGCGCCGTGTCAAGCACGAGCTCTACGGCAAGATCGTCGGCAAGTCGAGCAAGTACCACGCGCACGACGAAAACAACGAGTACAAGACGGGCGACGTGATTGAAATCACGGAGAGCCGTCCCCTCTCGAAAACCAAAAACTGGGTGGCGAGCCGCTTAGTGACCAAGGCAGCGCTGGTCTAATCCGCCCCTGCTTCGCACGCTCCTGCGTGCAGCAAAAAAATGGCCCATTTGCGTGGGCCATTTTTTTATCGCAAAAATTGTGTCGCTGCATAGAAAACTATCAAATAGATAGCTATCAAGGCAAGGCCTATAAGCGCTGGCGGCCTAAAATGCCTAAAAATTAACAGCGCCTGAAGGCTACAGGATGCTCGCTTTGAGGTAGTGTGCGCCGGGAATAGGGTTGTGGTAGTACGGCGGAATTTCGCAAAACCCGAGTTCCTGGTACAGCGCGCGCGCGGACTCCATATCGTCCAGCGTATCGAGCAGCACGCTTGCATATCCGCCCTCGCGTGCGGCGTCTAATGCAGCCTCCGCCAGTTGCCGCCCCAGGCCAAACCCCCGAAATGCCTTGCGAACAAAAAGACGCTTCATTTCTGCCGCATTGGCGTAGTCGGCGCTGTCCAAGGGACGCAATGCGCAGCAGCCTGCCGGTGCACCATCGACCAGCGCCAACAGCCAGGCCCCGCGCGGTGGGGCATATTCACCCGGCAGGTTGCTGAGTTCTTCCTGGAAATTCTGGAAACCCAAATCAACGGACAGGCTGGATGCGTATTCCTCAAATAGCTCTCGCAGTGCCGGAACATGGTCGGCGCCAGGGGCGTTGAGAATCATCACGGAAGGGTTCTGCACGGGCGGATTCAGGGAGCTGGAACGCGTACCAGTGTAAAACAAGCCTTTGCGTGTCCCTGCAGGTCTATTCGCGACCCAGATATACCAGGCCGGCAACCGCCACTGCGTACCGGCAGCAGTTGCAAGGCTTGCCACGGTAGCGATCGCAACAAACAAAACTATAAAATTAATAGCTGCAGGCGCTCTATTGGTAAGCGCAAGAGACCATTTTTACTAAAAATTAACCTGCGAAAGGATCTTGCCCAGCGCCTTCCCCGGCTCTGATCTGGGCCAGGCCAGAACCCTACTCAATGGCGCTCAGGCTTCTGCGAGCAGCTTTTCTATGAGTTGGTGCAGCTCATCGAAATTGGGTGGACCGACATAGGTTTTCACGATTTCGCCACGCTTGTTCACGAGGTACGTTGTCGGTGTGAGCTGTACATCGCCCCAGGCTTTGGCAATCGCACCGGTATTGTCGAGCGCGACCTGGAAGGGAATTTTGCGTGTCTCGACGAAGTTCACGACATAGCTGGGCGGGTCGTAATTCATGGCCACGGCGAGGGTGTCGTAGCCGCGTGCATGGTATTTGTGGTGGGTGGCAATCAGCTCTGGCATTTCGGCCACGCAGGTCGTGCAACTGGTGGCCCAGAAATTGACCAGCGTGACTTTGCCCCGCAGGTCCTCGGTGCTTAGCTTGCTGGCATCAAGCAGCACGAATGTCGATTGTGGCGCGGGCTTGGGCGAAGTGTTCAAGAACAGCCAAGTGCCGATCGCTGCAAACGCGACCACCGCCAGGACTGTCCAAACCGTCTTCGTACGCATGCGCCACCCCGAGTAAATTCCAAACCGCCATTGTGCGCCACGCGGCGGCACTGCGCTGAGATTGGCGCGCGGCCCCTTTGGTTCCCAGGTTCATTGAGATCGCGTGCAGGTTCCCAGAGCGCTTGGCCGCGGGCCGCCTTTAACAGGGCCGCGTGGCCATAATCGGGCCATGTTTTTACGCGCCCTCCTGGTTTTTTGTCTGTTTTCGAGCGGGCTTGCTGCTTGCGGTCCGGCGCTGGAGTGGCGCAGCCTGCCGCTGCCAGAGCTGGGCATGCAAGTGAGTTTGCCGTGCAAACCCGATCGCGTCGAGCACAGCGTGGAGCTGGCAGGCCAATCCGTGCAGGTGATCATGCAGGGTTGTGGCGCGTCGGGCCTCACCTTTGCCGTGGCTTGCGCCGTGCTGGCCGAGCCTTCGATGGCCGGTGCGGCGCTTGCACACTGGCGTGCCGCAGTGCTTGCGGCCGCACAGGCGCGTGATGCCAAAGACAGCCCGTTCCAACCCGCTGGTGGACTGGGCCTGCCTCAGGCAGTGCGAACCAGTGCCATGGGGCGCCTGCCCGGCGGCGGCGCCATGCAGATGCAGGCGGCCTGGTTTGCCCGGGTGCAGCATGGCGCGGTGCGCGCCTGCCATGCCATGGTGTATGGCAGCGAACTGCCAGCGGCGACGGCTGACGCATTTTTCGAAGCCCTGGTGTTGCGGTGAGCCTTCTGGCGCCCCGGGCGGCAGTGTTGGTCTCCCTGCCCTTGGCGGCTGCCCGCTTCCTTTCGGCGCTGTTGCGTGCTGTGACGGCGGCCTTCGCACCCATGTTGGCGCAGGTGTTCACACTGAGCGGGGGGAGCTGGGGCTGCCCTTGGGTGCTTACTTTCTGGGCTTTGCCGCACCCCAATTGCCGCTCCGCCACGGCTCAATTGCCACGGACCGCGCAAGGTGCTTCTGGCCTTTCTGGGGGGCGTGGTGGCGGGCTGCCTGGTGTTTGCGCAGGCCACCGGTTTTTCCGGTCTTCTGCTCGGGCGGGTGCTGTTTGGCGCCGGTATTGACGCCTGCCCGATGGCACCTCTGACAGGTGACCGACTCTGGTACGGCGCCCGCGGCGCAATTGTGGGTGAATTCATGGATGCTGATGGCCGGCTCACTCAGCATGGTGGCGTCTACCCCGCCCGCCGTGGTGATGGCGTTTGACGCACAGGTGGCGGGGCGTGGGCGTTCGGCTTACAACCTGATGGTGTTTGTTGGCGAGTTTGTCTTGCAGTAGAGCATTGGCCTTGCAGTCGATGCCTTTAGCGCTGTGGGTTGGATGCAACTGGCCGCGTTCCGGGCAGCGCTTGGCCTCTGCCTTGCCTGTAATCTGGCGGCCTGCGTGGTTCGTGCGGATAGCAGGCCGGCCATAATGATCTGTAAGCGTCTTTTGCATGAACACTCTCATTCTTCTCATCGCCCACGCCCCGCTAGCGCATGCGGCTCGCGCGTGTGCACTGCACGTGTTTCCCGATTGCGGGGATGCGGTGCGCGTGCTCGACGTGCGGCCTGATGCCGCTCCGGAGGCAAGTCTCCAAGAGGCCAAGGCATTGATCGCCGATGCCGCCGAGCGCCCCTTGCTGGTGCTCACCGACCTCTTCGGCGCCACACCCTGCAACATTGCCCAGCGCTTGGTGGAGGGCCGCAGCGGCGCGTGCCTGGTCACGGGCTTGAACCTGCCCATGCTGCTGCGCGCTGTGAGCTACCGCGCAGAAGCGCTTGATTTGCTGGTGCAGCGTGCCCTGGTGGGAGGTACCCAGGGTGTGATGCAAGTGGCAGTGCAAACACCGCAAAAAACCGTACACAACACCCATGATCAAGACCCGCAAGACCATTAGCAACCAGCTTGGCCTGCATGCCCGCGCTTCGGCCAAACTCACCAAGGTGGCCGCCGCATTCCCGTGTAGCGTGTGGATGAGCCGGGGCGAACGCCGCATCAATGCCAAAAGCATCATGGGCGTGATGATGCTGGCCGCAGGCATGGGGGCCGAAATCGAAATTGAAACCGATGGCCCACAGGAGCAGGAGGCCATGGACGCGTTGCTGGCCATGATCGACGACAAATTCGGAGAAGGGCAATAGCCATGCACTATGCGCATCCCGTAGCGCAGGTCCGTGGCTGGAGCTGCCGCATATGACATTTTCGGTTCACGGCCTGGCCGTCGCGCGCGGTATTGCCATTGGGCGCGCCGTGCTGGTGGGTTCGAGCCGCGTTGATGTGGCGCACTACTTCATCGAAGCGCATCAGGTGCCGAGTGAAATCGAGCGCGTGCGCAGCGGACGCAATGCCGTGATGCAGGAGCTCTCGCGGCTGCAGGCCGACATGCCGCCGGACGCACCGCCGGAACTTGGTGCGCTGCTGGATGTGCACATCATGCTTTTGCAAGACGAGATGCTCGTCTCTGGCGTCAAGCACTGGATCACCGAGCGTCTGTACAACGCCGAATGGGCACTGACCACGCAGCTTGAACTCATCGCGCGCCAGTTTGACGAAATGGAGGACGACTATCTGCGCGAGCGCAAGGCCGACCTCGAGCAGGTGGTCGAGCGCATCCTGCGCCACATGAAGGGTGTGCCCAACCCTGTGGCGCCTCCGGTCCCCAGCCCACGCCGCAAGACGCAGCAGGATCTGCTGCTGGACGACACCGAAGACGTGCCCCTGGTGTTGGTGGCGCACGACCTCTCGCCCGCCGACATGCTGCAGTTCAAAAAGAGCGTGTTCGCTGGTTTTGTCACGGACGTGGGTGGCAAGACATCGCACACCGCCATTGTTGCGCGCAGCATGGATATTCCCGCTGTGGTGGGCGCGCGCGCGGCCAGCCAACTGGTGCGTCAAGACGACTGGGTCATCATCGACGGCGATGCCGGCGTGATCATCGTCGACCCCTCGGCCATCATCCTGGCCGAATACGGTTTTCGCCAGCGCCAGATCGAGCTTGAGCGCGAGCGCCTGAGCCGCCTGCGCCACACACCCTGCGTGACCATCGACGGCGAAAAGATTGAGCTACTGGCCAATATTGAATTGCCTGCAGACGGCGCAGGTGCCATTGCCGCGGGTGCGGTGGGCGTTGGGCTTTTCCGCACCGAATTCCTGTTCATGGGGCGCAGCGGGAAGCTGCCCGACGAGGAAGAGCAGTACCTTGCCTACCGCGAAGCGGTGGATGCCATGCAGGGCCTGCCCGTCACCATTCGCACGCTCGATATTGGGGCGGATAAACCGCTCGATCGCGCTCGCAAGGACGATTCACTCAATCCTGCGCTCGGCCTGCGTGCCATCCGCTGGAGCCTGGCCGATCCCGCCATGTTTCGCACCCAGGTGCGCGCGGTGCTGCGCGCGGCTGCGCATGGCCGCGTGAGCATGATGTTCCCGATGCTGGTGAATGCCGAGGAGATTCGCCAGACACTGGCGCATGTGCGCCTCGCCCAGACCGAGCTCGACGACCGCGGCGCCGTGTACGGCGCCGTGCGCCTGGGCGCGATGATTGAAGTGCCCGCTGCGGCACTCACGGTGCGCATGTTCCTGCGCCATTTCGATTTTCTGTCGATTGGCACCAACGATTTGATTCAATACACGCTTGCCATCGACCGGGCCGACGAGGCGGTGGCCGACCTGTACGACCCCATGCATCCGGCGGTGCTGTGCCTGATTGCCGGTGTGATCGCCGAAAGCCGCGCTCAGGGCAAGAGCGTGTCGGTGTGCGGTGAAATGGCGGGTGACCTGGGCCTTACGAGGCTGCTCCTGGGGCTTGGCCTGCGGACCTTCTCCATGCACCCGGCGCAGATCCTGGCAGTCAAACAGGAGGTGTTGCGCGCTGACACGCGCAAGCTCCGGCTGTGGGCGCAGCAAGTACTGGAAGGGGGCGAGTGTGCCGGGTTTCGCGTGGCGCAGCCCAGTGATTCGCTATATAAAATATAGTTGGCTTGGAGAGCTGCCGCGTGCTTGGTCAGCCGCGAATAGGTAGCCCAGAGGACGGCCGAAGCCAGCGCCAGCATAGCCCTCAGGAGCGCATTCCGCTCAGCTCACGCCCTCTGGAGATCGCCATGCCGGAGCGTTTCTGATCGTCGGCGCAATGCCAGTCGGTAGAAAAGGCAGCACATGGGAGTGTGATACCGCGATACTGCGAGCGAGGCAAGGGCAGCGCACAGGGCGATGGCGGCCAGGGCGCACAGATCGGCCTGTAAGCGCAAGCAAGTTTGGCGCACGCGCCGTCGCTCAAGGGCTGCTTGATGGGCCGTGAAATGCCCGGTGCAAGACTGTTGGACGGTTCCTGTGCGCCGCCGCCTGGGCGGCGCCTACACGCCAGCCGACTTGGCCTGCTGATCTGCGTGGTAGCTCGAACGCACCATGGCACCCACGGCAGCATGCGTGAAGCCCATGGCATAGGCGGCTTCTTCAATTTGCTTGAACTGGTCGGGGTGCACGTAGCGGCGCACGGGCAGGTGGCTGCTGCTGGGCGCCAGGTATTGGCCAACAGTCAGCATGCTTACACCATGCGCACGCAGGTCGCGCATTACATCGAGGATTTCTTCGTCCGTCTCGCCCAGACCAACCATGATGCCGCTCTTGGTCGGCACGTTCGGGTGAAGCGCCTTGAACTTCTTCAGCAAGTTCAGCGAGAACTGGTAGTCGCTGCCTGGGCGCGCTTCCTTGTACAGGCGCGGCGCGGTCTCCAGGTTGTGGTTCATCACGTCGGGCAGTGCGGTGGCCAGAATGCTCAGTGCGCGGTCATCGCGTCCACGAAAATCGGGTGTGAGAATTTCAATTTGCGTGCTCGGCGAGAGCGAGCGGATGTTCTGGATGCACTCGACGAAATGCCCCGCACCGCCATCGCGCAGATCGTCGCGGTCGACACTGGTGATCACTGCGTATTTCAGGCGCAGCGCCGCGATGGTGCGCGCCAGGTTCAGCGGTTCGTCCTTGTCGAGCGCGTCGGGCCGACCGTGGCCGACGTCGCAAAACGGGCAGCGGCGCGTGCACTTGTCGCCCATGATCATGAACGTCGCTGTCCCATTGCCAAAGCACTCGCCGATATTCGGGCAACTCGCCTCTTCGCACACCGTATGCAGCTTGTGCTCGCGCAGGATGCTCTTGATTTCGTAGAAGCGCGTGCTCGGTGAGCCGGCCTTGACACGAATCCATTCAGGTTTCTTCAGCACTGGCCCTTGCTCGACCTTGACGGGGATGCGCGAGAGCTTCGCAGCGGCCTTCTGTTTGGTGAACGGGTTGTATTTGGCGCTGGTTTGCGCTTCGCGGACGACGTCGGAGGTGCTCATGGCTACGTGGTGGAGTCAGGGTGCAAGGCGCGTGATCAGCTGTTTGCCGAGCACGTGTGCCGCTTCTTCCCAAGTGGTGTGGACCCCGATTGTAGAAAGATCCACGGTGCGCAAACCCGCGTAGCCACATGGGTTGATACGCTCGAAGGGTTCCAGGTCCATGGCCACGTTGAGTGCCACGCCGTGCAGCGTGCAGTGGCGCGAGACTTTAATGCCGAGCGCCGAGATTTTGCCCAGGCCTGTGAAGTCGGGCGCCTGCCTGGGCCCGGCAGAAGTGTCTCTGCTGGGTCGCTCGGGGAGTAAAGCATGGCTGGCAGGATCGTCCAGCCGTACGTAAATGCCCGGCGCGTGAGCGACGCGATGGCCCGTCACGCCAAAGTGGGCCAGGGTGCGGATGACGGCTTCTTCCAGGCGGTAGACATATTCTTTGACGTAGTAGCCTGCGCGGCGCAAATCGATCAGTGGGTACGCAACCACTTGGCCGGGCCCGTGGAATGTCACCTGCCCGCCGCGGTTGCTTGCCACCACGGGAATTTCCCCTGCCGCCAGCACATGTTCGGCCCGACCTGAAATACCCTGCGTGAACACCGGTGAATGCTCACAGATCCATAGCTGATCGGGCCCGCCTTCAGGGCGCTGCGCGGTGAACTCCCACATGGCAGCGTAGGTGTCTTCATAGTCGACGCGGCCAAGATGGCGCAACTCCATCGGGCTGATCACAGCACCACTTTCACAAGCGGGTGAGAGGTGAGTGCCCGGTAGAGGTCGTCAAGCTGTTCGCGGCTGGTGGCGTTGATGGTCAGTGTCACGCCCAGGTACTTGCCGGCGCGACTGGGGCGCAGCTCAACGCTTGCCCCCTCGAAATCGGCATCGAACTGCTTGGTGACTTCAATCAGCCCCGGCACCAACTCAGCGACATTTGCCCCCATAACTTTGATGGGGAAGCGCGACGGATACTCGATCAGCGACTCCTTGCGGGCGTCGGAGGCGATGACCGGATGGTCAGAGTTGGAAGGGCTCATTGTGTCAATTTACTTCCCAATTGATAGCTGTATTGTGATATGCCGCAAGCGATAGACGCAACCATGGTGCGGACGTTTAGATCTGTGCACGAGCAGCACATGCAAGCCAAGTTGGCCGTGGAACAACAACATGGGATGGGCAACCCCAATGCATCATGTGAAATTTTGGTGATGCTCGCGGGTTTTTACTTATAATGAGAGGCTTTTGTGAAAAAAGTTTCGACACGCCGATTCGGGGAGGCCCATGTGAATGACGTCACCCCCAGGCACGAAGCTGAGGACGAAGAACCTGAGTTCAAGCCCCTGACGCCTGAACAGGCGCTCGAATGGCGCAAGCGCCATCCGACCTTGTCTGTGTGGCGTTTGGTATTCGGGCAGTTGTTGGTTGGCCTTCTGGTCACCTTGCTGGTCTGGATCGTCACGCAAGACTTTGCCGCGGCGAAGTCTTCTGCCTGGGGTGCTCTGTGTGTGGTGGTTCCGGCGGCGCTGTTTGCGCGTGGCCTGGCTCATACCAGGCATACGGCCGGCGGGGTGCTGGCAGGGTTTTTTGTCTGGGAGATGGCGAAGATTGCGTTGACTGTGGCCATGCTCGGCATTGCGCTGCGCTGGTTGCAGCCGCTGAACTGGCTGGCGCTGCTTGCCGGAATGGTGGTAACAATGAAAACGTACTGGTTCGTGCTGCTGGCACGGTCCGGTGTCCGAAAACCGATAGATTGAGAGAAGAGTTGTCCGATGGCCGCTGAAGCGCACGCTCTAACTGCAAGTGAATACATCGTTCACCATCTGCAGCATCTTCAAAATGGCAAGCAAAAATTCATCATCGATATGTCGGTGGTGAATTACGACTCCGTCATCTTCAGTCTGGTGGTGGGGGCGTTGGGTTTGCTCTTTTTCTGGCTGGCGGCGCGCAAGGCGACGTCTGGTGTTCCGGGTCGCTGGCAAGCGGCAGTGGAAATGATGGTTGAAATGGTTGATACCCAGGCCAAAGCGACGATCCACAATGCGCAAAGCCGCAAGCTGATTGCTCCCTTGGCTCTGACGGTGTTTGTCTGGATTTTTCTGATGAATGCCATGGATCTGTTGCCGGTGGACTTGCTGCCTGCCATTTGGGCGCAAATCTATGGCGCTGCCGGTCACGATCCCCACCATGCTTACCTGCGCATCGTGCCGACGGCGGATCTTTCGACGACCCTTGGCTTGTCTGTCTCGGTGCTGGTTCTGTGTTTGATTTACAGCGTCAAAATTAAGGGCCTCGGCGGCTGGACGCACGAACTCGTTACGGCGCCTTTTGGTACCAGCAAGAATCCTGTTTTTGCTCTGATTCTCGGAGTGATCAATCTGCTCATGCAGATCATCGAATACGTTGCCAAAACGGTGTCGCACGGTATGCGACTGTTTGGCAATATGTACGCTGGTGAGTTGGTGTTCATGCTGATCGCTCTGATGGGTGGTGCGGCGGCCATATCAATCTCTGGTGTGTTGCTCCCGTTGGGACAAATTATTGCGGGCTCGATTTGGGCGATCTTTCACATTTTGATCATCACCCTGCAAGCCTTCATTTTCATGATGCTGACGCTGATTTACCTCGGCCAGGCACATGATTCTCACTGATCATTTCCCTTTTCTTTTTCAACTTAGCTTTTTCAATTAGGAGTCATCATGGAACACATTCTCGGTCTCGTCGCTCTGGGTTGCGGTCTTATCGTCGGCCTGGGTGCTATTGGCGCTTCCATCGGTATTGGCCTGATGGGTGGCAAGTTCCTGGAAGCTTCGGCACGCCAGCCTGAACTGATCAACGAACTGCAAACCAAGATGTTCGTTCTTGCTGGTCTGATCGACGCCGCCTTCCTGATTGGTGTGGCCATCGCCCTGCTGTTCGCTTTCGCCAACCCCTTCGTCCTGGCGGCCTAAGCACCCTTCAACGCCCACTTAGAAAGGTGTTGCCGTGAGTATCAATGCGACCCTGTTCGTTCAGGCCATTGTCTTTTTGATTCTGGTGCTGTTCACGATGAAGTTCGTGTGGCCCCCGGTCGCGAAGGCACTGGATGAACGAGCCCTGAAAATCGCCGATGGCCTCGCCGCTGCCGACCGTGCCAAGTCCGAGCTGAGCGCTGCCAACCAGCGCGTTGAGCAAGAACTGGCGCAGACGCGAAGCGAGACGGCGACACGTCTTGCCGACGCGGATCGCCGCGCCCAGGCCATTATTGAAGAAGCCAAGGTCCGCGCCAGCGAGGAAGCAGCGAAAATCGTGGCTGCTGCCCGGACGGAAGCTGAACAGCAGTCTGTCAAGGCCCGTGAGGCCCTGCGTGAGCAGGTGGCAGTGCTGGCCGTCAAGGGTGCCGAGCAAATTCTGCGCAAGGAGGTCGATGCCGGCGTCCACGCAGACCTGCTTGGCCGCTTGAAGACCGAACTGTAAGGGGCAACCATGGCCGAAATTGCGACCATTGCACGTCCCTATGCGGAAGCGCTGTTCAAGGCTTGCACCGACCAGGGCGAGGGCGCTTCACGCGCTGCGCTCGACTGGGTGGACCGAATTGGCTCCGTTGCCGCTAGCCCTGCGCTGCTACAACTTGTTGGCAATCCCAAGGTCACATCGGAGCAGATTTTTGATGTGATGTCCGGGGTCGTGGGTGTGGCGCTTCCAGCACTGGCGCAGAATTTTCTGCGCACCGTGATCGATAACGGCCGCGTGGAAGCGCTGCCGGAGATCGCTAGCCAGTTTCGCGCCTTGGTCAATCGCCTGAGAGGCTCTTCCGATGCGGTGGTCTACAGCGCCTTCGCCATGGACGCCTCGGCCTTGAGCGACCTCGGATCCACGCTGGAAAAGCGTTTTGCTCGCAAGCTGAACCTGAGTGTGCAGCGCGACGAATCTCTGATTGGTGGCATTCGCGTGGTGGTGGGCGACGAAGTGCTCGATACCTCGGTCAAAGCCCGTCTTGAACAAATGAAAGCCGCCCTTACCGCCTGAAGTGCGTTCTGGGGCCCTAGGCAAACCAACGAAAGAAGGAAAGAGTCATGCAACTCAATCCCGCAGAAATTTCCGAGCTGATCAAGAGCCGCATTGAAGGTCTCGCGGTCGGTTCTGATATCCGCAACCAAGGCACTGTGGTGTCCGTGTCGGACGGTATCGTGCGCATTCACGGCCTGTCGGACGTGATGCAGGGCGAAATGCTCGAGTTTCCCGCTACGGCCGATGGCACGCCCACCTATGGACTGGCGCTGAACCTTGAGCGCGACTCGGTCGGCGCCGTGGTTCTGGGTGAGTACGAGCACATCTCTGAAGGCAATACCGTCAAGTGCACGGGCCGTATTCTGGAGGTGCCCGTAGGCCCCGAGCTGATCGGCCGCGTCGTCGATGCGCTTGGCCAGCCGATTGACGGCAAGGGCCCGATCAACGCCAAGATGACCGACGTGATTGAAAAAGTCGCGCCTGGCGTGATCGCACGCAAGTCCGTGGACCAGCCGATGCAGACTGGCTTGAAGTCGATTGACTCCATGGTGCCTATCGGCCGCGGCCAGCGCGAGCTGATCATTGGCGACCGCCAGACCGGCAAGACCGCGGTGGCGATCGACGCGATCATCAACCAGAAGGGTCAGAACATGACCTGCGTGTACGTTGCGATCGGCCAGAAGGCTTCGTCGATCAAGAACGTGGTGCGCGCACTGGAGCAGGCCGGCGCAATGGAATACACCATCGTCGTGGCTGCCTCCGCTTCCGAATCTGCTGCCATGCAGTACGTGTCGGCCTACTCCGGCTGCACCATGGGTGAGTACTTCCGCGACCGCGGCCAGGACGCTCTGATCGTGTACGACGATCTGTCCAAGCAAGCTGTGGCCTACCGCCAAGTGTCCTTGTTGCTGCGCCGTCCACCAGGCCGCGAAGCCTACCCCGGCGATGTGTTCTATCTCCACAGCCGTCTGCTTGAGCGCGCAGCGCGCGTGAACGACAAATACGTCGAAGATTTCACCAAGGGTGCTGTGAAAGGCAAGACCGGTTCGCTGACGGCGCTGCCTATCATCGAGACGCAGGCTGGCGACGTGTCCGCTTTCGTGCCGACCAACGTGATCTCGATCACCGATGGCCAGATCTTCCTGGAAACCTCGCTGTTCAACGCGGGCGTTCGCCCTGCCATCAACGCCGGTATTTCGGTCTCGCGCGTGGGTTCTTCGGCCCAGACGAAGATCATCAAAGGCCAGTCCGGTGGTATTCGTACCGACTTGGCCCAGTACCGTGAGTTGGCTGCGTTTGCGCAGTTCGCCTCCGATCTGGACGAGTCCACCCGCAAGCAGCTCGACCGGGGCGCCCGTGTGACCGAACTGCTCAAGCAAGCGCAATACAGCCCGCTGCCCATCAGCCTGATGGGTGCTTCGCTGTTCGCCGTGAACAAGGGTTTCATGGACGACATCGAAGTCAAACAGGTTCTGCCGTTCGAGCATGGCTTGCATGGCTGGCTGAAGGACAAGCATGCTGCCCTGTTGGCCAAGCTCGAAGAGAGCAAGGCCCTGGACAAGGATGCTGAGGCCGAACTGACTGCTGCTGTGAGCGCATTCAAGAAGACCTTCGCCTGATTGTTTTCCACCTGACGAACTAGGAGCCATCGATGGCAGCAGGCAAGGAACTACGCACCAAGATCAAATCGGTGGAAAACACCAAGAAGATCACCAAGGCCATGGAGATGATCTCCGTGTCCAAGATGCGCAAGGCGCAGGAGCGTATGCGCGCCGCCCGTCCGTACAGCGAGAAAATCCGCAACATCGCCAGCCATCTGGGCCAGGCCAACCCCGAGTATGTGCACACCTTCATGAAGGCCAACGACGGCAAGTCGGTGGGCTTCATCGTGGTGACCACCGACAAGGGGTTGTGTGGTGGCCTCAACACCAATCTGTTGCGAGCCTTGACGGTCAAGCTGCGCGAGACGCAAGCCGCCGGCAAGACCGTTCAGGCGGTGGCTATTGGCAGCAAGGGACTGGGTTTTCTCAACCGTGTGGGTGCCAAGGTGGTGGCGCATGCGACGCAGCTTGGCGACAAGCCGCATCTGGACCGGCTGATCGGGCCGGTCAAGGTCTTGCTTGATGCCTACGTCAAGGGCGAAGTAAGCGCGGTCTACCTGTGCTACAACGATTTTGTCAGCACCATGAAGCAAGAGCCCACGGTGCGACCTTTGCTTCCGTTGTCGGCAGCGGCGATGCACGAGGAAAGCAAGGCCAGCGGGACGCAGCATGGCTGGGACTACATCTACGAGCCTGATGCGCAGAGCGTTATCGATGAGTTGCTGGTGCGCTATGTCGAGGCACTGGTCTACCAGGCCGTGGCAGAAAACATGGCTTCCGAACACGCGGCGCGCATGGTAGCCATGAAGGCCGCCACTGACAACGCTGGCAACGTGATCGGCGAACTCAAGCTGGTCTACAACAAGACCCGCCAGGCCGCGATCACCAAAGAGTTGTCTGAAATCGTGTCCGGCGCGGCCGCGATCAGCGGCTGATCACCGTGCCCACAGCACCGCAAGATTCAAATTTACTGGAGCAAAAAATGGCTCAAGCCCAAGGAAAAATTGTTCAATGTATCGGCGCCGTGGTGGACGTAGAGTTCCCCCGGGACCGCATGCCGCATATTTACGACGCGCTCAAGCTCGAAGGCACGGCGCTCACGCTCGAAGTGCAGCAGCAGCTCGGCGACGGCATCGTGCGCACCATTGCGCTCGGCTCATCCGACGGCCTGCGTCGCGGCCTGATGGTGTCTAACACCGGCAATCCGATCACGGTGCCCGTGGGCAAGGCCACGCTGGGCCGCATCATGGACGTGCTGGGAACGCCCATCGACGAGCGCGGCCCGGTGAGCGACGAGCTGACGGCCTCCATCCACCGCAAGGCGCCCACGTACGACGAACTGAGCCCTTCGCAGGAACTGCTGGAAACCGGCATCAAGGTGATCGACCTGATCTGCCCGTTTGCCAAGGGCGGCAAGGTGGGTCTGTTCGGCGGTGCTGGTGTGGGCAAGACCGTGAACATGATGGAACTCATCAACAACATCGCCAAGGCGCACAGCGGTCTGTCGGTGTTCGCCGGTGTGGGGGAGCGCACCCGCGAAGGCAACGACTTCTACCATGAGATGGCCGACTCCAAAGTGGTGGACCTCGACGATCTGTCGAACTCCAAGGTGGCCATGGTGTACGGCCAGATGAACGAACCGCCGGGTAACCGTCTGCGCGTGGCGTTGACAGGTCTGACCATCGCCGAGTCGTTCCGTGACGAAGGCCGCGACGTGCTGTTCTTCGTGGACAACATCTACCGCTACACGCTGGCCGGTACCGAAGTGTCCGCACTGCTGGGCCGTATGCCTTCCGCTGTGGGCTACCAGCCGACGCTGGCCGAGGAAATGGGCCGCCTGCAAGAGCGTATCACCTCCACCAAGGTGGGCTCGATCACCTCGATTCAGGCCGTGTACGTGCCTGCGGACGACTTGACCGACCCCTCGCCTGCCACCACGTTCGCTCACTTGGACTCGACCGTGGTGCTCTCGCGCGATATCGCTTCGCTCGGTATCTACCCCGCCGTGGACCCGCTGGACTCCACCAGCCGCCAGCTCGATCCGCTGGTCGTGGGCCAGGACCACTACGACACCGCGCGCGCCGTGCAAGGCACGCTGCAGCGCTACCGCGAGCTGCGCGACATCATCGCCATCATGGGCATGGACGATCTGGCGCCTGAGGACAAGCTGGCCGTGGCCCGCGCCCGGAAAATTCAGCGCTTCCTCTCGCAGCCTTTCCACGTGGCCGAAGTGTTCACGGGTTCGCCGGGCAAGTACGTTCCGCTGTCCGAAACCATTCGTGGTTTCAAGATGATTGTGAATGGCGAGTGCGACCACCTGCCTGAACAAGCCTTCTACATGGTGGGCGGCATCGACGAAGCCATCGAAAAAGGCAAGAAGATGGCGTAAGAGAGGGCAGGGCCGACCTTCCTCCGGAGGGCCGCCCGTCTTTCTTGCTTCCGCTTTTTGACGATTTCCAAAGGAATTCAGATGGCCAACACCCTACATGTCGACGTTGTGAGTGCCGAAGAGTCCATCTTTTCCGGTGAGGCGCGGTTTGTGGCCTTGCCCGGCGAAGCGGGCGAGTTGGGCGTTTACCCACGCCACACGCCGCTGATTACCCGCATCAAGCCGGGCTCGGTGCGTATTGAAATGGCCGATGGCAGCGAAGAATTCGTTTTTGTCGCCGGTGGCATTCTTGAGATTCAACCCGATTGCGTTACCGTCCTGTCCGACACGGCTGTGCGCGGCAAGGATCTTGATGACGAGAAGGCCAACAAGGCCAAGGCCGCTGCCGAAGAGGCGGTGAAGAATGCCAAGAGCGAGCTCGATCTGGCACGCGCACAGTCTGAACTGGCCATCATGGCCGCACAGATTGCCGCTTTGCGCAAGTTCCGCCAGAAGCGCTGAGCAACGCCGGAGCGAACCCCCGCCACACAAAAGAAAACCGCCCTTGGGCGGTTTTCTTTTGTGTGGCAATAAATGCGTAAAAACAGGCATTGACGCCTACCCCATATACCTGAAAAGCTATCCTTTTTATAGCGCATCAGAGGCAATGACGGGCGTATCCGGTAGCTCGTTGTCGGTACGTGCCAAGCCTGCAGAGTGCGTCTCCAGCAACTCGGACACCTCGTCGATCGCCTGGTTGAGCGCCTCTTCAAAGCGTTCCGACCGAAGCGTCTCGGCCATGCGCGCGATCAGCGCACTCCATACCGGCATCGGCACCTGGCGTGCCAAGGCGCGGTCCGCCACGATTTCGATGGAGCGTTCGGCGAGCAGCAGGTAAATTAAAACGCCGTTGTTGTGCTCGGTGTCCCAGACCCGAAGGGAGCCGAACAAGCTGATGGCCCGTTCCCGGGCGCGCGCATCGCGCCACACATAACGCCAGGGAAGCGATGCCTCCAGACAAATGCGAATTTGGCCGCTGTGGCGTGTTTCACTCTGCGCCACGCGGGCCGCGAGCCGCTGCATGGCGCTACCACGCAGGCTTCGTGGCAGCCGGCCGCTGCCAAGCCACTGGTGCTTGAGAAGTCTTGCCAGGCGATCGAATAAGCTGCCCATGCTCACCAGTCCCCTGACGCGCCGCCGCCGCCGAAATCACCGCCACCGCCCGAAGAAAATCCACCGCCAGACGAGGAGCCGCCGCCACCCCAATGGGAGCCGCCACCACCGCCAACCCATGGCGATCTGCTTGCGCCGGTGACAAGCAGGACGAACAGCGCGGCACCGATCGCTGCCAGCAGCGAGACCAGGAGGCTCGCCCCAAACACAAAAATAGCCAAACCCGTGCCTGCACCCAGCAGCAGTGCCCCGAGGCGCTTGCCAAACAGGGCGCTCACTATTTGGCTTGCACCCAGTACGGCAAAAAGCACGATGCCACCTATGTCCAGCCAACTCGACTGCGCGGCCGGGGCCGATCCGCCAGGCGCTGGCTCGGGCAGAGGCTCGCCCGCAATACGCGCGGCAAGCTGGTCAATTGCAGCATTGAGACCGCCGGCAAAATCGTTATCGCGAAACTTGGGCTTCATGGCCTGGTCGATGATGCGGGCCGCAGCCAGGTCGGGAATCGCGCCCTCAAGAGCCTTGGCCACCTCGATGCGCATCTTGCGGTCTCGCTTGGCGACGACGATGATCAAGCCGTCGCCCACGTCAGGCCGGCCAATTTTCCAGGTGTTGCCGACCCGATTGGCAAACGAAGCGATGTCTTCTGGTGCCGTGCTGTCCACCATCAGCACGACCAGTTGCGTGCCTTCGCGCTTTTCAAGCTCGGTGAGCCGAGCTTCCAGGCTGCCAGTCTGCGCCGCGTCCAGGGTGTTTGTCTGATCGAGCACATGGGCTGTGAGAGCGGGGACGGGCAGCAGTGCCTGCGCCCAACCAGAAAGCGGTGAAAATGCTATTAAAAAAATAGCTGCTAGCGTATACCTTATAAGCGCTAGAGGCATATTTTCTTTAAATTTCGTAGCCAAGCCGCGGAGTTATTTCTTCGGCGCCGAGAAATCCACGACAGGCGGCTGCGAAATCTGCGCTTCGTTCTGTACAGCGAAAGTCGGCTTTGCCTCGTAGCTGAACACCTTCGCTGTAAGGTTGGTGGGGAAGCTGCGCGCCAGCACGTTGTACTGCTGCACGGTCTGGATGTAGCGGTTGCGGGCGATGGTGATACGGTTTTCCGTACCCTCCAGTGTCACGCGCAGA
The DNA here is from genome assembly GCF_003570885.1 of Simplicispira hankyongi. Taxonomy (GTDB): domain Bacteria; phylum Pseudomonadota; class Gammaproteobacteria; order Burkholderiales; family Burkholderiaceae_C; genus Simplicispira; species Simplicispira hankyongi. Next base: position 23,641 of record NZ_QXJC01000007.1, read on the forward strand.
TCGCGAAAGGCCTGGTTCGCCTGCAAGGTCGGATAGCGCTCGGAGACTGCCATCAACCGCGACAAAGCGCCAGACAGTTCGCCCTGTGCCTGCTGGAATTTGGCGAATGCCTCGGGGTTGTTGAGTGTTTCGGGTGTGACTTGAATGGAAGTGGCCTTGGCACGCGCTTCAATTACCTTGGTGAGCGTGTCCTGCTCGAAGTTCGCTTCGCCCTTCACGCTGGCAACGATGTTGGGCACCAGGTCGGCCCGGCGTTGGTACTGGTTGAGAACCTCGCTCCAGGCGGCCTTGGACTGCTCATCCAGTCGCTGGAAGTCGTTGTAGCCGCAGCCGCTGAGCGCGACCACCGTGAACATCAGAATCAAAAAACGCTTCATGGGTATGCGCGCCGGCCCAAGAAGGCGGAAATGCCACAGCCGCTGCGCTGCGAAATTGTGCAGCAACACAGGCGTGCAGCGAGGGAAATATTTCAGCAGGTGTCTCCGTGCGGATCGCCCGCGACCTGCAGTGCAAAATCGTGGCATGGACACTATCGTGCGACAGGCTATGGCAAAGTGGCCCAACGTCCCAGCGTGCTACGGCTGGCTTGGGCTCGATGCGCGCGGACACTGGTACCTGCGCGATGACGAGGTGCAGGCCAAAGGCAACTTTGCACAAAGCAAAGGTTCATGGCTGCGCCATGAGAAGCTGCTGGCGTTCATTGGCCGCAATTACCAGGCCGATGCGTGTGGCCTGTGGTACTTCCAAAACGGCCCCCAGCGCGTGTACGTAGAACTCGAGTGCGCTCCCTGGGTTTGGCGCGTGCTGCCAGACCTGCAGTTGCAGTCGCAGATTGGTAGCCACTTACTCGGCACGAAATGCGTGCTGGATACAGAAGGCCGGGTGTATCTGGAGACTGCCGCCGGGCTGGGCCTCGTCCACAGCCTGGATACCGGGCTGGTTGTCGATGCGCTCGAACGTGGCGCGTGGGAGGTGGAAGAAGTCCCCACCGAGAGCTTGCCAGACCGCTATGGTTTTGTGCTCAGCCCGGAACAGGCGCAGCGCCGTTGACAACGCCTGGCGGCGTGGGGCCGAGGCGCCCATACGGACAGGCGAAAAAAAGCCGATCACTGATGGATCGGCTTTTTTTGGGTGCCGTAAGGCAAGCGTCTATTTCGCTGCCGCGGTCATGAAGTCCACGGCAGCATGAACATCCGCGTCCGATGCACTGGAGCCGCCGCGCGGGGGCATGGCCCCTTTGCCGTTGATCGCACTGTGATAGAGCGCCTCCATGCCGGTCTGCAAGCGGGGCGCCCAGGCGGCCTTGTCACCAAACTTGGGAGAACCTGCCGCACCCGTCGCGTGGCAGGCCTGGCAGGTTTGCTTGTAAAGCGCTTCCCCTGCACCACTTGCAGAAGCGACGACGGGCTTGGCGGCAGCCGCGTTTGAATCTGCGGTCGCAGGAGGTGTGCCGGCAGTGTCTGCCTGTGGCGTGGCAGCAGCGGGCGCCGCTGCGCCTGCACTGCTGGCGGGTGCGGCACCCTTGGCGTCCGCAGGCTCGGCAAACTTCGCACCCGCAGCATTGGCCATGTACACCACAGCTCTGCCAACTTCCGTATCGCTGAAATTGCCACCACCTTGCGGCGACATGGCGCCTTTACCAGTAAGCGCCGAATGCAACAGCGCTTCATAGCCAGTCTTGATGCGTGGCGCCCAGGCGGCGGCATCCTGGAACTTCGGAGAGCCCGCAGCACCCGTTGCGTGGCAGGCGGAGCACTGTGCCTTGAATACCTCTTCGCCCGTTTTCAACGGGCGATTGGCATCGCGAATTTCGACCGACCCCACCTTTTGGATGCGCAATGCGATGGCCCGCTCCGGATTGGCGGATCCTGCCGAAGGAACATCTGCCGAGCTGACGAACATCGCGAGTGCAATGATCGTGAACACAGGGGCGACAAAGCCGAGCAGCACGGCGACCAGCAACTGCTTGGGATTCTTGATGGGCCCCGTGTGGGCTTGTGTGGAGTGTTGCTCGCTCATTTCTTCCTCAAAGTGGCCAAACGGGTCTTGATCTAGATCGTCCAATTATAGGTGCGTGATGCCTTGCACGCTGGCATGCACGTCACGCGAGCCAGGCTGTGTGATAATCATTGGCTGCGCCCAGGCGGGTGCAGCGAGCGCGGCTGTAGCTCAGTGGATAGAGTATTGGCCTCCGAAGCCAAGGGTCGTGGGTTCGATCCCCGCCAGCCGCACCAGCGTTTTCTAGCGCTTGCCAGAGTGGGCGTATCTCGTTGACGCCGTCTTCGCAGAGAGGCGTTTTTCCTGAACCATTTTTTTCATCAAATGGGCATGCTTGATCGGGAGCTCGAAAAAAGGCTATAATTTAAGACTGCGTGGAGGAGTGCCCGAGTGGCTAAAGGGGGCAGACTGTAAATCTGTTGGCGTACGCCTACGCTGGTTCGAATCCAGCCTCCTCCACCAACTGTGATCATGAAGCAGGGTCCTGTCTTCGGTTGCTGTCTTGCCGGATGGTCAGGGTTGCTATCGCGGGAGTAGTTCAATGGTAGAACCCTAGCCTTCCAAGCTAATGACGCGGGTTCGATTCCCGTCTCCCGCTCCATGATCTTTGGTTAGGTATTTGTTTTAGTTGCCCATGTGGCTCAGTGGTAGAGCACTCCCTTGGTAAGGGAGAGGTCGCGGGTCCGATTCCCGCCATGGGCACCACTTAATTTCTGGATGCGGCTGCGGTTGGTGCGCCGATGTCCTCTTGTTTTGTTGTAGATTTTTTTCGGAGTCGGAAAAATGGCAAAAGGAAAATTCGAACGTACCAAGCCGCACGTCAACGTCGGCACGATCGGCCACGTGGACCACGGCAAGACGACGCTGACGGCAGCAATTGCCACCGTGCTGTCCGCCAAGTTCGGCGGTGAAGCCAAGGCCTACGACCAGATCGACGCGGCTCCGGAAGAAAAGGCCCGCGGCATCACGATCAACACGGCTCACGTGGAATACGAAACGCAGAATCGCCACTACGCCCACGTGGACTGCCCTGGCCACGCCGACTATGTGAAGAACATGATCACCGGTGCCGCCCAGATGGACGGCGCCATCCTCGTGTGCTCGGCCGCTGACGGCCCAATGCCCCAGACGCGCGAGCACATCCTGCTGGCCCGCCAGGTCGGCGTGCCCTACATCATCGTGTTCCTGAACAAGTGCGACATGGTCGACGACGAGGAGCTCCTCGAACTCGTCGAAATGGAAGTGCGCGAACTCCTCGACAAATACGATTTCCCTGGCGACGACACCCCGATCATTCGCGGCTCCGCCAAGCTCGCCCTGGAAGGCGACAAGGGCCCTCTGGGCGAGCAAGCCATCATGAAGCTCGCTGAAGCCCTGGACACCTACATCCCCACACCTGAGCGTGCCGTGGACGGCGCCTTCCTGATGCCCGTGGAAGACGTGTTCTCCATCTCCGGTCGTGGCACCGTGGTCACGGGCCGTATCGAGCGCGGCGTCATCAAGGTCGGCGAAGAAATCGAAATCGTCGGCATCAAGGACACCGCCAAGACCACCTGCACCGGCGTGGAAATGTTCCGCAAGTTGCTCGACCAAGGCCAAGCTGGCGACAACGTCGGCCTGCTGCTGCGCGGCACCAAGCGCGAAGACGTCGAACGCGGCCAAGTGCTGTGCAAACCCGGCTCGATCAAGCCGCACACGCACTTCACCGCTGAGGTGTACGTCCTGTCCAAGGACGAAGGCGGCCGCCACACGCCGTTCTTCAACAACTACCGCCCCCAGTTTTACTTCCGTACGACGGACGTGACGGGCGCGATCGAGTTGCCTGCCGACAAGGAAATGGTCATGCCTGGCGACAACGTGTCGATCACGGTCAAGCTGATCAACCCCATCGCCATGGAAGAAGGTCTGCGCTTTGCTATCCGCGAAGGCGGCCGCACCGTCGGCGCGGGCGTTGTTGCCAAGATCATTGCTTAAAGCAACTTAGGGGTATAGCTCAATTGGCAGAGCGTCGGTCTCCAAAACCGAAGGTTGTAGGTTCGATTCCTACTGCCCCTGCCACCTGATACGGTGGTATTCAAAGCCCGCTACACAATGGCGGGCTTCGGCGTCTTAGGCGATGCTGGGTTTGATAGGAAAAATGGCATGGCCACTTCACAAATAGAAACTGTCAGTACTGGTGTTGACAAGGCTAAGCTGGCCTTGTCTGTTGTGCTGTTGCTGGCGGCTTTGGCGGGGTTTTATTTTCTTGCCAAGCAAGGGGCCATGGTCCAATGGAGCGTGCTCCTTGGTGGACTGGTGTTGGCGGTTGGGGTTTTTCTGGTTTCCGAGAGCGGGAAGCGATTCATTGCTTTTTGCCGAGATTCCTATCGGGAAGTCAAGAAGGTCGTTTGGCCGACCCGCAAGGAAGCCGTCCAGATGACTATGTATGTATTCGGTTTCGTCGTGGTGATGGCATTGTTTCTTTGGTTGACCGACAAGACGCTCGAATGGGTTTTTTATGACCTGATTCTGGGTTGGAGGAAGTAATGACAGTTTCGGCCGATATGGAAGGTGTGAGTGCCTTGGGAACCGCCGATGCTGGCAATCCCGAGCTTCGCTGGTACATCGTGCACGCCTACTCCGGCATGGAAAAAGCTGTTGAGCGAAACATTGCCGAGCGCATCGCCCGCGCCGGTATGCATGCCAAATTTGGTCGTGTATTGGTGCCGACTGAAGAAGTGGTGGAAATGAAGAGCGGGCAGCGGAAAACCACGGAGCGGCGCCTGTTTCCTGGGTATGTGTTTGTCGAGATGATCATGGATGACGAGTCCTGGCACCTGGTAAAGCACACCAACAAGGTGACCGGTTTCGTCGGGGGCGCCAAGAATCGGCCAGCTCCCATTTCTGAAGCCGAGGTGCAAAAAATCGTCAGTCAGATGCAAGAGGGCACCGAAAAACCCCGGCACAAGACGGAATTCATGGTGGGCGAACTGGTTCGCGTGAAGGAGGGGCCTTTTACCGATTTCAACGGATCGGTGGAAGACGTCAATTACGAGAAGAATCGTCTGCGCGTCTCCGTGATGATTTTTGGGCGCTCCACCCCGGTGGAATTGGAATTTGGTCAAGTCGAAAAGACCTAAATTGGTATTGGCGCGGTTGCACTTTTCGGCTCGGTGCAATTGTTTATCGAGAGCTGTAAACCCCGGGGAGCCGAGTCTGCACAGCAGACCACGGCGCATGCACCCGCAAGGAGTAAACCATGGCGAAGAAAATCGTCGGTTTTATCAAGCTGCAAGTACCAGCTGGTAAGGCCAATCCCTCACCACCGATTGGCCCAGCACTGGGTCAGCGCGGCCTCAACATTATGGAGTTCTGCAAGGCATTCAATGCGCAGACCCAAGGTGTCGAGCCCGGCCTGCCTCTGCCGGTGGTCATTACCGCTTTTGCGGACAAGAGCTTTACCTTCATCATCAAGACGCCGCCCGCAACGGTTTTGATCAAGAAGGCCATTAAGCTCGACAAGGGTTCTGCCAATCCGCTGAGCACCAAGGTTGGCAAGATCACGCGCGCGCAGCTCGAAGAAATCGCCAAGACCAAAATGAAAGACATGAACGCTGCCGATCTTGACGCGGCAGTTCGTACCATTGCTGGCTCTGCCCGTTCGATGGGTGTGACCGTGGAGGGCGTGTAAATGGCCAAGCTCACGAAAAAGCAAAAAGCTCTCCAGGGCAAGATCGACAGCACCCGTCTATATCCTTTGGCAGAGGCGTTGAGTCTGGTCAAAGTGGGTGCTACGGCAAAATTTGATGAGTCCATCGATGTGGCCGTGCAACTCGGTGTCGACGCGAAGAAGTCTGACCAAGTGGTCCGTGGCGCTGTCGTCCTGCCAAACGGCACCGGCAAAACGACGCGGGTCGCAGTGTTTGCCCAAGGCGTCAAGGCCGAAGAGGCGAAGGCCGCCGGAGCCGACATCGTCGGTATGGACGATCTGGCTGCCATGGTCAAGGCGGGTGATATGCCTTTTGACGTCGTCATTGCTGCCCCCGATGCGATGCGCGTCGTTGGTACCCTCGGTCAGATTTTGGGCCCACGCGGGCTGATGCCCAACCCGAAGGTGGGCACCGTCACTCCCGATGTGGCAACCGCCGTGAAGAACGCCAAAGCCGGCCAGGTCCAGTTCCGTGTGGACAAAGCAGGCATCGTGCACAGCACCATTGGCCGCCGTTCGTTTGACGACGACAAGTTGCAAGGTAACTTGGCCGCTCTGATCGACGCGCTGGCCAAGGCCAAGCCCGCGACCAGCAAAGGTCTGTACTTGCGCAAGGTGGCGGTCTCTTCCACGATGGGCGTGGGTGTCCGCGTCGATACGCAATCGATCGCGGCCTGAAGAAATGTCCAGGTGGGCTGAATGCCTGTCTGAACCGGTGGGCTGTGTGCATTCCCATGCGCGCAGGCCATCCAAGACCGCTGGCGTGCAAAGGCGCACTTAAATCCCCTAGGGGCCAGCGCAGATGGCGATCCCGCTGCATAGGGTTTGAACCTGAACAGTTGGTCGCTGCAACCAGAGTGTGCAATTTGGCCTTTCGGCTAAGTGGCACTTTTTAAGGAGTAGACCTTGAGTCTTAATCGCAGTGAGAAAGAAGCGGTCATCAGTGAAGTGACCGACCTCGCCGCAAAAGCTCAAACGCTTGTGCTTGCGGAATACCGCGGCATCACGGTCGCCGACATGACCAAGTTGCGTTCCGATGCGCGCAGCAAAGGCGTTAGCCTGAGTGTTCTCAAGAACACCCTGGCCCGCCGCGCTGTTGCCGGAAGCAGCTTTGACGTGGTTGCCGACCAGATGACCGGTCCGCTGATCTATGGCTTCTCCGAAGACGCCGTGGCTGCCGCGAAAGTGGTGGCCGACTTCGCGAAAACCAACGACAAGTTGGTCATTCGCGGCGGCGCATTCGGTGGCAAGGCCCTGGACGTGAATGGCGTGAGGCAACTCGCCAACATTCCTTCGCGGGAAGTGTTGTTGGCGCAGGTGTGTGGGCTGTTGATGTCGCCAATTTCCCGTACCGCAGTGGTGCTGGGCGCTCTGGCGGCGAAAAAAGGCGAGAGCGAAGCTGTGGCGGCCTGAAGCCCCGCAGTCGTTCAACCAACCAATTGTTAGGAAATCAAAATGGCATTCGATAAAGACGCATTTTTGACCGCGCTTGACGGCATGACGGTCCTGGAACTCAATGAGCTGGTGAAAGCCATTGAAGAGAAGTTTGGCGTGAGCGCCGCCGCAATGGCGGCCCCTGCTGCGGGCGGTGCTGGTGCTGGTGCTGCTGCTGCTGAAGAACAGACCGAATTCAACGTGATGCTGCTCGAAGCCGGCGCCAACAAGGTGTCCGTCATCAAGGCCGTGCGCGAAATTACGGGCCTGGGCCTGAAAGAAGCCAAGGACGTGGTCGACGGCGCTCCCAAGGCAGTCAAGGAAGGCATGGCCAAGGCCGACGCCGAAGCCGCCAAGAAGAAGCTGGAAGACGCTGGCGCCAAGGCCGAGCTCAAGTAAGCTCGCCCTCTCATGGGCTGGGGTGCTCCGGAAGGAGCCCTCAGCCTTTTGGCGCTTCTGGGCGCCAGGCAGAGCGCACCAAAAAACAACGGCGCCGTTGTTTTTTAGTGTCTTCTGACGAACCCGACAGCAGAAGACGCCTTGGTTCGGGCGATGTGCAACGCATCGCTGTCCGCCATGGTTGGTAGTGGCCAACCGCCAAGCCTGCAGTGCCGCGCGCTGCAGGTCCTACGTCGCAGACCCAGGACTCAAGTCTTTGCCCGGAGATCTCATGGCCTATTCCTTTACCGAACGCAAGCGAATCCGCAAAAGTTTCGGCAGCCGCGACAGCGTGCTCGAGGTTCCCTACCTGCTGCAGATGCAGAAAGACGCGTATACCGCGTTCCTTCAGGCGAATGTATCGCCAAAGAAGCGTTCGATAGAAGGCTTGCAAGCGGCTTTCAATGCGGCCTTTCCGATTGTCTCGCACAACGGTTTCGTGGAAATGAAATTCCTCGAATACAACCTGGCTAAGCCCGCCTTTGATGTGCGCGAGTGCCAGACACGTGGCCTGACCTTTGCGTCCGCCGTCCGTGCCAAGGTGCAACTCATCATTTACGATCGTGAGTCTTCTACGCCCCAATCCAAGGTGGTCAAGGAAGTGAAAGAGCAAGAGGTCTATATGGGCGAAGTGCCGCTCATGACCGACAAGGGCTCGTTCATCATCAACGGTACCGAGCGTGTCATCGTCTCGCAGTTGCACCGCTCGCCTGGCGTGTTTTTCGAGCACGACAAGGGAAAAACGCACAGCTCAGGCAAATTGCTTTTCTCGGCGCGCATCATTCCTTACCGCGGTTCCTGGCTCGACTTCGAGTTCGACCCCAAAGACATTCTTTATTTCCGCGTGGACCGTCGGCGCAAGATGCCAGTCACGATTCTGCTCAAGGCCATTGGCCTGAACCCCGAATCGATCCTGGCAAACTTCTTTGTCAACGACAACTTCCGCTTGATGGACAGCGGGGCACAGATGGAATTCGTGCCCGAGCGCCTGCGCGGCGAAGTGGCACGTTTCGACATTACGGACAAGTCTGGAAAGGTAGTCGTCGCCAAAGACAAGCGCGTGACTGCCCGTCATACCCGTGAACTCGAAGAGAGCAAGACCACGCACATCAGTGTGCCCGAGGACTTCCTCATTGGTCGCGTGATCGCTCGCGCGATCGTCGATCCCGATACTGGTGAGATCCTGGCCAAGGCCAACGAAGAGATCACCGAAGCACTGCTTAAGAAGCTGCGTTCCTCGGGTGTGCAGGAATTGCAGTGCATCTACACCAACGAACTCGATCAAGGCGCGTACATCTCGCAGACCCTGCGCATTGATGAGACCGTTGACGAGTTCGCTGCCCGTGTTGCCATCTACCGCATGATGCGCCCCGGCGAGCCGCCGACCGAAGATGCCGTACAGGCACTGTTCCAGCGCTTGTTCTACAACCCTGACACCTACGATCTTTCGCGCGTCGGGCGCATGAAGTTCAACGCCAAGATTGGCCGCGATGAGTCGACCGGCCCCATGGTTCTGACCAACGAGGACATCCTCTCCGTGGTCAAGATTCTGGTGGATCTACGCAACGGCAATGGCGAAGTGGACGACATCGACCACCTGGGCAACCGGCGTGTGCGTTGTGTCGGCGAGTTGGCCGAGAACCAGTACCGTACCGGTCTGGCGCGCATCGAGAAGGCGGTGAAGGAGCGTCTGGGCCAGGCCGAGCAGGACCCGCTCATGCCGCACGATCTGATCAACTCCAAGCCGATTTCTGCGGCTCTCAAGGAGTTCTTCGGTGCTTCGCAGCTCTCGCAATTCATGGACCAGACCAATCCGCTGGCCGAAATCACCCACAAGCGCCGCGTGTCGGCTCTCGGCCCGGGCGGTCTGACGCGCGAGCGTGCAGGCTTTGAAGTGCGCGACGTGCACGTCACCCACTACGGCCGCGTGTGTCCTATCGAAACGCCTGAAGGCCCGAACATTGGCCTGATCAATTCGCTTGCTCTGTATGCGCGTCTGAACGAATACGGTTTCATCGAAACGCCGTACCGCCGCGTGATCGACGCCAAGGTGACCAATGAAATCGATTACCTGTCGGCGATTGAAGAAGGCAAGTACATCATTGCACAAGCCAACGCGACCCTGAGCGACGATGGCCGTTTGACCGGCGACTTGGTGTCTGCCCGCGAAAAAGGCGAGTCAATTCTGGTCGGCGCAGAGCGTGTGCAGTACATGGACGTCTCGCCCGCGCAGATCGTGTCGGTGGCCGCGTCGCTCGTTCCGTTCCTGGAGCATGACGACGCCAACCGCGCACTCATGGGCGCCAACATGTCGCGCCAGGCCGTGCCTGTGCTGCGTCCAGAAAAACCCATGGTGGGCACTGGCATTGAGCGCGTGGCCGCGGTGGACTCCGGCACTGTGGTTACTGCGACCCGCGGTGGCGTAGTGGACTACGTAGATGCAACCCGCATCGTGATTCGCGTGAACGACGCTGAGGCGGCCGCAGGTGAAGTGGGTGTGGACATCTACAACCTCATCAAGTACCAGCGCTCCAACCAGAATACGAACATCCACCAGCGACCCATCGTCAAAAAGGGCGACAAGCTGACCAAGGGTGACGTGATCGCGGATGGTGCCTCGACCGATCTGGGTGAGATCGCCATCGGTCAGAACATGCTGATCGCCTTCATGCCCTGGAACGGCTACAACTTCGAAGACTCTATTTTGATCAGTGAACGCGTCGTCGCCGAAGACCGCTACACCTCGATTCACATCGAGGAGCTCGTGGTCATGGCGCGCGACACCAAGCTAGGGGCCGAGGAAATCACGCGCGATATTCCTAACCTCTCTGAGCAGCAGCTCAACCGTCTGGACGAATCCGGCATCATCTATGTGGGTGCCGAAGTCATGCCTGGCGATACGCTGGTGGGCAAGGTCACGCCCAAGGGTGAAACCACGCTGACACCGGAAGAAAAGCTGCTTCGCGCCATCTTTGGCGAAAAGGCATCGGACGTAAAAGATACGTCGCTGCGTGTGGATCAAGGCTCGCAGGGCGTGGTCATTGACGTCCAAGTGTTCACGCGCGAAGGCATTCAGCGCGACAAACGTGCCCAGCAAATCATTGATGATGAGCTCAAGCGTTTCCGTCTCGACTTGAACGACCAACTGCGCATCGTGAGCGACGACGCCTTTGCGCGTCTGGAAAAACTGCTGATTGGTCGCGTTGCCAATGGCGGCCCGCAAAAGCTCGCCAAGGGCAGCAAGATCGACAAGGCGTATCTCGATGCGCTCGACCGCTTCCACTGGTTCGATATTCGCCCCGCCGAAGACGACGTGGCGAGCCAGTTGGAGAGCATCAAGAATTCGCTTGAGCAGACGCGTCACAGCTTTGACCTTTTGTTTGAAGAAAAGCGCAAGAAGCTCACGCAAGGCGACGAATTGCCCGCTGGCGTGCTGAAGATGGTGAAGGTGTACCTGGCTGTCAAACGTCGTCTGCAGCCGGGGGACAAGATGGCCGGTCGCCACGGTAACAAGGGTGTGGTCTCGAAGATCACCCCAGTGGAAGACATGCCGCACATGGCGGATGGCACGCCTTGCGACATCGTGCTCAACCCACTGGGCGTTCCTTCGCGCATGAACATCGGGCAGGTGCTGGAAGTGCATCTGGGCTGGGCTGGCAAAGGCATCGGCCAGCGTATCGGTGACATGCTGCAGCGGGAGGCGGCTACGGTAGAGATTCGGCAATTCCTTGACAAGGTCTACAACAGTGCCGGTCGCAAAGAAGACCTGGAGAAGATGTCGGACGACGAGATCCGTGCCATGGCGCAGGAATTGACGAGCGGCGTCCCATTTGCCACTCCTGTGTTTGATGGGGCGACCGAGCAGGAAATCCTCGACATGCTGAAACTCGCGTATCCCGAAGAGATCGCGAAAGAGAAGGGTCTGACAGCAACACGCACCCAGGCGCAGCTGTACGACGGCCGCACGGGCGAGGCGTTCGAGCGCTTCACTACGGTGGGTTACATGCACTACCTCAAGCTGCACCATCTGGTGGACGACAAGATGCACGCACGCTCGACCGGGCCGTACTCGCTGGTGACGCAGCAGCCGCTCGGCGGCAAGGCGCAGTTCGGCGGCCAGCGTTTCGGCGAAATGGAAGTGTGGGCGCTGGAAGCCTATGGCGCTGCGTACGTCCTGCAGGAAATGCTGACGGTGAAATCCGACGACGTCCAAGGCCGTACCAAGGTGTACGAGAGCATCGTCAAGGGTGAGCACACCATTGAAGCGGGCATGCCCGAATCGTTCAACGTGCTGGTCAAGGAAATCCGCTCGCTGGGCCTCGACATGGAACTGGAACGCTCCTGAACGCCAAGCTCCTGTCGTGCGGGCCGAATGCGCAGCGTATGCGCCGGCCCGTCCCAACCGTTTAAGGAAAGAGTCATATGAAATCCCTACTCGACCTGTTCAAGCAATTCACGCCCGACGAGCATTTCGATGCCATTCGCGTCGGCATGGCCTCGCCCGAGAAGATCCGTTCCTGGTCCTTCGGCGAGGTGAAGAAGCCCGAGACCATTAACTATCGCACCTTCAAACCTGAGCGCGACGGTCTGTTCTGCGCCAAGATTTTTGGCCCGATCAAAGACTACGAATGCCTGTGCGGCAAGTACAAGCGCCTCAAGCACCGCGGTGTCATCTGCGAGAAGTGCGGCGTTGAAGTCACGCAGACCAAAGTGCGCCGTGAGCGCATGGGCCACATTGATCTGGCCGCGCCGTGCGCCCACATCTGGTTTCTGAAGTCGTTGCCGTCGCGTCTGGGCCTGGTGCTCGACATGACGCTGCGCGACATTGAGCGCGTGCTGTACTTTGAAGCCTATGTGATCACCGATCCCGGTATGACGCCGCTGAAAAAGCGCGACATCATGTCCGAGGATGACCACGACGCGAAACGCAAGGAATACGGCGATGAATTCGTCGCCAAGATGGGAGCTGAAGGCATCCGCGATCTGCTGGAATCGATCGAGATCGACTCCGAGATTGAGCGCCTGCGTGGTGATCTGACCGGTTCCGAAGTCAAGGTCAAGAAGAACGCCAAGCGCTTGAAGGTGCTGGAAGCGTTCAAGAAGTCCGGCATCAAGCCCGAGTGGATGGTGCTCGAAGTGCTCCCCGTGCTGCCGCCGGATCTTCGTCCGTTGGTGCCACTCGATGGTGGCCGCTTCGCCACGTCCGACCTGAACGACCTGTATCGCCGCGTGATCAACCGCAACAGCCGTCTGCGCCGCTTGCTGGAGCTGAAGGCCCCGGAAATCATTGCGCGCAACGAGAAGCGCATGCTGCAGGAAGCCGTGGATTCGTTGCTCGATAACGGCCGCCGTGGCAAGGCTATGACAGGTGCCAACAAGCGCGCCTTGAAATCGCTTGCTGACATGATCAAGGGCAAGAGCGGTCGCTTCCGCCAGAACTTGCTGGGTAAGCGCGTGGACTACTCCGGCCGGTCGGTCATCGTGGTGGGCCCGACACTCAAGTTGCACCAGTGCGGCCTGCCCAAGCTGATGGCGCTCGAATTATTCAAGCCCTTCATCTTCTCGCGCCTTGAAGCCATGGGCATCGCGACGACGATCAAGGCGGCCAAGAAGGAAGTCGAATCCGGCACGCCGGTGGTCTGGGACATCCTGGAAGAGGTGATCAAAGAGCACCCAGTGATGCTTAACCGCGCGCCCACGCTGCACCGTCTGGGTATCCAGGCCTTCGAACCCATTTTGATTGAAGGCAAGGCCATTCAGCTGCATCCGCTGGTCTGCGCGGCCTTCAACGCCGACTTCGACGGTGACCAGATGGCGGTGCACATTCCGTTGTCCGTGGAAGCACAGATGGAGGCCCGCACGTTGATGCTGGCGTCCAACAACGTGCTGTTTCCCGCCTCGGGTGAGCCCTCCATCGTGCCGTCGCAAGACGTGGTGCTCGGCCTGTACTACGCTACGCGCGAGTGCATCAATGGCAAGGGCGAAGGACTTATTTTTGCCGACATTGGTGAAGTTCAGCGAGCATTGGACGCGCGTGAGGTGGAACTCGCGGCGAAGATCAATGTGCGCATGACCGAATGGGTCAAGAACAAGGCCACGGGCGAGTTCGAACCCAGCACCAGTATTGTGGAAACCACCGCAGGCCGCGCCTTGCTGTCGGAAATCCTGCCCAAGGGGTTGCCGTTCTCGAACATGAACAAGGCGCTCAAGAAGAAGGAAATTTCCAAGCTGATCAACGTGTCCTTCCGCAAATGTGGGCTCAAGGAAACAGTGGTGTTTGCCGACAAGCTGCTGCAAAACGGCTTCCGTCTGGCGACGCGCGCCGGTATCTCGATTGCTATCGAAGACATGCTGGTGCCGCCTCAGAAGGTAGGCATCATTGAGGCAGCGGAAAAAGAGGTTAAGGAGATCGAGCAGCAGTACGTCTCGGGTCTGGTGACCTCGGGTGAGCGCTACAACAAGGTGGTGGATATCTGGGGCAAGGCCGGTGACGAAGTCTCCAAGGTCATGATGCAGCAGCTGGCCAAGCAAAAGACCATCGACCGCCATGGCAATGAAGTGGATCAGGAGTCGTTCAACTCCATCTACATGATGGCCGATTCAGGCGCCCGCGGCTCCGCCGCCCAGATTCGCCAGCTTGCCGGCATGCGCGGTCTGATGGCCAAGCCCGATGGTTCCATTATCGAGACCCCCATTACGGCGAATTTCCGTGAAGGCCTGAACGTGCTTCAGTACTTCATCTCGACCCACGGCGCTCGAAAAGGCCTGGCTGATACGGCGTTGAAGACCGCCAACTCTGGCTATCTCACGCGCCGGCTGGTCGATGTGACGCAGGATCTGGTGGTTACCGAAGAGGACTGCGGTACCTCAAACGGCGCCTTCATGCGCGCCATTGTCGAGGGTGGCGAGGTCATCGAATCGCTGCGCGACCGCGTACTTGGCCGCACTGTTGCCGAGGATGTGCTGCATCCGGAAACCCGTGCAGTGCTGGCAGTCGCTGGCCAGATGCTGGAAGAAGACCTGATCGAAGAGCTGGAAGCTGCAGGTGTCGATGAAGTCAAGGTGCGTACGGCGCTGACTTGCGAGACACGTTTTGGCCTGTGCGCATCCTGCTATGGCCGTGACCTGGGCCGTGGCGGTCTCATCAACCTTGGCGAAGCGGTTGGCGTGATTGCCGCACAGTCCATCGGTGAACCTGGTACGCAGCTCACCATGCGGACGTTCCACATCGGGGGCGCCGCTTCCCGTGCGGCCATTGCGGCCAGCGTGCAAGCCAAGTCCAATGGCGTAATCGGCTTCAACGCCACCATGCGCTATGTGACCAACTCCAAGGGTGAGTTGGTGGTGATTTCCCGGTCTGGCGAAATTACCATTCATGATGAGCATGGTCGCGAGCGCGAGCGCCACAAGGTGCCGTATGGCGCGACGCTCGCCGTGAAGGCAGACCAGCAGGTCAAGGCAGGCTTGATCCTGGCCAACTGGGATCCGCTGACCCGCCCCATCATTACCGAGTTTGCCGGCAAGGCACAGTTCGAGAACGTCGAGGAAGGCCTGACCGTTGCCAAGCAGGTGGACGATGTCACCGGCCTGTCGACATTGGTCGTGATCGACCCCAAGCGACGTGGTTCGGCCAAGGTGGTCAAGCCCCAGGTCAAGCTGATCGATGCCACGGGCAACGAAGTGAAGATCCCCGGCACCGACCACTCCGTGACCATTGGCTTCCAGATCGGCGCGCTGATCCAGGTACGCGACGGTATGGATGTGGGCCCTGGCGAAGTGCTGGCCCGTATCCCGATCGAAGGCCAGAAGACACGCGACATTACCGGCGGTTTGCCGCGCGTGGCTGAACTGTTCGAGGCGCGTACGCCCAAGGACAAGGGTACGCTGGCCGAAGCCACTGGCACCATCTCGTTCGGCAAGGAAACCAAGGGCAAGATCCGCCTGCAGATCACCGATCCGGAAGGCAAGGTCTGGGAAGAGCTGATCCCCAAGGAAAAGAACATCCTGGTGCACGAAGGCCAGGTGGTGAACAAGGGCGAATCCATCGTCGACGGCCCGGCCGATCCGCAGGACATCCTGCGCCTGCTGGGCATCGAAGAGCTCTCGCGCTACATCGTTGATGAAGTGCAGGACGTGTACCGCTTGCAGGGTGTGAAGATCAACGACAAGCACATCGAGGTGATCGTGCGCCAGATGCTGCGGCGCGTGGTGGTCGAGAATTCTGGCGATTCGAACTACATCGCCGGCGAACAGGTCGAGCGCTCGGAAATTCTCAACACCAATGAGGCGTTGCAAGCTGAGGGCAAGCTGCCGGCAACGTACACCAACTTGTTGCTGGGTATCACCAAGGCATCGCTGTCCACCGATTCGTTCATCTCGGCAGCGTCGTTCCAGGAAACAACGCGCGTGCTGACCGAAGCGGCCATCATGGGCAAGCGCGACGAACTGCGTGGTCTGAAGGAAAACGTCATTGTCGGCCGCCTGATTCCAGCCGGTACTGGCATGGCCTACCACCAGGCGCGCAAGGTGAAGGATGCTATGGATGATGCAGAGCGGCGCGCCATCGCTGAAGCGGAAGCTGAGGAAATGGCCGGTGCCACCGAGACCGAATCGGTCGAAGGTGCTGGCGACGACGCAGCAGCTGACTAACTGTCGAGCGCGGCGGGGGCTTTTGCCCCTGCCATGTCACACTTCGATCCCGGCCTGCCCTGAATGGACAGACCGGGATTTTTTCATGGCAAATCGGTCCCGCTGATGGAACTCTGCGCCGATGACGCTTTGCATCCTAGTGTCGTGAGTTGGAAGTTCGTTTCAGAAAGCTGCCGAGAATCGCCGCCATGCCGCGTTACAAATCCTCGCGATAGCTCCGGCTATCGCTGTGGTTTGCGCCTTGCCTGACGCCGATTTCGACATCTTTCACTTTTTCAACCTACTTCCAACTCACGACACTAGCCAATTTGCAGGTTGAAGGAAACACCATGAAGCCATCGGCGACGACCGATTCGGATCAGACCCCCGCTGCCGGTACGCGCTCGGGCAGCCTGAGTGCGCTGCTGCAGCTTGCTGCAAGCGGCCTGCTCCAAATACGCAAAGGGCGTTCTGGCGCCGTAGCGCTTGACGGCGCCGCGCCTGGCTTGCGTCCAGGCGCGCAGGCCCTCCTGTACCACGTGCTGCGCCACCTGGGACTGGCAGAGGCGCTGCGCAGTCGACTTGCACCGCGCACGCCACCGCCAGCGGCCGACGCCTTGCTCTGCACAGCGCTCGCGCTGGCCGCGGCACCCGAGGACATGCCCTATGAAGGGTTCACGCTGGTCAACCAGGCAGTGGAGGCCGCCAAAGGTGATGCTGCCACACGCAAGCAAGCCGCGTTTATCAATGCCTGCATGCGGCGGTTTTTGCGCGAGCGCGATGCCTTGCTGGCTGCCGTGGCAGCAGACCCCATTGCACGATGGAACCACCCGCGCTGGTGGATTGCCCGCATGCAGAAAGAGTGGCCGGACGATTGGCAAAGCGTGCTTGCTGCCAACAACTCCCAGGCACCCATGGTGCTTCGAATTAATGGGCAAAAAACCACGCTAGCGCAATATATGAAAGCGCTTGAAGCTATCAATATCAGAGCGAATGAGCAGCCGCCTCATGGTGTGGTCCTTGAGCGTGCTGTAGCCGTGCACCATCTCCCTGGCTTTGCAGAAGGTGTGGTGTCGGTGCAAGACCTATCGGCACAGAGAGCCGCGCCCTTGCTGCTTGCTGGTTTCCCTCCCGGTGCGCAGCTGCGGGTACTTGATGCCTGTGCAGCGCCTGGAGGCAAAACTGCACACTTGCTTGAATGCGCCGGAACCAGCGCGCAGATTCGCGTTACCGCGCTCGATATAGACCCAGTCCGCTGCAAGCGCATCGAGCAGAACTTGTCCCGTATCGGGCTGCAAGCGCAGGTGCTGGCGCACGATGCCGCCAAACCGCAGGATTGGTGGCAGCAGTGCTGCGCGGGTGAGCCTTTCGATGCCATCTTGCTGGATGCGCCCTGTACGGCGTCGGGTATCGTGCGGCGCCACCCTGATGTCCGTTGGCTGCGGCGGGAATCCGACATTGGGCAGCTTGCCCAAGTCCAGGCGCGGCTGCTTGCAGCGCTCTGGCCTTTGGTCAAGCCGGGTGGGCGTCTGCTGTATTGCACTTGCTCTGTCTTCCGCCCCGAGGGTGACGATCAGATTAAATTGTTCCTTGCCCACAACAGCGACGCGCGTCTGTTGCCCTCGCCCGGCCATATCCTGCCTGCTGCGGCAGACAGTCGCAACGGGCTCCCCGACAATGTGCACGGGGGACAGGATGGGTTTTACTTTGCCTTGCTACAAAAAATGGAGCGTTGATTTGCGTCTTGTGCGTGCAAGCCGTCTGTTGCGAGCATTTGCTTGGCTGCTGTGGTGTGCTGCCACTACGGCGCTTGGGCCCCTCGCGCATGCGCAGGGCGCGCCAGCCGTGGCGCATATGGAGGTTGAGCGAAGTCTGGAGGGCCTCTTCCTGAACGTTTCCATGGAGTTCGGCTTGCCTTCGCTGGTGCAGGAGGCGTTGCAGCAGGGCATTCCCATGACTTTTGTGGCCGATGCCGAAGTCACGCGATCGCGTTGGTACTGGTCTGACGAGAAGGTGTCCTCCGTGCAACGCTTCTTGCGCCTGAGCTACCAGCCGCTGACCCAACGCTGGCGCTTGAATGTGTCCTCGGCGCCGTTCAGCACGTCTGGTCTTGGCGTCTCGGTGGGGCAATCCTATGACCAACTCTCCGATGTGCTCGCCGCAATGCAGCGGATTGCACACTGGAATATTGCCGACGCGCAGGTGCTGGATACAGGCTCCCCATACCGTGTTCACTTTCACTTCCAATTGGATATGTCGCAGTTGCCACGGCCCTTGCAAATTGGCGCCCTCGGCCGATCTGGCTGGAACCTGAGCATTGCGCGGACCGAGCGGGTTCCGCTCCTGAGCACACCATGAGCACTGGCGTGGACTTGCCCCCGCGCTCGCGTGCTGCGCAGCCGTCGCGCGCAGCGCGTTGGGCGATCGGGGTGGGTGTTGCCATCACCGCTGCCATCGCCCTGGTGCTGATGTTCTTGCTCACGCTTGCCACCAACAACCGCGCCTTGTACGAGCGCAATTACAGCTGGTTGTTTGCCGTCAACGTCGTCGTGGCGGTGGCGTTCCTGGGCCTGCTGGCATGGATCGTCGCGCGCCTTGCGCTGCGCTTGCGCCATGGCAAGTTCGGCAGCCGCCTGTTGGTGAAGCTTGCCGCCATCTTTGCCTTGGTTGCGTTGGTGCCGGGGGGCCTGATCTATGTCGTGTCGTACCAGTTCGTCTCGCGCTCCATTGAGAGCTGGTTTGACGTCGAGGTGGAAGGTGCGCTTAACGCAGGCGTGAGCTTGGCCCGCACCACGCTGGAAATGCAGTCGACCGAAGCGGCCTCGCGCACCCGTACCGCTGCCGCGCAGCTCGCGCAAGTGCCCAGCGCTGCCGCTGGACTGGTGCTGGAGCGCATTCGCGACCAGCTCGGCGCCAGCGATGCCGCGCTGTGGAGCAGTTCAGGGACTCTGCTTTCGATCGTTGGCCAGTCGCGATTCCGCCTGGATGCCGAGCGACCGAGTGCACAGCAGCTGCGTGTGGTCCGCCAACAGGGGGCCTGGTCGCAAATCGAAGGGCTGGACGACTTGGGCGACCATGCCACACCACAGGCCTTGCAAAACATCCACGTGACCGCAATAGCCGTGGTCCCTACCACCAGCCTGGGTCTGTTTTCGGCCGAACCGCGCTATCTGCACGTGACGCTTCCCCTGCCGGCGGTGCTGGTGGGCAATGCGGTGGCTGTCCAGGAGGCGAATCGCGAATACCAGGAGCGCTCCCTGGCCCGCGGGGGGCTGCGTCGCATGTACATCGGCACATTGACCCTGAGTCTGTTTCTTGCGGTGTTTGGCGCGGTGCTGCTGGCGGTGCTCCTGGGCAACCAGCTTGCGCGGCCCTTGCTGGTGTTGGCCGAAGGCGTGCGCGAGGTCGCCCAGGGCAACCTTAGTCCGAAGGCGTCGCTTCAAGGCAGAGACGAGCTGGGAGGCCTGACGCGTTCTTTCGCCTTGATGACTCAGCAACTCGCCGATGCACGTGCTGCAGTGCAGAGCAGCATGCTGGCGGTGGACACGGCGCGCGAGCGTTTGCAGACGATTCTCGACAACCTTACTTCTGGGGTGATCGTGATGGATCCATCCGGGCGTGTGCAATCGTTCAACCCTGGAGCTGAGCGAATACTGCATGTGCCTTTGATGCCTGTGCTGGGGCATACGCTGGGGGAACTGCCGGAACTGGTGGAGTTTGACCGGGCGGTGCAGCGCCAGTTTGACAGCTGGCTGTCGCAACGTGACGGGGCGGGGCCGGCGCATTGGCAGCAAACTTTCGAGTTGCACGCTTCGCCTGATGGCGCTCAGCAGCACGCTACGAGCCTCGTCGCCAGGGGAGCCGGCATGCCAGAAAACGCCAGGTTGCTGGTGTTTGAGGACATTACCGAAATCGTTTCCGCACAGCGCGCACAAGCCTGGGGCGAGGTGGCGCGCCGATTGGCCCATGAGATCAAGAACCCGCTGACGCCCATTCAGCTATCGGCCGAACGAATGGAGATGAAGCTGTTGCCCAAGCTGGCAGCGTCTGATCAGGCCATGCTCGCCAAATCCGTCAAAACTATTGTTCAGCAGGTGGAGGCCATGAAGCGGCTGGTGAACGAGTTTCGCGACTATGCGCGCCTGCCCTCGGCAGACCTGCAAGCGCTGGATCTCAATGCGCTGGTGCGGGATGTACTGCACCTCTATGAGCCCGGTGACGTGCGTGTGCCGGTCCATGCCAGGCTTGATCCGCAGTGCCCGCCCATCCTGGGCGATGCGCAGCAATTGCGCCAGGTACTGCACAATTTGGTTCAAAACGCGCAAGATGCAACCGAGCAGATGCTGGCATCCGACCCACAGACAGAGCGAGCAGTCCTCCTGACCACTTCCTTTACCGCAGAGTCAAAGCGCGTACAGCTGGCGGTGTTGGATCAGGGGGCCGGTTTTCCGCCGCATATTCTCCAGCGTGCGTTTGAGCCCTACGTGACAACCAAGGTACGCGGAACGGGCTTGGGACTCGCCGTTGTCAAGAAAATTGCCGACGAGCACGGGGCAGCAATCAAGCTGGCCAACCGTGAACAAGATGGGCGAATATGTGGCGCGCAAGTGTCGCTATCATTTGCGACTGTGCAAACGGCGGCGACGTGAGGTTGGCACGCTGCAGATTCAAGGCATTTCCCACATGGCAAACTTATTGGTGGTCGACGACGAGCTAGGCATTCGGGATCTTCTTTCCGAGATTCTGAATGACGAAGGCCACAGTGTCGATCTGGCAGAAAACGCAACGCAGGCGCGCATTGCCCGCAACGCCAACGACTACGACTTGGTGTTGCTCGACATCTGGATGCCTGACACCGATGGTGTTTCACTGCTCAAGGAGTGGGCGGCGACCGGCCTCCTGACCATGCCCGTCATCATGATGAGCGGTCACGCGACCATTGACACGGCAGTGGATGCGACGCGTATTGGTGCTTTTGCTTTTCTGGAAAAGCCCATTACCTTGCAAAAGCTGCTCAAGGCAGTCGAGCAAGGATTGGCGAGGCACGCCTCGCGTACAGCGCCATCGGTGGCGGTCGTATCCGCCGCTACCGTTTCAGCACCTGCACCGTGTGCCGATCTCACCGTTCCGCAGCTTGCTGCAAGCATGGAGATGGATGCGGGCCCACATGCACACCAAGGCTTTGATCTTGACCGCCCCTTGCGTGAAGCGCGCGATGGGTTTGAAAAGGCCTATTTCGAATTTCACCTTGCACGCGAAGGCGGCTCCATGACACGTGTAGCGGAGAAGACAGGACTTGAGCGCACCCACCTCTACCGCAAGCTGCGCCAACTGGGCGTGGATTTGGCGCGCGGGAAGCGCAATTAGTTGCCGAACATGGCGGAGGCGTCAAGATTTCGAAGCTATAATTTAAGGCTTAGGCCCGGTAGCTCAGTCGGTAGAGCAGAGGATTGAAAATCCTTGTGTCGGCGGTTCGATTCCGTCCCAGGCCACCAGTCAGCATGCGCCCCAGCGCCCGAAAGGGTTCTGGGGCGTTTCTACATTTCCCTCGTGTTTCTAAAAAACCAATGGGCAGATAGATTGCTGGCTCACAGCTTGTTTATTGCCTCAATGGGCTGCATACAGGGGCAGCATCTTGTTGCTAGAGCTTTCATAGGCGTGGCAACACCGCGGCTTTTCATGCAGTGGGCGATGCATTGCCAGCTAAAAGCCGCTCGGTTTGCGAGTGGCAGCTTGCCTGCTTATTGCTGCGCCCTTGCTGCCGAATGCGGCGGCAATTTCACTTATTCAACACACCGTTGCGCTTCTCATGCCTCTTTTGAAGGAAACCACCCTGGGGATTGACTTCGGTACCTCCAACTCGGCGATGGCCGTGCGCCATGCCAGCGGGCCAGCGCGAATGCTCGCTTTGGAGGGCACTGCCCACACGCTGCCAACAGCGCTGTTCTTCAATGCTGAAGACCACAGTACCCATTTTGGGCGCGATGCGGTCGGGCAGTATCTGTCGGGCACTGAAGGGCGGTTGATGCGCTCGCTTAAAAGCCTGCTGGGCAGTGCCTTGCTGCAAGACAAAACGGCGGTGCACAACAGCTTGGTGAGCTATCAAGACATCATTGGTCTGTTTTTGCGCATGCTGGCGCAAAAGTCCCTTGAAGTGCTGGGAGGCATGCCTGGGCGGGTGGTGATGGGGCGTCCGGTGCATTTTGTGGATGGCGAGGACACCCGTGACCGACAGGCCGAAGAGGCACTGCGCCAAGCGGCGCTGGCCGCAGGTTTCGAGAACGTGTCGTTCCAGCTTGAGCCCATTGCAGCCGCGCTGGACCATGAGCAGCGCATCACGCGGGAGTCCCTGGTGCTGGTTGTGGACATTGGCGGTGGCACGTCTGATTTCACGGTGGTGCGTCTGGGACCCGAACGCATGCGCTACACCGACCGCCGCTGCGATGTATTGGCCACCACGGGGGTGCACCTAGGCGGCACGGACTTTGATCGCCGCCTCAGCCTGGAGCTGCTCATGCCTCTGCTGGGGTTTCGCCATCTGGGACCTACCGGGCGCGAGGTGCCAAGCAGCGTATTCTTTGATCTCTCGACCTGGCATCTGATCCAGTGGCTGTACGCCCCCAGTGCCCTGCGTGATGCCCGGAAATTGCGAGCCGATTACACCGATGCGCGCCTGCATGGGCGGCTGATGCAGGTGCTCAACGAGCGCCTGGGGCACCGCATGGCCAATACGGTGGAGCTGGCCAAGATTGCCGCCTCCATGGACGGTGCCGATGCGCCCATGCCGCTGGATTGGATCGAGCCGGGGCTCGGTGCTACGGTCACGGCCCAGGGGCTGGGGCATTGCCTGGCACAGCCGCTTCAACAGGTGGTGGCCTGCGCCCGTGAATGTGTGCAGCTGGCTGGATTGGGTCCGCAGGGCTTGGACGCCATCTACCTCACGGGCGGCTCTTCGGCCTTGCGGCCACTGCGGCAGGCTTTGAAATCCGCGTTCCCTGACACGCCGCAGGTCGAGGGTGACCTGTTTGGTGGCGTGGCAGCGGGTTTGGCGGTTTCGGGCTGAAGAACCTTGCAAGCGTCCGGTGATGGCGGCGGTGAACGAGCGGCGCGGGTGGCTCAAGGGCGCGAAACACTACCAAATAAATAGCTGTTAGCGCTTATGAACAAAGCGCTAGAGGCTATTTTTGATGAAATTCAGCTCGCCTCGCCGTCTGGCGTGGCACCGTCACGTTTCCATTGCAGGGCCGTGTCGTACAGCGTATTGCGCGATGCCCCCGTGATCTCGGCCGCTAGGCGCACGGCGGTCTTGAGGGGAAGCTCCTGCAGCAGCAGGCGCAGCACCTGCAGGCTTTTGCCGTCGTCGCTGGCCACTGCCGTGGGGTGCAGCAGCACTACGAACTCACCCCGGGAGCGCTGGGGTGAGCCCTCCAGCCATGCCGTCAGCGCCTGTGCGGGCTGGGTGGTGATCTCTTCAAACTGTTTGGTGAGTTCGCGCGCCAAAGTCACCGGGCGTTGGCCCAATACCGCCAGGGCCTGGGCCAGTTCGCCGATGCGGTGGGGGGCCTCCAGCAGCACTACGCAGCGGGCCTCATGGGCCAGTTGCTGCGCAATCAGGGTGGCGCGTTCGGCGCTCTTGGCGGGCAGGAACCCGGCAAACACAAAACCGTCTTGTCCGCCACTGTGTGCCACGGCGCCGGCAGCACTCAGCGCGGTGGTAATGCTGCTGGCGCCGGGCAGGGGTACGGCGCGCAGCCCGGCAGCCTGCACCGCAGCGACCAGGCGGGCGCCAGGGTCGCTGATGGCTGGCGTTCCAGCGTCGCTGACATAGGCCACACGCTGCCCCTGCTGCAAGCGCGCAATCACAGTTTGGGCACCCTCCTGCTCGTTGTGCTGGTGCAGCGCCAGCAGCTGGGCGCCGGTTTTCTCAATACCGTAGCTGCGCAGCAAGCCTTGCGTGTGCCGCGTGTCCTCGCAGGCGATGCTGTCTGCCAGTTGCAGCACGTGCAAGGCGCGCAAGCTGATATCGGCCAAATTGCCGATCGGCGTGGCGACCACATACAAGGTGCCTTGGGGATAATGCTGAGCCGATGCAGCGTCGCTGGCGGCGCGCAGGGCAGAAGCGAAAGAGGCGCTCAATGGGATTCTTTCAAAAGGCGGTGCGCCTCGCACCGACCGCCAAGACCACGCGTGAGCATGGCAACGAGGCTGAAGACTGGGCTCTCGCACACTTGCAAGCTGCCGGGCTGCAGCTCCTGGAGCGCAATTATCGGACGCCAGGGCGTGGCGGCGGCGAAATTGACCTGATACTGCGTGCGCCCGATGGCACCGTCGTTTTTGTCGAAGTGCGGCGCCGTGGTACGACAAGGTTTGGCGGTGCCGGTGCCAGCATTCAAGCGACCAAGCAGCGGCGGATCGTATTTGCGGCACGCCATTACCTGATGCATCTGCGTGCGCTGCCCCCTTGTCGTTTTGATGTGGTGCTGGTCGAGGAGGGCATCGAATGGTTGCAGGCGGCGTTCGATGCCGGCTAAGCCAGCATGTACGTGTTGCTACAAAAGCTGTAACACGGCAGGTTTATGATCTGCGCCTCTGCGCCGCAATTAGATTTTTATGCTTGAGCAACGCATCCAACAGCACTTTATTGACAGCGCCGACCTCAAATACCAGGCGGCGCAATTGCTGTGCAAGCCTGTTTCCGACGCTGTGCAGGCGTTGCTGGTGTGTGTGACCAGCGGCGGGAAGATTCTCGTCTGCGGCAACGGCGCTTCTGCGGGCGATGGCCAGCAGTTTGTTGCGTCGTGCGTCGCGGGCTTTGAGCGCAACCGCCCTGAGCTGGCGGCGCTGGCCTTGAGCGTGGACGGTTCGCTGCTGACCGGTAGCGCCGACCCCAGCCAGCAGTTTGCGCGCCAGGTGCGCGCACTCGGTCAGGCCGGAGACGTCTTGTTGTTGCTGTGTATTGCCGGGAACGACGCCAATCTCTTGGCAGCCGTCTCGGCGGCCCATGAGCGCGAGATGATTGTCATAGCGCTGACCGGGCGCATTTCAGGTGCGCTGGGTGGGCTGCTGCGGGAGACCGACATCGGAATCGGCGTGCCGCATGAGCGTGCGGCGCGCGTTCGTGAGGTCCATGCTTTGGTGCTCAATTGTTTGTGCGACGGCATAGATGAGCAATTGTTTGGTGAACAGGAGATTTCATGAAATTTGTCTATCCGACCAGGCTCCTGGTCAGTCTTTTGGCCGCTGCCACGCTGGCAGGTTGCGCCGCACCACTGATTCTTGGTGGTGCTGCAGTGGGCGGAATGGTGGCGATTGACCGTCGCACCACCGGCACCCAGGTAGAGGATGAGGGCATCGAACTGCGTGCCACCAACCAGATTTTTGGCGACTATGGTGACAAGGTGCATATCAACGTCACCAGCTTCAACCGCCAGGTACTGCTGACCGGCGAAGTGCCAACGCAGGAAGTGCGCGATGCGGTTGCGCAAAGGGTCGCCAAGGTGGCGAATGTGCGCTCCATCGTGAACGAGCTGGCGGTGATGCCCAGCACGCCCCTTACGCAGCGCTCCAACGACACCTTCATCACCGGAAAAATGCGCGCCAGTTTGGTCGATGCCAAGGACCTGACAGCCAGTGCGTTCAAGGTCGTGACCGAGCGCGGGGTGATTTACCTGATGGGTATCGTCAGCCAACGCGAGGCGAAGCGGGCAACGGCCATTGCCCGTGGTGTGACCGGCGTGCGCAAGGTGGTGCGGGTGTTCGAGTACGTGAGTGACGACGACTTGGCGCGCATGAATGCGCCTGCTCGTGCTCCCGTGACTGACACCAACAGCGGGACGGCGCCGGCCAAGTAAGGCGCGGCGTGCGGATCAGTCGAACCGCTTGATGAGGCTTGACGTGTCCCAGCGCTGCCCGCCCATGCGCTGCACGTCGGCGTAGAACTGGTCCACCAGTGCGGTGACTGGCAGTTGCGAGCCATTGCGGCGCGCCTCGGCCAGCACCAGTCCCAGATCCTTGCGCATCCAGTCGACGGCAAAGCCGAAATCGAATTCACGCGCCGCCATGGTTTTGCCACGGTTATCGAGCTGCCAGCTTTGTGCTGCGCCTTTGCCGATGACGTCAAGCACCTGGGGCAAATCAAGGCCTGCGCGCTGGCCGAAGGCGATAGCTTCGGCCAATGCCTGCACCAGGCCGGCAATGCAGATCTGGTTCACCATCTTGGTCAACTGACCGGCCCCCGATTCGCCCAAGCGGGTGAAGGCGCGTGCGAAGGCCATGGCGAGCGGCCGAGCGGCGTCAAAAGCGGCCTGATCGCCACCGCACATCACGGTAAGCTGGCCGTTCCTGGCGCCGGCTTCGCCACCCGAGACGGGGGCGTCGATAAAAGCGAGGCCCAGCGTTCGCGCCGCGCCGTGCAGTTCGCGCGCCACCTCCGCCGAGGCCGTGGTGTGGTCCACAAAGATGGCTCCCGGCGCCATGCCGGCAAAGGCGCCGTCGGCCCCCAAGGTCACGGCACGCAGGTCGTCGTCGTTGCCGACGCAGCAGAATACGAAGTCGGCGCCTTGCGCAGCCTCACGGGGAGAATTGGCGTGTTTTTGGCCGCTAGCGCTTGTGTACTCTGCGCACCATGCTATCGCTTTGGAAGCGGTTCGGTTGTACACCGTGACCGAATGGCCGGCGCGTGCCAAATGCCCGGCCATGGGATAGCCCATGACGCCAAGGCCCAAAAAGGCGACGTTCTTCGCAGGTGTGGCTTCGTAGGTGCGTGCAATGATCGAGGACATAGGCAATAAAAGTAGCGCAGCCGCTGGGACGGCGTGCAACCGCCGTGTGGACGGCGGGGGGTGGATCAGACGATGACGAAGTGCTCGGTGCCGGCTGCCAGATCGGTGGTCTTTGCGCGCTGGCTGCTGAGCTTGATCTGCAGGCGCAGGTCGTTGAGAGAGTCGGCGTTGCGCAGCGCGTCTTCGTAGGTGATGACATTGGCTTCGAACAGGTCGAAGAGCGCCTGGTCAAAGGTCTGCATGCCGAGATTGCGGCTCTTTTTCATGATCTCCTTGATCTCGGCGACCTCGCCCTTGAAGATCAGATCGGAAATGAGCGGTGTGTTCAGCATGATCTCTACCGCTGCAGCGCGGCCCTTGCCGTCCTGCTTGGCGATCAGTCGCTGCGAGACCAGTGCGCGCAGGTTCAGCGACAGATCCATCAGCAACTGCGCGCGGCGCTCTTCGGGGAAGAAGTTGATGATGCGGTCCAGCGCCTGGTTGGCGCTGTTGGCGTGCAGCGTGGCCAGACACAGGTGGCCGGTTTCGGAGAACGCAATGGCGTGCTCCATGGTTTCGCGGTCCCGGATTTCGCCCATCAGAATCACGTCGGGAGCTTGGCGAAGCGTGTTCTTCAGTGCTGCTTCCCAGCTTTCGGTGTCGAGCCCGACCTCGCGCTGAGTCACCACGCAGTTCTTGTGCGGATGCACGAATTCCACCGGATCTTCCACGGTGATGATGTGGCCGAAGGTGTGTTCGTTGCGCCAGTCCACCATGGCGGCCAGCGTGGTCGATTTGCCCGAACCCGTGGCGCCCACCAGGATGCACAGGCCACGCTTGGTCATGGTCACGTCCTTGAGTACCTGCGGTACGCCGAGGCCGTCAATGGTCGGCAGCGTGAGCGGAATCACGCGCAGCACCATGCCCACGCGGCCTTGCTGGATGAAGGCGTTGACCCGAAAGCGCCCGATCCCGGAGGGGGAAATGGCGAAGTTGCATTCCTTGGTGCGCTCGAAATCCGCCGCCTGCTTGTCGCTCATGATGGCGCGCGCCAGCGTCAGCGTGTGGCTCGGCGTCAGCGGCTGGGGCGAGACTTTGGCAATCGCGCCATCGACCTTGATGGCGGGCGGGAATTCCGCCGTGATGAACAAATCGCTGCCGCCGCGGCCGACCAACAGCTTGAGCAGATCGTTGATGAATTTACTGGCCTGATCGCGTTCCATCGCATAGTCCTCTCAGCATCGGCGCAGGCGCCGCCCAGTGCAGTTCGAAACACCCTTTCCCGGAAAGGCCCGAGAAGGCGGTGCGCCGCGCATTGCAGTGCTTATTTTTGGTTTTCACTCAAACGCGCGCTCACCGCGCGCAGGCGCAGCGAAAGCTTGCGTGCCAGCAGGGCCACCAGACTGGCGGCCAATTGCGGGTCTTTCACCATCATGTCGTCCATGCCCTCGGCGGAGAGGACGGCGATTTCGCAATCGGTCAGCGTTGTGCAGGCGGAAAAGCGGATGCCGCTGTCGAGCAGCGACATCTCGCCCAGGATGTCGCCTGGACGCGTCTCCGCCAGGCGCAATTGTTCCCCCCAGGGTTGAATGCGGTCTACCGCAATGGTGCCTGTCAGCAGCACCACCATGAAATTGCCATATTCGTCCTGGCGGATCACGTCGCGGTTGGACTGCACGTGGGCAAATTCAAAGAACTGCTCCATGCGCCGCACCGCATCGTTGTCCAGGTGCGCCATGTATTTGTCCTTGGCCCACAGCGCCTGCAGCAGCTTGCCGCCGCGGCTGGCTGGGAGGCGTTTGGCACCCACTTCCACCGCGCGCGCTTCCCAGGGCACCAGCATGTTCGAATCGACACCCTGGTTGGCGAAGGCGGTAGAGAAGAAGACGGAATCGCTGTGCTCCGCCTGGGACTTGGCGCTGCGCGTATTGCGCAGCAGGCCGAGAATGCCTTTCATGGGGTGCTCCGGTGGGCGGCCGCTGGGTCGCCAAAAGACGAAAGAAAACGACGAAGAATGGGCACGGCCTCAACCCGGGAAATTGTCCGGAATCTTGGCTTTGCTGCGGGCTTCGGCGGGGCTGATGATGTTGCGGCGCACCAAGTCGGTCAGGTTCTGGTCCAGCGTCTGCATGCCCACGCTGTTGCTGGTCTGGATGGTGGAATACATCTGCGCCACCTTGGCCTCGCGAATGAGGTTGCGGATGGCACTCGTGCCCAGCATGATCTCGTGCGCCGCCACGCGGCCCGAGCCGTCTTTGAGCTTGCACAGGGTTTGCGAAACCACCGCCTGCAGCGACTCGGACAGCATGGCGCGGACCATTTCCTTTTCTTCGGCGGGGAACACGTCGATGATCCGGTCGATGGTCTTGGCGGCGCTCGACGTGTGCAGCGTGCCGAACACCAGGTGGCCGGTTTCTGCCGCGGTCATGGCAAGGCGAATGGTTTCCAGGTCGCGCATTTCGCCCACCAGGATGGCGTCCGGGTCTTCGCGCAGCGCCGACCGCAAGGCAGCGGCGAACGACAGCGTCATCGGGCCGACTTCGCGCTGGTTGATCAGGCATTTCTTGGATTCGTGCACGAACTCGATCGGATCTTCGATGGTCAGCACATGGCCGTATTCGCTCTCGTTCAGGTGGTTCACCATGCCGGCGAGCGTGGTTGACTTGCCCGAGCCCGTGGGGCCGGTCACAAGCACCAAGCCGCGCGGCTTGAGCGCGAGGTCGGCGAAGATCTTGGGGGCGTTGAGTTGTTCCAGCGTCAGAATCTTGCTCGGAATCGTGCGGAACACGGCGGCGGCGCCGCGGTTCTGGTTGAAGGCGTTGACCCGAAAACGTGCCAGGCCTTCAATCTCGAACGAGAAATCGACCTCCAGGAATTCTTCGTAGCTCTTGCGCTGCGAGTCGCTCATGATGTCGTACACCATGGCGTGGACCGTTTTGTGGTCCAGCGCGTCGACGTTGATGCGCCGCACGTCGCCGTGGACCCGGATCATGGGCGGAAGGCCTGCGGAAAGGTGCAGGTCAGACGCCTTGTTTTTGACGCTGAACGCCAGCAGTTGGGTGATGTCCACGGGATTCCCTCGGTCGTTTGGTACGCTTGGCAAACATTATGACCACGATTGCATGCAAGTTCCAAGAGGTGCGCACCCGTATCGACGCCGCGTGTCGGGCTGTCGGACGCGACCCGTGCGAGGTTGGGTTGCTGGCGGTTTCCAAGACCTTCCCCGCAGACTGTGTTGCCCAGGTGGCACGTCTCGGTCAGCAAGCCTTTGGTGAGAACTACCTCCAGGAGGGAGTGGACAAAATCGCACAGTTGCGCGCAGCCGGGTGGACCTCGCTGGTGTGGCATTGCATTGGTCCGGTGCAGGCCAACAAGACGCGGCTGGTCGCTGAGCACTTTGACTGGCTGCAGACACTGGACCGCGAAAAGATCGCACGGCGCCTTGCGGATCAGCGGCCTGCGCAGCTGGCACCCTTGCAGGTGTGCATTCAGGTCAATGTCGACGGCGGTGCCAACAAAGCTGGCGTAGCGCCGGACGAGGCGCTCGCCCTGGCACGTGTAGTGGCGCAATTGCCGCGTCTGTGTCTGCGGGGGGTGATGAGCATTCCCGAGCCAGCGCCGGATTTCGATACCCAGCGTGCCCTGCATTTGCGCGCCCGCAAGGTGTTCGACGAGATTCGGGCGGCTGCCGTGCCAGGCTGTGAACGCTTCGATACGCTGTCGCTGGGCATGACAGGCGACCTTGAGGCCGCCATCGCTGCGGGGAGCACGCTGGTGAGGGTCGGAAGCGGCCTGTTCGGCACGCGGCCGCAGAGAGCCTGAGTCAGCGCTTCTTGCGCGGCGCTGCGTTCATCGCCCCTGTGCAGTCGTCTTGAAGCCAGCGGCCCTCGGCGTCCATGGTGGTCTTGCGGGGCCTGCCATTTTCCGTCACGGTGCTTTCGTTGTGCATCGTATAGGCCGTGGGGCTGGAGAAGGTGACGGTGGCCTCGCCTTGCACCACGGGATCGGTGCACTGGTAGCTGTAGGCCACGGTATTGCCCGAGCGGTTGGCGGGCGTCGTCTTGCAGTTGCCTTTCTGCAGGGGCACTTCAAGGCGCGATGCCTCCTCTGGCGTGACACAGCTTTTGACGCGCATGCCGCTTTGTCCGTCCATGGACACGCCTTGTCGCGCGAGCATGGCTTGCATCTGCGTTCGCTGCGCTGGCGGCATGCTGGCCATCTGTGCCTGCATTTGTGCCATGGCGTCCTGCGTGGCCTTGTCGGAATGCTGGATGTGCGTGCTGATTTCCCACAACCCAGGCTTGACCGACTGGGCCATGGCAGGTGCGGCCAGGGTGCAGCCGGCGCACAGCAATGCGGCAGGCCAGAAACGGAGAGGGCGGTGCATGGCGGCTCCTTGTGAAAAACGGGGTGAGAGCAATTGTTGCCTTTGAACCCCATTCGGGACAAGCCCTTGGGACGCTGGCGTCAGGACGTATTGCCACTGCTTGCCAGCATGGCCAGTACCGCCAGCAGCATCACGGCAAACGCCAGCCACCCAAAAATCCGGTGGCGCAGGCTGAGCGTGTGCTCGCCCAGAATCGATTCGCGTGAACCAATCACCATCAGTACGGCCATGATAGGGACGGCGATAACGCCATTGACCACGGCACTCCAGACCAGCGCCTTGATGGGGTCCAGCGGCGTGAAATCGAGCAGCGTGCCCACGACGGTGGCGCTGATCAACACGGCGTAAAACCCCTTGGCTTCCCCCAGGCGGTGGTCCAGCCCGGATCGCCACTCAAACACGTCTGCTACGGCGTAGGCCGCTGAACCTGCGAGCACCGGCACTGCCAGCATGCCGGTTCCCACAATGCCCAGCGCAAACAGCGTGAAAGCAAAATCGCCTGCAATCGGCTTGAGCGCTTGCGCCGCCTCCGCGGTGGTCTGGATATCGAAATGCCCATTGGTGTGCAGGGTCAGCGTGGTCGCCAGCATCACGCACAGCGCAATGGCATTCGAAAACCCCATGCCAAATTGGGTATCCAGCTTGATGCGGGCCAGGTGTTCACGCATGAAGCGGGTGCTGTTGATCGGCTCCTCCAGTGCCTGGCCGCGCTGGCGCAACTCGGCCTCTTGCGAGGCTTGCCAGAAAAACAGGTAGGGACTGATGGTGGTGCCCAGCACGGCGACCACCATCATCCAGTACGCACTGCCGGCACCTGCTTCAGGCAGGATCGACTGGTGCAGCAAGGTGGCCCATTGCGCATGCAGCACCAGCACCACCACGACATACGAGAGCAACGCCAGTGTCAGCCATTTGAAGACGCGCACCATGCCATCGTAATTGAACCAGACCGGAAGCACGGCGCACAGAGCGCCAAACAGCAAGGCGTGGCCGTGCTGGCCACCGCCCACTACAAGCTGTAGCGCTTCGCCCATGGCGGCAATATCTGCTGCGATATTAAGGGTGTTCGCCAGCACCAGCATGACCACCAGCGACAGGCTGAGCCAGCGCGGCAGGACGCGGCACATGGTGGCGGCCAGTCCGCGGCCGGTGACCCAGCCAATGCGTGCGCTGACCATCTGGATGGCGATCATCAGGGGTGTCGTGATCACCAGCGTCCATGCCATGCCCACGCCAAACGCGGCGCCCGCTTGAGAGTAAGTCGCAATCCCGCTCGGATCGTCGTCGGCGGCTCCGGTGATCAGGCCGGGGCCCAGCTGGCGGCTGGCGTGGCGGATTTCGTCCGGTAGGAGGTGCATGGCAGCAAAGCGGCTAGGGTGGCGTACGAACAGCGTGGCCCGCGCGATTGTGCAGCCAGGCCTGGCGTGCAACGCAGCTGCCCAGGAGAAATTTTGCCGTGCTAAGCTGGCTTTTTCACAGGGTCGGCCGAACATTCGTGCCGTTGCGAAATCGTTGCTGAAGGAGGCTACATGCCTGGATTGCTTGCTGATATTGACCCGGATGGTTTGCTGGAGTTTTCCGTGGTCTACACCGACCGCGCGCTCAACCACATGTCGCAGCGCTTTGCCGGTGTGATGAAAGACATCCTGGCGACACTGAAAGACGTCTACCACGCCCAGACCGCCGTGCTGGTGCCCGGCAGCGGCACCTTTGGCATGGAGGCCGTGGCGCGCCAGTTTGCCAACAAGGAAAAGGTGCTGATCGTGCGCAACGGCTGGTTCAGCTACCGCTGGAGCCAGATCTTTGACGCTGGGGGCCTGGGCGGCGGTGCCGTGGTCTGCAAGGCGCGGCGCCAGGGCGACGGGGCGCAGGCGCCCTGGGCGCCTTGTCCGGCAAGCGAAGTGGCGCAGGCCATCCGCGCCGAGAAGCCCAAGGTGGTGTTCGCGCCGCACGTTGAGACCGCCAGCGGCATCCTCCTGCCCGACGACTACCTGCGCACCGTGGCCGATGCGGCGCACTCAGTCGGCGCGCTTTTTGTGCTTGACTGCGTGGCCTCGGGCGCGATGTGGGTGGACATGCAGGCCACGGGAGTCGACGTGCTCATCTCGGCTCCGCAAAAGGGCTGGAGCGGCTCGCCCTGCTGCGCCATGGTGATGCTCTCCGAGCGTGCTCGGATCGCCATCGAAGACACGCAGAGTTCAAGCTTCTCCTGCGACCTGAAAAAATGGATGCAGATCGCCGAGGGCTACGAAAAAGGCGCGCACGCCTACCACACCACCATGCCCACCGACGCCCTGGTGCGCCTGCGCGACGTGATGCTGGAAACAAAGGGCTATGGTTTCGAGAAGGTTCGCCAGGAACAGATGGCGCTTGGCGACAAGGTGCGCGCGCTGCTCGAATCGCGCGGTTTCCCCAGCGTTGCGGCCGACGGCTTCAAGGCGCCTGGCGTGGTGGTGAGCTTCACCACGGACCCCGGCATCCAGAGCGGCAAAAAATTTGTGGAAGTCGGCTTGCAGACCGCTTCGGGCGTGCCGCTGCAGTGTGACGAAGGGCCGGATTTCAAAACCTTCCGCCTCGGTCTGTTTGGCCTGGAGAAATGGCACAACGTCGACCGCACGGTGCAGCAACTGGCCACTGCTCTGGACGCTATTGCGGCCAAGGGTTGATCGGACAAGCAGGCAACTTTTTTCGGTTTGCGCCGTCATTCCACCTTTCCCTTCTTTTATTTTTCATGACCTTCTTCATTCGACCCTGGAGCGCCCTGGGCGCATTGGCGGTTCTGGCCGTTTCTGCCACCACGCCGGCGTTTGCTGCAGCGCCTGTCACCACGGCCAGCGGCCTCATCTATGAGAGTCTCAAGGAAGGCACCGGCCCCAGCCCCAAGGCCAGCGACACCGTGCGCGTGCACTATCGCGGCACCTTCCCCGAATCCGGCAAGGAATTCGACAGCTCCATCGCGCGCGGCCAACCGATTGAGTTCCCCTTGTCGGGCGTGATCCCTTGCTGGACCGAAGGCGTGCAGAAAATGAAAGTGGGCGGCAAGGCCAAGCTCACCTGCCCGCCAGCCATTGCCTACGGCGCGCGCGGCGCGGGCGGCGTGATTCCGCCCAACGCCACGCTCAACTTCGAAGTCGAGCTGCTGGGAATTAAATAAGGGCAGGGCGTGCAGGACGCCAGCATTGAGCTTGTGCGCGCCAAGCGCCTGGCACTCGCCTTGCTGGTTCTGGCCGCTGCGGTGTTCGTCGGTACGAGCCTGGCGCCGCCGCATCTGGCGGTGCTGGCACTCAAAGCCGTGGCCGAGGCCGCCATGGTGGGCGCGCTGGCCGACTGGTTCGCCGTGCGCGCGCTGTTTCACCGCGTGCCCTTGCCGTTCATCTCGCGGCACACGGCCATCATTCCGCGCAACAAGGACCGCATTGGGCGCAACCTGGCGCAGTTTGTGCGCGAGAAGTTTCTTGACACCGATTCCCTGGTCGCGCTGATCCGCCGCCGCGACCCTGCCGCCCTGGTGGCCAACTGGCTTACCCGCCCGGCCAATGCCCGGTTGGTGGCGGCGCAGGTGGCGCGCATGCTGGCGGCCGCGCTGCAGGCGCTGGAAGACGCGCAGGTCGAGCGCTTTGTGCAGCGCGCGCTGCGCTCGGTGGTGGGGCAGATGGACCTGGCGCGGCTTGGCTCCGAGCTGCTCGCCGCGCTCACCCAGGGCGGGCGCCACCAGCAATTGCTTGATCAGGCGCTCTCGCGGCTCATCGCCGTGTTGCAAGAGGAGGAAACGCGCCAGCTCATCGCCAGCACGCTGGTCGGCTGGCTCAAGCGCGAGCACCCGCGCAAGGAAAAGCTCCTGCCCACCGACTGGCTGGGCGACAAGGGGTCGGCCATGGTGGCCAATGCGCTGGAGAGCCTGCTGGCCGACATTGCCGCGCACCCCGAGCACCGGCTGCGCGCGCAGTTTGACGAAGCGGTGCACGAATGGATAGCGCGCCTGCGCAGCGACCCGGCTTGGCTGCAGCACGCCGAGGATTTCCGCCACTACCTCAGCCACGACGCGGCGCTGGCTGAGTATGTGCAATCGCTCTGGCGCAGCGCCCGTAGCGCGTTGCTGGCCGACCTGGCGCGGGAAGACTCGGGAACCGCAGCGCGCGTGCGCCGCATGGCGCTGTGGCTGGGCCACGCGCTGGCGGGCGACGAGCGGCTGCGCGCTTCGCTCAACGTGCGGCTGGAGCGCTGGGTGCAGGGCCTGGCGCCCGAGGCGTCGCGCTTCATCGCCCAGCACATCGAGCAGACCGTGAGCGCCTGGGACGCACGCGAGATGTCCGCGCTCATTGAGCTGCACATCGGGCGCGACCTGCAGTTCATCCGCGTCAACGGCACGCTGGTGGGCGGGCTGGTGGGGCTGGTGCTGTTTGTGCTGTCGCATGGGGCGCAAGTGGTGCGCGCGCTAGGCACGTAATCAAAAAAATCGCTACAGGGCGTGCAGTATGTTGTCCACATCTCGCAGGCGATTGCGATGGTGTGACTTTGAAGCTTCTGACAAGAAAGGGCAGGGAGCCTATGAACGAAGTCGCGTCATCCGACCTCAAAGCCATACTGCACTCGCAGCGGGCCAATATCTACTATCTGGAACACTGCCGTGTGTTGGTGAATGGCGGGCGTGTCGAATATGTGACCGATGCGGGCAAGAAGAGCCTTTACTGGAACATTCCTATCGCCAACACTACCAGCATATTGCTGGGCACGGGTACTTCGATCACTCAGGCGGCCATGCGCGAGTTGGCCAAGGCGGGGGTTCTGGTGGGGTTCTGCGGCGGTGGTGGCACGCCGCTGTTCAGTGCCAACGAGATCGATATTGAGGTGGCTTGGCTGTCGCCTCAAAGTGAATACCGTCCCATCGAATACTTGCAGGCTTGGGTGAAGTTCTGGTTTGAAGACGAACTGCGCCTGCACGCGGCCAAGGCCTTGCAGGGTTGGCGTCTGCAGCGATTGCTGAAGGAGTGGGACACACGCACATTGCGTGAGGCCGGTTTTTCCGTGGATTTGGCGCGGCTTCAAACGCTGGTGCAACAGTTTCAGCAGCGGATTGCTCATGCTCCCGACGTGACGGCTCTGTTGACGGACGAAGCTCGCTTGACCAAAGCTTTGTTCAAGCTGGCGGTGGATACCGTGGGCTATGGCGAGTTCACACGCGCCAAACACGGCAGCGGTACCGATGCAGCCAATCGTTTTCTGGACCATGGCAATTACCTGGCCTACGGACTGGGTGCCACGGCCACTTGGGTGCTGGGCCTGCCACACGGCTTGGCCGTGCTGCATGGCAAAACGCGGCGCGGTGGCCTGGTGTTTGATGCCGCCGATCTGGTCAAGGATGCGGCCATATTGCCCCAGGCTTTTTTGTCGGCGATGCGCGGTGACGATGAACAACAGTTTCGCCGCCAGTGCATCGAAGCACTCACGCGCAGTGAGTCGCTGGATTTCATGATCGACACGCTCAAGCAGATTGCGATCGAGACCGCCCGCATGGCCGCCAGCCCAGAGGCCAAAGCATGAACGTGCTGTTCGTTTCGCAATGCAGCAAGCGTGCGCTGACCGAAACCCGCCGCATCCTCGACCAGTTTGCCGAACGCCGTGGTGAGCGCACTTGGCAAACTTCCATCACCCAGGCCGGACTCGATACCGCGCGCAAGCTCTTGCGTGCAACGGCCCGCAAGAACACTGCCGTAGCCTGCCACTGGATACGCGGGCGTGACCACAGCGAGTTGCTGTGGGTGGTGGGCGATGCGCACCAGTTCAACCCCGAAGGTGCGGTGCCCACCAACACCACCGCCAGCAATGTGCTGCGTACAGAAGATGAAAACGCCTGGCACCACTTGCCTCTGATGACGGCACTGGCAGCCCTGGCGGCCCTGCTGCACGACCTGGGCAAGGCCACGCAGGCGTTTCAGGACAGGCTCAAACACCTCGGCGTGCGCGAGCGCAATCACTATCGGCACGAATGGGTGTCGGTGCGCTTGTTCCAGGCGTTTGTGGGGCAGGACGACGATCCAGGCTGGCTTCTGCGGCTGGCGGCCTGCGCAGATTCAGAGATCGATGCCGCCGCCTTCGAGGCGCAGTGGCTGGACCATGCCGCCAAGCGATTGCTGCGCGATGGGCTGGATACCCATATCGCAAGCGACAGCACTACCAGTCCCCATAATCCGTTTCGCTGCTTGCCCCCACTTGCCCAAGCTGTCGCGTGGCTGGTGCTGACGCACCATCGGCTGCCCTGCAAGCCTGTCCTTAAAAGAGAGCGGGACCACGACGACGAAAGCGAAGAGCCTGGCCAGAAGTGGTGCCGTTTCGGCACCAAGCCACCGTTTCTCAACAGCAATGAGCTGGACGGCCTGCTCACACAAATACATGCCGACTGGAACGAGCCCCGCGAAGCGGCAGATTCCACCACCGTGCGTACTTATTGGACCTTCCCGCACGGTCTGCCCGTCGCCACGCTGCCCTGGCGCAAGCAGGCGGCACGCTATGCCCGCAAGCTCCAAGAACTGGCCCAGGCACCCGCCAGCACATTTGTGTTGCACGACCCTTTCACCATGCATGTGGCACGCCTGTGCCTGATGCTGGCAGACCACCACTACTCCAGCATCAGCGACGATGCGCGCCGCCAGCCGTATCGCAACCCTGGCTACCCGCTCTACGCCAATACTGTTAAAAATGATAGCTGTAAGCGCTTGCCAGATAAGCGCCATAGCCCTATTTTTAATCAAACTTTGGACGAG
The DNA here is from genome assembly GCF_003570885.1 of Simplicispira hankyongi. Taxonomy (GTDB): domain Bacteria; phylum Pseudomonadota; class Gammaproteobacteria; order Burkholderiales; family Burkholderiaceae_C; genus Simplicispira; species Simplicispira hankyongi. The sequence goes on from NZ_QXJC01000007.1 coordinate 61,735, forward strand.
CACCTGCTGGGCGTACAAGCCCACGCCACGCTGGTAGCACGCTCGCTGCCCAGTTTGACGCGCAGCCTGCCCGCCCTCAAGAACCACAAGTCCCTCAAAAGGCGCAGCGCCGACGCCCGCTTTTCCTGGCAAGACCAGGCCGCCGATCTGGCTGCCAGCGTGCGGGCTCGTACCGCTGCGCAAGGTGCTTTCATCGTCAACATGGCGTCCACCGGCTGCGGCAAAACCTTGGGCAACGCACGGATCATGAATGCGCTGGCGGACCCTGCCACGGGCATGCGCTGTGCATTTGCCATTGGCCTGCGCACGCTCACGCTGCAAACCGGGCGTGTCTTCCAAAACGATCTGCTTCTGAGCGATGAGCAACTCGCCATTCAGGTCGGTGGCGCGGCCAGCCGGGCCTTGTTTGAATACTGGGAGCAACAAGCCGAGGCCACCGGCTCCGCCTCCAGCCAGCAGCTGTTCGATGAGGGCGGCGCCGTGCTTTACGAAGGCAACAACCAGCATCCCTTGCTACAACGGCTGACGGATGACGCGCAAGTACGTCGCCTGTTGGCGGCCCCGCTGCTCGTCTGCACCGTAGACCATCTCACTCCCGCCACCGAAAGCCTGCGCGGTGGCCGCCAGATCGCCCCCATGCTGCGCCTCATGACCGGTGACCTGGTGCTGGACGAACCCGACGACTTTGACATGGCCGACCTGCCCGCGCTCACGCGGTTGGTGCATTGGGCGGGCCTGTTGGGCAGCCGCGTGCTGCTGTCGTCCGCGACCTTGCCGCCCGCGCTGGTGGAAGGGCTGTTTCTGGCCTACCGCGCCGGGCGCGCTGTGTATCAGAAGCACCGCAGCGAGCGCCCCAGTGAGGCGGCGAACATCTGCTGCCTGTGGATCGACGAGTTCCATCACACCTCGCAAGACTGCGCCGAGGGTGCCGCCTTCCGCGAAGCACACACCCAATACGTGCACAAGCGCGTAGCCAAGCTGAAGCAGGCCGAAGTGCGGCGCCTTGCGCGGATTGCGCTGCTACCCGACAACTGGCACAACTTGAAGGAGCACGAGCGACGCCAGGACTTTGCCCGCCTGGTGCTGGAGCAGGCGTGGCAACTGCACCAGCAGCCCCACAGCCACAGCGCAGACCCCGATAGCGGCAAGCACGTCAGCCTGGGCCTGATCCGCATGGCCAATATCGCCCCGTTGTTTGATGTGGCGCTGGCCATCTACCAGCAGGGTGCACCTGCGCCCGGTGTGCGTATCCACCTGTGCGTGTACCACTCGCAGTTCCCCCTGCTGCTGCGCTCGGCCATCGAGCAACAGCTCGACACCCTGCTCAACCGCCGGAGCCAAGATGGAGTCGATCCGGTGCTGCAGCGCCCAGCCTTGCGTGCGCTCATCGACGCCCACCCCGAGCCCCACCACCTGTTCATTGTGCTGGGCAGCCCCGTCACCGAAGTGGGCCGCGACCACGACTACGACTGGACCGTGGTTGAGCCTTCGTCCATGCGCTCGCTCATCCAGCTCGCTGGGCGCGTGCGGCGGCATCGGCTGGGTGCCGTGGGCGAGGTAAACATGGTGGCGCTCGACAGCAACTTGCGGCACTTCAAGGACAAGGATGGAGCCGCCTTCTGCAGACCAGGGTTTGAGACGGATTACCCGCCCTTCCAACTCAAGTCCCATCACATGCACGATTTGATGGCGCGGGAAATGCGGGGCGCTGACGCATGGGCCGTAGACGCCCAGCCCCGCGTTGCCTTGGCTCCCGGCAAGTTATTCCCCAGCCGCTGCCTCGTGGACCTAGAGCACGCCCGTATGCACGACACCATGCTGCCTCGGCCAGAGGGCGCCAGTCCAGTACCTCCATTGCGCACTGCAAGTCTGCACTGGGCTCACCCCGATCACCTGTGGCTCACCGGCCTCCTGCCGCAGTACCAGCGCTTTCGATACGACCCTCTGCCGCGTGAAGATGTGGCGCTGCTGCCCGATGAGGATGAAGAAACGCTGCGGCTGCACCGCGTGGAAGATGGAGCGCGACGTGGCGACAAGCTGTACGTGCCCGTGCACACAAGCCTTTGCCACGATCTGCCGCAGGCGCTGCTGACATCACCGAGCGTCTCACCCTGGCCGCAGGTCGATTTGCTGGACGAATTGACCGCCCTGGCCCAGGCGCAAGGCCTGTCGCTGCAGCAATGTGCGCAGCGCTATGCCACCGCCAGCCTGCCTCGCAAACAAAATGGCTGGCTGTTCCACCAAGCGCTGGGTTTCACCGTCAAGACATAAGCCCGTCAGGCCGGATGCAGCGCTATCGGGTGCACCGCCATCACCGCCGTTTGCAGCGCCTCGTCCAGCTCCGCCACACGCAGGTCGTAGGCAGTTTGCAGGTTCAGCCACGACTGCGCATCGCCACCAAAAAAGCGGCTCAGGCGCAGGGCGGTATCAGCCGTGACGCCGCGCCGCTCCAGCACGATGTCGTTGATGCGCGAGGCCGGCACATGCAACTGCTTGGCCAGAGCGTTGGCGCTCATGTCCATGGGCTTGAGGTAGTCCTCACGCAGCACCTCTCCGGGGTGGATGGGGCGCATACCGTTCTTGAACATTGCTTTCTCCTTGCTATCGGCCGCCGCCAAGGCGGCAAGCCATCCATCCCGGCCTCAGTGGTAATCCACGATCTCCACGTCGGCCACGCCTTTATCCATCCAGACAAAGCACACGCGCCATTGGTCGTTGATGCGGATGCTGTGCTGGCCCTGGCGGTTGCCGCTGAGCAGCTCCAACCGGTTGCCCGGCGGGCTGCGCAAGAAATCCAGGGTGGCCGCTGCATCCAACTGGGCCAGCTTGCGCTCTGCCACGCTCTGGATGTTGGCAAAGCGCCGACTCTTGCCGCTGGTGAACAGACGCTGCGTTTCCTGGCACTTGAAAGAGACGATCGCCATGGAGTGGTATTTTATAGCGTTTACCGATATTCGGTATGTTGCCTATGCGATAGGACAAAAGAACATCACGGACGATTTTCTAAGCTGCGTATTGTGCAAATCTTCACGTAGGATGAATTTTCGATTTTCGCCAGAAGGAGACTGCGTGAAAGATGAATCAACGCCACCGGCTGGCCACGCCAGTTACAGAGCAGCCATTGCAGGCTTCTTGCAGGAGCGATTGCAGGCCAAGCTGGACAAGCTCAAACCCGACGATCCGCAACGCGGCGAACTGCTCGCTTCCTTTGCATACGACGTGTGGCTGGCCAGTGCCGCCAAGCGCGTGGAGCAAATCCAGGCCGTCACCCACTCCCTCAAACCGATCCATCCCGACGCACGGGGCACCAACCTCTACGTGGAGCCGGCCAGCCTGTCAGCGCTGGCCGAACTTGGCAGCCACGCACTGGGTGAGCAATTCGTGGGCGATGTGGTGGGCAATGCCGCCGCGCTGGATGTGTACAAATTCCTCAAGCTGGAGGTGCATGGGCGCAGCCTGCTCACCGCCCTGCTGGCCCAGGATGCCGATGCCCTGGTCGCACTGCACACCGACCCGGCGCAAGCCCGGGCGCTGCGCAACGCCTTCGTATCGCTGACCCAACCCCGCGCCGAGGGGCCTAGCAGCCACACCCTGGCCAAGCAGCTGTACTGGCTGACCGGCGACAGGGCTTGCACAGATGCGGACTACACCCTGCTGGCGCCGCTGTACGCCACGTCACTTGCTCATGCCGTACACGCTCAGGTGCAGGAAGACCGCTTTGGCGAAGCCAACAAGGCTGCTCGGCTGGCGAAGAAAGAGCGCAAGGCGCACGACGGCGTATTCCACGACTACCCCGGTCTGGCTGTGCAGAACATGGGCGGCACCAAGCCGCAGAACATCAGCCAGCTCAACAGCGAGCGCCGGGGCATGAACTACCTGCTCTCGTCCCTTCCGCCGCAGTGGAAGGTGAGCGAAAAGCGCCTTCCCGTCTCGACAGATTCCGTGTTTAGCCACTACTTCGGCGGTCGTCCCTTGGTGCGCCAAACCGTGCAGGCATTGCGTGCCTTTTTGGAGTCCAAACCACCGGCAAACGCAGCGACCCGCAGCCAACGTGATGACATGGTGTACAGGCTGGTGGATGAAATGGTGGCGATGGCAGCAGACCTGGAGCACCTGCTCACGCCAGGCTGGACGCTGAGCGACGAGCGATTTTCCAAGCTCAATAGCGACGAGCAATACTGGCTTGACCCGTTGCGGGCAGAACTTCCGGAGGAAGCAGACTTTGCCGAGGCGTGGCTGGCGATGGAATGGCCTGGGGCCATCGGCAGGCGCTTCGGTAACTGGCTCAACGACCGCCTGGATGGCAAGCTGCACTTTGGCGAGATCGAGTTCCGTGCATGGAAGAAAGAACTGCTGGCGGACGAGGACGGCTTTGCCCAGCAATTGCGCGAGCGACGCAACCGCATCCGCACCGCACGCAAGGAGGCCATGCCATGACCCAACCCCAAGCCATCCTGGTGCTACCCCACCTGCGCATCCAGAACGCCAACGCCATTGCCAGCCCGCTCACACATGGGTTCCCCTCCATCACCGCTTTTATCGGCCTGATGTGGGCGCTGGAACGCAAGCTGGCGCAGGCTGGCGTTCCGCTGCGGTTCCAGGCCGTGGGCGTGGTGTGCCACCACCACCAAGAGCAGGTCACACAGGGATATGTGCGCAGCTTCAACTTGACGCGCAACCCGGTGGACAAAGACGGCAGTACCGCCGCCATCGTTGAAGAAGGCCGTATGCACCTGCAGATCACGCTGGTGTTGGCCGTATCAGAAAAGCGCAAACCCGGCACACCCGCAGCGCTGGTGCAGGGCAACGATGCGCAACAGGCCGACTGGGCGCAGATTGCGGGCGACACGCTGGCCGGTATGCGCGTGGCCGGTGGCAGTGTGCTGCCTTCGCGCCCCGTGCCGGGCAAGCGGGTGCGGCCGTGGATGGCCATCGTGCCCGACGACCCCGAGGCCGCTGCCGCCGAGTTCCGCCAATGGCGCAGGCAATGGCTGCCCGGCTTTGCCCTGGTGGGGCGCGACGAGCTGCTGGCCCAGCGCCTGCAGCACCTGCGCACTACCCAGCCCGACGCCACGCTGCTCGATGCCTGGTTGCACGCAGCCCGCTTTAACCACCAACCCCTGCCCAGCGCAGACTGCAGCCCAGCGCCCGACGGCAAGGTGGCCTGGGGAGACCCACTGCGTCCCAAAGGCAGCGGCTGGGTGGTGCCCATCCCCGTCGGCTATGCCGCATTGGCCCCGCAGGCGCACCCCGCAGGAACGGTGCGCAACGCCCGCGATGCCAACGTGCCGCTGCGCTTTGTGGAGTCGGTCTATTCGCTGGGTGAATGGGTCAGCCCGCACCGGCTGCACAGCCTGACCGAACTGCTGTGGCAGGCCGAAACCGACGAAGCCCAGGGCCTGTACCGCTGTTGCAATGGCTACCGGTCCAGTCCACTGCCGTGCGATGGCAGCAATGGAACCGCTACGTCAGCCGACTGGGATGGCGCCGACGCCTATGACTACACCTGAGCCGACAGCTTCCCACGCCACTCATTCATGCACCCGATTTTTCAAGGATTGACACCATGACCGACAAACTCACCACCGCTTCCGTCCTGGCCTTCGAGCGTAAGCTTGATCCTTCCGACGCCGTATTCCACGCTGGCCGCTGGGAAGACCGCGCCCAGTCGTACGCCTGGCAGCCCGTCACCATCCAAACCAAGTCCGTGCGCGGCACCATCAGCAACCGACTCAAGGCGAAGGATCAAGACCCCGCCAAGCTCGACGCTGCCATCGAGAACCCCAACCTGCAAACCGTGGACGTGGCCGCACTGCCGCCGCAGGCCGATACGCTCAAGGTGCACTTCACGCTGCGCGTGCTGGGCGGCGCGGGCACGCCATCTGCCTGCAACAGCGCGGCCTACCAGGCCAAGCTGCTGGCCTCCGTGCAGGGCTACAAACAGCAGCACGGCTTTGCCGAGCTGGCGCGGCGCTACGCCGCCAACCTGGCCAATGGCCGCTTTCTGTGGCGCAACCGCGTGGGGGCAGAGAGTGTGGAAGTGACCGTAGAGCAGATGCAGGACGGCAAGGCTCAGAATACATGGTGTTTTGATGCTCTGGCGCTTAATACACGGTCACTAACAGCTATTAATAATGAAGCAAAAGGAGTGACAGAACTGGGCCAGGCCATGGCTTCAGGGCTGGCGGGTACTTCCCATGTGCTGCTGCGGGTGACAGCCTTTGTGCGCCAGGGCGCCGGGCAAGAGGTGTTCCCCTCGCAAGAGCTGATTCTGGACAAAGGCAGCGCCGGTAAGAGCAAGACGCTGTACGACGTGGGCGGCGTGGCCGCCATCCACTCACAAAAGATCGGCAACGCCATTCGCACCATCGATACCTGGTACGAAGGTGCCGCCGAACTGGGCCCGATTGCGGTGGAGCCCTACGGCTCCGTCACCACCCAGGGCAAGGCCTACCGCCAGCCCAAGCAGAAGCTGGACTTCTACACCCTGCTGGACAACTGGCTGCTCAAGGACCAGGTGCCGCCCGTGGAGCAGCAGCACTTTGTGATGGCCGTGCTCATCCGTGGTGGCGTGTTTGGCGATGCCAGCTAAGTGGTGGGCCAGCCATGACCACGCACTACATCGACATCACCCTTTTGCCCGACCCCGAGTTCAGCCATGCGCACTTGCTCAGCGCGCTGGTGGCCAAGCTGCACCGAGTGCTGGTGCAGCGCGCGGCTGGCGATGTTGGCATCAGCTTTCCGCAGCACGTGAATACACCGTTGGCCAAGCGCACTTTGGGTCGTGTGTTGCGCCTCCATGGGACGCAAGCGGCGCTGGAGCAATTGATGGCACTGGACTGGTTGCACGGCATGCGGGACCACACGCAGGTCGGCACTGCGGCTCCGGTTCCCAAGGGCGTACCGCATCGCATCGTGCAGCGCCGCCAGTTCAAAACCAGTGCAGAGCGCCTGCGGCGCCGTCGCATGCGGCGCAAGGGCGAAACGGCTGAACAAGCGGCTGTCGCCATCCCTGATGAGGTAGAGCGAAAGCCCGACCTGCCTTATGTGCAACTGCGCAGCAGCAGCACTGGTGAGCCGTTTTGCCTGTTTGTAGAACATGGAGACCAGCAGCCGACGCCTACGCCAGGTCGGTTCAATAGCTACGGCTTGAGTTCGGGGGCAAGTGTCCCCTGGTTTTGACCCTTTTTTGGGCTGTTCCACAAGCCCCCAATAAATCAAGTAGTTAGCGGCCTTGTGGTGAATTGGGTGTAGACGCTGGAAATCGTGTTGTTCCTTAAAAATCAAGTATTTTTTGGAGTTATGGTCTAGTTTCCTGCCGCGTAGGCAGCTCAGAAACAAGTGGTAGGCGCCGTGAGCGTAATACCCGAGTTTCCTGCCGCGTAGGCAGCTCAGAAATCAGTGCAACACCTTGGAAGCTATGTCTAGCTGTTTCCTGCCGCGTAGGCAGCTCAGAAAGTTGGCACTCGAACCGAGCCAGCATGGTTTCGGTTTCCTGCCGCGTAGGCAGCTCAGAAAGAATCGCCGTGAGTCACGGTTCGGCAGTCCAAGTTTCCTGCCGCGTAGGCAGCTCAGAAAGGCAAGTCCACCCTGGTGCTGGCCAATGCGGTGTTTCCTGCCGCGTAGGCAGCTCAGAAAAGTAGCCCACCCTGGCGCGGCGCTCACGCCAAGTTTCCTGCCGCGTAGGCAGCTCAGAAAGGAGTCGTAGTCTGTGGAGGTGTTGACGCGTTGTTTCCTGCCGCGTAGGCAGCTCAGAAAACTGCAGCCTTGCCTTCGGCATCGCGTGCAATGTTTCCTGCCGCGTAGGCAGCTCAGAAATCAAGGGCAAGCTCGAAGGAGCAGCCGGCAGCGTTTCCTGCCGCGTAGGCAGCTCAGAAATCAAGCAGTGAGCTTCGCAGCCGCCCAGGCATGTTTCCTGCCGCGTAGGCAGCTCAGAAAGCCGAGGTCCGCCTGACGGACGAAACCGTCGAGTTTCCTGCTGCGTAGGCAGCTCAGAAACAGTGGTCGTGGCGCTCAAAAGGTCTTGGAAGGTTTCCTGCCGCGTAGGCAGCTCAGAAAATCAAAATGGCCATCGGGAAACGTCCTCTGATGTTTCCTGCCGCGTAGGCAGCTCAGAAATGAAGAAATCCAGTGGGTGGCTGGCAGATTCCGTTTCCTGCCGCGTAGGCAGCTCAGAAAAGCTCGGGCGACACCTGGCAGCACTTGATTCGGTTTCCTGCCGCGTAGGCAGCTCAGAAAGCTTCCGCAGCAGCAGCCAGATCAGCCGCAGCGTTTCCTGCCGCGTAGGCAGCTCAGAAATCTGCGATCAGGTCGTCAGCCACCGCGTCACGCGTTTCCTGCCGCGTAGGCAGCTCAGAAAGCCATGCTCGCCCTTGCCAACCCCCTCAAAGAGTTTCCTGCCGCGTAGGCAGCTCAGAAAATACAGCCACGCGCCTGGGCGAGCATGACCCCGTTTCCTGCCGCGTAGGCAGCTCAGAAAAGGAGCGCCAGACGCCGCAATACACCACGCGCGTTTCCTGCCGCGTAGGCAGCTCAGAAACCATTTTCCCCGTGCCCGTGGGTCACGCCACCGTTTCCTGCCGCGTAGGCAGCTCAGAAAAGTACAGCGGGTCGCCCGTGCTGATGGCGAGAGTTTCCTGCCGCGTAGGCAGCTCAGAAAAGAGGAAATATTCTGGAAGTCCTGCGCGTACTGTTTCCTGCCGCGTAGGCAGCTCAGAAAGAAAGGCTGGCGATGTGCATCCAGGATCTCCCGTTTCCTGCCGCGTAGGCAGCTCAGAAAGAACACTGCGCCTGGTTTGATGGCGTTTGCCAGTTTCCTGCCGCGTAGGCAGCTCAGAAATTCATCCCCTCTGTTTTGGCATTGGATTCGGCGTTTCCTGCCGCGTAGGCAGCTCAGAAATACGGGCAAGACCCGGCACCTTTTCTCAACTTGTTTCCTGCCGCGTAGGCAGCTCAGAAATGAAGAAATCCAGTGCGTCGCTGGCAGATTCCGTTTCCTGCCGCGTAGGCAGCTCAGAAACGCGAGCTTGGCCTTCTCTGCCGTGCTGTAGTGTTTCCTGCCGCGTAGGCAGCTCAGAAAAGCAAGGCGGGCGCGGCTGGGAGCCGCTGCGCGTTTCCTGCCGCGTAGGCAGCTCAGAAAAACAACCCTCAAGAAGCAGAAAAACTGGCATTGTTTCCTGCCGCGTAGGCAGCTCAGAAACAGCGGAAGCCTGTCACTGCCCGCGCCGATGCGTTTCCTGCCGCATAGGCTGCGTAATCCAGCTCTTTCGACCAAGCAGTCCAGTACCGCACACAGCATGACTGCTGGTCTTGACCGATGGTCGCGTCTTTTTTAGTGGATTTTCAGGAACTCACTGTGGATAACCATTCGCGGCCACAACGATTGTGGATAACTTGCTTGCCGCATTGACTTGAAGACGCAGCGGGTCCCTTGGTCCACTCCATCCAGCGGGCCTGCGAGGGAGCTTGAGAGATGTCTGCGCTGTAAATGAACTTCGGTCTAGACAGAAGCCTACAACCAGAACCCACGCTTGTTCACATTGGCAAGCAGCGCTGAGAGCGCACTGAGAGCCTCCGAATCCAGGATCTTCTCGGTTGTGCCATTGAGGGACGTTGGCAACTGGCTGCCGTGGATTTCCTTTGACTGCTTGAGAACCAGGTCTAGCAAACTGCTTCTTGGGAGGAGTATGTAGTGCACCTCGCAGTCCAAGCCATCAGCAAGCTTGGCCAGCGTCTTCAAAGAAATGCTTCCGTTTTCTTCTGCGTGTTCTAACTGGCGCACACCTTGGGCTGTCATGCCTGTTCTTGCCGCAAGAGCTGTCGAGCTCATACCCAGGGCAAGGCGGACGGTCTTCACCCATCCGCATCTTGGTGTGGCATCGCGATGCAGCTTTGCAAACTCGCAAAACTGCCGATCAAGTTCTGCTAGGCGGGTGAAATCCAGACGGCTCTTCAATTTTCACGGGTTCGTGGTGAGCAACTCAAAAGTTGCCAAAGTTGTATGACGAGACAACCTAAAGCATTCAATTCGCAAGTGACGCCGCCACGAGCGAGATAGCACTCTGAAGCCCGGTTATCTTCTCGCTTCTCGCTTCTCGGTTCCAAATGGGACCAAATAGTCTCATAATTTCTCGACCAACGATCATGCTGCGTGTGGAAAAAACTACTCTCGGAACTTTTGGAGAGCCTGAGCTGGCAGGTCTCATCAACTCGCGAGGGTGGAAGTCAGTCTTGCCTGATGCCCTAGATGATCAGCGTCTCTTGCTGATCTCAGATCAACTTCGCGATTTGCTTGCAGGCAAGGGTTGGGATACCAATCGGGGGCCCGGCAGCGCGGCACTACCGATCAGTCTATTACTGCTCTCGAAAGCTGGCGTAAAGCGGCAGGGCAAGGGACTGAATGTCGAGATGGGTACCTTGCATGAGGCCATGACCCTTCTCAGCGTTACTGTTGACAGAGAGATCGTGAGCCGGATGCTTCATCGTGAGGACGGCACTATCGGCTCGGAGTTGATGGAGAGCCTGCGCCTACTTGCTCAGAGCAACTCAGAGCCCGTCCTGCCTCCGTGCACCGCCTAACCCAAAGTCAAAGCTTGGAGGTCAGCTGTCATGGTCTTGATGATTTCGTCGAAGGATGCCGGCTCCAGACCTTGGCAATACGCGGCCGCAATCAGTGTCATTGGATGGATCTGCAGGCTCTCAGCCAACCCTTCTATGGTTCGGATGCTTGGCAGTTGGTGGCCTTGTTCAACGCGGCTGATGTGTCGTCGGCTCGTCGCAAAAAGCATGTCTTCCTGGGTCACACCCCGTGCAGCGCGCAATACTTGAAGCGCGCGACCAAAGTCAGCTTTGGGTCGGAGTTGTTTTCGGGAAGGCATATTCCCGATTTCCGCCCAATGAGACCAATAAGACCACGACCAACTAGTCTCATTGCAAGTCTCATTCTAAGAAATTTCCTCATCGTCAGGAATCTGGGCTCGTTACGAAGCAAGCCCCCGGTGTGACCTCTGCGAAAGCATGCCCCCGGGGGCAACGTCCTTCGATCATGCGCGGGTCGAATATGAACAACGGCGGAGAACACGGGTGAAACGCTATCGCCGGAAAGCATGTGTCGGGTAAGTCGCCATTCACATCGAAGCCATGTGCCGTCACACGCGTTGAATGAGCGCCGGTAACTGTATCCATCTGTGATCGTGACGGTAAGATGGGACGAGTGATTTCTTTGCGCCCGACCCACTCCTTTGGGTCGGGTTGTGCAGCCAAACTCTCTCCGTCTCCATGCTCGACGACATCAAAAAAACTCTCTGGGCCACCGCCGACAAGCTGCGCGCCAACATGGACGCCGCCGAATACAAGCACCTGGTGCTCGGCCTCATCTTCGTCAAATACATCTCTGACACCTTCGCCGCTCGCCGTGCTGAGCTGACAGCCCGTCTCACCAACCCCGACGACGAATACTTCTACGGCGATGCTGATCCTGCCGACATCGAAGCCGAACTGGAAGACCGTGACTACTACAAAGAGGTCAACGTCTTCTGGGTGCCCGAAGGCGCGCGGTGGGAGGCACTGCGCAACGCCGCCAAGCAACCAGATATTGGCAAGCGCATTGACGACGCCCTCACTCTGATCGAGGCCGAGAACCCCAAACTCAAAGGCATCCTCGACAAGCGCTACGCCCGTGCGCAGTTGCCCGATGGCAAGCTGGGCGAATTAGTCGATTTGGTATCCACCATCGGCTTTGGCGACGACCCTGCCGTGGCCCGCGATGTGCTGGGCCAGGTGTACGAATACTTTCTGGGCATGTTCGCCAGTGCCGAGGGCAAGCGGGGCGGGCAGTTCTACACGCCTGCCAGCATCGTCAAAACCCTGGTGGCTATCCTCAGCCCCCACGAAGGCAAGGTGTATGACCCGTGCTGCGGCTCGGGCGGCATGTTTGTGCAGTCGGAGAAGTTCATCGAAACCCACGGCGGCAAGCTGGGCGATGTGAGCATCTACGGCCAAGAAGCCAACCCCACCACCTGGCGCCTGGCCGCCATGAACCTGGCCATTCGCGGCATCGACTACAACCTGGGCCGCGAGCCTGCCGACACCTTCACCCGCAACCAGCACCCCGACCTGCGGGCCGACTACATCCTGGCCAACCCACCCTTCAATATCTCTGACTGGTGGCACGGCAGCCTGGAAGGAGACCCGCGCTGGGAGTTTGGCGACCCACCCCACGGCAACGCCAACTACGCCTGGCTGCAGCACATGCTGCACCACCTGAAGCCCACGGGCCGCGCCGGCATTGTGCTGGCCAACGGCAGCATGAGCAGCAGCCAGAACAACGAAGGCGTGATCCGCGCCGCCATGGTCGATGCCGATGTGGTCGAAGTCATGGTGGCTCTGCCTGGCCAGTTGTTCTTCAACACCCAAATCCCCGCTTGCCTGTGGTTCCTGGCCAAGCAGAAAAAGCAGCGCAAAGGCGAAGTGCTGTTCATCGACGCCCGCAAGCAGGGCCGCATGATCAGCCGCGTGCAGGCCGAGCTGACCGACGAGACCATCGCCCGTATCGAAGCCGTGGTGGCCGCCTGGCGCGGCGAGCCGGGCGCAGGCAGCTATGAAGACGTAAAAGGCTTTTGCCGCAGCGTGCCCCTGGCCGAGATTGCCCAGCACGGCCATGTGCTCACCCCTGGCCGCTACGTGGGTGCGGAAGACGTGGAAGACGACGACGAAGCCTTTGCCGACAAGATGCAGAAGCTCACCGAGAAGCTGGGCGAGCAAATGGCCAAGGGCGCAGAGCTGGATGCGGTGATTCGGGCGAAGCTAGGGGGGCTGGGGTATGAAGCTTGATGCAGCGCATGCCGCGCCCGATTCGTGGGAGTGTCGCACCATTGGCGAGGCATGTGAACGAATCACCAGCGGCGGAACACCTAGCCGACGTGAGCCATCGTTCTATGAGGGGGGCAGCGTTCCTTGGGTAAAAACGAAGGAACTGAATGATGGAGTCATTTTCGCAACTGAGGAACTGATTACCGAACGTGCGCTTGCTTCGTCCTCCGCAAAGCTACTGCCCGCTGGAACAATTCTGCTGGCAATGTACGGCGCTACCGTTGGGATGCTTGGGGTGCTGGGCAAACCTATGGCGTGTAATCAGGCCTGCTGCGCGCTCATTCCGAGCGCTGATACTGATCGCGATTACCTCTACTACCAGTTGCTTGCACATCGCGAGCAGTTGCAAGGCCTTGCTACCGGAGCTGCTCAGCAGAACCTAAGTGGGGCACAAATAAAGCAACTCGTCCTACCTTTCCCGGCGCTGGACGAGCAAAAGTCTATAGGGAAAATGCTTCGCATCTTGGACGACCGCATCACCCTCCTGCGCGAAACCAACGCCACCCTCGAAGCCATCGCTCAGGCCCTGTTCAAGTCCTGGTTTGTCGATTTCGACCCCGTGCGCGCCAAGATGGAAGGCCGCACGCCCGAAGGCATGGACGAGGCCACCGCAGCGCTGTTTCCCGATGGGTTTGAAACGTCGGAGTTGGGGGAGGTGCCGAGGGGGTGGCAGGTCAGGCCACTCGACTCCGTCGCCAATTACCTCAACGGGCTGGCATTGCAAAAATTTCCGCCAACTGGCTCAGACGACCTCCCTGTCATCAAGATTGCTCAGTTGAGAAAAGGTGACGCGGTGGGGGCGGACTTGGCTTCGCGCGCCATCAAGCCCGACTATGTTGTGCAAAACGGTGATGTTTTGTTTTCGTGGTCGGGCAGCCTTGAAGTTGAGATCTGGTGTGGTGGAGAGGGGGCGCTGAATCAGCATCTATTCAAGGTCACGTCTTCGCAATATCCCAAGTGGTTCTATTACTTGTGGACACGACATCACCTCGATAACTTCCGCCAGATCGCAGCCAGCAAAGCGACCACCATGGGTCACATTCAACGAAGTCACTTGTCAGCCGCTAAGGTAGTCGTGGGCTCAGATGCAGTGTTGGACAGTGCTAACGGCATTCTCAGTCCGCTCATTGATCGCATCGTTTCGAACGCCCTGCAAGCTCAAACCCTCTCCACCCTCCGCGACACCCTGCTCCCTCGCCTGATCTCCGGCCAGCTGCGCCTAGATGAAAACGTAGGAGCCATCAATGCCTGACATTCACCAATGGTCGGACATCAAGGATCGGTTCCAAGGTGGTGCGCTTCTCCTGGGGAATGGCGCAAGCTTGGCCGTGCACAAAGGCTTTGGTTACCCATCGCTTCGACAAGCTGCGGAAGACCAAGGGCACATTACTCCCGAGGTCGCCGGCGTTTTCAGAGCCTTTGGCAAGGATGACTTTGAGCTGGTGCTACGTCGGCTGTGGGAAGCAACCTTGGTCAACAAAGCTCTTGGTATCGAACCTGGGCAGATCGAGAAGGCCTACCAGTTGGTAAGAAGTGCTCTCATTTCAACCGTGCGCGATATCCACATTTCGCACGATGACGCGAAGAGGCACTTCGCACCCATGTTTCAGTTCATGAAGACCTTCGACACGGTGTTCAGTTTGAACTACGACCTGCTGGTTTACTGGGCAATGATGGCCAGTCAGGGTAAGTTGAGACGGTGGTTCAAGGATGGCTTCCAAGAAGGTGGCGTGTTCCGGGAGGACTGGGAAACTTTGCGGAAGCCGTACGGTGCAGACGGTACTACTTTGGTCTTCTATCCCCACGGCAGCCTTCTTACAGCTAGACGGGACGACTACACCGAGGGCAAATTAACGCTCCCGCTGGGAGGGGGCGCGACACTGCTGGATCGAATCCTCGAACTGTGGGAGACGGGGTCTGCGTCGCCTTTGTTTGTCAGCGAAGGTACTGCGGAGCAGAAGAAAAAGTCGATTGCTAACTCCAACTATTTGAGCCGAGTCTTTCGTGAGGCGCTGCCTAACGCTGGTGAATCTCTGGTGATCTACGGTTGGGCGATATCTGAGCAGGATGCACACATCCTTGGGCAGTTGCGATGTACAGGTTCATCTCTGCGGCGAGTCGCGGTATCTGTGTACGGTGGCTCCCAAGCAAGCGCGCAGCAGGCGGAAGACGCCCTTGCAGCTGTTGGCGTGAAAGAGGTGTTGTTCTTTGACGCTGAGAGTCCAGGGTGCTGGATTCATCCCGAAGAGCCTCCTTCACCATGATCGCAGCAACTGATCCGAAGTCGGAGATCAAGCTGCTTGGCAGTTTAGAAACCGACTACCTGGAAGCAACCCTATGAAGTCTTGGACACTGGCGTCAGCTGGCAACGGCTTGGCTCTCGTGCTGGCCTTGCTGTCGCTTTGCACGATGGCGTACTTTGGCTACCAGTTCTACCTTGAACCAAAGCCTGATATCGCAAACGTGTTCACCGGCGCAGGCGCTGTTTCGGCCGCCTCTATTTCCGCACTTGTCGCCTTCCGTTCGGTCGCCATCGTGGAAGAGTCGCAGCGACCGTATCCCTATCCGTACATCGATATCAAGAGCCGTTATGGGCTGTCCCTCATCAAGATCAAGAATGCGGGCGGCTCAGCAGCGCATCGCGTTTATCTTGAATGGACTGACGGACCTCCATCGCTTAGGCAAGGGCCAAACAGCGAGGCGCAGCCACTGCAATTCGCAGGGGACGAGACGCAGGCAATCGCTGTCCTCATGCCTGGGGAAGAGCAAGCCACCATGCTTGGTGTGCATCACTGGGTTGCCGACAGGATCAAGGCTAACCCGCGTGAGCTGCGGGGACAGGTTGTCTATCAAGATGTCAAAGGCGATACCTGTCGGCTGCCGTTCTTTATCGACACTTCCTTCTATCAATGGGCGCTTGCAGACGAAACTGAGCTGTTGAAGGCCCACAACGCCATGACTCACGTTCCAGACGTGCTGACTCAAATGAGCAAGTCATTGGAGCAAATCAGCAAGAGCTTGAAGTCATGACCGAAGACCAACTCGAACAAGAAACCCTGGCCTGGCTGCAAGACGTGGGCTACACCCACCGCTACGGCCCCGACATTGCTTTCGATGGGTCTTCGCCTGAGCGTGCCGACTACCGCCAAGTTGTTCTGCCCTTCCGGCTGCGCGAAGCCATCAACCGCCTGAATCCAGGCATTCCGGTCGCTGCCCGTGAAGACGCCATCAAGCAAGTCACGGATCTGGGCATCCCATCCCTGCTGTCGGCCAACCGCGCCTTCCACAAACTGCTGGTGGGCGGTGTTCCCGTCCAGTATCAAAAGGACGGCGAGACACGAGGCGACTTCGTGCGCCTGATCGACTGGGCACACCCTGAGAAGAATGAGTGGTGGGCCATCAACCAGTTCACCATCAAAGGCCCCCACAAAACCCGCCGCCCCGACATCATCCTGTTCGTCAACGGTCTGCCGCTGGTGCTGCTGGAACTCAAGAACCCTGCCGACGAGAACGCCAACATCTGGAAGGCGTTCGACCAGATCGAGACGTACAAGGAGCAGATCCCAGATGTGTTCCAGTACAACGAGGTGCTGGTGATCTCGGACGGCACCGATGCCTTGATGGGGTCGCTGTCTGCCAATGCCGAGCGCTTTATGGCTTGGCGCACGATTGATGGAGTGAACCTCGACCCACTGGGGCAGTTTCAAGAACTGCAAACCCTGGTGCGTGGCGTGCTGGCCCCGAAGTACCTGCTGGACTACATCCGTTACTTCGTACTGTTCGAGGATGACGGCCAATTGGTCAAGAAGATCGCGGGCTATCACCAGTTCCACGCGGTGCGTGCGGCCATCGAAGAAGTAGTGGCGGCATCTCGCCCCGGTGCCTCCCGCAAAGGTGGCGTGGTGTGGCACACCCAAGGCAGCGGCAAGAGCATCACCATGACCTGCTTTGCCGCCCGTGTGATGCAAGAAGCCGCGATGGAGAACCCCACTATCGTGGTCATTACCGACCGCAACGACCTCGATGGGCAGTTGTTTGGCGTGTTCAGCCTGGCCCAAGACCTGCTGCGCGAGCAGCCCACCCAGGCTCTGACCCGTCCAGACCTACGCGCCAAGCTGGGCAACCGCCCCTCGGGCGGCATCATCTTCGCCACCATCCAGAAGTTCATGCCAGGGGAGGATGAAGACATCTTCCCGGTGCTGTCCGAGCGCAGCAATATCGTGGTGATCGCGGACGAAGCACACCGCACCCAATACGGTTTCAAGGCCACCCTCAAAGGCAAGCCCGGCGAAGAGAAGTACCAGGCGGGCTACGCACAGCACCTGCGCGATGCCCTGCCCAACGCCACCTTTGTGGGCTTCACCGGCACCCCAGTCAGTAGCACCGACCACGACACCCGTGCGGTGTTTGGCGAGTACATCCACGTCTACGACATGCAGCAGGCCAAGGAAGATGGTGCCACTGTGGCCATCTACTACGAGTCGCGCCTGGCCAAGCTGCGACTCAAAGACGAAGACCTGCCCAGCATTGACGATGAAGTGGACGAGCTGGCTGAGGACGAAGAAGAAAGCCAACAGGCCAAGCTCAAAAGCCGCTGGGCCGCCCTGGAAAAGATCGTCGGCGCAGAACCCCGTGTGGCCAGCGTGGCCGCCGACCTGATCGCCCACTTTGAAGAGCGCAGCGCAGCCCAATCGGGCAAGGCCATGGTGGTGGCCATGAGCCGTGAAATCTGCGTTCACCTGTACGACGAGATCATCAAGCTGCGCCCTGACTGGCACGACCCAGACCCCGAGAAAGGCGCAATCAAGATCGTGATGACCGGCTCAGCCAGCGACAAAGCCCTGCTGCGCCCCCACATCTATGACGGCAAGGTCAAGAAGCGCCTGGAAAAGCGCTTCAAAGACCCGGCCGACCCTCTGCGCCTGGTCATCGTGCGCGACATGTGGCTCACCGGCTTTGATGCACCTTGCGTGCACACCCTGTACGTGGACAAGCCCATGAAGGGCCACAACCTCATGCAGGCCATTGCCCGTGTGAACCGGGTCTTCAAAGGCAAGCAAGGCGGTCTGGTGGTGGACTACATCGGGATCGGCAACGAACTCAAAGCCGCCATGAAGGAGTACACCGCCAGCAAAGGCCGGGGTACCCCCACCGTGGATGCCCGCGAGGCGTACAGCGTCCTCATGGAAAAGCTCGACGTCCTGCAATCCATGCTGCATGGCTGCGATTACAGCGACTTCCTGACCGGGGGACACCAAACCCTGGCACGAGCAGCCAACCACATCCTTGGCCTGCGCGAAGAAGGCGGCAAGGACGGCAAACGCCGATTTGCCGACACCACCCTGGCACTGACCCAAGCCTTCTCGTTGTGCTGCACCCTGGACGAAGCCAAGGCTGTGCGCGAAGAAGTTGCCTTCATGCAGGCTGTGAAGGTCATCCTGACCAAACGGGACATCACCGCCAAGAAGCGCACCGACGAACAGCGCGACGAAGCCATCCGGCAGATCATCAGCAATGCTGTGGTGTCCGATCAGGTGGTGGACATCTTTGATGCCGTGGGCCTCGAAAAGCCCAACATCGGCCTGCTGGACGATGAATTCCTGGCCCAGGTGAAGAACCTGCCCGAGAAGAACCTGGCCGTCGAACTGCTCGAACGGCTGCTCGAAGGCGAAATCAAGAGCCGGTTTGGCAGCAACGTGGTGCAGGAAAAGAAGTTCTCCGACTTGCTGGGCAACGTGATCAAGCGCTACCAGAACCGCTCGATTGAAACCGCCCAGGTGATGGAAGAGCTGGTGGAGATGGCCAAGAAGTTCCGAGAGGCCGCCAGCCGGGGCGAGCTGCTCGGCCTTACCGAAGACGAAGTGCGGTTTTACGACGCACTGGCCACCAATGAATCAGCGGTCAAAGAACTTACCGACGAAACCCTCAAGAAGATTGCCCATGAGCTGACCGAGAACCTGCGCCAGAACCTGACGGTGGATTGGTCAGAGCGTGAGAGCGTCAGGGCCAAGCTGCGACTGATGGTCAAGCGGGTCTTGCGCAAGTACAAGTACCCGCCAGACTTGCAGGAAGAGGCGGTGGACTTGGTGCTGCGGCAGGCGCAGGTGTTTGGGGAGAGCTGGGGCGGCGGTTAGCCTGACTCCGGGGCGAACCGACGCGCCAATATTGATGAGCGCTTCGCTCAGGGATTCTTGGTACCGTAGGCTTTCACGGCATCAAGCAAGCCCTTGGCGAGCGTGCGGATTCCTGTCAAGTCGTAGCTGCCGCCGATCTGCTCGTAGGCATAGCGGGCTTGAATGAAGTAGTCCGAGCACTCGGCAAGAAGCGGTGCCAGCTGTTCTCCTGACGCCTCCAGAAACTCAGACTCAATAGCAGCCTGAGTAGGCAGTTCAAGAGACGCAAACACATACGACAAGTTGTGCCCATGTGCCGTGGACATGATCTTCGCGGCCTTCACAAGACCATCCGAGGTCACGCCGCCGCCAACCGCGCCTCCCTCTGCTGCCTTTAAGCTGAGCTCAGCACAGAGCGCATAGTTGACGATCAGTGGGAATACGAATGCGTTCAGATCGACGCCCTCGGTTGTCCAAATCTGCTCTGCTGCCCTGTAGAACTGCTTGGCTGATGCCCAGATTCGACCATTCGGCCTGATCACTCCCGAAAACTCCCGGTTCTGCCTTGTACTGCTGCGGCTGTCTTTTCTTCTCGGCATATCTTGGAAGTGCTGATTAACAGGAATAGAAGAGATCTTTGTAAACAACACTACGAACTCGTCGAAACTCGCAAACCGGTCAAATTCGGCAAGGTGGCCTCAGGGTCAGCATCAAGTGCGGCAAGACTTCGGTGAATCATCTCGATAGGAAAATGGAAAGAGGCCCCGTTGGAGTAAACGCGACACCAGAGTACCTTGCGAAGACATTCAAAAAGCCCTTCCCATCGGTACCGGAGCGGCTTATGAGAGTACAAAATTCTGGGAAAAATCTCATATGCACATGCTGCAGGCAAGAAGTGGAGAGGATCGTTCTCCAGCACTTCACCTTTGCGCGCAAGGCACACCAGCGTCATGAACGCGTCTAGGGAACGCTGGTTTCGCACGGCCAGGATCTGCGATCTGCCAGGAATCGTGTGATGAAAGCGACCTTCGCGAGCTGGGTCCGTATCGTGGAGGAGGATCTTGCGAATATTCCTCGGCATCTGCTCAATAACTTGGTGCAGACCTGAGATTGGAGGGAGGTCGGGGGACATGATTTGCCACAAGGGCAAATCACGCCAATACCCTAAGCGAACCGACCCAGCAGTTCGCGCCTCCACGTGGGTCAACGAATCATCATGTGGAAGTGTCCCTTGCCGCCAGCGCAGGTATTTGTTGGAAGGTGAGGAATCCACATCTTCCCCGTACGGCAAACGCCTATCGACTCGCCACTCCAGTTTTTTCGATGACTCAGCCCCGAAATGAGCAGCCAGAGCACCAAAACAAACGGCACCTCTGACGCGTTTTAATTCTTTAAAGCGGGTTTTCCGTTCGTCAGTCGGTGCTTGTACCGTCATAGGCCACGTCAACTTTGGGGTAGTGACCTCGCATTGTCCCGCTTGGTCGCCAACGCAGAAAGGGGTATCGGTTTTCATGCAACCGATCCACTTTGCTTTCATGGAGTCCGCTGCCTAAGATCCCGCCTAGTCCCAACTGGTCTGCTTTGATCCCGACTATGACTACACAGCCGACGATCCCTCGCCTCTCAACCGTTCGTGTCACCGAGTACGAAGCGTTTGAACTCAGACTCATTGCAGCCCTTGGGGCGACTGTGGGCGGCAACACTCTTTCGAGAGCGTTGGGTTACCGTTCACAAGATGCTTTTAGGAAAGCGCATCAACGCAATAGATTGCCTGTGCACACGTTCGAGTTGGCAGGCCGCAGGGGCAGATTTGCAGCAGCGACGGACATCGCCCAATGGCTATGGAAGCATCGCGATGTGTCGTCTCAAAACACTGCACCAAACAGATCTCATCGTTCAGGGTCAAACGATGACTTAGCAACAGGGATTCCCGCGTATCGCAGTGAGATGGGGCTTGAACTGCACACGCAATGAATCGGCCACACAGTTCTGGCGCCTAGCCGTCAAGACCCAGACGCAGCATGCGTTCAGAAGGTCCTGTTGAGCCCAAAAGTAGATAGATAGAGGAGAGTTCAGCCCGAATTCAAGAACCCGTACCCCAATTCCCGTCATCCAAAAAGACAAAAGCCTGAGGCGGCAACCTCAGGCTTTTGCAACTAGCCGTTAGCCAGTCAAGTAGGTACTTGTGTGCTGGAGTATCGGACAGACACGCTTGCTCGTCAACAGCAGGGCGTGATTGGGTGACCCCGTCCCATGCGCGTCTTATCGCGCAGTACATCCAGGAGCATGCCCTTGAGGCTTTCAATTCATTTGCAGCGAGAGATCGCTCGCCTTCATTTTTACGACAACCGCCAATCCAGCCGAGCAATCGGCAGGATGGTTGGCGTTTCGCACAACAGCGTCAAAGCTCTCAGGCAGGTCTTGGTGGAGAGTGGCCGACTCTGGCCCGAGCTGTCCTTGCTCGATGATCATCAGTGGAGATCGATACTTAACAACCATGACAAATCGGTGGCTCAGAAAAAGATCACTCCCGATTGGAACTGGGTACACGAACAAATGCAGCGCGAGGACGGGACGCTGGAAGTCATCTGGTGCGAGTGGCGCGAGGGGTGCCCCGAAGGGGTCGGCTATAGCGCTTTCACAGAACACTATCGGCGTTGGAGGAAATCACTACACATAGTGATGCGGCAGCACCACGCACCAGGCGACAAACTTTTCGTGGACTTCGCGGGCAGAACAGTAGAAGTTCGAGACCCTCTTGGAGGGCCGTCCTCATTTGCACAGATTTTCGTTGCCGTCCTCGGCTACTCAAATCTCACCTATTTGGAGGCGGTCCCGAGCCAAAAGGTTGAGCACTGGCAGCAGTGCCATGTCAATTGCTTCGCTGCGTTGGGCGGAGTCCCTCATTGGATTGTGTGTGACAACCTGAAGTCCGCAGTGCTCCGGCGAACCCGTGATCGGATTGATTTAAACCCGGCATATCGGGAATGCCTTGCTCACTACGACACAGCGGTGCTTCCCACCAGAGTTCGGAAACCCCAGGACAAAGGGAAGGTCGAGGTAGGCGTTCAGATTGCACAACGTTGGGTGCTGTTCCGTCTGAGAGACCGCGTGTTTTTCAGCTACGAAGAGCTCAATCAAGAGCTACGGCGACTCACTGCCGACATGAACGCACATCCATTCAAAAAAATGACAGGCAGCCGCATTCAGCGATTCAAGGAGGTTGAGGAGGCGGCATTGAAGCCCCTGCCGAATGCGGCATTTGAACCATGCCAATGGAAACGCGCTATTCGCATCAACGCCGACTACCACGTCGAACATGAGGGGGTCTTTTACTCTGTCCCGTACCATCTGATTGGGAAGAAGGTCGATACCAGATTCACAGAAAAGACGCTCGAAATTTTTGAGTCGGGTAAGCGGGTGGCATTTCATGCATTGGAACTGACTTCCGTCGCGATGGTCACCTTGCAGGAACATCGCCCGATAGCACACCAACGCGTGCTGGACGCTGAGCCTAAAGCACTCCTGGAATGGGCAAAGACCGTTGGTGCGAATACGCATGCCATGCTGAGCCACCATTTGCAAGACCGCTCTGACATGGTGAATGGCATTCGCGCGGCCAAGCGACTCCGCGAGTTGGCGCGACTGCATGGGGAGTCTCGACTTGAAGAGGTTTGCGCATACTCATTGCCGTTGAACATCACCGCGCTGCGTAGCATTCAGTCAATATTTCGCAATCAACCGGATAGGCAGGCACCACCACTAATGCCACCTGCCGCACAACATGAAAATCTGCGCGGGCCTTCCTACTACGGGGGCAATCCATGAGTGGAATTCATCAGACCATCACACGTCTGCGGGAGTTGCGCATGGGAGCCATGGCTGACGCTTTGAGCACTCAGCTGGATACGCCATCTTTACAGCAGTTCAGCTTTGAAGACAGGCTCGGCATGCTGGTTGAAAGGGAATGGTCAGAGCGCGAAAACAAAAAGTTGAAGCGGCTGATTAAAGGCGCAGCACTTCCTGAGCCAGCAAATCTCGAAGACCTGGACTCGCGTGCTAGTCGGCAGCTTGATCGCTCCCTCGTTTCATCGCTATCAACTTGTGAGTGGATTAATCGTCGCCAGAACCTCATCATCTTGGGCGCGACGGGAGTCGGAAAAACATGGCTGGCATGTGCTTTCGGAACCCAGGCCTGCAGGCTCAAGCTCTCCGTGGTGTTTTACCGAGCCTCTGATCTGTACGCAGATATTGGCTCTGCGATGCTCGATGGCTCCTTGCCAAAGTTGAAGGCGGCGCTGATCAAGCCGCAGTTGCTCATCTTGGATGACTTTGGCATCGGCAACCTGAATGCACAAGCTGCTCACGTGCTGTTGGACGTTGTAGACAGGCGCATGCGGTCCGGTTCGATCTTGATTACGAGCCAGTACCCGACAGATCAATGGCATGGGCTATTTCCTGATCCGACAATTGCCGACGCGATTCTCGACAGGGTTGTTCATCAAGCCCATCGGCTCCAGCTCAAGGGAGAATCCATGCGGAAGCTGCACGCCGCGAAGCGGATGCTGGCGACGTAATGGTGGTCAGGGTGCTGGTTTGCCAACGCGTACAGCGTTTTCAGCACCTTGACCAGATTTGCTCGCTACGTGACCAATTGCAACTGCCAATCTGACCAGTCTTCTACAAAGGCCAAAATTTGAAGCTTAAACCTAGGGTATGCACCGTCATCGCTGCAGGCTAATCTACAGCCATTCCACGGACTACGCCATGGCTCTTGAAGACGACATCAATACTCTCACCGTGATCGTAGGGAAAATGGTCAACGAGGCCGGGGACCCAAGCGGTTTTGACGTGCGTTCATGGCTTGACCACTGGCTTATGGAGGAAGTCCCTGCATTGGGGAATCGGAGGCCTCTTGATGTGCTCTTGGAGCCCAATGCTGTGGAAATGCTGAGTAGCTTGCTCCTCCGCGCTCAATCTGGTGCGTTTTCGTAGGTTTTGGCGGTGAGTTGCAAGTTCTTGAGTCACCTCAGCTATATCGTCTTCCCCGCAGACCAACTGGCGCCAAACAGAATCCCTACGGCAATGCCCTCCGGCCAAAATTCCCCATATCTTCCAGCATCCACTCCGCGCAGTGCGGACGTCGTTCTGTACTTGGACCTTGACGGTGTTGTCCACCACGAAAAAGTACTTTGGCATCCCCGCAGGGGTATCTACATGAGCCCATACGAGGCGGCTGGGCATTCTCTTTTCGAATGGGTTCATATCTTGGAGTCTGTGCTTGAACCCTACCCAACAGCCGCCTTGGTACTGAGTAGCACCTGGTGCATCCGTCCCGGATACAGCGCAACCCTAAAACGGCTTCCAACCTCCCTGCGTGCCCGGTTCATTGGTGGGACGTACCACGGACGCGTACATGGTGTGGACCCTTGGAACGTGTCCATGTTCCGCACCACCCCCCGGGGCGTGCAAGTTCAGGAAGACACGCTGCGCCGAAAGCCCCGGCAGTGGATAGCTCTCGATGACGACCTGGAAGGTTGGCCTGACTCCTGTCGCCGAAACCTCGTTGCATGCGATGGAACATCTGGCTTGTCAAACCCCGACGTCCAACAGGAACTAAGGGAAAAGTTGCACAGCTGCTTTGTGGCTTTGTCAGCCAAACCCGCTTAGTTTTTAGCAGCAAGCAGTTGGCGCGGTAGCCCTCCCGCGAGAGCCAGTCCCCATTTGCGAGCTGTGGCAGGTCGGTTCGAACCGGTCAAAGGCAGTCTTGCAGCGATTGCCGTCCTTCGCACCGCTGAACTCGTTGCCTGTATGCTGCCATTCAAGGATCAAGTTGAACGGACCACCTAGCGTAGTTGGCACTGGCTCAATTGAATGCAGGGTTGGGGTCACCATCACGGCAAGCTTTTGCCCGCAGCGCTGTTCGAGGCCACCACAATGCAAGACAGCGCCTAAGCAATGGCCAACTGGCAACGCCATGTCTACGGCGGCCCTTGCTGGTGGCGACGCGATGGCCGAGGTCCATAACGTCCGCTGTACCAGCGTCAACGAGCGTCGACCATCGATCTGATAACGTATGCGTAACTAGATGAAAGTGCGGGAGGGGGGGACGATGGACGGCCGTTACGACATAGGCGACTTGCTCGCCAAGGTGCCTTTGGAAGATGTGTTGCAGCGCCTTGGGCTGAAGACGGAACGTCGCGGCGCTTCAATCCAAGCCTTGTGCCCTTTCCACCAGGACACCAGGCCCTCGCTGAACGTCTATCCGGCTGACGGTACTTCCACTGCCCACTACCATTGCTACGCCTGTGGTGCGCATGGCAATGCTATTGATTTGGTCAAGAGAGTTCAGGGGGTGGACTTCTTGCCAGCGGTGCAATGGCTGGCTCAGCAGTTCGGCATCAAACCCCCGGCCCGTCAGTCCAAGCAGCGTACTAGTGAAACCGCAGGTAGAGATGCGGCGCTGAAGTTTGCTCTTCGTATCTACGACGAAAAGCATGACGATGTTCGCTTCCAGGTTTGGTGCCAAGAGCGCGGATTCGACCGTGACTCCTTGTACAGCCTTGGCCTGCGCTGTATCACACGCGGCGTCCTGGTGGAGGCTCTGCAATCCAAGAGCGTGGGTGAACGGACTGAGTTGACGGACGGCCTGCAGGCTCTCGGCCTAGTCAAGCGGCTTTATCAGCGCTCGGCGCCACAACAGTGGAAGCTGAACCTGCACGATCAGTTCCAAGACTGCTTTCATGATGGCCGCGTCGTCATCCCGATTAAAGGCGGGACTCATAAGCAGCCGCAGTGGCTGGGCTTTGCTGGGCGTTCCCTGCAGACTGTTCCGCCGGAGGGCGTCGCCAAGTACCTGCTCACGGCGGGTTTTGAGAAGGCCAAGGTTCTTTTCAATGAGCCGGCTGCTTTCGCTGCAGTAAGACAGGCACAGAAAGTTAACGCCCCAGCCAGGCTCTACCTCGTAGAGGGATTCCTGGATGCACTGCGGCTGCACACCCTTGGTCTGCCAGCCGTGGCATTGATGGGGACGAGCTTGGGCATTGAGCCTATGGAGCGGTTGGCTGCTCTGGCGCAGAGCTCTGATTCAAACGCCGAACTGACTTACAGCGTGTTCCTGGACAATGATCCGGCCGGTTTCGCAGGCTCGGAGCGCCTCGTTCGCCGCTTGTTGGACTTGCGCGGCGTGAACCTGCGCTGGGTGGGTATGCCCTGGCGAAGCGTGCCCGCGTTAGGCAAGGACCCAGACACCTGCCTGCGTGGTGCAACCACAGCACAAGAGGTTCTGGCTTGGCTTCAACCGTTTGACTTGCCTGCTGAAGCTGTTCTGTTGGCCCAAGCACTTGGCGGCCAGGATGCTTCGGACTTGCAGCCAGAGCGGTTCAGCCAACTGGTGCAGACGGTGCGTGAGCGCGCCTTGTTTCGAGTCGGCATGGTCCTTCGGCGGCTATACGGCCCCCGCCCCGCGGAAGCAGCGTTTGATCGTCTGCAGGACAGTCAATGGGAGTGGGCGCGTCGGCTGCACGCTGAGCTGGCGACGTCCGAGGTGGCTCGCAACTCATTGCCTTCGCGAGGCCAGTACCTCGAGGAGACCCTTCCGCGAGTCGCGCTTGCGCGTAGTCTGGCCTATCACGGCGCGCGTCGTGGAGAGCTGCCTTGTGATGAAGAGACGTGGCAGTCGTTAGGCGGCAACGCCCGGCTCTTCGATCAGATGGCGCTGCATCGTTTGCGGGCCATGATGGAGGGTGACCAGCTATGGAAGCAAGCGGCACCCTATGACGCAGTTCATTTGCCTCGTAAGCTCACTGCCGATCCGAAGGCGTTGGACGACCCGCGTCGCAAGGTGATGCCGCACCCTGCGGATCTTTTGGTTCAGCAGACGGTTCTCAACGAGTTGCTGAGCCAGCGGCATGACCGGCCAAGCGCGACCGGGCGCGCATTCTCAGACGATATACCAGCTGTGCGTTGGTATGCCTCGCGCCGGGAAGTACTGGTGACGGGGTTGAGTACGCCGCTCAATGCGATCGATGAGGAACTGAACCTCCCGAAGACACTGAGCTTTGGCTACCAGATCGACATGGACGTTCTGGAAGGCGATCAGACGCCTTCGGACCAGGGCATGTTCCGTCCTTTCGGGCAGTGCTGGCGTGAGTTCATGGCCACGCTGTCTAGGCAATGCCATGCGATCGGGCCCCGAGTGCATGTGCTGCGGTTGGATGCCAAGCGCTACTACGACTCGATCCAGCGTTTTGTGCTGCGTGATGCGCTCTTGAGGCCGCTGAACCAAGCGATGGCCGTGCACGGCGTTCCGAAAGGCTTCGTAGATGTTTTCGGGCTTTCACAGTCTGGCGTCGAACCTTGGGACGCTGAGCTAGAGGCGAAGCTAGAGCGCCTGCTGGTCGGACTCGTCTTTCACCACCAGTATCGTGACCCCGACGTGGATGGCAGAACAGCGCAGAGCAGCGAGCTCATCGGCATTCCCCAGGGGCCAGTGCTGTCGGCCTATATCGGCACCATTGCCCTGTTCCCTGTGGACGAGACGGCTCGCTCCTTCATTCACCGTACAGCGGAAAGAGGCGCCGACGGTGTCTTGCGGCCACGCATTGGCTATGCCCGCTATGTGGATGACATCGTGTTGTTCGCTGACAGTGAAGATCTGCTCAAGCAATTGCGGGAACTGCTGCAAGCTAAGGCTGCAGAGCGTTCCATCGACCTCATCCACAAGGGCGAGCGAGTACGTGCCGGCTCTCCGCTGCAGGTAATGCGTCAGCTCAATGATGGGCGTGGCCTAGCGCCGTCCGTCCCTGCCTGGGAACCACCTTTGGTCGGCGATGGCGAGACCGATTACAGCTTGGGCGGTGAACTGCCCGATGTCGACCGGCAGTGCGCGCTACAGATGCTTCGTCGTGTCGCGCTGATGCATCAGCCAAGCGAGATCGTCGGTCAGGTGAAAGCGGTCCTGGAAGCGCCTGACCTGCGCGCAGGGGATCTCGGTCTTTGTGCACGTTGGTTGTGGTGGCAGGTCGCAGCAGCGATCGATCCCGCACAGGACGGTACGACGCCGGCTCTTCTATGGGAGAGCTTCTGGCAGCTATGGAAACAGGTGTGCAGCGGTCATCCATGGGCCAGCGCGTTCGAGCAGCGTGGATACGACTTGCTATTTGCCGTGGAGGGCTTGGACAAGCTGCTCGACAACCATCCGTGGCAGGAGAACGGTAAGTTCCTGGTCGAGAGGCAGGAGGACCGGAGCAGGCGCCTCCGACTGGCTCGCCTTGTCTGCATGCCCGAGTTCATCGATCAGGTGAAGCCGGCCAAGAACTTCGATCACGTGCGGCGTCGCGCTTGGCTGGCAGCGCGTAAGGCGCATCGGCTGCTGGGCGACCCCGGAGTAGTGCTTGCTCTGCCGCCTCAGTTAGGCGGTCCGTTGACGGCCATTGAGTGGCTGTGCCTGGCCGGCCCGAACATTGCACAGCGGGGCACTAATCATCCGCTGAACGCACTGGTCGAAAGGCAGGTGACGAGGTCAATTGGGGATGGATTGGACCTAGCCCGTAGGGTCATTGGCGAGCTGACCAAGAAAATTGATGAGTCTGATGTCACGGCGGCGGGTCTGGCGATCGACTTTGTTCTCAACAGTTCGCCGCCAAGGGGGAGGCTGTCCACGCTGGCGACCTGGTTCGCTCATCTGCTTTCGCAAGTTGGCGCCGACAAGCGGTTGATGCCCCATCTTCCAGCTGTCAGTGAAGGCGAGCCGCCGCTCCTTGCGATCGACGCCGAGGCCGGAACTGAGGGACGATGGCTCTATCGATACACAGAGCGTGGCTCTGACGAAGCGCAGCACGTGCCTTCAACGGACCGACGGTTTGCGCACGTGGTCATGCGAACTGAGCTGCCCTGCCTTGCCGACGAGACTGCGCTTCGGTTTGTAGGAGTTCCGGAGTCGAATGCCCTACGCCTCGCCGTGGAGAAGAGTCAGGACCCAACGCTTTGGATGGATCTAGACCATTCCGTAGGCGCGGACCAGGCGAGGCTCCCCATCACACATCGGGCGGCCTGTCTCTACTACGGACTGCTTGCTATGCATCAGATGGCAGTCGATGGCGGCCGTAGCTTGACCTATGTGCCTTTCAGGCCACAGTTGTTCCGCAGCCCAGGCAATGAGACGGAGTTCTATCTACTCGCCGAGCCCGTCAAGCGGGACCAACTTGGGGTCAATGCTTGGTACCACGACCGTGATGATCGCGTGCAGTCGGTCACTGTGCCTTTCGCCGGGGCTGACCTTTGGCGTGTAGGGTGGGCGGTTGCCGATGTGTTGGGTGTGGCGGCCGACATGGCTGGCGAGACGGGTGATCGTGACGAGCAACTCGACGAGCTTGAGGCACCTGATGAAGAGGGTGACAGCTCAGAGGTGTCGGCAGCTCTGGCCAGACAAGAACTCGAGGCTTACCTGCTGCGCCAGCAGCTGCGGAAACTTCAGGGTAGCTATTTGTCATCGGCGCAGATTGAATCTGCAGGCCTAACAGAGGACGACCTTCCTGGGACGGTAAAGCGGGCCCTAGCGCTTCTTGAGAGGTTTCCGGCTCACGAGTCGTTGGAAGCCCAGGTGCGTCATTTGTTGACGGTCGAAGCTGAAAGCCGTGCTATGGCTCTGCGCCTGGAGCACGGCAGCAGCGATGCCATGCGCCATGTTTTGCATCAGGCGGTGCCGGAGGCGTTGAACAGACTGCCCCTTTGGGTTCTGCAGGGGCTACCGCTGCGACCTCCGCCGGAGCGGGAGGGACCCTTGCGGCCAGAGCTGGGGCTGATGCTCTCGCTGTATCAGGCTCTATACCCGGCCGTCCCGGGCAGTGGAAAGATCGCCGCTGAGCCCTTGCGCGTTGCTTTGGTGCTCGCCGCGATTGGTATCGGTCTGAGGGGTAGCGTGGCAGCGCTCTGGGGCTATTCGCAAGCTTATGGCGCCGCGCGCATGCCCGAGCAGCTGAATATGCCCGCGCGGTGGGCCGCGGCGAACATGGAGCGCCTGGATCCGCAGGGCGACTACAGCGTCATGCGAAAGCGGTTGCTGGATGGCGATTGGTCGGCAATCAGCAAGGCCAACCCTTGGCATTGGATGCTCGCTCTTGTGGGTCTGCTGGACTCAAGCTTTCCGCAGGCACTTGAGCTGCCTCAGCTGATACAGGTGTACGACATCCTTGCTCAGTGGCAGAGCGCGCCGGCGGATCGAGGGGACGCTGACGAAGAGAAGGCAGTCTGGCCCTTTGATGCTCTGCCGAGCTTGCCGCTGCATAAGTGTGACGAGGCAATGAGCGCCTTGCCGCAGGCCTTGTGCGCGCTCGATGCTTTGCGTGGCATGCGAGTGGTCCTCGTTGCGGGCCAGAAGTTCGGCCGGCAACTTCACACCGATGATTTCATCGACACAAAGGGCGAAAGCTGGCGGATGAGCACGCCACAGTTCACCAGTTTGTATGGCAATACATTGCCGCAGTGGAGGATTGAGCGGAAAAGACTGACATGTTGGGCTGAAACCCGGCGCCTGTCGGACAACGAACTGCTGGCGGTTCATACGTTGGACCACAAGCTCGGGCGCTGGTTCATCAGCGATGATCTGGTGTCTTTGGCGCTTCGCGCGGCGCTGGATGCCAGTGCAGCCTCACCCGGCCAATCTCCTGTTCAGACCGCAGTAGCGCAGGCTCAGCAAGCAGACCACGTTGGTGAGGAACCTGGCATCGTTTCGGCGCCCGATGACGTTGCCGAAACACCGCCGGCTAGTGAACCGTCCCCGCCTCTAAAGCTCCAGCCCGCTTTTCCGTCCGGCCGGATGCCAGTTGAGCGCCTGGATGAATGGCAGAACGATTCATGGGGCAAGCGCTTTGGCACTGTCAAAAGCGCTGAAGACGCAGATGCGGCGGTACGCGCTCACCTGCGCATTGCGCTGTTTCAATGGCGCGTTGACGACAGCTACAGCCACCCAATCTCCGAGGTAGGACTTGCCGGCTTCCCGTTGAGTACCGATGCACATCGAGCGCTGCAAGCGCATCTCGCCGGCGATCTAAAGGAGGTGAACCGGGTTGCCAAGCGCGGGGCAGAGTTTCATTGGACAGATGATCGGAAGGTCATTTCGTGGCCGGAACATCGCCGCCGTGTGCTCCTGAAGCAGGCCTTGCGCGCCTGCCGAGAGTTGAATGTGAACCTCCTTGTTCTGCCCGAGGTGTCGGTGCGACCAGACACGGTCGAGTGGTTGAAGGAGGAGTTGTTCCATCATCCTGGCCTGGCCGTGTTGGCCGGTACCTTCCGACAGTTCGAGGCGACGCACGACCACCCGCAGCATCTGAGAGAGAAGCTGACGCTCCTGTGGCAGCCGGAAAAGATCCAGGCCGAAGCGTTCGGCTTGGAAGGTGATGCTCGCGTCATGCAGTTCCAGCGCGACAAGAAGTACCGCGCCGTGGCGGCGCACGAGTTGTTCCGGCCCGGGACCGGCCGATTGGCACCCCTGTACCAAGAAGAGAAGGTCTTGGACGAGCTACGCAGCGTTCTGGCGGGGGGTAGGACGTTTGATCAGACCAAAGCGCTGGTGGATGCACTCATCCACGGCCCGCAGAAGCTCCGCCATTGCATGGAATTGATCTGCTCTGAACTGTTCTTGCTCACCAGCCCAGCAAACAGTCGCCCACTGCTTCAAGACTTTGTCAAGGTGCTGCGCCAGTTTGGCTCCAGCACCGAAGAGGCCGCCCAGACCGTTGAGGGTGATATCGAGGCGCTGGGGGAATGCCTGACCGTTACTCAAAGTAGGCGCGAGCGGCGATCGGTACTGGTGGTCCCGGCCTGCACCAGTCGTAGCAACGACTACTGGCATGCCGGTCAAGCGAGTGTTCTAGCATCAGCAACGGCGACGGTGTTCTGCAATGCAGTCAGCAAGGGACTGAGCGTCGGCGGGAGTTGTTTCATCGGTTGCGACTCGGTCCAGAAGCAGCCGAATGAGCACGCCGGCGTTGTGCGCCTACTCACACCGTACCGAGGCTGGCATCACGGCATTCTGCAGCCGTCTGTTAAGGGGGCGCTGTCAGAGGCTGACCAGGCCCTCGTCGTGGTGGATTTGGATCCGGTGCACATGGTCAGCGGCAAGCCGCGTCCACAGTTGTTGCCCGAACCCGTGTCGATGGTGGCCTATCTCCCCATCGTGGAAGTCATACGCAAGGAAGATAACGCGCGAGCGCTCGTGGCTTCGTTGCGAGACCAGTTCATGGGTGAAGCTGGCCAGCGTGCATTTCACGGCATCCTGATTTCAAAGGGTTTTCCGAAGCCTGGCGAGTCAATACATGGCCTTGAAGAATTCCGCAGCGCCTTTGCCAACCTGCTGGATGCCTTGAAGCGTGGCGCTATCAATCCTGAGTCAGGTGGCGTTGAGTTGGACGACTTCGTCAAGTTCTTTGGCGATTCCAATACGGTGCGGCAACGGATCATCACGTCCTTGCGAGATCATCTCCAACAGCCTGCGCCTCTCACCAAAGTCGACGGGATGGATCTGGAGCCAGCATGGCTGGATTTCTTGATCGCCGACATGACATGGAAACAGCCTGAGGTAGAGCCGCTTCATGGCTATGAGGCCGGAACGGTACAGCCAGCGATCCGAGTGCCGCCGTGGCGTCCCCCGAAAGAGTAGGCGGGAAGGAATACGTCTTCGGACCCAGCGGGATGGCCGCACAAGCTTTCAAGCGATCGGGCGGCTGAGCCAAGTATCCCCGGCGCCAAACACCTTTCTGACAGAACCATGCCTCTACTTCTTCGTCAGCCTCTCGCATCCACCAGCCTCGATGCCCACGGCGAGCGGCTCACTCGCGACGACCTATTCGAGCTATTCAAGGCCTTGCCGGAGGAAATGGTGATCAACGATCAGCATGACCTGACCCTGCCGTCAGCAGCCATTGCGCGGAACCTACAGTTCGTAGAGCTGCATGCGGGAGAGTGGGCGATCGTCGGCGATGTCACCGTTCACGACGCGGAGCTGCTCAAGCTGCGCGGTGGTTTCAGTATGGCTTGGCTTGCGGCGACCTACACAACCAAGCCAGATCGAGATCCTGACATTCAAGTGCTATTCAGTCCACGCCTATTTGATAAAGACATCGTACTTGCGCTCGTACGACTGTCCGACGAGCAGGTGAACATCGTCGGGCGAGAGCTGAAGCAGAAGGGTCTCGATCCAGAAGCCATATTGATCATCCAATTCGTTGCCCTCGCCGCGGTGTCGGGCTTCATCGGCAAGCCGGCATCGGACGCATACGACAAGCTGCTACGCCGGCTTGCCAAAGTCAAGGACGATCTACGGAGTCCAGCCAACACGCCGCCAATCCTTCAGTTCTTCGTGCCACGCCACTTGAATCCGTATCGCGCCGACATCATCGTTGAGCTGATGCCGGAGCATATGGAACACCTGCGCGTTGGTGCTCTGAGCTTCCAGGATGCCATTGACACTGCGCGCCTAGTCCCTTTCACCGAAGAGGCGAAAAAGATTGTTATCAAGGCCGTTGGAGATCCGCCAACATGGCGCTTGTCTCGCTACGAGAAGGCCTCGGGCCTGCTTGTCAGGATCTAGCCTTGCTCACGCGCCGCAAAGCAGACGCCGATGGACTTCTGCAATCAGCCTGATTCGGGCTTTGACTTGACTCGGGTAGAACCAATGCATGGCAGCCCCCTACATGCCTGCCTGATACGTGCCAGTCGAGTGCGCCCAATCTCATAGGCAATTGAACGGATTTGCGGCAAGTTTGCCGGGCTCAATGATCAGCCAAGCCCCCTACCACCTGTCGATGGCAGTACGAACAGCATGCGACCTAGCGCGCCTCTGTTCTGCAAGGTAGCTTTGTGGGGATCTGATGTTTGTCGGCGGGGGAGTCGCTCCTACGCCGAGCAACTCCGATTGGCACTGGGCCCTGGTCCGGTCGGTCAAGTAGATGTGGCGCGTGTGGTCACGTTGCAGTGGACTCGGTGGTCAAGTGCATCTGGTTTTCGCATAGGCAGCTCAGAAAGTCATGGCATCCCCGCTTTTGAACGACACAGGGTTTCCTGCCGCGTAGGCAGCTCAGAAAAAGACCAGTTGATCCACCATCAACGATGGTTCGTTTCCTGCCGCGTAGGCAGCTCAGAAAGTTGCCTGCGGAAATCTGCAATTGATTTGCCGGTTTCCTGCCGCGTAGGCAGCTCAGAAATATTGCCGTTCGAAAGCGGGGATTGCATGAATGTTTCCTGCCGCGTAGGCAGCTCAGAAATGCAAAAGCAGGCCACGGAACACGCCGGCCGCGTTTCCTGCCGCGTAGGCAGCTCAGAAATGCATCATCTTGCAAGTTGGCGATGCCTACAGCGTTTCCTGCCGCGTAGGCAGCTCAGAAAATCAACGCGGTGGACATTAGCTCCACATTCAGGTTTCCTGCCGCGTAGGCAGCTCAGAAATGTGCTGTCGGGATCACGCGGACTCAAGAAGTGTTTCCTGCCGCGTAGGCAGCTCAGAAAGTGAGAAAGCAATGCGTTTGGGCGCTAGGCACGTTTCCTGCCGCGTAGGCAGCTCAGAAAAGGGCAGAGAACGCGTCTGGGGTCATGGATTGGTTTCCTGCCGCGTAGGCAGCTCAGAAATGCATGCTTAGCGTGACGTGCTCTTGTGTGCCGTTTCCTGCCGCGCAGGCAGCTCAGAAAATCGCCTCGAACTGGGCGACGGCGGACACCGCGTTTCCTGCCACCTAGCTCCAGCGTTTGAAGGAAAAGCGCTGGCAGTGTTTTTATTTCTCGGTGCGCTCTGCTTCCTCCGCCGCGTGGGCCCTGGCGATGGCCAGGATTACGTCGCGCGCCAGACGGCGTTTGGGTACTGGAAGGCGCAGATAGATTTCGAACAATTCGCGATCCGGGTAGCCTAGCCCGGCATGCCAGATGGGTTGCCGTTCGCGTGCCTGGTGTGCTTCGCCTTCGCCATAGCCCAACTCCTGCACAGGCACGCGCAACCAGTCTGCCAAGGTGACGAGTTTCTTGTGGTCGGGCATGGTTTCCCCCTGCAGCCAGCGCCGAACGCCGTGCAGCGTCATGGGCTTGCCCCAGTGGCGCATGTTGAATTCCCGCTCCAGCACTACCGGCCTTGGTTCGTAGCCGGCTGTCACCATTGCACCGCGTAACCGTCGCGCAAATTCTTTCTTGGCATCGTCCATAGATGCTCAGGCTACGGGGGTGGCTTTTTTCTGGAGTGACTTTGTAATATAGTTACGCTGTAAATTTGATCGATAATTACACGAAAATTGTAATTGCTCTGCCTTGCTCGGCATGGTGCTTCCTGCTGGCTTGGCTTTCCCCGGGATAGGGATAGTGATGACCCAGCATCCAGAAACACCTTCACAGTCGTTGCCCGACAACACGCATGATGGGAAAGACGATTCACCTGCATTCCTATCGAAGCCGCCGCGTTTGACACGTGACCAGCGAGAGGCTATTGAGGTCAATATCCGCCGTTTGCGTGAATTGCTTGAAAGAAAGTATTCGCGAAATTCTTCGGCCGAATAAGAAGCAGGAGGGCACCCTTGAATTGCAGGATGCTCAGTGACCGGCGATGCCTCACCCGCCCCGTATCTGGCTCAGCGAGCGCCCCGGTGTAATCGCTTCGGGGTCGATCAGGCAGTGCAGGAGGGCGGGCAGGCGCGTGGCCTTTGCGGTTTCGCGCAGGCGTGCGAAAGCCGGGGCGAAGTCCTCGGTGCGCTCCACACGCTCGCCATGGCCGCCAAACGCCTTGGCGTAGGCGGCGAAGTCGGGGTTCTGCAAGGCCGTGCCGCTGACGCGGTGCGGGTACTCGCGCTCCTGGTGCATGCGGATGGTGCCGTACATGCCGTTGTCCAGCAGCACCACGATGAGGGGCAGCCGGTACTGCACGGCGGTGGCGAATTCCTGGCCGTGCATGAGGAAGTCGCCGTCGCCCGCGAACACCACCACCGTGCGCTCGGGCCACAGGCGCTGCGCGCCCACGCCGGCCGGCAGGCCGTAGCCCATGCTGCCGCTGGTGGGCGCGAGCTGCGTGCCGTATTGGCGGAACGGCCAGAAGCGGTGCACCCAGGTGGCGAAGTTGCCCGCGCCGTTGCAAAAGACGGTATCGGGCGGGAGCACTTCGCGCAGGTGCTGCATCACCGCGCCCATCTGCAGTTCGCCCGGAATGTGGATCGGCGTCGGGTCGCTCCAGGCCAGGTAGGCGGCGTGCGCTTCCTGCACGGCTTGCTGGTGTTGTGCGCTCGGTGTCTGCGCAGCCGTGGTCGGCAGGGCAGCGCAGAAGGCGACGGGCGAGGCGTTGATGGGCCACTGCGCCTGGTACACGCGGCCCAGTTCGTCCGGGTCGGGGTACACATGCACCAGCGGGATTTGCGGCGTGGGAATGTCGAGCAGGGTGTAGCCCTGCGAGGGCACTTCCGAGAGCCGCCCGCCGACGAGCAGCAGCAGGTCGGCGCCGCGCAGGTGCGCCAGCAGCGCCGGGTTCACGCCCAGGCCCAGGTCGCCCGCGTAGCAGGGATGCTGGTGGTCGAACAGCATTTGGCGGCGGAACGAGCAGGCCACGGGCAGGGCGTGGGCGGCGGCGAAGTCCTGGAAGCGCGCCACGGCTGCGGCGCTCCAGCGGCTGCCGCCGACGATGGCCACGGGCTTGCGGGCCTGGCCCAGGCGTTCGAGCAACTGGGTCATTTGCGCCGGGCTCGGGGCTGCCTCCATGACTTGGTAGGGCCGTGCGGTGGGCGCGTCGGCACGTTCGACCAGCATGTCCTCGGGCAGGGCCACCACCACCGGGCCGGGGCGCCCGCTGCAGGCCACGCTGAAGGCGCGCGCCACGATCTCGGGCAGGCGGCGCGCGTCGTCCACCTCCGTCGCCCACTTGGCCAGCGGGCCAAAGGCGGCGCGGTAGTCCACCTCCTGGAAGGCATCACGCCCGCGCGCGCCGCGCTCGATCTGGCCAACGAACAGCACCATGGGCGTGGAGTCCTGCATGGCAATGTGCACGCCCGCCGCCGCGTTGGTGGCGCCGGGGCCGCGCGTGACGAAGCACACGCCGGGCCGCCCGGTGAGCTTGCCGTGCGCCTCGGCCATCATGGCTGCGCCGCCTTCCTGGCGGCAGACGGTCAGCTGGATGGGGGCATCGTGCAATGCGTCCAGCACGGCGAGGTAGCTTTCGCCGGGCACGCAGAAGATGTGCTGCACGCCGTGCAGCACGAGCTGGTCGACGAGGATCTGGCCGCCTGTGCGGTTGGCCGGCGTGGAGGAAGAAGAGGGCATGTCGGAGGGCATGGGCGGTCTCAGATGATGTTGCTTTCGATGAGCGGGCGGCCGTCGAGGATGCGCTGGAAGGCCAGCGGCTCCAGGTCCAGCGTCTGCCAGCGGCCTGTGTGAATGCGCTCGGCCAGGCCGCGCCCGATGGCCGGGCACTGCTGCAGGCCGTGGCCGGAGAAACCATTGGCGAAGTACAGGTTGTCGCAGGCCGGGTGCAGGCCCAGGATGGCGTTGTGGTCGAACGCATTCATCTCGTAGTAGCCCGCCCAGGCGCTGCGCTGGCGCAGCGCCTCAAAGGCCGGAATGCGCTCCGCCAGCGTGGGCCACACGTGGTTTTCGAAGGCGGCGTGGTCCGGTTCGAGCGGGGCATCGTCGGGGTCTTCGCCTTCGGATGGGCAAAAACCTGCGATGAAGCCCGCGCCTTCGGGCCGCAGCCAGATGCCCGAGGGGTCGATGAGCAGCGGGCAGCCGGGCAGCGCCTCGGGGCAGGTGAAGTGGAACACCGTGCGCCGCTTGGCAAACACCGGCAGGTCGATGCCCAGCCACTGCGCCACCGGGCGCGCCCAGGCGCCTGCGGCGTTGACCACGGCGCTGCACTCCAGCCGCTGGCCATCCGCCAGGCGCAGCGCGCTGATGTGCCGCACGCCGCCGCTGGCCTGCGTGTCCACGCCCACCGCATCGGCCTGCACATAGCGCACGCCCTGGGCCACGGCCTTGCGGCGCAGGGCCTGCAGCAGGCTGTAGCCGTCGAACCAGCCCTCGGCGGACAGGCCCAGCGAGCCCAGCGAAATTCCGTCGGTGGAGAGCCAGGGGAAGCGCTCACGCAGTGCGTCGGGCGTGAGCAAGGCCACGTCGGCGCCCATGCCGCGCTGCACCGCATGGTTGTCGCGCAGCACGGATTCGCCCGCCGGGCTGGCCAGGTACAGGTAGCCCGCTTCGACCAAGCCGATGTCGGGGCGTTCGCCGCCCACCTGCAGCCGTGCGCCAATGTCGCGCAGGAATTCAATGCCGAACTGCGAGATGGCAATGTTGATGGGGCTGGAGAACTGCTGCCGGATCGAGCTGGCCGACAACGCCGACGAAGCCTGCGCATAGCCCGGGTCGCGCTCGACCACGGTGACTTTGCAGTCCGGGCGCTGCCGTGTCAGGAAATAGGCGATGGCGCTGCCGATGGCGCCACCGCCGATGATGGCGATGGGTGTATGCGAGGAGGAAGAAGCCATGGTGTGCCCACCTTCGGTGACAGGGGCGCCGCGCCAGACCAGGGCACCCGTGGAGCGGGCTTTCTTTGCCCGGCCACTGGGTGCGTCCCCCTCCCGCAGGAGAGGGGGGAAGGCGCGCAGCGACGCAGGGGGTGTTCGCCTCTACACGTCGAAGCGCACGCCTTGCGCGAGGGGCAGCGCGTCGCTGTAGTTGATGGTGTTGGTCGCGCGGCGCATGTAGCCCTTCCAGGCGTCCGAGCCCGACTCGCGGCCGCCACCGGTTTCCTTCTCGCCGCCGAAGGCGCCGCCGATCTCGGCGCCCGAGGTGCCGATGTTCACGTTGGCAATGCCGCAGTCGCTGCCGGTGCTGGAGAGGAAGCGCTCGGCCTCGCGCAGGTCGGTGGTGAAGATGGCCGACGACAGGCCTTGGGGCACGCCGTTCTGCAGCGCGATGGCCTCGTCGAGGCTGGCGCAGGTCAGCACATAGAGGATGGGTGCGAAGGTCTCGTGCTGCACCACCGCGCTCTGCGTGGGCATGCGCACCAGGGTCGGGCGCACGTACCAGGCGTCTTCGCCCAGCGCCTCACATTCGCGCGTTCCGCCCAGCACCGTGCCGCCTTGTTCTCGCGCCTGCGCCAGGGCGTTCTGCATCTGCTCAAAGGCAGCGCGATCCACCAGCGGGCCGACGAGCACACCGTCCGCCAAAGGGTCGCCCACACGCACGCTGGCGTAGATGGTTTCCAGCCGGGCGAGCAGCGGCGCGGCCACGTCGCGGTGCACGATGAGGCGGCGCAGCGTGGTGCAGCGCTGGCCCGCCGTGCCCACGGCGGCGAAGGTGATGGCGCGCGCGGCCAGTTCCAGGTCGGCGCTGGGCATCACCACCATGGCGTTGTTGCCGCCCAGCTCCAGGATGCTGCGGCCAAAGCGCTGCGCCACGTCCACCGCCACGGCGCGGCCCATGCGCGTGCTGCCGGTGGCACTGACCACGGGCACGCGCAGCGAGCGCGCCAGCAGCTCGCCCATCTCGCGCCCCCCCAGCAGCAGCGTGGCCAGGCCGTCGGGGGCGGCCACGCCTTGCTCGGCGGCAAACTCGTCCAGGGTCTGTTGCAGCAGGTGGTGGCAGGCGATGGCGCACAGCGGGGTTTTTTCCGACGGCTTCCAGGCCACGGCGTTGCCGCACACCAGGGCCAGCGCGGCGTTCCAGGCCCACACGGCCACGGGGAAGTTGAAGGCCGAGATCACGCCCACCACGCCCATCGGGTGCCAGGTTTCCATCATGCGGTGGCCCGGGCGCTCGCTGGCGATGGTCAGGCCATGCAGCTGGCGCGACAGGCCCACGGCGAAGTCGCAGATGTCGATCATCTCCTGCACTTCGCCCAGCCCTTCGGAGCGCACCTTGCCCGCCTCCAGCGACACCAAGAGGCCCAGCGCCTCCTTGTGCTGGCGCAGCTTCTGGCCCAGGCGGCGCACCAGTTCGCCGCGCACGGGCGCGGGCGTGGCGCGCCACTGCAGGAAGGCGGCGTGTGCGCCCTCGATGAGCGCCTGGGCCTGCGCGCTGGTGTGGCTGGCGAGCTGGGCGTACACGGCGCCGTCGCGTGGGGCGCGCACGCTCAGGCCCTGGCCGCGCCAAGGGGCAAGGTCCAGGCCCAGTTGCTGCAAAACGGTGTCGAAGAGGGGGGTGGAAGAGGCAGTCATGAAAACGCTGTGGAGCAGGTCGATGGACACCCCGGCAGATGCCCAGCCTGCGCCGGTGCCGTGGGTGGTGTGCCTGCCATGGTAAGTGCGTTCAATGCACCCGATAGCTGATATATCCTCCATGGTTGTTGAGTTTTACGAACAATTCTGGAGCGGGTTTGCCATGCGCAAAGACATCCCCAGCCTGGGCGTGCTTCAGGCCTTCGAGGCCTCTGCACGGCTGCAGAGCTTCTCGCGTGCCGCCGAGGAGCTGGCCCTGACGCCCAGCGCCGTCAGCCGCCATGTCGCTGCGCTCGAAGATCGGCTGGGCGTGGCCTTGTTCGTGCGGGCCCGCCAGCGCCTGGCCTTGACGGACACAGGCCGCAGCTATGCGGCGCGCATCCGCCTGCATCTGGAGCAAATCGAGCGCGATACGCAGGAGATCCGGGTGGGGCGGGATGAAGGCTATGTGCTGCACCTGGCCGTGGTGTCCACCTTCTGCACGCAGTGGCTCATTCCGCGCCTGCCGCAGTTTGCGGCGCTGCACCCGCGCATCACGCTCAACCTCTCGGTGCGGTCCGAGGTGTTCGCTTTTGACGAGAGCGGTTTTGATGCCGCTATTTACTACGGTGACCGGCTCTGGCCTGACACGCAGGGCGGCATGGTGCTGCCCGAGGGGCCGTGCGTTCCTGTGTGCAGCCCGGCCTATGCGGCCGCACATGCTCTGCACGGCGAGCAGGCCTGGCTGCACTGCCCGCACCTCACGCTGGCCAGCCGCGCCAATGCCTGGCGCGGCTGGTACGCCGAGCGTGGCTGGCACTACACCTTGCACGCCTCGCGCGGGCCGCGCTACGAATTGTTCTCCATGGTGATGGCCGCTGCCGCCGCAGGCCTGGGGGTAGGGCTGGTGCCGCAGTTGCTGGCGCAGGAGTCGCTGGACAGCGGGCGCCTGGTGCCGGCGCACCCACAGGTGCTTGCGGGCGAACAGGGCTACTGGTTCGTGCAACCGCAGCACCGGCCTGGGGCTGAGGCACTGCGGGCGTTTCGCGACTGGCTGTGGGCGCAGGTTTGATCAGAACCAACCGGCGACCAGCGGAATCAGCAGCGACGCCACCACCACCTGCAGCCCCAGCGCCAGCGCGGCCCAGGCGCCAGCGTCAGCGTTCACCTGCAAGGCGCGTGCTGCGCCGATGCCGTGGGCCGCAGTGCCCATGGCAAAACCGCGCGCCATCCAGCCGACGGGGTCGGCGCCGATGCGCAGCAGCGCAAACAGCGCCTTGCCGCTGAGCGCGCCCACCAGGCCGGTGACAACGGCAAACACCGCCGCCAGCGAAGGCACGCCGCCGATCTTGTCGGCAATGCCCATGGCGACGGGGGCGGTGACCGATTTGGGCGCCAGCGACAGCACGGCTTCACGCGGCAGGTCCAAGGCCCAGGCGATGGCGACCGCGCTGCCCGCCGCCGCTGCGCCGCCCACCACCGCCGCGAGCGTGAAGCGCGCCCAGTGCGCGCGCAGTTGTACGCGCCGCTGCCACAGCGGCCAGGCCAGCGCGACCACGGCCGGGCCGAGCAGAAAGTGGATGAACTGCGCGCCGGCGAAGTAGGTAGGGTAGGCGGTGCCCGTCGCCAGCAGGCCGGTGCCCAGCACCACGATGGAGCACAGCACCGGGTTGGCCCACGGCGCCTGGCCCAGGCGCTGGTACAAGCCGAGCGCCAGCACGTACACCACCAGCGTGGCGTTCAGGCCGAACAGCGGCGTGGCCGAGAGGTACACCCAGAGCTGGACGAAGTCCACGCCTACTCCCCGCCCGCCAGCGCGGCGCGCCGCATCAAGCGGCGCAGCACCAGCGCCGAGATCGCCATGCCGATCCAGGTTGAGAGCACCAGCACCACCGCCAGCCGCAGCCCATAGCGGGCCAGCACGTCGAGCTGGGTGATGACGCCCACGCCCACCGGCACGAACAGCAGCGAGAGGTGCGCCAGCAGAAAATCGGCCACCGAGCGCACGCGCGTCTGCACGGCGGGCCAGCGCAGCGCGATGAGCAGCAGCACCATGCCAATCACCGGGCCGGGGTAGGGTAGGTGCAGCAGCCGTGAGAGCGCCTCGCCCAGCGACTGCAGCGTCAGCAGAATGGCCAGGCCTTGCAGCATCTGCATCGCAGTGGCCGGTCAGTAACGGGGCAGGTCGGGGTGCGCCAGCTTGCCGCCGCGAATCAGCATCTTGCCGTACTCGGCGCAGCGGTTGAGCGTCGGGATGAGCTTGCCGGGGTTGAGCAAACCTTCGGGGTCGAAGGCGTGTTTCAGCGCCATCATCTGCGCGTTTTCTTCCCGCGAAAACTGCACGCACATGCTCGACAGCTTCTCTACGCCCACGCCGTGTTCGCCGGTAATCGTTCCGCCCATGGCCACGCTGGTCTCCAGGATCTCGGCGCCAAACAGTTCGCAGCGGTGCAGCTGGTCCGGGTCGTTGGCGTCAAACATGATCAGCGGGTGCAGGTTGCCGTCGCCCGCGTGGAACACGTTGGCGCAGCGCAGGTCGTACTTCTTTTCCATCTGCTGGATGGCCAGCAGGATGTCGGCCAGGCGCTTTCTCGGGATGGTCGAGTCCATGCACATGTAGTCGGGGCTGATGCGGCCGCTGGCGGGGAAGGCGTTCTTGCGCCCGCTCCAGAAGCGCAGGCGCTCGGCTTCCGTCTGGCTGACCGAAATGGCGGTGGCGCCGGCGCCCTCCAGCACGGTGCGCATGCGGGCGATTTCTTCTTCCACCTCCTCGGGTGTGCCATCGCTCTCGCACAGCAGAATGGCCTCGGCCGTCAGGTCGTAGCCGGCGTGGACGAAGGCTTCCACGGCGGCCGTCATGGGCTTGTCCATCATCTCCAGGCCGGCGGGGATGATGCCGGCGGCAATCACGGCGGCCACGGCGTCGCCCGCTTTGCGGATGTCGTCAAAGCTGGCCATGATGCAGCGCGCCAGCAGCGGTTTGGGGATCAGCTTGACGGTGACTTCCACCGCCACGGCCAGCATGCCCTCGCTGCCAATCACCGTGGCCAGCAGGTCGTAGCCGGGCGAATCGAGCGCGCCGCCGCCGAACTGCACGGGCTCGCCTTCCATGGTGAAGCCGCGCACCGCCAGGATGTTGTGTACCGTCAGCCCGTATTTCAGGCAGTGCACGCCGCCCGAATTCTCGGCCACGTTGCCGCCGATGGTGCAGGCAATCTGGCTGCTTGGGTCGGGTGCGTAGTACAGGCCAAAGGGCGCCGCCGCTTCGCTGATGGCCAGGTTGCGGACGCCGCACTGCACGCGGGCGGTGCGGGCGCGTGGGTTCAGGTCCAGGATGCGGTTGAAGCGCGCCAGCGACAGCGTGACGCCCAGCGCGTGCGGCATGGCGCCGCCCGAGAGCCCGGTGCCGGCACCGCGCGCCACCACGGGCACGCTCAATCGGTGGCAGGTGCGCAACACCGCCTGCACTTCGTCTTCGGTCTCCGGCAGGCAGACCACCAGCGGGCGCTGGCGGTAGGCGGTGAGGCCGTCGCACTCGTAGGGCGTGGTGTCTTCCTGGTTCCACAGCAGGCTGTGCGCGGGCAGCACGCTGGCCAACGCGGCCACCACTTCGCGCTGGCGCGCGGCGCGGTCGGGTTCGGTCGTGGGCTTGGGCGCAGCGAAAACAGGGGCGGGTGTGGGCGACTGGGCGGCGGCGGTGTTCATGGCAGCACTGTAGCCAAGCGCGCGCGCTCCGGTGTGAGCTTTCTTTCAACGGCGCGTGAATTGCGCTGCGCAGAGCGCATTCATACTATGGAATAAATAGCTGCCAGCGCTTACTGGATAAGCGCTAGAGGCCAATTTGACTTGAATTTTTGCCCGCAAAGACGCTTCCTTGGGTTGCCGTGGGCCCGTCAAACCGGCGCGGCCCAGGCCAGCGGCGAAGCCGCTCAGG
Organism: Simplicispira hankyongi; assembly: GCF_003570885.1. Classification (GTDB taxonomy): domain Bacteria; phylum Pseudomonadota; class Gammaproteobacteria; order Burkholderiales; family Burkholderiaceae_C; genus Simplicispira; species Simplicispira hankyongi. The sequence goes on from NZ_QXJC01000007.1 coordinate 105,801, forward strand.
GGGATGTACCTGCCACTACGGCATGCTCTTGTGCAGCCAGTCGGCAAAGGCTGCGCATTCCCAGCGGTCCATCGCGCCGGTGCGCCAGCACAGGTAGTGCGCGTGCGGGCTGGGGGCGTCTAGGTCGAACAGGCGCACCAGGGTGCCGTTTTCCACCCAGGGCGCGCCGAGTTTCAGGCGCACCAGGGCGACGCCCATGCCGGCGGCGGCGGCGTCGCACATCAGGCCAACGTCGTTGAATTGCGAGCCGCCCGACGGTTCCTGCCAGGGCAGGCCGGCGGCGGAAAACCAGCTGCGCCAGGGCTCCAGGGGGCTGCGCAGCAGGGTTTCGGGGTCGAGTTCGTCCGGGCGCTCGAACGGCCCGTGTTCGCGCAGCCAGGCCGGCGAAGCCAGGGGCGTGACCACGTCGCGCGCGATTTCGCTGTGCTCCATGTCGGCGTAGTGGCCGCTGCCATAGCGCACCACCAGGTCGGCGTCCTCGGCCACGACGTCCATCAGCGGGATCGAGATTTGCAGCGCCAGATCGATCTCGGGGTAGGCCTCGCGGAAGTGGCGCAGCCGGGGAATCAGCATCACCCTGGCAAAGGTGGGGGTGACGGCGAGCTTGAGGCGGCGCTTGCCGGGCGCGCTGGCCAGGCCCGGAAAACGCTGCAGCGCGCCCAGGCCTTCGCGCACGTTGGCCAGGTAGGCAATGCCGTCGGTGGTGAGGGAAAAATCGGCACGGCCGAACAAGCGCGTGCCGATGATCTGCTCCAACTGCTTGACGCGGTGGCTCACGGCGCTGGGCGTCACGCAGAGTTCCTCGGCTGTCAGCGTCACGCTGCGCAGGCGCGCCAGGGCTTCAAAAGTGAGCAGGCACTGGATGGGCGGAATGCGCCTGAGGGGTGCAGCAATGTCGGCGGGTGAAGTCATGGCAGGCCGGGAAGTGGGCTAGCGAAACACCACCGTCTTGTGGCCGTTTTGCAGCACGCGGTGCTCGCTGTGCCACTTCACAGCGCGCGCGAGCACCTGGCTTTCGGTGTCGCGCCCACGGGCCGTCAGGTCTTCGACGGTATCGGTGTGATCGGCACGTGTAACATCTTGTTCGATAATCGGACCTTCGTCGAGGTCAGCCGTGACATAGTGCGCGGTGGCGCCAATCAGTTTGACGCCGCGCTCGTGCGCCTGGTAGTACGGCTTGGCGCCTTTGAAGCTCGGCAAAAAACTGTGGTGGATGTTGATGGCGCGCCCAGCGAGCCGCTTGCACAGTTCGTTGGACAGCACCTGCATGTAGCGCGCCAGCACCACCAGTTCGGCGCCCTCCTGCTCGATGATCTCCAGTTGGCGCGCTTCGGCATGGGCCTTGGTGGCCGCAGTGACAGGAATATGGTGAAACGGAATGTTGTAGCCGGCGGCCAGTTGGTAGAAGTCGCGGTGGTTGCTGATGATGGCGCGGATGTCGATGGGCAGCAGGCCCGATTTCCAGCGGAACAACAGGTCGTTGAGGCAATGGCCTTCACGGCTGACCAGCAGTACAGTGGGCATGGGCAGGTGCGTGGCGTGCAGCCCCCAATGCATCTGGAAGGGCTGGGCAAACTGTTCGAGCTGGGCGCTCAGAGCGGCGTGCTCATGCTCGGTGCAGGCAAACTGTACCCGCATGAAGAACAGGCCGGTGGCCGGGTCGTTGAATTGGGCGGCTTCTTCGATGTTGCCGCCGCGCTCGAGCAAGAAGCCCGAGACGGCATGCACCAGACCGAGGCGGTCCGGGCAGGACAGTGTGAGAACGTAGGCGTTGGACATAGAGGCTAATTGTCGCAGCAGGGCCGCATGCAGCGGTACAAGGTGGGGCATGAAGATACCGTGGTTGGTAGGTCGTGAGCGGGCTTGGACGCCCGGGAAGGCGGCCGCCCTGTATTTCCTTCTTGGTCTGGCCTGGGTGTGGCTGGGCGATCGTTTGCTGGCGGTGCTGGTCCACGATGCTGCGGCCATGGCACGGATGCAACTGTGGAAGGGCTGGCTGTATGTGTCGCTCACAGCCGGGCTGGCCGGTTGGCTGGTCTGGCGCTTGCGCCGTGCCGAGCAGGCGCGTGGCGCCAGCGAGCACGAGCTGACGACGATCGTGCAGCATGCTTCGGCAGGCATTGCACGCGTGGCGCTTGATGGACGCATCCTCTGGGCCAATGCGCGCTTGCTTGAGATGCTGGGTATCGACGAGAAGGCACTGGGCGCGATCGATTTCGGCACCGTGTTGCCGCCGCAGGAGCCGGCCTGGGCTGCGCACCAGATGGGGCGCCTGATGGTGGGCGAAATCGATCATTTTGTGGGGGAACGCCAGTGCCTGCGCAGCAATGGGCGCGATCCGCTGCCCACGCTGTGCACCGTGACTTCCGTGCCTGAGGGGGAGGGTGGCTGCGCCCATCTGGTTTGCGTGTTGCAAGACCTGAGCGAGATCGTGCGTGCACGCACAGCGCTCGAGCGCAGTGAGGCGCGCCTGCAATTGGCGCTCGACAGCAGTGCCAGCGGGGTGTGGGATTGGGACTTGGCCGAGCAGCGCCTGAGCTGCTCGCCTGGCATCGAGCGCATGTTGGGCTACACCGGCGACGATCTGGCGCGCGACCTGCGCTTGACCGAGTGCATTGCGCCTGCCGATCGGCGCCGGGTGTTCTCTGCCATCCGCCACGCCCTCGATACCGGCGAACCGCTCATTGAGAGCTTCAGCGTGCGCTGTTTCGATGGGCAATTGCGCTGGTTCGAAGCGCGCGGCCAGCGCTACGCGGCCGCGCACGGAGCGCCCGACCGGTTCACGGGCTTGCTGACCGACCTGAGCGGCGCCTACCATGCCGACGAGCGCCAGCGCCTGGCTGCAGCGGTGGTGGACAACGCGGCGCAGGGGGTGATCGTGACCGACGCGCAGGGGTCCATCCGCTCGGCCAATGCCGCCGCGCAGCGCATCCTGGGGTACCGCGAGGCTGAAATGCTGGGGCTCAACCCGCGCATATTCCAGTCGGGTCGGCACAACCGCGCGTTTTACGAGGCACTTTGGGAGCAGTTGCTGCGCACGGGCCAATGGCAGGGCGAGTTGTGGAACAAGCGCAAGAATGGCGAAGTTTTCCCTGAGCAGGTGGCCATGAGCGCCGTGCGCGATGCCAGCGGCAGCCTCACGCATTTCATCTGCATGTTCACCGACCAATCGGAGCGCAAAGCCAGCGAGCAGCGCATCGAGTACCTGGCGGGGCACGATGCGCTTACCGGCCTGGCCAACCGCGACACGTTTTCTCAGCGGCTGGAGGCGGTGCGCGCGCAGGCGCTGGCGAGTGGCGAGCAGTTTGCTGTGTTGCAGTTGAATCTGGACCGGTTCAAGGAGGTGAACGACAGCTATGGTTACACGGTGGGAGACGCGGTGTTGCGCCACGTTGCCAGTCAGGTGCAGCGTGCCTTGCGGCCCGGCGACGTGATAGGGCGCCTGGCCGGAGACGAACTTGCCGTGGTGGCGCGGCACCTGCGCCATGCCGACGGCGCCGCGGCCGTGGCGCGCCACCTGATCGAAGCGGCGGGGACGCCCTGGCATTTGCCTGAAGGTATCGAGGTGGTGGTCGGTGCCAGCGTGGGCATCTGCATGTTCCCGGCGCATGTGGAATCCACCGAAGCACTGCTGCAGGGCGCGCATGCGGCCGTCTACGGCGCCAAGGCGCTCGGGCGGGGCGCCTGGTGTTTCTATGAAGAAGGCATGACGCAGGGCGCGCGCGAGCGCCTGGCGGTGGAAGCAGGCCTGCGCCGCGCGCTGGCGAACGGCGAACTGCGCTTGTACTACCAACCTCAGGTCAGTGTGGCGAGCGGGCGCATCGTTGGCGCGGAAGCCTTGCTCCGCTGGCAGGACCCGCAGGAAGGGTTGGTCTCGCCAGCCCGCTTCATTCCCGTTGCCGAGTCGTCCGGCCTGATCGCCCCCATCGGGCAGTGGGTCTTGCTGGAGGCCTGCCTCCAGGCCCAGCGCTGGCGCTCTGCGGGCCTGGGGTCCATGACCATGGCCGTCAATGTTTCGCCGCGGCAGTTTGCGCTCAGCGATCTGGTGGCCGTGGTGGGCGATGCGCTGGCGCAAAGCGGCTTTCCGGCGACTTCTCTGGAGCTGGAAATTACCGAAAGCGCTCTGGCCGAGCGGCCCGAGCAGGCACTGGCCTTGCTGACGAAGCTCGGTGACCTGGGGCTGCGTTTGTCGGTGGACGATTTCGGCACCGGCTACTCATCTCTGGCGCACATCAAGCGCTTTCCCATCGATGTGCTCAAGATCGATCAGAGCTTTATCCGCGAAATCCCTGAAAGCGGCGAAGACATGGCGATCAGCTCGGCCATCATTGCCATGGGCCACAGCCTGGGCCTGGCAGTGTTGGCCGAAGGGGTCGAGACGCCAGCGCAGCTCGATTTTCTGCGCCAGCGCGGTTGCGACAGCTACCAGGGCTATTTGCGCAGCCGCCCCGTACCGCCCGACGCCTTCGAGGTGCTGCTGCGCGATCAGCTCGCGGGTTGATTAGCGTTCCGGCAACTTGCGCAGCGGCGCGCACGCGTCCTGCGGCGGCAGTTCTGCGGTGACAGAGGTCAAATCTGCTTCATTTTCAATAGCTGCTTGCGCTTGTCCTGATTGCGCCAGTGCCACTTTTACCTTTAAATTTTTCGGTAAATACACCGGTACGCCGCGGCTGCGCAGCACGTGGCCGCCGCCGGCAATCAGCAGCACTGTCTGGCCCGGCCCGCGCGGCGCTGCAGCCAGCGCGCGCGCCATGCTTTGGTCGCGCGCCATCTGGATGCGAACCATGCCAGGCAGTTGCGCCTCGGGCAGCAAATCGCAATGGCCTTCGCGCACGGCGCTGAACTGGTCCGCGAGCGCGGCGGCCGGCAGCAACTGGTCGAGCGCGGTGTTGTTCATGGCCTCGCGCATAGCCGTGCGCGGCAGGTTGCCGCCAAAAACCGGCACGCCGGCACGCACCGCCGCCATGACCGCCCCCGCATAGTGCTGCCAGGGCCACCATTGCTCATCCCAGCCCAGCGCTGCGCGCACAGTGGCTTCGTCGGCGCTGGGTGGCAGCGCCTGGGTGCTGTGGCCAGCCTCGGCCATTTCCATCACCACTGCAGACAGGCGGCCTTGCGCGGCGAGCCATTGCACCGCCGTGCGTTCCATGGCCTGGTGGGCGGGGGCGTCGTGTTGCTCGCCCAGCAGCATGACGTCGGCCGGCAGCAGCGCTGCCAAGCTCTGGGGCCAGCCATCGGGCAGGCGGGCCGGTGCCGCACAGCCGAGGAGCAGCGCCAGCGCAACCGTGCTCACGGGGCGCAGCCAGTGGGCAGGCGTGGGGGGAAAGGCAGTCTTCATGCACTGCATGCTACTAGGGGAGCGTTCTGCGCACTGTGCCCGGGGTCACAAGTCGCTCCCTTACACTGCCCGCCATGCGGACACGCACCACGCTTACCACCAAGCTCTTGACCATGGGCATGGTCTTCTTGCTGGTCACGCTCAGCTCCATCAGCGTGACGCTCTGGGTCACCTGGAAGCTTGAAGGCGGCGCTGCCGCCGTGAACGAGGCCGGCCGCTTGCGCATGCGCACCATGCGCATGGCGCTGGCGGTGGAAAACGGCGCGCGCGAGAAGCTCTTGGCGAATGCGGAAATGATTGAAGGCAGCCTGGAGTTGCTGCGCACCGGCGACCCCGACCATCCGCTGTTTGTCCCCTGGAGCGACGAAACCCGCGCGCGTTTTGAAGAGGTGCGCAGCCAGTGGGCCAGGGTGCGCGAGGAGTGGCTGGCGCCAAAGGCGCCTGCCGTGCCGGTGCTGGTGGCGCACGCCGACGCGATGGCCGAGGTGATGGACGGCTTCGTGGACGCCATCGAGGTGCAAATTGCGCGCTGGACCGCGGCGCTGCACGTGCTGCAACTCTTCATGATGGGTTTGACGCTTTTCGTTGCGTTCGGCGTGGTGGTCATGACCGGCCTGGTGGTTATCAACCCGGTGGCGCGCTTGCAGGAGGCGTTTTTGCAGATACGCCAGGGCGTGCTGGGTACGCGCCTGCCGGTCGACACGGATGACGAATTCGGCCAGCTCAATGAGGGCTTCAACCGCATGGCGCAGGCGCTGCAGACCTCGCACGACGACCTCGCGCTCAAGGTGCGTGAGAAAACCGCCAGCATTGAGGACAAGAACCAGCGCTTGTCAGCGCTCTACGAAGTCAGCGCGTTGGCCGCCCAGGCTGCCAATCTGAAGGTGCTGACGCAAGGCTTTGTGCAGCAGGCGCGGCGCGTCTCGGGTGCCGACGCCGCCGTGGTGCGCTGGTCGAACGAGGGCAACGAGCACTACGTCATCCTGGCCTCCGACGGCCTTCCGCGTGCCATGGCCGAGCAGGAGCAGTGCCTGCGCGCTGGCAATTGCTTTTGCGGCCAAAGCCAAGGTCTGCCGGACGCGCGCGTCATTCCTATCAGCATTGCGACGCCCATGGTTCTGCCGCACTGCCATGAGGCGGGCTACCAAACTCTGGTGGTCCTGCCCGTGATGGTGCACCAGCGCGTGCTGGGCGAACTCAACCTGTTCTTTCGTGCCAGCCTGGAGTTGTCGCCCGACATGCGCGAACTGCTTGAAGCGATGGTGCGCCACCTGGCCAGCAGCATGGAGGGGCTGCGCGCGGCGGCGCTGGAGCGCGAGGGCGCGGTGGCCGAAGAGCGCGGCATGCTGGCGCGTGAGCTGCACGACTCGATTGCGCAGTCGCTCGCGTTCCTCAAGATTCAGACGCAGTTGCTGCGCGACGCGGTCAAGAAGGGCAACGAGGCCGCGCGCGACCGCAGCATGGCCGAGCTCGATGTCGGCGTGCGCGAATGCTACGCCGACGTCCGCGAGTTGCTGGTGCACTTTCGCACCCGCGCCAGCGCGGAGGACATCGAAGAGGCGCTGCGCACCACGCTCTCCAAGTTCGGCCACCAGACCGGCATCAACGCACAGCTCAGCATGGAAGGGCACGGGCTGCCCCTGGACGCGGACGTGCAGATTCAGGTGCTGCACATGGTGCAGGAGGCGCTCTCCAACGTGCGCAAGCATGCCCGCGCCACGCGTGTGAACGTGCGCGTGCAGCGCCATCCCGAGTGGCGCTTTGAGGTGCAAGACAACGGCATAGGCTTTGATGCAGGGCGCACCATGGCAGCCGACTCTTTGCATGTCGGACTGCGTATCCTGCGCGAGCGCGCCGAAGGCATCAGCGCGCGGGTCGAGGTGCAGTCCACTCCTGGCGCGGGCACCACGGTGTGCATTGAGCTGCCGCACAACGCATCCGCAATGTCAGGCGCAGCGCCGCTGGCCGAATTGCCTGCGCCGCAACTGCCTTCATGGAGTTCGATATGAGCCCAGCCAGCGCCATTACCGTTTTTGTGGTCGACGATCACAACTTGTTCCGTCGGGGGCTGGTGGCCCTGCTGTCCCAGGACGAAGGCCTGCATGTGGTGGGTGAAGCAGGCGACGCCGTCGAGGCACTGCGCCTGGTGCCGGTTCTGCAGCCCCAGGTCATCTTGCTGGACAACCATCTACCTGGCGTGCTTGGGGTAGATGCGGTGCGCGGCTTGCGCGCTGCGTCGCCGGCAAGCCATGTGCTGATGCTCACTGTCAGCGAAGATGCGCAAGACCTGGCAGCCGCCCTGCGCAATGGTGCCCAGGGCTATTTGCTGAAAACCATCGACGGCGATTTACTGGCCGAGGCCATTCGCCGCGCGGCCGCTGGTGAACCTGTGGTGAGTCCGGAGCTCATGGGCAAGCTGGTGGCCGCCTTCCAGTCGCAAGGTGGTCCGCCGCCCATCGCGCCGATGGACATCGCTGCGCCAGCGCCTTCCATTAGCGCTGCTGCTGCTGCGCCGCTGTCGCCACGCGAAGAAGAAGTTCTGCGCGAGATTGCGCTGGGCGCGAGCAATAAGGAGATTGCGCGCACCTTGGACATCGCCGAGACCACGGTAAAGATTCACGTGCAGCACATCTTGCGCAAGCTCGGCCTGAGTTCCCGCGTACAGGCGGCGGTGTATGCCGCCAATCCCAGAAATTGAATTTTCCCAAATAGTTCTTTCGAACTACTCCTCTGGGAAAATCCTCATCCTTATTTCCCTAGCCACCCCTCCGGCTGAAGGATAGGCAGACGCGCTGCTGCGCGCGACCATTGCGCCACTCATTAAAAAGAGAGGAAAACGCAAATGGCTACCGCCCCGCTTCCCGCAGGCAACGGTCCCGAAAAGGGACGCGAAGCCTGGTCCGTGCTCATTGTGAGCACCCTGGCCTTTACGGTCTGCTTCATGGTGTGGATGATGTTTGCCGTCATCGGCATCCCGCTCAAGAAGACGCTCGGCCTCAACGCCACCGAATTCGGCCTGCTGACGGCCATGCCCGTGCTCTCGGGCTCCCTGATCCGCGTACCTTTGGGCATCTGGACCGACAAATTTGGCGGCCGCGTCGTGATGGCTGCATTGCTGGCCATTACGGTGCCCGCCATCTGGCTCATGGCCTACGCCACGGCGTACTGGCACTTTCTGACTATCGGCCTGGTGCTGGGCCTGGCTGGCGGCTCGTTCTCGGTGGGCACGCCCTATGTGGCGCGCTGGTTTCCCAAGAATCGCCAGGGCATGGCCATGGGCATTTTTGGTGCTGGCAACTCGGGCGCGGCGGTAAACAAATTCGTCGCACCGGCGCTGGTGGTGGCCTTTGGCTGGACCATGGTGCCCAAGGTGTATGCGGTTGTCATGCTGGTCACGCTCATCATCTTCTGGTTTGGCAGCTCCAGCGACCCGCGCCACCTGGTGTCCTCCAAGGTAAGTTTCATGGACCAGCTCAAGGCCTTGAAAGACCCGCGCGTGCTCAAGTACTGCCAGTACTACAGCATCGTGTTTGGTGGCTACGTCGCGCTGTCGCTGTGGATGGTGCAGTACTACGTGGGCGAGTACGGCCTCGATATCCGTATTGCGGCTTTGCTCGCAGCCTGTTTTTCGCTTCCCGGCGGCGTGCTGCGTGCCGTTGGCGGCTGGCTGTCCGACAAGTACGGCGCGCACAGCGTCACCTGGTGGGTGATGTGGGTGAGCTGGATCTGCCTGTTCCTCCTGAGCTATCCGCAGACCGCCTTCACCATCCAGACCATCAACGGCCTGCAGACCTGGCACCTCGGCCTGAATGTGTACGCCTTCACCGGCCTGATGTTCGCGCTGGGCATTGCCTTTGCGTTCGGCAAGGCGAGCGTTTTCAAGTACGTCAGCAACGACTATCCGGAAAACATCGGCACTATCAGCGGCGTCGTTGGTCTGGCCGGGGGGCTTGGCGGCTTTGTGTTGCCCATCCTGTTTGGCGCGCTGGTGGACATCACCGGCATCCGCTCCAGCGCTTTCATGCTGATGTACGGCGTAGTCTGGGTGTCGCTGATCTGGATGTACTGGACCGAAGTGCGCAAGGCCAGCCCCATGGGCGACCAGAGCGAATCCCTTTCCCTTCAAAACTGAGCCATTGCGGCCAGAACACTCATCATGAACAACAAAACTACCAGTGGCGCCGATATTGTCGATTGGCGCCCCGAGGACGAGCAGTTTTGGGAATCCACCGGCAAGAAAATTGCCTATCGCAACCTATGGATCTCCATCCCGGCCCTGCTCTGCGGCTTCGCCGTCTGGGGCATGTGGGGCATCATCACGGTGCAGATGATGAATCTGGGCTACCCATTCAGCCAGGCCGAACTTTTCACCCTGACCGCCATTGCCGGCTTGGCGGGCGCGACCATGCGCATCCCGGCTTCGTTCCTGATCCGGCTCTCGGGTGGGCGCAACACCATTTTCCTCACCACTGCCATGCTGCTGGCGCCTGCCATTGGTACCGGCATCGTGCTGCAGCATCCAGAGTGGCCGCTCTGGTCGTTTCAGCTGATGGCCTTGTGGTGCGGCGTGGGAGGCGGTAACTTTGCTTCGTCAATGTCCAACATCTCCACCTTCTTTCCCAAGCGCCTGCAAGGCACCGGCTTGGGGCTGAATGCGGGCCTGGGAAACTTTGGCGTGACCACGATGCAGATTGTGATCCCGCTGGTGATGACTGTGCCCTTGCTGGGCTCGTTCGGCGGCGAGTCGATGACGCTGCAAAAGGAAAGCGGCTGGATCTTCGGCGCCATCCCGCCGGGGACGGCTACCTGGATTCAGAACGCAGGTTTTGCGTGGGTGTTGTCGCTGGTGCCGCTGTCCATCCTGTGCTGGTTCGGCATGAACAACCTCAAGACAGTTTCGCCCGATACCGGCGGCCCGATCACCGCGTTCCTGAAGATCATCTGGCTCTACACCCTGTCTTTCATTCCGGCGGGTGTCGGCCTGTATCTCTACTTGCCGGCCCCCAGTGGCCTGGGTATGCTGAACATGTGGCTGGCGATGCCGCTCATCATTGTGAGCACGCTCATGGTGATGAAGCTGACCGCTTTTGGCGCGATGAAGGAAAACGTCTCCAAGCAGTTTGCGATCTTTAGCAACAAACACACTTGGTCGCTTACCATCCTGTACATCGTCACTTTCGGCTCCTTCATTGGTTTTTCGATGGCACTGCCTTTGTCGATGAAAGTTATCTTTGGTGTCAGCCATGTGCCCGACGCCAACGGCATCTTGCAACACACACTGGTTAATCCCAAGGGGCCGCCTGTGCTGGCCTACGCCTGGATCGGTCCTTTCGTGGGGGCCGCGATTCGTCCCGTTGGCGGCTGGATTTCTGACAAGCTCGGGGGTTCCATCGTTACGCAATGGGTGTGCGCGACCATGGCGGTCGCTGGCGTGGCGGTGGGTTATGTGATGCAACTCGCCTACCAGTCGGCCCATCCGGAAGAGTATTTCTTCATCTTCCTGGCTCTGTTCATCGTGCTTTTTGCCGCCAGCGGCATTGGCAACGGTTCCACCTTCCGCACCATCGGCGTCATTTTTGACCGCCAACAGGCCGGTCCCGTCCTGGGCTGGACCTCGGCGGTTGCCGCCTACGGCGCCTTCATCGCGCCGGTGGTGATTGGCCAGCAGATTAAGCATGGCACGCCGCAGATGGCGATGTACGGGTTTGCCGTGTTTTACGCCTTGTGCCTGTTGCTGAACTGGTGGTTCTATCTGCGCAAGTCCGCTGAAATCAAGAACCCCTGAACCTGCCCCTTTCCTTGCTTCTTGGAGAAAACCTATGAGCCATTTTCTTGACCGCCTGACCTACTTCTCGCAACCGCGCGAAGAATTTTCCAACGGCCACGGCCAAACGAATGGCGAAGACCGGACCTGGGAAAAAGCGTACCGCGATCGCTGGGCGCACGACAAGATCGTGCGTTCCACGCACGGCGTGAACTGCACGGGCTCCTGCTCGTGGAAGGTCTATGTCAAGGGGGGCATCGTCACCTGGGAAACCCAGCAGACCGACTACCCGCGCACGCGCCCGGATCTGCCCAACCACGAACCCCGTGGTTGTGCTCGGGGTGCCAGCTACAGTTGGTACCTGTATTCGGCCAACCGCGTGAAATATCCCATGGTGCGTGGGCGCTTGCTCAAGCACTGGCGTGCTGCACTGGCGGTGGCCAAGGGCCCGGTGGAAGCCTGGACGGCTGTCGTCGAAAACGAGTCGGCGCGGCGCGAGTGGCAGAAGCAACGCGGACTTGGCGGCTTTGTGCGCAGCACCTGGGACGAAGTCAACCAGATGATTGCAGCGGCCAACGTCTACACCATCAAGAAACACGGACCTGACCGCATCATCGGCTTCTCGCCGATCCCGGCGATGAGCATGATCAGCTACGCTTCCGGCAGCCGGTACCTGAGCCTGATCGGTGGCGTGTGCATGAGCTTCTACGACTGGTACTGCGACCTGCCACCGAGCAGCCCCCAGGTGTGGGGCGAGCAGACCGACGTGCCCGAGAGCGCCGATTGGTACAACTCCAACTTCATCATCGCCTGGGGCTCCAACGTGCCCCAGACGCGCACGCCCGACGCTCACTTCTTCACCGAAGTGCGCTACAAGGGAGCCAAGGTGGTGGCCGTCACCCCCGACTACTCCGAGGTTGCCAAGCTGGCCGACCTGTGGATGCACCCAAAGCAAGGCACCGACGCTGCGGTGTCCATGGCCATGGGCCATGTGATCCTCAAGGAGTTCTATTTCAACAAGCGCTCGGCGTATTTCGACGACTACGCACGCCGCTACACCGACCTGCCCCTGCTGGTGGTGATGGAAGAAAAAACCTTGGACGATGGCCGCAAGGTCATGGTGCCAGGCCGCTATGTGCGCGCCAGCGACTTTCCGGACCAGTTGGGCCAGGCGAACAACCCCGACTGGAAGACCGTCGCCTACGGGCATGATGGCAAGGTGGCCTTGCCCAACGGTTCCATCGGTTTCCGCTGGGGCGACAACGATCGGCCAGACCTGGGCAAATGGAACCTTGAAGACAAAGACGCACGCACCGCCAACGACGTCAAACTCAAGCTCTCGGTGATCGAAGATGGTGAACAGGCGCACGAAATCACCGATGTGGCCTTCCCCTATTTCGGCGGTGTGAAAAACCCCAACTTCCCGGCAAACACCCAGGCGGATGGCGACATCATGGTGCGCCGCGTGCCCGTGACACGACTGGCGCTGAATGGTGATGGCATCTCCGGCGATGTCATGGTGGCCACGGTGTTCGATCTGCAGGTGGCCCAATACGGCGTGCATCGTGGGCTCCAGGGCGAAGCACCGGACGGGGGCTACGACGCCGATGCGCCCTACACGCCAGCGTGGCAAGAGCAGATCACGGGTGTGCCGCGCGATCAGATCATTGCCATTGCGCGCCAGTTTGCCGACAACGCCGACAAGACGCATGGCAAGAGCATGGTCATCATCGGCGCGGGGATGAACCACTGGTACCACTGCGACATGAACTACCGCGGCATCATCAACATGCTGATGATGTGTGGCTGCATTGGCCAGAGTGGCGGTGGCTGGGCGCACTATGTGGGCCAGGAAAAACTGCGTCCGCAAACCGGCTGGACGGCGCTCGCATTTGCACTCGACTGGATTCGTCCACCGCGTCAGCAGAACGCCACCAGTTATTTCTATGCACACACCGACCAGTGGCGCTATGAAAAGCTGGCCATGGAGGAGGTGCTCTCTCCGCTGGCCGACAAGTCGCGCTACAGCGGTTCCATGATCGACTACAACGTGCGTGCTGAGCGTATGGGCTGGTTGCCTTCGGCGCCCCAGTTCGAAACCAACTCCCTGCAGGTGCTCAAGGATGCGCAGGCCGTTGGCATGGACGCGAAGGACTACGTCGTCAAGTCGCTTAAAGACGGCACGCTCAAGATGAGTTGCGAAGACCCGGACAACCCGGTCAATTGGCCGCGCAACATGTTTGTCTGGCGCTCGAACATTCTGGGTTCGTCGGGCAAGGGCCATGAGTATTTCCTCAAGCACCTGCTGGGCACTACCCACGGTGTGCAGGGCAAGGATCTGGGTGTAGGCGACGCCAAACCCCAGGAAGTGCGCTGGCATACGCAGGCGCCCGAGGGAAAACTGGATCTGCTGGTCACGCTCGACTTCCGCATGAGCACGACCTGCCTGTATTCCGACATCGTGCTGCCCACGGCCACCTGGTACGAGAAGAACGACCTCAACACCAGCGACATGCACCCCTTCATCCACCCGTTGTCCACGGCCGTGGACCCGGCTTGGGAAGCACGCAGCGACTGGGAAATCTACAAAGGGTTTGCCAAGGCAGTGAGCGACGTCAGTGTTGGCCACCTGGGCGTGGAAAAGGACGTGGTCCTCACGCCCATCATGCACGACACTGCCGGTGAAATGGCACAGCCGTATGACGTGCGCGATTGGAAAAAGGGCGAGGTCGACCTGATTCCGGGCAAGACGGCGCCGCAGGTCACGGTGGTCGAGCGCGACTACCCGAACCTCTTCAAGCGCTTTACAGCCCTCGGCCCGCTGATGAACAAAATCGGCAATGGCGGCAAGGGTATCGGCTGGGACACGAAGACCGAAGTCGAGCAACTGGGTGACCTCAACGGCCGTGTGCGCGAAGAGGGTGTGTCCCAAGGCATGCCGTGCATCGTGACCGATATCGACGCCACCGAAACCGTGATGATGCTGGCTCCAGAGACCAACGGCCATGTGGCCTGCAAGGCCTGGGAGGCGCTTGGCAAGCAGACCGGACGCGACCACGTGCATCTGGCATTGCACCGCGAGGACGAGAAAATCCGTTTCCGCGACATCCAGGCCCAACCGCGCAAGATCATCAGCTCGCCCACCTGGTCGGGTCTGGAGAGCGAGAAGGTCAGCTACAACGCTGGCTACACCAATGTGCACGAGCTGATTCCATGGCGCACCCTGACCGGACGTCAGCAGTTCTACCTGGACCACCCGTGGATGCGTGATTTTGGTGAGGGGTTTACCAGCTACCGCTCGCCAGTGAACCTCAAGGCGCTTCAGGCGGTCGAGGGGGTCAAGCCCAATGGCAACCCTGAGATTGCCTTGAACTTCATCACGCCACACCAGAAGTGGGGCATTCACTCGACCTATACCGACAACCTGATCATGCTCACCCTCAGCCGTGGTGGGCCCATCATCTGGATCTCGGAAGTGGATGCGGCGCGTGCCGGCCTTGTCGACAACGACTGGGTGGAGCTGTTCAACGCGAACGGCGCCATTGCCGCGCGCGCTGTGGTCAGCCAGCGGGTCAAAGAGGGCATGGTGATGATGTACCACGCACAGGAAAAAATCGTGAACACTCCGGGTTCGGAAATTACCGGAACCCGTGGCGGTATTCACAACTCGGTCACGCGCGTCGTGCTCAAGCCGACGCACATGATCGGTGGCTACGCCCAGTTGAGCTATGGCTTCAATTACTACGGAACCGTCGGTACCAACCGCGACGAGTTTGTGCTGGTTCGCAAGATGAATCGGGTGGGCTGGCTGGACGAACCCGCCGAAGCCACCGCCACCGCGCACGCATAAGAATCAGGAGAACACGATGAAAATTCGCGCACAAATCGGCATGGTGCTGAATCTGGACAAGTGCATTGGTTGCCACACCTGCTCTGTCACCTGCAAAAACGTCTGGACCAGCCGGCCCGGCATGGAATACGCCTGGTTCAACAACGTCGAGACCAAGCCAGGCATTGGCTACCCCAAGGAATGGGAGAACCAGGACAAGTGGAATGGCGGCTGGAGCCGCACGGCCGATGGCTCGATCATTCCGCGCCAGGGGGGCAAGTGGAAGCTGCTGATGCGCATCTTCGCCAACCCCAACCTGCCGCAGATTGACGACTACTACGAGCCCTTCACCTTCGATTACGCACACTTGCAGTCAGCGCCCGAAATGAAGGCGCCGCCAACGGCCCGTCCGCGCAGCCTGATCACCGGCAAGCGCATGGAAAAGATCGAATGGGGGCCCAACTGGGAAGAAATTCTGGGCGGTGAATTCTCCAAGCGCAGCAAGGACAAGAACTTCGACAATATCCAGAAGGATATTTACGGCCAGTTCGAAAACACCTTCATGATGTACCTGCCGCGTCTGTGCGAGCACTGCCTGAACCCGGCCTGCGTGGCATCGTGCCCCTCGGGATCGATCTACAAGCGCGAGGAAGACGGCATCGTGCTGATCGACCAGGACAAGTGCCGCGGCTGGCGCATGTGCATCTCGGGCTGCCCGTACAAGAAGATCTATTACAACTGGCAGAGCGGCAAGGCCGAGAAATGCACCTTCTGCTACCCGCGGATCGAGGCCGGCCAACCTACGGTGTGCTCGGAAACCTGTGTGGGCCGCATCCGCTACCTGGGCGTTCTGCTGTATGACGCAGACCGCATCCAGGAAGCCGCCAGCGTAGAGCGCGACCGCGACTTGTACCAGGCGCAGCTCGATATTTTCCTGGACCCTAACGACCCCGAGATCATCAAGCAAGCGCGCATCGACGGCATTCCCGACATGTGGATGGAGGCTGCGCGCAAGAGCCCGGTGTACAAGATGGCCGTTGAATGGAAGGTGGCCCTGCCGCTGCACCCCGAGTACCGCACGCTGCCCATGGTGTGGTACGTGCCGCCGCTCTCGCCTATCACGGCTGCAGCCAACGCCGGGCACGTGGGTGCCAACGGAGAGATTCCGGATGTCTCGCAACTGCGCATCCCCGTGCAGTACCTGGCTAACCTGCTGACCGCTGGCGACACAGCGCCTGTGGTGCGCGCACTGGAGCGCATGCTGGCCATGCGCGCCTACCAGCGTGAGAAGCATGTCGACCAGCGCCAAAACCTGGCAGTTCTCAAGCAGGTGGGCCTTACGCTGCACGAGGCCGAGGACATGTACCAAACCATGGCGATTGCCAACTACGAAGACCGATTCGTCATCCCATCGACGCACCGTGAATACGCCGAAAACACCTTTGACGTGCGCGGCGGTTGCGGGTTCTCGTTTGGCAATGGCTGCTCTGATGGCTCCACCGATGTCAGCATCTTTGGCGGGAAGAAGCCGCGCACCATCCCGATCAAGGCGATGGTTTAAGGAACGGATCATGTTCAATAAACCACCCGCATCCTTGCGCCTGACCTTGCGTGCGCTGGGGCGGCTGATCGGCTACCCGGATGCAGAATTGCGTGCGGTGCTGCCGCAGCTGGCCGACGCACTTGCGGCCGAACAGGCGCTGACACCTGAACGTCTGCATGAGCTACAGGCTCTGTGCGAGCAGATTGCGCGCCAGGACCCGATGGACGCCGAAGCGCGCTACGTCGATACCTTCGATCGGGGTCGCCAGACCTCGCTGCATCTGTTCGAGCATGTGCATGGCGATTCGCGCGACCGCGGCCCAGCTTTGATCGACCTGTTGCAGACCTACGAGCGTGCAGGGCTGCAATTCGAGGCGCCTGAATTGCCCGACCATTTGTCGGTGGTGCTGGAGTTCGCTTCCACCCAACCGACCGATGTCGCGCGTGATTTTCTTGCCGAAATGGCGCACATCCTTACCCTGGTGTTCAGCGCCTTGCTGACGCGCGAGAGCCCGTACGCCAGTGTGATCGCAGCAGTGCTCGAAGTCTCGGGCCAACAGGTGCAGGCTGTGCCATTGCCAGAAGAGCCAGAAATCGATGAAGCCTGGGCTGAACCAGAGGTTTTTGGTGGTTGCAGCACCGAAGGCCAGGCGCGTCCTGGAACCGCACAGCCGCTGCATTTCGTCCGCAATCCCCGTGCATCCGAAGGAGCCTCCCTATGACTTCCACCCCCTGGATCGATACCCTGTTGTTTGGTATCTACCCCTACATCTGTCTGACGGTTTTTTTCGCCGGTAGCTGGGTCCGTTTTGACCGTGACCAGTACACCTGGAAGAGCGATTCGTCCCAATTGCTGCGAACGGGTAGCCTGCGCTGGGGCAGCAACCTGTTCCATGTGGGGGTGCTGTTTCTGTTCTTCGGGCACTTTGTCGGCATGCTTACGCCCCATTTCATCTATGAGCCTTTCATTGCCGCAGGCTCCAAGCAGTTGCTGGCCATGATCAGTGGCGGCACGGCTGGGACGCTCGGAATTATCGGTCTCACGCTCCTGCTGCACCGCCGCCTGACGGACCCGCGCATCCGGGCAACGTCCAAGACCAGCGACATCGTTTTGCTGCTGCTGCTGTGGGTTCAGTTGGCGCTGGGGCTGGCCACCATTCCCTTGTCGGCACAGCACCTCGACGGTTCCATGATGATGTTGCTGGCCGAATGGGGCCAGCGCATTGTCACGTTCCGCAGTGGTGCCGTTGAACTGTTGGCGCCCGCCAGTGTGATTTTCAAGCTGCACATGTTTTTGGGCATGACGGTGTTTTTGATTTTCCCGTTCACGCGTTTGGTACATGTCTGGAGCGGTTTTGCCTCTCTCGGGTATGTTCTGCGGCCTTACCAGTTGGTGCGCGCCCGTCGGCTGAATGTGCCCGCGGGCAATAACAACCCAGCGCATCGCGCCTGATCGTTGGCAAACAGGAGCATGAGATGAGTGGATGCGGATCAGGCAGTTGCGGCTGCTCGGACACGCCGAGCGCCAACAAGGTGCTCAGCGATGCACAGCAGGCGGCGTACGACGCTATTGCGGTGAGCTTGGCGTCCGAGCCAGCTCCCATGCAAGCGGCGCACATTCCAGCCCATGTACGCCTTGCACGCGTCAATGGTGTGGCATTGCACGACGCGGATGTGGTACTGGACCAGGAAGCTCTGCGCCAGCGTGCCTGCACCGAGCTTTTGCGCCAGGAAGCTCAAAAGGCTGGGTTGCTGGATATGGCCGATGCACCACTGACCGATGGAAGCACCAGCGAAGCTGCGTCGCTCGCCATCGAACAGTTGCTGGAGCAGCAGTTGCGTATCGACGAGCCATCGGAAGATACCTGTCGGCGCTACTACGACGCGCATCCCGCCGCGTTTGGCCAAGGGGAGCGGGTGCATCTGCGCCACGTGTTGTTTGCCGTCACCCCAGGGGTGGACGTCACGCTGCTGCGTCTGCGCGCCGAAGCGTTATTGATCGAACTGCGCTGCGCCGATGATGGCGGTGCGACCTTTGCAACTGCGGCGAAGCAATGGTCGAATTGCCCGAGCGGTGCCGCTGGCGGGGACCTGGGCTGGCTCACTCGCAACGACTGTGCGCCCGAATTTGCACGCGATATTTTTGGCACCAACGAAATCGGCGTACTCGCTCGCCTGGTACACAGCCGCTTTGGTTTGCACGTGGTCGAGGTCGTGGCACGCCAAGCCGGCGAACGCCCGGCGTTCGAAGCCGTGAAAAGCGCGGCCGCGCAAAGTCTGCGCCAGCAAACCTGGGTGAACGCCCTGCGACAGTACCTGCAGGTGCTCACAGGTGCGGCGCAGATTGAGGGTGTGGACATGGAAGGTGCGGATTCGCCGCTGGTGCAGTGACGCCAGCATGCCAGGCGACGCTCTGCTGAACCGTTTGCGCAGCTTCAACCGCGACGCGTTTCCCCAGTATCGGCAACAATTCAAGACGCTGGTTGAAGACGGCCAGCACCCGACGACGCTGTTCATCGGGTGCTCGGACTCGCGCCTGCTGCCGTACTTGCTTACGGGCGCAGGCCCGGGAGAGCTGTTTCTGGTGCGCAACGTAGGGGCCTTCGTGCCCCCTTATGACGGCTCGCACGGTCACCATGGCACGGCAGCAGCAATCGAATTTGCCGTGCTCAGCCTCCAAGTCGAGCGGATCGTGGTGTGTGGGCACAGCCACTGCGGCGCTATCAAGGCACTGTACGAGGAAGTCCCGGCAGAGGCCAACAACCTGCGCCGCTGGCTAGAGCTGGGGCGCGATGCTGCGCTTCCGGTGGTTCCCACACCGGACGCCCTACGGCGTACCGAGCAGCGTGCCGTGGTGCTGCAACTCGAACGCTTGATGGATTACCCCATGGTGCGTCGGCGTGTAGTGGAGGGCCAAATCAGCTTGCACGGCTGGCACTACGTGATCGAAGATGGCGAAGTGCACGTGTTCGACGTCGAGAGCGGAGGTTTCGTAGCGGCGTCGGTAGCCACGCACAGCGGTACAGGCCCTTACCACCCCTATGTTGAGCACGATGGCCAGGTTCTGTCGGATGAAAATCCCGAGACCGGTGAAAAATTTTAAAAAATATTCTCTGCGAACAGTTCACGCTAAGTGCCTGCCAGTCTTGAGAACACTCGGCTTTTGGTGCACGGACTAGCATAAAAAGTGAAGGCCTTCTGGGATGCCGAGTTAGCCCGAAAGGGCTAAACTTCGTCGGCTTTCCGAGCCCACTTTTTGCAGTGGGTGGACTTCGCCCGATGCGCTCCGCAGCGCGTTTTTCTCATACCACCAACGGACTCCCACCATGAAGAGAGAAGACTTGGGCCGCGCGCAGGACGTCACGGCCACCCAACCCATCAGCCTTGATGTGTTGCAGGAAAAGTATCTCAAACCGGGGGAAACCAGCGCCGAAGATCTTTTCCGCCGCGTGGCGCGTGCCCTGGCTTCTGTCGAAGCCGAGGGCGAGCGGGACAAATACGAAGCCCTGTTTCTCGCCAACATGCATGCGGGCGCCATCGGCGCGGGCCGCATCATGAGCGCTGCCGGCACCGACATCCAGGCGACGCTGATCAACTGCTTCGTGCAGCCCGTGGGCGACTGCATCCAGGGCGTGGACGACGAAGGCTTCCCCGGTATCTACGAGGCCTTGCGCGAAGCCGCCGAGACCATGCGGCGCGGCGGCGGTGTCGGCTACGACTTCTCGCGCATCCGCCCGCGCGGCGCTGAGGTCAAGGGTACGCATTCGATGGCCTCGGGGCCCTGCAGCTATATCAACGTGTTTGACCAGTCTTGTTCCACGGTCGAGAGTGCTGGCGCACGCCGCGGCGCCCAGATGGGCGTGCTGCGCATTGATCATCCTGATGTCATGGATTTCATCACGGCCAAGCGCACGCCCGGTCGCTGGAACAACTTCAACGTATCGGTCGGCGTGAGCGACGCCTTTGTCCAGGCCGTGCAGGACGACCAGCCTTGGGAACTGGTGCACAAGTCGCGGCCCGGCGCTACCGTGATGCAGGCGGGTGCCTACCAGCGCGCCGATGGCAAATGGGTCTACGAAAGCCTGCCGGCGCGCGAGCTGTGGGACACCATTATGAAGTCCACCTACGACTTCGCTGAGCCAGGCATCCTGTTCCTCGATCAGATCAATACCGACAACAACCTGCACTATTGCGAGGACATCAACGCCACCAACCCCTGTGGCGAGCAGCCCTTGCCGTCCTATGGGTGCTGCGACCTCGGCCCCATCATTCTGACGCGTTTCGTGCGCCATCCCTTCGGTTTCGACGGCGTGCCCGCCTTCGACTTCGCCGCGTTCGAGAAATCCGTGGCGCTGCAAGTGCGCGCGCTCGACAACGTGCTCGACGTCACGTTCTGGCCGCTGCCACAGCAGCGCGAGGAAGCGCATGCCAAGCGCCGCATTGGCGTGGGTTTTACCGGCATGGGCAACACGTTGGCCATGCTGTGTGTTCGCTACGACCAAGACGAGGGCCGTGCCATGGCGGCGCGCATCGCCGAGCATATGCGCGATGCGGCGTACGCCGCATCGGTCGACTTGGCCATTGAAAAAGGTCCCTTTCCAAAGTTCCAGGCCGATGGCTATTTGCAAACAGGCACGTTTGCTAGCCGCCTGCCCGAAACGCTCAAAGCGCGCATCCGCAAACACGGCATCCGCAACAGCCATCTGCTGTCGATTGCGCCTACGGGGACTGTGAGCCTGGCCTTTGCCGACAATGCCTCCAACGGCATCGAACCGCCGTTCTCCTGGATGTACAAGCGCAAGAAGCGCGAAGCCGATGGCTCCATGGCCGAATACGCGGTCGAAGATCACGCCTGGCGCTTGTACCGTGAGCTGGGGGGCGACGTGAACCAGTTGCCCGACTATTTCGTCTCCGCGCTGGAAATGTCGGCCGAAGGCCACATTGCGATGATGAAAACGGTGCAGCCCTTCGTGGACACCGCCATCTCCAAGACGGTGAACATCCCGGCCGACTATCCCTACGAAGATTTCAAGGGCCTGTACCTGCAGGCCTGGCGCGCCAAGCTCAAGGGTTTGGCCACCTACCGGCCCAACAACATCCTCGGCTCGGTGCTTGAGGTCCACGCAGCGCCAGAGAGCGCCGGGCAGATCACGCCCGCACCCGCACCGGTGGACCCCATGCGCACGGTGATCGAGAGCCGCCCTAAAGGCGCTTTGTCCGCCGTTGCCGAAAAGGTCGACTACTGGACGCAAGAAGGACAAAAGCGCCTGTACTTGGTGGTGTCTTTCCTGCCCGTGCCGGACCCTGAGACCGGGGGGCTGGTGGACCGCGCCATCGAATTCTTCATGCCTGTTGGCCAAAGTGGCGAATCGCAGCAGTGGGTGACATCGAGCATGCGCCTGCTGTCACTCGCTGCGCGTGGCGGTTTTCTGGAGCGAGCGCTCAGCGACATGCGCAAGGTCGCCTGGGACCGCGGACCCGTGCGCCTGGGCACGCACCAGAAGGCCGATGGCACGAAGGTGCCGATGTGGCACGACTCCGAGGTGGCGGCCATTGCCTACGCCATCCAGAACATCCTCGCCCGGCGCGCCCGGCCTCTGCACAGCGAAGAGCAGGCAACTGCCAGCGAAGGCGTGTTGACAGCGGTCCCGCCGGTCATGGCCGGCAAGAAATGCAGTGAATGCGGCGCCCACGCCATGATTCGCAAGGACGGCTGCGACTACTGCACCCAGTGCGGCCACCTGGGTTCTTGCGGCTAAGCCTGCACCCCGCCGCGTGCCGGTAAAGCCTGGCTCCGCAAAGCCCGCGCCCGAGGCGCTGGCCGGACTGGACTTGCGCTGGCACCCTCGCCACCTGTTGCTGGCACCGCACCGGCTGGCGTTCTTTCTCGCCATGGTGCTATTGGCTGCTTCGGGCCTGTGGTGGGCTTGGCTGCAAGTGAGCCAACTATCGAATGTGGCCGTGCATGCGGGTGCCGTGCCAGTGTCGCTGACCCACGCCGCCTTGATGGTGTTTGGGTTTTTTCCGCTATTTTTCTCGGGCTTTCTTTTTACAGCAGGGCCGAAGTGGCTGCGTGTCGAGCCACGGCCAGTGCGCGTGCTGCGTGCGCCGCTGACGTTGCTCGCGGGCGGCTGGCTGGTCTGGCTGGGCGGCGCGCACGCGAGCCGTGCTGCCGCGTGTGCCGGCGCCGTGCTTGCGTGCACCGCCATGGCGTGGATCTCGGTGTCGTTCTGGCGCCTGTTGCTGTGCAGCCGGGCGCAAGACCAGAAGCACGCACGCATGGTGGGCGTGGCCTTTGTCGTGGGCACAAGCTGCGCGGCAGGCCTTGCGGCGAGCGTGGCCCTTGGCGAATGGGGCCTGGCGCGCCAGTTTGTGTTGAGCGCTCTGTGGGGTTTCGCTGCGCTGGTGTTTGTCACGGTTGCGCACCGCATGCTGCCTTTCTTCTCGCCGCCTGGCCCAGACGAGGGCCATCCATGGGGCGCATTGGCGCTGCTCGCCGGGGCGGCGGGTTTTGAGGCGTTGGCGGTTTGGGTGGACGCCGTTCTTGCGGCCGCAACCGAGTGGGTAGGGGCCTGGACCTTGCTGCACGGCGTGTTGGAGCTGGCGCTTGGCGGCGTGCTGCTGTGGCGCGCCTGGGGGTGGGCGAAGCGGCAAAGTCTGCACAACCGCCTGCTGCGCATGTTCTATCTTGGGTTTGCCTGGTTGGGCCTGGCCTTTGTGCTCCACGGCGTTGCCCGTGGCGCAGCGCTGTTGGGGCACCCGCAGTGGCAGCTTGGCGCCTTGCATGCACTGACCATGGGGTGCCTGGCCTCGCTGATGCTGGCGATGGTGACAAGGGTGTCCTGCGGAAACAGCGGCCGCTCGCAGGTGGCCGACTCCGTGCTATGGGCCTTGTTCAACCTGCTGCAATTGGCCACGGTATTGCGCGTCGCGGCTGCGCTTGGGGGGGCTGCTGCGCCGGCTCTGCTGGCGTTGGCGGCCATGCTGTGGGCGACTATTTCCCTGGTTTGGGCGTTGCGCCTGGGGTCATGGTATGGCCGGCTGCGGCCCGACGGACGCGCCGGGTGACAATGGCGGCATGAAGGACGAGGTCACTCCCGCTGCGCTGGCATCTGGTCAGGAATGCGCCGCATTTGCCGCTTCCCTGATGCAGGCGCGCCAGACCATACTGCCCAAGCGCCTGGGGGCTCCCGCGCCCAGTGATGCGCAACTGGCGCAGATTCTGGCCTCTGCCGCACATGCCCCCGACCATGGGCAACTGCAGCCCTGGCGCCTGATTGAGGTGCCGCAGAACGCCCGCAGCGCCCTTGCCGACGCTTTTGGCGAGGCCTTGCGCACGCGCGATGGCCAGGCCACGCCCGAGCAGGTGGAGCAGGCGCGTGAGAAGGCTTTTCGTTCGCCTGTCTTGCTGCTGGTGGTCGTCGACCTGGCGTGCGGCGACGCCGACATCGAGCCCGCCGAGCGCATTGTCTCGGCCGGCTGCGCGGTGCAAAACCTGCTGCTGATGGCCACGGCCCAGGGCTTTGGCTCTGCGCTCACCAGCGGCAAGGCCCTGGGTTCGGCAGCGCTGCGCGCGTTGTTTGGCCTGAATGAGTCCCAGCAGGCGCTGTGCTTCGTCAACATCGGCACGGTGGTTGCGCCCAAGCGCGCTCGCGTGCGCCCGCAGCCTGCGTCCTATTGCTCGGTGCTGGGCGTTGAACAGCGCTGACCGAGCTGCCTTTTTCTATTGAACTTTGGAAGCCCCGGTATGGAAATCTCCCGTTTTGATGAGCTCTTGCAGGCGGCACGCGCCCAGGCTGAGCCCCAGCGCCTGCTGTTCGTGTTTGCCGGCGTGGAATTGCCCGACGACGCCACGCCCGAGCAGCGCGAGCGTTTTGCCCAGGGCGAAGGCGGCGCGCTGGTGCCGCAGATGTGCGTGGACAAGGCGCCCGATGAGCTCGATTCGTTCGATACCCTGGTGCAGGAAGCCGCGCAGTTTGGTCAGGAATGGGCCCTGGTGTTTGCTGCCGCGCTTTCCGGGACACTCAACCGCGCACCCACCAGCGAGGACGCCGAGGCGCCGCTTGAGCGCATGGTGGACGCCATCAAGCGCGGCGTGCATACCGGCCTGATCCCCTTCGACCGCAGTGGCCACGCGGTGCAGATTGGCTGACGGTGGCGAGTCCTTCCCGCGGTATCCCCCTGCCAGGCTTTGGTGCGCCGGCCGTGGGGTTCGATACCCCGTTCGAGATGCTGGAGGCCTGCCACGAGCGCGTGCAGCGCACGCTGGCCTTGCTGCAGCGGCTGCGCGAGCACTTGCTAGCGACGGGCTGTGACGCTTCGGCGCAAAGTGCCGCTCGTGATGTGCTGCGCTACTTTGACATCGCGGCGCCGCTGCACCACGAAGACGAGGAGCGGCACGTCTTCCCGGCCTTGCAGGCGAGCCAGGAGCCGGGTATCCAGGCTGCCGTGGCGCGCCTGCAGGCAGACCACGTTGCCATGGCCGGGCGCTGGGCACTCGCTCGCGCTGCGCTGCTGGCGCTGGCGGAAGGCCGCATCACGGAGTTTTCGGTAGCGCAAGAGGCTGCGCTGGCGGCGTTTGCCGCCGGCTATGCCGAGCACATTGGCCTGGAGGAAAACCTGGTTTACCCGGCGGCCCGCGCCGCCATGAGCGCCGTGGCCCTGGAGGCCATGGCGCAGGACATGAAAAAGCGGCGCGGCGCACCTACTTGATTGCTATGTTTTATAGAGCTGCTACCGCAATAACCATAAGCGCTAGAGGCACTTTTTAGCAATAATTTCAGTGCACCACCACCGGGTGCTGTGCCAGGCCCGTGTAGCCCTCCAGCGTGTCTTCCACTTCTTCCTGCGTGGGGGCTTCTCGCTGCCAGGCCAGGATTTGCAACTGGAACATCTCGGCCCAGGAGCCGTCCAGGTAGACCTCCTTGCCGGTGCGCTTGTCGACGATTTCAAACCCGTGCCGGGCCAGTTGCGGCGGCTGCGCCTCGTCCTTGGAGTCATCTTCCAGACGGTCGGCATCAGGCAGCATGTGCACCACCACAAAAGAATCCGAGTCGTAGAGCATGTTCATGGCGTTCCTCCCAGGTTGCGTCCATTGGACCATTGTCAGATGGATCTGACGCGCCAGAGTTCAAGGCGGTGTGATGTCTTCTGGAACTGTCTGTTTGCGCCTACAGGCCGCGCCTGATGTCGCTCATGGGGCTTCGCGGCTTTGCAGGTTCAACTCGGCAAAGTCGCCGTTGGCCTCGGTCAGGCGAATGCGCACCGGCAGGTAGCCCAGGCTGGGCGCCAGCCAGAGCTGCGCCTTCTGGTCGTAGTCGCGCCGGGGCAAGCGCTGCAGCTGCACGGCGCGCAGCGTGCCGATGGGCAGGTCCAGGGTCTGCTCGCCCTCCACGGTAAAGGTCCAGACGTCGGCGCCGCGTGCGCTTACCGTGGTCATCGCCATCCGGGTGCCCGCGGGATAGCGCTCCGGAGCCGCTGCCAGCATGCCGCCGAGCTGCAGGAACACGCTCAAGCGGTCTTGTGCCCCCGCCTCTATCGGTGCGGCGGGCGTATTGGCGCTGAAAGTGACACGGTGGTTCGCGAAGTCGAAGTGGGCCGCGCTCTCGCTGCGCGAGCGGTCGCCAAAGCGCCGTGGTTGCAGGCCATGCACGGTGATGCTGCCCACACTGTCCTGCGAGCGCGAGCCGAGGAAGAGCACCCGGATTTCCTGGTGCGCGCTGTAGCTGGTGGCGTCGTGCTGCCACAGCAGCTCGGCACTGGCGTGGTACGCAAACCCCTTGGCGCGCCCGGTGACCTCAAAGTCCAACCTGGCTGGCGGAGGCAATTGCACGGGTGCGCTGGCGGCCTGTGCGGCATGGGGCGGGACGGCTGCGGGTGCTGCGGCGCTGGCTGGGGCCGCAGGGGGCGCGGCGGACGAGGCTTCCGCGCCCGCGCCCGCGCCCGCGCCCGCGATCGGGGCGCCAGTGGCGGGTGCCGATGCCGGTGGCGATGCAGGCGCAGGCGCCGCGCCGTCGGGCAGCAGCGGCGCTGCGGCGCTGGCGGGCTCTTCGGGTGCGTCTGCGCTGGCACCCAGCGCCAGCGGCTCGTCCGGACCGGGTGGGGCCCACGCTGCGTCAGGCATGGCGGCTGGCTGTGCAGGTTCCGGGGAGGGCACCACCGGGGAGGTGGCAACCGTGGCGGGGGCTCGGCGCGGGCGAGGCTTTCTTGTGGGGGGGGGGCGCACCTTGGTTCGTGCCGCCGGCACGGGCGCTGCAGCAGGCTCCGGCGCCGCCAGCGCGACGGTACGCGTCTCGAAAACCTGTGGCTGTTCCCTGCTGTCGGGGAATGCGCTGTGGGCGGAAATACCAGCGAGCACTAGGGCGTGCAGCGCCAGCACCAGCGCGACGAGAAGCAACAGGGGTCGGCGAGGAATCATGGATACCGGCAACGTTACCACTGCGGGCCCGGCGCAGACCGGCGGCTCGGCTACCATCCCCGCGTTGCAGTCGGCCATTGGCGCCGCAGGGCCCTTTCACCTGTCAAGACATCCATGAAACTTGCCACCCTCCAAGACGGGTCGCGCGACGGCCAACTGGTGGTCGTCTCGCGCGATCTGGCCAGCGCGCACTACGCCACCGGTATCGCCAACCGCCTGCAGCAGGTGCTCGACGACTGGGGGTTTTTCGCCCCGCAGTTGCAGGATCTCTACGACGCACTGAACGCCGGCCGCGCCCGCCACCCCTTTGCCTTCGACCCGCAGCAGTGCCTGGCGCCGCTGCCACGCGCTTTCCAGTGCCTGGAGGCGGTGTCGCCCTTGCCGGACGGGCCCGTGGCGCCCGCCGCAGCGCCCGTGCTCCAGCAGCTTGCGGGCGATGCGCTCGCCGGCGCCTGCCACCCGCTGCCCGCCAGCGCCGTCGGCATGGAGCTCGATTTCGGCGCTGGCCTGGCCGTCGTCACAGGGGCGCTCGCCGCTGCCAGCACCAGCGGCCAAGCCCTGGATGCGGTGCGCCTGCTGATGCTGTCCAACAGCGTGGCCTTGCGTGCGATCGAACCGGCCGAGCGCGCAGCCGGCGCGGGTGCGCAGCACAGCCGCCCCGCCACCGCCTTCAGCCCGGTCGCCGTGACGCTCGATGAACTTGGCACTGCCTGGGACCAAGGCCGGCTGCGGCTCACCGTGCAATCGGCCTTGAACGGCCGCAAGCTCGGCCTGTGCGATGCCGCCGCGGGCATGGCCTGGAGTTTTGGCGAACTGATGGCCCACGCCGCCCGCACCCGCGCCCTGGGTGCCGGCAGCATTGTCTGCAGCGGCCCGCTGCGCGCTGCGCCAGGGGGCAAGGAAGCCCCCAACGCGTCAAGCGCCTGCGCCAGCCTGCTCGACCGGCGCCACTGGGAGGCGCAGCGCGGCGGCCAGACCAGCACCGGTTTCTTGCAACTGGGCGACCAGATCCGCATCGACCTGAAAGGGCCCGATGGCCGCAGCCTGTGCGGTGCCATCGAGCAGACGGTAGGCGAACGGCCGCCATCGCAGCAGGAATAGAAGGAACATGCCCGGCGCCTCCACAGCCGTGGCTGGCCACGCTGCCCGCGCGGCAGAGTACGCGCGGTCCATCGCAAACCCAGGCGCCAGGAGCCAGAAAAATACAAGAAAATAGGGCTCTAACGCTTAACCCATAAGCGCTAATAGCTCTTAAAAAACGAGCGACCCGTCGCGATACGCGCCTTGCCAGAGGGGGTTTGCGCCGGCACTGCCCGGCGGCGCGGGCGCAGCGCTACAGTCAAGTGCCGACCAGAGCGCGCCAGTCTTCGGGCCCCGGATCGGCGCCCCATCCCCGCAATTTTCAAGAAGGAGAAACCCCCCATGGCCGATACCTGGTTGCCCTCGCTCATCACCGCCACGCCGCAGGAAGGTTTTGAACTCGCCATCACGCTGAGCCGCCGCGGCGTCAAATACACGCAGCCGGATATGGACACGCTCAAGCAACTGCGTCCGGAATATGCCAACTCGGCCGATGGCCTGACAGCCGCTTCGCAGGTGATCGCTATCAATTTCCAGACCGTCTCAGCCGCCAACAACTACTGGCGTGGCTGAGTTTCTCGCTGAGAAAAACAAGAGAAATTAGGGCCTAGTGCTTATGCAGTAAGCGCTTGCAGCTCTTTATTCGGTAGCAAATTCCGGCGCTTTGCCGGGCTCCACCTCCACCAGGCAGTCATAAAAAGTCGGCCCTTGGCCCATGTCGGTCAGGGCCTGGCTGGTGAGCTGGTTGACATTGGTGCCCGCCAACCCGAGCTTGCGCCACCACACGCCCAGGCCGTTGACCACACCCGGGCGGGCACGTTCGCTCAGTTCGGCGTGGCACACATAGCTGCCCCGGTCGTTGAACACCCGCACCACCGTGCCGTCTGCAATGCCGCGTGCGGCGGCGTCCTGCGGGTGGATTTCCAGCAGCGGCCGGCCTTCCTGTTTTTGCAGGCTGGCAACGTTGACGAAGGTCGAATTGAGGAAGTTGCGCGCGGGTGGGGAAATCATCGCCAGCGGGTAGGCGGCCGAACGGCCCACGGTCTCGTGGTTGGGGACATGGTTTGGCAGGCCGTCCTGCCCGGCCGCCGCCAGGGCAGCGCTGAAAAATTCGCACTTGCCGGATGCGGTGGGAAAGTTTCCATGGGCAAACGGGGCGTCGGGCACCGGGAGCGTGGCAAAGCCGTGCTCCAGCAGCGCGGTGAAATCGACCTGCTCGCCATAGGCCTGGCGGCACAGCTGCTCGTCGCTGTCGGCAAAGCAGGGCTCGGAAAACCCCATGCGCGCCGCCAGCTCACGAAAGATGCGGGCGTTGGAGCGCGCCTGGCCACAGGGCGCAATCGCCGGGCGGTTCAGCAATACGTCGGTATGGCCATAGGCCAGGTGCACGTCCCAGTGCTCCAGTTGCGTGGTGGCAGGCAGGATGTAATCGGCGCAATCGGCGGTGTCGGTCTGGAAGTGCTCCAGCACCACCGTGAACAAGTCTTCGCGTGCAAAGCCGCGCGCCACCTGGGCCGAGTCCGGCGCGACGGCCACCGGGTTGCTGTTGTAGACCACCAGCGCCTCGATTTTCGGGCCGAACTCTGGCGAGGTTTCTGCTAGCAAGTCGTCGCCAATCGTCACCATGTTGATGGTGCGTGGGCGGCGCGCTCCCATGAGGTCCGGGCGCTGCAGGGCGTCTCGTTGCACCGGGAAATGGCTGGACGAGGAAAGGAGCACGCCGCCCGCGCGGTGGCGCCAGGCCCCTGTGAGCGCGGGCAGGCAGGCGATGGCGCGCACCGCATTGCCGCCGCCGTGCACGCGCTGCACGCCGTAGTTCACGCGAATGGCAGCCGGCCGGGTGGTGCCGTAGGCGCGCGCCAGTGCGCGAATCTGCTCGACCGGCACAGCGCAGATTTCGGCCGCGCGCTCGGGTGGCCAGGTAAGCGCGCGCTCGCGCAGCGGCTCCCAGCCCAGCGTGTGCTGCGCCAGGTAGCCGTGGTCCAGCCAGCCGTGCACGATGAGCTCGTGCATCAGCGCGAGCGCCAGCGCGGCGTCGGTGCCCGGGAGCAGTTGCAGGTGCTCATGGCACTTCTCGGCGGTTTCGCTCTTGCGCGGGTCGATGCACACCAGGCGCGCGCCATCGCGCTTGGCCTGCTGGGCGTAGCGCCAGAAATGCAGGTTGCTGGTGATCGAATTGCTGCCCCAGATGAGGATCAGCTTCGCTTCAGCGAAAAACTCGACCTTCATCCCGACCTTGCCGCCCAGCGTGTGCCCCATCGCCTCGCCGCCGGCGGTCGAGCAGATGCTGCGGTGCAGCAGCGACGCCCCCAGGCGGTGGAAGAAGCGCCGGTCCATGCTTTCGCCCTGCACCAGCCCCATGGTGCCAGCGTAGCTGTAGGGCACGATGGCCTCGGGGTTGCGCGCCGCGATCGCGGTGAGGCGCGCGGCGATGTCGGCCAGTGCTTCGTCCCAGGAAACCGGGGTGAACTTGCCACTGCCTTTGGGGCCACTGCGTTTGAGGGGATGCAGGATGCGCTCGGCGTGGTAGGTGCGTTCAGGGTAGCGCGAGACTTTTGCACAGAGCACGCCGCCGGTGTGCGCGTGCCCGGGGTTGCCCTGTACACGCACCGCCACGCCGTTTTCCACGGTGGTGAGCAGCGCACAGGTATCGGGGCAATCGTGCGGGCAGGCGCCACGCACGGTGTGCGAGGCGGCAGCCGAAGCGACGGGCAAGATGGCGGTATCCAGGGGCATGGCGGAGGAGGAACAGAAACAACCGTGCCCGGCAGCATCTGCGCGACCGGGCTAGACTGCGCATTCTGAAGGAAAGCCGCCATGCAAGTCATCGACTCCCTCGTTACCCAGGCCGCCGCCATTGCCAGCCTGCGCCGCGATATCCACGCCCACCCCGAACTGTGCTTTGAAGAAGTGCGCACCGCCGATCTGGTGGCCAGCAAGCTCACGGAGTGGGGCATCCCCATCCACCGTGGGCTGGGCACTACCGGCGTGGTGGGGATCGTGCACGGGCGCGACGGCGGCGCCTGCGGCCGCGCCATCGGCCTGCGCGCCGACATGGATGCGCTGCCCATGCAGGAGCACAACGCGTTTGCACACACAAGCCGCCACGCCGGCAAGATGCACGCCTGCGGCCACGACGGCCACACCGCCATGCTGCTGGCGGCGGCGCAGCACTTCGCCAAGGAGCGCCATTTCGACGGCACGGTCTACCTGATCTTCCAGCCCGCCGAAGAGGGCGGCGGCGGCGCGCGCGAGATGATCAACGACGGCCTGTTCACGCAGTTCGACATGCAAGCCGTGTTCGGCATGCACAACTGGCCCGGCATGGCGGTAGGCCAGTTCGCCGTGAGCCCCGGCCCGGTGATGGCGTCGTCCAACGAGTTCAAGATCACCATCCACGGCAAGGGCGGGCACGCAGCGCTGCCCCACACCAGCATCGACCCGGTGCCGATCGCCTGCCAGATGGTGCAGGGCTTTCAGACCATCATCAGCCGCAACAAGAAGCCGGTGGACGCGGGCGTCATCAGCGTCACCATGATCCACACCGGCGAGGCCACCAATGTGGTGCCCGAGAGCTGCGAGCTGCAAGGCACGGTGCGCACCTTCACGCTGGAGGTGCTCGATCTGATCGAAGCGCGCATGCGCGAAGTGGCCGAGCACACCTGCGCGGCGCACCAGGCCACCTGTGACTTCGAGTTTGTGCGCAATTACCCGCCGACCGTCAATTCCGCGCCGGAAGCTGCGTTTGCGCGCCGCGTCATGCAGGAGATCGTGGGCGAAGCCAACGTGCTGGCGCAGGAACCCACCATGGGCGCCGAAGACTTTGCCTACATGCTGCAGGTGCGCCCCGGCGCTTACTGTTTCATCGCCAACGGTGAAGGCGCGCACCGCATGCCTGGCCATGGCGAAGGGCCGTGCACGCTGCACAACGCCAGCTACGACTTCAACGACGAGTTGATTCCGCTGGGCGCCACCTATTGGGTTCGCCTGACCGAGCAATGGCTGGCCGCTGCGGCGGCTGCCGCGTAAAGGAGCGATCGATGATCGGCGTCAACCAGGCCTTTGCCGCCAGCTATGCCCGCGCACGCGTGCAGTTTCTGGAGGCTGTGGCCGCAGGCGGATTGGCGATCGAATCGCATGTGCATCCGCTGGCGGGGCGCGACGGCGAGGCACTCGCCATGGACGTGGCGCGAGATGGCCCGGCAGATGCGCAGAAGCTGCTCATCGTCAGCAGCGCCTGCCACGGCGTCGAAGGCTACTGCGGCAGCGGTGTGCAGGTCTTTGCGCTGCACGACGAGGAATGGCGTGCGCAGGCGCGGTCGGCCGGCGTGGCGGTGCTCTACGTGCACGCGCTCAACCCCTACGGCTTTTCGTACCTGCGCCGCACCACGCACGAAAACGTGGATTTGAACCGCAATTTCCAGGATTTCAGCAAACCCCTGCCCGTGAACATGGGCTACCGCGAGATTGCGCCGCTGCTGCTGCCCAGCGAGTGGCCGCCCAACGCGGACAACCAGGCTGCCGTGCAGCACTACCTCGCTACCAAGGGTGAAGCGGCCTGGCAGGCGGCCATCTCCGGCGGACAGTACGAATTTGAAGGGGGTCTGTTTTTTGGGGGCCGGGCCCCCACCTGGAGTAACCGCACACTGCGCAGCGTGCTGCGTGCACACGGCAGCGCTGCCCGGCACGTTGCGTGGATCGACCTGCACACCGGCCTCGGCCCCAGCGGCATGGGTGAGCGCATCTACGCTGGCAGCAACGACGCGGCCGCGGTGGCGCGGGCGCGGGCCTGGTGGGGCGGGGGCGGTGCCACGCCGGTGACTTCGATCTACGACGGTTCATCGAGCTCGGCGCTGCTGACGGGGTTGATGTGGACCGCCATCTACGACGAATGCCCGCAGGCCGAGTACACCGGCATCGCGCTCGAATACGGCACGCTGCCGATCTTGCAGACACTCCAGGCCCTGCGCGCCGAGCATTGGCTGCACCAGCACCCTGAGGCGCCGGTCGAACAGGCGGCGCAGATCAAGGCCGACATGCTGGCTGCGTTCTACACCGACACGGATGCCTGGCGCGGGCAGATCATCAGCCAGGCGCGGCAGGCGCTGTTCCAGGCGGTGCAGGGTTTGATTTCTTGAGCGTTTTCTGGCTCTAGCGCTTATGGATAAAGCGCAGGCAGCTATCTAATTAATAGCTTGCCTGCGCGACGACGCCAGCAGCACTGGCGGCGCAGGCATGGGGGTCAGATCGCGATTTCGCGCAGCAAAACTCGGGCTCTGACCCCCATCCCGGAATGTTGGGCGCAGCCTCGATTGCCTCGCCCGGCACCTACTCCTCCGGCCCCCAGGGCAGCATCAGCGTCAGGGTGGAAAGTGCTTCGAATTCGGGCGCAAAGGCATCAATGATGCGCTGCGGTTCGGGGCACAGCACGGTGTCGGTGATCACGCCAAACTGCACGCCCCCGCCGTAGCTCAGGATCGAAACGCCCAGCCCCACGCTGCCCGTCTGCGGCACCCAGAACATGCACTGCGTGACACGCGCGCCGCAGAGGGCGAGCGGCTCTCGCGGGCCGGGCACGTTGGTCATCACCGCGGTGGTCTTGCGGCCGAACAGGTTGAGCAGCGCGTCCTGCGCCGGTTTGACCATCAGCCCGGCCACGGCCAGCAGGCCGAACGCCAGCAGCGGCTGGGTACTGCCCTTGAGCGCCGCCATGCGGTGGCGCACCTCGTAGATGCGCTGGATCGGGTTTTCGATGCCAATGGGCAGCACCAGCGGCGCCAGGCCAAAGTGGTTGCCCAGCTTCCAGGCCTCTTCCATGGGGCGCAGATTCACCGGGATCATGGCGCGAATCTCTTTGCCCGCAGTGTCGTCGCCGCAGTCGCGCAAATAGCCACCGATGGCCCCGGCCACGCAGGACAGCAGCACATCGTTCACCGAGCAGCCCAGCGCCCGGCCTACGGCCTTGACGTCGTCCAGTGGCAGCGGCGGGCACCAGGCAACGCGTTTGGCCGTGCCAGGCTCGCCTTTGAGGCGTGTGGGCGAGTCGTCAGGCATCAGCGCCAGCGCGGCCGCATCGTTTACCACTTGCCAGGCCATGCGCGCCGCGTCTGCTGAGCCGGCCAGGCCGTGCTGCATCGCCTTTTCGGGGTCGAGCAGGGCGTGCAGTGAGCGCGCCGCACCTTCGCCCGCCATGTCGATGGCGCGCACCGTGAGCCCGGCCAGGGGTTTGATCAGCGCGTCGGAAAGCCAATCCTCGGCACCCGCTGGCGAGCGGTGCTGGCGCTTGGGGGGCTCGGAGCCGCCATCGACCAGCGACATGATGACCGAGATCAGCGCGATGCCGTCGGCAATGCAGTGGTGGATGCGCACGATGAGCGCACTGCCCGGCTCGCCGTCTTCGCCGACGAAGTTTTCCACGAGATAAAAATGCCACAGGGGGCGGCGTGCGTTCAGAGGCACGCTCGCCAGGCGCCCCACGGCGTCGGCCAAGGCCTGCTGGTGGCTCTGGCCACGCTTGCGCTTGAGCGTGAGCGGCTCGACGTGCGCGGCGATATCGAAGCGCTCGTCTTCCACCCAGGTCGCGCCGGCGGCGTCCTGGACCACGCGCTGGCGAAAGCGTGGGTACTGCGTGAGGCGCTGCGCGGCACGGTCGCGCAATTGGGCCAGCGTGATGCCGGGCGAGACGGCCCAGACGCCGTTGATCAGCATGAGGTTGCTCGGGCAGTCCATGCGCAGCCAGGCGGTATCCACCTTGCTCATGCGCTCGCCCGAGAGGCCCAGCATGCCGCTGGCTGCGCGGCGCACGTTCTTTTCGACGCTGCGCGCAGCCTCCAGCGCCAGGGCGCCTGTCGGCGAATGCAAAAGCGCTGTGGAGCCACTGAGTGCCCGGCCGCCAACAGGGCTGGAGCCTGTCTGGCTGCTGGGTGTGGGGCTGCTGCCCGTGTGGGACGTGGTGCGAAGGGTGCGGGTCACCATGGTGATGGGCGTCCTGGAGAGTGAAGAATGGCCTGCGCAGGCCGCGCTGCAAGGTATTGTCCACGCGCAGCGCTGGAGCGCGCGCGAACACGTTCTAAGATAGGCACAAGATACGCGGGCTGGCGCCTTTGTCGCCCCCGTTCTTTCCCCAACCCGATTTCCAGCCCATTGACCCAGGAGCCTTGCATGTCCGACCTGAACGACCGTTTTGAAGCTGCCGTCGCCCAATCGAAAAACTTGAGCGAGCGCCCCGACAACGCCACGCTGCTGCAAATTTATGCGCTGTACAAGCAGGCCAGCAGCGGCGACAACGCCGAGAAGAAACCCAGCTTCTCCGACATGGTGGGCCGCGCCAAGTGGGATGCCTGGGCCAAGCTCAAGGGCACCGGGCAGGACGCCGCGCGCCAGCAGTACATCGACCTGATCGCCTCGCTGAGCTAGGCTGCGGCGGAGTGCCTTCGTGGGCTATGGCCTAATAGCGGTTTTCCCACCTTTTCACTGAGATTCGCCATGGGCAACAAGATCGTTACTGAAGCAGACCGCAAATTCACCCCCCAGCCCAAGCCGCTGCCGGGCGCCAACCTGCCCACGGGCGGCCGTGGCCAGCGCGTGAGCCTGGAGCGTGGCGTTGCCACGCGCAGCAAGAAGAACCCAGGCAAGCGCTCGAAGAAGGGCGGGTAATTGGGAACACCCCCCTGCGGCGCTGCGCGCTTTTCCCCCGCTCTCGCATCGCTGCGCGATGCGGGCAGGGGGAGCGCCACCAGCGCCCGTATGGGAGGGTACTGGCGGCCCTTGCGCGGTGGCCCTGAGTGATTCGCGCCTATTCCATAGGCCTGTAGAAAGCGCTCTGCGCCAACTGACGCTACACAAGACGGGCCCTCAAGGGCGCACGACAGAGACCCCGCAATGCGGGGTTTTTTTACGCACGCTATTTTTTGGCCGCGACTTTGCGCTTGCGCGCCGCAGCGGGTGCCAGCATCTTGTCGAGTTGTTCGATGAGTTCGGCTTCAATGCGGTCCTTGAAGGCGCCCACCAGAAAACCGAGTTCGGCATGAAAGTCCAGCGCGTCTGGAAACACGTCTAGCGTTCCCTTGATGCCGGCGCGGGTGAAGTACAGCGTGTCCTGGTCTTCGCCCTCTTCGTAGGTGCAGTCCATATCGAACTTTTCCTCGGCTTTCTCGGCCCATTGCAGCGCGACCTTGCGCGCGGCAGGCAGGCCCAGCTGGTGCTTGCGGTGGAGGTTGATGTCAGGCACGGGGCAGGTCTTTCGCGGCGGTGGGGGGCGGCTTCATCAGGGCGCGCAGCGCGGCCAGGCGCTGCGCAGCACTCTGGTGGGCCAGGGCTTTGACCGCATCATAAAACCTGGGCCAGTCGCGGCCCGACTGCTCGAACAGGGCTTCAAACGCCGGGACCAGTTCGTCGTAGGCCGCTTGCGCACCAAAGCTGGCGTTGTTGGCCGTGGCGACCCAGTGGTCGTAGCCGGCGCGCTGGGCGGGCGGCAGGTGCCAGCCGTCCGCAAGGCGCTGGTAGCGCGCGCGAAATTGCGCCATCGCTTCTTTTTTCATAGCTTCAAGCGCTTGTGGCTCCTGCGCTAGAGCCTCTTTTTGCCCATAAATTTCTTCCAGCCGTGTGCGTGTTTCGCGCGTCAGGCTGCGAAACGCCTCGCGCCGCGCCTGGCTGGCGGCGAATTCGGCGCGTGCTGCCGGGCTCGCCTCGCTGCGCAGCCAGGCCGCGCTGCCGATGCGGCCCACGGCGGTGGCGAAGGATTCGTTGAACAATGTGTCGCCATCGGCATAGACCACCTGGTGCGCCAGTTCGTGGAACAAAAGACGCACGAAATCGCCCTCCTGCCAGTGCACGAAGGTGTTCAGCAGCGGGTCGCCGCCGGCCCAGTTCATGGCGCCCAGCGTCGAGTACGCCGGTACGCCGTACACGTCCACCTCCAGGCCCGTGGCAGCGAGACGCGCAGCCTCAGCATTGGCGTCGTTCGGGTTGAAGTAGCCGCGGTAGCCCACGCAGCCCAGCACTGGAAAGCACCAGGTGTGCAACTGCAGCGAATAGGGCGGCGCCGCCACCACGTTCCAGACGGCGCTCGCACGGTGCAGGTCGGCGTAGCGGTGGTAGCTGGCGTTGTCGGGCAAATGCAGCTCGCGCACCGCAAAAGCACGTGCGCGTTTCGCCAGTAGCAGGCGCTCGCGCAGCGCGGGGGCAAGGCCGGGGCGGGCGATCCATGCGTCGATGGGCTCGGCCGCCGCCATCAACCGGGCATGGCCGCTGACCGATTGCCAGTAGTACGCCAGTTCGCCTCCGCCCTGCGCGCAGGCGGTCAGCAGCAGGCCGGTGGCCAGGGCAAGCCCCAGACGGCGCACCGTGGCGGGCAAGCGGGGAAAGAACATCATGCGCTGGGAGTACCGAGGCGCGCCGGGGGTTCCCCCAGGGCACGCAGGGCCAGCCAGGCCAGCAGGCCCAGTCCGCTGGTCACCAGCAGCGCGGCAACGCCCAGGCGCTGCAGCAGCAAGCTGAACACCACCGGCGCCAGCGCCTGGCCGATGCGCGCGGGCAGCATGAGCAGGCCCTGGCGCTCGCCGTAGCCATGTGCGCCGAAGTACAGCAGGGGCAGCGTGCCCTTGGCAATCGTCAACACGCCGATGCCCGCGCCGTGCAGCAGCGTGAATGCCAGCGCTGCGGGGGCGCCCAGCAGCAACAGGAGCGCCGCGCCCACTGGGTGCGCGAGCGTCGCCAGCTTGGCCGACAGCAGGGCAGGGAACCTGCGCCTGAGGCCGAAATCGATCAGCCGCCCCGCGACTTGTGCCGGACCGACCAGGGAGGCAATGGCGATGGCCTGGGTCAGCGTGAGGCCCGTGAGCTGCAGCACCTGTGGCAAGTGCGTGCCCAGGGACGTGCTGCCAAACCAGGCAATGGCAAAGACCAGCGAAAGCAGCAGCGTCGTGCGCCACGCATGTTCTGGGGGCGCTGCCACTGCGCGGCTTTCGGACATTGGTAGGGGTGCGTGGGTGCCGTGCGGCAGTGGCTGCGAGCGTGCCGCGCGTTTTGGCCGGGACAGCCAGGCGTGGAGCGGCAGGCCCACCAACAAATGCAGAGCGGCCCAGCCCAGGCAGGCGCCGCGCCACCCCCAGTGGGCCTCCATCCAGGCGGTCAGTGGCCAGCCCAGGGTGCTGGCAAAGCCACCCAGCAGCGTGATACCGGTGATACCGCCGCGTGCCTTCTGACCATACAGCCCCACCAGAGCGGAAAACGCTGCTTCGTACAAGCCCGCGCCCATGGCCAGTCCCAGCAGCGCCCATGCGGCCAGCAGGCTCACGGGGCCCTGCGCGCAGGCCAGCGCCAGCAGGCCAGCGGCAAACAACAGGTTGCTCAGCAGCAAGACCAGGCGTCCGCCATGGCGGTCGATGCAGCGACCCGCCATCGGCCCGATGAGGGCCGAGACGACCAAGGCCAGCGAAAACGCCGCCAGCACCCACGGCAGGGGCGTGGCGGTGGCGCTCGCCATGGGGGCGGCCAGCAGGGCCGGCAGGTAGTACGACGAGGCATAGCTCAGCAACTGGCCACTGCCCAGCAGCAGGACATCGCGCGTCAGTGGCTGCATCTGCACAGAGCGGGTGTTTGGGGCGGCTCAGGGCGTCGGCGGCAGGATGTCGAGGAGCGCCTCCAGCGGCCGCCCCAGGCGGGTGCCTCGCTCCGTGATGACGATAGGGCGCTCCAGCAGCCGCGGGTGGGCCGCGAGAGCATCGAGCCGCTGGGCATCCGTCACGCCCTGTGCCCCCAGTTGCAGCTCATCGAAGAGCGCCTCCTTGGCGCGCACGAAATCGCTGACCGGGCGGCCGCTCGCGGTGATCAGCGCCTGCAGCGAGGCGCGGTCGGGCGGGGTTTTCAGGTATTCGACGATCTGCGGCTCCAGGCCGTGCTCGCGCAGCAGCGCCAGCGCCTTGCGCGAGGTGCTGCATTGGGGGTTGTGGTAGATCGTGGTGGTGGGCATGGCAAGGACTCGGCAGGCGACAGGGCGGCGTGTGGGCGCAAGGACGTGGCTTCGCACCCGCTTGCGGGGCTGGGCGATTTTTACCGATTCATGCGAAGTCGGCCTGTCGACCGGTTTGGGGGCAGGGTGCTGTAGGCCTATAGCCCGAGTGGAGTTTGAATTTGATAGCAAACAATGCCATAAGAATAAGCGAAAGAGGCTGCTTTCATGGATTTTTCGTACAAATCCCAAGGCTTGACGTGTCTCTCGGCTGCGTCCAAGAATATCGGGCCATGAACCATTGGCTGAGCACACTTGACGCACGGCTGGCGCAACTGCCGGTGGCCTTGGCGCTGGAACTGCCGGGCGGTAGCCGCGTGGGACCGGAGCGCCCCGATGTGGCGCTGCGCTTTCGCGGCCCTACCGCCCTCGCGGCGCTGGCGGCGGGGCGCCTGGGCCATGTCGGCCGCGCGATTGTCGAGGGCGACGTAGCGCTTGAAGGCAGCGTGCGGGCCCTCATGCTGGCGGCCACCGGTTTTCTCGCCTCCGATCCTGCACAAGAGGAAACCGGCGGCTGGCGCAGGCTGCGGGCCTGGGCGCGGTCCATGCGTTTGCATTCTCCCGAGCGCGATGCCCGGCAGGTGCGGTTCCACTACGATCTGTCGGACGACTTTTACACACTGTGGCTGGACCCGCGCCGCGTGTATTCCTGTGCCTATTTCCGCGAAAACGGCATGGATCTGGCGGCAGCGCAGGAGGCCAAGCTGGACCATGTCTGCCGCAAGCTGCGCCTGGCTCCCGGTGAGCGCTTCCTGGACATCGGCGCCGGCTGGGGCGGCTTGCTGCTGTGGGCGGCGCAGCACTATGGGGTGCAGGCCACGGGTATCACGCTCTCGCGCCACCAGCATGCCTATGTCGGGCAGCGCATCGCCGAGCTGGGCCTGGCCGGGCGTGTCCGGATCGAACTGTGCGACTACCGGCAGTTTGTCCCGGTACAGCCCTTTGACAAGCTGGCATCCGTGGGCATGCTGGAGCATGTCGGGCGGGTGCATATGCGGCGCTACTTTGACATCGTGCATGCCCTGGTCAGGCCAGGTGGCATGGTGCTCAACCATGGCATCACGGCCGCGGCCGTCGGCAGCGCGCAGCTCGGCGCCGGGCTCGGTGATTTCATCGAGCGCTACATCTTTCCGGGTGGCGAACTGCTGCATGTGAGCCAGTTGCTGCGAGACACCGCTGCCGCGGGTCTGGAAATGGTCGATACCGAAAACCTGCGGCCGCACTATGCGCGCACGCTGTGGGCCTGGTCCGATGCGCTGGAGCGCCAGTTGCCCGAGGCCCGCGCGGTGCTGACCGCGCAGATCGGAGCGGAGAGCGCCGAACGCGCGCTGCGTGCCTATCGCCTGTACCTCGCCGGCAGTGCGCTGGGCTTCGAGCAGGGCTGGATGGCGCTGTACCAGATGCTGTCGATTCGCCCGAACGGCGATCCGTCCTACGGCCCTCTGCGCGGGGCACAATCAGACTATCCTTTTGTGCGCGACGCACTTTATGTGAGGTCTGCTCCATGCTCTACAAGTTCAAATCCCGCGCTACCGCCGACCTGATCATGCTGGACGCCCAAGGTAGGCGCCTCCTGAAAATCATGGGCAAGGAGCCCACCGCGCAGGGCATCGTCACCGTGGCACAAATTCCCTTCGCTATTGCCGCCATTGAGGCCGCCGTGGCGGCCGAGAAGCGCGGCGTGGCGCCTGCTGGCGACGTGGACGAAACAGCAGGCGCGCCGGAGGAGGGCGGCGATGCGCAGGACCGCGTCACGCTGCGCCAGCGCGCGGCGCCGTTTCTCGACATGCTCAGACGCAGCGCGGCGGAAGAGGCCGACGTGGTCTGGGGAACTTAGAGAGGCAACCCCCTGAGCCCCTTCTCTTGCAGCTGCGCTGCAGAAGGGGGACGGCACCAGCGCGGCGGGGCGACCCTTGCGCGGTGTCCGCTGGCTTGGGCCACGTTGATTCAGAGGCTGTGCTTATCGCAAGCGCTGGCCTCTCGCCTGTTCTCGCGAAAGCCACGTATCAACGGTAACTGCGCGCGTCTTCAATGACCTTGCCGTCATTGGGCAGACTGCCTGGCGCCACCAGTTCGACTTCGCCGCGCAACTTGGTGAGTTCGCGCACCGCGTCTTGCAGGCGCTCGGCCAGGCCGGATGCGGTCTCGGTGGTTTCGACGCGCAGCAGCATCTGGTCGTTGGCCATCTCGCCCGTGACCACCAGGCGCGCTCGCAGCACCTGGGGAAAGCGCGCTGCCACGGCGGCAATCTGGCCGGGGTGGACGAAGAGGCCGCGCACCTTGGTGGTCTGGTCGGCGCGGCCCATCCAGCCTTTGATGCGGGTGTTGGTGCGGCCCGTGGGGCAGGTGCCGGGCAGCACAGCCGAAAGGTCGCCGGTGCCAAAGCGGATCAGCGGGTAGTCGGTGTTGAGCGTGGTGACCACCAGCTCGCCGACCTCGCCCTCGGGCACGGGGTCGTTCGTGCCGGGGCGCACGATTTCGACAATCACGCCTTCGTCCAGCACCAGGCCCTCGCGCGCCTCGGTTTCGTAGGCAATCAGCCCCAGGTCGGCCGTGCCGTAGCACTGGTAGCCAGCAATGCCGCGCTCGGCCAGCCAGTCGCGCAGCGAGGGCGGAAACGCTTCGGCCGACAGCAACGCCTTGGTGACGCTGGGCAGGGGCAGGTGCAGTTCGGCGGCCTTTTCCAGGATAAGTTTGAGAAAGCTCGGGGTGCCGATGTACCCGGCCGGCCGCATGTGGGCCATGGCCAGCACCTGTTGCTCGGTCTGGCCGGTGCCGCCGGGGAACACCGTACAGCCCAGCGCGAAGGCGCCCGACTCCATCATCGAGCCGGCAGGGACGAAGTGGTAGGAAAAGCAGTTGTGCGCCAGCTCGCCGGAGCGAAAGCCCGCCGCGTACAGCGCACGCGCCATGCGCCAGTAATCCGGCCGCGTTCCCTCGGGTTCGTAGATAGGGCCCGGGCTGGCAAACACGCGCGGCATGGCAGCGCCAAAGCCTTGTGTCGCAAAGCCGCCAAACAGGTGCTGTTCCCGTTCGGCACTCTGGCGTTCGAGCAATTCGTGCTTGCGCGTGACCGGCAGGCGCGCCAGCGCTGCGCGCGTGGTGACGGCTGCGGCATCGACGCCGGCAAGAATCTGCGCAAACGCCGGTGCGCGCTGTTGCGCGTGCGCCACCTGGCCCGGCAACGCTGCCATTAGCGCGGCTTCGCGTTCCTGCGGGCTGCGGGTCTCCAGGGCGTCGTAGAACTTGGTCATGCCTGGTTCCTGTGGGGTAAGAATTTATATGAAATTAGCCTCTAGCGCTTATCTATAAAGCGTGAGCAGCTATGAAATAAGTAGTATTTGGTCGAACTTTCTATTGCGCTCCGCTCCGTCACCCGCGTCGCAACTCGCACGCCGCCAAAGCCAGCGCCACCGTGGATCTGGCTCCACCGGTCCACCGGAGGCGTCCCCTGGGGGAGGGAGCGAAGCGACATAGGGGGGAGCCTAGGCCAACCAGCGCTTGCGGCGTTTGTAGCTCTTGACGTCCTTGAAGCTCTTGCGCTCGCCGCCACCAACGCCCAGATAAAACTCCTTGACGTCTTCGTTGTTGGCCAGGTCGGCCGCAGCGCCGTCCATCACCACCCGGCCCGATTCCATGATGTAGCCGTAGTCGGCGTACTTGAGCGCCATGTTGGTGTTCTGCTCGGCGAGCAGGAAGGTCACACCTTCCTTGGCGTTGAGATCCTTGACGATGTTGAACACCTCTTCAACGATTTGCGGCGCCAGGCCCATGGAGGGCTCGTCGAGCAGCACCATGCTGGGGTTGGCCATGATGGCCCGGCCGATGGCGCACATCTGTTGCTCGCCGCCAGAGGTGTAGGCGGCCTGCGAGTTGCGGCGTGTCTTCAGGCGC
This sequence comes from Simplicispira hankyongi, assembly GCF_003570885.1. Lineage (GTDB taxonomy): Bacteria > Pseudomonadota > Gammaproteobacteria > Burkholderiales > Burkholderiaceae_C > Simplicispira > Simplicispira hankyongi. Next base: position 148,676 of record NZ_QXJC01000007.1, read on the forward strand.
GAGAAGTAGGTGTAGACCTTGTCGAGGTTGGCGGCGATCTCGCCCTTGTCGCTGCGCGTGTAAGCGCCTGCGAGCAGGTTTTCCTCGATGGTCAGGTGCGCGAAGCAGTGGCGCCCTTCCATCACCTGCACCACGCCGCGCTTGACCAGATCGGCCGGTGTGAGGTTTTCAATGCGCTCGCCGCGCAGCTCGATCGAGCCCTTGGTCACTTCGCCGCGCTCACCTTCCAGCAGGTTGGAGATGGCGCGCAGCGTGGTGGTTTTGCCCGCGCCATTGCCCCCCAGGATGGCGACGATGCCGCCCTCGGGCACCTGCAGCGAGACGCCTTTGAGCACCAGGATCACGTGGTTGTAGATCACCTCGATGCCGTTGACGTTGAGGACGATGTTTTTTGGTTCCATAGCGTTGACCTTTTGTGCCAATCGGGAGGGCTGAGACCCGTATGTGCCAACCCTCTCGATTGGCGGCTGCAGTGCAGCCGCCGTGAGCTATATATGCGCCCCTGGACCTGCGCAACTGGCGCGCCCAAATACCAGGGCTCCCGTGCAAGGGCCGCCCCGCAGCACCGGGAGCGTCCCCCTTCCGCAGCGCGCAGCGCTGCAAGAGAAGGGGGAAGGCGCGCAGCGCCTCAGGGGGTTGCTCCTAATCAAGAATTGCAATCCGCCGCTTCACGGCGCTGCATTTTCTTGTCGGCCAGGTACTTGTCGCCAGCGGCCTTGACCATGGGCTTCAAGATCTGCTCGTCGGCCTGGTACCACTCGGGCGCGATGTTCCACTTGGCGCCGTCCCAGGTCTGGATGCGGGCCCAGCTCGAACCCATGTGGTCGGCGCAGCTGGTCGATACCGGCCGCATGATGCCGCCAAAGCCCATGGCATCAATCTTCTTCTGGTCGAGGTTGAGGTTCTCAAGCCCCCAGCGCACCTGCTCGCTGGTCATGACCTTGCCCTTGCCAAAACGCTCTTGCGCACGGCGCACGGCTTCCACGCCGAGCATCTGGATCATCACGCCGCGGGTGTACAGCACCGAGCCGACTTCGTCCTTGGGGCCCGTGCCCTGGCCCTTGTCCTGCACGTACTTCATGATGTCCTGGATGACCTTCTGGTCTTTGCCCGAGCCGTTGAGGGCGAGGGCGTGGTAGCCCTTGGCGCCCATGCCGACGTCGCGCACGTCAGGCTCGGCACCGGCCCACCAGACGCCGTACATCTTGTCGCGCGGATAGCCCGTGGCCTGCGCTTCCTTGAGCGCGGTGGAGTTCATCACGCCCCAGCCCCACAGCAGCACGTAGTCAGGACGGCTCTGGCGCACTTGCAGCCAGGTGGCTTTTTGCTCCACGCCAGGGGCGGTCACAGGGAGCAACTGCAGGTTGAAACCGTGCATCTTGGCTCGCTCTTCGAGCAGAGGAATGGGCTCCTTGCCGAACGGGCTGTCGTGGTACACGAGGGCGATTTTCTTGCCCTTGAGCTTGTCCATCCCGCCGAGCGACTTGCCGATGGATTGCAGGATGATGTCGGCGCCCGTCCAGTAGCTGCCCATCATTTCGAAGTTCCACTTGAACGCCATGCCGTCTGCGGACATCGACAGACCGTAGCCCACGGTCAGCAGCGGAATCTTGTCGGCAGGGGCCTTTTCCGTCAGCGCAAAGGTGATGCCAGTCGATTGCGGGTCGATCAGGCTGACGCCGGGATGGACCTTGAGGCGTTCGTAGCACTCGACGCCGCGGTCGGTGGCGTAGCCGGTTTCGCATTCCTCGAAGGTGAGCTTGACGCCGTTGATGCCGCCGTCGCGGGCGTTGATCATCTTCAGGTAATCCTGCTTGCCGTTGGCCCAGGGCGTGCCGTTGGGTGCGTAGGGGCCGGTGCGGTAGGAGAGCAGCGGGAAGAACTGCTCCTTCGCTTGCGCGAATGCGCTGGTGGACAGCGTCGCTGCCCCAGCGGCCACCACGGTGGCGGTGATCAAGAGTTTCGATAGCTTCATGGATGTCTCCTTTAATGAAAGTGTTGAAGCACGGGGGGAATCAATGCGGGAACGGCCAGAGCCGGAGCTTTTGCTTGCCCATGGACCACAGTTTGGCCAGACCATGGGGCTCGACGATCAGGAACCAGACGATCAGGCCGCCAAAGGTCATGAGTTCGACGTGCGAGACCGTCGCGGTCGACAACTCGATACCCACCAGATCGCCCAGCGTAGGCAGCAGGCGACTGAGCGCAATCGGCAGGATGACGATGAAGGCCGCGCCAAAGAAGCTGCCCATGACGGAGCCCAGGCCGCCAATGATCACCATGAACAGCAACCGGAACGACAGCTCGACCGAGAACGCTGCCGGCTCCCAGGACCCCAGGTGAATGAAGCCCCACAGCGCCCCGGCCATGCCGATGATGAAGGAGCTGACGGCAAAAGCGCTGAGCTTGGCGTACATGGGGCGAATGCCGATCACGGCGGCGGCCACATCCATGTCGCGGATCGCCATCCATTCGCGGCCAATGGCACCGCGCACCAGGTTCTTGACCAGCAGGGCAATCACCGCCAGCAGTGACAGGCAGAACAGGTAGCGGGCCATGGGCGAATCGAGCGCCATGCCGAGCACTTTGAGGTTGTTGACGGAGACTGAGCCCGAAGGCGAATCGTTGGTGAACCACTGGATGCGCAGGAACATCCAGTCGCTGAAGAACTGCGCGGCCAGCGTCGCCACCGCCAGGTACAGGCCCTTCACACGCAGACTCGGCAGGCCAAAGAGGATGCCGAAGAACATGGCGCACAGGCCGCCCAGAATGAGCGTGGGAATCAGCGGCAGCCCCGGGATGCGCGCGTAGAAGTTGTAGGCGCCATACGCCCCCACCGCCATGAAGGCGGCCGACCCCAGCGAGATCTGGCCGCAGTAGCCCACCAGCACGTTCACGCCCAGCGCAGCGAGCGACATGATGACGAACGGGATCAGGATGGAGGTGTAGAGGTACTCGCTGGCAAACAGCGGCACGCCAACGAAGGCGACCGCCAGCAGCAGGCCGATGGCGATGCGATCCTGTGCAATCGGGAAAATCTGCTGGTCGGAGCGGTAGCTGGTCTTGAACTGGCCGTTTTCGCGGTAGAGCATGGTGGTTCTCTCAATAATCTTTTAGCTACGACACGCTTCGCTTAACTTTGCTTTGCAAAGTTAGTCTTCGCTGAAAGCTCATCCTTCGCCTGCGGCGAAGAAGCCTTCGGCTTGATCGCGTACTTCATACGCGATCGATGATCTTTTCTCCGAAGAGCCCCTGCGGCCGGAACAGCAGGAACACCAGGGCGAGTACGTAGGCAAACCAGATTTCAATGCCACCGCCCACGTACGGGCCCAGATACACCTCCGAGAGCTTTTCGCCCACGCCAATGATCAGGCCGCCGATGATGGCGCCGGGCACCGAGGTCAGGCCTCCAAGAATGACGACGGGCAACGCGCGCAGGGCAATCGTGGTGAGCGAGAACTGCACGCCCAGCTTGGAGCCCCAGATCATTCCGGCGACGAGCGCCACGGCACCCGCCACGCACCACACAATGACCCAGATGCGGCCCAGCGGAATGCCGATGGATTGCGCTGCCTGGTGGTCGTCGGCGACCGCGCGCAGCGCACGGCCTGTCTTGGTTTTCTGGAAGAAGACGGTTAGCGCAATGACCAGCGCTGCGGCGATGCCTGCGGCGATGACATCCTCCTGGTTCACCAGAATGCCGCCAGGAAACACCTTGTCGAACAGGAACACCGGGTCCTTGGGCATGCCGATCTCGATGGGGTAGATGTCGCTGCCAAACATGCTTTGGCCCAGGCCTTCGAGGAAGTAGGCGATGCCCAGCGTTGCCATGAGCAGCGTGGCGCCCTCCTGGTTGACCAGGTGGCGCAGCACCAGGCGCTCGACCAGCCAGGCGACGATGAACATCAGCACACCGGCGAAGACGAAGGCCGCAATATTGGCCAGCACCGGGTTGGCAATACCCGTCCAGCCGGGGAACCATTCGGCAAAACGCGCCATGGCCAGGGCGGCAAACAGCACCATGGCGCCTTGGGCAAAGTTGAACACGCCGGAGGCCTTGTAGATGAGCACAAAGCCGAGCGCGACGAGTGAATACAGCATGCCTGCCATCAGGCCGCCGATCAGGGTTTCGAGAAAAAATGCCATGGTGGTAAGTGCTCCGGCGCGTCTTGTCGTTAGTGGCTGGTGCCGAGGTAGGCGGCAATGACGTCTTCGCTGTTGCGCACGGCTTCGGGCTCGCCGTCGCCGATCTTCTTGCCATAGTCAAGCACCACGACGCGGTCGGAGATGTCCATCACCACGCCCATGTCGTGCTCGATGAGCACGATGGTCGTGCCGAACTCGTCGTTCACGTCAAGGACGAAGCGGCACATGTCCTGCTTTTCTTCCACATTCATGCCGGCCATGGGCTCGTCGAGCAGCAGCACCTGCGGCTCCATGGCGAGCGCCCGGCCCAGGTCCACGCGTTTTTGCAGGCCGTAGGGGAGCTGGCCCACCGGGGTTTTGCGATGTGCCTGGATTTCCAGGAAGTCGATGATGTGTTCGACGAACTCACGGTGGGCGATTTCCTCGCGCTCGGCAGGCCCGATGCGCAATGCCTGCATCAGGATGTTGCTTTTGATCTTGAGATTGCGGCCGGTCATGATGTTGTCGATCACGCTCATGCCCTTGAACAGCGCCAGGTTCTGGAAGGTGCGGCCAATGCCCATCTCGGCCACCTGGCGCGAATTCATGTGTGAGAAGGTCTGGCCGCGAAAGGTGATGGAGCCTTGCTGCGGCGTGTAGACGCCATTGATGCAGTTGAGCATCGAGCTCTTGCCGGCGCCGTTGGGCCCGATGATGGAGCGGATCTCGTGCTCGCGCACGTCGAAGGAAATGTCGGTCAGCGCGTTGACGCCGCCAAAGCGCAGGCTGATGTTGTTCACATCCAGCACGACATCGCCGATCTTCTTGTGGTTCATGGTTGCGGTCTCAGGCGGCTGTTTTCACCGGGGCGAATGTTTTGGTGTCCGAGATCTTGAGCGTGGCGCTGACGCTGCCCGTGCGGCCATCCTCGAACTTGACCTGGGTTTCAATGTATTGCTCGCTCTTGCCGGAATAGAGGGCATCGACGAGCACGCCGTACTTCTCGGCGATGAAGCCGCGGCGGACCTTGTTGGTGCGGGTCAGCTCGCCGTCGTCGGCATCGAGCTCCTTGTGCAGGACAAGGAAGCGGCTGACCTGGCTACCGGCGAGCAAGGTGTCGGTGGCCAGGTCGGCATTGACCTTTTCCACGCACCCCTTGATCAGTTCGTACACCTCGGGTTTCTGCGCCAGATCGGTATAGCCGGCGTACGGGAGGTTGCGCCGCTCGGCCCAGTTGCCCACCGCGTCGAAGTCGATATTGACCATCACGCACACCTTTTCGCGCCGGTCGCCCAGGGCCACCACTTCCTTGATGTGGGGGAAAAACTTGAGCTTGTTCTCCACGTACTTGGGCGCGAACATGGCGCCGTCGTTGGCGCCGCCCTGGATGCGGCCGACATCTTTCACGCGGTCGATGATCTTCAGATGCCCATGCGCATCGAGAAAACCGGCGTCGCTGGTGTGGTACCAGCCGTCTGCCGTGAGTACCTCGGCCGTGGCTTCGGGGTTCTTGTAGTACCCCTTGAGCAGGCCGGCCGACTTGACCAGGATTTCACCGTTGTCGGCCACCTTGATCTCGACGCCGCGAATCGGCACCCCCACGGTGTCGGCCCGGGCCTGGTTGTCGGGTTGCAGGCAGACGAACACGGCGGTCTCGGTGGAGCCGTAGAGCTGTTTGAGGTTGATGCCAATGGAGCGATAGAAACTGAACAGATCGGGGCCGATGGCTTCGCCTGCGGTGTAGGCCACGCGTACGCGTGAGAAACCCAGGTTGTTGCGCAGTGGCCCGTAGACCAGCAGGTTGCCCAGCGCGTACTTCAGGCGGTCCCAGGCCCCCACGGGTTGGCCGTCCATCAAGGCCGGCCCTACGCGTTGCGCCAGTGCCATGCAGGCGGCAAACATCTTGCGCTTGATGAGGCCTGCGTCCTCCATGCGAATCGTCACGCTGGTCAGCAAACCTTCAAAAATACGCGGCGGTGCAAAGTAGTACGTGGGCCCAACCTCCTTCAGGTCGATGGAGACGGTGCTGGCCGACTCCGGGCAGTTCACCACGTAGCCACAGGCCAGCCACTGCGCGTAGCTGAAGATGTTCTGGCCAATCCAGGCCGGCGGCAGGTAGGCCAGCACCTCCTCGCTGCTCGTGAGCTTGTCGAACTCGGCGCCGGCCGAGGCGCGGTCGAGCAAGGTGGCGTGCGTGTGCACCACGCCCTTGGGGTTGCCTGTCGTCCCAGAGGTGAAGAACATGGCGGCCACCTCTTCGGGGCTCGCTTTGGCGACCGTCTCGCGGAACCACGCCGGGTGCGCTGCGGCAAACTGCGCGCCTGCAGCCATCAGCGCTTCAATGTCCTGCAGGCCGTCTTCGCTGTACTTGCGCAGGCCGCGCGGGTCGTCGAACCAGATGCGGGTCAGCAGCGGGCAGCGGTCGCGAATTTCCAGCAGCTTGTCAACCTGCTCCTGGTCTTCGACCATGGCAAAACGCACTTCAGCGTTGGTCAGCGGGAAAATGCATTCGGCGGCCACGGCATCCTGGTACAGCGGCACAGGAATGGCGCCCACGGTCTGAATTGCCAGCATGGTGGCGTAGAGGCGCGGCCGGTTCGAGCCGATGACCACCATGTGCTCGCCGCGCTGCAGACCCGCCTGCTGCAGGCCGGCCGCCACTTTTTCCACCAGTCTGGCCAATTGGGACCAGGAGTGCGTTTGCCAGATACCGTATTCCTTTTCGCGCAGCGCAGGTGCGTCGGCGCGCTCAGCGGCGTGCTGGAGTAGCAATTGCGGAAACGTGCGGTTCATGGTGGTCCTTGTTCGGTGTGCGCATGGGGGAGTGCACGGGCGTCGACTGCATTTGCAGCGCGCTATGGAAAGGAATGTTAGGACTCGCTTTGACGCTTTTTTGTCTTTTTGACGACAATTACCGGGAAAACACTCATGGGGTTAAACCCGTACGCGTGTGCAGGGCAGCCAAAACCGGTGGCCTTTGCCGTGCACGGATTACATGCCCCTCAACGAATGAAGCGTCCTCCCGGCCCCACCAGCGTCAGTTCCACGAAGTGCGAGGCGCTGTTCTCGGGCGCCGTGGCGTTGATGTCGAAGCCACCCAGGTCGAGTTTGCGCAGCGTCCAGGTCGCGTCGATGAACGCTGTGCGCGTCGGGTTGCGCCCCGTGCGCTGCAGCGCCTCGAGAAACACGCGGGCGTTGATGTAGCCCTCCAAGGCCAGGTGCGAAGGCTCTGCCGTCGCGCCTATGGCTTTCCAAGCCTGCTGGAAATCGCGTACCACGGGTACCACGGCGTTGCCCGGCAGCGGCACGACCTGGGAGATCGCCATGCCGCGTGCGTTATCCCCTAGCGCTTTGATGTTGGCGGAGGTGCCCAGCACGGAGAGGGCGTACATGGTGACGCCCCGGCGCAGCGGGTGGAAGGCTTTGGCGAATTCCAGTGCCGGCTTGCCTGCCAGACCCAGGAGCACCGCTTCCGGGTTGCCTTCCGAGAGCGTGCGTGCGGCCGCTGCCGCGTCTGAGGCATCGTTTTCCACGGTGGCCGCCTGGGGGCTGGGCAGTTTGGCTGCCGCCACGGCCCGCTGCACGCCGGCCAGCACTTCCTTGCCGAAAGCGTTGTTCTGCCAGGCAATGCCAATGCGCTTGATGCCCAGTGTGGCCAGGTGCTGTACGGCCTTTTCGGCCTCGTCGGCGTAGCTGGCGCGGATGTTGAAGACATTGCGCGCACCGGCCACGTGGCTGACCTGGCCACCAGTGAACGGCGCAAAAAACGGGATACCCGATTCGATCACCTTGGGCATCATCGCGCCGACCATGGGCGTGCCCATGCAGTTGAACAGCGCAAAACACGCGGGGTCGGCAAGAAATTTGTCGATATTGGCCAGCGAACGGGGGATTTCGTAACCATCGTCCAGCGTGACCAATTCAATCTTGCGCCCGTTCACGCCGCCGCGTGTGTTGGCCGCGGCAAAGGCGGCTTGCGCGCCCAGGTGCATGGCCGACCCAAGGTCGCCCAGCGGCCCGGTCAGCGCGGTGGATTGGCACAGCTTGAGGCTTCCCTCCTGGGCCTGGGCAACCGGCAGGCCCAGCCAGGGCAGGGCCAAGGCGCCTGCCAACAGGCGACGGCGCGGCAAACCAGTTGCCATTCGGCGGGCGGCGGAAGAAGTCGCTGGAGGGGCTTGGGTCATGGCAGAAAAAGTGGAAGGGTGGCGGCAGTGCGCCAGTTGCGCCATCATGGCGCCATACCCTGTCGCTGAACTGTCGTTTTCCCGACAATTGGCCTCGTGGTATTCCCCAGCCGCTCTCCATGAACCACGATCTTTCGCTCCACCACCGCCGCCGCCTGCCGACTCGCGAGGAACTCGCGGGCATTCCCTGGCTGCAACTGCTGTCCCCTGAGGAGCGCGAGCGCGCGGTGGCGGCGCTGCTGGTGGGCGATGCGCTGCCTGGCGACCATGTCTGCCGCAACGGGCGCAACGTGACTTACTGGTTCGGCGTGGTGGAAGGCCTGCTCAAAATGAGCAACGACAACGCAGATGGAAGCACCGTGACCTTTGCCGGACTGCCGCCTGGCGGCTGGTTTGGCGAGGGCACCGCCATCAAGCGCGAGCCCTACCGGTACAACGTCCAGGCGCTGCGCAAGAGCACGGTGGCGGGGCTGCCCATCGACACCTTCCACTGGCTGCTGGACCATTCCATAGGCTTCAACCGCTTCGTCATGCACCAGCTCAACGAGCGGCTGGGCCAGTTCATTGCGGCGCGCGAAATCGACCGTTTGGGCAATTTGAATGCGCGTGTGGCGCGCAGCCTGGCGGCCCTTTTCAATCCCGTGCTGTATCCCGGTGTTGGCCAAGTGCTGCGCATTACGCAGCAGGAACTGGCGTACCTGGTCGGACTCTCGCGCCAGCGGGTGAACGAGGCACTGGCAGCGCTGCAGGCGCAGGGCGCCATCCGGGTCGAATATGGAGGGCTGCGCGTGCTGGACCTGGAGGCCTTGCGCTTCACCCTTGCCGAGGGCGGCTAAGCACCCACGCCGGGTCGGCGATTTGCGGTGCCTGGAGGCAGTGTGAGCGCTGAAAAAATTGATGAAAATGGCCAATAGGGCATATACAATAAGCGCTTATAGCTATAGTAATAATAGTAATCATGACGGCGTGGAGCCCCGTGGGGTGTGCTACAAACCGTGTCATGCATGCAGGTTTTCATACACGGGTGGCCCCGCGCGCCCTGGCGTTGGCGTTCGGACTATCGGCGGCGGTAGGCTGGTGCGCCAGCGTTCAGGTGGACGTGCGCGACGGTGCGGGCCAGCCGGTCTCTGGCGCCGTGGTGTTTCTTGAATCGACCGAGGCGCAGCGTGCGGCCCGGCCGCTGCAGGGCATTGAAATGGCGCAGGAGAAAAAGCAGTTCGTCCCGGGCGTGCTGGTGGTCACCACGGGGACCGAGGTGCATTTTCCCAACCGCGACGCCGTGCGCCACCACGTGTACTCGTTCTCGCCAGCGAAGAAGTTCGAGCTCAAGCTCTACAAGGGAACTCCGGCGAACCCGGTGCTTTTCGACCGGCCTGGCGTGGTGGTGCTGGGCTGCAACATCCACGATCAGATGGTCGGCTGGATTCTGGTGGTCGATACGCCGTACTTCGCCCAGAGCGGCATGCCTGGACAGCCTGCAGGCCAGGCTGTGCTCGGCGACGTACCCCCGGGCACCTACCAGTTGCGCACTTGGCATCCCGGTTTGCCGGTGGGCGCTGCAGCCTTGGCGCAGCCGCTGGTGGTGGGCTCGGCAGCGCTCAGCGCCGAGGTCACCTTGACTGGGCTGGCCCCTTGACGCTGCGCGGTCTGCGCCACAGCCTGGTTGCGCGGCTGGTCGGTATGTCCCTGCTCCTGCTGCTGGCCGTGCAGCTCGCCGGGTTCGCCGTGGTGCGCGCCAGCATTGAGCGCAACGCACGGGCACAGATTGCCCGGGAGCTCGATACCGATGGGCGTGTCTGGCAGCGGCTGCTGGAGCAAAAGGCCGAGCGGCTGCGCCAGGGATCGGCCCTGCTGGCGGCGGACTACGGCTTTCGCTCGGCCGTCAGCTCGGGGGATACCCAGACCATCGAGTCGGCGCTGGAGAACCATGGCGCGCGCATTGGCGCCGCCGTGACCGCTTTGCTCGACACCCGTCTCGCGGTGCGCGCCATCAGCAGCCCGGGCGGCGGTATGAAGCAATTGTCCGCCACGCTCGCGCAGGTGGTACCGGCGCTGGCGGCAGAGCCAGCGGGCAGTCAGATCGCGGTGGTCAATGGCCTGCCGCACCAGTTCGTCATGGTGCCGCTGCGCGCTCCGCTGGTCATCGGCTGGGTGTTGATGGGGTTTCCCGTGGGCCAGCCGCTGGCCGAAGAAATGCGCCAGTTGCTGGCAGTGGATGTGGCGGTGCGAGTGGCCGATGGAAAAGGCGGCTTTTCCGTGCCTGTCAGTACGCTGCCAGAAGCTTCGCTGAAGACCTTGCGCGCAGCCGGCAGCGGGGTCGGGGAAATCGAAACGCAGCGGGGCACGCTGCTGGTACGCCGCAGCGCGCTCTCGCACCTGGGCGCGCCGTCTGAAGCGCTGCTGCTGCGCTCGGTCGACGAGCTGGTCGCACCCTACCGCCAACTGCAGTGGTTGCTGGCCGTCATCACCGCCGCCGGCCTGCTGCTGTTTGCGCTGGGCAGCAGCGCCATGGCCCGGCGCGTGACCACGCCGCTGCGCGCGTTGCTGGTTGCCACGCGCTTGCTTTCCAAGGGCAACTACAGCGTGCCCATGGAACACACCGGGCGCAACGACGAGGTGGGCGACCTGGCGCGTTCCTTCGACCACATGCGCCTGGACATTGCGCGCCAGCAAAGTGAAATCCGCGATCTCGCCTACCGCGACCGCCTTACCGGCGTGCCCAACCGGGAGCGCTTTCGCGGTGCGGTGATGGACGCCTTGCGGACCGACCCCGTGCTCGGCCACCGCCTTGCCGTGCTGGTGCTTGACCTTGACCGTTTCAAGCACGTCAACGACGTGCTCGGCTACGCCTTTGGCGATCGGCTGCTGCAGGCGGTGGCGGGCCGCCTGCAGCCCATGGTGGGAGAGCCGGGGGACATGCTGGCGCGCCATGGCGGCAACGAGTTCGCACTGCTGCTGCATGTCACCGACGCGCAGGCGGCGCTGCAGATTGCCGAGCGCATCGCGCGTGCCTTCGAGACGCCCCTTCATTTCGACGACCAGACGGTGGATTTAAGCGCCAGCATGGGCATTGCCCTGTGGCCAGACCACGCCGTGGATGCCGACATGCTGATCAACCGCGCCGAGATCGCCATGTATGGCGCCAAGAAGCGCCTTGCCGTGGCCTTGTTGTACGACCCGGCGCTTGATTCGTCGAGCGCCCAGACCCTCTCGCTGCTGGGGGACCTGCGGCGTGCGGTCGAGCAGGGCGAGTTGCGCCTGTACCTGCAGCCCAAGGTGGCGCTGCAGCGCGGCGCCGGCGCTGCCGCCGAAGCGCTGCTGCGCTGGCAGCACCCGCAGCGCGGCCTGGTGCCGCCCATGGAATTCATTCCCTTTGCCGAGCAGACCGGGTTTGTGCGCCAGCTCACCCTGTGGGTGTTCGAGCAGGTGGCGATGCTGCTGGCGCAGTCGCTCGCCCGCACGGCCGATCTTCATATCTCGGTGAACCTGTCCACGAGAGACCTGCTGGACCCGGAACTGAGCTTGCGCCTGGGCGCCATCCTGGAGCGCTACCAGGTGAGCGCCGGGAGCTTTTGCCTGGAGATCACCGAGAGCGCCATCATGGACGACCCGCAGCGCGCCGAAGCCATGCTCAACCGCCTGGCGCAGCAGGGTTTCAAGCTTTCGATTGACGACTTTGGCACCGGCTACTCGTCGCTCGCCTACTTGAAGCGCCTGCCGGTGAACGAGCTCAAGATCGACAAGTCCTTCGTGCTCGGCATGCAAAGCGGCGGCGGCGACGCGCAGATCGTGCGTTCCACCATCGACCTCGCGCACAATCTGGGGTTGACTGTGGTGGCCGAAGGCGTGGAAGATGCGGCGCTCATGGAGCGCCTGCGCGCCATGGCGTGCGACGAAGCGCAGGGCTACCACATCAGCCGTCCCCTGCCGGCGGAGCAATTTCTTGGCTGGCACGCCGGCCCCGGAGCAGCGTTCGTGGCCGCGCCTTGAGGCAGGCCACCCCCCGCTGCCCCCCGCCGCCCGTGGCGCTTTTGTCTGTTGCGCTCGTTCCTCTGTTGCGCTCGTTCCTCTGTTGTCTGCACCCATGGCCGAACCCCGCCCTCCCCGCTCTCCGTCCACCCCGCGTGAACCGACCGAGCCGCAAACGCCAGCCGCTGCGGCCCGCCCGCTTCTGCGCCGCCCGGTGCTGGCGGCGCCGCGCCCTGCGGCACGCACGTCACCCGTGGCCCGTCCGCCGGCTGCGGTTCGCCCACCACCCGCGCAGCGCAGCGCACGCGCACCAGCCAAGCCGGCCGCAGTGGCCGCGAGCGCGCTCTCGCCCGGCGACAGCACACGGCTCAACAAGCGCCTGGCCGAGCTGGGCGTGTGCTCGCGCCGCGAAGCCGACGACTGGATTGCGCACGGTTGGGTCTACGTCAACGGCGCCGTGGCCGAGATGGGCATGCGCGTCACTGCGCAGGACAAGATCACGGTGGAGCGCGCAGCGCAGCGCCAGCAGGACAAGCAGGTCACCATCCTGCTGCACAAGCCCATGGGCTACGTGTCTGGCCAGGCCGAAGACGGCCACGAGCCGGCGGCGGCACTCATCAACCCGCGCAGCCAATGGCGCGAAGACCACAGTGGCCTGCGCTTTTCGCCGCCGCAACTGCGCGGCCTGGCGCCCGCCGGGCGGCTGGATATCGACTCGGTGGGGCTGCTGGTGCTGACGCAGGACGGTCGCGTGGCGCGCCAGCTCATCGGTGAGGATTCCAGCGTCGACAAGGAATACCTGGTGCGCGTGGTCTATGAAGGGGCAGACGCACGGCGTTCGGGCGAGCGCGCTGAGCCCTTGCAGGAAATTGACGAGCGTGATCCGGTGCGCACCAACGTGCAGGCGGTGTTTCCCCAGGCGCTGCTCGAACGTCTGCGCCACGGCCTGAGCCTGGACGGCCAGCCGCTCAAGCCCGCCAAGGTGGATTGGCAAAACCCCGAGCAACTGCGTTTCGTGCTGACCGAAGGCAAGAAGCGCCAGATTCGCCGCATGTGCGAGCAGGTAGGTCTGAAGGTAGTGGGATTGAAGCGCATCCGCATCGGCCGCATCACGCTGGGTGCGCTGCCGGTGGGGCAGTGGCGCTTTCTCTCTGCGAACGAGCATTTCTAAGCGAGCGCGGTCAGCCCGTCGTCCATTTCTGGAACCCACATGACAGCGACTTCCTCAATGCCCAAGGACCCCAAGAGCAAGACCGCACGCGCCGCCGCTGCAACCGCCGCAGCCGTGCGGCAACTGCGCGCCACCGATGCGCGCGGTGTGGCCCGCCTGGCCACGCTGGCCACGGCTGGCGTGACCGACATTGCCGAGGGCGTGCACCGCTCGGTCCTGGACAGCATGGGGCTGCCGGGCGGCAAGGCTTCCGGGCGAACGCGCGGACTCACGGGGCTGGTGTACCAGGGCATTCGCGGCGTCACGCGGCTGGTGGGTGTGGGCCTGCAGACCGCCCTGCTGCGGCTCGAACCCTTTCTGGATCGCGGCAGCGAAGCCAGCGCCGCGCCCCCGCCTGAGCGCGAAGCCGTGCTGGCGGCGCTCAATGGCGTCATGGGCGACCGCCTGGCCGCCGACGGCAACCCGCTGGCGCTGCCCATGGAGCTGCGCCAGCAGGGCCGCCCCATCGACCTGGCGGCGCTGGGCGCCTCGGGCCAGGCGACCGGCAAGGTGTTGCTGCTGCTGCATGGCCTGTGCATGAACGACCTGCAGTGGCAGCGCGCAGGCCACGACCATGGCGCACTGCTGGCCAAGGAGCTGGGCTATACGCCGGTCTATGTGCGCTACAACACCGGCCTGCACACCTCCGTCAACGGACGCGAGCTGGCCGGCCGCATCGAAACCCTGCTGGCCGATTGGCCGGTGCCGGTGCAGGAATTCACGGTGCTGGTGCACAGCATGGGCGGCCTGGTGATGCGCAGCGCCTGCCAGCACGCGGCGGATGCCGGCCAGCAATGGATCGGGCGCCTGGACAAGCTGGTGTTTCTGGGCACGCCGCACCACGGCGCGCCGCTGGAGCGCGCTGGCAACTGGGTGGACGCGATCCTCGGCAGCACGCCCTGGAGCCGGCCCTTTGCCCGCTTGGGGCAACTGCGCAGCGCCGGCATCACCGACCTGCGCTATGGCCATGTGCAGGACGCCGACTGGCAGGGGCACGACCGCTTCCGCAGAAGCCCGGACAAGCGCCAGCCGCTGCCTTTGCCTGACGGCGTTGCCTGCTTCGCCGTGGCGGCCACCCTGGCGCGCCAGCGCAGCCCGCTGGCCGAGCGCCTGCTGGGCGATGGCCTGGTGCCATTGGCCAGCGCGCTGGGTCAGCACGAGCAGCCCGCGCATGCGCTGGTGTTTGCCAAGAGCCACCAACTGGTGGTGTATGGCGTGGGACACCTGCAATTGCTCGACAACCCGCGCGTGGCGCAACAACTGGTGCAGTGGCTGACGCCCTGACGCAGCAGCGCGGCGCTACCATTGCCTTCCCAAGGAGACAACGTGGAAAACAAAAAATACCGCTTGGTGACGCGCAGCGACTTCGATGGCCTGGTCTGCGCCGTGCTGCTCAACGAACTGGACCTGATCGACGAGATCACCTTCGTGCACCCCAAGGACATGCAGGACGGCAAGATCGCCATCACCGAGCGCGACATCACCACCAACCTGCCGTATGTGCCAGGCGCGCACCTGGTGTTCGACCACCACGAATCCGAGACGGTTCGCAACGCGGGGCGCCGCGACGTGAACCACATCATCGAAGCCCATGCGCCGTCGGCGGCGCGCGTGGTCTACAACCACTACGGCGGCAAGGCGGCTTTCCCGCACATCACCGACGAGATGATGGCGGCCGTGGACCAGGCGGACTCGGCCCAATACTCGCGGGACGACATCCTCGACCCGCAGGGCTGGGTGCTGCTGAACTACCTGATGGATTCGCGCACCGGCCTGGGGCGCTTCCGGGAGTTCCGCATCAGCAACTACGCGCTGATGATGGACCTGATCCAATACTGCCGCGACCACACGATCGAGCAGATTCTGGATCTTCCCGACGTGCAGGAGCGCGTGGCGCTGTACCGCGACCATGCGGCCAGGGCCAAGGAGCAGATCCTGCAGTGCGCCATTCAGATCGGCAACCTGGTGGTGCTGGACCTGCGGCCCGAGGAGACCATCTGGGCGACCAACCGCTTCATGATCTACGCACTGTTCCCCACGGCCAACATCTCCATCCACGTGATGTGGGGCCTGCAAAAGCAGAACACCGTGCTGGCCGCGGGCAAGTCGATTCTGGACCGCAGCAGCAAGACGCATGTCGGCAACCTGATGCTCGAATTTGGCGGCGGCGGGCATGCAGCCGCAGGCACCTGCCAGGTGGCCAACGAGAAGGCCGACGGCATGCTGCAAATGCTGGTCCGGCGCATCAACACCGACGGTTAAAAATAACCATCAAATATGGCTCTATGGCTTATACAGTAAGCGCTAGCAGCTATTGAATTTGAGTTTCTTTCGGGTTGCGCCCTGCGTGCCGCCGGCGCTTGAAACCCGCCCCGCCCGCCCCTAAATGGGGGCTTGCAAGCGCCACGCCCGTCCTGGGGCGGTGCTTTCGTCTTCTTTCCATTGTCGTTTCGTCAACCTATCCGTATGAGCAAACAAACCCTGTCCTTCCAGGCCGAAGTGGCCCAGCTGCTGCACCTGGTCACGCACTCGCTGTATTCGAACCCCGAAATCTTCGTGCGCGAGCTGATCTCCAACGCCTCCGACGCCTGCGACAAGCTGCGTTTCGAGGCGCTGGACACGCCAGCGCTGTACGAAGACGCGCCCAACCTGGAAGTGCGCGTGTCTTTCGACAAGGACGCCAGGACGCTCACCATTGCCGACAACGGCATCGGCATGAGCGCGCAAGAGGCCATTGACCACCTGGGCACCATTGCCAAGAGCGGCACCAAGGACTTCATGGGCAAGCTCACGGGCGACCAGAAGCAGGACGCCCAGCTCATCGGCCAGTTCGGCGTGGGTTTTTATTCGGGCTTCATCGTCGCCGACAAGATCACCGTGGAGTCGCGCCGCGCCGGTTTGCCCGCCAATGAAGGCGTGCGCTGGGTCAGCGGCGGCAGCGGCGATTTCCAGGTCGAGCCAATTGACCGGCCCGCACGCGGCACCAGCGTCATCCTGCACCTGCGCGCCGACGCCGAGGAATACCTCAACGCCTGGAAGCTCAAGAGCGTCATCGCCAAATACTCCGACCACATCAGCCTGCCCATCCTGATGGAAAAGGAAGAGTGGAAAGACGGCGAGCTGCTGACCCCCGGCGACGAAAATGGCGGCCGCCAGCCCGGCGGCATGGTCAAGACAGGCGAATGGGAAGCCGTGAACAAGGCCAGCGCCCTGTGGACCCGCCCCAAGAAGGACATCACCGACGAGCAGTACCAGGAGTTCTACAAGGCCATCAGCCACGACCACGAGGCCCCGCTGACCTGGGCGCACAACCGCGTCGAGGGCAACACCGAGTACACGCAACTGCTCTATATCCCCGCCAAGGCCCCGTTCGACCTGTGGAACCGCGACAAGAAGGCCGGCATCAAGCTCTACGTCAAGCGCGTCTTCATCATGGACGACGCCGAGGCGCTGATGCCCAGCTACCTGCGCTTCGTCAAGGGCGTGATCGATTCCAGCGACCTGCCGCTCAACGTCAGCCGCGAGCTGCTGCAGGAAAGCCGCGACGTGCGCGCCATCCGCGAAGGTTCGACCAAGCGCGTGCTCTCCATGCTCGAAGACCTGGCCAAGCACGACAGGCACGACGCCGCAGCCAACGCCGACGGTGTGACCGATGTGGTCGACGCCGACGACAAGGCCAAGGAAGGCAAGTACAGCCAGTTCTACGCCGAGTTCGGCGCGGTGCTCAAGGAAGGCCTGGGCGAAGATTTCGGCAACCGCGAGCGCCTGGCCAAGCTGCTGCGCTTTGCCTCCACGTCAAGCGACACGGCCAGCGTTTCGTTCGCCGACTACAAGGCGCGCATGAAGGAAGGCCAGGAGGCCATCTACTACATCACCGCCGACACCCTGGCCGCCGCCAAGAACAGCCCGCAGCTCGAAGTTTTCAAGAAGAAGGGCATCGAAGTGCTGCTCATGACCGACCGGGTCGACGAGTGGGCACTGAACTACCTGCAGGACTTCGACGGCACGCCACTGCAAAGCGTGGCCAAGGGTGCGGTCGATCTGGGCAAGCTGCAGGACGAGGCTGAAAAGAAGGCCACTGAAGAAGCCGCCGAGGCCTTCAAGCCGCTGCTGGCCAAGCTCAAGGAAGCGCTCAAGGACAAGGCCGAAGACGTGCGCGTCACCTCGCGCCTGGTCGATTCACCCGCCTGCCTGGTGGTGCAGGACGACGGCATGAGCACGCAACTTGCCCGGATGCTCAAGCAGGCCGGCCAGCAGGCGCCCCAATCCAAGCCTGTGCTGGAAGTGAACCCCGAGCACCCGCTGGTGAAGAAGCTCGACGGCAGCGTGCACTTCAACGACCTGGCGAACATTCTGTTCGACCAGGCGCTGCTGGCCGAAGGCGGCTTGCCGGACGATCCGGCGGCCTACGTGCGTCGGGTGAATGCGCTGCTGGTCTAAAATCTAGTTAAAAATAGCTGCTAGCGCTTACCCAGTAAGCGTTAGCAGCTATCAAAACTAAAGTGATCTGACGGTACTGCAGGTGCAGCGGCGTGTCAGACGGGCCGTTTTGCCGAGCGCAGTATCCGGGCGTGCAGCGCATCGCGCTCGGTGGGGGCGGCATCCATCAGATCTTTGAGGGTCCGCTCGGGCAGTACCACGCTCTGGCGCCGGTCTTTGGCGACCGGGACGTTGCGCCAGCCCGAGAGCACCATCCAGTCCCACAGCTCGCGCGGCATGGGGTGGGTGACCTGCATCTTCAGACTGCCGCACATGATGGACGCTCCAACCGGAGGCAAGGGACCGACGGGCGGCGCCGCGCGCTTGGTGCGGATGGAAAACAAGGTGCGCAGCTTGTCTTTCATGGGTGCTGTTGTGTGGGGTAGTGGCAAGACCTTGCAGCATACAAGAACCACCCTTGGCGGGTCAGGCTGCCAGTGGTTCTTCGTGCATGGCCTCGATCTGGTCTTCCAGCAAGGCGATCTGCCCGCTCCAGTAGTCGCTTGAGCCAAACCAGGGGAAGTTGATCGGAAAGATCGGGTCGTGCCAGCGCCGTGCCAGCCAGGCGCTGTAGTGGATGAGGCGCAGCGTGCGCAGCGGCTCGATCAGGGCCAGTTCGCGCCGGTCGAAGCTGCGGAACTGCTCGTAGCCCTCCAGCAGCGCACTCAATTGTCCGGTGCGCTGGCGCCGGTCGCCCGAGAGCAGCATCCACAAGTCCTGCACCGCTGGCCCACTGCGCGCGTCGTCCAGGTCGACAAAGTGCGGGCCGCCGCGGCCCCACTCATCCAGCGGGGTCCAGAGAATGTTGCCGGGGTGGCAGTCGCCATGCAGGCGGATCTGGGTGGAGGTTTTAAGGCTAAATTGGCCTCCGGCGCTTGATGGAACAGCGCTGGCAGCTATGGTTTCAAGAGCGCGCTGGCACACGTCCAGCCAGCGCGATTGCATGTCCAGCGGCACGGCGGCATGCGCCACCAGCCAGTCGCGTGGTTCTTCGCCAAAGCTCTGCACGTCCAGCGCCGGGCGCTCGGCAAACGGCCTGGCCGCGCCCACGGTGTGCAGGCGCGCGAGGAAGCGGCCTATCCATTCCAGCACCTCCCAATCGTCCAGCTCGGGCGTGCGGCCGCCGCGCCAGGGGCTCACCGAGAAGAGGAAATCGCCATGCTGGTGCACCGTCTGGCCACCCAGCACCAGCGGCGCCACGGCCGGCACCTCGGCCTCCACCAGCTCGGCGGCAAAGGCGTGTTCTTCGAGGATTTGCGCCCGGCTCCAGCGCTGCGGCCGGTAGAACTTGGCGACGACGCGCTCGCCGTCTTCCAGCGTGGCCTGGTAGACCCGGTTCTCGTACGACGACAGCGCCATCAGGCGCCCATCGCCATACAGGCCGACGCTGGCCAGGGCGTCGAGCACCTGGTCGGGGCTCAGGCGCGCGTAGGGGTGCGGGTCGGTGCCGGTTGCGTGGTTTTCGAAGGGAGGCTGTTCAGTGGCGTCGGGTGGGCTCATGCCCCATTGTCGCCCTCGCCGCGCTCTGCCTGCAGACTGGCGATGTGGCCGGTGCGCGGATCGCCGTGGCCGGCGAGCACATCCTGGAACAAGGCCTGCGTGGCCTCGGGGCCGAGGTGCCGCTGCACCACCAGCCAGGGCGCGGGCGGCGATTGCACTGCGGTGCGCAATTGGTTCCAGGCGCCCACCAGGCGATCGTTCAGCCCTTGCGCGCCCCACTCGCCGTGGCGTTTCTTGACCTGTGCGGGGGCGAAGAACATCACCGGGCGCGGCCCTGGCAACTGCCCGGCGCCGCCCAGGTCCTGCACGTGGCTGGCGCCGACGGAGCAGCTGTAGGCCAGCCCCGTAAAGTGCGCGTGGATGCGCTTTCGCAAGGCCACGCTGCCGGCGAAATCGATGTAGACACTGGCCTGGGCACCGCCGAGTTGCTCCAGGGCATCGTAGGCCAGCACGCGGTCGTAGCAGCCCAGGCTCTCGCAGAACGCCACGTTGTCGGGTGAGGTGAGGCCCACCACCTCCAGGCCGCCGCGCTGCGCCAGTTGAAACGCCGTGCCCCAGGCGGTCTTGCTGGAGGCGCTGGAGAGCAGCAGGCGGCGCGCGCCGAAGAACTGCTGGTCGGCCAGAAAGTCGTCGATCAGCCAGGACGTGACGAACAGCGGGCGCAAGAGCGCCTGCAGGTCTTCGTTGTCGTTCCGGTAGAACGGGTCGGCGCTGCTGCGCAGGTAGTGGTTGTAGACCGCGTGCAATCCCGCGCGGTGCGCTGCGCCATCGCTGAACCCGGCGGCGTTGGCGCGCTCGGGCGAGAGCACCGCGCTGCTCGCCATGGGCCAGTAGCCGTACAGGCGCTCGCCGACGGCGATGTCGGGGTGCGCAGATTCCACCACCGTGCCAAAGCCCCAGACCGGCACGATGCCCCAGCCCTCTTCACCGCTGGGAAAGAAGCCCCAGTAGTTCAGCAGGTCGCCCAGGGCCGCGTAGGTGACGTTGTTGGCGGTGAGCGCGAACGCATCGACGCGCACGCGCACCTGGCCATCGACAAGGGGCGTGTCGGGTGCCGAAACAAGGCGGGTGGTGGCCAGTTGGTTCTGGCGAACGAGGAGGGTGGTGGTCATTTCGCGACAGTAGCCCAAAGCGGTGGGCGTCTCAATGCCTGGGAGAGCCTTGTGAGACAGCGGGCACAAGGCCGGCCACGGCGACAATGGGCCTTTGCGCGAAACGCCCGGCTTCGGCCGGACAGACAAGGTGCCCCCGTGCCCGCTTTGAACAAACGACTGCACATCGCACGCCGCGGCGTGTTGTATTCGCTGGTGCTGTGCACGCTGATTCTGCTGATCGGCGGCGTGGGCTTCTGGGCCTTGGACCCGGGTGTGAAGACCTTGGCCGACGGCCTGTGGCTGGCCTTCACCACGGCGGCCACGGTGGGCTATGGCGATATCGTGCCCAGCACCCACGCCTCGCGCGGCTTTGCGGTGCTGGTGGTGCTGCTGGGTCTGGCGGTGCTGTCGCTGGCGACGGCCTCGCTGGCGGCCATCTTTGTGGAAAAGGACGCGCAGGCCGACGAGGTGGTGTTCGAAGAAGACCTTGCCGGCGAGATCAGCCTGCTGCGCGACGACATCCGCGTCTTGCGCGAGGAAGTGCGGGCGCTGCGCCAGCAGCCGCCCGCTTGAATCCCGCCTGTGTGCTTATGCCAGGGTGATGTTCACGTCGATGTTGCCGCGCGTTGCGTTGGAGTACGGGCACACCTGGTGGGCGGCGTCGATCAGCTTTTGCGCAGCATCACGGTCCATGCCAGGCAGTGATACCTTCATGCGCACGGCAATGCCGTAGGCGTTGGGGATGGGGCCCAGGTCCACTTCGGCGTCCACGGCCAGGTCTTGCGGCAGCGTGAGCTGCGTCTTGCCGGCCACGGCCTTCATGGCGCCGATGAAGCAGGCCGAGTAGCCGGCGGCAAACATCTGCTCGGGGTTGGTGCCGGTGCCAGGCGTGCCGGGCGAAGAGAGCTTTACGTCCAGGCGGCCGTCGTCGCTGCGGGACGACCCTTCGCGGCCGCCGATGGTGTGGGCTTTGGCGGTGTACAGAACTTTTTCGAGCGTGGTCATGGTGGGTTCCTTCAAGGTTGTGCCTGCGGTGCAGGCGGGGGACAAACGGAATCTGTGGCCATGCCGACAGCGGCGAGGGTGCCGCGCAACGCCTGCAGTTGGCACTTCAGCGCGTGGATTTGCGGCAATTCGAGCTGGCTGTAGGCGCGCACACAGGCCGGTACGCTGCGCGCCTGCTGCTGCAGCGCGCGACCCGCCGGGGTGAGGGCGATGCGCACGCGCCGCTCGTCCGCGCTGTCGCGGGTGCGCTGCAGCCAACCCGCAGCCTCCAGGCGCTTGAGCAGCGGAGTGAGCGTGCCGGAATCGAGAAACAGGCGCTCGCCGATGCTGGAGACAGGCAGATCGTCCTGCTCCCACAGCACCAGGAGCACCAGGTATTGGGGGTAGGTGAGGCCTAGGGCATCCAGCAGCGGCTTGTACACCTTGGTCATGGCAAGCGACGCCGAATACAGCGCGAAACAGAGCTGGTGGTCGAGCAGCAGTTCGGGTGGGCTGGAGGGCGGGAGTCGCGATAGCATGGCCAAATTGTAGCGGACAATTAAATTGTGCGCAATGTAATTGTCCGATATGCATGGCGGTGCAGTGCGTTGGCTGCGCGGGGGTTCATCGGGGCCAGACCCAATGAACCCCCGATAAACCCCCATGAACCGTCAGTACCCGTACACGCCGCGCCCTGTCTTGCGCCCAAGGTGCCCTGCGGCCACCAGCTCTTTGAGCAGTGGGCAGGCGCGGTATTTGCTGTCGCCGAACTCCTGCAGGTAGACCTCCATCACCGCCAGGCACACGTCCAGGCCAATCATGTCGGCCAGAGCCAGCGGGCCGATGGGCTGGTTGCAGCCAAGCTTCATGCCGGCGTCGATGTCTTCGGGTGTGGCCAGGCCTTCGGCCAGTACGAAGAAAGCTTCGTTGATCATGGGCACCAGGATGCGGTTGACGACAAAGCCCGGCGCGTTCTTCACCGTGATGGGCGACTTGCCCAGCCGCAGCGCCAGTGCCTTGACAGCGTCGTGCGTGGCATCGCTCGTTTGCACACCGCGAATCAGCTCCACCAGCGCCATCATCGGCACCGGGTTGAAGAAATGCATACCGATGAAATGGCCAGGGCGCGAAGTGGCGGCCGCCAGTTTGGTGATCGAGATCGACGAGGTGTTCGATGCGATCAGCACCTCGGGCCCCGCCATGGCGTCGACCTGCTTCAAGATCTTGAGCTTGAGCTCGTAGTTCTCCGTCGCCGCCTCGATGATGAGCTGTGCGCCCTTGAGGTCGGCGTAATTCGTCGAAGTGTGGATGTGCGCCAATGCGGCATCCTTGTCGGCGCCGCTGATCTTTTCCTTCTTGATCAGGCGGTCCAGGCTGTTGGCGACTGTTGCGACGCCCTTGAGGACGGCCGCGTCCGAGATATCCACCATCACCACGTCCACGCCCGCCACTGCGCAGGCCTGCGCGATGCCGTTGCCCATGGTGCCCGCGCCGATGATGCCAACCTTTGTGATTTCCATATAGAGAGCTCTCTTCAAAGTGAAACAGACCTGAACGATGGTAGCGAGAATCGCCTGCGCTTGCGGTTAAGGTGCGCCAGAGCCGCCGCTCGAAGACGGTGGCCCCACAACCAAGGAGACCCATGTTCGACTACATCGTGATTGGCGGCGGCTCGGCCGGCTGCGTGCTGGCGGGGCGCCTCAGCGAAGACCCGGCGGTGCGCGTGTGCCTGCTGGAGGCCGGCAAACCCGACAGCAGTGTGCTGATTCACTGCCCGGCTGGCCTGGCTGTGATGGCCAAGTACGAACTCAACGGCTGGGGCCAGAACACCACGCCCCAGCCCGGTCTGAACGGCCGCCGGGGCTACCAGCCGCGCGGCAAGGTGCTGGGGGGGTCCAGCTCGATCAACGCCATGATCTACGCGCGCGGCCAGCACGCGGACTACGACCACTGGGCGGCGCAGGGCAACCCCGGCTGGGCGTGGGACGACGTGTTGCCTTACTTCAAGCGCTCCGAACACAACGAGCGCGGCGCCGACGCATTGCACGGCAGCGGCGGGCCGCTCAACGTCATGGACCTGCGCTCGCCCAACCCCTTTGCGCAGTATTTTGTTGACGCCGGCGTGCAGGCTGGCGAAGTCCGCAACGGCGACTTCAACGGCCCTTCGCAGGAAGGCGTGGGCCTGTACCAGGTCACGCACAAGAACGGCGAGCGCTTCAGCGCCGCCAAGGGGTATCTCACGCCGCACCTCTCCAGGCCGAACCTGCGGGTGATTACCGGCGCGCGCGCCACGCGTATCGTGCTCGACGGCAAGCGCGCGGTGGGTGTCGAGTACGAGCAGGGCGGTGTGCGCCAGACGCTGCGCTGTTCGCGCGAAGTGCTGCTGTCGGCCGGCGCGCTGCTCTCGCCGCAGTTGCTGATGCTCTCGGGCATCGGGCCGGGCACGCAGCTGCAGCAGCACGCAATTGCCGTGGCGCACGATCTGCCCGGCGTCGGCCTGCATTTGCACGACCACGTGGATGTCGTGCAGGTCATGGACGCGCCGGGCCTCTACGACCTGTTCGGTATTTCGCTCCCTGGCGCCCTGCGCATCCTGCGCGGCATCGGCGAGTGGCGCCGCGCGCGCAGCGGCATGCTGACCACCAACTTCGCCGAATCCGGCGGTTTCATCAAGAGCCGCCCCGAGGAAGCCGCGCCGGATTTGCAACTGCACTTCGTCATCGGCAAGCTGGTGGACCATGGCCGCAAGACGGTGCTGGGCCACGGCTACTCGTGCCACGTCTGCCTGCTGCAGCCCAAGAGCCGGGGCAGCGTGCAGCTCGCCAGCAGCGACCCCAATGCCTTGCCGCTGGTGGACCCGAACTTTCTCGGCGAGCAGGACGATATGGACCGCCTGGTGCGCGGCGTGCGCCGCATGCGTGAAATCCTGGGCCAGAGCGCGCTGGCAAAGTTTGGCGCGCGCGAGTCCAAGGCCTCTGCCGGCGCCACGAGCGACGCGCAGATCGAGCGGTTCATCCGCAACCACGCCGACACCATCTACCACCCGGTGGGGAGCTGCCGCATGGGGCCGGGGCCGCTCGACGTGGTGGACGCCGAGCTGCGCGTGCACGGCATGCAGGGCCTGCGGGTGGTGGACGCGTCCATCATGCCGCGCGTGGTCAGCGGCAATACCAATGCGCCGACCATCATGATTGCCGAGAAGGCGGTGGATTTGCTGCGCGCTGCGGCGTGAAAAACCGCACGCTTGCCGCCGATGCCTGGCGAAATAAGGATTTCTCAAGGGGCGGATAAGAAATTTTTAACGGCGATTTTCAAGCGGAATTTCTAGACTTCCTTTCATGGCTCTCCGGGCACCGTGCCCGGAGGGACGAGCCATGAAACGCAACGCGCCAGACGCGAAGGAAGCACTTGCCATGAAGTTCGACAGCGAGGAATTGACCGCCATTGCCCAACCGGAGGGCACCGTTCGGTGGGACATGTACGCCACCATTCACAAGGCCTTGCGCGCCTGCATGTGCGACGCGCTCGTGGCGGTGGGCCGCATGGACACTGACGACGACCTGGAGTGCGCCCAGACCTGCCAAAGCGTGCTGGGCCTCATGGACTTCTGCCACAGCCACGTGCAGCATGAGAACGCTTTCGTGCATCCCGCCATCGAGCAGCACGCACCCGGAGAGAGCGCACGCGCCGCAGCCGAGCATGTGGAGCACGAAGCCGATATCGCGCGAATCGCCGCTGCTGCGACGCGGCTCATGGGTCTGCCTGCCGCGCTGCGTCGGGGCGAAGCGCACCGCCTCTACCACCAGCTCTCGCGCTTCGTCGCCCACAATTTCGAGCACATGCTCATGGAGGAACACCAGCACAACGCAGTGCTGTGGGCTGGGTTCAGCGACGCGCAGTTGCAGGGCATCGAGGATGCGCTGCGTGCCGCCATTCCCCCGCAGGAAATGATGGAAGACCTGCGCTGGATGCTGCCGGCCCTCAGCCCTGCCGAGCGCGCCGGCCTGATGCGCGGCATGCGCGAGGAGGCGCCACTGCCGGCCTTTTCCGCGGCGCTCGCGCTGGCACGCCAGCACCTGAACGCCACGCAATGGAGCAAGCTCGAAGGTGCGCTGGCGCAGGCGTCCTAGGCCGCTCGCTACATGCCAAGCTTCCACACCACCCAGACGATTCGATCCGCGCGCCACAAGCGCTGGTGTGGGCGCTGTTGTCGGAGCTTGCGGCGTCGCCGGTCACGGAGTGGCGCGCAGGCACCGACTTTGCCTGGTGGAGTACCCACTCCGGCCTGCGAGTACGGGCCAGGCACACGCTGCATCCAGAGCCGCAAGGGGTGTGCCGCGTTTGCCTGGAGCTTCGGATGCCGGGTGCGCCGGGTTCCCGCGTTGCGTTGTTCGCCGGTGCGATAACAAAGCGGTACTTGGCGCTCAAGGCAGCGTGTCTTGCAGCGTACGCGCAGCTCGATGCTGCAGGCGTCAAGGCCGGCGCAGCCGACCCGAGGGAGGACTTGCCTTGAGAGCGCAGGGCGCTCAGCGGGAAACCGTATCCAGTTCCACCGGGCGCTTGAGCACCAGCCGCAGCCGCCCTCTGCCGGTCTTTTCCAGCCGGATGTGCGGGCTGTTTTCCTGCAGCCGCCGCTGCAGCAAGAGCAACCGCGCCTCCAGGTTGTCGGCCACGTCGGGCAGCTTGAGGCTTGCGTCCAGCCGCAGTTCGCGGTTGGAGAAATCCACCCGGCCCGTCGCAAGCGTTTCGCGCAGCAGCTTGCAGAAGATGGCGCCGGCAACGCCCTTGATCAGATAGTCGTCGTTGAGGAATACGCTGTCGTTGGCGCTGAAATGGCGCACGCGCACGGGCGTTCCGGTGAGCGGCCGGGCGCTTGCCAGCGCAGGTTCGGCCGGTTCGGCGTGCTCTGCGAACGCGCGCAGCGGGTCCAGCGCCACCGCCAGTTGGCCGGCCAGTGCCACCAGCGCGTCTTCTTCCTGGTAGCCAAAGCGCATTTCGTCGGCGCTTTCCACGAACACCACGCCGAGCATGCGGCCGGCGGCCAGCAGGGGAATGGCCAGCTGGCTGCCTGGTGCATCGAGGCCGGGGTAGGGGATATCCTGCCCGGCGGGAGTGGCGTCGGCCGCCATGCTGCGGCGGATGGAATGCGTGTACAGGCTGGCGTGCGTCACATGGCTGATGCGCACCGCAGTGCGCTGCTGCGCTGCCACACCGATAACGCCCTGGCCAAGCCCCACTTCGGACCCCACGCCGGACTGCGCATAGCCCATGCTCGCCACGGTGTAGAGCCGGCCGGTCGCGCTGTCGGGCAGCAGCACCATGGCGTGCTCCACGCCCATGTAGGCGCGCATGCCGGCAAACAAGGCCTGCACCAGGTCCTCCAGCGCGGTGCACTGCGCCAGGTCCTGGCAGCAGCGGCGCAGCGCGTGCAGCAGGTCGCAGCGGGCGGGCGCAGGGCTCAGGCCTTCACCCGGCAGCGATTCAATGTCTTCGACGCGGTAGATGTCGGCCCCCCGCAGCACAAACACGTCGGCCATGCCTTCATGCGAGGCAATGCCCGCAAGTTGCGCCCGCATGCCTTCAAACAAGGGGCCGCAGTCCTCCGTGCGCAGATAGCGCAGATGCAACCGGTGCAGCAGCCCTGTGCCCGGGTCGGTCAGCAGCACCGTGGCGCAGGGGTTGACCAAGATGTTGCGCCGCGTTTTGTTGAAGAACTGGAACGACAGCGCGACATGCATCTCGTCCACGTACACCACCTGCGAGAGGTAGGCCACGTTGGGCATGCCTTCGGCATCGCAGGTCGCGACCATTCCGGGAACCGCGCCTTCCAGGCAGGCTCGCAGCGGCCGAAGGTCGGGTTCGGCGCGTGCCTTCATGTCGAGCCTTCCAGGGCGCGCAGCGGCGACCCGGCGCGCGGCCCCGGCGTTTGGTCGAACGCCTGCTCGGGCGCTATCTCGACCGCCACCAGTTCCTGCGGCTGCGCAACGTGAAGCAGGGCGGCGACGAACTCGGGCGGGTAGCCGAGCGAGCCAATCTCTCGCTGCATGGCGGCAACGTACGCGGACTGAGCAGCTTGCTCGTAAGCCGTCGCAGAGCGCACCCGCGCGCGGGACGCCTTGAGCTGCAGCGTGCGGTTGGTGCTCGGCTGGCTGAGGACGATCGCCATCGGCCGGCCGGCTTGCAGATCGCTCAGTAGCTCGCGGCTCTGGTCAGGGCGCAGAAGGGCGGTGAGCTTGCGCCCATCCGGGCGCATGGAAAGCGCCAGGGCGCGTGCGATGCTGGGTTGGCTGGTGGCCGAGCGCGAGGCGACGATGCCCGAGACGCCAGCGTTGATCCAGGCGACGTGCTCGGGCAGCAACAGGGGCGCGGCGCGGTTCGTCATGGCGACTGCATCATGCGCGAAAACGCTTGCGCGTCAACGCCAGTGCTACCCAGAACGCCAGCACGGTGGTGGCAATCAGCGTCCCCCCGCTCTGCAGCACGTGCTGGGGCCACTCGTCCATGAACAGCGGCCGCACCAGTTCCACTGCGTTGGTCAGCGGCAGCCAGTCCGAAATCGTGTGCACCAGCGGCGGCAGTTGCTCGCGCGGGAAGAACACCCCCGAGAGGAACATCTGCGGCGTCAGCACCAGGGTGAAGTAGTAGGTGAAGAAGTCGTAGCCCTTGGCCAGCGCATTGAAGATGAGCGCAATCGCCGAGAACATGATGCCCACGCACAGCAGCACCGGCCAGGCCACCAGCAGTTTGGGGCTGTGGCTGATGCCGAGCG
Source organism: Simplicispira hankyongi (assembly GCF_003570885.1). Classification (GTDB taxonomy): domain Bacteria; phylum Pseudomonadota; class Gammaproteobacteria; order Burkholderiales; family Burkholderiaceae_C; genus Simplicispira; species Simplicispira hankyongi. Next base: position 176,990 of record NZ_QXJC01000007.1, read on the forward strand.
CCAGCATCACCAGCAAAATCGCCGTCACCGTGAACAGCGCCTTGAACGCCGCCCACAGCAGCTCGGCCAGCAGCACGCTGTCGAGGCTGACCGGTGTGTTCATGATGCCTTCCCAGGTCTTTTGCACGTGCATGCGCGAGAAGGCCGAATACAGCGCCTCGAAGCTCGCCGCGTTCATGGCGCTCATGCAGATCGAGCCACTGGCCAAAAACAGGATGTAGGGCACCGGCTCGCCATGCACCGTGAGCTTGCCCACCAGCGCCCCCATGCCGTAGCCGAAGGCCACCAGCCACATCAGCGGCTCGGCGATGTTGCCCACCAGGCTGGGAATGGCGAGCTTGCGCCAGACCAGCAGGTTGCGCAGAAACACCGGACACCAGTTGCGCGAGAGGTCGGGCGCGCGCCAGAGGCTGGGCGGGCGGGCCACTTCACTTGGCGTCATGCGTCCTCCCTTATTTGGCGGCCGGTGAGTTTCAAGAACAAATCCTCCAGATTCGCCGGCCGGTGCAGGGTGCGCAGCTGCGGGTGCTCCAGCAGTACATCAAGCAGCGGGTGCGCATTCTGGGTATAGAAAAACACCGTCTCCCCGCTCACCTCGATGCGCTCGGCCAGCGGCGCGAGCCGGGCGTCGTGCTGCAAGGCCAGTGCTCCGGCGCCATAAACTTCCACCACCTCGCGCTCCAGGTGCTCGGCAATCAGGGCGCGGGGCGCGCCTTCGGCAATCTTCTTGCCGTGGTCGAGCACGATGAGGCGGGAGCACAGGCGCTCGGCCTCGTCCATGAAGTGCGTGGTCAGCAGAATCGAAGTGCCACCTTGGACCAGGCGCTGCAGCCGCTCCCACATCAAATGGCGCGCCTGCGGGTCCAGGCCTGTGGTGGGCTCGTCGAGCAGCAGCAGGCGCGGGGCGTTGACCAGCGCTCGCGCCAGCGAGAGGCGCCGCTTCATGCCGCCCGAGAGCTCGCCGGGGCGGGCAGCAGCCTTGTGACTCAGTGCGGCAAACTCCAGGAGTTGGGGAATGCGCTCATCCAACACCGCGCGTTTCAATCCGAAATAGCGGCCATAGACGCGCAGGTTTTCAGAGCAGTTGAAGTCGGGGTCCAGCGTGTCGAACTGCGTCACCACCCCCAACTGCTGCTTGATGGCCAGCACGTCGCGCGGCATGGTGAGCGGCGCGCCACCCGCCGGCGGGTGGTAGTGGATGCTGCCGGCGTCTGGCGCTGTGAGCCCCAGGCACATGCGGATGGTGGTGGTCTTGCCCGCGCCGTTGGGGCCGATCACGCCCAGGCATTCGCCGGGGGCGATGGCAAAGGAGACGCCGTCCACCACCACCGCGCTGCCGTAGGATTTGCAGAGCCCGGAGACGTCGAGCAAGGGCGGCGGGGCCAGCGGCACCGCGAGCGGTGGGGTGGAAGGCGCTGCAGCGTCGGGAGGGACCATGTGCGTGCATTCTCCCGCACGGCGGCGCCAGCGGGTGCAAGCCGCCGAATTTTAGGTAAAAAATGCCTCTCGCGCTTACTGGATAAGCGCTATAAGCTATCAAAACAAAAGCGATTGTGCTGCTGGCCGGCGCTTACTGAAACGCCACTTCGGCAAAGCTGCGCAGCTTGCGGCTGTGCAGGCGGTGGACGCCTCCACCGCGCAGGATGTCCACGGCGCGCATGCCGATGCGCAAATGCTGGTCCACGCGCTCGCGGTAGAAGTGGTTGGCCATGCCCGGCAGCTTGATCTCGCCGTGCAGCGGCTTGTCGCTCACGCACAGCAGCGTGCCGTAGGGCACGCGAAAGCGAAAGCCGTTGGCCGCGATGGTGGCGCTTTCCATGTCCAGCGCTACCGCGCGGCTCTGGCTGAAGCGCCGCTGCGGCGTGTTGTCGGGCAGCAGCTCCCAGTTGCGGTTGTCGGTGCTGGCCACGGTGCCGGTGCGCATGATGCGCTTGAGCGCGCCGCGCTCCATCTGCGTCACGTCGGCGACTGCCTGCTCCAGCGCCACCTGAATCTCGGCCAGCGCGGGAATGGGCACCCACAGCGGCAGTTCTTCGTCCAGCACATGGTCTTCGCGCACGTAGGCGTGCGCCAGCACGTAGTCGCCGAGCTGCTGGGTGTTGCGCAGGCCGGCGCAGTGGCCCAGCATCATCCAGGCGTGGGGGCGCAGCACGGCGATGTGGTCGGTAATCGTCTTGGCGTTGGCCGGGCCGACGCCGATGTTGACCATGGTGATGCCGCTGCGGTCGGCGCGCACCAGGTGGTAGCCGGGCATTTGCGGCAGGCGGGGCGGCGGCGCGCCGAGTTCGTCCATGTCCTGCGCCGGCAGGCCCGTGCGGCGCGTGACCACGTTGCCGGGCTCCACAAAGGCGATGTACTCGCTCTCGGGGTTGGCCATTTCGGCGTGGCCCAGACGCACGAACTCGTCGATGTAGAACTGGTAGTTGGTGAACAGCACGAAATTCTGGAACCACTCGGGCAGGGTGCCGGTGTAGTGGCGCAGGCGGTGCAGCGAGTAATCCACGCGCGGCGCGGTGAACAAGGAGAGCGGCTGCGCCTCGCCCGCACGCGGCCGCCAGGTGCCGTTGGCGATGCCGTCGTCCATGGCGGCCAGGTCGGGCAGGTCAAAGCGGTCGCGCATCAGCATGCGCCGCTCGGCGCTGAGCGAGCCTTCGACGTGGTCGTGCTCGGCAAACGAGAAGTGAATGGGAATCGGGTGCTCGCTCAATCCCACTTCCAGCTCCACGCCGTGGCTCTTGCGCAGCAGGCGCAATTGCTCGGTGTAGTAACCGCCGAACAGGTCGGGCCGGGTGAGTGTGGTTTCGAAGGTGCCAGGCCCCTCGACAAAGCCATAGGCCAGCCGCGTATCGGCGCGCGCCACCGTGGTGGTGTGCAAGCGCACGTAGGGGTAGAAGGCGCGCACGCGCTCGGGCACGTCGTCGCCGGCCACGAAGCGCTGCATGGCGCCGCGCAGGTGCTCAATTTGTTGCTGGTAGAGCAGTTGGATCTGGGCGACGGCCGCGTCCGGGTCAGAGAAGTGGGCGGCGGGAACGGGGGCAGTGGTGAGCGGCATGCGCGCTATTGTGTACGCGCTGCAAAACAGTTCGGTGTCAACTTTGCTGGCGCTGTGCCAGCCAGGCGCGCGCCTGCAGTGCGTCCATAGGGCGTGCAATGCCGTAGCCCTGGGCCAGGTCACAGCGCAATTGCGTGAGAAGCGCTTGTTGCGCCGGTAGCTCTACGCCCTCGGCCACGGTACGCAGCTTGAGGCTGCGGCCCAGTTCGATGATGGCGGTGACGATGGCGACATCGTCGCTTGAATCGGGCGTATCCAGGACGAAGGAGCGGTCGATCTTGAGCTTGTCCAGCGGGTAGCGCTTGAGGTAGGAGAGCGACGAATAGCCGGTGCCGAAGTCGTCGATCGCGATGCCAACGCCAAGCGCCTTGATCGCCTGCAGCGTTTGCAGCACCTGCTCGCTTTGCTGCATCAACACGGTTTCGGTCAGCTCCACTTCGAGAAACTGCGGCTGCAGGCCCGTTTCGGCGAGCACCGCGGCAATCTCCCCGGCCACGTCGCGCTGGCGGAATTCGAATGCCGAGAGGTTCACGGCAACCGGCACTTGTGGCAGGCCCGTATCGTGCCAAGCCTTCAGCTGACGGCAGGCTTCGCGCATCACCCAGCGACCAATGGGTGAGATGAAACCATGCGTCTCGGCAAAAGCGATGAACTCGTCCGGCGCCAGCAGGCCTCGGCGGGGATGCTGCCAGCGCACCAGCGCCTCGAACCCGGCGAGCGTGCCATCGGCCATCTGCACGACGGGCTGGTAATGCAGCACGAACTGGTTCTCTGCAATGGCTGTGTGCAGTTCCCGCTGCAATTGCAACGAGGCCATCGCATGGTCCGCCATGCCTGGGGTGCTGAACTGGTGGTGGCCGCGGCCGCTGTCTTTGGCCTCGCGCAGTGCCGTCTCGGCCTGGCGCAGCAGGCCAGGTGCGGTTTGATCATCGTCCGGGAACAGGCTGATGCCAATCGAGACGGACTGGCACACGCTGGTGCCGGTCACGTCGATCGGCTCGGCCAGGCAGCGAAAGAGTGCGTCAGCCAAAGCGGCGGCGGCGGTGCGGTCGGCGCTTGGCAGCACCACGGCGAACTCGTCGGCGCCCGGGCGAGCAATAAAGCCCCGATCGGCCACGCAATGGCGCAGGCGCTGGGCCACCGCGCAGAGAATCTGGTCGCCCGCCCCATGGCCCAGCGAGTCGTTGATGGTTTTGAAATGGTCGAGGTTGAGGTACAGCAGCGCGACCTGGCGTTGGCGAGACGTCTGCGCAGCGCGCGCCTGGGCCAGGGCGAGTGTGAGCTGGTCGAGCAGCGCACGGCGGTTGGGCAGCTCGGTCAGCGCGTCATGCCGCGCAAGAAAGGCTTCGCGCTCCCGCATCTTCTTGCGTGCGCTGATGTCGCGCACCACCACCACGCGGTAGTCGGCGCCCGTTTGTGGCATGGTCTTGCCGATGACTTCTACCGGGATTTCGTGCCCATCGCGGTGGACGATGTGCACCTCGTAGAGGAATTCGCTGCCGTGGCTGGTGTAGTCCTGTGCAATGGGGCGCCAGGCGGGGGCGATAAAGTCGAACATGGTGCGCCCCACCACCTCGTCTCGGGACAGTCCGGTGAGCCGCGTCATCGCCTCATTGCAATCGAGCACCACGCCGTCGCTGTGGAACATGATGGCTTCTTCCGTGGCCTCGGCAAACTTGCGCATGCGTTCTTCGCTCTCGCGCACTGCACGCTCCGCCGCCCAGGTGTCGGTGCACTCATTGGTGACCGAGAGCACTCCGTTTGGCACGCCGTCTGCGCCGAAGTGCGGGGTGAGGGTGACGCTGAACATGCGCACGCTGCCATCGGTAGCGCGCCGTTCGTGCAGGTATTTGACGCGCTCGCCGCTGACGCAGCGTTCGGCATGCACGGCAACCTTGGCCCATTGATCGGCACCGAAGACTTCCTCAGGTGTCTTCCCGATAATCGACGCAATGGAGAAACCGGTGGCATTTGCGTACGCAGCATTGACAAACTGGCACTGCCTGCTGGGCAGCGCGTAATACGCCACCTGCCCGCCCAGCGATTCTGCAAGCGCGTGCAGCAGCACAGTAGCGCTGGAGCCTGTGGCATCCTGGGGTGCGTCAGCTTGCGTGGTTTCGGTCATCGAATCCGGTGGGCAGGTGTTGGGCCTGCATGCAGCAGGTCCGGGATCGCAACAATAGCTTACATGGCTTGCGTCTGGGCTGCCTACGGGTTTGTGCCAAGACAAGTGGCGAACGTTCTTTGAACAGGCGCTAAGACAACTTGCGAGGTTTTTGGCACTTTTTGGGCGCGCCGGATAATCCGCGCATGACCTCTCCATCCGCGCAACATGCGCCCGGCTTCGACACGCTTGCGCTCAATCCCGCTACTCTCGCCAATTTGCAGCAGCTCGGCTACCTGCAGATGACCCCTATCCAGGCCGCCAGCCTTCCGCCCGCGCTGCTGGGTCAGGACCTCATTGCCCAGGCCAGCACCGGCAGCGGCAAGACGGCCGCCTTCGGCCTGGCCCTGCTCGCGCGCCTGAACCCGCGCTGTTTTGGCGTGCAGGCGCTGGTGCTGTGCCCCACGCGCGAACTGGCCGACCAGGTCAGCGCCGAGATCCGGCGCCTGGCGCGCGCCGAAGAGAACATCAAGGTCGTGACGCTGTGCGGCGGCGTGCCGCTGCGCGGCCAGGCACAGAGCCTGTCGCATGGCGCGCATATCGTCGTCGGTACGCCCGGCCGCGTCATGGACCACCTGGAGCGCCAGCACCTGGCGCTGGACCAGCTCAATACCCTGGTGCTCGATGAGGCCGATCGCATGCTCGACATGGGCTTTTTCGACGATATCGCCACCGTGGCGCGCCAGTGCCCGAAAAACCGCCAGACCTTGTTGTTCTCGGCCACCTACCCGGAAGGCATCGCCAAGCTCAGCCGGCAGTTCATGAAAGAGCCGCAGCGCATCACCGTGCAGGCGCAGCACAGCGCCGGCAAGATCGAGCAACGCTGGTACGAGGTGAAAAATTCCGAGCGCCTGCACGCGGTGTCTCTGCTGCTCGCGCACTTTCGTCCCGAGTCGTCGATTGCCTTCTGCAACACCAAGCAGCAGTGCCGAGACCTGGTGGCGGTACTGCAGGCGCAGGGCTTCAGCGCGCTGGCGCTCTACGGCGAACTGGAGCAGCGCGAGCGCGATCAGGTGTTGGTGCAGTTTGCCAACCGCAGTTGCTCGGTGCTGGTAGCCACCGACGTGGCGGCGCGTGGCCTGGACATTGCCGACCTGGCCGCCGTCATCAATGTGGACGTGACACCCGACGCCGAGGTGCACATCCACCGCATCGGCCGCACCGGCCGGGGCGACGCCGAGGGCCTGGCGCTCAACCTGGTCAGCATGGACGAGATGGGCAGTGTCGGCAAGATTGAAGTGCTGCAGGGCAGGGCGTCGCAGTGGCAGCCAGTGGCTGAACTCACCCCCAGCGGCAGCGGCCCGCTGGTGCCGGCCATGGCCACCATCCAGATCATTGGCGGGCGCAAGGAAAAGATCCGCGCCGGCGACGTGCTGGGTGCGCTGACCGGCGACATGGGCTATGTGCGCGAGCAGGTCGGCAAGATCAACGTGAACGAATTTTCGACCTACGTGGCCGTCGAGCGTGGCATCGCCGAGCAGGTGGTCTCGCGCTTGAACGCCGGGCGCGTCAAAGGCAAGAGCGTGAAGGCGCGGCTGGTGGCGGAGGGCGGATGATCAGCCTGCTGCAGCGCGTGCGCGAGGCGCGCGTCGAAGTGGCGGACGAAGTCGTCGGCCAGATCGGGCCAGGCCTGCTGGTGCTGGTCTGTGCCGAGCGCGGCGACACCGAAGCCGAGGCCGATCGGCTGCTGGCCAAACTGCTCAAGCTGCGCATCTTCAGCGATGCCGCCGGCAAGATGAATCGCAGCGTCCAGGACACATCCGGCGGTTTGCTGCTGGTGAGCCAGTTCACTCTGGCCGCAGACACCACGGGCGGCAACCGCCCGGGTTTTTCGCAGGCTGCCGCACCCGACGAAGGGCGCAGGCTGTTTGACTACTTCGTCGCCCAAGCCCGTGCTGCCCACCCCGAGGTGCAAACCGGGCGCTTTGCCACCGAGATGCAGGTGCACCTGGTCAATGATGGGCCGGTGACGATTCCGCTGCGCATGGCGCCTATCGGCGCCTGATGGCTTTGTTGAATCAACAACCGATATGCAGATTTCATGGAACCGTACCAATAAAGGTAGCGTTACTCTGACCTAAAACGTATACGTTGCACCTAAGCCAACCAGAAAGTTGCGGCCAGGAGCTGGTTCGAAAAAGCGGCTGGAGCCTTCATTGACAATGACCGAGCCTGAATAACTTCTGTTTGTCAGGTTATCAACCCGAACAAACTCCCTGATGGCCCAGTGGCCAAATTTCTGGAGCAGCGAAGCCCTCAAATTGAGAAGATCCACATGAGGCGCGGCATCGCTGTTGGTGTCATTCACATACATCTTCCCTACATGGCGCCATTCCAGCGCGGTTTCCAGGCCCCAAGCCTGGTACTGCCAAGCCAGCTCACCATAAAGACTGGCGCGGGGAATGCCAGGAATTCTATTTCCGGCTGCAATGAGCGTGTTCGGTGTGGTGCAGGGTACGGCAACACAAGTCATGAAACTACTGCCGTACGTCGCATTCAGATATGTCGCAGCCAGGTACGTCGACCATCCCTTTCCCCAGTGACCTGACAGCGCGGCTTCAATGCCGTCTCGTAGCGTATTCCCTGAATTTTGGTAGGTACTGCGACCACCAGAGTTGCTTAACACGACAATTTCATTGGCTGTATTGGCTCGGAAGTAGGCCGCATTCAAGTGCCAGTTCGGCATGAATTCAGTTTTCATTCCAATCTCCCATTGCCGGCTGGTTGCGCTCTGCAAGCCAAAATTCAGCCCCGTCCCACCATTGGCACGATAGGCCAATTCATTGAGCGTGGGCGTTTCAAAACCGCGTCCTGCCGATGCGTAGAGGTTCAAGGCATCGCTGGCATGGAAGACTACGCCGAGTGCTGGCGTAGTCGCTTGGTACTTTACGGAGCCGCTGTCATCGCCATTGCCAGCAACCATATACCGATCCTGTGAGTCGAATGACACCTGTGAATGCCGCAAGCCCGCAGAAATGCTCCATCTTTCCGCCACTTCCCATTGTCCTTGGACGTATTGATCAAACGCATCTACCGTATTGAGTTCGTCACGCCGCAGCGCTCCCTGTACTCCGAGGACGGAGCCAACAAAATTTTGAAAACCGAGTCTTGACTGATTCATCTGATCGGTGGACAGGCCAGCCGTCAATGTCAGCGGCTTTCCCAATAATTTGGATTTGCCAATCCAGCGCGCGTCCAGTCCCTGGTAATGGCTGCTAAGATCAATCACGCCGCCGGGCTGCGTTGCGGATGCTTGGGTTGCCACGGGAATCGACTGGAACTGCTCGGCACTGCGCGTTCCGGAATAGGCGGCAATGTGGAATGACTGCTCGCCACTCAAGCGTTGATCAAGCACGATGCCGCCTTGAAGCTGATCCACAGATTTGCGTGTATTGAATAGAGATGCGCTAGGTGTCGCCTGGCGCGGATTGGCAAGCATTTCTGCTCGCGTAAGTCCGAGCGGGTCCTGAACGCCAGGCATGTTCACGCTGTTGATTACGAATGTCCAGTGGGTGTCATCGCTGACGGTATATTTCACCTTGCCGTTGAAGTTCTCCCGGGTCGCAGCGCTGTGATCGCGGTAACCATCGGTACCAAACTTGGCCGCGCTGATGTTGTATTGTGCGGCGCCCTGTGTTCCACTCAGTTTCACGCCCGTGCGCTGTACGCCATTGCTGCCCCAAGTAGTGGCGAGGTCAGCCACAGTTTCTGGGCCCCCATCGGCGGTGAACACGCTAATCACGCCGCCTGAGGAATTTCCGTAGAACGCCGAAAATGGCCCACGCAGAACTTCGATTCTGGCGGCCGAAGCCAAATCGAAATTTGACACCTGACCTTGCCCGTCTGGAAAACTTGCTGGAATGCCGTCGGCATAAAGTCTAAGACCCCGTACGCCGAAGGTGGAACGTGCGCCAAACCCCCGCGAAGAAATTTGTATGTCCTGTGCGTAGTTCTGGCGATTATTTGCCATGATGCCTGGGACTCGGTCCAACGTCTCGGACAGATTGACCTGCAATTCCGCATTTTGAAGTGTCGAGGCGTCTATCACATCGACGGAAGCGGGTGTGTCAAATGCGGATTGCTCGACTCCATGTGTGGCGATTGTCACAATTGGACTCAAGGTGGGTTCGGTGGATGCGGGGACGGTCTGTCCAAGTACTTGCACGGCGGTGCTCATTGCGGCGATAAAGACAGCAGTCTTTGTCTGGCCCGTAAAAGAAAAAATGAATTGGGGCATAAAATTCACTTCGAAAGCGGGCAGTAAATTTCATTACTGCATCATAGAGATGATAAGAGTACTTGGGCGAGGAAACAGTAACGAATATTTTATGATCAGTCTGCGCATTCAGGTATTCAGGAAATTCCCTGACGCATCACCCGGAATGCTCACTCGATAGCCTGCTATACAGTTGACAAGACGCAGAGCACTCCAGCCTCCGTGATGTTGCGGAAAATATCAACGCGATAATGAAACCGTGGTTCGCCTGCTCGCCTATGTGTATGACTGCTCTTGCGTCTGAGGTGGGAGAGCAATACCTCTGGACCGGCGATATGCGCTAGCGAGACGAGCCGGAAATGGACAGTGCAATGGGTGCTGAGTGGTGAATCATTGTTGGCGAGCGGGGCTCGCGTTTGGTATTACTTGCTTATTGCACCACGGAACCATTCGCTTTATCACCCCGTCGTGCCGAAACGCATGGTAAAAAGCGGCCAGTACGTGCAGGGCAAGCAAAAACATCAGCGCCCATACAGCACCCTTGTGCAGGCTGTTGAAGATGGCATTGAGGGTGGCGTTCTCTGGCCAGCCGACGGAGGGAAACAGCAGCCCGAAAAACTTCAACGAGTGGTTGGTGAACGATGCCGACAGAAGGCCGGCCAACGGTGTGAGCACCAGCAAGAAATAGAGCCCACGGTGAACCACGGCAGATAGCTTGCGCTCCCATGGCCGTATCTGCGCTGCAGCAGCAGGCGGGGTATAAAAGCGCCGCCAGGCGATGCGAATGAGCACCAGCGCCAGCGCACACAGACCAAGCGATTTGTGCAGCGCATACGGCGCCGTCCGCACCGGACCCTTGGGCAGATCGGTCATCATCCAGCCGATGATCAGCAAAGCGATGACCAGTGCGGCGTGGAGCCAATGCAGAAAAATCGCTGGCCGGTTGTAGCGTTCGCTACTCACTGCGCTCATGGAATAGTCACCTCCCAAGGCAATTCGCCCAATGGCACATAGACCAGTTTGAGCAAAACTGCGGCGTTGATCGCTAAGGCGCAATGTCCGAGCCGCATGCTCAGCCTTCTGGCAACTGGTAAGTGACGCCGTACTGGCTAAAAATACGCGCCACCGTTCCATCTTCTTGCAGGCTGGTCAGCGCGGTTGTCAGTGCTTGAGCGAGCCGTTCCTCATGCTTTCTGACGGCCATGGCGAGCGGCCACTTGCTTGGGCGAAGTTCCAGCATTTTGACGAGACTGATCGGATAGGCCGGGTCGTTCTTCAAGGCCGCTTCAAGCTCTGCCCTGGGCGCCATGACTGCGGCCACTTCGCCGCCCCGCATGCCGGCGACTGCCAATGCAACGCTGCGGTAATGCACGACATTGTCTCGCAAGCGACCGTTAAGAACACCCATCAGAAACGAATCTGAACCTGAAGTCCCTTCGACGCCGACTTTCTCGTGTGTGAAGACATTCAGCGCCACCGCAGATGAGCCCGAGGGGTCTGGCACACGCGAGGCGATGCGCGCCAGTGCGACCGCTTCAACATGGTAGGGCCCGAAGATCTGTACTTGATCGTTCTGCGCAGCGAGGTACTGATCCAGCGGTACATGCAGCATCACATCGCCTGGCTGGGCCCCGAGGTAGTGCCCTTTCCAAACCATATTGCGCAGGTCGCCGTTCATATCCTCGTCAGCCGTGAACCATGCAATCTCTGCTTGTACGCCGAGACGTTCAGCCAAGGCCTTGCCGAGATCGACATCTATCCCCCGGTCATCGAAAGAGTAGGGTGGGAAATTGTTATAGACGGCGACGCGCAGACGACCCTTCTGGCGTATGTCGTCCAGCCCGTCGGCCAGCGCAGGCAGGACGACTGTCATGCCCAACGCACCCAGAGCAGCAAGCCACTGGCGGCGCTTAATTGTTGACATGGACCGATTCCAGCCAGGCGCGAATGGCCCACATGGCTTCTTGCGAGAAAACCCCCTCAAACGGCGGCATATAAACCCGGCCGTCGCGTGTAGAACCGTGACGAATACGGTTAAGGAATATCTCGTCACCTTCGTCACCAGTAGGCAAGTAGCGCAAATCGGGTGCAATGCCCCCGGATTCGGCCTCGAGGCCGTGGCAGCGGGCACAATTCTGGTTATAGCCGGATGCCCCAATATGGATCGCAGTTTTATCGCCGCGATAGGGGTTGGACTTCAGCCATGCGGTGCCGACGGGTTTCAATCCAGCCGTATCCACCGGCTGCGGGGTAACGTCGCCGTGGGCCATGGCGGAACCGGCGGCCAGGCCCAGCGTCACGGATAGAAGCAGGCGGGAAATAGATTTTTTTGAAGCAGTCACTTTGTCTCCTTGGATATGAAAATTGATTGTGTTTGTGGTGGCCGGAACAAAACGGCGAGGCATGCAAAGAAGGGGAGAGAAATTGTCTTATTAAGGTCTATAGGGCTAGCGTCTTTCGGATAAGGCAACATGTCGCCGCTTTGTACAGTCGGTACATGGCTGTCTCCCTCTCATTCTGACCTTTGGGGCTGCTTTTGTTTTTTCCGGCCTGCCCCTTGTTATCCGGCACACGCATTCGTGTACCTGCATTAATGTGTGCCGCGCCATCCTCGGCATTAATAGCGCAAACAGCATCTTGCCTAAAGCACCACCGTGTGCCTTTTGGGTCCGAATGCATCTTGGGATCGCGGTCTATGTCTGTATTCCCGGCCGGACTGGTGGCTGCAATCGAGCTGCCATCCATTGTGGTGGCTGATTTTGGCGGCAAACCTTGAACCGTGAGGCGGCTGCGGGCTGCGGCCAAAATATGATTGGCCCATTCACGCTTCTCTAGCCAGTGGCAGAACCTCAGCAGCGTGCTGTCATCAAGCGAAGCAATGAGCACAACCAGCGCAGTCCAAGGAGTTGTGCGCTGCATCTGGGCGTGAAACTTCGGTTGGCGGACTGTTGTGGTGATCAGGTTCAGATCAAGGCTGATTTGCTTCATGGGCGAAGAGGAGACCATTGCGGGCTGATATCTACCAGAGCCAGGAGCGGTTTTTCTGAAATTTCCGGGTATCGTGAGATTGAGCTAGTTTTAGAAATGAAAGATGTCGAAACCGCCATCCGTCAAAGCGCAGATTTGGAACATGGCATGGCAATGATTTCGGCATCTTTTTGATACAAAGCTTTAATGATCGGCCCGTTTCGGGCCGATCAGAGCGTCAAATGCCGATCAAGACTTGTGCAGCTTGAACACCCATACCGAACCGCCTTGTTCGAGGAAATTCACGCGCTTGGCAACGTCGCCGCCCCACAGCGGAACCGCACCGCCCCAGCCGGCTGTCACAGCGATGAACTGCTCCCCGTTCGCTTCCCACGTGACGGGAGGGGCAACGATGCCGGTACCGGTCTGGAAGGACCACAGTTCCTTGCCGGTCTTGGCATCAAGCGCCTTCAAGAAACCTTCCGGCGTACCGTGGAAGACCAGGCCGCCACCGGTAGCCAGAACGCCACCCCACAGCGGGGCGTAGTTCTTGCTCTCCCAGACGATCTTGCCAGTGGCCGGATCGACAGCGCGCAGGGCGCCGATGTAGTCATCATTGATGGCTTTGATGGTGAACCCGGCCCCCAGATAGGCTGCGCCCTTCTTGTAGGAAACGGGCTCATTGTGAATTTCCATCGACCACTCGTTGGCAGGAACATAGAACAGACCGGTTTGCGGGCTGTATGCCATCTGTTCCTGGTTCTTACCGCCAAGGAAGCCTGGTGCTGCGAACGCTTCGGTGCCGGCCTTGCCGTCGGCACTTTTCGCTGGATCGCCAGGACGAGACTCCTCGTTGTAAACCGGACGGCCCGTTTCTAGGTCAATTTTCTTGGCCCAGGTAATTTTCTTGACGAAGGGGAAGGCGTTGAGCAGCTTGCCATTGGCACGGTCGTTCACGTAGAAGAAACCGTTTCGATCAGCCTTGCCGCCAGCCTTGATGATCTTGCCCGTTTTCGGATCTTTGTAGTCAAAGGAGACGAATTCATTGGCGCCGTCATAGTCCCAGCCATCGTGCGGCGTATTCTGGTAATGCCAGACGATCTTGCCGGTATCGGGGTCAATAGCGAGGGTTGAGCACGAGAAGAGGTTGTCACCAGGGCGGTTCCAGCTGTTCCATGGGGCTGGGTTGCCGGTGCCGGCGAAGATCAGGTTGGTTTCCGGATCGTAGGTCGCGCCGTTCCAGGTAGACGCGCCGCCGGTTTTCCAGAGATCGCCAGGCCAGGTGGCATTGGTCGTACCGGAGATGCCGTTTTCAATCTTGTTGCCGTCCTTGTCGAAGGTATAGCCCATGTGGCCTTCGACCGTCGGACGTGTCCACAACAGCTTGCCGGTCATCGGATCGCGGGCGTCGATACGACCCACGACGCCGAACTCGCCGCCGGATACGCCGGTGATCAGCTTGCCATTGGCAATGATCGGTGCTGCGGTGGAGGAGTAGCCGGCTGCGTAGTCTTCCAGTTTTTCTTTCCAGACCACTTTGCCGGTGTCTTTGTTCAGCGCGACCAGCTGGGCATCCAGCGTGCCGAAGATCACCAGGTTGCCGTACAGTGCTGCGCCGCGGTTCACCACGTCGCAGCAAGGCATGATGCCATCCGGCAGACGGTGCTCGTACTTCCACAGCTTCTTGCCAGTCATGGCATCGAAAGCGAAGAGCCGGCTGTAAGAGGCGGTGACGAACATCTTGCCGTCGCTGATGAGCGGCTGCGATTCCTGACCGCGCTGTTTTTCGCCACCGAAGGACATGGTCCAGACGGGCGTCAGGTTCTTGACGGTTTTCGTGTTGATGGAGTTCAGCGCGCTGTAGCGCTGACCCTGAGTGCCGAGGCCGAAGCTCACGACATCTCCGGGGGTCTTGGCGTCGTTGAGAATGTCTGCCGTTGTCACGTCCTTCGCCTGGGCTGTGCCCAGCGAGCCGGCGCCGAGTATGGCTGCAGTTGCCAGTGCCAAAACGAACGGCACCCTGTTGTTTTTGCCCGTCTGTTTCATCGAATCGTCTCCTTGGTTGTATTTCCGAAGCGGAACAGATAGCCACCAAAAGCAGTATCAGCCCCGTGGGCGAGAACTCATGCAAGCAGCGTGCCAGAGCGATGGCGGGTGATGTGTCTCTAAGAGGCTGTGGCTGGCCGGTTAGGACATACGGCGTCTAAGGCGATGCTGAATAAATTACCGCGATGCCGCGCGCCGTGCATCGGGAGAATTTGCAACGCTGCAGACCGCCCGAGGTACGGATGCGCGGCGCGTGAGGGACTTGTTCAGCATTGCCCCAATTCCCAGTGGGCGCGATTTTCGGTCGAGCGCCGAAGCTGCAGCCGTTACAGGCGCAGCAGGTCTGGACAGTTCGCCTGTTTCAAATGGCGTCAACTGCTCCAAAGTGCGACAGGTGCGCTGCAGGCGGGGCCGGTAGGGTGCTGACCGCCGTCGCCATTCTTTCACCTGCGATTGCAATGCTCCGGCCTACGCTGTATCGGTTGCTACTCGAGGTATTCAGGGGTCGGTAGGCACGATGCTTGCTGTCTTTTAGCCATCGCACCATGGGATAGCGCGGGAAAGTCTGCTTCAGGCCCAGTGCGACGCCGAATAGATGGGTCTTCTGGGCATCGGCAATGCGGCCAGTGAAGGTCTTCACCATTCCATTGGTCCTTAGAGTCTGTTCCAAGTCTTTTTGGAGATCGCATTGGAGTGCAATCGGGATGAGTGGAAGCTTTGGATGCGACGCATGGGCTCATGCCCATGCAAGCAGCCGGGGCGTCCAATCGCCCGATTTCACTCCAACCCTTCGGGCAAGTGCCTTGCCGGGCGGTCTGCGGCGTTGCGGCGCTTGCCAATAGCCGAGCTATTGGCTGCGCACCGCGCCTTGCACCTCATCCCGGCAAGGCACTTGTGCGACACCAAAAAGGCTTTGAACAGGCTCTTAGGGAGTGGGCCGGGAAATACTCCGGTGACAGGCGTGTCGTCTATGCGGTCTCATGGGTAGTTCCCGCCGGCTCAAGAGGAGAAACCACCGTGCGCCGTTTTACGCCAAGTCTGCATACCCGCATCAGTTTCGTGCTGACGGCGCTCGCTGGCGTGCTTGTATTGGCGCTGGGTAGCTTGTGGCTGACGCAAAGCCGGCAATCCATCCACGAGGAAGTCGAGGCGGCCAATCGGGTTGCCCAGCAGTGGCTGAACGTTGCTGCTCGTCAGGCGCGTTCCGATCCACCAGTTTGGAGTAGTGAGCAGCTGCTCTCGCATGTGCAGGCGGTCGGGCGGATTCGCGCCAACGCGCTGGAAGTGCTCGATAGAGCCGGGAATCAGGTCTACCTGTCGCCACAGCCTGTTTACAAGGCTGGTCGCGCTGCACCCGGCTGGTTTTCGGCCATCGTCGACCCGCAATTCGCCACCCATTTGATCGATGCGGGTCCGTTGACGCTGATCCTTCATCCGGACTCCTGGCGCGCGATACTCGATGCCTGGGACGACCTGTGCTTGATCGCAGGATGGGCTGCGGTATCGCTCATCGCGCTGTTCTTTGCGGTACGCCTTGCACTGCGCCGCGCGCTACGCCCGCTCGGCGCGGTCATGGCGGCGCTCGACCGTACCGGACGCGGCCGTTTCGACACGCGTCTGCCGGTTTTTCCGGTGCCGGAACTCGGGCGCCTGGCCTGCGCGTTCAACGGCATGGCCGACCGCCTTGCCGAAGCGGTCAATGACAACGTGCGGCTGGAAACCGAGCATGAGCTGACGGAACGCATGCAATTGCGACTGGAGGCCGAACGCGGCAACATCGCTCGCGAGCTGCATGACGAGCTGGCACAGGGCATCACCGCCGTGCGCGCACTGGCCGGTGCGATTGCACAGCGCACCAGCGAACACCCAGCCGTGAACGGGTACGCGCAAAGCATCGTTGCCGCGACTGGGCAGATGCAAGACGGCGTGCGCAATATCCTTCATCACCTGCGCCCGGATACCAGAGGCGAGCGCGTCAACGTGGAGGAAATGCTGCGGCGCTATCTCGATGTCTGGCAGCAGCACTATCCCGATATTGTTCTAAGCATGACGCTGGAGGCGTGCCTCCAAGATGTCAGCGACGACTTCGCTCAGGCACTGCTGCGCATTGTTCAGGAAGGTCTGACCAACGTTGCGCGTCATGCGGCAGCCAGCCACGTGGATGTGCACCTGCGCCAACTGCAACAGGGGCGGGAACGCCGCCTGGAACTCTGTCTGATCGACAATGGCCGAGGCCTTGGGACGCCATCGAAATTTTCCGGCTGCGGCCTCGGCTTGAGTGGCATGCGCGAACGCGTCGCGGCGCTGTCGGGCGAGCTGCATTTCGACAGCGTGGTCGGTGGAGGTACTCGCCTCTGCGTTTTGTTGCCGGCAAACTCCATAAGTACTCGGGAGAAAGTGTCATGACCCTGTGCCTTGCCAGTCAGAAAATCCTGCTCGCCGACGACCACGCCATCGTGCGCATGGGGTTTCGTGCGCTCCTTGAGGGCGCGGGAGCCTGCGTAGTGGGTGAAGCCGACAGTGGCGAGCAAGCTGTACGCCTGTATGGCGAACTGCTACCTGACATTCTGGTGATGGATATTTCGATGCCCGGAATCGGCGGGCTGGCCGCCCTTGAGCGCCTGCGCGCCCGCTATCCCAACGCCCGCGTGCTGATACTTTCGGCCCATCAGGACGCGGTGATCCCGGTGCGCGCCCTGAAGGCAGGCGCGCTGGGCTACCTTTGTAAACGCAGTACGCCCGATGAGTTCCTGCGAGCCGTCTGGCAGGTGGCGAAGAATCAGCGCTATATCGATCCGGAACTGGCGCAGGAGGTGGCACTGGCGCAACTCTCGGGTACCGCCGACCCGGCCGAAACGCTTACCGAAAAGGAGTTCGCGGTTTTCCTTCAACTGGCCAAAGGGCGTTCGGTGGGGGACATCGCCAGCGATTTCAATGTCAGCGCCAGCACGGTCGGCACCCATCTCTACCACGTCAAACAGAAGCTCAATGCCAGCAATGCCGCCGAACTTGCGGTCCTCGCCATGCGCGCCGGGTTGATGGAGGCATGAGTGCGATGGCCGGGCCGCTGTTCCCGGAGACGGTGCCGCTGCGCACGCTCCGTCTGGCGGTTGGCGACGGCCATGTGTTGCATGTCGAGGAATGCGGGCGGCCGGACGGTGTTCCGGTCGTTTTTCTGCATGGCGGTCCGGGGAGTGGCTGTTCGCCGGCTCAGCGCCGCTTCTTTGATCCCGAACGTTTTCGTGCCGTGCTCTTCGATCAGCGCGGCTGCGGCCGGAGCACGCCACTTGGCGGTCTGCAGGCCAACACGACCGCGCATCTGCTGGCCGACATCGAGCGCATCCGCGAGGCACTCGGCATCGAGCGCTGGATCGTTTTCGGTGGCTCCTGGGGCAGCCTTCTCGCGCTGGCCTACGCGCGACAGCATGCAGAGCGGATCGCCGGCCTTGTCTTGCGCGGCATCTTTCTCAGCTCGGCCGACGAGTTGCAGCGTTATGCCCAGGGATCCGATCACGGCGTACCGCAGGCCTGGGAGGCTTTTGCCGCTGGCGTGCCAGCCGCCGAGCGCGGCGACCTGCTGCACGCTTACACCAGCCGTCTGCTGAGCCGCGATCTCTCGGTGAGGCAGGGGGCGGCGCGGCACTGGCTCGACTATGAACGCGCCTTGATGGGCGAAGCTCCGCTGGAGAGCAGTCCCGACGCCCGGCAGCTGGCGAAGGCTGCCGTGCTGGCGCATTATCTCGCGCAGCGCTGCTTCGTCGACGACGCCGAACTGCTTGCCAGTTGCGCCTGCTTTCGGCACCTTCCGGCGGTCATTGTGCAAGGCAGTGAGGATCCGGTTTGTCCCCCGCGCACCGCCATGCGCCTGCATCGCGCCTGGCCCGAGGCCGAGTGGCGACTGGTTGCCGGTGGCCGGCATGGCGCCTCGACACCGGACATTGCCGCCGCCTGCATCGCTGCGCTTGGACGTGTTGCGAGCCGCAGCGGCATTTGAGTCCACGTTTCCCCGCACCATGAAATTCCCGGGCCGTCGCCCGAGGTACGGATGCGCTGCGCGTGAGGGACTTGTTCAGCATTGCCCTGACCGACGAACGGGTCAAAGCGCGGGTGGCCTGTACGGAAGCGGTGCACATCGTCAAGGCGCACGATTTTCCGATGACTCTGGCCATGCCGGTCTTGCCCACCTTTGGATTTGTGCTTTTGATGATGGGGTGAGGGACCTCTCGTGGAAAACCCTTGGTGGTACAGAAATTGCAACCCAAGGCACATGGTGTCTCATTGCTGAACAGCCTTCCATGCCCCTTGTGCGCTTTGCCATCAAGTTGTTCTCTCGGCTCCCAGGTCTCGCCGGGTACCTCGGCGTTGCGAGCCTCTTGCTGCTGGTCGCCTCGTCGGCGCACGCGGTCACGCTCGATCGGGAAAAGCTGGCGGCATATTTTCCCGAACCGCTGATCGTCGGAGAAAAAGACCCCGAACTTCCGGTGTGGCCCCTGTTTCGCCAGATGCGAAGCGACAAAGGCTGGGGCGACCCCGTTGCGGTTGGCTTTGCCTTCGAATCGCTTGACTTCGCCCCGGTGCCAGGCTTCTCAGGTACGCCCATCAACCTGCTGATTGCACTCGACAACATGGGGAAGTTCCTGGATGTCAAAGTCCTTTCCCAGCACGAGCCGGTGTTTGTTGAGGGGCTCGGCCCAGCTCCCTTGGACAAGTTCGTCAAACAGTACAAGGGACTGGGGATCACGCAGAGCATCAAGATCGGCTCTGGCCTCAACAAGGCCGGACAGGCCGAAAGCGCCAATGTCTTCATCGATGGGGTCGCCAAGGCCACCGCCTCGACGCGCATCGTGAACCAGAGCCTGCTGTCGGCCGCGCTCAAGGTGGCGCGTGCCAGGCTCGGCTTCGCCCTTGGCACAGACCCGGATCTGGTGGGCCGCATCAAGACCCATCTGTACCAGCCCATGGATTTTCCGGCGCTGGAGCGGGCCGGCCTCGTGACCCGCAAAACTTTGCTGAACAAGGACGTGGAAGCCGCGTTCAAGGGCACGGTGGGCGAACGCCAGGACAAGATTGCACGGCGCGATCCCGACGCCGTATTCACCCAGCTCATGGTGCTGTACCTCAATGTGCCCAGCGTGGGGCGCAATGTGCTGAGCGACAAGGCATGGAAATACCTTATGGGCTGGATCGAGCCCGGTGACCACGCCTTCCTGGTAGCCACGCGTGGGCGCTACAGCTTTGTGAGCGACAACTACATTGCGGGTGCAGTGCCGGACCGTCTTACCTTGACACAGTCTGGCCTGCCGATCGAATTGCGTGACCTCAACATCGAGGGCACCCCCAAGTTGCCCGCTGACTGGAGCGGCCCGGACGTGCAGTGGCGGGTGTTCAAGGTCATCAGCCAGGCCAGTCTGGACCCTTCGCAGCCCCTGGACTTCGCGCTGAGCGTGACCCGTGAAAAAGGCCAGATGTTTCCCGAGAAGGCGCGCAAGGATTTCGTGCTCAAGCTGCGGCTTCCGTCCGACTACTTTGACGTTTCTGCTTCCGACAACAAGACCTGGCACGCCCTCTGGACCGACCGCGTCTGGGAGATCGGCGTGCTGTGTGCGGCGCTGGCGCTGCTCACCGTGTTGCTCGCCCGCCCCAAGTGGGTCACCGCGTCGCCGCGGCGCATGGCGCAGGTCCGTACTGCGTACCTGCTGTTTACCCTGGGCTTCATTGGCTGGTATGCGCAAGGCCAGTTGTCCATTGTCAACTTCACGGCCGCTATCCAGGCACTGCGGGCCGGACGCAGCCTCGACTTCTTCCTCTATGACCCGATGACGGTGCTGCTGTGGGCCTACGTGGTGATTTCGCTGCTGCTCTGGGGGCGCGGCACCTTCTGCGGCTGGCTCTGCCCGTTTGGCGCACTGCAAGAGTTCATCGCCAAGATCGCACGCGCACTCAGGCTGCCGCAGCGGCGTCTGCATACCCGCACCGACAAGCGCTTGAAATACCTCAAATATGGCGTTCTTGCGGTGGTGATTGCCATGCCCTTTATTTCAGCGCCGTGGACCGACAAGGCCGTGGAGGTCGAGCCTTTCAAGACTGCGATCACGCTGGGGTTTCACAGATCCTGGCCATTCGTTCTGTGGGCTGTCGCCTTGCTCGCGTTCAGCGCCTTTGTCTACAGGGGCTTTTGCCGCTACTTGTGTCCGCTGGGTGCAGGGCTGGCAGTGCTGGGCCGTGTGCGACTGCTGAACTGGCTGCCACGCCGCGCCGAATGCGGCCAACCGTGCCAGACCTGCCGCCACCGCTGTGAGTACCAGGCCATCGAACCGCAAGGCAAGATTGACTACGACGAGTGTTTCCAGTGCCTGGACTGCGTGGTGATCTATGAGAGCGACAAGCTGTGCACTCCGCTCATTATCCAAAAGCGCAATAGCCGGGTGGTACCCGTGCAGCCCGTGCCCGTCCCGACGGCGGCCTCCGGCACGGACGCCTAAAGCAATAAGGCCAAAGATGCAAAGACGCCATTTTCTGTTCGCGACCCTTGGTGCGGCTGCCAGTACTGCGCCGCATGCGGTTCCAGCCGCACCCCTGCACTGGCGCCAGCGTGTGATGTTGGGCCTGGGCACCACGTTGACCTTGCGAGCCGCGCACTCTGACAACGCACAGGCCGAGGTCGCGCTCGACGCGGCGGTGGCGGCCATCCGGCGCGTCGAAGCTTCCATGAGTCTGTACCGACCGGACAGCGAGCTGGTGCGGCTCAACCGTCAGGGCTACCTGGAACGCCCCAGCGCCGATCTGCTCAAGGTGTTGCGCGCCGCACAGATGGTGTCCCGGCGCAGCAACGGTCGGTTCGACCTGAGCGTGCAGCCGCTGTGGGCATTGCACGCCAAAGCCCAGAGCGAAGGGCGCGAGCCTACCGCGGCCGAAATTCACGCCGCACAGCAATGCGTGGGCTGGCAGTCTCTGGAGGTGGGCGAGCAGCGCATTGAGCTGCGTCGCCCCGGCATGGCCCTTACCTTCAACGGCATTGCGCAGGGCTATGCGTCGGATGCGGCCCGCGAAGCGCTGCGCAACCATGGCATTGCCAATGCCCTGATCGATGCCGGCGAATATGCGTCGCTGGGTCGGAATGAACATGGCCAGGCGTGGACCTTGGGCATTGAAGACCCGCACGACGAACAGCGACTGGTGGCCACGCTGCGCGGAGATGGCCGTGCCGTGGCCACTTCAGCCGACAACCGAAGTGCCTTCACGGCGGATCACAAGCACCACCATATCTTCGATCCGGCCACGGGCGACTCACCGCCCGATCTGAGCAGCGTCACCGTGCTGGCGCCTAGCGCGATGATGGCCGACGCCCTCACCAAAGTCATGTTCGTCGCGGGTCCGCAGCAGATTCCACAGCTCGCCAAGCGCTGGCAAGTGGGCGTGCTGTGGGTGGACAAAGCCGGCCGCTGGGAGGCGACTGCCGATGTGCTCCTGGCCTGAAAGCTCAACTGCGCCTGCTGGCAACGCAAACATCCAATCAGGAAGCCTTGTGCAACATCCGATATCTCGCCGCAGGCTGTGGCCACAAACCTTGATCACGCTGGCACTGGTGGCCACATTCAGCCCGCATGCAAACGCGCAGCAAGAAAAGATACTGCCGGCGGTTCAAGTCGTCGGCAGCACGCCACTGCCTGGCATCGGCCAGCCGCTCAACGAGGTTGCGGCGCCAGTGCAAACTGCCAAAAGCCGCGACGTCGAGCGCAGCGGCGCGCTGGATCTGGGCGATTTCATGAACCGCACGCTGGGCAGCGTGCATGTCAACGAAATGCAGGGCAATCCCTTCCAGATGGATGTCAGCTATCGCGGCTACACCGCGTCGCCGCTGCTGGGCACGCCGCAGGGCTTGTCGGTGTACGTGGATGGGGTGCGCATGAACCAGCCGTTTGGTGATGTGGTGAGCTGGGATCTGATTCCGCGTGCGGCGATCTCGTCCATGACGCTGATGCCGGGTTCGAACCCGTTGTTTGGCCTCAATACGCTGGGCGGCGCGCTGTCGGTGCAGACCAAGGACGGCCGGAGCAATCCGGGCACCTCGCTGCAGACCACGCTCGGCAGCAATGTTCGGCGTGCGGTCGAATTCGAGCACGGCGGCTTTAACGACAAGGGGCTGGACTGGTATGTCACCGGCAACCTGTTCAAGGAGAACGGCTGGCGCGAAGATTCGCCGTCCGATGTGCGCCAACTGTTCACCAAGCTGGGTTGGCATGACAGCGCCACCGACCTGAAGCTGTCGCTGTCGCATGCCGACAACCAACTCACCGGCAATGGCCTGCAAGAGCAAAGTCTTCTGGCGCTCGACCGCGCCAGCGTCTACACCCTCCCGGACCAGACGAATAACCGCTCCACCATGCTCAATCTGGCGGGCAGCCACTCCGTCAATGACAATCTGCTGCTCTCCGGCAACGTGTATTACCGCGACATCAAGACATCAACCTACAACGGGGACATCAACGATGACGCGTTGGATCAGTCAGTTTATCAACCCAGTGCAGCCGATAGAGCGGCGCTGGCTGCGGCCGGCTACAGCGGCTATCCCGTCAGCGGCGCCAATGCATCGAACACACCCTTTCCCTCCTGGCGCTGCATCGCGCAAGCACTGCAAAACGACGAGCCGGCCGAGAAATGCAATGGGCTGATCAACCGCGGCCAGAATTCACAACAGAATTTCGGGCTGTCAGGCCAGCTCACCTGGCTGGGTGATCTGGCTGGCAAGCGCAACCAGTTGGTGACTGGCGCCGGGTATGACGCCAGTCGGGTGCGCTTCGCGCAATCCTCGCAGCTCGGCTATCTGAATCCGGATCGCAGCATTACCGGCGTCAGCGCGTTCGGCGATGGCGTCAGCGGCGGCAATGTGGATGGCGAGCCGTATGACACGCGGGTCAATCTGGCTGGCCACATCCAGACCTGGAGCCTGTTTGCCAGCGACACCTTGTCGATTCAGGACAACCTGCACTTGACGCTGTCGGGGCGCTACAACACGACATCCATCAAGAATCGCGACCAGATCCATGGTGCCAGCGACAGCGCATCGCTCACGGGCGACAACCGCTTCTCACGCTTGAATCCGGCCATCGGTCTGACCTACAGCCCGGCCAAGACACTTAACACCTACTTTGGCTACAGCGAAAGCAGCCGCGCGCCGACCGCCATCGAACTCGGTTGTGCCAATCCGGATCAGCCCTGCAAGCTGCCGAACGCGATGGCCGGCGACCCACCGCTCAAGCAGGTCGTCACGCGTACCTTCGAGGCGGGCCTGCGCGGCAGGCTGGCCGGTAACCTACGATGGAATGCGGGCGTGTTCAGCGCTGAAAACCAGAACGACATCCTGTTTGTGGCCGACAACCAGACCGGGTATGGCTACTTCAAGAATTTCGGCAAAACCCGGCGTCGCGGGTTAGAACTGGGCCTGAGCGGTGAGCTTGGCAAGTTGAATCTGGGCGCGCAATACACATGGCTCGATGCGACCTACCAGAGCGCCGAAATAATCAATGGCAGCGGCAACAGTAGCAATGACGCAGCCATAGCGGGCAACCCTGGGCTGGACGGCACCATCGGCATCCGGCCGGGCGACCGCATTCCGCTGATCCCGCGCCAGATATTGAAACTGTTTGCCAGTTATGCAGTGTCGCCATCCTTCACCCTCAATGGCACTGTGGTGGCGGTGTCCGGCTCATTGGCGCGCGGCAACGAGAACAATGGCCACCAACCAGACGGTACGTATTATCTTGGCCCGGGCCGCAGCGCCGGTTATGCGATTTTCAATGTGGGCGGCAATTACCGCGTGACGCGGCGGCTGCAGTTGCTGGCGCAAGTCAACAACGTGTTCGACAGGCAGTACAGCACCGCGGCCCAATTGGGAGCGACAGGCTTTGATGCGAACGGCAATTTCGTGGCTAGGCCGCTCGGCGGATCGGGTGCAGACGGCTACCCGCTCCGTCAGTCGACGTTCTACGCTCCCGGCGCACCGCGCCAGGTCTGGGTGGGGCTTCGCTACGTGTTCGACTAGCCGAAGTCCCTTTGAATCCGATTCTGCACAGTGCGCAGCGCCCTCACTGCCGCCAGAAAAAGATTGCTGTCATCACCAGACCCGTCAGCACAATGCCGCCACGCAGCCAGGGCGCGGGAATGCGCCGAGCCACCCGCGCGCCGCCATAGCCGCCAGCGGTGGCGGCCACCATCATCATCAGCGCCTGGGGCCACAGCACCACGCCGCCTGCAGCGTAGATGGCGACGGCAATGGCGGTGAGCAGGGCCGAGACCCAGTTTTTGAGCCCGTTCATGGCGTTCAGGTTGGTCTGGCCGAGCAGCCCGAACAGCGCCAGCAGCAAGATACCGAGCCCGCCGTTGAAGTAGCCGCCGTAGGCCGCAACGACCAGCACGCCCGCCGTCGCTTTGGCGGTGGATGGCTTGCCCCCCGCCGTCCATTCGCGCAGCTTGGGGCCGAGCGCAAACAGCAGCGTGGCGGCCAGCAGCAGCCAGGGCACGATAACGGAAAACAGGTCGTTGGACGTGACCAGCAGCAGGCCTGCGCCCGCCGCACCGCCGACGAGCGAGAGCACCACCAGACGCGGCATGGAGAGCCCTGGCGGCGGCTGCGTGTCTTCGCGAAAGCCCCAGGCACCGGCCATGTAGCCGGGCAGTAGAGCGACGGTGCCGGTGGCGTTGGCCACCACGGGGGGCACGCCGACGAACACCAGCGCGGGCAGCGTCAGAAAGCTGCCGCCCCCGGCAACGGCATTGAGAGCGCCAGCGACGAAGGCAGCGGTGAGAAGCAAGGAGGTATCGAACATGGGGCGGTGTCGGGCTGGCGGCATGCCGGCTCAAGGACGGCCTGTATCGTAGGTTCAAATTTTGGGAGTTACTGGCCGAATTACCTGCAAATTGGTTTGCATTGCTGTGTCTGAGAGCTGCCTGGCAGGAGGCGCCATTCCCACCCAAGTTCGCCTGCGTTGCCGTCCCGCCTATCTGTGTACCGGACTGCGCCGCACCTTACGCTTGCGCGTAGGGGTCGGCAAAACCGAGCTCACCCAGGATGGCGGTTTCGTACGCTTCCATCTCCTGGGCATCCTGCGCGCTGGTCTCATGGTCCCAGCCTTGGGCGTGCAGGGCGCCGTGCACCAGCAGGTGGGCGTAGTGCTCTTCCAGGGTTTTGTTCTGCTCCAGCGCCTCGCGCGCCACCACCGGGGCGCACAGCACCAGGTCGGCCAGCACGACGGGTTCCTGCGCATAGTCGAAGGTGAGGACGTTGGTGGCGTAGTCTTTTTGGCGGTAGTCGCGGTTGAGCTGGCGGCCTTCGTCCTCATTGACGATGCGCACGGTGATCTCGGCATCGGAGGAAAGGGCGTGGCGAATCCAGCGCGCCACCCGGTGGCGCGCCAGCACGGCGCGGTGCTCGGGGGCGGCGGCAAAGCGCGCGAATTGCAGGGACAAGGCAAGTGCAGGCAGAGCCATATATTTATAGTGTTTTAGGCCTCTAGCGCTTATCCGATAAGCGTTAGCAGCTATATAAAAACTAGCGACTACGTCGCCCGCGCACGCCCCGCCCGCCCGGCGGCGTCGTAGGCGTCCACAATGCGCGCCACCAGGGGGTGGCGCACCACGTCCGCACTGGTAAAGCGCGTCACCGAAATGCCTTTGATGCGCTTCAAGATGCGTTCGGCTTCGACCAGGCCGCTCATCGCGCCCTTGGGCAGGTCGATCTGGCTCACGTCGCCAGTCACCACGGCTTTGGCGCCAAAGCCGATGCGGGTGAGGAACATCTTCATCTGCTCGGGCGTGGTGTTCTGCGCTTCGTCCAGGATGACGAAGGCGTTGTTCAGCGTGCGCCCGCGCATGAAGGCCAGCGGCGCGATTTCGAGCTGGTTGCGCTCGAACGCCTTTTGCACCTTGTCGTAGCCCATCAGCTCGTACAGCGCGTCGTAGAGCGGGCGCAGGTAGGGGTCCACTTTCTGCGCTAAATCGCCTGGCAGGAAACCCAGGCGTTCGCCCGCTTCCACGGCAGGCCGAGTGAGCACGATGCGCTGCACGGCCGAGCGCTCCAGCGCATCGACGGCGCAGGCCACGGCCAGATACGTCTTGCCGGTGCCCGCCGGGCCGATGCCCAGGCTGATGTCGTGCGTGGCGATGTTGGCCAGGTACTGCGCCTGGGTGGCGGTGCGGGCGCGCAGGTCGGCGCGGCGCGTGGTGAGCTGCGAACCATCCACAAGGGCATCGGCCAACTCGCTGTCGCCGGCCAGCATGAGCTGGACCGTTTCGTCGCTCACCGGGCGCTCGGCGATTTCGTAAACCGCCTGCAGCATCTCCATGGCCTGCGTGGCGCGTGCCTTGGGGCCATCCACCTTGAACTGCTCGTGCCGGTGCGCAATGCTGACTTGCAGCGCCGCCTCGATGGTGCGCAAGTGGCAGTCGGCCGGGCCGCACAGGTGCGAGAGGCGCGCGTTGTTGTGGGGAGTGAAGGTGTGGCGCAGGATCACGCTGATAATTCCGGGCGGTAAGGCAAACGGTGAAGCGCCACACGCGCTGTCAGCGCGATTTGCACGGTGTGCGCAAAGTGACAAGAAGGACTGCAATGATAGGCAAGTTGACCGGCACCCTGCTGGAGAAGAATCCCCCCGAGGTATTGATCGATTGCCAGGGCGTGGGTTACGAGGTGCAGGTGCCCATGAGCACCTTCTACAACCTGCCGGCGCTGGGCGAGCGCGTCAGCCTGCTGACGCAGTTCATTGTGCGTGAGGATGCGCAACTGTTGTACGGTTTTGCCAGTGTGCAAGAGCGCGCCGCTTTCCGCGAGCTGATCAAGGTGGCCGGCGTCGGCCCGCGCACGGCGCTGGCGGTACTCTCTGGCATGGGCGTGGCCGATCTGGCGCAGGCCATCACCTTGCAGGAGGCGGGGCGTCTGGTGAAAGTGCCTGGCATCGGCAAGAAGACCGCCGAACGCTTGTTGCTGGAGCTTAAAGGTAAGCTGGGCGCCGAGCTCTCAGGCACGGCGGCCCTGGCCACCAGTGATGCACAGGCCGATATTTTGCAGGCGCTGCTGGCGCTGGGTTACAACGACAAGGAAGCGGCAGCGGCGCTCAAGGCGCTGCCGGTGGATGTGGCGGTGGGCGATGGCATCCGGCTGGCGCTGAAAAGCCTGGCGAAATAGCGGGGGCATCCCTAATGGTTCGAGGAAAACGAGGTGCGTATGCGATGGATCTGGCGTGACAAGTGGCAATGGGTAGCGGTGCTGTTGGCGGTGGCCGGTTTGGCTGGCTGCGGTGGGGGTGGGGAAGCGGAGCCGCCGCCACCGTCGGCACCGATCCTGAAAGTGGAATCGCGCACGCAGGCGCTGGGTGTGCAAGACGTTCCGGCCATCAAGTCGCGCGCTATGGTGAAGGGCTATGGATCGGGCCCCGTTCCTGTTCAGATTGCATTGGGCCCGCTTGATCTTTCAAAATCGGCGGCGCTACAGGATTCTGGCGCGCAATTGATTGGCCTGGCGCGGCCGATCAAGGCAACGGATTCTCCTGCGGCATTGGCAGCGCAGCTGCACTGGCAAGCCACGCCTGATGGGGGACTCGTATCGGCCTTGAGCGTTTCTGCAGAGGGCGCGCATGGTCTTCGGATGGCACTCCAAGTGGACTCTTTGCCAGGCAACGCCATGGTGCGCGTGTACAGCCAGGACCATCCCGAAACGGTTTTTGAAATCTCGGGCCAGCAAATTCTCCAATCCATCGACCGCAATCTGGCTGCCGGTGGCATGGGCGTGGATGCCCATACCTGGTGGACGCCCGAGTTGGGCTCCGCTGAGCAGACCCTGGAGATCGAGTTGCCGCGCGGCACCTCCGCAGACATGCTGCGGGTGTCCGTGCCGCAGGTTTCCCATATCTTTGAGGATCTTTCTTTGCCTTCGCAGGAGGCACTTAGCCCCACGATCAAAGTCACCGATCCGTGCAACCTTGATGCGACCTGCCACGACGATGTGGCGAACCTGCGCGATGCGGTTGCGCGAATGATTTTTACCAATGCAGGGCAGACTTACGCATGCACGGGAACGCTGCTCAACGACAGCCAATCTTCAGGAACGCCGTATTTTCTGAGTGCCAACCACTGCATTTCGAGCCAAACGGTAGCAAGCACGTTGCAAACAGATTGGTTTTACCGATCTGCGACTTGCAACAGTCAAGTACTTTCGTCTGCTTCGACCCGTCGGCTTGGCGGTGCAACCCTGCTCTATGCGAGTGCGGCGAGCGATACCTCTTTCATGCGACTCGTTGACACACCGCCTCCGGGGGCTGTGTTCGCCGGCTGGGATGCGGCAGCACAACTGGCCGGGGAAAGCGTGGTTGGTTTGCACCATCCGCAAGCGGATTTCCTGAAGGTGAGCTACGGCAGCATTGGTAGCCAAACCAACTGCGCGAGCACATCCAGCACGCAATTCAGTTGCACAGGGACCAGCGGCAACTTTTACCGTGTGCTTTGGACCAGTGGCACCACCCAGGGCGGGAGCAGCGGGTCGGCACTGTTCCATGGCAATTACGTCGTGGGAACCTTGTATGGAGGCGACGCCTCCTGCTCTTTGGCGGGGACTGCAGACTACTACGGTCGCTTCGATATTGCCTATGCGGCGGGACTTAAACAATGGCTGGGTGCTGCCACTGTGCCGGCGCGGACACCGGTATTTCGCTTTTTCAACACGCAAACAGGTGCGCATTTTTATACCGCGAGTGCCGATGAGCGAGATTTTGTGATTCGCACTTATCCGGTGTTTCAGTATGAGAACGTCGCGTTCTACGCGTACCTGAACGCGTCGTCTGGCATGAACCCGGTCTTCCGCTTTTTCAACACAGCCAGTGGAGCGCACTTCTACACCATCAGTGCCGGCGAGCGAGATTTTGTGGAGGCGACATATCCAACTTTTCGTTACGAAGGGCCAAGTTGGTACGCGCAAACGATCGCTGGCAATGGCGCCACGCCGATGTTCCGCTTTTTCAACACGCGCACTGGCGCACACTTCTACACCATCAGCAGTGCCGAGCGTGATTTTGTCGTTGCCAGCTACCCGGATTTCCGTTACGAGGGAACGGCCTACTTTGCGTGGACCACGCCATGATGGACGGAGGATGGCTTGCGCACCCACCTTTCGATACCGTGTGGGTTAGCACAGTCTCGGCATGGTCTTGAATTACCGCCCTGTACCCTATAGTGATCTGCTTCAAGGCAGTGCACTACTCCCGTGACCATCCAGACCGACGACTTCGCGCCCGCGCCGCCCAAGCGCGTTATTTCTGCCGCCCCCGCGTCACCGCAGGAAGAGGCCATAGAGCGCGCCCTGCGCCCCAAGCTGCTGCAGGAGTATGTGGGCCAGGCCAAGGCGCGCGAGCAGTTGGAGATCTTCATTGGTGCCGCCAAAAAGCGCGGTGAGGCGCTCGACCACGTGCTGCTGTTTGGCCCCCCTGGCCTGGGCAAGACCACGCTCAGCCACATCATCGCTGCCGAACTCGGGGTGAACCTGCGCCAGACCAGCGGTCCGGTGTTGGAAAAACCCAAGGACCTGGCGGCGCTCCTGACCAATCTGGAGCGCAACGATGTGCTCTTTATCGACGAGATCCATCGCCTCAGCCCCGTGGTCGAGGAAATCCTCTACCCCGCTCTGGAGGATTACCAGATCGACATCATGATTGGCGAAGGCCCGGCGGCGCGTTCCATCAAGCTCGATCTGCAGCCTTTCACATTGGTGGGTGCCACGACACGCGCCGGCATGCTGACCAATCCGCTGCGCGACCGCTTTGGCATCGTCGCGCGGCTGGAGTTTTATACGCCTGAAGAACTGGCGCGCATCGTCAGGCGCAGTGCCGGGCTGCTGGGAACCCCCATGGACGACGCCGGTGGTTTCGAGCTGGCGCGGCGCTCGCGCGGGACGCCGCGCATTGCCAACCGGCTGCTGCGCCGCGTGCGCGACTATGCCGAGGTCAAGGGCGAAGGCCACATCACCCAGGATATTGCCAACCGGGCGCTCGCCATGCTGGACGTAGACCCGCAGGGCTTTGACGTGATGGACAGAAAGCTTTTGGAGGCGCTGATTCACCGCTTTGACGGCGGCCCGGTGGGGTTGGACAACATTGCCGCCAGCATTGGCGAAGAGGCCGGCACGATTGAAGACGTGATTGAGCCCTACCTGATTCAGCAAGGCTATTTGCAGCGCACCACGCGCGGCCGCGTGGCCACGCTGGCCGCCTACCGCCATTTGGGCGTGACGCCGCCGCAAGCGGCTGGCGGTCTGTTCGACGCCGGGGCGTCGCAGTGACATTGCCTCGGCGCACGCTGTGGCTGTTGGGCGCCGCGCTGGGGCTGGGTGGTTTGGCGGTGGCGCTCGCCATTTGGCTGCGCGGGCCGCAGGCCGATGTTGTGCAGGTGCAGCGCGCGCCGCTTGTGCGCACGCTGCAGTTTTCCGCCCGCGTCGCGACGCTCTCGCGCGTGGATATTGGCAGCACCCTCACTGGCCGCGTGGTGCAGGTGCTGGTGGTCGAAGGCGACCGCGTGCAGGCAGGCAATGCGCTGATCCAACTCGAAGACCAGGAATGGCGCGCCGCACTCGCCCAAGCCAGGGCCGCGGAGCAGCAGGCCCATGCACACCTGACGGGCCTGCGCAGCAGCGGCCGCGCGGCTTCGCAGGCTGGCCTCGCGCAGGCCGAGGCCGGCCTGCATGCCGCCAAGGCGGCCCTGGCGCGCGCGCAGCAGTTGGTGGCCCAGGGGTTTTACAGCGCCGCCCAACTTGATGAGGCGCGCCGCGCTGCCGATGTCGCGCAGGCGCAAACCAACAGTGCGCGCGCCCAGGTGCAGGCCAATGCCGACGCGGGCAGCGACGTGGTGCAGGCCATGGCACAGTTGGAAGTTGCCCACGCCGCGACACAGGCCGCGCAGGCGCGGCTGGCCCAGGCCACGCTGCGCGCACCCACCAACGCCCGCGTGCTGGTGCGGAGCGTTGAGCCTGGGCAGATCGTGCAGCCCGGCAAGGCCTTGCTGAGCCTGGCGCTGGCCGGCCCGACGCAGCTTGTCGCCCAGGTGGACGAGCGCTTTCTGGAGCAACTGCGGCCCGGCCAGAGTGCCGCCGTCGTGGCCGACGCTTTCCCGAACCAGCGCTTTGCCGCGCGCGTGCTGAGCCTGGCGCCGGCGGTGGACGCGCAGCGCGGCGCCATCGAAGTGAAATTCGCACTTGCCACCGAGGCCCCAGCGTTTCTGCGCGAGGACATGACGCTGTCGGTGGAGGTGGAAACCGCAAGAAGAGACAGCACCCTGGTGCTGCCGCAGACAGCGCTGCGCGCGCCGCCTGTGGGCGACCAGGCCGAAGTGCTGGTGGTGCAGGCGGGCCGTGCGCGCATGCGCAAGGTGCGGCTGGGCCTGCGCACCCTGGGCGCCGTCGAGGTGCTGGGCGGCCTTGCCGAAGGGGATACCGTGCTGCAAAGCGCTGCGGGTGTGCAACCCGGCGCCCATGTGCGCAGCCGCGTGGTCGATTGGACGCCCGCTGCCAGCGACCCGGCTGCGCGCGCCGAAGATGCCGGCTCGGCTATTTTCAATACCATGGGGAACTGACAGCCCATGCTGCGCTGGCCCGGCTTTGAACTGCGCGTGGCCCTGCGCTTTTTGCGTGAGGGGCGCATGCAGACCGTGCTCATCGTCGTCGGGGTGGCGGCAGGCGTCGCGGTGGTGGCCTATATCTCGGCGCTAATCAGCGGCCTGCAATCGAACACGCTCGCCAAGACACTCGGTGCCCAGGCGCACATCACGCTCCAGGTGCCCGACGATGTTGTCACGCCGGCGGCGCTGCCCCGGCCCGGTGCTGCGGTGCTGAGCGACACCCAGCCGCGCGCCCAGCGCCTGCGTTCGGTGGCCAACTGGCAGGCACTGGTGCCGCTTTTGGAGCGTCGGCCCAATGTGGCCGGCGTCTCGCCCATGGTTTCGGGCGCGGGGCTGGCGCTGCGCGGCGAGGCGGTGCAATCCATCGCGCTGATGGGTGTCGACCTGGACCGCTACGACCGCGTTGTCGGCCTGCGCAGCAAGGTGGTCAGCGGCGTGGCACGGCTGGAACCGGGCGAGGCCATCATCGGGCGCGAGCTGGCGCACGACCTGGGCGTGCACGCGGGCGACCGCTTTACGGTACAGACGGGTGGGCGCAGCGAGTCGCTGCGCACCACGGCGCTGGTGGACCTGGGCGTCAAGGATTTGAACCGGCGCACGGTGATCGTGCCGCTGCGTGAGGCGCAGAACCTGCTGGCCTTGCCCGGTGGCGCCACCAGCCTCGATCTGACGCTGCACGACGTCTGGGTGGCGCAGACCATGGCGCGCGATCTGCGCGCACAGTTTCCCTACAAAATCGAGAGCTGGCAGGAGAACAACGCGCAGCTCGTCGCCGCGCTGAACGCCCAGTCCGTTGCCACCGGCATCATTCGCGGCGTGGTGCTGGCTGTCGTGGTGCTGGGCATTGCCAGCGTGCTGGTGGTGTCGGTCGTTCAAAAGCGCCGCGAGATTGGCATCCTACGCGCCATGGGCGCCACGCGCGGGCAGATCATGCGGGTGTTTCTGGTGCAGGGCGCCGTGGTCGGCGCGGTGGGCTCGCTGCTCGGCCTGCTGCTCGCGGTAGCACTCATTTTTGTGTTTACGCGCTTCGTGCATGGCTCGGACGGGCGCCCGTTGTTTGACATTCACCTGCTCCCTGCAACCGCGCTGCTGGTGGCACTGATTGCTACCGTGTGCGGGGTACTGGCGGCCATTGCGCCTGCGCGCAGCGCCGCCCGGCTGGATCCGGCGCAGGCTATTCGTATTTGATCCATGGCTGCGCCGCCCGGAACACCAGCGCTGATTGCGCTCTCCTGTATCAAGAAAAGCTACAACATCGGGCACCCCAGCGAGGCCGAAATACTGCACGGGCTGGACCTGCAGGTCGCAGCAGGCGAGTTCATCGCGCTCATGGGCCCCTCGGGTTCGGGCAAGAGCACGCTGCTGAACATTTTGGGATTGCTGGAGCGCGCTACTTCAGGCGACTACCGCCTGCAGGGGGAGACCGTCCAAAACCTCGACGATGCCGCGCTCACGCTGCGGCGGCGCCACACGCTGGGCTTTGTGTTCCAGTTTCACCACCTGCTGCCAGCCTTTTCGGCGCTGGAGAACGTCACGCTGCCGGCGCTGATGGGCAAGGGGCGCGTCAGCAGCCAGCAGCGCGAGCGTGCGCGCAGCCTGCTGGACGCCGTCGGCCTTGCCCATGCCATGGACAAGCGGCCCGGCGAGCTCTCAGGCGGTATGCAGCAGCGCGTGGCCATTGCCCGTGCCCTGGTGCTGGACCCGCCGCTGGTGCTGGCCGACGAGCCCACGGGCAATCTGGATACCGCCGCGTCCAGCGAGGTGTTTGCGCTCCTGCGGCGCATGCATGCCGAGCGTGGCACCAGCTTCATCATCGTCACCCACGACCCGCGCCTGGCTGCGCACTGCGACCGGCTGGTGGAACTGGTGGACGGACGCATCGCCCGCGATGAAGCGATGGTGCAAGGCGTGGAGCCGGTTCCCAGCAGCTTGCCCGCGCCGCTACCGTGACCAGCGGCATGCGGGAACCATCAAAAAAGTGAGCTGTCAGCGCTTACTACATAAGCGGTAGAGGCTGATTTGACTGATATTTTCCACGCACTTGGCCATCGGCACGGCCCTGCTTACTGCCAGCCAAAGCGGCGGATATAGAAGCGCTTGAGCACCGTGGTCAGCGTGGCGTAGCCCAGCAAGATCGCCACCAGCGCGCCAAAGTAGGGCAGCGGCAGCGCCTGCAGCTTGAAGTAATCGGCCAGCGGCCCCATGGGCAGAAACACGCCCACGGCCATGACCAGCACGGTCATGCCCATCAGCGGCCAGGCGGCGCGGCTCTGGAGGAAGGGCAGCTTGGGCGTGCGGATCATGTGCACGATCAGCGTCTGCGTCAGCAGGCCGACGACGAACCAGCCCGACTGGAACAGCGTTTGCGACGCCAGCGTGTTGGCCTTGAAGACCCACCACATCAGCGCAAAAGTGAGGATATCGAACACTGAGCTGATGGGGCCGAAGAACACCATGAAGCGCCCCAGATCCTGCGGGTTCCAGCGCAGCGGCTGGCGCACCAGCTCTTCATCGACATTGTCGAACGGAATGGCGATCTGCGAGATGTCGTAGAGCAGGTTCTGCACCAGCAGCTGGATCGGCAGCATGGGCAGGAACGGCAAGAAGGCGCTGGCCACCAGCACCGAGAACACGTTGCCGAAGTTTGAGCTGGCCGTCATGCGGATGTACTTGAGCATGTTGCTGAAGGTCTTGCGGCCTTCCACCACGCCCTCTTCGAGCACCATCAGGCTCTTTTCGAGCAGGATGATGTCCGCTGCCTCCTTGGCAATGTCCACCGCGCTGTCCACGCTGATGCCGATGTCGGCGGCCCGCAGCGCCGGCGCGTCGTTGATGCCGTCGCCCATGAAGCCGACGATATGCCCGTTGGCGCGCAGCGCCCGCACGATGCGCTCCTTGTGCAGCGGCGTGAGCTTGGCGAACAGGTCGTGCTGCTCCACCAGCCGGCGCAGACCGGCCTCGTCCAGGTCTTCGATCTGCGCGCCCAGCACCACGCCATTGACCGGCAGGCCGACGTCGCGGCACACCTTGGCGGCCACCAGATCGTTGTCGCCGGTCAGCACCTTCACGGCCACGCCGTGCGCGGCCAGCGCCTGCAGGGCCGGGGCGGCGGATTCTTTTGGTGGATCGAGAAAGGCGATGTAGCCGATCAGCGTCAGATCGGCCTCGTCGGCCACGCTGTAGACGGCCTTGCTCGGCGGCACCTCCTTGACGGCCACGGCGACCACGCGCAGGCCCTCTTGGTTGAGTGCGCCGGTCACGGCCTGCACGCGCGCCAGCAGCGCGGTGTCGAGCGCCAGCACCTGCGCACCGTCCTGGATGTGGCTGCAGGCGGCCAGCACTTCTTCGACCGCACCCTTGCAGATCAGCTCGTGGTGATCGCCCTTCTCGGACACCACCACCGACATGCGCCGACGCTGAAAGTCAAACGGGATTTCATCGACCTTGCGGTAATCCTCGCTGACGCGCAGCGCGGTCTGCAACTCCACGTGTTCGAGCACGGCGCGGTCCAGCAGGTTCTTCAGCCCGGTCTGGTAATGGCTGTTGAGGAAAGCAAACTTCAGCACCTCCTCAGAGACCACACCAAACACATTGGTGTGGCGCTCGAGCACGATCTTGTCCTGCGTCAGCGTGCCGGTCTTGTCGGTACACAGCACGTCCATGGCGCCAAAGTTCTGGATCGCGTCCAGGCGCTTGACCACCACCTTCTTGCGCGACAGCACCACGGCGCCCTTGGCCAGGGTTGAGGTGACGATCATGGGCAGCATCTCGGGCGTCAGGCCCACGGCCACCGACAAGGCAAACAAAAAGGCCTCGACCCAGTCGCCCTTGGTGACGCCGTTGATGACAAACACGATAGGCACCATCACCAGTGCAAACCGGATCAGCACCCAGCTGACGTTGTTCAC
This sequence comes from Simplicispira hankyongi, assembly GCF_003570885.1. Classification (GTDB taxonomy): domain Bacteria; phylum Pseudomonadota; class Gammaproteobacteria; order Burkholderiales; family Burkholderiaceae_C; genus Simplicispira; species Simplicispira hankyongi. Next base: position 212,995 of record NZ_QXJC01000007.1, read on the forward strand.
CCCGGTCTGGAAGGCCGTGGGCGTGCGGTCGGCTGCGGTGACGCGCGTGGCGATGGTGCCGAAATACGTGCCGTTGCCGGTGGCGAGCACCAGCGCGGTGGCCGCACCAGAGACCACGTTGGTGCCCATGAACAGCAGGTTGGCGGCGTCCAGCACGCTCTCGGTATTCTCAGCATTCTTGGCCGCATCGGCATGCTTCTCGATGGGCAGCGACTCACCGGTCATGGCCGCCTGGCTGACGAACAGGTCCTTGGATACCAGTACGCGGCAGTCGGCCGGAATCATGTCGCCAGCCGACAGAATGATCAGGTCGCCAGGCACGAGCTGCGCGATGGGCAGCTCTTGCTGCGCGCTGGCGCCGCCTGCTGCGTCTGCTGCGCCGGCTTCGCTGCGGCGCAGCACCGTGGCGGTGTTGCTGACCAGGGCCTTGAGCCGTTCGGCTGCGCGGTGCGAGCGGCCCTCCTGGACAAAGCGCATCAGCGTCGACAGCACCACCATGCTGCCGATCACGACCGTGGCTTTGGCGTCTTCCGTGAGCCACGAAATCACGGCCAGCGCCGTCAGCAGCAGGTTGAACGGGTTTTGGTAACAGTGCCACAGGTGCAGCCAGGCCGGCAGGGGTTTTTCATGCTCGACCTCATTGGGGCCGACGTGCGCGCGGATGTCCGCGGCCTCGGCGTCGGTCAGGCCACGCGCCTGGCTGCCGGCGCGCGCCAGCAAGGCTGCCGTGCTGTCCTTGCTGGCTTGACGCAGTGCCTGTGTCAGCGCTGGGGGTACCGCCACGGCATGGCCGTGCGTATTGAGCGACTCCAACATCAGGCGGCGCCGGAAATGCCGCAGCGTGTGGCGGCTGCGCAGGAACAGGGCAAAGCGGGCTTTGAAGAATTGCAGGGCCATTTCTTTCTTCCAGAACACGGGAGCGTCGCGGCCGGGCGGATTCTCAGCCTCCTGGCGTGGCGGCGGGCACAGGCCTGTCAAGCCTGGCCTGCGCGGGGCAGGAAAGCATCAGGGATTCAGGCGAGGCATCGCCAGGGCGCGGGCAAGCGCCGGGATGTCAGAAACCAGGGGCAGCAGCCGCGGACCGGACCGCGCCCCGTGCGCGGGACTCAGTCGGCCAGAAGCGCTGCCTTGGCGGCACGCTGTAAATCACTGGAAGAACTGGCACAGTCCACGCGGGGGGCTCCAAAAATCGGGGTGCGCGATTGTTGCACAGCAGCATTGCAGGTGCAATAACGCATCCGCCTGTCCGAAGGGTGGATTTGCGCTACTGAAAAAATAGCTTTAAGCGCTTGTTCTATAAGCGCTAGAGCCCAATATCTATGGGATATTTAATCGCTGCGGCTCCCACAGGCGCGGGTTGCCTGCAGGATTTTTTCTAGGGTGGCGCTCCCAGAACGCATGGGCTCACGTTCCCAGGGGCAAGGCCCTCATGGGCACGAGCTGGAACGCCTGCCCGGTAGCGCCGGTCGGCCCGTCAAGAGGGCTGTCTGGCGGCACATCCTTCGAGCTTGCGGTAGATGGTCTGCCGGCTGATACCCAACTGGCGCGCGGCCTGGGTGACATTGCCGCGCGTGCTTTGCAGGGCCTGCTGGATGGCGGCGTGCGAGAGCTCCTGCAGGTTCAGCGTGGCGCTCTGGGCCGGTACCGGGCCTGCAGGGCACGGTGCTGTGACGGCATTGTTCAAAGGAAGGGACAAGGCGGCGATCAGGTCATCAGGCATATGCCCCCAGTCCAGCGTATCCTCCTCGTCGCCCAGCATGGCGCAGGCCGTGCGCAGCACGCTGGCGACCTGGCGCAGATTGCCGGGCCAGGCGTAACCGGCCAGCCGTGCATACAGATCGGGCGCCAACTGCAGCGCGCGCTCCGGGTGCAGATCGTGCAGCAGGCGCTGCGCGAGCGCCGCGAAGTCGCTGCGCTCACGCAGCGCCGGCAACTGCACCGTCAGGCCATTGATGCGGTAGTACAGGTCTTGCCGGAACCGCCCCTGCGCCGCGGCTTCCAGCAACTGGCAGTGCGTGGCGCAGACAAGAGCAAAGTCCACCGGCACTGCCGTACCCGAGCCGACCGGCGTAACGCTGCGCTCCTGCAGCACGCGCAGCAACCGGGTCTGCATGGGCAGTGGCATATCGCCAATCTCATCGAGAAACAGCGTGCCGCCATGCGCTTCGCGCAGGCGCCCCAGGCTGCCCTCCTTGCGCGCGCCGGTAAAAGCCCCGCCCACGTAGCCAAACAGCTCGGCCTCGATCAGGGATTCCGGAATGGCGCCGCAGTTGATGGCGACAAAGGGCGCTGCATGCCGCGGACCGCTGGCATGCAAGGCGCGCGCAAACACCTCCTTGCCCACGCCGCACTCCCCCTGGATCAGCACCGCGATAGGCTTGCCCACCACGCGGCGCACCTTGTCGGCGGCGGCGCGCCAGCGGGCATCACCCGTGTCGATCTGGGCCAGCGCATCGCCCGCGGGCTGTGCCGGCTGAAGGTGCGCCGCACTGCTCGCGCGGCGCGTGGGCCAGGTAGCCGCATCCGCCTGCAGCTGGGCAAACAGCGTGGCGCCGCTGTGCAAGCGAAGCATGTGGGTCTGCGAGGACCGGCGCTGGTGGCGGGTGAGCAGATCATCGAGCCGCACATCGAGTACGCGTTCGAGCAGCGTCGCGCCGATGTCACCGGTCTGCAGACCCAACTGCGTCAGGGCCACGCGGTTGGCGCCGACGATCCAGCCATCCTCGGAGACCACCACAATGCCTTCCGCCACGCTGCCAATCCCTTCGGGCTGCGTGTGCAGGTGCAGCCGAAGGTTGCGCTGGCAGGTGGCCACCAGCAGGCGGTTCTCGATCATGCGGGCGGCCGTACTGACCAGGCCCAGCGTATGCCCATGGGCCTGGCCGCTGCGGTGGTCGCCAGAAATATCCAGGATCCCCAGCAGATCGCCCGTGGCCGACAGAATGGGCGAAGCCGCGCAGGTCAGGAAACTGTTGCGCTCCAGGAAATGCTCGGAGCCGTGTATCTGCACGGCGCTGCCCTCGACCAGGGCCGTGCCAATGGCATTCGTGCCGCGATCCTCTTCGTGCCAGGACGCCCCGCAGGCCAGCGCCACGCGCGCCGCCTTGTCGGCGAAAAGCGGGTCGCCCAGCGTATGCACCAGCATGCCGCGCGGGTCGGCCAGCACGACCACACTCTGGCTGTGGCGCACCTGGTCAAACACATACTCCATGATGGGGCGTGAATGCGCCAAGAGCGCATGGCTGGCCGAGAGGGCCTGGCGCAGGCTGCCGCTGCTTGCGGGCTCGGGCGCCAGCACCCGGCCAGTGGGCACCAGCCCCGCCGCCATGCTGCGTGACCACGAACGCGTCAGGCGTTCATGGACCAGGCCACCCGGGCACTGGCCCGATTCCAGCAGATGTTGCCTGGCCTGGCGCAAGGCGATGGGAGTGGGGATCGATGGCATGTGTTGTCTCCTGCGCGGGTGCTGGGGTGCCCCGCTTTTTGGCGCCAGTATGGGCGGCTCGCCACCCGGAGGCAACTGTGCATTGCCTCCAAGCCCACCGAGTGTTCCACCTTGTGACAGTTGTCGCGCTGTGGAGCGTCGTCGCCAAGGGCCAGCGCACCGTATGCCAGCCTATTCGGGCGCGGTCTTCGGGGTTTCTGGGTTGCGGGCTTGACGGCCTGTATCAGGTGCCATTGCACCGCTATACAGCGTTTTCCGCATATTGGATGTCGCGCAAGGCACACAACTTGCTACCCATGCTCCCTAGAAGCGGATTTGACTCAGGGCCGAACCAAGCACCCCGAAGCTGACACCTACTTTCAATTCTATCGAAGTGGGTCGCCAAGGGTCGTCGCAAGGGGCAATTGGTTGCCCAGGCGGCAGAGGTTGGGCGAGTGGTCGGTGACGTTCCTGTGGGTAGGCATGACTTCATTCATTAGCAAATAAAAGGAGACGACGATGAAGAATTTGAACGCGCTGGCCATCAGCATCTCGGTGCTGGGCGCTTTGGCCACTTTTCTTGCCCTCGGGCCTTTCAGCGGGGTGTACCTGATATGGGCTGTGTTCGTGGCCTGGGGGGCTTTCTACGCGCTGGGCGCGGATCTGGCCGCGCTGCAAAAACTGATTGTCTGTGGCGTTTTCGGAGCGTTGGTGGCTTGGGTGGTTGCGGTGGCGATTCTTGCTCTGCCGTTCGCGGGGCTTCTGGGTCTGCCTCTGTGGGCGGCGCTGGCGGTGGGGGTTGGCGTGGTGGTCGTGGTGCTGGCGGCCAACGTGCCGGCACTGGCGACGATTCCTGCCACGGTGTTTGGCTTTGCCTCCACCTTTGCGTACCTGCTGCAAACCCCCGACATGCTCAAGCTTGACGTGCTGCTCTCGGCAACCTTGAAAAACTCGCTGATCGTGGTCTCTCTGTCGCTGGTGGTAGGGGGGCTCTTCGGCCTGGTGTCGGCGCGCTGGGGCGCTGCGATGACGAAAGCGTAGGCGCCATTCGGTCTACCGCGATTTTCATTGTGGTTAGGGGGAATCAAGCGGCCACACAGGCCGCTTGATTCTTTTCGATCCGCTGTTGCCCCATTGGGAGAAGTACGCGTATGCAAGCTCAACAAATGCTGCCGATTGAAGAATTTGGTTTGGCGGTGGGCCTGCGTTTGCCTTGGCGAGCCAGCAAATGCACGGTAAACGAAGTCTCCAAAACGATCCACCTGTGGATCACCAACCAAGGCCTGGCGACCGCCGAGCAACGGCGCCTGTGGTTTGCTCCAAAAGCGGCGCGAGCGCCCAGCAAAATCACCAGTGCTGAAGACAAGCAATGGCGCCATGTGGATTGCATGACCTACAGCTGTGTCGTCCATACCTGCGACCCGCTGCAGCCTGACGACCATGAACTGGACTGGCTGGGTCTGCCCAACAGCCCGTTCACCAAGTGCCTGGCAAAGAGAATCTTCCAACTGCTGATGGAAGGCGTCGACATGCAGGTCATTTGCGAGGTGCTGCGCATTCCGTTTGCCGAACTCTGGAAGTTCAAGTTTGACCTGGACAATGGACTGCTGAACTTCGAATACCAACCATCGGTGCGGCGCAGGGCGAAATTTCAGTCCGAATCCCAGCCGCCAGCGGCGATACAGGCTGCTGCGCCGGATGCCAAAGCAGTGGAGACGGCCATCCTGGTTCCCGACGTGTCTGATCCAGTGTGGGAACATTTGATTACTGGGAAGCTGAGCATCGATATCAAGACACTCAGTCTTCAGCTCTTGCTAACGAAGCTGCGGCAACAAGTCAGCCAGTTGCAAAGTGCGGACGTGAAGATCATGAAACTGCGTGAACTGCATCGCTATGTGGAGCGGCATCAGCGCGTGCTCGGGCATGAACTGGCCCAACTCAAACCGTTCTAAGTAGGGAATCGAACATGAATGTCTTGAACCAAGCCCTGCTTGAACCGAGCGAGGCGGCGGCGCTCATTGCCAGTGGGGGGTACCTCGCCATCGCGGGCGACGAAGCGGTTCTGGCAGGTCTTCCCAGGGGCAACTGGATTGGCGGCACGATTGCTTACTTCATGGCGCAGGAGGGTGGACAAACCACCCGCGGGAAAGTCTTCGTGACCAAACTCGATGCCTTTGGTCTCCTCCCGACTATCACCCAGTACGACGCGCAGCATCTGCCGTCGGTGTGCCAGGATGGGCCTGACAACGGTTACAGCCTGATCATTCTTCCCGCATTTTCCAGAATTCATTACGAATTCGCCAAGAACGCACCCATGTACGAAGACATGTACATGAAGCCCCTGGTAGGTTGGATCTCTGGTGCTCATCTAGATGACCTGGCCACGTGCAAGCCCAAGACCTTGGACGGGCGCACGGGTGAGCTGTTCGAAGACCGGGCCGTGGTGCTGCATGTTCCCTTGCCAGACAACATCAGCGTCAATGTGAGCATTGTGAATCTGTTCAAGCAAGGCAGTGGTGATGTCATCTATTTCGAAAAAGAAGGCTTCAGTGCATCTACCTGTGTCATTAACCAGAGGCCAGTGTCTTTTGCGAAGTACTTGAAGGAGATGGGCCACGACACGCGCTTGCCCCTGGTGGCCGATTACAACGGTGCCAGCGTCAATGTGAGCTTCAAGGCGGTCAATCTGCAGGACGCGACCGTAGATTTCTATGGCCCCGTTTTCCCTAAGGTCGCGTACCGGCTGGCCGATTCGTTCCACGTCGACTATGAGGCAGCCTTCGCCCAGGCCAGCGCCGATCTGCCCGAGGCCAGTTTTTCCTGCAACTGCATTCTCAATTACCTCTATGGGGAACTTGAAGGCAAACACACCGGGCAGGTGATTGGTCCGATGACTTTTGGCGAAGTGGCCTACCAGTTGCTGAACCAGACCATGGTGCAGATGACCTTGGAAAGGCACTGACGAGTGCGGCTCGCCAAGGGGCAGGTCACGCAGAACAAGTCCCTCAGACACTGCGCGGCTGTCTGGCGGCGCTGCCTTCGAGCTTGCGGTAGATGGTCTGCCGGCTGATACCCAACTGGCGCGCGGCCTGGGTGACATTGCCGCGCGTGCTTTGCAGGGCCTGCTGGATGGCGGCGTGCGAGAGCTCCTGCAGGTTCAGCGTAGCGCTCTGGGCCGGCACTGGGCCTGCAGGGCACGGTGCCGCGACGGCATTGTTCAAAGGAAGGGACAAGGCGGCGATCAGGTCATCAGGCATATGCCCCCAGTCCAGCGTATCCTCCTCGTCGCCCAGCATGGCGCAGGCCGTGCGCAGCACGCTGGCGACCTGGCGCAGATTGCCGGGCCAGGCGTAACCGGCCAGCCGTGCATACAGATCGGGCGCCAACTGCAGCGCGCGCTCCGGGTGCAGATCGTGCAGCAGGCGCTGCGCGAGCGCCGCGAAGTCGCTGCGCTCACGCAGCGCCGGCAACTGCACCGTCAGGCCATTGATGCGGTAGTACAGGTCTTGCCGGAACCGCCCCTGCGCCGCGGCTTCCAGCAACTGGCAGTGCGTGGCGCAGACAAGAGCAAAGTCCACCGGCACTGCCGTACCCGAGCCGACCGGCGTAACGCTGCGCTCCTGCAGCACGCGCAGCAACCGGGTCTGCATGGGCAGTGGCATATCGCCAATCTCATCGAGAAACAGCGTGCCGCCATGCGCTTCGCGCAGGCGCCCCAGGCTGCCCTCCTTGCGCGCGCCGGTAAAAGCCCCGCCCACGTAGCCAAACAGCTCGGCCTCGATCAGGGATTCCGGAATGGCGCCGCAGTTGATGGCGACAAAGGGCGCTGCATGCCGCGGACCGCTGGCATGCAAGGCGCGCGCAAACACCTCCTTGCCCACGCCGCACTCCCCCTGGATCAGCACCGCGATAGGCTTGCCCACCACGCGGCGCACCTTGTCGGCGGCGGCGCGCCAGCGGGCATCACCCGTGTCGATCTGGGCCAGCGCATCGCCCGCGGGCTGTGCCGGCTGAAGGTGCGCCGCACTGCTCGCGCGGCGCGTGGGCCAGGTAGCCGCATCCGCCTGCAGCTGGGCAAACAGCGTGGCGCCGCTGTGCAAGCGAAGCATGTGGGTCTGCGAGGACCGGCGCTGGTGGCGGGTGAGCAGATCATCGAGCCGCACATCGAGTACGCGTTCGAGCAGCGTCGCGCCGATGTCACCGGTCTGCAGACCCAACTGCGTCAGGGCCACGCGGTTGGCGCCGACGATCCAGCCATCCTCGGAGACCACCACAATGCCTTCCGCCACGCTGCCAATCCCTTCGGGCTGCGTGTGCAGGTGCAGCCGAAGGTTGCGCTGGCAGGTGGCCACCAGCAGGCGGTTCTCGATCATGCGGGCGGCCGTACTGACCAGGCCCAGCGTATGCCCATGGGCCTGGCCGCTGCGGTGGTCGCCAGAAATATCCAGGATCCCCAGCAGATCGCCCGTGGCCGACAGAATGGGCGAAGCCGCGCAGGTCAGGAAACTGTTGCGCTCCAGGAAATGCTCGGAGCCGTGTATCTGCACGGCGCTGCCCTCGACCAGGGCCGTGCCAATGGCATTCGTGCCGCGATCCTCTTCGTGCCAGGACGCCCCGCAGGCCAGCGCCACGCGCGCCGCCTTGTCGGCGAAAAGCGGGTCGCCCAGCGTATGCACCAGCATGCCGCGCGGATCGGCCAGAACGACCACACTCTGGCTGTGGCGCACCTGGTCAAACACATATTCCATGATGGGGCGTGAATGCGCCAAGAGCGCATGGCTGGCCGACAAGGCCTGGCGCAGGCTGCCGCTGCTTGCGGGCTCGGGCGCCAGCACCCGGCCAGTGGGCACCAGCCCCGCCGCCATGCTGCGTGACCACGAACGCGTCAGGCGTTCATGGACCAGGCCACCCGGGCACTGGCCCGATTCCAGCAGATGTTGCCTGGCCTGGCGCAAGGCGATGGGAGTGGGGATCGATGGCATGTGTTGTCTCCTGCGCGGGTGCTGGGGTGCCCCGCTTTTTGGCGCCAGTATGGGCGGCTCGCCACCCGGAGGCAACTGTGCATTGCCC
>NZ_QXJC01000008.1 GCF_003570885.1 Simplicispira hankyongi
GATGGCATGTGTTGTCTCCTGCGCGGGTGCTGGGGTGCCCCGCTTTTTGGCGCCAGTATGGGCGGCTCGCCACCCGGAGGCAACTGTGCATTGCCCCCAAGCCCACCGAGTGTTCCACCTTGTGACAGTTGTCGCGCTGTGGAGCGTCGCCTTGCCGGCGACTGGCGGTATCCCACACAGAAAACTTGCAAGGTCCTGCAAATTCAATGCTTTGGCAGCGCAAGGAAAGCCTGGCACGGTTTGTGAATGGTATTTGGCATCTGGCCGCCTAAGTGGGCGCCGGATCGACTTTTCACCTGGAGACAAGCACATGACCGTTTATGCAGCCCCTGGCGCCGCTGGCGCCAAAATCGCCTACAAACCCCAGTACAACAACTTCATCGGTGGCAAGTTCGTCGCCCCCGTGAAAGGCCAGTACTTTGACGTGGTGACGCCTATCAGTGGAAAGGTCTATACGCAGGTAGCCCGCTCCACCGCCGAAGACATTGAACTGGCGCTCGACGCCGCCCATGCCGCCGCCGATGCCTGGGGCAAGACCGATGCCGCCACGCGCTCCAACATCCTGCTCAAGATTGCCGACCGCATTGAGCAAAATCTGGAGCTGTTGGCCTACGCTGAAACCGTGGACAACGGCAAGGCGATCCGCGAGACGCTGAATGCCGACATTCCGCTCACCGTGGACCATTTCCGCTACTTTGCCGGCTGCGTGCGGGCACAAGAAGGCGCGCTGTCCAATATCGACGAGAACACCGTGGCGTACCACATCCAGGAACCTCTGGGCGTGGTGGGCCAGATCATTCCCTGGAACTTCCCCATCCTGATGGCCGCGTGGAAGCTGGCACCCGCCCTGGGCGCCGGCAACTGCGTGGTGCTCAAGCCCGCAGAGAGCACCCCCATCAGCATTTTGATTTTGGCCGAGCTGATTGCCGACATCGTTCCCCCTGGCGTGCTCAATATCGTCAACGGCTACGGCCGCGAAGCCGGCATGCCGCTGGCTACCAGCAAGCGCATTGCCAAGATTGCCTTTACTGGCTCCACCACCACGGGCCGCGTGATTGCGCAGGCCGCCGCGAACAACCTGATTCCCGCTACGCTGGAACTGGGTGGCAAAAGCCCCAACATCTTCTTTGCCGACATCATGGACAAGGACGACGCCTTCCTCGACAAGGCGATTGAAGGCCTGGTGCTGTTTGCCTTCAACCAGGGCGAGGTTTGCACCTGCCCATCGCGCGCATTGATCCAGGAATCCATCTACGACAAGTTCATGGAACGTGTGCTCAAGCGCGTGGCCGCCATCAAGCACATGAACCCGCTGGACACCGACAGCATGATGGGCGCACAGGCCTCCAAGGAGCAGCTCACCAAGATCCTGTCGTACCTTGATCTGGGCAAGCAGGAAGGTGCCGAGGTCCTGGCCGGTGGTAGCCAAGCGCATCTGGGCGGGGACCTGGAAGGCGGCTACTACGTGCAGCCCACGCTGTTCAAGGGCCACAACAAGATGCGCATCTTCCAGGAAGAAATCTTTGGCCCCGTGCTGGCCGTGACCACCTTCAAGGACGAAGCCGAAGCCCTGGCCATTGCCAACGACACGCTCTATGGCCTGGGCGCCGGCGTGTGGAGCCGCAACGGCAACGTGGCCTACCGCATGGGCCGCGCCATCAAGGCCGGGCGCGTGTGGACCAACTGCTACCACGCCTACCCGGCGCACGCTGCGTTCGGCGGTTACAAGGAATCGGGTATTGGGCGTGAGACGCACAAGATGATGCTCGACCACTACCAGCAGACCAAGAACCTGCTCGTGAGCTACAGCGAAAACAAGCTGGGCTTCTTTTAAGGCCGGCGGCTGCTACCAATGAGCGAAGGGGTGCGGGCAGCCGCTCCCCTTCTTCGTTTGAGAACCTGAAACCGGCATTTGGCTCCGCGCGGCGGTGCCGTTAGCGGTGTGCCAGGCAAGGTGAGCGAGACGAGGCAGCGGGTTCATGCCCGCAAGGAGGGGTCGCGCTGCATGGCGCGCCGAGTGCGGTGCTGGTGGGCATAACGCACCCTTGCGGCGAGCGCGGTCGAAGCCACCAAACCCTGGTTGCACAAGGGATAGAGAAGGCGCCTCAGCGGCCACCTACCGATCGGTCTAGGCTTTAGAGAACAAGGAGACGAGCATGGTCGACAAAATCATTGCCACACCTGCCGCACTGGAACTGGTGGCTTTCCTCCAAACCAAATACGGCCCTGAACTGATGTTTCACCAGTCAGGCGGTTGTTGTGACAACAGCGCGGCCAATTGCTTCCTGCCCGGCGAGATCACCATGGGGGCTGGCGATGTGTACCTGGGCGATGTGGGCGGCTGCCCGTTCTACATGGGACGCGCGCAGTACGAAACCTGGAAACATACCCAACTCATCCTCGATGTGATCGAGGGCCATGGCGGCAGCTTTTCGCTCGAAGGGCCGGAGGGCAAGGCCTTCCACACGCGCTCGCGGGTGTTCACCGACGAGGAATTGCAGACGCTAGGCATCAGCCGGCCCAGCGCTGACGCGCTGCCTGCGTGCCCACTGAAGTGAAATCAGGCGCGGGGCTGCTGGCCCTGCTATTTTTTCTCAGCTTGGATCAAAAAAGCAGGGCCCAAAAAGACTTGGATTGCTCCTAAATAAATAGCTTCCTACGCTTATTGGATAAGCGCTAGAAGCCATTTTTCTATCAATTTTCACAAGAATCCGTACAGCCCGTGGGCCCAGCCTCACTGGGCTTTAGGGCAATGCTGAACAAGTCCCTCACGTGCCGCGCATCCGTACCTCGGGCGGTCTGCGGCGTTGCCAATCCCCGCCATAGCTGCGGCTATGGCTGCGGTTGGCGCCTTGCCTCCCATCCCGATGCACGGCGCGCGCCATCGCGGTGACCTATCCAGCATCGCCTTAGTGCGAGGTGCCTTCCGAGCGCGTGATCTTGTTCCATACGTTGTACTTGCCCACAGGTTTTTTCATGGGCAGGCGCTTGACCTCCTTGAGCGTCTTGGCGTCAAAGACGATGAGCGCCCCGTCCATGTCCCACACGCTCACCAGCGCGTAGCGGCCATCCTTGGTGAATTCGGTGTGTGCCAAGGTGTGGCCGGGTTCGCGCAGAGTCGCCACGGGCTCCAAAGTCTGTTTGTCGATCAGCGTCAGCGTGTCCTTGGCTGTTGGGCTCATCATGGAGTCGGCCCAGGCGTAACGGGTGTTCTCGTGGCTGCGGATGAAGAAGCCTGGGCCGGGCGTGGGAATGGCCTTGACCAACTTCCAGGTGTGCATGTCGATCACGTCGATCGTGCCGTCCTTCAGGTTGGGGCTGGCGAGTACGGTGGTGCCATTCCATGCGAAGGTGATGCCCGAGCCCAGGTGCGGCATGCCGGCCATCGGCAGTTCGGCGATCTTGCGGCGCACATCGAGGTTGACTACCTGCGCCTTGGGGGTTCCCTGCGCGCCGGGCTTGGGGCGGGTGGAGCCCAGCACGTTCTTGTAGCTCTGGTCGAAGAAGAAGTCGTCCAGTGGCTCGTCGAGTGGCGTGCGGCGCGGGTTCAGAAATCCGGGTTTGGCGATCGCCTCGGCCATCTTGTAGTCGTGCACCAGTCCGTCGTAGATGGGCGCCGCCTTTTCGTCGTACGAAATTTCCCAAAGTTCAGGAATATCTTTGAGTGCGACGACGAAGCTCTTGCGCGGCTCGGCGTCGTACACGGCCGAGACGCGCGAGGTCTGCTTGCCATCGAGCGTGCTCGCATCGATGTGCTTGATGAGTTGCAGGTCGGCATCGAACAGCACCACGTCCTTGGGCAGGTAGTTGGCCGCCATGACGTAGCGGCCATCACCGCTGACGGCCACGTTGCGCATGTTCAGGCCAGCGCGCACTTCAGCCACCACCGTGAGGTTCCACAGGTCGTACTTGGTGATCCAGCCGTCGCGCGAGCCGAAATAGACAAAACGCCCGTCGGGCGTGAATTTCGGTCCGCCGTGCAGGGCGTAGCGGCTGGGGAACCTGTGGATCACCTCGAAGCGGTCGCCATCGACGAGGGACACATGGTGGTCACCGGCTTCGACGACGACAAACAGGTTCATCGGGTCGGCGCTCCATTGGGGCTTGGCAGGCAGGTCTTTGGCGCCGGGTGTCTCGACGCGTGACGCGCGGACGTCGGCGTCGCTCCAGGTGGGCGCGGGGATGACGGGCCGGTAGATCCAGTCCACCACGGCGGCAATCTCTTCAGGCAAGAGCTGCTGCGCAAAGCCCGCCATCTGGGTGGCAGTACGGCCGTGCTGCACCACGTCCAGTGCGTCTTTCTTGCGCAGGCGCTCCAGGCTTTCAGGCAGCAGCGCCGGCCCCATGCCGCCGGTGCGCGCGCTGTCGTGGCAGGTGGCGCAATGCTGCTGGTAGAGCCTGGCAGCGTCGATGTGGGGTGCGGCCGCGCTATCCGCACGTGCCAGGCCCTGGCCCATCCACATCAGGCCGGCGGCGAGCAGCCAGGGAGCGACGCGGGCGAAGAGTGTGTTGTCAGACATGGGTTTCTCCGGCGACGATGCGGATCGTCTGGCGTGCATTGCGAAACGGCGTCACGGCGACGCGGCTGGCATCGCTGCCCGCCGCGAGGCCGATCTCGTCGTCGCGCAGGTAGCAGCCGGGGTCTTCGGCCCAGGCGTCGCCCGTGAGCTGCTGGGCGCGCACGCGGGTGTTGCCGCCGCACAGGTCAAAGTAGTGGCACTGCGCGCAGCGCCCGCCCACGGGGCGCGGGTGCGCCTTGAGGCCGGCCATCAGCGGCTCGGAGGTGTCGGACCAGATGGCAGAGAAGGGCCGCTGGCGCACATTGCCCAGGTCGTGGTGCCACCACATGGTGTCGGGGTGCACGCTGCCCAGGTTGTCGATGTTGGCCACGTTCACGCCGCTCGAATTGCCGCCCCAGGCGACCAGGCGCTCGCGCAGGGGGGCCTCCCACTGCGGCATGCGTGCGCGCACCCACTGACTCAGATAGGGGCCGTCGGCGTCGTTGTTGCCGGTCACGTAGTCTTCCTCGCGGCCCTCCAGCGCCGCCTGCCAGGCGCGCTCGAACAGCATGTCCAGCGCATTGCGCGTGGCCTGGAACTGCGCGTCCTTGCCGCGGTGGATGTTGCCCCGGCCGGCGTAGTTGAGGTGCGAGAAATAGAACTTGTCCACCTGCTCGGCGCGCATCAGGTCGAGCAGCGCGGGCAGGTCGTGCGCGTTCATGGCGGTCATGGTGAAGCGCAGCCCTACCTTTACGCTGCGCGCGTGCAGGTGGCGCACGGCGGCCAGGCTGCGCTCGAAAGCGCCTTCGAGCCGCCTGAAATGGTCGTGCGTTTCGCGCAGGCCGTCCAGGCTGATGCCCACATAGTCAAAACCCGTGGCGGCCACCCGGTCGGCCATGGCCTCGTCGATCAGCGTGCCGTTGGTCGAGAGGCCCGTGTAGAACTTCATCGCCTTGGCACGTTCGGCGATCTCGAAGATGTCGGGGCGCATGAGCGGCTCGCCGCCCGAGAGGATGAGCACCGGCACGCGGTAGTCCTTGAGGTCGTCCATCACGCCGAACACTTCGCTGGTCGAGAGCTCCCCCTCGTAGTCGTGGTCAGCCGAGAGCGCATAGCAGTGCTTGCAGGTCAGGTTGCAGCGGCGGATCAGGTTCCAGATGACCACCGGTCCGGGGGCGCCACCGCTGCCCCGGCGTGCGTGCACTGCCTCTGGGTAATGCCCTGTTTTTTCGGCGTGCGCGAGCTCGCGCATGTACTGGCTGATGCGGAACATGGTTCAGTTTTCCTTGAGGCGCAATCCGGTTTTTTTCAGGATCGCGGTGGAGTAAAGAATGTCGTGGCCCGTGCAGGCCGCGCCCAGGAGCTGTTGCACCTGCGCGGCCTGCTGTTCGACCTCGGCGCGCGAGCGGCCATGCAGCATGGCGAATAGGTTGTAGGGCCACGCGGGCAGGCGGCGTGGGCGGCGGTAGCAGTGGCTCACGCCTGGCAACTGGCCGATGCGCTCGCCCAAGGCATCCACCTGGGCGTCGTCCACGTTCCACACGCTCATGCCATTGGCGGTAAAACCCAGGCGGTAGTGGTTGGGTACGGCGCCGATGCGGCGGATCAGGCCGGTTTCAAGCATCTGTTTCAGCCGCTCGCGCACCTGCTGGCCCGAGACACCCAGGCGTTCGCCCACGGCGTCGTAAGGACGCGGCACCAGCGGCAGGCCGCCCTGGGTGGCGGCGATCAGGGCGCGGTCAAAGTCGTCAAGCGCCATGGGGGGATCCGCTCGTCAAGGGGAGTTTGAGCTCGACGAAGAACTCGCGCTCTTTTGGGAAGGCCAGCACGCTCAATCCTGTTTCAGCCTCGATGCGTGCGATGGCTGCCGCACATTGCGCCGGGGTTTCGGTCCCGAGCACGAACCACATGTTCAGCGTATGCGCACGCCGGTAGTTGTGCGCGATCTCGGCGTGGGCGTTGACCTGGGCCGCTACGGCATCGAAGCGTTCTTCGGGTACGGCCATGGCGGCGAGCACGAACAGGCCGCCCGCGCGCTCGATCTGGAACAGCGGCCCAAAGCGGGTCAGCATCCCGTTCTCCAACAGGGCCGACAGCCGTCCGATCACATCGTCTTCGGTCCAGCCAAACTCGGCCGCCACATCGGCGAAGGGCCGCTCGGTCAGGGGCAGGTCGCCGTGCAGGCGCTCCAGTAGGCGGGCGTCATCCGGCGACAGCATCGAGCACCTCCGGTGTGGCAGCGGTGTCCGGGGCCATAGCGACGGGCAGGGCGCGAAAACGCCGGGGGCCAGTCTGCTTGAAGCGGCGGCAGGAGAACAGCACCTCGTGCGGGTAGGGCGCCAGGCCTGTATTGCCGATGGCGCGTGCGATCACCTCCAGCACCTCGGTGCGGTCGCGGCCATGCACCATGCAGTACAGGTTGTAGGGCCATCCTTCGGCGCGTTCGCGCCGGTAGGCCAGCGTCACGCCGGTTTCGCGCGCCAGCACCTCGCCGCAGGCGTCAACGGCAGCATCAGGAATGTCAAACACCGTCATGGCGTTGGCGTCAAAGCCCAGTTCGTGGTGCCGCACGATCGCGCCCATGCGCCGCAGCGTGCCCTGGTCCAGCCACTGTTGCAGCGTGGCCAGAATGGCCTCGGGTGTGCGGTTCAGCACTTGCGCCCAGTCGTCGAAGGGGTGGGGCGTCAAGGGAAGCCCGGCTTCCAGCAAGGCGGCAAGGGGCCGGTCAGATGGGGCGACGGGGGTCGTTCCAGTCGCCTCGGGCATGGCGTGGGCGGCCGTGTTCGAGCGCAGATCGAAGCCCAGATCGATGCGGTAGGCGCGCAGCATGGGCAATTGCAGGGCGCGCAGGCCGGTCGCTGCGTCCAGGCTGTGCATGGCGTTCTGGACAGCGTGCTGGTCGGCACCGGTCATCACGAACCACAGGTTGTGGGTGTGCTCGCGCTGGTAGTTGTGGTTGACGCCGGGGTGCTGCGACACGATGGCGGCGACCTCGGCCAGACGCGCGGGGGGCACGGCCATGGCAGCGAGCAAGGCCGCGCCGCCTGCGCCTCCGGAGAACACGCCGCCAATGCGGCTGAGTGCGCCTGTCTCCTGCAGACGGCGGTAGCCGTCGATCACCTGCGTTTCACTCAGGTGGGCGGCGGCGCCGATCTGCGCAAAGGGTGCGCGCACCAGCGGGAAGCCGCGCTGCCAGGGGTTGAGCAGCGCCAGCACCAGCGGATCGGCGGTGGGGAGCACGGAGGGCATGCGGTTGAGCACTCAGAACCCGAGGCGGGCGGCGCGTGAAGTGAAGAAAACGCCGCTGGGGGAATCGACCTCCAGAACGGCCTGGGTGGCGAAGCTGTGGGTGTCGATTACGCTCACCCGGTTGGCATCGCGCGAGCTGATCCATACCGATTCGCCGCGTGGTGTGAACTCCATGTGCAGCACCGCCTTGCCGGGCTCCAGCGTGCGCACGATCTGCTGCGTGGTGGTGTCGATGACTTGTACGCGGTGGTAGTCGGGTACGGCAAAGTTCACCCACACCTGGCGTCCGTCGGGCTGCGCCATGACGAACACCGGTTGGCCGGCGACCGGGATGCGGCCCACCTCCTGCCAGCTTTCGGTGTCCACCACCAGCACCTCGTGGTGGCCAATCGCGGGCAGGTAGGCGCGCCGGCCGGCCACGGCCCAGCCGCGCAGATGCGGCATCTTGTAGACCGGCAGCGTCTGCTCACCGCGGCCATAGCCGTTCAGAATGCGGCGTACTTTGGGGGGCTCCTGCCACAGGTCCACCAGCGCCAGTCCGTCCTCGCCAAACAGGCCGGCGATGTAGTGCCGACCATTGGGCGTGACCAGCGCGTCGTAGGGCTGGCGCCCGATGTTCGGGATGCGCGTGGTGTGGGGGTGCGCAGGGTCGGAAAAATCGGTGATGCGAATCTCGCCCGCGTCGAACAGGCTGTAGGCAAAGCGCTGGCCGGGCAGGTCCACGAGGCCCACCACGCGCGAGAGTTTTCCCGGCGCGTACTCGGCGGGCACGTCGGCCACCAGCGCCAGCGTCTGCGCATCGAATGCCTTGATACCGCCAGGTGTGTAGTTCTGCGCCACCACCAGGCGCCCGTCCGCACTGATGGCTCCGCCGATGGAGTTGCCTGCCTGCATCACGCGGCCGACGATGGCCTGGGTGAGCAGATCCACCTTGGTGAGGCCCCCGTCACGCCCGAACACAAAGGCATAGCGGGTATCGCGCGAAAAAACCACCGAGGCGTGCGACAAGTCGCCCAGGCCCGTGACCTGGCCCAGCAGCGTGCGGTGGCTGGTGTCGATGATGGCCAGCGTGCCGCTGGCGCGCAGCACCACCACACCCAGGTCGCCGGTGCCTCGCAGCACGGGGGCCGCAGCTTGGGGTGGCGAAGCGGTGGAGGCACAGCCGCTGGCAAGAAGGCCGGCAGCGGCGGCGGTGGTGAGAAGATGCCTGCGGTTCATGGATGTGCTTTCGGAAGTTCGGGAAAACCGGTGAGCAGTTGTTCTGCAATCCAGTGGGCGTCGCTTTCGCTCAGCATGGCGCTCCAGGGGGCCATGGGCGTTCCAGGACGCCCACCGTAGATGGTGGCTTCCAGGGCTTCCACGGGTTTGCCGGCCAGAGCGGCTGCGGTCAGTGCCGGCCCCAGGCCCCCAGTCAGGCGCATGCCGTGGCAGGAGCCACAGTCCTGCCGGACCATGCGCACGAGTGCCTGCTGGCGCCCGGTGTCCGGTACCGTCTGTGCATTGCCCGCGATGGTGATGCCTGGAGCCAAGGCCAGGAAGGCGACGGCGCCAGCGAGCTTGCGCCGCAAGCAAGGGACAGGGAAAAACAACATAGCGTGGCGCCAAAACGAAGACAAACAAATAATCAGGGTTATCCCGCGCCGAGTACTTGACTAGTATCAAGAGCTATCGTGCTGCAGCTTTTGACAATGGTCTGTATTGATGCAGGAGATGCGATGAATGATGTTTCGCCGGGCGCCGCAAGCGCTGCGCCCCCCGCCAGTCCCGCACCCTGGGGCTTGGTCACATTGGTCGGGGCCGGTCCGGGGGATGCGGAACTGCTGACGCTCAAGGCGGCGCGCGTGCTGGGAAGCGCAGAGCTGGTGCTCTACGACCATCTGGTGTCCGACGCTGTACTCGCCCACATTGCGCCTGGCGCAGAGCGGATCTATGTCGGCAAACAAAGCCGCAACCACACCCTGCCGCAGGAAGGCATCATCGAGCTAATGGTGCGGCTGGCACGCCAGGGGCGCTCGCTGGTGCGCCTTAAAGGCGGCGATCCGTTTGTGTTCGGGCGCGGAGGCGAAGAGGCCGAAGGCTTGGCTGCGGCCGGCATTGCCTGCGAAACCATTCCGGGCATCAGCGCGGCCCAGGGCGCCGCCGCCGCCACCGGCATACCGCTTACGCACCGGGAAACCGCCGGCATGCTGGTCTACGCCACGGGGCACCTGCAGGGTGCACAGGAAGACCGTACGGTGCAGCTCGATTGGGAGGCGCTTGCGCGCCCCTGGCAGACGGTGGTCATTTACATGGGTGTCGGCACATTGCCTGTGGTGTGCGAGCAACTTGTCGCCCATGGATTGCCGGAAACCACCCCAGCGGCGCTCGTCGAGCGCGCCACGCTGCCCGAGCAGCGCTGCATCGTGGGAACCGTGGCCACGCTGCCGTCGCTGGGCGTGCGGTATGGCGTGAAACCGCCGGCGCTGATCATGATTGGCGAGGCCGTCGGGCGTCAGGTCGTGCCGCCCGGTGGCGCCGGCATGGTGTCAGGGCCTGCGACTGCCTGATGCCTGCGTTGGCAGGGCCGTCGGGTCTCCGGCAACGCCCCAGTGGTGAGATGCTACATACGCCAGCAGAAATTCCCTGAAACTCTGCGCAGCCGGCGACAGCGTGGCCGCGCTGCGCTGGTACACCAGAAACTTGCGCAGTACCTGCGGCTCATGCAGCGGGGCCAGTTGCAACTGGTACAGACGTACCAGCGAGCTGGCATAAGGCAGGCACGCCGTGATACCCAGGCCGGCGCTGACCATGCTCAGCGCGGTCGTCATGAAGGTCACTTCGTTGCTGGGGTTGAGCGTGATCTCCCGCAAGGCGCCGTGCAGGTCGAGCGACAGCCGTTCGGCAAACTGCCCCTGCAAGGCAATGAACGGGTGCGTGATGGCGTCGCTCCAGCAAATGCGCGGCAGCTCGGCCAGCGGGTGGTCGCTTGGAAACACCACCATGAAAGGCATTTCAAACAAGGTCTCACCTGCCATGTCGCCGCCCATGCCGCGCTCGGGGCCGACACCGAAATCGGCTTCCCCCGCGGCCACGCGCGCGAGCACGCCATCGACCGCGCAGTCCGACAGGCGCACCTGCACGCCGGGGTGCTCGCGCCGGTAGGCGGCAATCACTTCGGGCATCAGCGTGCACGCCATGAGCTGCGGCGCTGCCACGCGCACCACGCCGCGCCGCAATGCCTTGAGGTCGTCGATGCCGCCCAGCACCCCGTCGAGGTCTTGCAGGATCTTGTCGATCAAGGGCACAAAGCCCCGGCCAGCTTCGGTCAGGCCGATGCTGCGGGTGCTGCGCTCGACCAGGCGCACGCCCAGGCTCTGCTCCAGTTCCTTGATCAGGCTGCTGAGCGCCGATTGCGTCACGTGCAGGGAAACGGCGGCCTGCGTGAAGCTCCCGGTGCGCACCAGGGCCACCAGCGCACGCAATTGCCGCAGGCTGACATTCATTAAATTTCCTTGTGAATGCAGAAAAATAAAGCGTTTGAATCATAGATCGATACGGCCTTTAATTCCAACCATCGCAAGGCGCCCCAAGCAGCCTGCGACCCGCCCGCAGCGTGCCGTGTCCGCGTTGCAACCCAGGCGGCCTTCTGGATGCTGGCACGAGCGACCCGATTGGAGACAAGCGCATGAAGATCAAGAAGTTTCACCATGTGGCCTACCGCTGCATCAACGCCAAGCAAACCGTGGAGTGGTACGGCAAATACCTGAACATGGATTTCATCCTGGCGATTGCCGAAGACGAAGTACCGTCCACCAAAGATCCCGATCCCTACATGCACATCTTCCTGGATGCGGGCAACGGCAACATCCTGGCGTTCTTTGAACTGCCCACCAAGCCGCCCATGGACCGCGACCGCAATACCCCCACGTGGACGCAGCATCTGGCCATGGAAGTGGGCAGCATGGAAGAAATGATGGACGCCAAGGCGCGCATGGAAGCCGATGGCATCGAAGTGCTGGGCCCCACCGACCACACCATCTTCAAGTCCATCTACTTCCGCGACCCCAGCGGACACCGGCTGGAGTTGGCCGTAAACACCGGTACGCCCGAGATGATGAAGCAACTTGACGAAGTCAAGTGGGACATGATCAACGAGTGGGACCGCACCAAGAAGGCGCCCAAGCACGCTGCCTGGATGCACGACGGCAAGGGATTCCCCGGCGCCTGAGCGCGCAGGCCCGCCAACAGGTTGTTAATTCAGCCCGCCGTGTGCGGGCTGCACAAAGGGGAATCCATGGGAAATCGCTGGGGACGCGCCTGCGTGCGTGTGCTGGAAATCGTCATCGTCACCTGCCTGGCGGTGATGGCGATCCTGGTGTTTGGCAATGTGGTGCTGCGCTACGGGTTTGATTCGGGCATTGCGGTGTCGGAAGAGCTCTCGCGCCTGCTCTTTGTCTGGTTGATTTTTCTCGGTGCCATCCTGGCATCGGTACAGCGCGCGCACATTGGTTTCGACGCACTGGTGGAGCGCCTGCCGCTGGCCGGCCGCAAGCTTCTGGTGGTGTTGACCGGAGGACTCATGCTCTGGGCCTGTGGCATGTTCCTGGTGGGGGGCTGGCAGCAAATGCAGATCAACCTCGGCAACAGCTACCCGGTGCTCGGCATTTCCTACGGCTGGCTGTACGGTGTGGCCATCGTGTTTGGCGGCGGGATGGCGCTGGCAATCGCCAACAACATCTGGCAAACGCTGCACAGTCCCGCTGGTTCGGCGATGACAAAAGATCTGGGCGATCGCATTCTGGAGAAGATGCCCGAAGTGGCATCCGTTGAGCAAAAGGGAGAACCGCGGTGAGCGCCTTCATCTTCCTGGCAGTGCTGTTGCTGCTCATTGTGCTGGGCATGCCGATCGCCTTTGCGCTGCTGTTCTCCGGCGTCGCCGTGATGTTCCAGATGGGCCAGTTCGACTCGCAAATCGTCGTGCAGAACGCCATTGGTGGTGCCGACAACTTTGTGCTCATGGCCGTGCCTTTCTTCATTCTGGCCGGTGAGTTCATGAATGCCGGTGGCCTCTCGCGCCGCATCGTGGAAATGGCTGGGGCTTTTGTCGGCCATTTGCGCGGCGGGCTCGGCTATGTGGCCATTTTTGCCGCCATCCTGCTGGCCAGTCTTTCAGGCTCGGCGGTGGCGGATACCGCAGCGCTGGCTGCCATTCTCGTGCCCATGATGCGCCAGGCGGGCTACAACCCGGAACGCGCCTGCGGGCTGATGGCGGCCGGGGGCATCATCGCCCCGGTCATTCCGCCCTCCATTGGTTTCCTGCTGTTTGGCGTGGTGGCGAACGTGTCCATTACGCGGCTGTTTCTGGCGGGCATATTGCCGGGCGTGATGATGGGTGGCTCACTGGTGCTGGCCTGGTGGCTGGTGTCGCGCCGCACCAGCGTGCAGGTGGCGCCGCGCAAGCCCTGGGGCGAGCGCATGGCGCTGCTCGGCAAGGGTTTCTGGGCCTTGATGCTGCCGGTGATCATCATTGGCGGCCTGAAGTTCGGCATCTTCACGCCCACCGAGGCGGCGGTGGTGGCAGCGGCGTACGCGCTGTTTGTCGGTGCCGCCGTCTACCGCGAACTCACGCTGGCAGCCATCTACCACTGCTTCCTGGTGACGGCGCGCACCACCGCCGTGGTGCTGCTGCTGGCCAGCTTGGCCATGGTGGCGTCTTACATGATCACCATTGCCGATGTGCCGGGCCAGGTGGGCGGCTGGCTGAGCGGTCTGGGCGAGCACCCGCAGGCGCTCACGGCCGCCATGATGCTGGTGGTGTTCCTCGCCGGCATGGTGCTGGACTTCATTCCCATCGTGCTGATTTTCACGCCGGTGTTCTTGCCCATCGTGCAGCAGGCGGGCATCGACCCGGTGTACTTCGGGGTCATCTTCATCATCAACTGCTCGCTCGGCATGATCACGCCGCCCGTGGGCGTGGTGCTCAATGTCGTCAGTTCGATTGGCAAGGTGACGCTGGGCCAGGCGGCGCGCGGCGTCCTGCCTTTCCTCATCGCCGAGTTGGCGGTGCTCGTCGCGCTGGTGCTGTTCCCCGCACTGGTCACCGTGCCGGCTGGTTGGTGGCGCTGATTCCCCCTTTTTCAACCCAGGAGACAACCCATGAAAACGTTTTCCAAATTGATGGCCCTGGCACTTGCCGGCAGCTTTGCGGTGGCGGCCCCGTTGGCCGCTATGGCCCAGGTCACGGCAAAATTTGCCGTGACGCTGCCGGAAAAATCGCACCAGGGCCAGGGTGTTGCCAAGTTCATTGAACTGGTGGACGCCAAGAGCGGCGGCAAGATCAAGATCAAAGGCTTTTATGCCGGTGCGCTCGGCAACGATGTGCAGGTGACCTCGGCCTTGCAGGGCGGAACCATTGAGTTCACCGTGCCGCAGACGACCACGCTGACCGGCATGGTGAAGGAATACGAAATTCTTGATTTCCCGTTCCTGTTCTCCAACGTGCAGGAAGCTGAGAAAGTGCTCGACGGCCCGGTGGGCGACAAGCTGCTGGCCATGCTCCCTGCAAAGGGCTTGGTGGGCCTGGCGTACTGGGAAAACGGCTTTTTTAACGCCACCAACAGCAAGCACCCCATCAACAAGGTGGAAGACTTTGAAGGCTTGAAATTCCGCGCCGTGCAGGCCAAGATTTCGCAGGAAACCGTCAAGGCGCTGGGCGCCAACCCGGTCCCACTGGCCGTGCCGGAGCTCTACACCGCGCTGGAAACCCGCACCGTCGATGGCCAGGGAACGCCCACGGCCGTGATTGCTGCGCTCAAGCTCAACGAAGTGCAGAAGTACCTCTCGCTGACCCGCCACAGCTACGGCGCCTTCATTCCCCTGGTGTCCAAGAAGTTCTGGGACAAGCTCTCCGCAGGGGATCAAAAAATCTTGAAGGACTCCGCCATTGAGGCGCGTGCCTTCCAGCGCGGTGTGGCGCGCGACCAGGAAAAATCCGCCCAGGCGGCAATGGCCGCCAAGGGACTGATCGTCAACGACGTCACCGATGCTGAACGCGCCCGCATGCGCGAGAAAGTCCAGCCCGTGTGGAAGATGTTTGCGCCCAGTGTCGGCGAAGGTCTGTACAAGGAAGTGACCGACCAGTTGGCCAAATAAGGCGCTGCACCACCGCACCTTTGCCCTGCGCGGGCGGGGTGCCTCGCCGGCGGCCGCGCCCTCTTGCGCGGGCCGGACCGTTTTCTCAAGGATTGCCCCATGAAACTCGCCACCCTCAAAGCTGGCGGCCGCGACGGTACGCTCGTCGTCGTGCGCCGCGACCTCTCGCAATGCCTTGCCGTGCCGCAGATTGCGCGCACGTTGCAAGCCGCACTGGACGACTGGGAGCGCTGCGCGCCGCTGCTGCAGGCCGTGTCGGACGCCCTTAACGCCGGCACCGCGCAAGGCGCAACGGCCTTCGACGCCACAGCCTGCCACTCACCCCTGCCGCGCGCTTACCAATGGGCCGATGGTTCGGCCTACCTGAACCATGTCGAGCTGGTGCGCAAGGCGCGAGGCAGCGAAGTGCCGGCCTCGTTCTGGACCGATCCGCTGATGTACCAGGGCGGCTCGGACTCTTTCGTTGGCCCGCGAGACCCCATCGATGCGATCAGCGAAGACTGGGGCATTGACCTCGAAGCCGAGGTGGCCGTGGTCACCGGCGACGTGGCGATGGGCTCGGGCGTGGAGCGCTGCGCGCAGGCCATTCGCCTGGTCATGCTGGTGAACGATGTCTCGCTGCGCAACCTGATTCCTGGCGAGCTCGCCAAGGGTTTCGGCTTCTTCCAGGCCAAGCCGGCGAGCGCTTTTTCGCCCGTGGCCGTGACGCCTGACGAGCTCGGCGCCGCCTGGCAAGGCAGCAAACTGAAAGGCCAACTGCGCGTGCAGATCAACGGCCAGCCCTTTGGCGAGCCCGACGCGGGCGAGGACATGGCGTTCAGCTTTGCGCAGCTCATGGCCCATGCGGCCAAGACGCGCACGCTAGGTGCCGGCTCCATCATCGGCTCGGGGACGGTGTCGAACAAGCAGGGCAGCCTGCATGGCTCCAGCGTCGCCAATGGCGGCGTGGGCTACTGCTGCCTGGCCGAAGTGCGCATGTACGAAACGATTGAAGGCGGCAAGCCGGTGACCGAGTTCCTGCACTTTGGCGACCGTGTGCGCATCGAAATGCTGGATGCCCAGGGCGCGAGCATCTTTGGCGCCATCGACCAGACCGTGCGCCAGATCCAGGCGGCGCTCTGAGGAGCCGCAAGCGCCATGCTCACGCTCTACAGCTATTTCCGCAGTTCGGCGTCGTACCGCCTGCGCATTGCCCTGGCGCTCAAGGGCCTTGCCTATGAGACGGTGGCAGTGCACCTGCTCAAGGGCGGTGGCGAGCAGCACCAGCCGGCCTTCCGTGCCGTCAACCCTGCGGGCCTGGTGCCGGTGCTGCAGGACGGAGACAGCGTGCTCACGCAGTCCCTCGCCATCATGGAGTACCTGGACGAGGCCTACCCGGCGTCGCCGCTGCTTCCGCGCGATCTGCTTGGCCGCGCCCGGGTGCGTGCGCTGGCGCTCACCATCGCCTGCGACGTGCATCCGCTGGGCAACCTGCGTGTGCTCAACTACGTGGGCGATACCCTGGGGGCAGGCGAAGAAGGGCGCAAGGCTTGGGCCTGCCACTGGATTGCGCTCGGGTTCGAGGCGTTCGAGGAAATGCTCACCCGCCCCGGTGCGCCCACCGGCCTGTTCTGCCACGGCGACATCCCAGGCATGGCCGACTGCTGCCTCGTGCCGCAGGTGTTCAACGCGCGCCGCTTTGGTCTGGACCTGGCGCCGTATCCGACTGTCAAGCGCATTGCCGAGCACTGCGAAGCGCTGGCGCCGTTTGTGATGGCACACCCAGCGAACCAGACGGACGCAAGCTAACTGCGCGCAGCGCGCAACTGCTGCACCATGCCGTGCACGATGCAGAACTGCGCGGCGTAGTAGGTGGCCAGCACCCACAGGATGGCCATCGGCACGGGCTGCACGAAACGGTCGATGGCGAGCACCGAATCGCTGGCCATGAAGATGCAGGCGCCCAGTGCCACGGTGCGCGCGGCGTGGGTCTGCAGCTCGGCTGCACGCCCCAGTGCCTGCGCCGCCATGAGCGCAATCACCAGCACATACACCGCCACGGGAATGCGCAGGTCGGCGGGCAGGCCGCTGCGCCATAGCCAGGCGACCATGGCGGCGCCTAGGGCCACCGTGGCCAGCAGCGCGCCCCGATGGGCAAACCAGCGCACGCCGCGGCGCAGCAGCGCGATGTAGGCCAGATGGGCGAGCAGGAAGCTGACCAGGCCGGGGATAAACAAGCCCTGCAGCATCAGCGCCACGTCGCCTGCCAATGAGCACAGCAGCGCGATGCCCAACAGCCACCAGGATTTTGAGTAAAATCGGCCTCTAGCGCTTGACTGGTATGCGCTAACAGCTACAAAACAAATAGCAATTAACAGCGCCACGGGCTTGAACGCCAGATGCCAGCCCCAGGCCCCCGTGGCGGCCGTTGCCGCCGACAGCGCGCTGGCCTCGACCATCCACAGCTCCAGACTGGCGATTTGCCCACGCCGTGCCGCCACCACCGCCAGCGCGGCGGCGCACAAGGCCGCCAGCCAGACCAGTACATGCGCGCGCGTGAGCACGCCGGCCTGCCAGGTCAGTGCCCAGGTGGCCAGGCCAATGAGCGCCGTGTGCAGCAGGCTTTGCGGCAGCGACAGGCCTGTGGCGTTGGAAGGCCGGCGCGTCAAAGGTGTGCGGTCTGGTGCCATCGCGTCATTCCATTTCTAAATCAAACGATTACTTTGTCGGCTTCGCTTGGCGTACGCTTGTACTGTCTGCGCTTCGCCTTCGCGTACTCGATTGATTGAGAAACCGAATCAGGTGCTGGTTTCTTCGCGCGATGCGCTGTCAAGGTGGCGGGTGTCGCCCCAGCCCACGAGGGTGAGCGCCTGGGGTGTCCACAGCAGCCGGTTGACGGCTGCGTTGGTCAGCAGCCAGGTGCGGGGTGCCTGCAGCGCCTGCCCGGTGGCCAGGCGGTAGAGCACATCGAGCACGCCGCCATGCGCCACCAGCACGATCTGCTCGCCCATATGGCGCGCGGCCAGGCGCGCCGTGACGTTGGCGATGCGCGCCTGCAGCCGTGTCAGGCTCTCGCCGCCCTCGGGCGCGTAGTGGGGGTCGCGTTTGCGCCAGCGCAGCGCCTGCTCGGGCTGCTCGGTCTCGATCTCGGCAAAGGTGCGGCCTTCGAAGGCGCCAAAGCTGCGTTCGCGCAGGCCGGGTTCGGCGTGCAGCGGGGCGTTGGCGGCATCCGCGATGGCGGCGCCGGTGGCGTGTGCGCGCAGCAGGTCGCTGGCGTACACGGCGGCAATCGGTTCGCCGGCGAGCGCGCGTGCCACTTGCGTGGCCTGCCAGCGCCCGGTGTCGTTCAGCGCAATGTCGCGGTGGCCCTGGATGCGGGTGTCCACGTTCCAGGCGGTCTCACCGTGGCGCACGGCGACGAGGCGGGTGACGTCCATGGGGTTTAGTGTGCGGTGGGTGTGGGCACCAGCGGCAGGCGCACCTGGCGCGCTCCGGCGGGCGGTGTGGGGAAGCCCGCCAGCGCCGCATCGAACAGCACGCCGAAGATGCGCGGCGCGTCGGTCCACACGTCTTCGTTGCTGGCGGAGGTCTCGTACACGGTCTTTTGCGTGGCGGCGTCGCGCAGCACCACGCTGACTTCGTTGCGGTACAGCGTCGGCGGCATGTCGCGCAGCATCCAGCCGGCGTGCATGCCGGAGTGGTGGCCCCAGCCGAAGCCGCCACCCCAGCCGCCCCAAGGGCCGTAGGGGTACCAGGGGCCGTCGGCCAGCGCGGTGCCGGTGCGCACGCCGATTTCGGCGATCAGGCGTGGGGCCGCATCATCGCGCTGCAGGCCCGCGCGCGCCAAGGCGGCGTGCGCCATGGGAACGATGGCGCCAAAGGCGCGCGCCTGTTGTTGGGAGGGCAGCAGATCCAGGCGGTAGGTGGGCGGCTGGGGCAGGCTGGCGAGCGTGGACCAGCTCTGCACCTGGCTGTCCACGGTGCGCTGCACGGCGCAACCGGCCAGCGTGAGGGCGGTCAAAAGCACAGCGACGAGGCGTACGAACATGGCGCTACTCCTGTGAGAAGGCTCGTTACCCGAGCCGCAGCACCTGCATGCCGGGCAGGGCCGGGGGTGGGGGGAAGTCTTCGGCGTCAAAGGCCTTGTCGCCGTTCTCGTCCGATACGCCCGTGGCCACGGCGTTCCTGAAATCGTACAAATTGGCGTCCAGCAGATGGCTGGGCACCACGTTCTGCAGGGCGTTGAACATGTTTTCGATGCGGCCGGGAAAGCGCTTTTCCCAGTCGCGCAGCATTTCGCCGACCTGCTTGCGCTGCAGGTTCTCCTGGCTGCCGCAAAGGTTGCAGGGAATGATGGGGAAGTTGCGCTGCGCGGCCCAGCGCGCGGTGTCCTTCTCGGTCACGAAGGCCAGCGGGCGGATCACCACATGCTTGCCGTCGTCGCTGACCAGTTTGGGCGGCATGCTTTTGAGCTTGCCGCCAAAGAACATGTTGAGCAGCAGGGTCTGCAAAATGTCGTCGCGGTGGTGGCCGAGCGCTATTTTTGTCGCGCCCAGCTCGTCGGCTACGCGGTACAGGATGCCGCGGCGCAGCCGGCTGCACAGGCTGCAGGTGGTTTTTCCCTCGGGGATCAGGCGCTTGACGATGCTGTAGGTGTCTTCGTTCTCGATGTGAAAGGGAACGCCGGTGCTCTTGAGGTAATCCGGCAAGACATGCTCGGGAAAGCCCGGCTGTTTCTGGTCCAGGTTCACCGCCACCAGGTCGAAGCGGATGGGCGCTCTGGCCTTGAGTTTGATGAGGATGTCGAGCAGGGCGTAGCTGTCCTTGCCGCCCGACATGCAGACCATGACCTTGTCGCCCTCCTCGATCATGTTGTAGTGCACGATGGCGCGGCCGGTTTCGCGGCACAGGCGCTTTTCCAGCTTGTGGGCTTCGCGCTCGATCTTCAGGCGTTGGGCGTTGCTGGCCGGCGCGCTGCCCTCAAGAGGGTCAGGGGTATCGGCGGTCCAGGCGCCGGAAATCACGGTGTCCATGTTTGTCATTCTCTGCGTCACCAGGCGCCGGTTTCGACGCGTATGGCGACTTCGCAGTCGTCGAATATTTCCAGTTTGGCGATCTTCACCCGCACGCCTTGCACGCCGGGCAGCTGCATCAGCCGCTGGGCGAGTTTGCCAATCAGGCTCTCCAGCAGGTTCAGGTGCTCGGCCGTGCACTCGTCGATGATGATCTGGCGCACGCGCCGGTAGTCGAGCACATGCGCCAGATCATCATCGCGCGGCGCCAGGGGCTGGCGCCCCAGGCTCAGTTCGGCGTCCACCTGAATCGGTTGGGGGGCGATTTTTTCGTGGTCGAGCACGCCCAGGCTGGCATCAAAGCGCAGGCCGGTGAGCGTGAGGATCTGGGCGCCGGAAGAGGCAGCGGTCATGGCAGGGCTTTGGTGGGTGGCAGGGCGCCGGGAGTGGGTTTGCGCCGGAAGGCTTCAACGCCCACGGCCTCGCAGTCGTCGTACACGTCGGGTTTGCGGGTGGAAACGCGCGCCGCCACGACCAGTGGGTGCGCCAGCAAGGCGTTCAGCACGGCGTCGCACAGGGTCTCCTGCAGGTCGATGTGGCCGCGCTCGGTGATGTGGGTGACCTCATTGCGGACAAAGTCGTAGTCCACCACTTCGTCGATGCGGTCGCACTGCGGCGTCGTTTGGACCAGCGGAACGTACAGGTCGATGTCAAAAAGAATGCGCTGGGCGGCAGCGCGTTCGAAGTCGTGGATGCCGATGCGCACCCGGCGGCTGAGGCCGCGCAGAAAAATGCGCCGGCAATCGGTCAGCAAGGGATCGATCATGCGCTGCCCTGTGGCGCGGCCGGCGCCAGTTGCTCGGCCACGAACATGATGTCGCGCGCCAGGGGGACGAGGTGTTGGCCCTTGTCCACGGCGATGGTGACGCCGGTGATGGAAGGGTTCTCCGCCAGAAAGACGGCACTGCTTGCCACGTCGGCCGGGTCGGTGGCGCTTTGCAGCAGGTTCACGCTACTGGCGCGGCGGAAGTTCTCGCCGCTCTGGGGGCCGCTCACGTAAATCAGCCCCGGCGCCACGCCGTTGACCCGCACCCGCGGCGCCAGTGCCTGCGCCTGCAGTGCCACGGCGCGCTCGAGCGCCAGCTTGCTCAGGGTGTAGGAAAAATAATCGGGGTTCAGGTTGAACACCTTCTGGTCGAGCACGTGGATCACGCAGGGAGGCGCGGCGGTGGCCGCGCTTGTGGACCGCGCCAGCAGGCTGGCGAGCTGCAAGGGCGCTGCAAGGTTGATCTGCATCTGGGTGTGCAACAGCTCGGGCGAAAAATCCAAGCCGCTGTCTGGCTCGAAGGCCGAGGCGTTGTTCACGATGGCATCGGGCGCCTGCCCGAGTGCGGCCACGGTGGCGGCGAATAGGGCTTCGATGGCATCTGACTGGCCCAGGTCGCCTTGCACCGCGTACGCCTCCTGGCCCAGGGCGCGCACGGCCTCGCAAGTCTGCAAGGCGTCCTCACCCGAGTGCTGGTAGTGGCACACCACATCCCACCCCGCCCGGGCAAAGGCCAGGCAAAACGCTTGGCCCAGGCGCCGCGCGCCACCCGTGACAAGTACGGCTTTGGGGCGGTCAGGGAGGGACATTGGGGGACAATCGCAGGCGTGATGAACGAACCTACAAGTTTAACGAGTGCCCTGCACGGGTGTATGGCGCGCGCCATTGCGGATGCCGGTGGCTGGATCGCCTTTGACCGCTTCATGGCGCTGGCGCTGTACGCGCCTGGCCTGGGCTACTACGCCAACGACAGCACCAAGTTCGGCGCCATGCCCGAATCGGGCAGCGATTTCGTCACCGCGCCCGAGATGACGCCGCTGTTTGGTCAGACCGTGGCCGCGCAGGTGGCCGAGGCGCTCGCGCGCACCGGCACGCGCGAGATCTGGGAGTTCGGGGCCGGCTCGGGCGCGCTGGCGCTGCAGTTGCTGGGCGTCTTGGGCGAGCGGGTGGAGCGCTACACCATCGTCGATATTTCAGGGAGCCTGCGCGCTCGCCAGCAATTGCTGCTCGCGGGCCACGCCGACACAGTGCACTGGGCCGACGCGCTGCCCGAGCGCTTTGAGGGCGTCGTGGTGGGCAACGAATTGCTGGATGCGATGCCGGTCAAGCTGCTGGTGCGCCTCGCGGGGCAGTGGCATGAGCGCGGCGTGGCCATGCAAGACGACGCATTCGTCTGGCAGGACCGGCCCACGCAGCTGCGCCCACCCATAGAGATTGACGGCGATCACGACTACCTGACGGAAATCCACCCCCAGGCAGAAGCGTTCATTCACACCCTGGGCGATCGCCTCACCCGCGGCGCTGCCTTGTTTTTGGACTACGGTTTTGGCGAGAGTGAGTATTACCACCCGCAGCGCCACATGGGCACCGTGATGTGCCACCGCGCGCACCGATCCGACGACAACCCGCTGGCGGACGTCGGCCTCAAGGACATTACGGCCCACGTGAACTTCACCGGTATCGCGTTGGCGGCGCAGGAGCAGCTGCTGCCTGACGGCCAGGGCTGGAACGTGCTGGGCTACACCACGCAGGCGCATTTCCTCATCAACTGTGGATTGCTTCCAAAAATGGAGCTACAAAGCCAAGCAGAACGTGCGCTGGCGGCCAAATTGATCATGGAACACGAGATGGGCGAGCTGTTCAAGGTGCTGCTGCTTGCCAAGGGCGAGCCGTGGGAACCGTGCGGGTTTTCGCAAGGCGACCGCTCGCACCGGCTGTGAAGGCCTCTTTGCCATGATCCGCTGGCTGCTGGCCACCTTTGTGGCGCTGGTCGTGCTCAACAGCCTGACGCCCTGGCTGCGCCGCCTCGGGCTGGGGCGGCTACCGGGTGATTTTCGGTTCCGACTGTTTGGGCGCGATATCTTTGTGCCACTCGCCAGCACGGTGCTGATCAGCGTACTGGTCAGCCTTATCGCGAAGTGGCTATGAGGGCACGCGCGGCCTCGTCCGCGTCGGCGTTGGTCTCGGCAAGCGCTTGCAGAAAGCGGCCACGCCACCAGTGCACATCGAACTCGCACACGTTGGCCAGCAGCGCGCGGTGGCGGCGCTGGCGCTCTTCGAGCGGCATGTTCAGGGCGCGGTACATGGCGTCGGCCATGCCTTCGGTGTCGTAGGGGTTCACCAGCAGCGCGTCCTTGAGCTGCTCGGCGGCTCCCGCAAAGCGCGAGAGCACCAGTACGCCGGGGTCTTCCGGGTTTTGCGCCACCACGTATTCCTTGGCTACCAGGTTCATGCCGTCGCGCAGCGGCGTCACCAGCCCCACGCGGGCGACGCGGCACAGGCCGGGCACGCGCTTGCGCGCCACCGTGCGGTGGATGTAGCGCACCGGCATCCAGTCGAGCTCGCCATAGTCGCCGTTGGTGGCGCCGCACAGACCTTCGAGCTCCTGGCGCAGATCCGCATAGGCGTGCACGCTGTCGCGCGATGGCGAGGCAATCATGATCAGGGTGGCGTCGCTGTGCGTATCCGGATAGCGCGACAGCATGCTGCGAAAGGCGCGCACGCGCTGCGGAATGCCCTTGGAATAGTCGAGCCGGTCGATGCCCAGCAGCAGCCGCCGACGGGCGTATTCCTCGCGCATGTTCTCGTAGATTTCCACGGCCTCGGGCGCCTTGCCCAGGCGCTCGAACTCGGCCACGTCGATGCCAATGGGGAACGCCTGGGCCCGCACCGTGGCGCCGAAGGCGCGGTACTGGTGTTCCGCCACGGGTTTGGCATCGGCTTCCGCTTGCACATAGCGGTCGAAATGCGACAGGTCAGCTTCGCTTTGCAAACCCACCAGGTCATAGGCAAAGAGCGAGCGCATCAGCCACTGGTGCTGCGGAATCGCCGCCAGAATCACCGGCGGCGGCAGCGGAATGTGCAGAAAGAAGCCCATGCGCTGGCGGCACCCCAGCGCGCGCAACTCGGCGGCCAGTGGAATCAGGTGGTAGTCGTGTATCCAGATGACATCATCGTCCCGCAGCAGCGGCAATAGCTTGCGCGCCATCATGCGGTTGACGCGGCGGTAGCCGGCGATGTCGCCGGTCTCGAAGTTGGCCAGGTCAAGCCGGCAGTGGAACACCGGCCACAGCACGCTGTTGCTGTAGCCCAGGTAGTAGCTGTCGTGGTCCTGGCGGGCGAGGTCTACCGTGGCCAGCGTGACGCGGCCGGCCTGGCGTGTCTGCAAGCGGCCTTCGCCGGGCGCACCCGCTTCGTCGATCGCGCCGCTCCAGCCAAACCACAGGCCGCCGCTTTGTGCCAGGGCCTCGCCCAGAGCGACGGCCAGGCCGCCGGCAGCGGGCTTGCGCGGGTCGGCGACGCGGTTGGAGACGACAACGAGGCGGCCTGAAAATTGCATCTGGCGATCATTCTTCATCGTGCATGGCCTGTCTGTCGGACGCTTGCTTAAATCACGCTGTCCCAGGGCGCCGAGAGCCGTACCGCCGCGTTGATGATGCCCACCATCGAATAGGTTTGTGGAAAGTTGCCCCACATTTCGCCGGTATCGGGGTGCGTGTCTTCCGACAACAGCCCGAGCGGGTTGCGCGCGGCCAGCATGGTTTCAAAGATGGTGCGTGCCTCCTGTTGGCGGCCGATGCGCGCGAGCGCATCAATGCGCCAGAAGGTACAGATGTTGAACGCCGTCTCGGGTTTGCCGAAATCGTCGGCAGCCTCGTAGCGGCGCATGTAGGGGCCGTCGCACAGGCTGGCTTCCATGGCGTTCACCGTGCTCACAAAGCGTGGGTCGCGGGCATCGATCAGGCCCACTTCGGCCATCAGCAGCACGCTGGCATCCAATTCGCTGCCGCCAAAGCTCTCGGCAAAGGCACACCGCTTGTCGCTCCAGGACTTGTCGAGGATTTCGCGCTGCATGTGCGCCGCGTGCCTGCGCCAGTAGTCGGCACGCTCGGGCAACGCCAGCGACACCGCGATTTTTGCCAGCCGGTCGCATGCGGCCCAGCTCATCAATGCCGACGAAGTGTGCACACGGGCGCGCGTGCGCAGCTCCCACATGCCAGCGTCGGGCTGGCCATAGACGCGCACCGCCTGCTCACCCACCCGCTCCAGGCGCGTGAACTCGGCCAGGCCCGCGCGGTGCAGCAGCCGGTGGTCGTGAAACGCCT
The DNA here is from genome assembly GCF_003570885.1 of Simplicispira hankyongi. Taxonomy (GTDB): domain Bacteria; phylum Pseudomonadota; class Gammaproteobacteria; order Burkholderiales; family Burkholderiaceae_C; genus Simplicispira; species Simplicispira hankyongi. The sequence continues at coordinate 25,022 of NZ_QXJC01000008.1, forward strand.
GCGCCGCGCCCAGGACGATGTTGCCGTACACGTCGTGCTGAAAGTGTTCAGCCGCCTGGTTGCCCACGCGCACCGGCCCCATGCCGCGGTAGCCCGAGAGCGTGGGGACCGTGGCTTCCGGCAGGTCGCGCTCCAGGCCGATGCCGTACAGCGGCTGGATGTGGCCGCTGCCGGCGTCGGTCACGACGTTGCCCAGCCAGCGCAAATAATCTTCCATGGTGCCGACTTCCGACAGGCTGTTGAGCGCGCGCACCACGAAGAAGGCATCGCGCAGCCAGCAGTAGCGGTAGTCCCAGTTGCGTCCGCTGTCGGCCGACTCGGGGATGCTCGTCGTCATGGCGGCGACGATGGCGCCCGTGTCTTCGAACACGGAGAGTTTGAGCGTGATGGCGGCGCGGATCACCGCGTCCTGCCATTCCAGCGGCACCGCCAGGCGTTGGCTCCATACGCGCCAGTAGTCCTGCGTTTCCTGCTCGAACATGCGCGCGGTGTCGGCAATGCCGTGGTCCAGGGTTTCGTCGGCGCCCAGCAGGAAGTTCTGCTCGCGCGTCAGCACGTAGGGCTGGCCCGCGAGCACGTGCGCAATCGGCGCATCGGTGGAGACGCGCAGCGTCATGGGTTCGCCTACGTAGCGAATGTGGTTGCTGCCGTGCGTCACGCGTGGCGGGCTCTGGCCCCAGTCGAAGCGGGGTTTCAGGACGACGCGGATGCGCGGAGAGCCCTGGATCGGCCGCACCCGGCGCACCAGCGTCATAGGCCGGAAATAGCGCGAGCGACTGAAGAACCGCGGGGCGAAGTCGGTGATCTCGACCCCCTGGCCGGCCTTGTCGAGCAAGCGCGTGCGCAGGATGGCGGTATTGGGTTCGTACCACTGTTCTGTTGAGGCAAGGTGCTCCACTTCAATGGCGAAGTGGCCGCCATTCTCGCCAGGCTCCAGCAGGGCGTTGAACACCGGGTCGCCATCAAAACGCGGCAGGCAGCACCAGACCATGCGGGCCTGGGCGTCGATGAGTGCGCTGATGGCGCAGTTGCCGATCATGCCCAGGCCGAGTGAGCCAGGCAGGGCGGGTGACAGCGAGTGCTTCATGGGTTCGCTCATCAGGCACGCTCCAAAGCCGTGCGCGACGCCGACAGCCAGCCCCGCAGGGCGGCGGGCGTCATGCAGCGAAATTGCGCGTGCGTCGGGCCTTCGCCCACTTTGATCGCCAGACCGCCGAGCGCCATCACGCTGGCAAACCCTGCTTCGTCGGTCACATCGTCACCGACAAACACGGGGGTGCGACCGGCAAAGGGGGGCTGGCCCATGAAAGCGGCAACGGCCTGGCCTTTGTGGATGCCAGCCGGTTTGACTTCGTAAACGCATTTGCCGTTCAGCAGTTCGAGCCCGGTCAGGTCCCTCATCGGCCGTTCAAGCGTTTGGCGGCACAGTTTTTCGAGGTGCGGCGCCTGGCGAAAATGCAGCGCCACACTGGCACGCTTGATTTCCACCAGCAAAGCAGGGTGCTGGGCAGCCAGTTGTTCCGCAGCCTGCAGCACTGGGCCGAGTTCGGGGGCCGCTATGGCAGGTCGGTTGCCATCGCCAAATCGGTACTGCGCGCCATGCTCGCTGGCCAGCGGCAGCACAAGAGGTGCCAGAAAACCGTCGATATCGGACTCGCGCCGCCCGGTGACGATGGCCAGCGCGCCACCCAGCAGGCGGTGCAGCGCGGAAAGTGTGGGTGCCAGGCCGACCGGCACATGAACTGCCTGCGGCTGGGCCGCAATATCGGTCAGCGTGCCGTCGAAATCGAGAAAGAGCGCATTGGCGCGGGTCAAGGTGGGCATCAGGGGCATTGAAGCAATACCTTAGCAGGAGCGCGCGGCAGACTGCGTAGGCGGACACCGCAGCCGTTGCGCAGCCCTTGAATCGCAGGCAGATCGCCGCCATGTGCAGCCGTACCCGCCCCGGAGAGAAGCACCATGACCGAACAAACGCTGCACATCGTCTGCCCGCACTGCCACACCACCAACCGCGTCCAGGCGGACCAGTTGGGCAGTGCGCCAGACTGCGGAAAATGCCACCAACCGCTGTTCACCGCCAGCCCGCTGGCGCTGGATGCGGCGAGTTTCGAGCGCCATATCGGGCGCAGCCAGATTCCGGTGCTGGTGGATTTCTGGGCGCCCTGGTGCGGGCCGTGCCGTCAGATGGCGCCGGCCTTTGCCCAGGCCGCCAAAGAACTGGAGCCGCAGGTGCGCCTGGCCAAGCTCGATACTGAAGCGTATCCGCAGCCGGCGGCACGCTTCAACATTCGCAGCATTCCCACCATGATTCTGTTCAAGGGCGGCAAGGAGGCCGCGCGCATTTCGGGCGCACTGCCCGCCAGCGAAATCGTGCGGTGGGTGCGTTCGGCTCTGTAAAACTGCGGGGCGGGTAAGTGCCCCAATGTCAGCGCATATTGCCGGTGTGCCCCAGCGAATAGCGCCCCGGCTGCGGCCAGACGGTCAGTCCGTGGGGTTCGGCGCCCACGCGCACCTTGGTTACCGCGCCGGTCGCCGTATCGAACCGGTACACCACATCGTCAAACCGCCCGGATAGCCACAGCCACTTGCCGTCGGCACTCACGTTGCCCATGTCGGGGCTTCCGCCCCCGGGAATGGGCCATTGCGCCACGACAGTCTGGGTGGCGAAATCAATCACGCTCACCTTGCCTGGGCCCTTTTTGGTGCCGTGGATCTTGTGCGTTCCGCGGTTCGCCACATACAGGCGCTTGCCATCGCGGCTCGGGTACAGACCGTGCGTGCCCAGCCCCGTGGGGATGAAACCGACTTCCACGAACGCATCGCCGTCCAGCACGTGCACGCCATCGGCGTCCATGTCGGCCACAAAGAAGCGCTTGCCGTCGGGGGAAATGCGGATGTCCTGCGGCATGCCCTTGGTTGAGGTGCAAATCTCGGTCTCCAACGGATTGAGCGCCGCCTTCGACTCTGAGAAGCGCACAGCAGGCATCTTGAGCTTCAGGTAGCCCAGCACCTTCCGGTTGGCGAGGTCGATCTTGGCCACGCTGCCGTCGAACTCACAGGTGAAGAGCGCGAATCGGCCGTCGATTGAGAAATCACCGTGGTTGATGCCCCCACATTGGGGCGTGCTGATCGCGTACTGCATGGCCAGCGTCTTCGGGTCGCGAAAATCCAGCCTGCGCCGCGCTTCGGCAACGACGATGAGCGAGGCGCCATCGGGCGTGAAATACACGTTGTACGGGTCGTCCACGGGCACCGACTTGCCTGTTTGGCCGGTGCGTGGGTCGATGGGGGTCAGGCTGCCCTCGGTGCTGCGCTCGGCGTTGTTGGCCACCCACAGCGTGGACAAATCCCACGACGGCACCACGTGCTGCGGGCCTTTTTCGACGCGCAAGGTATCCACCACTTTCAGGGTATGGGGGTCGATCACCGACACAGACCCGGAGCGCAGGTTGGGCACGTAAACCCGCTCAAGGTGGTCTTTCACAGCGGGACTCATATGGTCCGGTGTCGTTTCGCTGTAGAGGTTTTTCGGGTCTGGCACCGGCGGCATGCCAGGCACCGTCTTGATCGGGGGTGTCGGTAGGGCCGTCACGGCTGTGCCTTGCGCCTGAACCGGTGCGCTCGCCTCCTGGCGATCGCCTGCGCTGGCGCCCACCACGCCGAATGCGGTCAGGAGAAGAAGCCAGATTTTCATGGGAGTGGGTTTCATTTTTTGAGGGGGGTTGGCGCAGGGCTTGAGCCAGCTTGCTCCTGCATCAGGGCATGCAGGGCTGCCACGCTGCTGTCCACAATTTGGCTCACGCCGATGCGGCCAAGTTCGGCGCTCGCACGCCGCGGGTCGCCGTAAACGCCGCCGCGCTTGCCGGCCTGCGCTGCCCTGTTCAGTTCACCAGCGCGCACCAGCGCCGGGTCAACCGCCAGCGACAGCGATGTATCGGCCAGGCCGGCATGGGTCCCGATTTCAGCGCGGGTGAAGCCCCTTTTCAACAATTCGGCCACGTAGAGCGATTGCGTGACCTGGTAGTACTCGGCCAGCGCATACACGCGGCAGCTCGGATCGCTCGCCCACTCATGGTTGAGGCGTTGGGCCACGCGGGCTTCGAGTTGCTGGTAGCCGCCGTGGTCACCGAGGAACACGACATGGCGAAAGCCGTGCTGTTTGAACGAGCGCGCAGCGCCCTCCAGCACCGCTTCAAAGGCGGCATCGGGAATCGAAATCGTGCCCGCAAAGCGCATGTGCGCCTGTGGTGGGTGAATGGCGCCCTCGGGCACATAGGCCAGCACGGGCGCCACCACCGTGCCCCCTGCGCGCTGCGCGATCTGCCCGGCCAGGAAGCGAACGCGCGCATTGTGTTTGCCCAGCACCATGTGTGGCCCACTTTGTTCGGTGCCACCGATGGGCACCAGCACGGTGGTGCTGCCAGCGGCGATGCGGTCCCGCAGTTCGGTCCATGTCATGTCTTCGAGGTAGACGCTGGGCGATGCAGTGCCAGACGCCCACGCAGCCCCAACGCCCAGACCACTATGGACCAGCGCCATGAGGAAGACGGCACGTAGGCACCTGGGCATCGGCCTGACAAGGCGAAAGCTGCTGGACGAAACCCCGCCAGGCGGCGTGTGCGCCAGCCCACTGCCGCCAGCGCGTGCAGCGCGTGGGGCGCAGAAAGGCAGGCAAAACCGCAGAAGCTGAACGAGAAGGCGCATAAGCGCTTGATGGTACAAGCCCACAGGTTGGATTCAGGCGCGCCCTGCTCCACCTGTAGCGGGTGGATACAATAAAAATGATAGCTGTAAACGCATTAATGAAAAGCGCTAAAGGCTATTTAGACCAAGTTTTTACATCGCCAAGAGACGCCGCGGCGGACGGCCTGCGCCGCTGGTGCCGCCACCTCGGGGCCGGGTCCCTCGACGGTTCTAGCGGTTGAACAGCGCGCGGTCCATCGACAGTGCACCGCCGCCGCGCCCCACCAGATACAACAACAGGCCGGCCCATGACAGGTGTGTGGGCCAGGCGTCCGGGTAGACGAAAACCTCGATCACCGCCGTCATCCCTAGCAGTGCCAGGGCGGACAGGCGTGTGAACAAGCCCAGCACCAGCAGTATCGAAAACAGGTGTTCGGAGGCGGTTGCCATCTGCGCTGCCCATTCGGGCGGAATGACGGGCAGGTGGTACTCCTCGCGAAACAGCACATAGGTGCTGTCCTTGATGTGGAACCAGCCGTCAACCTTGGTCCGTGCCGACATCCAGAAGATGCTGGCGATGCCGAGGCGATTGACCAGCGCCAGCAGCGTGTGCGGCGTGGCGCGTTCGGCGAGTTGGCGCAGGCGCGTGAGGGGGCGTTCGGTGTGCGTGGGGCGGTGGGGCAGGGCGGCGGTGTTCATACGGGGTCCTCTGCGCCAGTTGGCGCGCACAGGGCGCCGCTGGAAAGCAGCAGCGCCGTCAGTTGGGCAAGGGTTTCGCCAGCGCCACCAGGCGTTGCTGCCAGCGCTGACTCGGCGGCTTCGGCAAGCGGTTGGCCGGCGGCGCAAACGTCTAGAAAGGCCACGCCGGCGCGCGGCAGGGCGCACCACTGCACAGCGCCACTGGGGCGTGTCAGCAAGGCGCCTTCGGCCTGCCAGGGCAGCGCTGTATCGACGGCCAGGCCTTCGCGGTGGCGCTGCCAAATGGAATACGCGGGGTGTTCGTGGCACCACAGCCAGCGGGCGGCTGGGTGGGGCGCGATACGTGCCGCGCCCAAGGCTTCGGGCGGCTGTCGAGCCAGCCAGCTGGCGGCCAGCGGCGGTGCATCGGCTGCCAGGTGCGCTTCGGTCCAGGCGCGGTCCAGACGCGCCACGTCGCTCAGGTAAGGCAGTTCGGCGGCGGGCGCAAAGCGGGCCAGGAACGCCGCAAAGCCGACGCCATAGTGCATCAGGCGGCCATCGGCGGGCGGCTGCACGGCCAGGTAGGTTTGCGCTGCGCCGCAAAACCAATCCTCACCCACCAGTTGCACCACCGTGGGGTAGTTGGCGCGCAGCGCGTCCAGCGCCGCCTTGCGGCCACTGTTGCGGTAGACGGCAAAGCCGGGTTGGGCGCAGAGGGCGTCCATCCAGGCAGGTGTGGGGGCCGCCGTGCGCAGCGCGGCACAGAAGCCGTCCTGGAACGCGCTCAGTTGCATGCCAGCTCCTCGTGCGGCGTGCCGCAAAGCGCCCGGTGGGCGCGTGCACGTTCGGCCAGCAGCTCGGCCAGTGGCGGCAGCTCGGCATCGCGCTCGATCAGCGTGGGAACCGGCCCGGTGCGTGCAATGGCGTGCCGCCACAGTGCCCATACCGGTTCGGCTACGGGTGCGTCGTGGCTGTCGATCAGCAGGGCTGCGCCGTGCACCGGGTCGGCATGGTGGCCGGCCAAGTGCATCTCGGCCACCGCGTGCAAGGGGTACTGGTCCAGGTAGTCGAGCGCGTCGGTGCCCAGGTTGTTGGCGCTGACAAAGACGTTGTTGATGTCCAGCAGCAACTGGCAACCGGTGCGGCGCACCAGTTCGGCAAAGAATGCGCCCTCGCCCATGTCGTGGCCGGGAAGGTGCAGGTAGTGGCTGGGGTTTTCGATGGCAATGGGACGGCCCAAGGCTTCTTGCGTGCGTTCGATGTTGCGCGCCACGCGCGCCAGGGCTTGCTGGGTGCGGGGAAACGGCAGCAGATCGGGTTGGTACACCCCGCGCCAGTGCGACCACGCGAGGTGTTCGGAGACCAGCGCCGGCTCGATGCGCCGCACGAGTAGAGCCAGGCGGGTGAGGTGCGTCTCGTCGGGCGGCGCGTCGGCCGCGAGCGACAGCGAGACGCCATGCAGCGACACTGGGTGCCGCGAACGGATGGCGTCCAGCCAGGCCAGGCGCGGCCCTCCGTCTGCGAGGTAGTTTTCTGGGTGCACTTCCCACCACAGGCCGGTGTCCTGGCAGGCCAGGGCCTGTTCATAGTGCTCGGGCTTGAGACCCAGGCCGGCGGTGAGGGAGGTGTTCATGGCAGCGCCGCGTGGATCAGGACTTCATGGCTTCGAGCGATCCCATGCCCTTGGGTGTCTTCATGCTGGTGCAGGTACCTGCAGGCACGTACTTCCAGGAATTGCCCTGGTAGTCCATCTTCGAGGTGCCCGCACAGGTGGTACCGGGGCCGGCAGCACAATCGTTCTTGCCGGCCATGGCGACGCCGAAGCACTTTTCCATTTTCGGTTTTGCCATGTCCGATTTCATGTCGCCGTTCTGGGCCTGGGCCATGGCAGCGCCCGAAGTCAGGGCGGCAAGGGCGATGGCGGCGAAGGTGAGAGAAGATGCTTTCATGTGAATTTCTCCATTGCGAAAGTTGATTGGGATACGGCTTTATTCCAGACCGGCCATGCCGGGTGATCACCGCCGGCCTGTCTGCGGTGTAATTCGCGCTTTTGATCCCACCGGTTACGGCTGGCTTAAAAAGGGCAGATATTTCTTTTTGCGCCACGCTGTAACCGCAACACGCCTCGCAACGAATATCCGCAGGAACCGACTATGGAAATTGAAGAGCGCCTGCGTGCGCTGCTGCTGCAGGGCCTGGCTGGCGAGGCGCGGGACTACGAACGCTTTCTCGCGGCACTGAGCACCCATTTGCGCGCCTTCTTGCGGCGCAGACTGGGCCAATGGCCCGATGAAGTGGAGGATCTGGTGCAGGAAACCTTGCTCGCGGTGCACAACCAGCGCCACACCTACCGTGCCGATATGCCGGTCACCGCCTGGGCGCACGCAATTGCGCGCTACAAGCTGGTGGACTGGTTTCGCGCACACGCGGTGCGCGGTGCGCGCAACGTGCCGCTGGATGACGCGGACGAATTGTTTTCCACGCAAGACCAGGATGCCGCACAGGCACGCCGCGACCTGGGGCTGCTGCTGGAAACGTTGCCCGACAAACAGCGTCTGCCGATCCAGCACGTCAAGCTTGAAGGCTTGTCGGTGGTAGAGACGGCCCGCCTGACCGGGCTTTCCGAGTCGGCGGTCAAAGTAGGTGTACACCGGGGCCTGAAGGCCCTGGCGGCTCGAATCAGGGGTGTGGCATGAAGACGGATGAGTTGATTGGCATTCTGGCCACGGGCGCCCGCCCCGTGGCGCCCCACCGGCTGGAGCAGCGCTTTGGCGGCGCGGTGCTGCTGGGCCTGGTGGGCGCGGGCGCATTGATGCTGCTGATCTATGGCGTGCGGCCGGACCTGGCGCAGGCCCTGCAGTTGCCCATGTGGTGGCTGAAGTTTTCTTTTGCTGCCGTACTGGCTGGCGCCGCAGCGCTGGCGCTGCTGCGCCTGGCGCGCCCCGGCATGCGCCTGGGCCACGCGCCGGCCTGGGTGCTGCTGCCGCCGCTGGTGCTGTGGCTGATGGCGCTGGCGGCGCTGCAGGGCGCCGCGCCCGGTGAGCGCGCGGCGATGGTGCTGGGCAGCACCTGGCGCAGCTGCCCGTTCAATATTGCTCTGCTGTCCCTGCCGGGTTTTGCCGCGCTGCTCTGGGCCATGCGCCAGGCCGCGCCGACGCGCTTGCGGCTGGCCGGCGCGTGCGCTGGTCTGCTGGCCGGCGCGCTGGCCACCCTGGCCTATGCCTTGCACTGCCCGGAAATGCAGGCCCCCTTTCTCGCCGTTTGGTACGTGCTGGGCATTGCCCTGCCCACGGGGCTGGGCGCCTTGCTCGGGCCGCGGGTACTGCGTTGGTGATTCAGCGCGGCACAGCGGCAGCAATGGCCTGTGCGCGGGCGGCATGTATCTGCTCGCCCACCTGCGGCCCCTTAAGGCCGCGCTTGGCCGCTTCGGCCGCCAGCGGCGCCGTCTCCACCGCACGCGCGGCGTGCAGGGCGGCCAGCAGGCGCGCGCGCTGCGGGTAGGCGGATTCTTCAAACCCCAGGCGCCCCCGGGCATCGCATTCGCAGGCCAGCAGCACGTCTTCGAAGCGCGCCGGCTTCCTGATGGCGTCGCAGCGCTCGAGCAGGCGCAGCAGCGCCGCCGCGTTCAGCTCGCCGCTGCGGTGGATGTTGCCGTGCTCGCGCGCCACCACGTCGGCCAGCTCGCGGCAGTCCACCGGCACGCGCAGGCGCTCGCACACGCCGCGCAGCAATTGGGCGCTGCGCTGCTCGTGGCCGATGTGGCGCGGCAGCATGTCGGCGGGCGTGGTGCCTTTGCCTAGGTCGTGCGTCAGGCAGGCAAAGCGCACGCCGAGCGGCGCGTTCAGCCGCGCCGCCATGTCCAGCACCATCATCAGGTGCACGCCGGTGTCCACCTCGGGGTGGTATTCAGGGCGCTGGGGCACGCCCCACAGGCGCTCGACTTCGGGCAGCAGCACGGCCAGCGCGCCGCAGGCCCGCAGCACCTCGAACATGCGGGAGGGTTGCGCCTCCATCAGCCCGCGTGCAAGCTCTTGCCAGACGCGTTCGGGCACCAGGTGGTCGGCATCCCCCGCTTGCACCATCTGGCGCATCAGCCGCATGGTTTCGGGTGCCACGGAAAAATCGGTGAAGCGTGCGGCAAAACGCGCCACGCGCAGGATGCGCACCGGGTCTTCTCGGAAGGCCCCGGTGACGTGGCGCAGCACGCGCGCCTGCAAGTCGCGCTGGCCACCATAAGGGTCGATCACCACCCCCGTTTTGGCCCAGTCGGCGCTGGCGGCTATGGCATTGATGGTCAGATCACGCCGCGCCAGGTCTTCTTCCAGCGTCACGTCGGGAGCTGCGTGCACCACAAAACCCCGGTAGCCGGGTGCGCTGCTGCGCTCGGTACGCGCCAGGGCGTATTCCTCGTGCGTTTTGGGGTGCAGGAACACCGGGAAATCGCGCCCCACCGGCACGAAGCCCCGGGCGAGCATTTGCTCGGGCGTGGTGCCCACCACGACCCAGTCGTGGTCGTTGACGGGCAGGCCCAACAGGCGGTCGCGTACAGCGCCGCCGACCATATAGATTTGCATGGCCGCGAGTTTAGGGCGATGCCGAATAGGTCACCGCGATGAGGCGCGCCGTGCATCGGGAGGGGAGGCAAGGGGGCGGCCCCCTGCGCGCAAATCCTCGCCATAGCCGAAGCTATGGCGAGGATTTGCAACGCCGCATACAGCTTGAGGTGCGGATGCGCGGAGCGTGAGGGACTTGTTCAGTATTGCCTTTGGACAGCGCCTGGGCCGGCTTGCCCGGCCGTATAGTGGCCGGCCGCCATCCGAGGCGGTTTGCCGGAGTTTTGCACCATGTCCCTGTCGTCCACGCTCACCATTGCACAGTTGAACCCTGATGGCAGCGTGCCAGTTCCCGTTGCACCAGATGCAGCGGCCAATGCTGCGGCGGCTGCATTTCATCAAGAGGGGCAGATAGAGCACTTGCAGGCGCAGGTGGATCAACTCCAGGCACTGCTTGCCAAGCCCTTGAATGAAATCCTGGCCGACCGTGAAAAGGCCCTTGAAGCCGCAGCCGCCTGGGACGCCTTTGGTGCCATGTGGATGCTCTCGCAGCGTGCCATGCGCCGCGTGGCCATGGATTTGGCGGCACAGCACGGCGTTGACGAGGCCGACGTGGTGGCCCGCGCCATGGGGCATGCCATTGCGGTGCTCAATGGGGACGGCGAAGACCTGGGGGGCAGCATTGCGCCCGTGCAGATGGCTCACATAGCGCGGCACAAGGCGTGTTTACGCAAACAGTTCCGGTAGAAGGTGTGCGTGGCGAGAGGAATGCCGCGGAGGCTCAGCGGTTGGTAGATCTGCCGTGCCAAATGCCGCCAACGACTCCAGATGCGGCAATGATGCCCAGGATGCCAATGACGGACACAGATTCCTTTGCAACAAAAAAGGGCAGCATGAAGACCACCAGACATCCGATCCCCACAGCGGCATATATGCGCCAATAGGTGCGGAAGTCGAGTGCGTGGATGGTGTCGTCGAGCAACTCATCCAGAAAATGGAAAGCAGACATTACCCATCAAGCCTTTCTTGCAGAGTTTTGTGATCTCTTGTCTGGCTTTGATGGTACCCAGTGCATCGTTCGAGGCGTCAACGCCCCAGTCGGTAGGGTTCTTCAAACTCACGGAAATCCTGCTCTGCCTTCGCTGCGGCAATCCATTCCTGCATCGCAGGCAGTTGCTCGACGCGCTGGATGTACTCCGCAATCGGTTTCGGAACGGGCAGTCCATAACGCGAGAGGCGCATGCACACCGGTGCATAGAACGCATCGGCGATGGTGAAGGTGCCAAACAGCATTGGGCCGCCATGGCGCTCCAGCAGTTCGGTCCACATTTGCACCAACCGCGCCACGTCGGCGCGCACGGCGGGGCGGTCGCGCCAGAGCAGGGCGCCTTGCTGGGCCAGATCGGCCTCGATGTTCATCGGGCAGGCACCGCGCAAGGCGGCAAAACCACTGTGCATTTCGGCCACCACGCTGCGGGCGCGGGCGCGGGCCGCCTTGTCCTGGGGCCAGAGCTGTTTGTCGGGATAGGTTTCGGCCAGGTATTCGGCAATCGCCAGGGTGTCCCAGATCGTCAAGTCGCCATCGACCAGCACCGGCACCTTGCCGGTAGGCGAGATGCCAGCCAGCGTCGCCTTGAACTGCGAGTCTGCATCGAAGCTGTCAAAGCGGGCCACCACTTCCTGGAAGGGGATGCCGGATTGGCGCAGCAGCACCCAGGGGCGCAGGGACCAGGAGGAGTAGTTCTTGTTGCCGATATAGAGCTTGAGCATGGGGCACCTTGGTGGTCAGAAAGACGTCGGGCATTGTGCGGCAATGCGCTTTTCCATACCGCTATGTCGGACCTTAGATCTCGGACGCCGCACGCAGGGTTTGCCTCCACCAGTGCACCCGTGGAACCGGCTTTGCCGGGCCACTGGGTGCGTCCTCCTTGGGGGAAAGCGCGAAGTGCTTCAGGGGGCTCAAGGACGTCCTGCATAACTCCTCGCGGCGTGTGATAGCCCGGACTCGGGCGGTCTGCGTCGTTGCGTTTCACAGCCAATAGCTACGGCTATTGCCTGCAAAACGTGCCTAGCATCCCATCCCGATCCGCGCTACACCCACTCGCGTAGAGTTTTGCAGGACATCCTTAACCCAACCTCGGTGTGGCGCGCTCGATGATGGCGGTCACATCTACGCCGCGCGGCAAAGCGCCGTAATTGAAGCTGCTTTCCGGCGCCAGGCGTGAGGCGCAGAACGCGTCGGCCACGAAGGCCGGCGCGCTGCGCACCAGCAGCGACGCCTGCAGTGCCAGCGCCATGCGCTCAACCACGTGGCGGGCGCGGTACGGCAGGTCAGCGGTGTCGGCAAATTCCTTGGCCAGGCCGCGCACCTGCTGGTCGAGCAGCGCGTTCTGGCCTTGCGTGGGGCGCAGTTCGGCAAAAAAGGCTTCCACCACTTCGGGCGTCTTGCCCATGGCGCGCAGCACGTCCAGGCACTGGATGTTGCCGCTGCCCTCCCAGATGGCGTTGACCGGCGCCTCGCGGTACAGGCGCGGGAACATGCTGTCTTCCATCACGCCGCTGCCGCCGATGCATTCCATGGCCTCATAGGCGTGGCCAGGGGTGCGCTTGCAGATCCAGTACTTGCCCACGGCAGTGACCAGGCGAACGAGCAAGTCTTCGTGGCGATCATCACGGTGGTCGAGCGCGCGCGCCATGCGCATCGAGAGGGTCATCGCGGCCTCGCTCTCCAGCGCCAGGTCGGCCAGCACGTTCTGCATCAGCGGCTGTTGGTTGAGGCGCGCGCCAAAGGCGCTGCGGTGCGCGCAGTGGTGCAGCGCCTGCGACAGTGCCATGCGCATGCCCGCGCTCGAACCCACCATGCAGTCAAAGCGCGTCATGGCCACCATTTCGATGATGTTGCGCACGCCGCGCCCTTCCTCGCCCACCATCCAGGCCAGCGCGCCGCGCAGCTCGGTCTCGCTCGATGCGTTGGAGGCGTTGCCCATCTTTTTCTTCAGCCGCAGCACCTGCATGGGGTTCTTCGTGCCATCCGGGCGCCAGCGTGGCAGCAGGAAGCACGACAAACCTTTGTCGGTGTGCGCCAGCACGAGGAAGGCGTCGCACATCGGCGCCGACACAAAGTACTTATGGCCGACCAGTTCATAGGCCTGGCCCGGGCCGCCCTGGCCCACGGGGTAGGCGCGGGTGCTGTTGGCCTGCACGTCCGATCCGCCTTGCTTTTCGGTCATGGCCATGCCAATGGTCACGCCCTGCTTTTGCTCTGCGGGCACGTTGCGCGGGTCGTACACGCGGGCGGTGATCCTGGGTTCCCACAGCGCTGCCAGGTCGGGTTGCAGGCGCAGCGCCGGAATGGCGGCAAAGGTCATGGTGATGGGGCAGCCGTGGCCGGCCTCCACCTGGGTGTGCAGGTAGTTGCCGGCGGCACGTGCCACGTGGGCGCCGGCTTTCGGGTCGGTCCAGGGCGAGGAATGCAGGCCGTGCTGGATCGCCGTGCGCATGAACTGGTGGTACGCCGGATGGAACTTGACCAGGTCGATGCGGTTGCCAAAGCGGTCGTGCGTGTCCAGCTCAGGCGGAAACTTGTTGGCCAGATGGCCTTGCTCCAGGTAATCGGCCGAACCGGTGAGCTGGCCGAAGCGCTGCAGCTCGGCGTCCGCCCAGAGCGCGCCCTCGCGCTGCACGGCTTCGCGCAGCGCGGTGTCCTGCGCGTACGTGTTGTAGTCGGCGAGCTCGCAGGAGACGTTCTCGACCACATGGGTGTTGGCCAGGTAACGGGTGTTCAGGGTGGTGTCGTCAAGGGCGTTCATGGCAAGGTCTCCAGGAGGTGCGAGGGAATCAGACGTGCCTTGCTGTTGGCCGTGCTCGGGGCAGGCAGGGCGCTGTAGAAGCGGCTCCAGATGGTGCGGCCGGCATCGTCAAAGGCATGTACGCTGGCGATGAACGCCGCGCGCAGTGCGCCGTCCACCATGGGCTCGGGCAACAGCGGGTCGTACACCAGCTGACGGATGGCCGCGCCGCCCAGAAAGAAGGATTCGCGCGCTGCCTGCGCGGTGGGCAGGCGCGCTGCACCGGCCAACCAGTCCTTCAGGCGTTGTTGTGTGGTGCGGTAACCAAGGTTGAGGGCCGAGCCGTCCCACAGCGCGTCCACAGCGGCTTCTGTCGCCGCATCAAGCGAGGTGCAGCCGCAGACCACGGCCTGTGGCTCCAGCCCGAGTGCGCGCAGGCGCTCGCGGATGGCGGCGATGTCCTGCTCGATGTTGTCGGGGCGCAGCCAGAAGTCACGCTGTAGCTCGGTAAAGCCCAGCAGGTGCAGGGCGCGCTCGCGCTGCTGGGTGGCGCTGCGATCGCTGCGCGCCAGCGCGCCGCAGTGCACGGCGACGTACTGGCCGTTCCAGGGGCGCAGGCGTTGCTCGGTGCTGCGCCAGTTGGCCACGTCCTGGGCCAGGCGCTGCGCTGCCGGGCCCAGGCGGTACGCGCCGCGCTCGGTGGCCAGCACCATGTCCTGCGCCGCCAACCGCGCCAGCGTCACGCGCACATGGTTTTCGCTGATGCCGAACACCGCGCACGCCGCCACGGCGTGGCTGACCGGCAGCGGGTTGTCGCCGCTGGCCAGCAGCAGTTCCAGTAGCAGGTGCTTGGGTTGGACCTTGGCGTCCGGTGCGTGGGGGGAAGACATGGCGGTTGAATATTACATAAATAATCTATTGCTGTGTATATGTGTAATAAAACAGTGCGCACCCATGCATGGCACTTTTTATTGCCATGCGCTGGGCGCACTTGTTGCCTGTTGTTTGCCGCCATCTGGCGATGGCGCGGAGCCGCGCGCGGCTCAGAGGGTTGCCCTTAGATCGTGAGCACGTTCTCAACAGGCTCTTATACAGGCCAGACGATGCCGTTGTCGTTCAGGATCGCGTCGAGCGGCAGGTCGTGCGGCTCGGGCACGAAATCGTCTAGAAAGCCTTGCGTATAGCCCAGACCCACCGTAACGGGGCGCGGTTGCAGCGTGGCCAGCGTGCGGTCGTAAAACCCGCCGCCGTAGCCCAGGCGGTAGCCGCCTGCGGCGTAGCCGACGCAGGGCACGAAGAGCAGCGTGGGCACAATGATTTCGGTGTCCTTGGGCTTGGGGATGCCGTAGGCATCCTCCTCCATCTCGCAGCCGGGGTACCAGGCGTGGAAGGTAAGGGTTTTGTGCTGCTTGTTCACCACCGGCAGGCCGATGCGGCGCAGCTGGGGTTCGTCCAGCAGTTCGCCGTCTTCCTTCCAGCGGTGCAGGGCCGGCAGGGGGTCAAACTCGCCCTTGATGGGCCAGTAGGCACCAATCACCGTGTCGGGTCTGTCCACCAGCCAGATGCGCATCACGCGCTGCAACAGGTCGGCGCGTTTGAGCCGGTCGGGCATATTCAGGCGCTGTTCTACCAGCGCTCGGCGCAAGGCTGCTTTGTCCATCACATAATTCCCCCCATGCATTGGATGAAGATTCTGACACCCTTGGCGCTTTCGTTGTCCCTGATGGGCATGGGGAGCAGTGCGCAGGCGCTGGCCGTGGGTGCGGCGCCCACGGCGGCGGACCAGGTGCTGATCGATATGCAGCAGGCATTTCGCAAGAAGGACCGCGTGCGTCTGGCGCAGCTCCTGCCACAAACGCGCGGCCATGCACTGGAGCCCTGGGCCGCGTACTGGGAACTGCGTGCGCGGCTGGAAGACGCGCAGGCGAGCGAAGTCGACGCCTTTTTGCAGCGCTGGGCCGGCACTTACCAGGAAGATCGGCTGCGCAACGACTGGCTGCTGCTGCTCGGCCAGCGGCGTGAATGGGCGCGCTTTGCCGCCATGCAGCCGCAATTTCGCATGGGCGATGACCGCGAAGTGCGCTGCTACGCGTTGACGATCGACCAGATCGAAGGGCACGCGCCGCAGGACATAGGGGCCCAGGTGCGCGAGAACTGGTATGCGCAGCGTGACGCGGACGACGGCTGCACGCACGCGGCGAGCGAGCTGTTTTCTGCGGGTGCGCTGTCAGCGAGTGATGTATGGCGCAAGGCGCGCCTGGCCATGGAGGCCAACCGCGTGCGTGCTGCGCGCGATGCCGTGGCCATCGTGGCGGCGGATTGGTTGCCGCAGGTCACGCAGCTGAACGATGCGCCCACCAAGTTCCTGCGTGCGCACTCCACCGCGCCTGGCCGCCAGCGCAAGGAAATCATGGTGCTGGCGCTGATCAAGTTGGCCACCAGCGACCCCGACAACGCGGCCCAGCTGCTGGACGCCAAATGGAGCGTGCATTTCAATGCCGAAGAGCGCAACTGGACCTGGGGCGTGATCGGCAAACAGGCCGCGTTGCGCCTCTCGCCCATGGCGAGCGACTACTTTGCCAAGGTCAGCCGCGACGCCGATCTGAGCGACGAATTGCTCGCCTGGAAGGTGCGCGCAGCCCTGCGTGCCGGCCAGTGGGACATGGTGCGCAAGGCGATCTCCGCCATGTCGCCCGGCGCGCAAAAAGACAGCGCCTGGACCTATTGGAAGGCGCGCGCCCTGCTACAGGGCCGTGTGACGGACGCCGAACGTGCCGAGGCCACCGCCTTGCTGCGCTCGATTGCCGGCCCCGGCGGTTTCTACGGGCAGTTGGCCCTGGAAGACCTGGGCGAGCGCGTCAGCGTGCCGCCAGCGCCCGCGCCGCTCACGGCGGAGGAAAAAGCGGCCGCGCGTGCCAACCCCGGGCTCAACCGTGGGCTCTACGCGATCCTGATTGGCTTGCGGCACGAAGGCGTGCGCGAATGGAACTACGCCACCAACCTGCACGAGCGCGGCGGTATGGGCGAGCGCGAGTTGCTCGCCGCAGCCGATTTCGCCTGCCAGTACGAGGTGTGGGACCGCTGCATCAACACCAGCGAGCGCACCCAGGCGGTGGCCGATTATTCGCAGCGCTACCCCATGCCGTTCGAGGGCGCGGTGGTGGCGCACAGCCGCCAGGTGGGGCTGGACCCGGCCTACGTGTACGGACTGATCCGCCAGGAGAGCCGCTTCATCATGGACGCGCGCTCGGGCGTGGGCGCTTCGGGCCTGATGCAGGTCATGCCGGCCACGGCGCGCTGGACGGCGAAAAAAATCGGACTGGCCGGCTTTACCCCCGACCAGCTGCACGACCGCGACACCAACATCACCATCGGCACGGCCTACCTCAAGCTGGCGCTGGACGATTTTGCCGGCTCCATGCCGCTGGCCGCCGCGGCCTACAACGCCGGGCCAGGCCGGCCGCGCAACTGGCGCAACGGCCCGGTGCTGGACGCGGCCATCTGGGCCGAGAACGTACCGTTCACCGAAACGCGCGATTACGTGAAGAAGGTGCTGGCCAACACCACCAACTACGCGGCGCTGCTCACCGGCAAGCCGCAGTCGCTGCGCGAGCGTCTGGGCAAGATCGGTCCGCGCGATGCGGCGGCGCCCGAGGTGAACAAGGAACTGCCTTGAAGTTTTGATATTTTTGGCCTCTAGCGCTTATGGGGTAAGCGCAAGAAGCTATGTTTATGATAGCTACATCGCTGCATCTTGGGTCAGCGCATCACGGGGTTTCTGCCTAAGATAGTGGCCATGCTCACCGTCCACCACCTTGAAACCTCGCGTTCGCAGCGCATTCTCTGGCTGCTGGAAGAACTGGGTGTTCCGTACGACCTGAAGGTCTACGCGCGTGACCCGCGCACCCGGCTGGCGCCGGCCGCGCTGCGCAAGGTGCATCCGCTGGGCAAGTCGCCGGTGATTACCGAGAACGGCGAGACGATTGCCGAGTCGGGCGCCATCATCGAATACCTGGTGGAAACCCACGGAACCCATGCCAGCGGCGATCTGGCGCATTTGCAGCCCCGGCCCGGAACGCCCGAGCACCGGCGCTGCCGCTTCTGGATGCACTACGCCGAGGGCTCGCTGATGAACTGGCTGGTGATGAAGCTGGTGTTCACCAGCATTCCGCGCCAGCCCATGCCGTTTTTTGCCAGGCCCATTGCCCGCGCGCTCTGCGCCAAGGTGCAGGAGCAATTGGTGGACCCGAATGTGGATGCGGCCCTGGCCTTCATGGAAGACCACCTGGGCCGCCACCGCTGGTTTGCCGGCGAGCACCTGAGCATGGCCGATTTTCAAATGAGCTTTGCCGTCGAAGCCGCGCTCTCGCGCGCCGCCAAGGCCAAGGACTGCCCCAAGCTGCAGGCCTATTGCGCACGCATGCAGGCGCGGCCGGCGTACCAGATGGCCATCGCCAAGGGTGGGCCGGTGGTGATGGCGGCCTGACGGCGCATGGGTCGATCAGGTCTTGGCGCAGGCCACGATGCGGCAGGCCTTGCCGCTGCGCCCGCGCGGTGTGCGCTGGCCCAGCTTGCCGCGCACCTCGATGGCACCCAGCCCCATGGCGCGGGCAAAGCTCTGCAGCTCGGCGCAGCAGCGTGCCAGCGCCTGGTGCCCGGCCTCGCCTTCCAGGGGCAGCTGCAGTTCCAGGGTGCAGGCATCGATCTGGCGCAGGTAGAAGTCGAACACCCCTGCCTTGTCTTCCAGCACGGTGGACAGCGCCAGCGGCAGCAGCGTCACGCGCCGGCCGTCCGGCCCGCACATGACCAGCGGCTCGTCGTGGCGGCCTTGCACCTGCACCACGGGCAGCGGGGAGCCGCAACGGCAGCGCTCGGTGTGCACCGTGATCTGGTCGCCCAGGGCGTAGCGCACCAGCGGCTGTACGTGGTTGGCCAGGTTGGTCAGCAGCACGCTGCTGGCGGCGTGGCCGGCGGGCACCGGGCGCAGGTGCTCGTCCACCGGTTCCAGAATCACCCAGTCGGCGTTCACATGCATCTGGCCGTGTGCGCATTCCCAGCCGATGGAGAGGAACTCGGAGGCGCCGTAGCTGTTGCGCACCGCGCCGCCGAGCTGCCGCGTGATGTGGTCCCGCACGCCAGGCGCCAGATACTCGCCGCCGGTCCAGATTTCGCGCGGCCGGATGCGCAAGGCGCCGCGTGCGGCTTCGTCGGCCAGGAGGGCGGCGGCTGTGGGGTAGGTGGCGATGGCGGTGGGGGCAAAGGCATTGAGCGCCTGCACCAGTGCCCCCAGGGGTTGGAGCAGCGAAAAGCTGCGCGTGCTGTGGGCCAGCCATGGGTTGAGGGTGCACAGCCGCCGCACCGACACGGTGCTGGCAAAGTGTCCGTCGATGGCGCCGATAAAGGCCGTGCGCTCGCCCAGCCCCAGCGGGTCCCACCAGCTCGACAGCAGGGGTTTGGGCGGCGGGCTGCGGCGCAGGGCTTCGAGTGCGTCGTACACGGCCATGGCCTGGGCATCCTGCACAAAAATGCCCGGCTGGCCGCTGGTGCCCGAGCTTTCCCACACCATGTAGCGGCCCAGCCAGGGCTCGCCAATGCGGTTCGGGTCGGCGGTGAAGGCGCGCAGCGCATCGAGTTGCAACTGCGGGTCGGTCACCCAGTCGTTGAAGTTCGCCATCAACTGTGCCCGCGTCACCACGGGAAGTTGGTGCAGTGCGGTGTTGGGCGTGGTGCCGGCGGGCCACAGCGAGCGGTACAGGCGGGAGCCCCGCAGGGTGGATTCGAGCAGCGCAGCCAGGCGGGTTTGCTGGCGCCGCGCAATGTCCTGCGGCGTGCCGCGCTGGGCGGCCGCCACGTCTAGCGATACCGTGGACAGGCGCAGTGCGTCGAACACGGTGCTCATGCTGCCGCCGCTGCGTCGGGGCCTGGCAGGACCGCCGAAGCCGTCCGGGGTAACGCATTCACGCGGGCCATGGGCCGTTCTCCTGCGGGTGGCAACAGCGTCCATCATAGGACGTGCCACCCGGGCTTCCCCGACCCGTGCGCACCAGAACAGGTGCTGCTGCAGGCTCAGACGTTGAGCAGCAGCGATCCCTCGCGCCGCGCGGCGCCCGAGCGCAGCAGCTCGTCCACCAGGCTGTCGAGCCATTCGCGCTCGCTCTGGTCGGCAAAATGCGTGGCGTGCAACTGGCCGAAATACGGGGTGGCCTTGGCCCAGGCTTCCAGTGCGCGCTGTTCGATGCGCTGCCATTCGAGCAGCTTGTATTTCAGCAGCACCTTGGCGGCATACAGCGCATGTTTTTGCGGCGCGCGCACAAAGCCGTCGAGGCGCCGGCGTGCCGTGCTCAGGGCGCGCGGCGCATCGGCAAACACCGGGCCGTGACCCGGAATGACCACAGCGGGGGCGAGGCGCTCGATCACGTCGAGCGTCGCGGCCACCTCGCCAAACGCGGCGATGCCTTCGAGTTCGGGGAACACCACGCCAAAGCCGTTTTCCCACAGCGCATCGGCCGAAATCAGGATGCGCTCCTGCGGTTCGAACAGCACGATGGAATGCGGGTCATGCCCCGGCGCGGCGTGGATCTGCCAGGGTTTGCCGCCCAGCCGCACCTCGCGGCCCGGCGCCAGCACGCTGTCGCAGCGAAAGGGCGGGCATTCCTGGCCGGTGGGCGTGTAGCTGAGCGCGTAGGCATCCCAATGGCGCACATGCTCTGCCTGCCCGGGCGCAATGGCGGTGTGCACGCCCGGCCAGGCCTGCTGCAGCGCGGCATTGCCCCCGCAGTGGTCGCTGTGCAGGTGCGTGTTCAGGATGCGGGTGAGCGGCACGTCGCCCAAGGCCGAGCGCACCAGCGCCACCGTCTGCTGCGCGTGGCTGCAGTAGCCAGTGTCCACCAGTGCAGCGCCGTCGGGGCCCGTGAACAAGACGTTGTTGGACGAGAGCCAGCCGCGCTCGAATACGGTGATTTCAGGCGGTAGCGCAGGTGTAGCAAGCGTCATCAGCTATTGTTTTTGAAGTTCATGCAGTGTGCCGCAACTCGCGCCGCAGGATCTTTCCTACGTTGGTTTTTGGCAGGTCGTCGCGGAACTCGATACGGCTAGGGCGCTTGTAGCCGGTCAGATTGTCGTGGCAATAGCGCGCCACGTCGTCCTCGGTCAGGCTCGCGTCGCTGCGCACCACGAAGAGCTTGACCGACTCGCCCTGGCGCTCGTCGGGCACGCCCACGGCCGCGCATTCGAGCACGCCGGGGCACAGCGAGACCACGTTCTCGATTTCGTTGGGGAAGACGTTGAAGCCGCTGACCAGGATCATGTCCTTCTTGCGGTCGACGATGCGGGTGTAGCCCTCCGCGTCCATGATGCCGATGTCGCCGGTGCGCAGGAAACCGTCGGCCGTGAAGGCGGCGGCGTTTTCCTCGGGTTTTTCGTAGTAGCCCGGTGTCACGTTGGGGCCGCGGATGCAGATTTCGCCCGGCTCACCGAGTGCCAAACTGTTGCCCTCGTCGTCCTTGATGGCGATGTCGATGCCCGGCAGCGGCAGGCCGATACTGCCGGAAAACTCGGTGGTGTTCACCGGGTTGTTGGTGCCGATGGCGCAGGTTTCGCTCATGCCCCAGCCTTCGACCATGGTGCTGCCGGTGACCTTCTGCCATTGGCGCGCCGTGCCCTCGGATGCTGCCATGCCGCCGGCCTGTGACACGCAGAGCTGCGAGAAATCCAGTGTGCGGAACTGCGGGTTGTGGAGCAGCGCATTGAACAAGGTGTTCACCGCCGGCAGCATGTGGAAGGGGCGCTTCTTGAGCACCTCGACGAACTTGGGAATGTCGCGCGGGTTGGGAATCAGGGTCAGGTGCGAGCCCTGGCGGATTGCCAGCAGGCACAGCGTGAGCGCGAAGATGTGGTACAGCGGCAGCGCGGCAATGCTGTTGGCGCGGGTGACGTCGCCCATTTTGGCCAGCGCCGGGGTGAACCAGGCCTCGGCCTGCAGTGTCGCGGTGACGATGTTGCGGTGGGTCAGCACCGCGCCTTTCGATCGCCCCGTGGTGCCGCCGGTGTATTGCAGGAATGCCGTGTCGTCCAATGTGGCGCTGCTGGCGGTGAGCGTGCGCCGCGCGCCATCGGCCAGGGCCTGGCGGAAGGTGACCAGCGTGCGCCCCGCCGAGAGCGGCAGGCTGTAGGCCGGCACCATCTTGGCGAGGTGGCGCACGGCAAAGGTGATCCAGCGGCCGTACCAGAAGCCCAGCAGGTCGCCCATGGACGCCATCACCACGCGCTGCACGCCGGTGTGCCCAATGACTTCGGCCAGGGTATGGGCGAAGTTCTCCAGGATGACGATGGCGCTGGCGCCCGAATCCTTGAGCTGGTGCTCCAGCTCGCGTGCGGTGTAGAGCGGGTTGACGTTGACGCAGATGTAGCCCGCGCGCAGCACCGCCGCCATGGTCACGGCGAACTGCGGAATATTGGGCAGCATGATGGCCACGCGCGCACCGGGTGCGAGCCCCTGGCCTTGCAGCCAGGCCCCCAGCGCGGCAGACTGGCGGTCGAGCTCGGCATAGCCCATCCACTGCTCCATGCAGACCGAGAACGGGCGCCCGGCATGCTGGCGCATGGCGTCTTCGATCATGTGGGCGGCCGAGCGGTACTGCTCGGGGTGCACCTCGTGCGGTACGCCTGCGGGGTAATTCTTGAGCCAGATCTTGTCCATGCGAGGAAGCGGGTGCAAAGTGACGAAACCTTTGATTCTGTTGGGCCTTGCTGTACGGGCCTACCGGGCTTGTCCTAGGGTGTGGGCCAATTGCGTCTCGCAGGCGACAAGCTCGGCGTCGAACAGCAAGCCCATCAAGCGGGTTTCGCGTTCGCGCACCGTGTCCAGAAAACCTTCGACGGCGCCGCGCTTCCTTGCCAGCGCGCCAAACGTGTCGAAACCCACCTCCAGGAAATGCTGCAATGCGCCCATGCCTGCCGCCTGGGCGGGCCCGCGCATGGCGCGCAGGAGAAGGCGCAGGCCGGGTGTGCGGGTGAAGCGCGTCAGGTCGTGGCCCAGCTCCATCACCCAGGCCAGCTGCTGGCGCCGCGCTTCGGGCTGGCCCGCCGTCTTCCAGGCTGCGGCGTAGCGGCCCGCTTCGGGGGTGGTTGCGGGCTGCGCCAGCCAGGCCTGGGCCATGGCGTGGTCCAGCTCCTCGGTCTTGGCGTGCAGCAGCGCCAGCGTCAGCGCGGTGTGGACCACCGGGCGGGGAAAGACGGTTTGCAGCGTGCCGGCGATGCGTGCGAACTGCGCGTCGCGGGCGCTGTAGTCGCCGGGGCTGTAGAGCTCATCCAGGAAAAATTGCGTGGCGGGGCGTACCGTGGGGTCGCGCATCAGATCGGTGTAGCTTCCCATGAAGCGGCGCGACTGAAACTGCTTGATGTCGCGCACGGCGGTGGCCAGCGCGGGGTTGGACGCCTGCGCGGCGCGCAGTTCGGTCACGCGGGCAATACTTTGCCGGATGTTTTCTGCTGCGTCCATTTCGAGATTTCGGCTTGCACAATAGGGCTTGCACCCATTACACCATTGCCATGATCGCCCGCCTCCAAGCCACCTGGACCATTGGCCTGCTGCTGATGGCGGCCCTCTGGCTGGTTTTTGCCCTGCCGCGCTCGCCCGTTTGGGCCGTGGGCGGTCTGGCGTTCGCCGCGCTGCTGTACCTGGCTGTGATGGCGCTGCAGTTCACCTTGATGCAGCGCGTGAATGCCGCAGACCCGGCGCCGCGCGCCCGGCTTGCGCAGGTGGTGCGCGCCTGGTGGGCCGAGCTGGGCGTGGCGCTGCGCGTGTTCTGCTGGGACCAGCCCTTTCGCAGCCATGCGGAACCCGACTGGCTGCCCACGGCGCCCGCTGGCCAGCGCGGTGTGGTGCTGGTGCACGGGTTTTTGTGCAACCGGGCGCTCTGGCGCCCGTGGTTCGAGCCCCTGCGCGCCGCCGGCCATGCCTACGAGGCGGTGAACCTGGAGCCGGTGTTCGGTTCGATTGACGATTACGCGCCCACCATCGAGGCGGCTGTGCAGCGTGTGCACGCGGCCACCGGCCTGGCGCCGGTGCTCATCTGCCACAGCATGGGGGGCCTCGCCGCGCGTGCCTGGCTGCGCGCCTGCGCAGGCGAGGCGCGGGTGCAGCATGTCATTACCCTGGGCACGCCGCACCGCGGCACCTGGGCCGGGCGCTTCTCGCGCGCCGCCAATGGCCGGCAGATGGCGCTTGACGGTGATTGGGTAGGCGCGCTCAGCGGGGCCGAGCCGCCGGGCCGTGCGGCGCTGTTCACCTGCTGGTATTCCAACTGCGACAACATCGTCTTCCCCACCAGCACCGCCACCTTGCGGGGCGCCGACAACCGTTTGATTGCCGGCGTGGCGCATGTGGAGATGGCGCGCCGCCCCGAGGTGCTGCAGGGCTGCCTGGCCTTGCTGGCGCGGGCAGCAGATCCTGTTGTAAAAAGTTAAGCCAAATTGGCCTATAGCGCTTATCTGATAAGCGTTAGTAGCTATTGAAACAAGAGCAACTTCCCTGCCTGCTCAGTCGCCTGATGCGTTGGCGGCGATCTCGGGCAGGCCGCGCAAGCGTTCGTACACCGGCGCGAAATCGGCCGCTGTCATGTCGAACAGGTCCTGGAAGCTGTCGATGACGAAATACGTTTCCTGGAAGCTGTCGATCTTGTAGCGGGTGCGCATGGTGCGCTCCAACTGCAGCGGCCGGCGCTGTGGTGCGCTGCTTTGCACCGAATACGGCAACTCGCCCGACGAACTCAGAATGCCTGCGCCATAGGCGCGCAGGCCGCCGGCTTCGCGGATCAGGCCAAACTCGATGGTGTACCAGTACAGGCGCGAGAGCATTTCGCAGGCGCCCAGGCGCTCGGCCTTGAGCCCGCCCTGGCCGTAGCGCTGCACGTAATCGGCAAACACCGGGTTGAACAGCAGCGGCACATGGCCGAACAGGTCGTGGAAGATGTCGGGCTCGACGATGTAGTCGAACTCTTCGGGCGTGCGGATCCAGTCCGTCACCGGGAACTTGCGGTTGGCGAGCAGGGTGAAGAAAGGCACTTCGGGGATCAGCCCCGGCACGCCGACGATCTCCCAACCGGTGGCAGGTTTCAGGCGCGCGTTGATGTCTTCGAAGCGTGGGATGCGGTCCTCTGCGCCCAGCGACGGCAGCGCGGCGATGAAGGCCTCGCTGGCCAAGCCTGGCAGCAACGCCGACTGGCGCGCGTAGAGGCGCCGGTAGGTGTCGTGGTCCTGCTCGGTGTAGCGGGCGTAGTCTTGCGGGCAGGTGTAGTCGGCGCCCGCGCGGGCGTAGTCGCCGCGCGGGGGGCGCTCGCTGGCGCCATAGACGACGGGTTCGATGGCCATGGGGTCTCCTTTTCAGTCTTCATGGGGCATGTACCGGCCACGGCGCATGCAACCGGCGCCGCCCAGGCCAGGGCCGCCCCGCCGCGCTGGCGGCGTCCCCCTGCCCGCGTCGCGCAGCGATGCGAGAGCGGGGGGAAGGAGCGGAGCGACACAGGGGGTGTCTCTATTCAGGCTGGTGCCTTGAGCACGCCACGGCGGATCTGGTCGAGTTCGATGGATTCGAACAGCGCCTTGAAGTTGCCGTTGCCGAAGCCGTCGTCGCCCTTCCTCTGGATGAACTCGAAGAAGATCGGGCCGAGCTGGTTTTCGCTGAAGATTTGCAGCAGCAGGGCGCCCTTCTTGCCGTCGATCAGGATCTTGCGCTTGTGCAGTTCTTCGAGCGGCTCGCCGTGGCCCGGAATGCGCTTGTCCACCAGCTCGTAGTAGGTGTCGATGGTGTCGAGCAGGCGCACGCCGCTGGCACGCAGGCCGTCCACGGTCTTGTAGAGATCGTCCGAGCCCATGGCGATGTGCTGGATGCCTTCGCCCTTGTAGCTATCGAGGTACTCCTGGATCTGGCCGGGGTTTTCCTTGCCTTCCTCGTTGATCGGGATGCGGATCTTGCCGCAGGGGCTGGTCATGGCCTTGCTCTTGACGCCCGTCACCTGGCCTTCGATGTCGAAGTAGCGGATCTCGCGGAAATTGAACAGCCGTTCGTAGAAATCGGCCCACTCGCCCATGCGGCCGCGGTGCACGTTGTGCGTGAGGTGGTCGATATAGGTCAGGCCGTGCCCAAAGGGCGCTAGGGCTTCCTGGGCGCTGACACCGGGCAGGGCCTCGAAATCGACATCGAAGAAGCCGATGTTGCCGATGTCTCCGGGCTGTGCGCCGCCCTTGCCGCGCCAGCGGTCGACAAAGTAGATCAGGCTGTCGCCAATGCCTTTGATGGCCGGAATGTTCAGTTCGCCCGGTCCCGCCTTGCCGGCGTAGCCCCAGGCGCCCAGCGACACGGCACGCTCGTAGGCTGCCTTGGCGTCGTGCACGCGGAATGCGATGGCGCAGACGCTGGGGCCGTGCAGGCGCGCAAAACGCTGGGCGAAGCTGTCGGGCTCGGCGTTGATCAGGAAGTTGATCGTGCCCTGGCGGTACAGGATGACGTTCTTGTGGCGGTGGCGCGCCACCGGCTTGAAGCCCATGGCCTCGAAGGCGCGGCCCATGGCGGCGGGGTCGGGCGCGGCGTATTCAATGAATTCAAAGCCGTCGGTGCCCATGGGGTTGTCCCAGGCGGCATGGGCGTCGGTGGACGCGAGGGTTTCGGTGGGCTGCATGCGGTCTCCGTCTTGTGGAAGGTTCTTGGCGCTGGTTCGCGAAGCTTGGAGCCGATGCGGGCGGGCCTTTGCGAACGAACTCCTGCACTTTAGACGTGACTTTGATCAATATTTAGGCGAATTGCTCCGCTTTAACGCAGGTTTATTCGATGGTCCTGCGCTGCGTCAAGGCGCTCAACAGCGTATCTGCGGCGCCTAAAGGGGCGCCTGCGCTGTTTCAGTGGACCGAAACAGCGCGCAACGCCAGCGCCGCATCGAGCCGCAATTGCTCCTGCGGCGTGAAGCTGCGCTCGCGCAACTGCGCCAGGGCATTGGCGTCGGTCTGGCTTGCCTGGGCGCGTGCATAGTCGTCCAGCCGTGCGTTCCAGTCGCGGTCTTGCGCGTCCAGTTGGGCCAGGCGCTGGGCGGCGTCTTCGCCAAAGCGCGCGCTGCGCTGGGCAAAGCGGGTGCGGTCGTCGGTTCCGGCGGCGTTGAAGGCGGCGGTTTGCGCGCCCACGGCTTCTTGCACCACGCTCTGCGCCCGCTCGGCGCGTTGCTGCGGGTCGAGTTCGGTTTCCGTGCCCGCGAGCGCCTGGCGGCGCTGCTCCGCGGTCAGATCGGGGTTGCGCTCGATTTCCAGACGCGCCAGGGTGTAGCGGTCGAGCGCCTGCTGGTCGGCAAACAGCGCGTCGAATTCAGATTCGTCGAAATACTGGCGGCGCAGCGCATCGCGGGCCTGCAGCACGTCGCGCAGGGCCCGTGGATCGGTGGCGTCCTCGGGTGGCTTGAGTTCGCCCAGGGCGACGCGGTAGTCCACATAGCGCTCGGCCAAGGCCAGGGCGCGCGTGCTGAGCGCCTCGCCAAAGCGCCGTGCCACCAACTCGGCGAGGCGTCGCTTCAAGGCTTGGGGGTCGGGCATGTTGCCGGCTTCCAGCAGCATTGCTTCCAGTTCATCGCGCAGCCCTGGGGCGAGCAGGGGGTCGACGGCGTTGGAGGGCCGCGCCAACGCGTCAGGCGGCGCAGCGCTTGGGCCGTGCATAGGCTGTGCCAGCCGAACGCCCGCTGGTGCATGGCCAGGGCTTTGGGGCGTCAGCACCCCGGTGCCCTGTGGGATCAGCCACCATGCGCCGGCCGCAAGCACCGCGGCCGCGCACACCAGCGCAATGGCGCGTCCCTTCACAGTCCTGCGTTCTTCAGGCGGTGGGCCTGCTCACGGTACAGCGTGACCGGATCGGGTGAGAACCAGTCGCGCAGGCCCACCATCTGGTTGATTTCGTCCAGGTGGTTCTGCCGGTAATCGCCCAGGTGGCGGCCCAGATGGGCCGAGCAAGCCGCCACCAGTCCATCGTTGGCTTCGCCAAACACCAGGCCGGTGGCAAACAAGGCCGCGTCGCTCGGGTCAAGCACGTTGGTCAGCGTGTTCTTGCCGGTCCAGGAGTAATAGCGCACGCCCGCCACCAGTTCGGCGCCGTTGCCGCAGCCGCTGGTGGGCACGCCTGCGCCAAAGCGCTGGTTGAAGCGGGCCGAGCCGGCCGTGGTCAGCGAATCGAGGGCGGCGGTGGGCATCTGCGGCAGGCCGCTGCCGCCCGAGGCCAGGTTGATCAAGGTCACCAGGGCGCCAGCGGCACCCTGGGCAATTGTCTCGCCTACACTGCCGGCCGGGGCTACGCCGCGCAACACATCGGCCACGCGCGAACCACGGTTGACGCCGCCAACCGAAGTGACCGAGGCCACGAGTTGCGGCGCCACACCGGCCACATAGCGCGCCGTGGGGCCGCCGTGGGAGTGGCCGATCAGGTTCACCTTGGCCGCGCCGGTGATCGCCAGAATGTTGCGCACCTGTGCGAGCAACTGTTCGCCGCGCACTTCGGTGCTGTTGGCGGCCGACACCTGCGCCACGTAAACCTGGGCGCCATTCTGGCGCAGGTTGCTGGGGATGCCGTAGAAATAGTCGATACCAAAAACCGAATCAAAGCCGAAGAGCCCATGCACCAGCACGATGGGATAACGCGTTTGGGCGTAGGTGCTTGCAGCCGTGGCGGGCAGGGCAGTGGCGCACAGCAGCACGAGAGCGAAAAACCAGCGCATCGGCAACTGGCGGAAAAATGCGGTCATGGTGTCTCCTGATCGTTATAGACAAAAAAGAACGCGCGTTCTTTTTTGTGAACAGAATTGTTTCTGTGGCGCTGGGCGCTGCGTATTCGGACATACCCGTGGTGCCGCACGTCGCGCATACGGAACGTGAGTCGATAAAATCCTGCGCCATGCAAACCAAAGACGCACTCGACAAGCTGGACCGCGCGATCCTGCGCTCTCTGCAAGCCAATGGACGCGAAACTTACGATGTGATCGGCGAGCAGGTGGGGCTCTCGCCCAGTGCCGTCTTGCGCCGGGTCAAGCGCCTGGAAGAAGCCGGGGTAATCGACCGCTATGTGGCGCTGGTCAAGCCAGAGTCGGTGGGCTTAGGGCTCACCGCCTACCTCAACGTGCGGCTGGAAAAGGCCACCGAGAGCCACAAGCGCAACCCGATGGATGTGTTTCGCGCGGCGGTGCAGACTTGGCCAGAAGTGGTCGAGTGCGCTTCGCTCACCGGCGAAATGGACTACCTGCTGCGTGTGGTCGTGGCCGATATGGCGCATTACAGCCGCTTCATCATGGAGACACTGCTCAAGCACCCCAGCGTGCAGGATTGCAAGACCAGCTTTGTGCTGGACCACGTCAAGGCGACGACGGCGGTACCTGTCTGACGGCCTTTCACGCCTGCCTCTTACTTGGAGGTGTTTTGGCAAGCATTTGATTTCATTGGAAATTTGGCTCCATAGTCTAATTTGTTGCACCGCAGCAAAAAATGCTTGGAAAGCGGAGGCAAAGCGCCTATATTGGCTCCATGACTGAAACCAAAGACTGGATCAAGGCGTCCTGGAACACGGGAATGGACCTGCTGCGGGTTCCCGCTGCCAGGCTGTCAGATGCCACGCGCAGTCCGCTCATGGTGCCCATCCGCTCCCTCGGCCCCGCGCACCGCGAGCGCATTGCCCAGCACCTGCTGGCGCTGGCGCCTGCCGACCGTTACCTGCGCTTTGGCTACGCTGCCCGCGACGAGCAGGTGCGGCGCTACGCCGAGCAGCTCAATTTCGACCGGGACGAGATTTTTGGCATCTACAACCGCCGCCTCGAACTGATCGCCATGGCCCATCTGGCGTACACCGACACCGCCGCTCATAGCGAATGCGCGGAGTTTGGCGTTTCGGTGCTGGAACATGCCCGTGGGCGCGGCTATGGAGCGCGCTTGTTTGACCGCGCGGCGATGCACGCCCGCAACGCCGGCGTGCGCATGCTGTTCATCCATGCGCTCTCAGAAAACACGCCCATGCTCAACATCGCGCGCGCGGCCGGGGCGCGGGTGCGGCGCGAAGGCCCGGAATCCGAAGCGTTTCTGGATCTCGCGCCAGCCAGCCTGGACACGCACATGGCCGAGGCGGTGGAGCAGCAGTTTGCCGAGTTCGACTACCGGCTCAAACAGCAAGCGCACCAATTCTGGCGGTTCCTGTGCGGGCTGCAGGCAATGCGCACCGGCGCGATCCAGAATACCGCCGGCCAAAAGCCTGAAGAATGAGGCGCTTGGAGTCTCTGCCTGTCCAACACTACACTAGGGCCCTGATCCACTACCGCATGTCCTGCATCCAAAGGCAGTGTCCGAACCGCATCCCGCGCGCGCGCTTGACAAGGAAGACAAGCGCACCTTCTTCAAGCGACTCGTCGAATTCATCCATCCGGGTCCTGATTCCATTGACGAGCTCGTCGCCATTCTTTCCGAGGCCGAGGACAACGAGCTGATTGGTCCCGAGTCGCGCGTGATGCTTGAGCGCGTGCTGCGCATGGCCGATCGCACGACGGGCGATGTCATGGTCGCCGCCCCCCGGATGGACCTGCTCGATATCGATGCGCCCATGGACGAGTTGCTGCGTCTGGTCATCAACACGGCGCATTCGCGGTTTCCGGTGTACCAGGGGGAGCGCGAAAACATCATCGGCGTGCTGATGGCCAAAGACCTGCTCAAGCTGCAGCGCTCGCCCGATCTGCACATTCGCACGCTGCTGCGCCCGGCCACCTTCGTGCCGGAAACCAAGGGCCTGAACGACTTGCTGCGCGAGTTTCGCAGCAACCGCAGCCATCTCGCTGTGGTGATTGACGAGTTTGGTCGCGTGGCCGGGCTGGTCACCATTGAGGACGTGCTGGAAGAAATCGTCGGTGAGATTGAGGACGAGTTCGATATTCCCGAGGATGACGGCGATATCTTTGCCCTGGCCGATCGCACCTACCGTGTCAGCGGCGATACCCCCGTGGAACGTGTTGCCGAGGCGTTTGGCGTGACGATCGCCAGTACGGACCCCGAGGATGAGTTCGACACCATCGGTGGCCTCATCGCGCATGAAATGGGCCATGTGCCCAAGCGCGGCGAGCATCTGCAGTTTTGCGGCCTGCATTTTGTGGTGCTGCACACCAAGGGCGGCGCGGTGCGCTGGTTCAAGGTGACTGGCGCCACGCAAGACCTCGCCCGGCCAGATTGATGCCGATGCGCGCGCGCGGCGGCATTCTGCCTGCCTTGCTCGCCTGCGCTGCAGGCCTCGCGCAGGCGGCATCGCTGGCCTGGCCGGGCAGCGGTCAACCGGTCTGGGGTTTGCAAATCCTGTCGCTCGCGGTGCTGGCGGCGCTGCTGCAGGCGGCGCCCAGGCCCCGCAGCGCGGGTGCGCGGGCCTGGTGGTTTGGTACCGCCTGGCTGAGCGGCACGTTCTGGTGGTTGTTCATCTCGCTGCACACCTATGGTGGCCTGCCCGCGCCGCTCGGGGTGCTGGCGGTGGCCGGGTTGGCGGTGTTCCTTGCGTCGTACTACGCGATCGCGGGCCTGCTCTACCGCGCCCTGGCGCCTGCATCGCGCCTGGGTGCTGCGCTCTTGTTTGCCGGGCTGTGGTTGCTCGCCGAACTGGCGCGCAACACCTTGTGGACGGGGTTTCCTTGGGGCGCTGGAGGTTATGCGCACGTGGATGGGCCGTTGGCCGTACTGGCGCCGCTGGTCGGCGTGTACGGGATTGGTTTCGTAGCCGCGTTCCTTGCCATGCTGCTGGCGCGCTTGCACCTTGCCGATGCGCGAAGCGGCCGTGCCTGGCTGCTGCTGGCGGTGCTGGCCTTGGGGCTGGGCGGACTTTATGGGTGGCACGATCGTTCGCGCGGCGATTCCGCCCCGGCGCATGCACCGCTCACGCTGGCCTTGCTCCAAGGCAATATCCCGCAGGATGAAAAATTTCAGCCAGGCAGCGGTGTTCCCACGGCGCTGCACTGGTATGGGGAGCAACTGGCCCACGCCGATGCCAGCTTGGTGGTGGCACCCGAGACGGCGCTGCCGCTGCTGCCGCAGCAATTGCCGCCGGGTTATTTGGAAGCGATTGCGCGGCGCTACAGCCACGGCGAACAGGCGGCACTCATCGGCATTCCACTCGGCGACCTCAAGACGGGTTACACCAATTCGGTGTTGGGCTTTGCGCCGGGCCGCAGCGCGCCGTACCGGTACGACAAACACCATCTCGTACCCTTTGGGGAGTTCATTCCCCCCCTGTTTCGCTGGTTTACCGAACTTCTCGATATTCCCTTGGGTGACTTCGGGCGCGGCCCGCTGGGCCAAGCCAGCTTTGTCTGGCATGGCGAGCGGATTGCCCCCAATATTTGCTACGAAGACTTGTTTGGTGACGAAATCGCAGCGCAGTTTCGCGTGCCCGAGACAGCGCCCACGGTGCTGCTCAATCTGAGCAACATTGGCTGGTTCGGCACGGGGCTGGCCATCGACCAGCATCTTACGATCAGCCGCATGCGGACACTGGAATTCGACCGACCCATGGTGCGCGCCACCAACACCGGCGCTACGGCGGTCATCGACCATCGCGGTGTGGTGACGCACCGTCTCGCCCGTGCGACACGTGGCGCGCTGTACGCAAGCGTGCAGGGGCAGGGCGGTGCGATCACCCCCTTTGCCTGGTGGGCGGCGCGCTGGCGTTTGCAGCCCTTGTGGATTTTGGGGGCTATCTGCGTGTTGGTCGCATTCTTTGTGCGTGGTAACCGCGCAAGAAGAAGCCGCAAAGCGTCTCTACAATCGGGGCTAGACGTATCCATCTAAAAATGCACTTATTGCCTGACTTGGCGCCGTGGCTCCGGGCGACGCAGTCCCGCCAGGCGAAGGGCATCCCTACCGAACGAAGGCCTTGCCTGCGCAGGCCTGGAGCACGATTTTCATGGCAGATTCCTTTTCGTACGAGCAACTGATCGCCTCCGGCGAGGGGCGGCTTTTTTCGCCCGAAAGCGGGCGCCTGCCGCTGCCGCCCATGCTGATGTTCGATCGCATCACGCATATCGACAGCGAAGGTGGCGCGCACGGCCTGGGTCTGATTCGCGCTGAACTCGACGTGCGGCCCGACTTGTGGTTCTTTGCCTGCCATTTCCAGGGCGATCCGGTGATGCCCGGCTGCCTGGGGCTGGACGCCATGTGGCAACTGATTGGTTTCTACCTGACGTGGCTGCAATTGCCGGGAAAAGGCCGTGCGCTGGGCGCGGGCGAGGTGAAGTTCACGGGCGAGGTGGGGCCTGACGTCAAATTGGTCACCTACGAAATCAATATCAAACGGGTCATCAAGCGCAAGCTGGTGATGGCCATTGGCGACGCCCGCCTGTTGGCGGATGGCCAGGAAATTTACGTGGCAAGCGACCTGCGTGTCGGCCTGTTCAAGAAGGACGACGCCTCGGTGGGTGCCCCAGCGACAGGAGAGACTCCATGAAACGGGTGGTGATCACGGGCACGGGCATCGTCTCGTGTATTGGCAATGACCAGGAGGCAGTGACTGCATCGCTGCGCGAAGGAAAATCCGGTATCCGCGCTATGCCGGAGTTCACCGAATTCGGCCTGCGCAGCCAGGTGGCGGGCGTGCCGCAGATTGATCTGGATGCGCTCATCGACCGCAAACAGCGCCGCTTCATGGGCGATGCCGCGGCCTACGCCTATGTGTCCCTCAAGAATGCCATTGCAGAGGCGGGGCTCACGCCCGCGCAGGTGTCGCATCCCCGCACCGGCCTCATCATGGGCTCGGGCGGCGGCTCGCCGGCCAACCAGATCGAGGCGGCCGACACGCTGCGCAGCAAAGGTATTCGCCGCGTCGGGCCTTACCAGGTGACGCGCTGCATGGGTTCGACCGTGTCGGCCAACCTGTCGACGGCGTTCGCCATTAAAGGCGTCAATTTCTCGATCACCTCGGCTTGCAGCACCTCTGCCCATTGCGTGGGCATGGCAGCGCAGCAGATTGCTTTTGGCTTGCAGGATGTGATGTTCGCAGGTGGCGGCGAGGAGCTCTCCTGGGGCCTGGCACTGCTGTTTGACGGCATGGGGGCCATGTCCAGCAAATTCAACGACACGCCCGAAAAGGCCTCGCGTCCTTACGACACCGACCGCGACGGCTTTGTGATTGCTGGGGGCGGCGGCGCGCTGGTGCTGGAAAGCCTGGAGCATGCGCAGGCGCGCGGCGCCCACATCCTCGCCGAGCTCGTGGGCTTTGGCCTGTCGTCCGACGGCGAAGACATGGTCGCCCCTTCGGGCGAAGGCGCCATTGCGTGCATGCGCCAGGCCATCGCTAACGCGGGTGGCGGCCCTATTGACTATGTGAACATGCATGGCACCTCCACTCCCGTGGGGGATGTACCCGAACTGCGGGCGCTGCGCGAAGTCTTTGGCGATGCAGTACCACCGTTTTCTTCGACCAAGTCGCTCACCGGCCACTCCCAAGGAGCGACGGGCGTGCAAGAGGCGATTTACTGCTTGTACATGCTGCAAGGCGGCTTCATCGCCGGTTCGGCCAACATCGAGAACCTGGACCCAGCGGCTGAAGGCATGCCGATCGTGCGCGTGTCGCGCGATGCGCCGCTCACCACCGTGTTGTCCAACAGCTTTGGCTTTGGCGGCACCAACGCCAGCCTGGTGCTGCGCCGCTGGGACGGCGCCTAAGACCTCCAGCGCTCCTGTCGCGCCTGCAATCCCAGCGGCCGTAAAATCGTGGGTTTGGCGCGCCGCTTTGGCGTGCTGCGGGCATCGCCCGGCTTACTCTGGCGTGGTTGATTCCGCGCAGGACGCCCCATGTTGACCTTCCAGCAAATCATTCTCAAGCTCCAGTCTTACTGGGACGCGCAAGGCTGCGCGCTTTTACAGCCCTACGACATGGAAGTGGGTGCTGGTACTTCGCATACCGCTACATTTTTAAGAGCAATCGGCCCTGAACCCTGGAAGGCGGCCTACGTGCAGCCCAGCCGCCGCCCCAAGGACGGCCGCTACGGCGAGAACCCTAACCGGCTGCAGCACTACTACCAGTACCAGGTGGTCTTGAAGCCCGCGCCGAGCAACATCCTTGAGCTGTACCTTGGCTCGCTTCAGGCACTGGGCTTTGATCTGAAGAAGAACGACATCCGTTTTGTGGAAGACGACTGGGAAAACCCCACGCTGGGCGCATGGGGCCTGGGCTGGGAGGTCTGGCTCAACGGCATGGAGGTGACGCAGTTCACCTACTTCCAGCAGGTCGGCGGCATCGACTGCAAGCCCGCCACGGGCGAGATCACCTACGGTCTGGAGCGCCTGGCCATGTACCTGCAGGGCGTGGACAACGTCTACAACCTGACCTGGACCGAAGGCGCTGATGGCTCAAAGCTGACCTATGGCGACGTCTACAAGCAAAACGAGGTGGAGCAGTCCACCTACAACTTCGAGCACAGCGACGCCGATTTCCTGTTCACGGCCTTCAACGCCCATGAAAAGCAGGCGAAGCACCTGATGGAGCAGCGGCTGGCGCTGCCCGCCTACGAGCAAGTGCTCAAGGCCGCGCACAGCTTCAACCTGCTGGACGCACGTGGCGCCATTTCGGTAACCGAGCGTGCCGCGTACATCGGCCGCATCCGTAACCTGGCCCGTGCCGTGGCCCAAAGCTATTACGAGAGCCGCGAGCGCCTGGGCTTCCCCTTGGCGCCGCGCGAATGGGTTGCGCAAATGGCCCAGAAGGCCGCCTGAGGCTGGAGCCCACTTCATGACAACGAAAAATCTACTCGTCGAGCTCTTCGTCGAAGAGCTGCCCCCCAAAGCGCTGCAAAAACTGGGCGATGCCTTTGCCGGCGTGCTGTGCGAGCAACTCAAGGTCCAGGGCCTGGCGACCGCGGATTCGGTGCTCACGCCGTTCGCCTCGCCGCGCCGCCTGGCCGCGCAGGTGACGGCCGTGGCCGGCAAGGCCGCCGACAAGGCCGTGCGCCAAAAGCTCATGCCCGTCAGCGTGGGGCTGGACGCCGCTGGCACCGCCACGCCTGCGCTGCTGAAAAAGCTGCAAGCCCTGGGCGTGCAGGTATCTGACCCGGCTGCTGCGGTCGCTCTTCTCCAACGCGCGCAAGACGGCAAGGCCGAGGCCTTGTTCTACGACAGCGTGCTGCCCGGCGCTACGCTGCAGGAGGGGCTGCAAAAGGCGCTGCACGAGGCCATCGCCAAGCTTCCCATTCCCAAGGTCATGACCTACCAGTTGGAGACCGACTGCGAACTCCCCGGCTGGAGCAGCGTGCAGTTCGTGCGCCCCGCCCATGGGTTGGTGGCGCTGCACGGCAGCGACGTGGTGCCGGTCAAGGCGCTGGGGCTCACGGCGGGCAACCGTACGCAGGGCCACCGGTTTGAGGCGGCTGTCTCGCCCGTGGTGCTCAGGATTGCGGACAGCTATGCCCAGCAACTGCGCGATGAAGGCGCCGTCATTGCCAGCTTCGCCGAGCGCCGCGCCGAGATCGCGCGCCAGCTGGCTGCTGCAGCCGCAAAAGTGGGCAACGGCGCCCATGCCATTGAGGACGATGCCCTGCTCGACGAAGTCACTGCGCTGGTCGAGCGCCCCAATGTGCTGGTGTGCTCGTTCGAGCAGGAGTTTCTTGGCGTGCCGCAGGAATGCCTCATCCTCACGATGAAGGCCAACCAGAAGTACTTCCCGCTGCTGGACGCGGCCGACAAGTTGACCAACCGGTTCCTGGTGGTCAGCAACATCACCCCGGATGACCCAAGCCTGGTGATCGGCGGCAACGAGCGCGTGGTGCGCCCTCGCCTGGCGGACGCCAAGTTCTTCTTTGACCAGGACCGCAAGAAGACCTTGGCCTCGCGCGTCGAAGGCCTCGGCAAGGTGGTCTACCACAACAAGCTCGGTACCCAGGGTGAGCGCGTGGAGCGCGTGCGTGCCATTGCCCAGGCCATTGCCCATCAATTGGGCGATAGCGCACTGGTGCAACAGGCCGACCAGGCCGCATTGCTGGCCAAGACCGACCTCGTCACCGATATGGTGGGCGAGTTCCCCGAGCTGCAGGGCACCATGGGCCGCTACTACGCGCTCAACGATGGCCTGAGCGAAACGGTGGCGGACGCCATCGAAGACCACTACAAGCCGCGTTTTTCCGGCGACACCCTGCCGCGGAGCACCGTGGGCGTGGTCGTGGCGCTGGCGGACAAGCTGGAAACCCTGGTGGGCATGTTCGGCATTGGCAACCTGCCGACAGGCGACCGCGACCCGTTTGCGCTGCGCCGCCATGCACTGGGCGTGATCCGCATGCTGGTGGAGAAGAATCTGTCGCTGGATCTGAATGCGCTGCTTGCCAGTGCGGTACCTGCCTTTGGCGACAAGATCACGGATGCTGCACCGCAGGTGGCGGATTTCATCTACGACCGCCTGGCCGGCAACCTACGCGAGCAGGGCTACAGCGCGCAAGAGGTCGATGCCGTGCTGGCCCTGCGCCCGCAGCGCCTGGCGCTGGTGGAAAAGCAGCTTGCTGCCGTGCGCGCTTTCGCTGCGCTTCCCGAAAGCCCGGCGCTGGCTGCCGCCAACAAGCGCGTCTCCAATATCCTCAAGAAGGCCGGCGACGTCGATCCGCATGTCAACCCCGAGCTGCTGCAAGAAGCGGCCGAGCAGGATCTGTACGCCGCCCTGCAGCGTTTCGTCCCCGAAGCCAATGCACAGTTCGAGGCGGGCGATTTCACTGCGTCGTTGCAAACCCTGGCGGTGCTGCGTGCGCCGGTAGACGCCTTCTTTGACGATGTCATGGTGAACGCCGAGCAGCTCGACCTGCGCTTGAATCGTCAGGGTCTTCTCAAAAGCCTGCACCTGGCGATGAACCGCGTGGCCGACCTTTCCCGCTTGGCGGTATGAGCGCGGGCGCAGTGCCCCAGCCGCCGCGCGCTGGGGACGGGCGCCAGGCAGGGGTTGTCCTGGCGTTTGGGCCGCCCGCCCTGCTCGCTGCCGTACGGGCGTGGCTCGAATGGGTGGACGGCCGGCACGCGCCGGGCCCTGCGTTTGCGATTGCACCACTGCCGTCGTCGCCCTCGGCCTTGGCGCTGTTCCTGCCCTGGTTGCTTGCCGGCGTGGCGCTGGCGCTGATCGCCGGCCTGCTGTGGCTGTGGTGGCGACGCGGTGGCGCGCGGGCGGTGCGGCGGGTGCTGGTCGCTTTGTGGGTGCTGTTGTGGCTGGGCGGCGCGGGAGCGCTGTGGGTGTCGCACGCCAATACCGAGCAGTGCGCGCCGCTGCCCGCAGCCCAGGCGCGCGTGCTCGGGTTGCGCCCGCGCCCGCCCACGCTGCACCAGTTGGGGGGCAGCGAAGTGGTGCTGGAGGTGTCTTCTCTGGCCGGAGCGCAGCTCGTGCGCATTAACGACGAGGGCGTTGCGCTCTGGCACCCTGGGCAACGCCTGCGCGTGGTGCTGGCGCACGGCCGGTTCTACGGCCTGTACCTGACGGGCTGGGAAGCCGCAGAGACGGCAGAGACGCCCCCCGCCGTCCAATAGCCGGATAATCAGCCGCATGAAACTCGTGATTCTTGATCGCGACGGCACCCTCAACGTGCCGCCTGCTGGCGACGATTTTGTCGCCACGCCGGACGACTGGCAGCCGCTTCCCGGCGCGCTGGAGGCGGTGGCGCGCATCAACCGGCTGGGCTGGCATGCCGTGGTGGCGACCAACCAGCCGGGGCTTGGGCGGGGTCTTTTCGACGTTGCCACGCTGAACGCGGTGCATGCCAAGATACACCGGTTGCTCTCTGCCGCCGGGGGCCGTATCGACGCGGTGTTCTACTGCCCGCACGCGCCAGGCGAAGCGTGCAGTTGCCGCAAGCCGGCGCCCGGTTTGTTCGAGCAGATTTGCGAGCGCTATGGTCTGGCTCCCGCAGAAGTGCTGGTGGTGGGCGACAATGCCGATCACCTGCAGGCTGGTGCTGCCATTGGCGCGCAGCTGCATCTGCTGCGCAGCGGCGCCGAGCCGTCAGGCGACATGCCGCCGGTGCTGCGTACGCACCAGGACCTCTCGGCTTTCGCTGATTACTTGGCGCGCGAGGCGGAAAGTGACGCCGAGCCAGCCATGGTGCAAATCGCCTGAAGGTGCTGGCTCTCGGGCCCGATGGCAAGACCGCTGTCCATGCAGACCCTGATCCAGTTGGCGTTTGACTTCTTTGCGCCAGCGCCGCTGGCTGTACCAGGTGAGGCGCCGAAAAAATTCAAACGAAATAGGCCTCTAGCGCTTATTCCAAAAGCGGTTGCAGCTCCTGAATTGGAAGCTAAGAGGTCGCGGGAGCACGGCGCGGAGCTGTTTGCGCCCCTGGTGTTTCGGCACCCGCAGGCGCGCCGGGAGCTGCGCCTGGGCGACGCCGTGGTGGCGTACGCGCTGGTGCGTGCGCGCCGCCGCAGCATCGGCTTCACGGTGGGTGCGCAAGGCCTGTCGGTGCGCGCACCGCACGCCGTCACACTGGGCGCCATCGATGCGGCGCTGCAGGAAAAGGCCGGCTGGATACTGCGCAAGCTTGCCGAGACACGTGAGCGCGCCGCGCTCCAGGATGAGGCGCGCATCGTCTGGCGCGATGGGGTGTGCGTGCCATGGCTGGGCCAGTCGCTGTGCGTGCGGCTCGATGGTGCTGCTCCGATGGGTGGGCGGCTCGTCGCTGCGCCAGGAGGCATGCCGACGCTGCAATTGGGGTTGCCTGCCAGTGCCAGCCCCCAGCAGATCCGTGATGCGGCTGGGGCCTGGCTCGGGCGTGCAGCGCGCGCGCACTTCAGCGAGCGGCTCGACCATTTCGCACCGCGCATGGGCGTGCGCTGGCAGCGCCTGGCGCTCACCAACGCGCGCACGCGCTGGGGCAGCGCGCGCAGCGACGGCTCCATCCGGCTGAACTGGCGCTTGATGCACTTCGCACCCGAAGTGCTCGACTACGTCGTGGTGCATGAGCTCGCACACCTGCGCGTCATGGACCACAGCCCGCGCTTCTGGGCCGAAGTGGGCGCAGTCTTGCCCGATTACGCGCAGTTGCGCAGGCGCCTGCGCGAGGAGACTGCGCCGAGCTGGGAAGATGACTGAGCGCCTGACGGCCTGAACGGCGCAGCAGCGCTTCAGGCGTGTGTCACCCAGTCCGTGTGCTCGTTGCCGCCCAGGTGCGGCAGTGTGTTGAAGGTCTGCAGCATCAGGCGCTTGGGCGAAATGCTCATTTCCGTCACCGCGCTGTTGCGGATGCGCATGTTCAGGGCGATCGTCACCTCGGGTGCCGTACCGAGTACGGCCCCGACGGCGGCGGAAATCGGTCCGCCGCTGGAGACCAGGAGCACCTGCTGGCCGGCATGCCGGTGGCGAATGTCTTCAAGAACCGCATGCACGCCGGTGGAAAATTCGTCCCAGCTGGGCATGCCTGCCGGGCTCACCACACCCGCCATCCACTGTGCCAGGGCGTCGCACAGCAGGCGGAAATGGTGGCGGTAGCGCTCGGGCGTGTCGGGCCGCTCCAGAGGCTCGGTGCGCACGGCGCGAATCAGCGCCAGGCTGTCGTATTCGTTCAGGCCAGGCAGGCGCTGCGCGGCCGGGGCGCTCCCCAACCCCTCCACGATGCCCGCCAGGGTCTCGTCGTGCCGGCGCAGTGTGCCGCTGTACACGGCGTCAAAAGACTGCCCGCGCTCGCGCCAGAACTGCCCCAGGCGCAGCGCCTGGCGCTGGCCCAGCGGACTGAGACGGTCGTAGTCGTCGGCGCCAAACGAGGCCTGGCCGTGGCGCACCAAATGGAGTGTTCCCATGTGCCGAGTGGGCCAGAATCGGCCGCGCCCGTTTGTCGCGCGGGTGACCGGTGCGTGCGGCGCCCGCTACCGGGCAGCGGACGCGTGTTGCGCCAGCACACCAGCGAAGACCGCAGCGTCCACATTGGCGCCAGTGAGCGCCAGACCCACGCAGAGGCCTTGCAGTTGCGCGCGCTCCTGCAGGGCGCCCGCCAGCGCAGCAGCCCCGGCGCCCTCCGCCGTGTTGTGCGTATCGGTAAACAAGGCCTGCATGGCGTGCGCCACCTCGGCGTCGCTGACTTGCACGATGTGGTCGATGTGCGGCGCGATGATGGTCAGCGCCTGCGCGTCGGCCACGCGGCAGGCCATGCCGTCGGCCAGGACCGTGGTGACGGGCGCCTCCACCACCCGGCCCGCGGCAACCGAATCGGCGTAGGTGGTGGCGTGGCTGCTCACCACGCCGACGATGCGCACGGGGTGGTTCAGCGCCAGCTTGGCGGCAATCGCCGAGCAGGCGCCCGATCCCTGGCCAATGGGGACGTAGACGACGTCGAGCTGCGGCACCGCGCGCAGCAGCTCCCACCAGTAGGTGCTGACACCGCGCAGCAAGTCGAAGTGAAAGCTGGGCACCATGTGTGCGCCGCGCTCTGCGGCCAGTTGCATGGCGTGCTCGCGCGCCTCCTGAAAATCGCTGCCGTGTTCGACCAGACTGACCCCCAGCGCACGCATGGCCGCGTTCTTCTCCACCGAATTGCCATGCGGCACGACGATGGTGCAGGCCACGCCATGCTTGCGCGCCGCCCAGCCCATGCTCTGGCCGTGGTTGCCGCGGGTGGCGCTGACGACCTCGTGCGGCAGTGCGCCGCGCTGCGCCAGTTGGTCGAAATAGGTCAGACCGCCACGCACCTTGAAGGCACCCACAGGGGTGTGGTTCTCGTGCTTGACCCAGCAGTCGGTGCCCAGGCGCTCGCTCAGCAGCGCCCAGCGGTATTGGGGCGTGGCGGCAAAGTCGCGGTACACCACCTGGGCGGCGGCTTCAATGTCTTGGAGGGTGGGCAGGGTGTGGGACATGGTGAATCGATTCAAAGAGAGGAGAGGCTGACAGGGCCACGGGGTGTGGCGAGCTGCACGGTGAGTCGGGGCGCTTCGCCGGGCGCGATGGCAACGGATGCCGCCACGCCGATGGCGGCACAAGCCACCTGCAACATGGCCGCCTGCGGGTGCTGCAGTGCCAGGGTTTGCAGCTGCACGCCACTGGCAGGAAGGCTGTCGCAGGGGTGCACGGCGCCCCACTGGATGAGGGTGGGCAGGCAGCCGTCCATGAGCCGCAGGCCATCATCCCGCACTGTGATCTGCCATTGCAGCAAGCCGTCGGGCGTGGGCCTGCTGGCGGTGAGGATGGGGCCGCGTTCAATGTCCAGTGCCGACAGCGCGGCACAGCGTTCGGCCACATCGGGCACGTTGGCCACCCAGTGGATGAGCTGCGCGCTGTGCTGGCTCACCTGCTGCTGCAGGGCGGCATTATCCATATCAAACCAGCGGCTAGCGCTTGATGGGATTGCGGGAGTAGCTCCTGAATTGATAGCTATGATTTCCAGGTAGGTTCGTGGGTGCGTGGGGCTGGAGATGTTGAAAATGCGGTTGTGCGTACCCATCAGCGGGTGCTCGCCGCCCGCCGTGGGGGCGATGCCCAGCGTTCGCTCGCACCACGCCACGCCCGTGGCCAGGTCGGGCGTCAGGACGACCAGGTGGTCCACGCCAGGGAGCATGGATGGTGCGGTCACAACAGCACTTCGCCCGACACGCAGGTGACGGAGCTGCCGCCGACCCAGAGGGTGTCGCCGTCAAGTTCCACAAACACGCGTCCGGCGCGGCCCAGGCATGTGCCCTGGCTGGCCACGTACTGCGCGGGGGCCAGGCCGGCGCCGATGAGCCACTGCGCCAGCGCAGCGTTCAGGCTGCCGGTCACGGGGTCTTCGGCCAAGCCGTTGTTGCCGGGGAAAAAGGCGCGCACTTCAAAGGCAATGCCCTCAAGGTCG
Source organism: Simplicispira hankyongi (assembly GCF_003570885.1). Classification (GTDB taxonomy): domain Bacteria; phylum Pseudomonadota; class Gammaproteobacteria; order Burkholderiales; family Burkholderiaceae_C; genus Simplicispira; species Simplicispira hankyongi. Next base: position 67,529 of record NZ_QXJC01000008.1, read on the forward strand.
CTGCTGCCGATGACACCGATCTTGCCCCGCGGGCCGACCACGCCCACGTCGAGACCCGAGAGGATGGTGCTGTCGGGTTTGAGCGCCAGCACCTGCTCGCTGCTTCCCAGCATCACGCCGCGCCAGTTCGGGCCGTTGTCGCACCAGGCGTGGTGCAGGATGTCGCTGCGCGCAACGCCCAGGCCTCGGGCAATGCGTTCCACATCGGCTTCGTCCAGCGGGCCGCTCTTGATGAGTGGCGGCGCGGCAAATGCGAGGCGGTTGCTGTCCTGGCGCAACGCGACCAGACCCACCCCGCATTCCTGCACCACCGTGCCCGCGCGCTGGGGCGTGCCTCCGGCTTCCAGCCAGGCGTGGCAACTGCCCAGCGTGGGGTGGCCGGCGAAGGGCAGCTCGCGTCCGGGGCAGAAGATGCGTACGCGGTAGTCGGCGCCGGCGGCGCGGCCCTCGGGCGTGGGCGGCAGCACAAAGGTGGCTTCGGACAGGTTGGTCCAGTTCGTGAACTGCTGCATGGCCTCGGTGGAAAGGCCAGAGCCGTCCAGCACCACGGCCAGCGGGTTGCCGCGGTAGGCCTGGGCGGTGCAGACGTCAACTTGCTTGAAGGGGCGTGGGTGCATGGTGGGCGGGCCTTTGCGAGCGGGTAGTGGGCGGTACCCGGATGTTGAAAAGCTGGAGGTGTGTGTGCTGTGGCGGGCAACGCCGAGGCACACCGGCGCACGGCTGGGTGGGGTTGCGGGACCCGTGGCGCCAGGCGCTCAAGGGAAATGCGCGCGCCCCTCAATGGCGGTGAGGCAGTTGCCACCCACCCAGACCTGGCCCTCGCCATCTTGCTCGATATAGACCCGCCCGGCGCGGCCCCGGCATTCGCCTTGCGCTACCAGATAGGCGTGAGGCGCAAGGCCCTGGCCAATCAACCACTGCGCCAGGCTGGCATTCAGACTGCCGGTCACCGGGTCTTCGCTGGTGCCGAGCGACGGGGAAAAGCCGCGTACGAAGGCATCGGGTTCGCCATTGGCATGTGCTTCGCCTGCCATGTAGACGATGCCAACGTCCTGGCCCAGGTCCTTGAGGCGCGCATGGTCGGGTGTCAGGCCGAGCACGGCCTCCTTGCTGTCCACCAGCAGTGCGAGCCAGCGCGGGCCGTTGTTGAGCAGGCGCGCTGCGCGAACTTGCTGAGGCCGCAATCCGAGCGCGCCCACCACCAACGCGGTCATGGCCGGGTTCGGCGCGCTTTGCTGCATTGGCGGCGCGGCAAAGGCCAAGCGCCCCTGCTGCTGGCGAATGGGGACCAGGCCAACCGTGCATTCCTGCACGATGGTCCCTGGCGACCGTGGCTGGCCACCTGCGTGCAGCCAGGCGTAGCAACTGCCAAGGGTCGGATGGCCGGCAAACGGTAGCTCGCCACGAGGAGTGAAGATACGCACCCGGTAGTCGGCGCCGGCCGCGCGGGCGCTTTCCGTGGGGGGGAGCAGGAAGGTCGTTTCCGACAGATTGGTCCAGGCGGCAAAGCGCCTGAGCGTGCGCTCGGGGAGATGCTCTGCGTCCAGCACCACGGCCAAGGGATTGCCATCGCCATGGTGCTCGCTGAATACGTCGACTTGCAGGAAAGGCAGGTAGGTCATGAAGCGCGCCCCTTCGCTTGCGCGGTGAGTGCCTAAGGCGATGCTGAATAAGTCACCGCGATGACGCGCGCCGTGCATCGGGATGGGATGCAACGCCGCAGACCGCCCGAGGTACGGATGCGCGGCGCGTGAGGGACTTGTTCAGCATTGCCCTAAAGTGTAGGGCGCATCCGCAGCGCACGCACCGCATCGGCCAGCGAGCCAATCGCAGTATCGATTTGTGCGCTGCTCGCCGTTACGAACGACAGGCGCAGCGTGCGCGGATCGGCGTCCCCCGCGTAGAAAGCCGCGCCCGGAACGAAGGCCACCCCCCGCTCCACTGCGAGCGGCAACAAATCCACCGCGCTCATGCCCTCTGGCAACCGCAGCCACAGGAACATGCCGCCAGCCGGTCGGTTCCATTGCACACCCAGGCCACCCATGGCACGCTCAAGTGCGCCGAGCATCGCATCGCGCTGCTGGCGGTACAGCGTGCGGATGGTCGGCACATGCCGGTCCAGGAACCCGCCCTGCATCACTTCGAACACCATGCGCTGGTTGAAGCCGGGCGTGTGCAGGTCGGCTGCCTGCTTGGCCTGCAGCAGCTTGGGGAACACCTCGGGCGGCGCCACCAGGTAGCCCAGGCGCAGTCCTGGCGCCAGCACCTTGGAAAAACTCCCCAGGTAAATGCAGCCCGCCGGGTTGCGCGCTGTCAGCGGCGCTGGCGGAGGCGACTCAAACCACAGGTCGCCGTAGGGGTTGTCTTCCAGCAGCGGCAAGCCAAGTTCAGCGGCCTTGGATACCAGTGCGGCGCGGCGTGCCTCGCTCATGGTGCGGCCGGTGGGGTTCTGGAAGTTGGGCAGCACATAGAGAAAACGCGCCTGGTCAGCTCCATTGCCCACGCTGGCGGCGAGCGCGGCAATGTCCACGCCTTCATCGTCGCTTGGTACGGATTGCACCATCGGCTCCATGGGAGCAAAGGCTTGCAGCGCGCCCAGGTAGGTGGGCGTTTCGACAAGCACGCGGCTGCCCGCGTCCAGCAGCACCTTGCCGACCAGGTCCAGGCCCTGCTGCGAGCCCGTGGTGATCAAGACCTGCGCCGGGTCCACGTCCCAGGGCAGTTGCGCGGCCACCGCCTCGCGCAGCGGCCCATAGCCCTCGCTGGCGGCGTACTGCAGCGCGGCAGCCCCGTCGTGCTGCAACACCCTGGCGCAGGCGCGGGCGAAGTCGTCCACCGGGAAGGTGCGCGGCGACGGCAGGCCACCGGCCAGGCTGATGATGCCGGGCTTTTCCGTGAGTTTGAGAATTTCGCGGATGACCGAGGGGTTCATCTTTTCGGTTCGGCTGGCGAGTTTCCAGGACATGGGCATTTCCTTGCGTTGGATCGAATGTGCGCTCGTTGGCGCCGTGGTTCAGCGGACGGGCGATATCGCCCTGCCACCCGGGTTGGGCGGCGTGGGCGGGCGGGAAAATTGTTTTCCAATGACGACCGTCAGCACGACGGCGGCGGCGAAGGCAAGCGTGACGCCATCGAGCGCCTCGCCCAGCAGCGGCACGGCTGCGAGGATGGAAAGAAAGGGTTGCAGCAACTGCGTCTGGCTGACGCGCAGGGCGCCGCCCAGCACCAGACCGCGGTACCAGGCGAAAAAACCGGCCCACATCGAGAACACGCCGACGTACAGCAAGCCGCCCCAGGCCGAGGCGGCAACGGCATGCTGGGGCCACAGCCACAGCGCGCCTGGCAGCGAAACAGGCAGCGCCAGCACGCAGACCCAGCAGATCACGCGCTCGGCGCCGAGCGCTGGCGTTACCTGGGCGCCGTAGATATAGCCGATGGAGGCGGCAAAGACGGCGCCGACCAGCAGCAGGTCGGCCCATTCGAAGCCGAAGCCAGACCCTCCTTGGTGGGCACGCAGCACTGAGAACGCCACCACCAGCGCGCTGCCGGCGACGGCGCAGACCCAGAAACCCAGGCGCGCGCGCTGGTGCAGCACCCACGCGGCCACGGCAGCGGTCACCAGCGGCAGCAGCGCCGTGATCACCGCGGCGTGGCTGGCGGTGACGACGCGCAGTGCGTAGCCCAGCAGCAGCGGGAAGCCAATGGCGTTGCCCAATACAGCCATCCCGAGCGGCTTCCAATGGCGGCGCTGTGGCAGGGGCGAGCGTGTTGCCAGCAAGAAAATCACCGAAAGGCAGCCCGCGAGCGCGGCGCGAGCCAGCGTCACGAACCAGGGCGAGAGCTGTGGCGCGTCGTGTGTGCCGGTGGCCAGCCGCGTCATCGGCAGCGTAACGGCGAAGAAGGCGACGCCGAGAAGACCCAGACCCATGCCCAGGGTTTCGTCTTTGAGTTTCATGTGCGCAGCATCCAGATCGCCGTGAGCACCAACACCAAGGCCATGGCGCGGTTGAACCAGAGCAGGCGCGCACCCTGGGCCAGCCAGTGGCGCAGCAGGGCGCCTGTGCTGGCGTAGAGCAGGTTGCTGGAAAAGGCGAACACCAGCATCACCGGCAAGATCACGGCCAGGCGCTGCAGGCTGTCGGCGCGCCCGGCCACCCAGCCGGCGACGATGGTCAGCGCCAGCAGCCAGGCTTTGATGTTGACGAACTGCAGCAGCACACCTTGCCAGAAGCCCACGCGCATGCGTGCGCTGTCGGCTTCGGCGAGTCGGGCGCTGCGCGAGAGCTTCCACGCCAGCCACAAGAGGTAGCCAATGCCGAATGCCTTGATCGCCAGGCGCAGCATGGGCACCGCCACCACGGCGGCGCCGACGCCGCCAGCGCAGAGCAGCAGCAGGGCTGTCCAGCCGACCGGCACTGCAAGGACAAAACGCATGGAGGCACGCAGGCCTCTGTTGGCCGCCAGTGCCGTCGAGAGCGTGGTGTTGGGCCCGGGCGTAAAGCTCAGGGCCGTGGCCAGGGCCAGCAAGGCAGTGAATTCGGCGAGCGACATGAAGGGGTGGGCCGTGGGAAGGAAAGCGTTCCAATGTACGGATTTCGCCATTACAGTTCCGATACAGTTCCCCGGACAAATGAATGATCTGTATTGGTGTTTTCATTGGCACACCTGGCATGCAAAGGCTTTCCCATGCTGACCCGAACCCCGCGCCGCTCCCTGACTGACCAACTTGCCCAGCGCTTTGCCGAACGCATCCGTGCGCGCCTGCTGGCGCCGGGTTCGCGCATGCCCTCGGTGCGCGAATGTGCGCGCCAGCAGGGCGTGAGCCCGTGGACCGTGGTAGCGGCTTACGACCAACTGCTCGCCCAGGGCTTGATCGAGGCACGCAGGCAGCGCGGATTTTTTGTCCGGGATTTGATGCAAAAAGTGCCTCTAGCGCAGGTGGATATTGCGCAGACAGCTATCAAAAACAAAGTTCTGCGCAGCCCCAGCGGCGCTGTTCCTTTTGCCGGCTTGCCGCCTGGCTCGCGGATCCACGCCACGGCGCTGATCCGCGGCATGTTTCACCCGCCCTCGGGCCAGGCACAACCGGGTGCTGGGGTGTTTCCGGCCTCGTGGCTGGAAGACGCGCGTTTCATGCTGGCGGCGGTGCGCAAGGTGGCGGCCAGCCCGGCGCTGCATGCGGCCTCGTTCAGTTATGGCGAGCCCATGGGCGATGCCGGCTTGCGCCAGGTGCTCGCCCGGCGCCTGGCCGAGCTGAGTGTGCCGGCGCCTGCCGGCCAGATCATGACCACGATGGGCGCGACACATGCGCTGGACATCGTCAGCCGCACCCTGCTCAAGGCGGGCGACCCGGTGATGGTGGAGGAGCCTGGCTGGTCGGTCGAATTCGTACGGCTCGACGCCCTGGGTATGCGCGTGCTGCCGGTTCCGCGCGGGCCTGACGGGCCGGACCTGGCGGTCATGGCCCGCTACTGCGAGGCGCACGCGCCCAAGCTGTTTGTCAGCGTCAGCGTGCTGCACAACCCTACCGGCTACAGCCTCTCGCCTGGCAGTGCCCACCAGGTGCTGCAACTGGCGCAGCAGCACGACTTCCATATCGTCGAAGACGACAGCTACTGCCACCTGGCCCCTGACCATGCGACGCGTTTGTGCGCGCTCGACGGCTTGCGCCGCACGGTGTACGTGGGAGGCTTTGCGAAAATTCTGGCGCCCAACTGGCGCATTGGTTTTTTGGCTGCGCCGCCCACGCTGACCGAGCGCCTGCTCGATACCAAGCTATTGTCGGCACTGACCACGCCCTCCATTTTGGAAAAGGCGCTCGCCCTGTGCATGGAGCAGGGCCAACTGCGGCGCCACGCCGAGCGCCTGCGCCGGCGCCTGGCGCAGGCCCGCGCCCGCAGCGTGCAGTTGGCGCAGGCGGCCGGTTTTGGCTTTGCGGCCGAGCCTGCGGGCCTGTTCGGCTGGGTGGAAACGGGTGTGGACACCGACGCGCTGGCACAGCGCATGCTCGATGAAGGCTATCTGCTTGCGCCCGGAGCGCTGTTCCATGCGACCGGCCAGCCCAGTACGCTAATGCGGGTGAATTTCGCCGCCGTGCAGGACGCTGCATTCTGGCGGGTGTGTGAGCGCGTGCGCGGGCAGATGGGGTAGCGCTGCAGGTGCCCCCTAGGGGGTGTCGGTCCGCGCGCGACGCCAAGGCATATGCCGGCCTCGCCGGGCGGTCTTCCCCTCCCGCATCGCGCATCGCGCAACGAGGTGAGCGAGGCGAGAGAGGAGGAAGGCGCGCAGCGACGCAGGGAGTGCGTCATTCACCGGCGCACGACTTCCAGCGACGACAGTACGCGCAGCAGGGCGCGGTTGACTTCCTCTCGGTCCATCTCGTAGGTTTCGCACAGCTCCTGAATCGCCGCGCAATCGCCGCTCTCCAGCGCCAACGCCATGTCCAGCGGCGGTGCATAGGGGCCCGTGCGCAGCACTGCTGCGTCGTAGATGCGCTCGGAGAGCGGCACCCGGTGCAGCGCGTTGCCCAGGGGCTCGCCCAGCAAGTCGCCCAGGCCGAAAAACAGGCCGCAGAGGTAGACCTCGCGCCGCAGTTCGTTCTGGATGCCGGCTTCCAGCAAATGGTCGGTCAGCTGCGCCCGAATCACGGCGGCGGCGCGCACCGGCTCCAGATCGGGCTCGGTGCTGGCGTGCGGCAATTGGTCCGACAGCCAGCGCTTGAGTGAGCCGTAGCCCATCATCACAAAGCCCCGGCGCAGCGAATCGATGCCGGTGCGCAGGCCAAGCGCGGCCGAGTTGGTGTAGACCATGAAGCGGTAGGCCAGGATCGGGTCTTCGCTCAGGATGTTCTCGAAGTGCTCCAGCGACTCGTCGGCGTCTATGGCCTTCATCAGTCGGAAGATGACCGTGTGCGAGGGCTGTATCGGCTGGTGGCGCAGCTGGTACAGCACGTCTTCCACGGGCCAGCCGGCAATGGCCAGGGCATTGTGTGTGTCCAGACAGTGGGCCACCAGGGCGCGGCTGGGCAGGTTTTCGTACATTTGCCCATCGATTACCGGGCTGGCGATCAGGGCAGGCTCCTTGGGTTTTGGCGTCGTCGCGCGCGCGGCCTCTGTCTGCTGTGCCTGCAGGGCCGCAGCAGCATCTTCCGGCGCAAGGCTGAGCAGACTGTTGTCAAAGCAGGCGGCAATGTCCGGCTCTGGCAGCTGCGAGAGTTCGCCGCGCCACACCAGGCGCAGGCCGCGCTGGTGCGCGGCCTGAACGCGTGCGTGGATGGTCGAATCTTCTAACCAGGCCCCCGGCACAGCGATCCACGGGGTGCCGCGCGGGGCATGCTCCAGCATGTCGCAGAGCAGTTGGCGGTTTTGTGGCGCCAGCAGGACAGGCGGGCTGCTGGCGCTCCACAATTCGACCAGGGTCCGCAGCAGGTGGAGGGTATCGACAGGTGCCAGGGCATCGCTCTGCACGGAGAGCTCGATGCCAGCGAGCGTGCGCGCACGTCCCCACAGAGGCCGGTAGGCAAGAACCAGACTGCCGAGAACGGATTGGACCATGCGCTGTACGGCGTGCGCAGCACACGCCAGAAATCAGGAAATATAGTTGAACAGCGACAGCTTCTGCACCATGGAGTAGGACTTCAGTGCTGCATCGTAGCCGACCTGCTGGTTCTGGAAGTCGGACACGCCCTTGATCATATCGAGGTCCACGGCGTTTGAGCGATCGGCTTCGAGCTGAACGCTGCGCTTCTGCTGATTGCCGCTGATGTTGTCCGCACGGTTGAGCAGATCCCCGGCGTAGCTGCGCACCGTTTGCAGCCTTGCCAGACCGCTGTCAATATTCGCCAAGGCTTGGCCGACGGCCTGGGAAGCGGCACTGCTGGAGCCGGCTGTGCCGATATCGTGAATGGCGGAATCGATCGTGTCAAAGATGCCGTTGCTGGGCTTGAGGGTGAGCTGCACGGTGTCGCCCACTTGGGGCTGTCCGGTGAGGTTCAGGCTCAGGCCGGGGATGGCAGTGACCGGTACCGAAGCCGGCTGGCTGGGGTTGAAGTCGGCAGATGTGAAGGGATTGGTGCCGTTCAAGGGGGCGCCGGCGGGGGTGCTGGTGACACTGTATTGGGCGGCCAGCGTGTTGGGTGCTGTGCCGGCGATGTACGTCACGTTGATTTGGTACTGAAAGGCATTGCCGCTTGGGTCAAGTGCAATCTGCGTCGGGTTGGTACTGGTGACGGCACTGGAGCCCAAGCCGTGTGTAGCGGGAGTTGCCGTGTCCACGCTGGCGTTGAATACCCCGTCGCGCTGCGGCTGGAACATGAAGGCAGCGTCGCCGTCGAGGGCACTGGGGATGCCCACGGAGGAGCCGGTTGTTTGCCCCGCCAGGCCGTCGAATTGCCCCATGGCATTGAGGAACGGCGTAGCAGCGCTGCCCAGCGCACTGAGCAGCGGCACGCCGTTGGTGTCCTTGCGGTTGGCCACATCCAGCAACTGGGTACGCAAGCCTTGCAACTGGTTGGCAACCGTGACCCGGTCGCTGTTGGTGAAAGTGCCGCTACCGGCAGAGACGACGAGTTCGCGCATTTGCTGCATCAGGTCGACGGCGTCGCCCAGCGAACTCTCCGCTTGCGCAACGGCACTGCGCTGTGCATCCAACGCGCGCTGGTCGGTCTGGATACGCGAGATGCGCGTCATGGCGCGCTCGGCTTGTGCGGCTGCCACGGGATCGTCGCTGGCACGCTCCACGCGCTTGCCGGAAGTCAGGTTGTCCTGCAGGTTGGCAAGCGACGTCTGGCGCGTCATCAGGTTGCGCGTGGCGTTCTCGTACATGTTGGCCGTGGCCACCCGGTTCGTTGAATAGCTCATAGCGGATTCCTTGGCGATCAGTGGCCCATGCTGGTGATCAGGGTATCGAAGATGTTTTGGGCGACCTGGATCATCTTTGCCGACGCCTGGTAGGCCTGCTGGTACTGGATCAGTCGGGCTGCTTCTTCGTCCAGGTTGACGCCAGAGACGGCGGTGCGGTCACCCTCCAGATTCGCGGCAAGGGAGCTCGAGAGCTCTTGTGCATATTGGGCGCTTTGGGTGCGGGTGCCGACCTGCGCCATTGCGCTGGCAAAGCCGTCGGAGAGCGTCGCGCCGTCGAACATCTTGGCATCACGCAAATTCATCAGGGCGGTTGCGTTGCCGGTATTGCGCTGGTAGCCGTCGCCGTATTGTGGGTCCAGGGCGTTTCCCACCGTGACGGTATCGCCTGCCTTGGGTGCGCCGGCGAGCGTGATCGCCCAGCCGTCAATGGTGATGGCTTGCCCAGCGGTGTAGGTGTAGGGAGGGCCAGCAAGCGGCACCGGTGGCGTTGCTGAAACATCCATCAGCGGCGTGGCATTGCCCGCCACGGTAAACGTGGCCGGCGGCCCGGAAGCAAAGGTCAGGGTGACGCCGCCGCCTGTAGTTGCGGGCAGTACCGGCGAGGGAGGCGGGACAAAGCCCGTGGTGGCCGGTTGGCCGGTAGCGTTCAAACTGGCGAGCTGCAAGGTACCCGCATTGGCCGCGCCCATTTGGGCATTCACCGGGCTGGCCGCTGCCAGTTGGGTGGGCGAGAGCTGCTGCGCCTGCATCTTGGCGGCGGCGCCTTTCATCGGGTCGACCAGGAACTGATCCCCTGCGTTGGGTGGTCCGCTCAGGGTGGACTGCAGGCCATGGGAGGAAAAGTAGCCCGCCAGGGTGGGTTGCCCCGGGCCGCCAAAGTTTTCGGGCTGACCGCCCGGCTGGGTGGTGATGGTGCCTGTTGTGGCGCTGCTGAATGACACCAGGTAGCTGTTGGCACTCAGCTTGGTCGGATCGGAGAAGGTCACGCCCATGCTGGCTGCCGAGGTGTTGGTGCTCGCGGCTGTGGGCTGTGCTGGTGCCACGTCGGCGAAGAGTGCTTTGCCCATGCTGCCATCGAGCGTCAAACCGAGCTCATTCTGTGCGTTCAGGCTTAGGGAAATGGCCGTTGCCATGCGGTTGAGCAACTGGTAGCCCTCTTGCAGGTCGCTGTTCTGAAAGCTCAGCAAGCCGGCCACTTCGCCGCCGCCCAATGCAGTCCCGCTCAACTCCTGCATGGACGATGCCCCAGGTTGCTGGAACAGCAGGCTCTTTTGCCCGCTGGCAGCGCCAAAATCCTTGGGGTCGCCGATGGACACGGAACCCGCTTTGTTGCCCAGGACCAGCGGTTGGCTGCCGGCTACAAACACGCTCAGGGTGCCATCGTCGGCTGTCACCTGTGTCGTCTGGATGTACTTGTTGAGGTTGCGCACCAATTGGTCGCGCTGGTCCAGCAGGTCGTTAGGCGGCTGGCCGTTGCCCTTGGCGCGCGCAATCTGGTCGTTCACGCTGGCAATGTTCTGCGCCAGCTGGTTGATGGTGTTGACGTCACCCTTGAGCTGCTCATTGACAGAGCTGGCAATGTCGTCGAGCTGGGCAGACGCGGCCACCATACGCTTGCCCGTTTCGTCCATGCTGGTGAGCGCGACGTTGCGTGCGGTCATGTCGGTTGGGGAACTCACCACGTCCGACAAGGCATTCATCATGCTGTTGATGGCCGTACCCAGGCCGGAGGTCCCTCCGGAGAACACATCCTGCAATTGCAGGAGGCTTTGCGATCGCGCCGAATTGCCGGCATCCACCGCTGCTGCGGCGGTGGCTTGGCGGGTCAGCAAATCGCTCTGGTTGCGCAAAATGGTTTGCACGTCCACGCCCTTGCCGATGTAGCCGCCGCCGGTGAACTGCCCTGGCATCGTCTGCACCACCACCGACTGGCGCGAATAACCTGGCGTGTTGACGTTGGCGATGTTGTTGCCAGTCGTTTGCAGGGCCACCTGGTTGGCCAACAGGGCGCGTGACCCGACGTTAAGCAGACTCATGGCGACGCCTTAGGCTTGCGATTGTTGGGCGCGTAGAGCGCTTTGGATCGCGCCGCCGAGCTTCTTCGCGTAGGCCGGATCGGTTGCGTAGCCCGCCTTTTGCAGTTCTGCCGCGTAGGCTGTCGCTGACCCGGTGTTGGCACGCGCCTTTTCGTAGCGCGGGTTGTTGTTGATCAGGCGGGCGTAGTCGCGAAAGGACTCTTCGTACGAGTCGTAGGCGCGGAATTTCGCTACCACCTTGTGCGCTACACCGTTCTCGTACTCGGTGGTGCTCACTTGCGCCACCTTGCCGGTCCAGCCGCTCCCGGCCTTGATGCCGAACAGGTTGAACGAGGTTGAGCCATCGGCATTCTTGATTTCGCTCTTGCCCCAGCCTGTCTCATGGCCGGCCTGGCCCAGCATGAAGCTTGCCGGGATGCCGCTGTCCAGAGCGACGCGTTCGGCTGCGTCCTGGTGGTATTGCACGAAGCCGTCACGGCCTTTGGGCGCAGGGCCTGTGGGGGCTGCCGTGGCGCTGGCGCTCTTTGCGGCTGGGCGGGCGAGACTCAGTGTTGAGGGCGAGACCAGATTCACATCGCCGCCCATCAATTGTTGCGAGAGCTGGCGGGCAATGGCCTCGGACAGGCCTCCGGGCTGCCCGGACATCTGCACGGAAAGCTGCTGATCGAGTAGGTCGGTGCCCAAGTTGCCCTGGGGACTATCGAGCAGGCCCGACTTCATCGTCGCCTCGCGCATGCTCTTGATCATTTCGCGCATGAACAGCGACTCGAACTGTTTGGCGGTTTCCTTGGCGGCTGCGGGGCTGTTCAGACCGGCTTGGTACTTCAGGTTGTTGAGCGAGCGGGCGTCCACTGCCAGCGCGTTGGATGTGCTGGCAGCGGTGGCGGCTGAGAGCGATAGCTCCATATCAGACTTCCTTGCACGGATGGGCGCAGGCCATCAGATGACTTCCAGCTCGGCGTTGAGCGCGCCGGCGGCCTTGATGGCTTGCAGGATCGCCAGCAGATCGCCAGGCGTGGCGCCCAGGGCATTGAGCGCACGCACCACATCGGCCAACTGCGGCGAAGGTGGCACCTGGATGATGGCGCCGGGTTCCTGGTTGATCTTGATGTTGCTTTGCTGTGCCACCACAGTCTGGCCCTTGGACAATGGATTGGGCTGGCTGATGACGGGAGTCGAGCTGATGGTGATGGACAGGTTGCCGTGTGCGATCGCGCAGGGCCCCAGCGTCACCGCCTGGTTGAGCACAACCGAACCGGTGCGCGCGTTGATGACGACCTTGGCTGCCGGCGCAATGGCGTCAAGCGGCAGCTCTTCGAGCTCGGCAATGAAGCCGACACGGGCCCCTGGGTCGGTGGGGGCGCTGACCTGCACTGTCCGGCTGTTGAGGGCGGTGGCATGGCCGGCGCCGATATGCTTGTTGATGGCGTCGACGACGCCGCGCGCGGTCTGGAAATCCGACGCATTCAAGTCCAGGGTGATGAAATTGCCGTCGTTGAGCGGCGTGGGCACCGAGCGCTCGACCTGCGCACCCTGCGGGATGCGGCCCGCGCTCAAGTGGTTGATCTGCACCTTGCTGCCGCCGGAAGCGGCGCCTGCGCCACCGACCACGACGTTGCCCTGTGCCAACGCGTAAATCTCACCATCGGCCCCACGCAGCGGCGTCATCATCAAAAGGCCACCTTTGATCGACTTGGCGTTGCCCATCGAGGAGACCGTGGTATCGATGTGCTGGCCCGGCTGGGCAAAGGCGGGAAGTTCTGCCGTGACCACGACGGCTGCCACGTTCTTGAATTGCAACTGCGATGAGGCGCCTGCGGGCAGGCTGATGCCCATTTGCAACAGGTAGTTCTGCATGGCCTGCGTGGTGTAGGGCATTTGCGTCGTCTGGTCGCCTGTGCCGTCCAGCCCCACGACCAGGCCGTACCCGGTCAACTGGTTGCTGCGCACGCCCTGCACGGCAGCCACTTCCTTGACGCGCAGCGCGTGTGCAGGCAGTGCAGCAGCGAGTGCCAGCAGGCCTGCGCAAAGCGCTGCCCAAGGCATGCGAAGGGAGGGAAGGCGCACGAAGCTCATGGGCCCATTGTGTGGCGTGCTGCGATCAGCGAAGCGGGAATAAGGGTCTGCTTCACCTGCCAATTGACGGGGCTGGACTAAGGGCTGGCTGGCGCGCGGTAACAGGAAAAAAACAAGCGAAATTGGCCGCTAGCGCTTATCTGATAAGCGTTAGCAGCTATCAATTTAGATAAACAAAAATCTGCGATGCAGTGGCGCTGCCCATGCACCCGCACAGGCGCATGGCGGTGCCTTTGTGCTCAGAACGGCGTCACCGAATTGAAGAACCGACCCAGCCAGCCGGTGACCTGCGCCTCGCCCTGCGCGCCGCGTCCACGCGACTGGATGCGCACATTGGCGACCTGGGTGGAGTTGACCAGGCTGCCCGGCTGCAGCATACGTGGGTCCACGGTGCCCGAGAAGCGCAGCACGTCCACGTTCTCGTTGACGCCAATCTGCTTCTCGCCGGAAATGACGAGATGGCCGTTGGGCAGTACCTGCACGACGCTGGTGGTAATCGAGCCCGTAAAGGTATTGGCGCTTTCCGTGCCGCCCTTGCCCTCGAAGGTGTTGCTTGATTTCGCGCCCAACGTGGTTTTGCCAGTGAGGCTGCTGCTGACAAAGGGCAGGGCGGTGATGCCAGCGTCCACCCCGGAGGTGCGGTCCACGGTGGAGGTGGATTTTTGGCTGGCCGAGACGTTCTCGACGATCACCACCGTCACGTTGTCGCCTACCATGCGGGCGCGCCGGTCCTCGAATGCCGGACGGTAACTCGCGGTGTGGAACAGGCTGCCCGTGGCCGGGCCTTGCACCTGTGGCTGCGGTTCGATGAGCGGCGGCGTGGTCGGCAGGATATCGACTGGTGGCGTGGGTGACATGCTGGCGCAGCCACCCAGCAGCAAGGCCAGCGCGGCCCCAGCCCAGCGCGTGCCCACTGCAGAAGAAGCGCAAAAATTCAAACGCATGGTGGCCTTCCTTGAGGGCTCAGAGCTGGGCCAGTTTGGCCAGCATCTGGTCAGAGGTTTGCACTGCCTTGGAATTCATTTCATAAGCGCGCTGGGTCTGAATCATGCTGACCAGCTCCTGGACCACGTTGACGTTGGAGGTCTCCAGGTAGCCTTGCACCACCGTACCCAGGCCGTTGGTGCCTGGTGTGCCCTGCGTGGGCTGGCCGGAAGCGGCGGTTTCGACGTACAGGTTTTCGCCGCGCGGCTCCAGGCCAGGTGGATTAATGAAGTTCGCCATGGCGAGGCTGCCTAGCTGCTGCGGTGCCGTATTGCCTTGCAGAAGTGCCGACACCGTGCCGTCCGTACCGATGCTGATCGAGGTAGCGTTGGGCGGGATGGTGATGCCGTTGGCAACCGGCAATCCGCTGGAGGTGACGAGCCGGCCCTGGGAATCGACCTGAAACGAGCCGTCGCGTGTGTACGCCGCCGTGCCATCGGGCATGGTCACCTGGAAGAATCCGTTGCCCTTGATGGCCACATCAAGATTGCTGCTGGACTGTTGCAGGCCGCCCTGCGTGAAGTTGCGGCTGGTGGCGACCGTGCGCACCCCGAGGCCCAGTTGCAGTCCAGTGGGCAGCTGGTTTTGCTCCGTGGTCTGGCTGCCCACCTGGCGCAGGTTCTGGTAGATCAGGTCCTGGAACACGGCGCTGGCGCGCTTGTAGCCGGTGGTGGACGTGTTGGCGAGGTTGTGCGAGATGACATCGAGCTGCGTCTGCTGCGCTTCCATGCCGGTCTTGGCGATCCAGAGAGAATTGATCATGGGGGCTCCTTGGCTGCCGGGCGCGCCGCGCTCAGCCGTTGAGGCTCAGCAACTGGCTGGCCGATTTGTCGTTGGTTTCTGCGGTGCTGAGCAAGCGCATCTGCTGCTCGAATTGGCGCGAGGCAGCAATCATTCCGACCATGCTCTCGACCGGGTTCACGTTCGAGCCTTCGAGTGCGCCGGCCATCAGCCGGGCGTTGGCGTCCTGTGGCATGGGGTCACCTGAGCGCGCGCGAAACAGTCCGTCTTCGCTGCGTACCAGCGGGTCTTCGGCTGTCGGCGTGGCGAGCTTCAGTCGCCCGATGGCGGACGGTGGCTGACCGGCGACCTTGGCGGTGATGGTGCCGTCCGAACCCAGCGAGACTTCTGCACCGGGCGGCACGTCAATCGGCGCGCCGCCGTCCGAGAGCACCGGCAGGCCGGTGCTGGTCACCATCTGCCCGGTGGCGTTCACTTCGAAAGCGCCGCTGCGCGTATAAGCCTCTGTGCCGTCGAGCCCTTGCACCGCAAACCAGGCGCTGCCAGCCGCCATGGCATCCAGATTGCGGCCGGTGCGTTCCACAGATCCTGGCGTGTCGCGGTAGCCGGAGGTGGCTTCGAGCGCGAAGACGCGTGTGCTGGCGCCATCGCCTTGTAGCGGCACCGAGCGAAAAGTGGAGAGCTCGGCGCGGAAACCCGTAGTGGACGCATTGGCCAGGTTGTTGGCCAGCACCGACTGCCGCTGCGCGGCAGCGTTGGCGCCAGTCATGGCGGTGTAGATGACGTGGTCCATGGGGTCTCCTAAGGTTCAGGCGCTTGAATCAGCGCAGGTTCACCAGGGTCGACATGATTTGGTCCTGGGTTTTGATGGTTTGCGCGTTGGCCTGGTAGGCGCGCTGCGCGGTCATCATGTTCACCAGGTCGGCAGTCAGATCCACGTTGGAGTCTTCCAGCGCACCAGCGCGCAGATTGCCCAGGTTGCCCGTACCCGGCTTGCCAACGACGGGTGCGCCTGACGTGTTGGTTTCCACCCAGTTGTTTCCGCCCACGGGCGCCAGGCCTTGTGGGTTGCGGAAATTGGCCAGCGCAACCTGGGCCTCGGCACGCGTCACACCGTTGGAATAGCTGGCCATCACCATGCCGTCGTTGGAGATGTTGATGCCGGTGAGTTCGCCTGATGCGTAGCCGTCTTGTGTGAGGTCGGCGACGGAAAATTTGCTGCCGAATTGCGTGGTGCTGGATAGGTCGATCGTCACCGGCCACGGGGCGGGTGGGTTGTTCGGATTGGCACCCGAAGGATCGACGGTCACCGTCAGCGGCGACGTGCTGGCGGTGGGATCGTATGCGCCGTTGGCATCGAACGCGACGGTACCCACGGAAGTTGCCACGACTGGCGGTGTCGCGGTCGGGTCGTCCAGTTTGTCGTACACGTCCCAGGTGTTCGCCGTGGCCGTCTTCACGAAGTACAGATTGACCGGCACGGCAACGCCCTGGCTGTCGTAAACATTGACCGAGGTGCCATAGGTGGAGCGGGGCGTGGGCGGCACGGTGCTGGCGGCGTCTTTTGCACGAGCGTCCAGGTTGATCGCGGCTGTGATATTGGCCGTCTGTTTTGCCTGAATCGGCGCGCCTGTGGGGAAGCTCAGCGGTACTGGCTCGGAGGTACCGGCGCCAGTGGTGCTGTCCACCTTGAACCCCATCACCTTTGCCCCGCTATTGGTGACCAAGTCACCGCTCGTGTCGAGCTTGAAGTTGCCAGCCCGCGTATAGGCGGGTGAGCCATCGGGCTGCTGGAGCCTGAAGAAGCCGCCGCCGTTGATGGCGACGTCCAGGTTGTTGCCAGTGACGGTGATGTTGCCTTGCGAGAATTGCTGCGCAACGGCCGCCACTTCGACACCGATGCCGGCATTGCTGCCGCCGGCGGCACCAATTGACGAGGCCACGATATCGGCAAATTCGCTGCGCGAGCCTTTGAACCCTGTGGTGTTGGCGTTGGCGATGTTGTTGCCAATGACGTCCAGGTTCCTGCTGGCGGCGTTGAGTCCTGAGAGACCTTGTTGAAAGCTCATGGTGTGCTCCTGAGATAACGGGTGTGGTTTGGGGGCGTTAGAGGATGGCCTTGATGGCGCTGTAGCTGGTGGTGCCGCCGCGAGAGAGTTGCAGGGCGAGCGCGCCGTTGTCCAGACTCACGGAAGCCACTTGGTCTACCGAGAGCGCGACGGCGTCCACAGGGCTCTGTCCATTGGCGGCAACCACCTGGAAATGCAGCGGGCCGCTGGTACTGGCGTCGCTGGCATCCCATTCGAAGTTGTAGCGCCCCGCCTTGAGGGCCCCGATGTCCACGGTGCCCACCTGCTTGTTGTTGGCGTCGAGTACCTGCACCTGTACGGTGGCGGCAGAACCGGCAAGGTCAAAGGCTCCGCTGCCTTTCTGGGTCGTGCTGTCGACATTGAGCGTGTTGTCGGCCACCAGCACGTTGCGGCCGACCATGGCGCTGCCCTGCATCAATTGCTGCGTGGCAAACTGGCTGGCCAGCCCCTTCACCGTGTCGTTGAGCTGCTGAATGCCGGTGACCGTGTTGATCTGCGCAATCTGCGAGGTCATCTGCGCGTTGTCCATCGGATTCATCGGATCCTGGTTGTTGAGCTGTGCTACCAGCAGCTTGAGAAAGCGATCCTGCGAGGCTGCAGAGTCGCTTGTTGAATTGGCTTGGGTGACGCTCGTTCCGGTAGCACTGGCGCCGGATGTGGCCGTGCTGGCAGAGGTGGTGCTGCTGATCATGGAAGGCTCCGGTTTATTGGCCCATTTGCAGGGTCTTGAGCAATAAAGTCTTGGCCGTGTTCATGACCTCGACGTTGTTCTGGTAGGACCGCGAGGCGGAAATCATGTTGACCATTTCCTCTACCGGGTTGACGTTGGAATGCGTGACGTAGCCGTCGGCATCGGCGAGCGGATTGCTCGGGTCGTGCACCTTGCGGCCTGGGACATCACTCTCCTGAATGGCACTGACCTTGACCCCGGCAGCACTGTCGTCGCCCATGGGGGTGGTTTGGAAAACCACCTGGCGTGCCTTGTAGGTCTTGCCGTCTGGACCGGCTACGGCATCAACGTTGGCCAGGTTGCTCGCCACCACGTTGAGGCGCTGCGCCTGTGCGCTGACGGCGCTGGACGAGATGTCAAAAATGGAGAACATCGACATGGTGAACCTCGTGGCGGCTTACTGGCCCTGAATGGCGCTGAGCATGGTCTTGGCCTGGGCGTTGATGAAGCGCAGCGTGGCCTCGTAGCGCACGGCGTTGTCCATGAACGTAGCGCGCTGATGGTCCATGTCTACGCTGTTGTTGTCGAGCGAGGGCTGTGTTTGCACTGCGTAGCCCACAGTGCTGTGTTCGGAAAACCCCGACAGCGGAATATGTCCTGCGTCCGTCGTACCGTAGCTGCCCGCGCGGCTTTCCTGGCTGACGGGCATGGTGCTGCTGCCGCCCGTAGCAGCGGTAAGCGCTTCGGCAAACTTCATGTCGCGCGCCACATAGCCAGGGGTGTCGACGTTGGCAATATTGCTGGCGAGAAGACGCTGGCGCTCGGCACGCAGCAGAAGCGCATGGCCTTGGAAGTCGAGCTGGTTGGTCATCTTGTCAAGCATTGCGTGCCTCACACCTGGTTTGCATAAGCGTCCGGCACAAGGCCAGCGGCGTGGGTCGATTATGGGAACGCAGGTGAATTTCTAAAGTGGAAAGTGCGGCACTTTGGCTGTGCAGTTCGGCGCTTCGTTTTGGTTCCGCCTGCCTATAGTGCGAGGGGTGAAATGGCCTGCAAAAGGGCAGGCGTGCTTCGAAGGAGAACCGTATGCACAACCCGTTTTTGACCTTGTGGCTACGCCTGCCCTTTCTGCGTGGCGGGGTGGCCGGTCTGCTGGCCGCGCTGATGGTGCCGGCTGTGTGGGCGCAGGACGCCGCCGAACTCTCGAAAATTACCCAGAACTGGATTGACAACAGCCTGCAGGCCGGTGCCGCAGCCGAGCTGCCATTGCGCATGGAGGTCGAGGTGGGGGAGCTCGATCCCCGCCTTCGCCTGGCGCCGTGTGCTCGCATAGAGCCTTACTTGCCGGCTGGCTCCAGGCTCTGGGGTCGCTCTCGATTGGGGTTGCGCTGCGTGGAAGGCGCCACGCACTGGAACGTGTTCCTGCCCGTTACGGTGAAGGCCTTTGGCCCCGCCTGGGTACTGACCGGCAATGTGTCCTCGGGGGCCACACTGACGCAAGCGGATGCGGTGCAGGCAGAAGTGGACTGGGCTGCCGACCGAACCTCGGTTCTGGCCGATCCAGCGTTGTGGGTGGGGCAGGTGGCGACACGGCCCTTGCAGGCCGGCCAGGCGCTGCGCCAGGCAATGGTTCGCCTACCCAACCTGTTTCAGGCGGGCGCCCAGGTGCGTGTGTTGGCGCAGGGGTCAGGCTATGTGGTTAGCACTGGCGGGCAAGCGCTGAGCGCCGGGAGCAGTGGGCAGACTGTACGCGTCAGAATGGATAATGGCAAGGTGATAAGTGGAGTTGTGAATGATGATGGGACAATCGCGGTGAACCTTTAGTGCGATTCGTACACTTAGACCTAAAGTCTCACCCAAAGACGTCGAAAACATTCCTACCGGCCCCCGGTATTCAGGGAGCATGGAGAGGGCAATGAAAATAGGTCAAACACCGGAACTCACAAGTGCAGTAGCGCAGTCGAATGCCTCCAAGCAGGCCAAGACAGCCGCGTCCGCTGCACAGGAAGGCGCGAAGGGCGCTGCGTCGGTCGCTGCCTCCGGTGTGCCTGTCACGCTCTCGCGCAATGCACGCGAAATTGAGCAAAACAGCCGCACGTCCTCAGATTTTGATGCCAGTCGCGTCAAGGCGGTGCGCAGCGCCATTGAAAGCGGCACCTTCAAGGTGAACGCAGGCGCCATTGCCGACAAGATGCTTGCGAATGCCGAGGAAATCATCGGCCACTCGCGCGGCTAGTGGGTCGCCTGCCACTGTTGGCTCGTCAAGTTAAGAGATCTCACCGGCTATTTTCATGAGCAGCCCTAGCCAAGTCGATGCCTCACTCGCAGAAGTTGAAGCCTTGCTGGCCAAAGTGGGCGCGGCCTTAAAGGCTGCCAAGCCGGAAGAGCTGCAACGGTCAAGCGTGCTTTTGCGTGATGCAGCGCTGCGGTTTTCTCAGGTTTTGGAAATTCATCCAGCATCTACGTGGGCACCAGCCATCGTGGCGCGGGTGCGTACTGTGGCCGCTCGTTTGGCAAGTCAGCGCGATGCCTTGGCAAGGACTGCCGTCATGGTAGACCGCCAAGTGGCAACGGTTTTGCCAGAACAGGTGCCCGCATCCACCTACGGGCCTCGCACAACCGTTCAGGGGCCTGGGCTTGCGCGTCTTTATAGGTCGGCCAGTTGAACTAAACCGTTTCTATAAGGCGCTATTGGCGCCTTTTTCATGGTCAGTGGCTGCGCATCCTGGCGCGTAGGCGCGCGATGGATTGGCTGTGCAATTGGCATACGCGCGACTCCGTTACGCCCAGGACCGCCGCAATCTCCTTGAGATTCATGTCCTGCTCGTAGTACATGCCCATGATGTACTGCTCACGTTCCGGGAGCGCCTCTATGGCCGCCACCAGGGCGCTGCGTAGCCGCTGGTCGCGCAGCATGGCCATGGGATCTACCTGGGCATCGGCGGTTTCGTGGCGCTCCAAGAAACCTTCGCCGTCATCGCCGTCGCCCCGGGTCATGTCTTCCAGGTACACCAGCTGGGTTCCACGAACCTTTCCCAGCAGGCTTTGGTAGTCGGCCAGAGACATGTCAAGGTCGGCCGCAATTTCAGATTCAAGAGGGCTTCGGCCCAGTTTTTGCTCCAGCCGCTGGACTGCCTTTTCAATGTCCTTCTGGCTCTTGCGCGAGCTTCGGGACATCCAGTCGGTCTCGCGCAGTTCGTCCAGCATGGCGCCGCGTATACGTTGTGTGGCAAAAGTTTCGAATTGCACACCTTGCGTGGCTTCGAACCGCATCAAGGCTTCGGACAAACCGATCATCCCGACCTGGATCAGGTCGTCAATTTCCACATTGGCGGGCAGCTTGGCGATCATGTGGTGCGCCAAGCGCCGTACCAGAGGTACGTGCTGGCGAATCAAGGCATCGCGATCGAGCTGTCCTTTTGCGGTGTAGGTCACGTCAGTGGCTCGTTGCAAAGTGCGCGGCGCAGAAGGTGTCACGGCTAGATGGTAGCGTAGCGTACATCCCCGCAGGGGCGAGGGTTTCGGCATTCTCCAGAAGTTCGAGGGTCAGGCGCTGCAAATCTGCAGGGCGGTCCGGATCCAGGGCGAGCGTGCGGGGAATGCGACCCAGGTGCGTGTCTGCACATTCGCACAATACGCGCAACTGCTGGTGTGCAGCAGCGCGTTGTCGCTGGCCGTGTGCCAATCGCACCACCGTGCCCGCCAGACCAGCATGCAGCGCGAGCCATTTAAGGTCCGCATATGTCTTCATGACCGCTTTGTCACCTTCTTCGAGCAGCAGCAAGGGTGATGCAAGGTTTTCGGCGGTGAGGCAAGACGCCAACACGGGTATGGGCGCATACAGAACCACCACAGCGTAGTGGCGCAGCAGCGGTTGCAAGCCGCGCAGTGGCGCTGTGCTGGTGCGTTCAAAAGGCGCCAGGGTGGCGAGCCCGCGCGCGGCGGGAAGTACCGCCAGCAATTGTTCGTTCTGGGTGGATTCGCCCTGAGGCGCTTCTATCCAGAGGTTGTGTTCGAGCAGATCGATCAGCCCTGGCGCGTCTGCGGATTCATTTGCCGTGCCATCGAGTACGACGGTGGAATACCCCTGCCCCTGCAGGTGGGTGCAAATGGTCCACAGCACCTCAAGCGAGCGGCCTCCTGGCGCAGCGGCCACTGAAATCAGCCGCAAGGCGTCTTGAGGCGTCCGGCCGTACAAGCTGGTACCTTGGTGCAGGCCGAATTCAAGCATCGACGAGACCTCGTTCCCGTGGCTGCTCGGGACTGTGCGAGAAGAAGAAATTGAGTTCACTGGCCTTGGGGTCGAAGGCTGAACGCGCTGGAGAGCGCATGGACGTTGCCACCAACGCGTGGGCGTCCGCTGTTTCCCAGTCTTCCGGAACCCGCTGGCCGTTGGTCACGCCGCGCAGCAGCAATTGGTGGCGGATCAGCGCATCCACCGCGGGCCCAAGTTTCACGGCTTCGTCCACCTTGGTCAGAATGGCTTGCTGAGTTCCGGAGGTCTTGAATGCCACCAGGGTGTCTTCCAGCGTGTCGCCATGGCTGCCGGCATTGAGCACCAGCAGGCGGTTGACTTCGGGCAGATCGAGTACGTCCAGCATGTCGCGGCGGCGTGGATCGCGCGGGGCGACGCCGGTGGTATCGATCAACACCATTTTTTTGCTGCTGAGCAGGCCGAGCAAATCTTGCAAAGCGGCTTGGTCGTGTGCCAGATGCGCGACGATACCCAGCATACGGCCGTAGCTGCGCAACTGCTCATGCGCTCCGACCCGGTACGTATCGAGCGTGATCAAGCCCACGCTGGCGGGGCCGTGGATGCGAGCGCACAGCGCAGCGAGCTTGGCGGTGGTGGTGGTTTTGCCCACGCCGGTTGACCCGACCAGGGCATACGTGCCGCCTTGCTCGTACAAAGGGAGCATCGCGGCATCCGTCTTGAGGTTGCGCTCCAGAACTTCCATCAGCCAGCGCACTGATTCGGCAGCATTGAGATCGTCCGGCAGGCGCTCGAGGATGGTGCGGGCGAGCGCGGGGGAGTAGCCGCCGCGGATCAGCTTGAGCATGAGGTTCGACTGAATCGGGTTTTGCCTGGCCTGACCCAACCAGGACAGGGTGTTGAAGCGGTCTTCAATCAGGTCCTTCATGGCCTGCAATTCATGCATCAGGTTTTTCTGGCCTGCAAGTGACGTGGCGGGTGCGGCCGCCGCAGGCTCACGGCGCACGCGCGATGCCGCAGCATTTGGTGCAGATTTCAGGGGGTTGTGGCGCTGCACGGGTGCAGAAGCTGGTCGTGGAGCAGGCGTTGGTTCACTGGGCTGGGCCTGCCGGCCTGCATCGGAAAGATCGGATTCGCCCAGTGCGTCATGGCGGCGGCGCAGCATGCGCTCGCGCACATAGTCCTGGAACGACAGGGTGCTCATCGCCAGTTGCTCCGTGTCCTGGTGAACGGGGTTGCGTGCGGGGCGTTCCTCTATGGTTGCGGCTTCCAGTCGGCCTGCGCTGCGTGGTGGCGTGGCCACCTGTGTGGGCTCATCCAGAGCGCTGAGAGATTCTTCCGCAGTGGCCACCACTTCCACACCATTCGGGGTGGGGCGGTTGGAGAGAATCAGCGTGCCATCGCCAAAAGCCATGCGGGCCTTGGCGAGCGCCTCGCGGGCCGTGGGCGCGTGGAAGCGTTTGATGTTCATGCCGTTGCTCCTTTGAGGATGGGGCCAATTCGAATGGTGTGTGTTTCAGGGATTTCGCTGTGCGCCAGCACCTGTAGGCGCGGCGCCACGCGGCGTACCAAGCGCGAGATCGCGCCGCGAATCGCGTCCGGCACCAGCAGGCAGGCGGGGAGGCCCATTTCCTCCTGGCGCAGCGCGACTTCGGCTGCTTTGTGCGTCAGGATGTCGGCCACGCCGGGGTCCAGCGCCGGACCATTGGCGTTGCCCAATGCCTGCACGAGCAGGCGCTCGAGACCGGGTTCGATGGCGATGACGTTGAGCTCACGTGTTGGGCCGTAGATTTGCTGCACGATGGCCGGTGACAGGGCCACACGCACGCGCTTGGCCAGTTCGACGGGGTCGGTCGTGGCGCCGGCATGCTCGGCCAGTGTCTCGACGATGGTGCGGATATCCCGAATGTGCACGGACTCTTCCAGCAGCAGCTGCAGCACTTTCTGGAACGTCGCGATCGACACCATTTTGGGAACCACTTCTTCGATGAGCTTGGGGGCCAGCTTGGCGACATGCTCGACCAGTTGCTGGGTTTCGGTGCGGCTCAAAAGCTTGGCTGCCTGCACTTGCATCAAGTGTGACAAATGGGTTGCCATGACGGTTTCCGAATCAACAACGGTAAAACCGGCCATTTGCGCCGCTTCCTTCTGCTGGTTGTCGATCCAGTGCGCCGGTAGCCCAAAGGCGGGGTCGGTGGTGGGCGTACCGATGAGCGGTGTTGAAATGCCACCCGGGTTGATGGCCAGGTGCATACCGGGAAAAGCCTCGCCTTCGCCCACCACCACGCCGCGCAGGGTGATGCGGTACGCGCTGGGCTTGAGTTCGAGGTTGTCACGGACGTGCACAGGTGGTGGCAGAAATCCCACCTCCTGTGCGAACTTGCGTCGCACGCCCTTGATGCGGGTGAGCAGGTCGCCCTGGCGTGTCTTGTCCACCAGGGCAATCAGGCGGTAGCCGAGTTCAAGGCCCAGTAAATCGATGGGCTGCAGGTCGTCCCAGGTCGCTTCACCGTCTCCCGTTGGTGCGGCCGGGGCTTCAACGGGTGGCGGCACCTTGGCGCGTTCCAACAGGACCCAGGAGAGATAGCCCAATGCGGCGCCAATCGTCAGGAACACTGCGTGGGGCATACCGGGAATCAGCCCGAGCAGAATCAGAATGCTTGCGGTAATGCCCAATACCTTGGGTGACATGAACAGCTGGTGCACGATCTGATGGCCCATGTCGGAGTCTTTGCCGACGCGTGAGATCACCATGGCGGCTGCGACCGAGATCAACAGGCCTGGAATCTGTGCCACCAGCGCATCGCCGACCGCCATCAGGATGTAGGTGTCCGCCGCCTTACCGGCGGACAGGCCATGCTGCAGCATTCCGATGGAAAAGCCCCCCACGATGTTGATCAAGAGGATGAGGATGCCGGCCATGGCATCGCCGCGCACGAACTTGGAGGCGCCGTCCATGGAGCCGAAGAAGTTGGCTTCTTCTGCCACCTCGGCGCGCCGGCGCTTGGCTTCCGTCTCGTCGATCAGACCGGCATTCAGATCGGCATCGACCGCCATCTGTTTGCCGGGCATGGCGTCGAGCGTGAAGCGCGCCGATACTTCAGCAATGCGTTCGGCGCCCTTGGTGATCACGATGAAGTTGATGACCACCAGGATGGCGAAAACAATCAGGCCCACGGCGAAATTCCCGCCAATCAGGAAATGGCCAAAGGCTTCAATCACCGCCCCGGCCGCGCCGGGGCCGGTATGGCCTTCGAGCAGCACCACGCGCGTGGAGGCGACGTTGAGCGACAGGCGCATCAATGTGGTCAGCAGCAGTACCGAGGGAAAAGCGGCAAAGTCCAGTGGCCGCAGCATGTAGGCGGCGACCATCATCACCATCAGGGCGACCGCGATGTTGAGGGTGAAAAAAGTGTCCAGCAGCCATGGTGGAATCGGCAGCACCATCAGGGCCAGGATGGCGACCACCAAAAGCGGCGCAGATAGCCCCGTTGCGCCAGCGAGGCGGCTGCCCGCCCATTGCCGGGCTGACTGGATGGTGGTGGTCATGCAGGCGCACCTTGTCGTGTTTTAAGGCCCAGAGGATCGAGCTCTGGATCGATGTAGGGCTCAGGCACCTCGCCGGGCATTTGGCCTTCGCCGCGCAATGCCGCCTTCAGGCGGTACACATAGGCCAGCACCTGGGCCACGGCCGTGTAGAGCGCAGCGGGAATCGGCTGGTCCAGATCGGCATTGGCGTAGAGCGCACGCGCCAGCATGGGCGACTGCAGCACAGGTACCTCGTTGGCTTTGGCAAGATCGCGGATGCGCATGGCGACCAGGTCGGTGCCCTTGGCAATGACCTGTGGTGCGCTCATGCTGTCGTCGTACTTGAGTGCCACGGCATAGTGGGTAGGGTTCATCACCACAAAATCAGCCTTGGGAACGGCAGATACGCTGGCGCGGTCGGCGATCTCGCGCTGGCGCTGGCGCATGCGGCCCTTGATCTCGGGGTTGCCGTCGGACTCCTTGTGTTCCTGCTTGACTTCCTGGTGCGACATCTTGAGCCGCTGGCGGAAGAAAACACTCTGCAACGGCACATCGATCAGTGCCGCCAAGAAAACCACCAGGAGCAGCAAACTTGTACCCGCGATCAACCAGTCGGCTATATGGGAGAGCGCCGAGGGCGAGGGCTGAAGCACCAGCATCGCCATTTCGTCAATGCTGTGGCCGAGGTAGTTCCAACCCACCGCGGCCAGGATGCCGGTCATCAGCACCATCTTGGCCACGTTGGCCATCTGCTGCTTGGAAAAAAGATTCGCCGCGCCCTTGAGTGGGTTCAGTCGACTGAAATCGGGCGCTATCGGCTTGATGCTCCAAACCCATCCACCGGCGCCGATGGCGCTGAGCAATGCTGCGCTTCCGGTGAGCGCGGCAAAGACCATGCTGGCGATGAGCCCCGTCCCGGTCATGGACTGCAGGCGCGCGATCATGGATCCGGGTGACTTCATGGTGGCCGCGTCAAAGGCCAATTGGCGCACCATGTCCAGGCGCAAATGGTCAATCAGGCGCGGGGTAAACATCAGCAGCGCCATCGCGCCTGCGCCCAGAATGGCCAGGTGCGAGAGATCGCGCGAACGTGCTGCTTGCCCGTCGGTGCGGGCTTTTTGTAGCTTGCGCTCGGTGGCGGGGAGATTGCGGTCCTGGCTCGATTCCATGATGGCATGACGGGTGGTGTCAGGCCATTGTCGTGAGCAGCGCCGAAATCTAAAGCACGATAAGCGGGCGGGACCCGCCCTTTATTCAGAACGCAAGTGGGGGGGCTAAAACCCTAGGCTGGCCAGAAGATCATCCACTTGAGACTGGTCGGTGACGACGTCGGACGTCGCTTCGGGGTTGACGACCGGGCCTGAGAGATGGGGTGTCTTGGCTTCCACCGTGGGAACGACCACATGGGGCGGTGCTGTCTGGATGACGAGTTGAACCAGTTGCGCCTCGATGGTGGCGGCCAGCGCCACCACGCGCGCAATCACCTGCCCGGTGAGGTCGTGGAAATCCTGCGCCATCATGATTTCTGTGAGGTGCTCATCCGCTGCTTGGGCGATCTGCGAGACGTCTTCCAGAAAATTCATGATGGCGCCGGTGGCCACCGCCGCGACTGGGTCACGCACCAGCACCTCACGCATGCGCTTTGCCTCGGTGGCCAGGTGGTCGTGCTGCACCTTGGCCTGCTCCACCCGCGTCAAGACCTTTTCCGCAGCTTCACCTGTCAGCCGGGCAATGTACGAGAGGCGACTTTGTGCATCCGGCAGCTCGCCCACGGTGCTGCGCAACTGGTCGGCATAACCAAGCTCATTGAGGGAGTCATGCAACTGACGCGTCAGCAGACCGATTTTTTGGTGCACGTCGGGCTCGGTGGACGCGAGGGTATCGGAGGCGGTGCTCATTTCCATGGCGGTCTATAGCCCGGCTTTCTTGATGATCAAGGTGACTTTCTCTTCGAGTGTGGCCTTGGTGAAGGGCTTGACGATGTAGCCTGCCGCACCGCCTTGGGCCGCCGCGACGATGTCTTCCTTGCGCGCTTCCGCAGTGACCATCAGCACCGGCAGGTGCTTGAGTTTTTCGTCCGCCTTGATCTCCCCGAGCAACTGGAACCCATTCATGTTGGGCATGTTGATATCGGTAACCACGAAGTCGAATTTGGAATTGCGCAGCTTGTGCAAGGCGGCGACGCCGTCTTCCGCCTCGTCGGCGTCGGTGAAACCGCTCTCCTTGAGGAGGTTGCGAACGATGCGCCGCATCGTGGAAAAGTCGTCAACGATCAGGAAGCGAAGGGCATTGGCCACGTGGGACCCTTTCGGTCGAAAAATGCAAAAAACTCTGCCTTAAGGGCGCAAAGCGGGGGCAGACGCCGTGGGAGCTTGTGGGCTCGCTGTGCTGGCTGCTGTGACTTTGGCCACCGGGGTATCTGTTTGTAATTCTGCCGATTGTGCCGCAGGCGACGTGTGTGCACCGCCCAGCAGGCGTTCTTCGGCCTCGCGCGTCAGTACCGTGATGCTGATGCGCCGGTTGGCAGCGGCGCGCGGGTGCTCGGGATCGAGCGGGTCGCTTGCCGCGAGCCCCACCACCCGTGCCAGTTTGTCGTCTGGCATGCCTGCCGCCACCAGTTCCCGGCGAGAGGCATTGGCGCGGTCCGCAGACAATTCCCAATTGCTGTAGCCACGCTCTCCGTTGCCATAAGGGGTTGCGTCGGTATGGCCGGCAAGGCTCACCCGATTCTCGACACCGCCGAGCGCCGCGCCGATTTCGCGCAGGATGTCGCGCATGTAGGGCTTGACCAGTGCGCTGCCACTGTCAAACATCGGGCGGTTCTGGTCGTCGACGATTTGGATCTGCAAGCCATCGGGCGTCACGTCGATGTGGATTTGCGAGCGGAACTCGTTAAGGCGCGGGTTTCCCGCAATGATGCTGTCCATCCGGTCCCGCAGCGTTTTGATGCGCTGTACATCGCGCTCCGCTTGCTGAGCGCGCATTTCTTCAGCCGTGATGTTTTTGTTGGTGCTTTTTTTTGCATCGCTACGCCGCACTTGGCCATATACCTTGCTCAGATCGTTGCCGCCGCCTGGAATGATGCTGGAGCTGTTGCCCGCGCCAGTGCCGCCACTCATGGCAACCTTCAAGGGCGCATGGAAATAGCTGGCAATGCCTTCGAGTTCACCCTTGGCGGTCGAACCCAGCAGCCACATCAGCAAGAAAAATGCCATCATGGCGGTCACGAAATCGGCGTAGGCAATCTTCCAGGCGCCGCCATGCACCGCGTGGTGTGCCTTTTTCGCGCGCTTGACGATGATGGGTTGGAGCTTTTTTTCCGCCATGGCCCAGCTCTTACTTCCTGCCCTTCACATGGGCTTCAAGCTCCAGGAACGTAGGCCGCGCGGTCGCGAACAGCACCTTGCGACCAAACTCAATGGCTGTGGCTGGGTTGTATCCCTGCATGCTTGCAAGCAGCGTGGCTTTGATGCACTGCAGTTCCTTGGCAGCCTCGTCCACCTGCTGCTCCATCAGGCCGGCCAGTGGTTCGACGGCGCCATAGGCCAGCAAAATACCCAGAAAAGTACCCACCAAGGCAGATGCAATCATGCCGCCCAGCACGGAAGGCGGCTGGCCCACCGAACCCATGGTGTTCACCACACCGAGCACGGCGGCCACGATACCGAAGGCCGGCAACGCGCCCGCGAGGCGTGCAAGGGCGGCCGCTGGTGCACGCGCCTCTTCGTGGTGCGTGTCGATTTCGCTGTCCATCAGCGATTCGATTTCGTGCGAATTGAGATTGCCCGAAACCATCATGCGCAGATAGTCGGTCAGGAATTCGATGACATGGTGATCCGCGCCCACGACGGGGTATTTCTTGAAAATCTCGGATTCCTGCGGCGCCTCGACGTCCTTCTCGATGGCCATCAGCCCGTCCTTGCGGGCTTTTTGCAGGATCTCGTAGAGCATGGCCATCAGCTCCATGTAACGCGCCTTGGTGTATTTCGATCCCTTGAACAACCCGGGCATGCTGGAGACGGTGGCCTTGAGCAGTTTGGGCTGATTGGTGACGATGAACGAACCAAACGCGGCCCCACCAATCGTGATCATTTCAAAGGGCAAGGCTTCGAGCAGCACATGGATGTTGCCGCCGTGCGCGACGAAGACGCCGAACACACAGCCGAAGGTGATGATGTAGCCGACGATAACGATCATGGTGGGGCGATTCTGGCAGAGCTCCCGTGCTTTGTTTCACGGAACTGCGCTGCCTAGCCCAGCCAGATCGGGCCGCTGTGCGGTGGTAGAGGCACTGATATTGGCAGTGGCAGGGTGGCGCAGAGTCTGAAAATTTTCAATATTTTTAGGCCCTACCGCATATGGGCAAATGATTTATAGCTATTTAAATAATAGCATTTCTATCCCGACTTCGCACGCACCTAGCCTGCAAATCCCAAAACGAACAAAAAGTTACGTCGCCCCTAAAGTTTGTTGCATAGGGGTCCGATAACACATTCAACAGGGAATTCAAGCCCTGTACCTCACAGCAGCGGCAAGCAAGGCTTGGGCTGTCACGGGTTGGGCTGCCGGCATGCGCTGGCATTTTGATCGCGGTAGCAATGCCGCACGTTCGGATTTACACAAGGAGCTAGCACCATGGCATCCATTATCAATACCAATGTCCAGTCGCTCAATGCGCAGCGCAATCTGAGCACTTCGCAAAACTCGCTGGCCACGTCCATGCAGCGCTTGTCTTCGGGCCTGCGCATCAACAGTGCCAAGGATGACGCCGCGGGCTTGGCCATCTCTGAGCGCATGACTTCCCAGATCCGTGGCTTGACCGTTGCAGCGCGCAACGCCAACGATGGCGTGTCGCTGGCGCAGACGGCGGAAGGCGCGATGGCCAGCGTTGGCGACAACCTGCAGCGCATGCGCGAACTGGCGGTGCAATCGGCCAACGCCACCAACAGCAGCTCCGACCGTGCTGCCCTGCAACAGGAAGTGTCGCAGTTGTCCTCGGAAATTGACCGCGTCGCCACGCAGACGGACTTCAACGGCACCAAACTGCTCGATGGCACGTTCTCGGCCCAGCAGTTCCAGGTGGGCGCCAATGCGGGCCAGACCATCACCATTAGTTCTATTGCCAGCGCACGCACCAGTGCACTGGGCAAATTTCAAGGCATCAACCTGGTGAACCAAAGCATTGGCGTGGCCAGCGATACGGCTGGGGCTGCGACGGTCACCATTGGCAGTGGCTCTCCCATTTCTTTGGGCACGATTGCCAACGATGCCAAGGCGATTTCCGCCGCCATCAATGCGCAGGGTATTTCGGGTATGTCGGCTTCGGCCAATGCCACGTCGGTTGCCTCGGTGGCAACGGCAGCGGCGGGTGGTATCACGGCTGGCAACGTCACCATCGGTATCAATGGCACCAACCTCACGGTAGCAGCCGGTACCAATGCAGGAACCAACCGTGCCAATGCGCTGGCGGCGATCAATGGCGTCTCGTCGGTAACGGGGGTGGTTGCCACCGACGATGGTTCTGGCCTCACGCTCACGGCAGCCGATGGCCGCAACATCACCACCACGTATACCGATACGGGGACCACTGGCGCCACCATGGCCAACTTTGGCCTGGCCGCCGCTGCAACGACCGGAGCCACGATCAATATTGCCTACACAGCCAACGGAGCTACGGGCAACGTGGTATTCGCCGGTGTCATGGGGGCTTCTTCCACGGCGATTGGGAGCCAGGGGACGGCGGTGTCGGCGCTTGATATCTCCACGGTGGCGGGTGCGAACACGGCGCTCACGGCCATTGATGCGGCGCTCAACACCATCAACTCCAGCCGCGCGGCGCTGGGTGCGATTCAGAACCGCTTCAGCTCGACCATCAACAACCTGTCGGCCACCAACGAGAACCTGACCGCTTCGCGCAGCCGCATTACGGATGCCGACTTTGCCGCGGAAACGGCCAACCTGAGCCGCTCGCAGATTCTGCAGCAGGCCGGCACCGCCATGGTGGCTCAGGCCAACCAGTTGCCGCAGGGCGTTCTGGCACTGCTGCGCTGATCAGCGTGGCGGAGTAACGGCTGGCAGGGCCGGTCGATTGTTGAATCCGGTGCGGGGGTCCATGCGGCCCCCGCACCGTTTTTGCTTGATAGTCTGAGAAAGGTGCCAATCCAGTGTTTTATGGCGGCTTTGTCGGCCGCAGGGCTCTCCAGAATAAAGGTCCAAGGGATCAGGGCGTGTGCGCTTGCCGTCCCGAAACCCAAGAGCACTGAAAGCAACCCCCTTTGTTTGCTGACCGTGCGTTGATTTACAGCTTTATTTCAGGAGCTATCGCCATGGCATCCACTATCAACACCAACATCCAGTCGCTCAATGCGCAGCGCAATCTGAGCAGTTCGCAAAACTCGCTGGCCACGTCCATGCAGCGCTTGTCTTCGGGCCTGCGCATCAACAGTGCCAAGGATGACGCCGCGGGCTTGGCCATCTCTGAGCGCATGAACACGCAGATCCGCGGCTTGACCGTTGCAGCGCGCAACGCCAACGATGGCATCTCGCTGGCGCAGACGGCGGAAGGCGCGATGGCCAGCGTTACTGACAACCTGCAGCGCATGCGCGAACTGGCGGTGCAATCGGCCAACGCCACCAACAGCAGCTCCGACCGTGCTGCCCTGCAACAGGAAGTGTCGCAGTTGTCCTCGGAAATTGACCGCGTCGCCACGCAGACGGACTTCAACGGCACCAAACTGCTCGATGGCACGTTCTCGGCCCAGCAGTTCCAGGTGGGCGCCAATGCGGGCCAGACCATCACCATTAGTTCCATTGCCAGCGCACGCACCAGTGCACTGGGCAAATTTCAAGGCATCAACCTGGTGAACCAAAGCATTGGCGTGGCCAGCGATACGGCTGGGGCTGCGACGGTCACCATTGGCAGTGGCTCTCCCATTTCTTTGGGCACGATTGCCAACGATGCCAAGGCGATTTCCGCCGCCATCAATGCGCAGGGTATTTCGGGTATGTCGGCTTCGGCCAATGCCACGTCGGTTGCCTCGGTGGCAACGGCAGCGGCGGGTGGTATCACGGCTGGCAACGTCACCATCGGTATCAATGGCACCAACCTCACGGTAGCAGCCGGTACCAATGCAGGAACCAACCGTGCCAATGCGCTGGCGGCGATCAATGGCGTCTCGTCGGTAACGGGGGTGGTTGCCACCGACGATGGTTCTGGCCTCACGCTCACGGCAGCCGATGGCCGCAACATCACCACCACGTATACCGATACGGGGACCACTGGCGCCACCATGGCCAACTTTGGCCTGGCCGCCGCTGCAACGACCGGAGCCACGATCAATATTGCCTACACAGCCAACGGAGCTACGGGCAACGTGGTATTCGCCGGTGTCATGGGGGCTTCTTCCACGGCGATTGGGAGCCAGGGGACGGCGGTGTCGGCGCTTGATATCTCCACGGTGGCGGGTGCGAACACGGCGCTCACGGCCATTGATGCGGCGCTCAACACCATCAACTCCAGCCGCGCGGCGCTGGGTGCGATTCAGAACCGCTTCAGCTCGACCATCAACAACCTGTCGGCCACCAACGAGAACCTGACCGCTTCGCGCAGCCGCATCATGGACGCCGACTTTGCCGCGGAAACGGCCAACCTGAGCCGCTCGCAGATTCTGCAGCAGGCCGGCACCGCCATGGTGGCTCAGGCCAACCAGTTGCCGCAAT
>NZ_QXJC01000009.1 GCF_003570885.1 Simplicispira hankyongi
ACGCCGACTTTGCCGCGGAAACGGCCAACCTGAGCCGCTCGCAGATTCTGCAGCAGGCCGGCACCGCCATGGTGGCTCAGGCCAACCAGTTGCCGCAATCGGTGCTCAAACTCCTGCAGTAACCAACATTGGGCCGTTTCCCGGAACGTGGCCCAGCCAATTGTCGCAAACTGTGTGCAAGCTCCCGCAGGGTTAGCAGGCTGCAGCGACATATTCAAGTTTTGTACGCCTTCGCCGATAAGCCTGTTGGGACTGCGTGCATTCTGGCTCGCACCGGCATGCCGTGGTGCTTTGTCGGATAGTAGCCTGCATGACCGTAATAGGAGATTGACATGGGCATTTCATCCCCTGGTATAGGTAGCGGCCTCGATGTCCAGAGCATCGTCTCCCAACTGGTGGCGCTGGACAAGCAGCCTCTGCAGCAACTGCAGGTCAAGGCCTCGGGGCTGAATTCACAAATATCCGCCTATGGCCAGCTCCAATCGCAAATTGCCAACCTGCAGACCCAGGCAGCCAATTTGGCTAGTGCGGCGAGCTGGGAGACCATGGCGGTTTCGTCCAGTAATTCGTCGGCCATCGTGGGCACCGCTACCTCTGCGGCGGCGCCCACTTCGTTCAGCATGGAAGTGAGTCAGTTGGCGCGTGCCCAATCGGCAGGCTCTGGCGTGTTTGCTACGGGATCTTCCGTGGGTACGGGAGTGCTCAAGATCCAGCTGGGCACCTGGGACAAGGGTGAATTCACTTCGGCATCCGATGGGACGGCCGTATTTTCCCCTGGTGCCTCATCTGAGGTATCGATAAACATCACTGCGGCCGATGACACGCTGGCCAAGGTGGCCGCCAAGATTAATGCGGCCAATGCTGGTGTCAATGCCACAGTGCTGCACGATGCCTCGGGTGACCGGCTTTTGATGCGCTCAAGTACCACGGGCGCGGCGTCTGGCTTTCGTATTCAGGCGGTCGATGACGATGGCAACAACATCGATGGTGCCGGGTTGTCGCGCTTGGCTTTTGATCCGGAAAATGCGACGGCGGGCTTGGCGCTGACCCAAACGGCGCAAGATACGCTTGCCACCATCAATGGTGTGAGCGTGGCGTCAGCCAACACCACGTTTTCTAATGCCATTGACGGGCTTACGTTGACAGCGACCCAGGTGACAACTGCCCCTGTGAACGTGACGGTATCGCGCGACACAACGAGCGCGCGTGCGAATATCACCGCATTCATTTCATCCTACAATGCCCTCAACAATGCGCTGTCTACCATGACGGGGTACAACGCTTCAACCAAAACAGCCGGCACTTTGCAGGGCGACTCAACAGCCGTGGGCCTGCAGACGGCGTTGCGGCAACTGGTTGGCAGCTTAGGGCCGGGCGGTGGGGCTTTTAGTCGGCTCTCTGATATTGGGGTGCAGTTCCAGACGGATGGCACGCTAAAAGCCGACGACACTAAGTTGAATGCGGCCATGACCAATCCGGATGCTCTCAAGACCTTTTTTGCGGCTGACAATACGGGTACGGCGTCTGATGGCTTGGCGACGCGCATCAATGATTTCGCCTCCGGTTTGCTAGACCCTAGCGGCATATTTACCACGAAGACCAAATCGCTCCAGGATGCGGTGAAGCGCAATTCTGACGAGCAGACTACCGTGAACACCCGCGCTGACCAGCACCAAACCCAATTGCTCGCACAGTACAGCCGGCTCGATAGCAACTTGAGTCAGTTAACTGCGCTCAACACTTACATCACCCAGCAGGTGGCGATGTGGAATAAGCAATCGACCAACTGAATTGATGCCTTTCTCCGTTGTATGTGCTGGGACGGCGCAGGATATGCGCATGCAATCGATGGCACCAAAGGGTGCAAAAATAAGTATCTCTCTTTCCCCTGAATTTGCTTGAGTTTCCGATGCAATTGTCGATATGAATAACAAGAAGCAAATCAAGGAGTCGTCGATGTACACCCCCGTTCATTCCCGGGCCACTAGCGCTTACCGGCAAGTTGGTGTTCAGTCTGGAATCGAAGGCGCCTCCCCGCACGTGCTGATCAAGATGCTGTTTGAAGGCTTGGTTCAGTCGCTGAATGCGGCGCGCGGCGCGATGGCGCGTGGCGACATCCCCGAAAAGGGCCGCCAGATTGGAATGGCCGTGCGAATTTTGGACGAAGGCCTCAAGGGCGGGCTGGACCCGGCGCGTGGTGGCGAATTGGCTGCCAATCTGGGGGCTTTGTACGACTATTGCGTGGCCCGCCTGACGCAGGCGAATATGCGCGGCGACGTGACCGCTGTGGAAGAGGTCTTGAAGTTGATCACTCCCGTGGCCGACGGCTGGAACCAAATTGCTGCCGCACCTGCAGGGAGGGCCTGAGCGATGTCTGCCGTGCTGATCGACTACTACAAGGCCATTGAAGACAGCAGTCGCAAGATGCTGGAAGCCGCGCAGGCCAGCGACTGGGAGGGTGTGGTGCGGTACGAAGGCGCTTGCGCCGTGCTAATCGAAGAGCTGCGTTACAAGGCGCAGGAGCATGACTTGATGCCTGAGTACCGCAAGGAAAAAACGGTGATCATGCAGCGCATCCTGCGCAACGACGCACAGATCCGCACCCTCGCCGAGCCGTGGCTGGCGCAATTCGAACACCTGTTCGAGGGCCAGCCGCAGGTCATGCATTGAAGAGAAAAATAGTGCTCGAATCAGGCTTCAGCGCTTATCTGGTAAGCGCTGGTAGCTATGAAATTGGATAAGGTCTGCGCCAATGCCTGCGCCTGACGTGGGCAGCGCAGGATGCCAATAAATATTGAGCAAAAAATGCCTCTAGCGCTTATGTATAAAGCGCTGATAGCTCCTATAAAAGGAGCATCTTGCCTATTGAAGCACCGCCTGGCTCTGGCGGGCCTTACACCTGCATATTCATGATGTCGGTATAGGCCTGCACCATGCGGTTGCGCACGTTCAAGGTGGCCTGAAAGCCGATTTGCGCTTTCTGAATGGCCACCATGGTTTCTTCCAGGCTTACCGCCGGGTTTTCCAGTTGAACCTGGGTCTGCAGATCGGTGGAATGGTTTTGTGCGGCGCTTACCGATTGCAGCGCACCCTTGAGTGCGCCGGCAAAACCGACTTCGCTGCCGCTGTTCTGCGCAGCTGCTGGGCGGCGCGCTTGGCCCGCACCGGTGAGCGGGGCGAGTGAGCTGGTGATGCGCATGTCCATAGCGAAGTCCGGTGAGAGAAGTCCATGAGGGCGAGAGAAGGGATGGCGCAATCGTAGTGCCGTCCCCAATTCCTATGCGCAGGAAAAGATGGCGAAAGCAGCGCCTTATCGGGTGAACGCCGCAGGGCTGCTGCCCAATAATCGGCCCACGCAGCGCCCCACCTTGGCGTGCGAACCTGGAAACACCGATGTCCGCAGTTCTTCCTGTCGATTCTGCAAAGCAGCCGTCAAGCCCCGTCTGGCTGCAGCGCCTGTCCGCGATGGACAGGGCCCAGCGTATGCGCCTGGCGGTTGGGGCGGTGCTGCTCGTGGGCGTTCTGATTGCTGCTGTGCTGTATGGGCGCCAAGCCGACTACCGTGTGCTGTTCGCCAACCTGAGCGATAAGGATGGCGGCGCCATCGTCGCGCAGCTCACGCAGATGAACGTACCGTACAAGTATTCCGAGGGGGGCGGCGCGATCATGATTCCGAGCGATCGCGTGCACGATGTGCGTCTGCGCCTGGCCACGCAGGGTTTGCCCAAGGGCTCGATCACGGGTTTTGAGTTGATGGATAACAGCCGTTTTGGCATGACGCAGTTCCAGGAGCGGCTCAATTTCCAGCGCGGGCTTGAAGGCGAGTTGACGCGCTCCATCCAGTCGCTCTCTTCTGTGCAGAGCGCTCGCGTGCATCTGGCGCTGCCCAACCAGAACGGGTTTTTCCGTGAGCAGCAAAAACCATCCGCCTCGGTCTTGATCAGCCTCTACCCCGGCCGTGTGCTGGACCGGGCGCAGCTGGCCGGTATCGTGCACCTCGTGGCTTCCAGCGTGCCTGAACTGGCGCCGTCCGCCGTGAGCGTGCTCGACGATACGGGCAAACTGCTTTCCAGCACACCGGACGGGGCGCAGAGCGGCGAATTTGACGCCCAGCAGTTGCAGTACGTGCAGCAGATCGAGCAGCAGTACACGCGCCGCGTCATGGAGATGCTCGAGCCCATCGTGGGCCGCAACAACGTCAAGGCGCA
Organism: Simplicispira hankyongi; assembly: GCF_003570885.1. GTDB lineage: Bacteria > Pseudomonadota > Gammaproteobacteria > Burkholderiales > Burkholderiaceae_C > Simplicispira > Simplicispira hankyongi. The sequence goes on from NZ_QXJC01000009.1 coordinate 4,209, forward strand.
AGTGACGGCCGACGTCGATTTCAGCCAGACCGAATCGACTGCCGAGCAGTTTCGGCCGAACCAGGCGCCTGACGCGAGTGCCATTCGCAGCCAGCAGGTCATGGAGACCAGCGGCAATACCAGTACCACGGCAACAGGTGCGGCAGGCGCCGTGGCCAACCAGCCGCCGGGCCCGTCCGCTGCGCCCATCAACGGCGCCAACCCTGCGCCCACGGCCGCAGGCCAGCAGCAAGCGAACGAGTCGGGCACGCGCAAGCGTGAGTCCACCACCAACTACGAGGTGGACAAGACGGTCAAGGTGACGCGCGCTGGACGCGGCACCGTCAAGCGCCTGAGCGCTGCGGTGGTCGTCAATTACCAAAGCAGCCAGGAAAGGGGCAAGACGGTGACCAAGGCGCTGTCCGCCGAGCAACTCGAGCGCATGACCGCACTGGTTCGGGAATCCATTGGATTCAACAAGGAGCGTGGCGACTCCGTGAACCTGATGAACGCGCCCTTCCAGGTAGAGACGCAAGCGGTAGAGCAGACCCCCCTGTGGAGGCAGCCTGAAACGCTGGACCTGGCCCGTAGCTTTGCCTGGCCCGTGGGACTGTTCTTGTTTGGTGCTCTGGTGCTGCTGGGCCTGGTGCGGCCCGCGTTCAAGAATTTGGCTTCCGGGGCACCTGCCCGCAGCAAGGCCGCGGGCGGCACGCTTGACGCACTGGAGGCGGAAGCGCCGCAGCGTCCGGCGCTGCCCCCACCCTCCAGAACAGCAGCTCCTGCGCCCCCCACCGAGGAGCAACTGCGCCTTGAAGATGCCCGCGTGCTGACACGTGAGAATCCGATGGCCGTCGCCCATATCATCAAGAGCTGGGTCAATGGCGACGCAGCCTGACCGCAAGCCCGCTACGATGCACCTACCATGGACGAACAAGGCCTGAACGACGCTGCTATCTTCCTCATGTCGCTGGGGGAGGAAGAGGCGGCGGAAGTGTTTAAGCACTTGTCGCCCAAAGAGGTGCAAAAGCTGGGCGAAACCATAGCGCGCATGCGCAATGTTTCGCGTGAGCGACTGGACGAGGTCATCAACAAGTTTTCCGGTGCGGCTGCGGCCCAGAGCCTGTTGGTGTCCGACACAAGCAACTATGTCCGTGCGGTGCTCAAGCGTGCCCTTGGGGACGACAAGGCCTCTCTGCTGATCGACCGGATTTTGCAAGGGGGGGATGTCTCGGGCATCGAGAGCCTCAAGTGGATGGACCCTTTGTCGGTCGCGGAACTGCTGCGCAATGAGCACCCGCAGATCATCGCTGCCATTCTGGTGCATCTGGACTACGACCACGCCGCAGGCGTGCTGATGCAGTTCGGCGACCGCCAGCGCAGCGAGGTACTGCTGCGCGTGGCCACGCTCGAAGGTATCCAGCCCACGGCACTCAAGGACCTTAACGAGGTGCTGTTCAAGGTGCTCGCTGGGGGCGACAAGGTGCGCAAAAGCTCGCTTGGTGGTGTCAAGGCGGCAGCCGAAATCATTAACTTGCTGGGCAGCAACACCGAAGGGGTGGTGCTGGAGAACATCCGCGCCCACGACCCTGACCTGGCACAGAAGATCATGGACAAGATGTTCGTGTTCGACGATGTCATGAAGCTTGACGACAAGTCGATTCAGACGGTCCTCAAGGAGGTGGCGTCCGAGACTTTGGTGGTCGCACTCAAGGGCGCAGCGCCCGAACTGCGCGAGAAGTTCCTCTCCAACATGTCCTCACGTGCGGCCGAGGCACTGCGCGAAGACCTCGAAACACGTGGACCGATGCGCCTGTCCGAAGTGGAAGCGCAGCAAAAGGAGATCCTCAAGACGGTGCGCCGTCTGTCCGATGAAGGACAGATCGTGCTGGGAGGCGCAGGTGACGAAGCCTTCATCTAAGAGCAGCGCGTATGCGCGCTTTATCCCACGCGAGGAGGTGGGGGATGTCATGCAGTGGCGGTTCAGCGCTGTCGGCGCTGATGCTGCCCCGGAGGAGCAGAGCGAGGTGCCCGAACTGCCCCCAGCCGTTGATGAAGCAGCGCAAGCGGCAGCCGAGCAGCACATTCGGGATGAAGCTTTTGCCCTGGGACACGCCCAGGGAGTCGAGCAAGCGGCGTTGGAATGGCAGCACCGGCTCGACGACTATGTCGCTGGCCAGGGCGTTATTGCCGCGCAGCAACTTGCCAGTTTGGCGGCTGCATTTGAACAGGGACTGGCAGCCGCGCAGCAAAACGTGGCGCAGGGGGTGCTTGAACTTGCCTGCGAGATTGCCCGGCATGTGGTGCGACGGGAACTGCAGAGCGACCGCGCGGCCTTGCAGCCCGTTATCGCCGAAGCCTTGGGAAGCCTGGTGGCTGATGGGCGGCCCATTGCTGTGCGCCTGCATCCCATCGACGCGCAGGCATTGGGGTCGGCATTGAAAACAGAGTTTTCGGCTGCTGCCATTCAATGGATTGCCGATGCCAGCGTGGCGCCCGGTGGCTGTCTCGTGGAGCAGGCAGGCGCTGTAATTGACGGACAACTTGAAAGACGCTGGCAGCGTGCGCTCGCACCTTTGGGGATTGATATGCCTTGGCGCGAGGAGGCAGACCATGCAGCCGACTGAAGTCAGCTCGGCCTGGAGCGCCTTTCTGGATCAGGCGCGCCGGCGCACCGCCGATGCACCGGCGCTGGAGACTCGCGGTACCTTGACGCGCCTGGCCGGCCTGGTGCTGGAGGCCAGCGGCATTCGCGTGCCGGTGGGTTCGCAGTGTTTTGTGGAAAACGGGGAGGAGCGCACGCTGGCAGAGGTGGTGGGTTTTTCCGGCGAACGCGCCTTTTTAATGCCAGCGGGTGATACCCAGGGCTTGTCGAGCGGCGCCCGTGTGGTGCCGGCGGCGCCCTACGTGGCGCCACTGCGTTTGTTCGAGGTGGCACGGCCGGTGCAGAGAATCGGCGTGCTGCGCCTGCCCATGGGCGATGGACTGCTTGGCCGCGTGGTCGATGCCCAAGGCTTGCCGCTCGACCACGGTGGCCCGCTGCAGCAGGTTTCGGCCGACCCCATGGACCGGCGCCTGATCAATGCCATGGACCGTGACCCGGTGCGCGATCCGCTGGACACGGGCGTGCGCGCCATCAACGCCTTGCTCACGGTCGGCCGAGGCCAGCGCCTGGGGCTGTTTGCCGGCTCGGGCGTGGGCAAGAGCGTGCTGCTGGGCATGATGGCGCGCTACACCGCCGCCGATGTCATTGTGGTGGGCCTGATTGGTGAGCGTGGGCGCGAAGTGAAGGAATTTGTCGAAGACATTCTGGGCGCGCAAGATCGCGGGCGCGCCGTGGTCGTAGCCGCCCCGGCCGATGCGCCCCCGCTGCTGCGCATGCAGGGGGCAGCGTATGCGACAGCGGTTGCCGAGCACTTCAGAGACAAAGGCAAGCATGTGCTGCTGCTTATGGATTCACTCACCCGCTATGCGATGGCGCAGCGCGAAATTGCCTTGGCGATTGGTGAGCCACCGGCCACCAAAGGCTACCCACCATCGTGTTTTGCCAAGCTACCGCAATTGGTTGAACGAAGCGGCAACGGTTTGCATGGCGTGGGGTCCATCACGGCCTTCTATACCGTGCTTTCCGAGGGGGATGACCAGCAGGACCCCATAGCCGACGCGGCGCGCGCCATTCTGGATGGGCACATCGTTCTCTCGCGCGCCTTGGCCGAGACGGGGCATTTTCCGGCCATCGACATCGAGCAATCCGCGTCTCGCGTTATGCACAATGTGATCGGCCAACAGCATTTTGAGCTGGCGCGCCGGTTTCGTGCCGTGTACTCGCGCTACCAGAAAAGCCGTGACTTGGTGCAGGTTGGCGCGTATATGAGCGGCTCCGACCCTGGGCTTGATGAAGCCATTCGGCTGCAACCTGCCATGGAGGCGTTCTTGCAGCAAAACATGTTTGAAGCGGCGCCGCTGGAGCAGAGCGTTGCAGCAATGGCCGATGTTTTTGAGTGACCGGCGCCATGAACGTAAAAAAAAGCACGTTGCAGATTGCTGTCGAAATGACCGCAAGGCAGCGTGATGGTGCTCGCCATGCCTTGCAGGACGCGCGCGCCAGTGCTGCTGCCGCTGAAGAGCAAATGGAGCAGTTGCAGGTATATGCCAGGGAAACTGAGTCCCGCTGGGGGATGCGTTCCGGTGCGCATGTGATGCCGGAAGTGCTGTTTCACCATCGGCATTTCATGGGGCGGCTGGAGCATGCGATGGAGATGCAGACCAAAGTGCTTGAAGACCATGCGCGTCGCGTTGCCGATGGCGAGAGCACTTTGCTGGCAGCGGAATTGCGTTTGGCTACGCTTAAGAAGTTGGTAGCTAAGCGGCAGCGCGAATGGGCGCTGGCAGAACAACGGCACGAACAGAAGCAGACCGATGAGCGTGCCCAGTTGGCATTGCAGCTGCGCCTGAACGTGCACCAAGCCTAGAGATATCGGAGACCATCATCATGGACAGCATTCGCCTTGGCCCTTCTAAGTCTGCTGACGGAGCGCATGCCGTGCGGCAAAAACCGGGTGCCGAAACCGAACAGACTTCTGGTGCTTTTTCTGCGCTGCTTTCCGGTTTGGGAGCGCAATCAAGCGTGAACCTGGACGCCCCGGCTTCTCCCGAGGAGCCCAAAGAAGGTGCTGGATCGCTAAATTCAGCTCTGGACGCAGGGGCTGCGCCGACCGATGGCGCCACGAAGGTATTAGGGGGCCCTGCGGCGGCTGAGCAAACCGAGAATGTGCAAGTCGCTGGCACGGGCTCGGTCAAACCCGTAACGCACCAGGGTATTGCCGGCGGTGGCATCAAGGCCATCGCAGTGGGTTCGAGCAGCACGAATCCCGTCACTGCGACAGCCCGTGCCGCCACCAAGCGAGGCGCTGATAAGGGGACTGTTGACGCTGACACTGCCGAGGTTATTTCACAACTGGGTGCACAAGGCCGCCAGGGTGGTGACGTTGCATCTGTCGCCGCGCAAGATGTGCCGCTTGGAACGACTGGCGATGGAGCGTTGCTGCCAGAAATTCCTGCAGCTTCCAACGGTGCTGTGGTGGGTGGTCGCCCCGCGTTGAAAGGCAAGAGCCAGGCGGCGCTACCAGAGCAGGGAGCGTCGGTATCGGCTCAAGATGCCGCCATGCCCTTCACCCTTGCGCTTCCGTCTGGAGGACTGGGCGCTGGTGGGGGAGTGGTGGCGCAGACCAGTCGCATGGACGCTTCGGCCGCGTCAACCAAGATCGGCGCAGCAAATGTATCAAGACACCGCCCTTCGCTTGCGTCCCCTGCCACCAGTGCTAGTGCTAGTGCTGCACTGTCCGGCCCATTGCGGATATTTCCGCAAGCGGCTGGTTTGACGCAAACTGGAGCGCAAGGGGCGGGTGCTGTGCTTCTGGGAACTCACATGGACCCTCGTGCGTTGTCAGAGAGCGGCCAGTTGCAAGCGACTTCACAAAAAGCGGCTGAAAAAGGCGCTGGCTCGGTTAGCGATGTCGCTGGCCTTGTTGCAGCGACGCCGCTGCCGATAGATGCAGGAGCATCCACATCCGATTTCTACCAGGATCGTACGGAGTTGCCTGGAAGCGAACATTCGGGTTTTGGCGCCACTACGGTGGGCCAAGCGTGGGCAGAGTCTGGGGGGTCTGTCTTGACCGACCTTGGGCATGGAATTGCAGACGGAATGGCGGTATCGCCTGAGGACGCTGTTGCAGAGCAGGTCACGTATTGGTTGAGTGAGAGTCTCAAGAACGCAGAGTTGACGGTGGAGCATGCGGGCCAGCCGGTCGATGTGCGTGTGTCGCTAGCAGGTAATGAGGCGCATGTGGCATTTCATAGCGATCAGGCTCAGACACGTGAACTGCTCACGGACAAAATGGAGCAGTTGCGCGAACTGTTGCGCGGGGAGGGGCTGGTGTTGTCGGGTGCTACCGTGGATGCAGGCACATCTGGGCAAACAGGGGATCAGGGAGGAAGGAGCGCGCCGTTTGGCGCCCCTACAACGAACGTGCTGGCCGTCGTAGACAAGCCGGTGCAAGCGGTGCGCCGGACGTTGACAAGCAGCTCGGTCGATCTGTATGTCTGAGAAGGGGTGAGCGGGCCTGTCCGAATTTCCGTGTGTGAGGCTCATTGAACCTTCACCAGTTTCGTGACGCTGGTTGAAGATATTACGTGCTCGATTTCGTAAACCGGTCCTCATAGAGGATCGCGAATTGGTTCATCGCTGATTTCCAGTTGTTGGCTGCCCGTCCCCAGTCCTCGGTGATGTTGCGCAGTGCCAGCCAGATCAGTTTGGTGGCCGCGTCGTCGCTGGGGAAGTGTCCTCTGGTCTTGATGATCTTGCGAAGCCGCGCATTCACGCTCTCAATCGCGTTGGTTGTGTAGATCACGCGCCTTACTTCGGGCGGGAAGGCGAAGAAAGGGATGACCTTGTCCCAGGCCCTGCGCCAGGCGTTGACGACGGTCGGGAATTTCTGGCCCCATGGCCCCTGGGCAAACGCATCCAGTTCGGCCTCGGCCGCCTCGGCGCTCACGGCCGTGTAGATCGGCTTGATGGCTGCGGCCAGCGCCTTGCGGTCCTTCCATGACGCAAAGTCCAAGCTGTTACGGATCAGGTGCACGATGCAGGTCTGCAGCGTCGTGGCCGGGAACACCGCTTGCAGTGCCTCGGGCATGCCCTTGAGGCCATCGGTCACGGCGATCAGGATGTCATGGACTCCGCGCGTCTTCAGATCGTTGAACACCTTCATCCAGAACTTGGCACCTTCGGTGTTCTCGATCCAGATTCCCAGGATGTCACGGCTGCCATCGGGCAGTACGCCCAGAGCCAGGTACACGGCCTTGGAGCGCACGACAGCGTCCTCGCGGATCTTGACCCGCAGCGCGTCGAAGAACACGACGGGGTACATGGGCTCAAGCGGGCGCGTCTGCCAGGCAGTGACCTCGCTCATCACCGCGTCGGTGACGCTGCTGATGAGATCGGGCGAGACATCGACCGAGTACATCTCGGTCAGGAAGCCCTGGATCTCGCGCACCGTCATGCCGCGTGCGTACATGGCGATGATCTTGTCGTCAAAGCCGGTGAAGCGGCGCTCATGCTTGCCAATGAGCTGCGGCTCGAACGAGCCCTCGCGGTCGCGGGGAACGTCGATGCGCAAGGCGCCGACGTCGGTCAGCACGGTCTTGGCGCTCTTGCCGTTGCGGTGATTGGCCGCAGCCCCTTCGGGCTTGGCCTGGCCGGGCGCGTAGCCCAGGTGGTGACTCATCTCGGCGCCCAGGGCGCGCTCAAGAACCGACTTCTTGAACTGCTGGAAGATGCCTTCGAGTTCGGCTGGCGTTACCGGCCCTGGGATGAGTTGCTCAAGCAGCTCGGCTGAGAATTGCGGCTGCGCCGCCTTGTCCGTCGCTGCGGTCGTCTTCGTCTTGCGTGGCATTCATGCTCCTTGTTGACATGCTATGCCTCACACACAAAATTTCTGACAGGCTCGGGTGAGCGAATCCCTCTCCCTCGCCTTGACCGGAAGGGGCTCTGTGGTCCTTTCCGCCATGCTGTATTCATTCACATCGCCTGATGTATTGGGCCCCTGCAACTAAGGGATTTTTGATGCGCCATTGGTTGGCTGCGCACCCGTCGCAAACTCAAATACCCTGACTCGGGGGACTGTGGCCCGTTTCCGGGCCTTATCTCGGTATCATGGCTTGGCTGGCCGCCAATAATGGCTTCTATGTAGTCGCCTGCCTTCGCAAGAAAAATCTTTGCAGGCTGTGCTTGCTCGATGGCCTGCACTTTGTCAGCGCGCTTGCTCCTGATTTGCATTGAACTCGAGAGGGCTTTGGCGCCCATTTGCCGTTCCAAGGAATATTTGAAAGTGTCAACTGCCGTCGAAACAGAGAAGAAGCCTGCAAAGAAGCGGCTTAGCAAAAAGCTGCTCATCATCGTGGCGGTCGTGGTGGTGTTGCTGCTGTTTGCCGGGGCTGGAGTGGCCTATGTGGTGTCCCAGCGCCATGCGGTGGATGAAAACGGGGATGACGTTGAGGCGGTGGCCAAGGAGCCTGCACCTGCACCAACATTTCTTCCCATAGACACCATGGTAGTAAATTTGGCAGATCCGGGGGGAGAGCGTTTCGCGCAGGTCGGTATCACGCTGGAGCTCGCTGATGCCAAGACAGCAGAACTTATCAAGCAGTTCATGCCCAGCATACGCAGTAGTGTGCTGCTGCTGATTTCCCAGAAAACCTCAGACGAGCTTTTGAGTCGCGAGGGAAAAGACAAGCTAGCGCATGACATCCTGCGCGAAGTCTCGCGTCCACTCGGGTTTTCTGTGCCGGATGCTCCTGTCGGGGTGACCGCTGCGAAGCCTACTGCTGGGCACCGCGCCGAGAATAAGAGCAAAGACAAGGGCAAAGCGGGGGGGCAGGAAAATCCGGTCCACCGGGTCCTGTTCTCTGGCTTCATCATTCAATAGGAGCAGGGGGTATCCGATGAGCGAATCGTTCCTGTCTCAGGAAGAAGTCGACGCCCTGCTCGAAGGCGTAACCGGGGAGAGCCAAAAAACCGAACAGGAAATTTTCGAGGCGGGTGAGGTTCGGAACTACGATATTTCGAGCCAGGAGCGGATCGTGCGCGGGCGCATGCCGACGATGGAAATCGTCAACGAGCGCTTTGCACGCAATTTTCGGATTGGCTTGTTCAATTTCATCCGCCGCAGTCCAGAAATTTCCGTTGGTATGGTGGCCGTGCAGCGCTACAGTGCGTTTCTGCGCGAATTGGCGGTGCCGACCAACTTCAACATCGTGGCGATTCGCCCCTTGCGTGGAAGTGGGCTGATTGTCTGCGAGCCGTCGTTGGTGTTCGGCATCATTGATACGCTGTTTGGGGGTGTTGGAAAGTTCCAGACGCGTATCGAAGGCCGTGATTTTTCGCCTACTGAGCAGCGCATCATCAACCGGTTGGTGGATGTCATCTGCTCGGAATACAAAAAGGCATGGCAGGGCATCTATCCTCTGGAACTGGAGTACCAACGGTCAGAAATGCAGCCTCAGTTTGCCAATATTGCAACCCCTAGCGAGATTGTGGTTTCGACGGCCTTCCAGCTTGAAATTGGGGATCTCTCCGGGGCGATTCATATTTGTATGCCCTATGCCACGCTGGAGCCGATTCGAGATGTACTGTATTCGTCCACGCAGGGCGATTCCATCGAGGTGGACCGCCGCTGGGTGCGCGTGCTCACGCGTGAGATTCAGGCGGCCGAAGTGACGCTTGTGGCCGAACTGGCGCGTGCCGATGCAACCGTGGAGCAGTTGCTCGCGATGAAGCCGGGCGATTTCATTGAACTCGATCGTGAGCCCCGCATTCGTGCCTCGATAGGTGGTGTTCCGGTATTTGAGTGCCAGTACGGTACACACAATTCCAAGTACGCCATCCGTATTGAGCAGTGTTTACGCAGCGCCGACCAGAATTGGATGGGGGACAAAAATGTCAACTGAAAACGACAAGACAGGCGATGGCTCTGCCGGAGCGGGTGAAGACGCAGGCGATCCGTTTGCCGGCTGGGCCGAGGCACTAGAAGAGCAGAAGTCTTCGGCTTCGAGCCCAGACCCAGAGCAGGGCGGGCCGCTGAGTGGTGAGGCCACCAGGCCATTTTCTGCCTCCAACGATGCGCCGGCGAACGACATCAACATGGTGCTCGACATTCCCGTGCAGCTGTCGGTGGAACTTGGTCGCACCAAGGTGCCTATTAAATATATTTTGCAGCTTGCCCAGGGCTCGGTCGTGGAGCTTGATGCCTTGGCTGGTGAACCCATGGATGTGCTGGTCAACGGATACCTGATTGCGCAGGGGGAAGTCGTCGTGGTGAACGACAAGTTCGGTATCCGCCTCACCGATGTGGTGACGCCTTCCGAGCGCCTGCGCCGGGTCAGCCGAGGCCAGGGATGACGCAAACCCTGTTACTCGTGATTGTGTTTGTGTTGGGCATTGCCTCGCTTCCCTGGCTGGTGCGTCGGGTGCAGCAGCGCCAAGGTCGCCTCGCTGGGTCTTCTGTCCCGCCTCCACGTGTGCTCTCTGCCATAGCAGTTGGACCACATCAGCGTGTTGTTACTGTGGAAATGGGCGGTGATGGGGACCGCACGACCTTAATTCTGGGCGTAACGCCGCAGAGCATCTGTTGTCTGCACACGCAGGTTTCGCGCGCCGATCCCGGTGCTGGGATTGGTTCATTTTCAAACGCCATGGCGAATGCGTCAGCGGTCGGACCTTTGCATTCGCGAGAACCAGCGCCCACCGATGAGAAGGACGTGGGACGTGGTTAAAACAAGAGCGGTGTTAAGGGCGCGTCCAGCCGCCGCGCCGCTCGTCCTGCTGGGCAGTTTATTGGGGCACGGCGTTGTCTTTGCACAGACAAGCGCTTCCTTGCCTCTGTTGATTGGTTCTGGGCCATCGGGGGCCAGCTATTCGGTTCCGATTCAGACGCTGCTGTTCTTTACCGCGTTGTCGTTTTTGCCGGCCATCTTGTTGATGATGACGGGCTTCACGCGCATTGTGATCGTACTGTCCCTATTGCGCCAGGCTATCGGGACACAGTCTGCGCCACCCAATCAAGTGATCATAGGGCTGTCGCTGTTTCTCACCATGTTCGTCATGGGGCCGACGCTTGATCGCGTCTATGAGGATGCCTACATTCCCTACACCACCAATGCCATAGGGTTCGAGGAGGCCGCAGCTAAGGCAGAGGCCCCCATGCGCCAATTCATGCTCAAACAAACTCGCCAGTCCGATTTTGCCTTGTTTGCGCATCTTGCGCGGCTTGACGCAGCCGCTACGGCAGAGACGGCTCCGCTGCGTGTTCTGGTGCCTGCGTTTGTCACGAGCGAGCTCAAGTCGGCGTTCCAGATCGGATTCATGATTTTCATTCCCTTCCTGGTGATTGACATGGTGGTCTCCAGCATCTTGATGTCTCTCGGAATGATGATGCTGTCCCCTGTGCTGGTGGCGCTTCCCTTCAAGTTGATGTTGTTCGTGTTGGCAGATGGATGGAACCTTCTGATCGGCTCGCTCGCGGCGAGCTTTGTCACCTGACACAACCTTCGAGGAGCGCTCTATGACACGCACTTGGAGTGTTTCGGTTTTCTTTCTCTGGAAGATAGGGAGGTAGGCGTATGACCCCGCAATTTGTGTTGACCGTTGGCCACGATGCTTTGATGTTGTTATTGATGATTGCCATGCCGGTGCTCGGTGTGGTCATGGCGGTGGGTCTCCTTGTGAGTATTTTTCAGGCGGTCACCCAGATTCATGAGGCGACACTTGCCTTCGTCCCCAAATTGGTCGCAGCAGTGGCTGTGTTTGTCTTTGCTGGCCCATGGATGGTGAGCACCTTGGTGGATTTCATCCGACGCACTATTGAATCTATTCCATCGGTCGTTGGCTGAGCGACCCAACGGGCATGATCACGTTTTCTGAAGCCCAGATCGTGGCCTGGATGTCGCCAATTCTTTGGCCGTTTCTGCGTGTGCTGGCCTTATTTTCTGTTTCTCCGGTGTTTTCGATGCGCGTCATCCCCGTACGCGTGCGCATTGGTCTTGCTTTTTTTGTGGCACTTTGTGCCCAGGCGATGCTGCAAGACCAACCCCAGGTTCCGTTCAATGGTTCTGATGCGCTTTGTGTCGTGGCGCAGCAAGTGTTGATTGGACTTGCCATCGGGTTCGCCGTGCGCTTGGTATTTGCCTCAGTTGAGCTTGCCGGTGAAGTGATTGGGCTCCAGATGGGGCTTAACTTCGCATCTTTCTTCGATCCGGCGAGCAACACCCAGGTGAGTGCGGTGGCGCGATTCTTTGGCAATATGGCGACGCTGTTCTTCGTCGTGATCAATGGCCATCTGATGGTGCTGATGGCGGTAGTCAAGAGCTTCGACCGGTTTCCCGTAGGAAGTCATTTTTTGGTGGCCATCGGACAAATGCGACTCTACGAACTAGGGACTTCGTTGTTCTCGAGCGCCTTGTGGATTGCGTTGCCAATGGTTGCGCTTCTGCTTTTTGTGAATCTGACGCTGGGTATCATTTCTCGCGTTGCGCCCCAAATGAACATCTACGCTGTGGGCTTCCCCGTGACGCTCACCGTAGGCCTTCTAGGTATCACGGCGACTTTGCCGCTGCTTGAGCAGCCGATGCTGACACTCATGCAGCAGGCCATGGACTTGTTCATTGTCCAGCGCTGAAGCGGATTGGATAAGAACTGCTGCGCTGGCAAGCCGTATCGTTAAACCAAACCATTGCGGATGGCATACACGGTCAACTCTGCGTTGTTGGAGAGTTTGAGTTTTTCAAGCACTCGCGCCCGGTACACGCTGACAGTCTTGGGGCTGAGCATCAGTTCTTCGGCAATTTCGGACAGGCGCCTTCCAGACGCGATCTTCAACAATGTCTGTAGTTCACGTTCCGACAATGCAGCATGCCCTGCCACTTGGGCGGGCTCGGAAATGCTTTCAGCGAGCATTTGCGCCACCTCAGAAGTCAGGTATTTACGTCCCTGCGCGATCAAATGTACGGCATCAATCAAAACAAGAGGGTCGGCAGCCTTGCTTGCATAGCCTTGCGCTCCCGCGCGCAGGCACCGTACGGCATACTGGTCCGCCGGGTTCATAGAGACCACTAGAACCTTGATGCGTGGATGGGTTTCGCGCAGCGAACTCAGCACCTCCAAGCCGCTGCGACCAGGCATGTTCAGGTCGAGCAATAGGACATCACAGGGTGTGGATCGCAGCACTTCCCGTAGTTCAGAATAGCTCCCGGCTTCGCCGCTTATTTTGATATCCACCGCTTCTTCTAAAGTATCACGAATTCCGCGGCGGACCAAGGCATGGTCATCACAAAGCACAACGTGGATCATAGGCAGTGTCTTGGTTAAGAGGCACGGAAAGGATGACAGATGTTCCACGGCCAGGGCGACTGCTAATGTCGAGCCATCCACCTGCGGTTTTGGCTCTCTCGCTGAGGCCGATAAGGCCAAAGCTTTGTTGCTTGTTGCGCGCTTCTGTGTCCATGCCCTGTCCGTTGTCGCTCACTTCCAATGTGAGTACGTTTTCGGCATCGGAGAGGTCAATGTCGACAGCAGCGGCAGCAGCATGCTTTGAAATATTGGTAAGCGCTTCCTGTGCAGTACGGTAGGCAACGAGCTGCAAGTGCGCAGCCAGTTCAGCATTGCGCAGGCTGGATGACAAATTCACGGGGATGCCCGTGCGGTGTTCGAAATCCCGTGCCAACCATTCGAGAGCTGCTGCCAGGCCCTGGTCGAGGACAGGTGGGCGGAGATTTTTCATGATGCGCTGACTCGCGCCAAGTGCATGCTGCAGCATCTCCGTGGCCGCATGTGCATGGCTGGTCACGCTGCCATCTTGCGCGTGGCGCTCAATCCAGGCGAGGTCAAAGCGTATCGCGGTTAGGGCTCCACCAATATCGTCGTGAATCTCACGGGCGATGGCGGCGCGCTCTTCTTCAATGGAATCTTGAAGATGTTCTGTGAGCTGGGCCAAGTTCTTCTGTGACTGGGCCAATTCTTGAGCGGCCAGCTCACGTTGTGTTCGTGCATGGTGCACTTCACATGCGCGGGAAATTACATGCGGAAGTCGAAAGAGTTGATCCTTCAACACATAGTCCGCGATTCCTAATCGGATTGCATCGACCGCAGCGGCTTCACCAATGGCGCCCGACAGCAGAATGAAGGGGGGAGACAGTGGTTTGTCTGCCACAAATCGCCATGCATCGAGCGCAGTGAAGCCGGCAAGCTGGTAGTCGGCAAGGATGGCATCAAACGACATGTTTGCCATAGCGGTCAAAAAATCAGCCAAGATGTCCACATGGTGCATCTCGACAGACATGCCACTTTCGCGCAGAGCCAGGACGGTGAGGCGATGGTCTGCCAGCGAGTCTTCAAGATGAAGGATGCGTAGCGGCAACGTGTGTTCGACAGACGCCATAAGCAAGCTATCATAGGATACAAATTGGAACAAACAAGCGTGGTTGCCCGGTTGGGGAAGCGCGTCTTCTCGCCTCCAATATAGATGTTGTTGGCAATCACCAACTTGATGCGAGTGTGATGGCGTGTCAATGGATTTAGACGTCATGTCGTTCACGATGGAGGATGACCTTGTGCCACCAGTTTCAGAGTCGACCAAGGGTCCGGAGGTGCATTTGCCGGTGATGGTTGCTGCTGACTTGCAGGATTCCTTGCTTGTCGTCATGCATGACCTGCATCGCCTTGAAGGGCTACTCAGCCATGCCGCTGACAATTTGTTGGAGCGTTTTGGCGAGGCCAATGAATCTCTCAGTGGATCACTGGTCCAGAACTCTCCAGAACTCCAGATCGTACAAAACGCCTTGCGCAGTGCGGTGGTAGAACTGCAATTTCAAGACATGGCGTCGCAACTCATCTGGCACACCACGAAGGTTTTGCAGGCCTGTGCTTTTCAGTTGGCTGCAGAAGCCATGGGGACTGAAGAAGGTGAAGAAGCTGCTTCATTTGCCGATATGGCGCCTGATCGCCCCAATCCGGTTACGCAAAGCGAAATGGATGCTGGCTCGGTTGACCTGTTCTAAGCCACACAATCGCTACAGTTTTATTTAATCCCGTTCGTTGGAGCACTTACATGCAATCGATTCTTGCCGTTGATGACTCACCGTCCATGCGGAAGATGGTGGCCTTTACTCTCTCCGGTGCTGGCTACCATGTGGTTGAGGCGGTTGACGGGCAGGATGCTTACGAGAAAGCACAAACCCATGACATTGATTTGGTATTGGCTGATCAAAATATGCCACGCCTTGATGGCATAGGCTTGACCCGAAAACTTCGCGAACACCCAAAATTCAAGACCGTGCCTATTTTGATTCTCACAACTGAATCAAGTGATCAAATGAAACAGGCAGGACGGTCAGCAGGAGCCACCGGTTGGCTGGTCAAGCCATTCGATCCCAATCGCCTGATAGAAGTGATCCGAAAGGTGATGCCATGAAGAAAAACCAACGTACGTTTCGATCATCAGGAGCGATCCATGGCTGAACTGCATCAAGAAGGCGGCGGCGGTGCCGATTTCGATCTGACCCAGTTTTATCAAATTTTTTTTGAAGAAGCGGGTGAAAACCTGGATCAGATGGAGCAGATCCTGCTTGATCTTTCGCTCGAGAACGCGGATGACGAAGAGCTCAACGGTATTTTCCGCTGCGCCCATTCGATCAAAGGAGGGGCTGCCACCTTCGGGTTTGCCGATGTAGCGGAGCTTACGCATCACATGGAGTCGCTTCTAGATAAGTTGCGGCGCCATGAATTGACCCCTGTGCCCCAAATGGTTGACGTTTTACTGGAGTCTGCAGATGCATCACGCAGCCTTCTTTCGCGGCACCAAACAGGAGAGCAGGGCGAGGCGCCATCGACAGCAGATTTGGTGCGGCGAATTGCCGAGTTGGCGTCTGGAGGTATTCCCGATGTACCAACGAAATTGCCGTCACAGATGCCAGACGTGCGCACCTCTGTTGCGGCCCCTCAATTGGTAGCACAGGCATCCGCACAACCTTCATCGGAAGGGGCTTCCGGAGAACGGCAACTTCTGATTCGAATAGGGCCGTTAGAAGAAGCCAGCAGCGCCGATGTTATCAAGGAGCTTTTTCGGGATATTCCAGGACTGGGCTCCATTGCGGATGGTGTTGCAGAAGATCCATCCATACGGTCCTTCCAGGTCACAACCAGTGCCAGTGACGGAGATCTGCTTGATCTTTTCGCATTTCACGTCGCCAAGGAGCAGGTCGTCATAACCACGCTCGCGCCCGATCTTGCGCTCTCAACGCCACCCTCCGGCGAGATACCGTATGGCTTTTTTCCCGATGCTCCAGGCTCCCCAGGCACAGCCCCGCTGCCCATCACGGTGCAGGCGGCGGTAACTGATGGCGGTACTCTCGCTGTAAACAAGGCTGTGCCTTCCAAGGTTTCTGAGGCCAAAGCCGGCACCCAGGCGCATGTGGAGTCCAGCACCATTCGTGTCGCAGTCAATAAAGTCGACCAATTAATCAACTTGGTGGGAGAGTTGGTGATTACGCAGGCGATGCTGGCGCAAAACAGTCGCGACCTGGATGCTGCGGTGTACCAGCAGCTCCTCGCAGGCTTGGCCGATCTCGACAGGAACACGCGCGACCTGCAGGAATCGGTAATGTCCATCCGCATGATTCCGATGTCCATTGTGTTCAGCAGGTTCCCGCGTATGCTGCGTGACCTCGCCAACAAGCTGGGCAAGAAGGTGGATCTCGTTACGTTTGGTGAGGCCACAGAGCTCGACAAGGGCCTCGTGGAGAAAATTACCGATCCGTTGACGCACTTGGTGCGCAACAGCGGGGATCACGGAATTGAGATGCCCGCGGATCGTCTGGCAAAAGGTAAGCCAGAGCACGGCACCATTACTCTTTCTGCGTCCCACCAAGGCGGATCCATCGTCATTGAGGTGAAGGACGATGGCCGGGGCCTGTCTCGCGAAAAAATCCTGCGAAAGGCGCGAGAGCGAGGCATGGATGTGTCGGATCAATTGACCGATGCGGAGGTCTGGCAGCTTATTTTTGCCCCAGGATTTTCGACGGCAGAGGTGGTCACCGATGTGTCGGGCCGTGGCGTGGGGCTCGATGTGGTGAAACGAAACATCGCAGCGCTTAACGGCAGTGTGGAAGTGGATTCGTCCGAAGGGTACGGGATGCGGGTATCCGTACGACTGCCCTTGACATTGGCCATTATGGACGGTATGTCCGTCGGTGTTGGTAATGAGGTCTATATTCTTCCATTGTCGTCGGTAGTTGAATCCTTTCAGGTCAATACCGAAGAAGTTAGCACCGTGGCACAAGGCTCTCGACTTGTAAAAGTGCGTGAAGAATATATGCCAGTGATTGCTATGGAGAAAATATTTCAAATACCAAGAAATGGGTCTGGAAAATCTAGTGATATTATGGTTGTCGTGGAGTCTGATGGGAGTCGAATCGCCCTGTTAGTGGACGAGCTTCTTGGGCAACATCAAGTGGTAGTAAAAAATCTTGAGTCCAACTATCGGAAAGTTCCTAATGTATCTGGTGCGACCATATTGGGGGATGGAAAAGTAGCTTTGATTCTAGATACCAGTAGCATGGTGCGCCGTGCTCGCCATTGAATACATAAACCATCCCGGCAGCTTTGAAAGGGAGAAATTGCAATGAATGTAAATGAAAAAAATAATGCTGCTGTATCCCCTGGATTTCGCGAATATCTCACTTTTCGTCTTGAAAATGAAGAGTATGGAATAGATATTCTCAAGGTTCAAGAGATACGGGGGTATGAGTCGCCAACTAGAATTGCCCACTCCCCGGAGTTTATTAAGGGGGTGGTTAATTTACGCGGCACTATAGTGCCCATAGTCGATATGCGGATTAGATTTAATTGTAAACTTGTAAAATATGATGATTTTACGGTTGTGATTATTCTTAATCTGTGCAATAGAATTGTTGGCATTGTGGTGGATTCTGTTAGTGATGTGATGGAGATTGCTCCTGATAATATTCAATCTGCGCCAGATATAGAGAGTGCGATTGATAGCGCCTGTATTTTTGGTTTGGGATCTGTAAATGACAGAATGTTAATTCTTCTTGATATAGAAAAATTAATGTCAAATGTAGATATGGGATTGGTGGCGGCGGTGGATTAATTGGTTGATTAATGAGCCCTAGCAAAAAATTTTCCTGATAACCAAAGCAGCTTAGATTTTATTGGTGGAGTAATGAAAATCTGCAGGAAGACGGCCAAATGAAGTCGCTCGTGGGTGAAACTTCTTCTGCGACAGGCCCGTTGAAGCAAGGGCGTGAATTTGTCTGGACAGATGCAGATTTTACCAGGGTGCAAGCCCTGATTTATCAGCGGGCAGGGATTAGTCTCCATGATGGCAAACATGCCATGGTTTATAGCCGCCTTTCCCGGCGTCTTCGGGAAACCGGACATAACAGCTTCCACGATTACTTGGGCTGGCTTGAGCAACACGATGGCGCGGAGTGGCAGGAATTTATCAATGCACTAACTACCAACCTCACTGCCTTTTTTCGTGAACAGCATCATTTTGATATTTTTGCTGAGCATCTTCGCTCTGGGCCGCCCGGCGCAGCGTGGCGAGTATGGTGCAATGCGGCTTCTACGGGGGAGGAGCCGTATTCTATTGCAATCACAGCATTGGAGACCATAGGGAGTAGCGCAACGTTTCGACTTGTGGCTAGCGATATAGATTCGCGAGTTTTGGCGACTGCTGCGCAAGGAGTATATCGACTGGAAAATCTCAAAGGATTGACGCCTGAACGGATGCATAAATTTTTTCTCCGGGGAAAAGGAGAAAATTCAGGGTTGGTGCGCGTCAAATCAGAACTTTCGCGAGCTATTGATTTCATAAGTGTAAATCTAATTCGGGATGACTGGCCATTTCGTGATCCGTTTGATGTGGTGTTCTGTCGCAATGTCATGATTTATTTTGACGCTCCCACACAGCGCCGCGTCCTGGAACGGATTCACCGCGTGCTCAAGCCTGGTGGCATGCTCTTTGTGGGGCATGCCGAGAATTTCAGCGAATCACGTGATCTTTTTTCCTTGCGAGGAAAAACCGTGTATGAGCGTCGATAAGCAACCTGCATATCAAGCAATATTCCGATTCGCATGATCTCCCAAAAACCTATTTCCATTGCTGCTGTGAACTCCCTTCCAGCGGCAGCCGCACCATCTGAGCGACGCCGTGCCCCACGCATTGCTCCCTTGGCACCGGAAATTTATGGGAACAATCACGTCGCTGCACCTGATTCTTCGTTGGATGAACTTAAATCTAGGTTCAAAAGACCTGGACTAGCTTCGTTCTTTTATTTTGATAATCATTTTCAATATAACGCCGTCAAGGTGCTTCCAGGCGAATATTTCGTGGCGAATGAGAATCTTGTGATCATGACGGTTCTTGGATCTTGCATTGCTGCATGTATCTGGGATAGTCGAATGCGCGTGGGAGGAATGAACCATTTTATGTTGCCTGATGGTGATTCACTGGATGTGTCAGGGCGCTATGGCTCTTACGCGATGGAGCTTTTAATTAATGAAATGCTTAAGTTAGGGGCGCGGCGAGAAACGATGCAGGCTAAAATATTTGGCGGTGCGCAGGTGATGCATAGTTTCACGACCATGAATGTTGGCGAGAGAAATACGGCCTTTGTTGTTAACTATCTACAGACTGAGCGAATTCCTGTGGTATCAGAAGATGTGTTGGATATTTATCCTCGCAAGGTTTGTTTTTTTCCGGTTACAGGAAAAGCCATGGTCAAGCGACTCGCGCATGCTCATCCGGAGGATTTGGTTGCGCAAGAGAAGGGCGGAAATGCGCAGACTGTTGCGCGGGTGACGTCGGGCGGCTCAGTAGATCTTTTCTGACGGAGCAGTCCGAAAATGGGTAAGAAAATTCGCGTCGTAGTAGTAGACGATTCAGCCTTGGTACGCAGTTTGCTGTCGGAGATCATTAACCGCCAGCCCGATATGGAATGCGTGGCGACAGCCAACGATCCCCTGATCGCACGGGAACTAATTCGGGAGCATGACCCCGATGTCATCACGCTGGATGTCGAAATGCCCCGCATGGACGGCATCGATTTCCTGGGGCGGCTAATGCGCTTGCGCCCGACGCCTGTGGTGATGATTTCCACGCTGACAGAGCGTGGTGCTGAGGTCACAATGAAGGCGTTAGAGTTGGGCGCCGTGGATTTTGTCGCTAAACCGCGGATAGGCGTAGCCAATGGTCTAAGCGATCTATCTCAACAAATCGTTGATAAGATTCGCGTGGCAGCGGTAGCCAGGGTGAGACGCCTTTCGCAACAAGCCCCTTCTACTAGCGGCACTGCGCGCTCGGGAGGTGTGGAGGCACCAACGGCGCTTCTCGGGCGCTTGTCTACCGAAAAAATTGTATTCATTGGCGCATCCACGGGCGGCACCGAAGCCATCAAGGAAATATTGGTGCACATGCCTCCTGATTCGCCAGCAATCGTTATCACGCAGCACATGCCTGCAGGTTTCACGACGAGTTTTGCGGCACGCCTCAATAGCCTCTGCCAAATTCGCGTGAAAGAGGCTGCAAACGGAGAGCGCTTATTGCCGGGCCATGCCTATGTCGCCCCTGGGGGTACGCAGTTTCACGTTGGACGCAGCGGCGCGAATTACATTGCCGTAGTGGACGACGGTGTGCCGGTCAATCGCCATAAACCTTCGGTTGAGGTCCTGTTCAAGTCTGGTGCGGCATTTGTGGGCCGCAATGCACTGGCGATCATGTTGACCGGAATGGGCGCAGATGGCGCAGTAGCCATGCGTGAAATGAAGGATGCGGGGAGTTATAACTTTGTGCAGGACGAGGCAAGTTGTGTCGTATTCGGCATGCCACGGGAGGCTATTGCACATGGCGCCGCTGATGAGGTGCTACCTCTTCAGGCAATTGCGCCTGCACTGGTCGCGCGTCTGCGTAGCGGTGCGGATCGTGTGCTCCACCGCATTTGAGGTAGGCTGCTAGCGTCACGCCGACAACGCTTCCCAGCGTTCCAATGCAGCCATCAAAGCGGTCTCAATTTCTGCCTCTCTTATTTGAAGTGCAATGGCCCGTACGCTATCGGTCTGGTAGAGAGCGCCATCTGCAAGCGCCGTCTGTAGGCCCCGCTGCTCTGTTTCTAGCGCAGCGATTTGTTGAGGCAAACCATCCAATTCGCGTTGATCTTTGTAACTCAACTTCTTTTTTGATAGCGGCTTCTCGTCGCTGGTTGAGCGATAGGGCGCCATTTCTTTTGGATTTTTGTCGGCTTGCTCTTTCATGATCTTGGCGCGTGGCGTGGCCAGTTCACGTGCGCGGGCCGATTGCAAGAGCCAATCGCGCACTCCGCCTTCATACCCGCGCCACACTCCGTCACCTTCAAATGCGATGGTGCTTGTCACGACGTTGTCGAGAAAGCTGCGGTCATGACTCACCAGAAAAACAGTGCCGTCGTAGTTTTGTAGCAACTCCTCAAGCAGGTCGAGTGTCTCGATATCCAGATCATTGGTCGGCTCATCGAGCACAAGAACATTGGCGGGGCGTGCAAAAAGGCGCGCCAGAAACAGCCGGTTGCGCTCCCCGCCCGACAATGAGCGCACTGGAGAGCGCGCCCGCGCGGGCGCAAAAAGGAAATCACCCAGATAGCTCTTTACATGTTTGCGCTCCCGTCCTATTTCAATCCACTCACTTCCGGGGCTGATGAAATCCTCCAGAGTCGCATCGAGGTCGACTCCCTCGCGCATCTGATCGAAATAAGCCACCTGTATCTTGGAGCCCTGCCGCACTGACCCGCTGTCAGGCGCTATCTCTCCCAAAATGAGCTTTAGGAGCGTGGTTTTCCCTGCTCCGTTCGGACCAATTAGTCCAACTTTGTCACCACGCAGAATCGTCGCGCTGAAGCCGGACACTATCTGCGTCTCACCGTAGCTCTTGCAGACATTCGCCAATTCTGCAACCAGCTTGCCGCTTTGAGCTCCCGAGGAAATATCAAGCTTGACCGCACCCATCGCATCACGACGTGTCGCACGGTCTTTGCGCAGCATCTCAAGGCGGGAAATCCGACTTTGACTTCGAGTCCGACGGGCTTCCACGCCCTTGCGAATCCAAATTTCCTCCTGTGCCAGCAGCCGTTCGGCCTTTGCTTCGATGATGCGTTCCTGGGCCATCTGCTCCTGTTTTTGCTCCAAATACCGAGCAAAATTTCCAGGATAGGACAACAGCCGCCCTCGATCAAGCTCGACAATGCGTGTTGCTACGCGATCCAGGAATGTGCGGTCGTGCGTGATAGTGACGATGCTGCCTTTGAAGTCGCGCAGCAACTCTTCAAGCCATTCGATGGAGTCAAGATCAAGGTGGTTAGTTGGCTCATCCAGCAGAAGGATGTCAGGCCGAGTTACCAGAGCCTGGGCAAGCGCCACGCGCTTCTTCTTCCCGCCTGAGAGATCGCCGACACGTGCTGAACCATCCAAGTGCAGGCGTTCCAGGGTCTCCGCAACGCGCTGCTCCCAGGTCCAGCCTTCTTGGGCTTCGATTTGTGTTTGCAGCGCATCAAGGTCGTCGTCTTGTGCCCCAGAAAAATAGCGTTCGCGTAGTGCGATTACAGGCGACAGCCCCTCTGAAACACACGAGAACACTGTGCCATTCGCCTCAAGCACGGGCTCCTGCGCAACAAACGCCAGTCGCACCCCCCGCTGCACTTGCCGTGTGCCATCGTCGGGTGGGCGAGTGCCTTCAAGGATTCTTAGAAGCGAGGACTTCCCTGCTCCGTTGCGTCCGATAAGTCCTACGCGTTCGCTAGGCTCTAAGGAAAAATCTGCGTGGTCTAGCAGGGCGACATGCCCGAAAGCGAGCTGTGCATTGGATAGAGTGATGAGTGCCATGTGCCCCGATTATCGGCAACGGCATAGGTTGGGTTGTTCAAGGAGTTCTGTAAGCGAGGAGATTAAAATTTTTTAGCTGGACCTTGCCTTCGAGTAAAAACCCGTACTACAATGCAAGGCTGCGCTGCTGACGGCAGGTAAGCCCCGAGAGGGGTTTGCTGGATGCGGTGGTGCGGCGGGTGAAGTAGGT